>JAWKLW010000025.1:0-32031 GCA_041392555.1 Saprospiraceae bacterium | reverse complement strand
GCTAATTCTCCCTTTTTTTATTTTACTCTTCTCCCTTTCCATTCATATTCTTTGTGAAATAAACTCATTATTCCTATTATAGTGATATAGAAAGGATATAAGATTAAAGAAATGATAATTGAAATTAGATTGGATTTTAAATTGTAGAATTTTATAATTGATTTTATAAAAAATATGTCGATTATTAATTTCAAAATCAAAAAGAAAAAAAATAAAAATAGTGCAGAAAAGATATTTATGGATAAGATAAAATCTATGATTAATAGAGAATTGCTCATAAATACTAGTAAAATCATAGATTTCAACCATTTATCCTTATAAAACACTGTTTTCGTTCCCCATCTCACTCTTTGTTTTATGAAATTTCCTATTGTTGTTTCGGCCTGAGTTATGACATAAGCATTTTTGTGTTTTATAAAATTTATTTTTATTTCAGAGTTATTTTTGCATTCCTGAATAAAAAATACATCATCACCAGAAGCCAGGGTTGTAGATTCTGAATTTATATCATAATAAATTTGTTTTGTGAAACTCATATTAGCTCCATTTGCGAGAAAAAATTTTTCAGAAGCTATTCCGGCACAAGTTACTCCCATAGTTGTTATCAAATCATAATATTGAAAATTTCCCAAAATTCCTTTAGAGAAGCTATAAAATACCGGACCGGTATTAAAAGTTTTTTCAGAAGAAAGTAAATTCACTGAATGAAAATAAATCCAATCGGTTGGTACAATAACATCTGCATCGGATTGTATTATAAAATCTGATTTGGAGTTATCTATAGCAATACGAATTGCTTCTTTTTTGAAATTATTGATATTTTCATTATTGATGTAATCCTTAAGTTCGAGAAATTTAAAATTGTTGAAATCAATATTAGATAATATTTCTATCGAATTATCATCAGAATGATCATCGATATAGATTATTTCATATTTGTTTTTTGGATAGGAATTGTCATGAATAGATTGCAAACATTTTTGAATATTATTTGCTTCATTTCTACCGATTATTATGATAGAGACAAATGGGAGAGCTTCTATTTTATCGATTGATGATGTATAAGTTATAAATTTCTTCCTTAGAAATAATATAAAGAAATCATATGTAAGAAACACAATATATGAAAATAACATTATGCTTTTTACAATCATGGTAGGATAAATTTATTCAAAAAGATCTTCGTAAGATTTGACTTTGATTTCCGAATTCAAATCGAGATTATCATCTTTCTTTTTTTCTTCTATTTCTACGTATTCGGTAAATTTCTTTTTATTTGCCATTTTTGTTCTGAAGTTCATAAATGAATTGTAGAACATAGCAGCAGCAACAAAAGGTAAGCCAATTATAGAAAAAATCACGGCAAGAATTCCCAAACTGGTTTTGTATCTAAGCAGATTATATAACAAAATACCAAATTTAGCTATCACTCTGTAGTCCAAAATAACAGATAGAAGAATAAAAACAGGAGCGAGAATAAAAAATAATTTATAAATACTTCTGATTATCAAAAATATGACAAAATACTACGGACATCGTATTATGATACACAGCCAACTATTAGGTTATATGATTTAAAATTAAATTCTTTCATCAATTAACTTTAAAAAACAAATATATGAAAAATTAAATTCACTTTTCTTACAGTTTCCTTAAATAAACGATTATTAAGGTAAATAAATATTCTATTAAAGTTGTTAAAAAATAACAAAAATAGATTAATAAGCGATATTGTAATATAGATTTATAAAAAAAGAGCTACGAAAAAAACAGCTCTTTTAATTTTTTATGTAAAAGGGAAGATATAATATTACATATCCCTGGCATTCCATATTGGAGAGCATAGGAGGATTGTCTTGCTTGCTTTGATGTCATTAATTACTACTTCGATTTGTCAAAATCGCTTTGCGATAGAAACGCTCAAAACTCTCTACTTACTTTAGTTGGGTCTATAATACCAGCTTTTTTAGATCTTCAAATTTATCATCCTTAGCATTATAACCGCAATATCTTTACCGTTTTTATACTTCTGGCGAGATTGCCCTTCCATTCCTGCATTTTACTGCTATTGTTTTGATAGGAGCTTCCAATGCTTTTTTAACTATTTCTACACTATCCTTTCATCATCATTTTGTGTTTTCAATGGATCGAGCTTTAGCTGTCTGATGAAAATAACACCACCACCGGGAACTATACCCCTTCTTCGATAGCAGCTCTGGTAGCATGGGCGATTGCATCGTCTTTTTCTATCTCTTTTCTTTCATTTCCACCTCGAGCAAGAGGAGCACCAAACATAAAGAACAGCCACCTGCCAATTTAGCAAGTCCTTTCTTGAGGGGTTTTTCTTTATCGTAATCTGAAGTAGTAGTTTCTATTTGTTGTTTTATTTGTTTAATTCTTGCTTTTATAGCTTCAAGATCTTTACCATTTATTATAGTAGTATTGTCTTTATCAACCACTGTTTTTTCGGCTGTTCCCTAATAAGTCAAGATCAGCATTTTCCAATTTTATAACCTTGTTCTTCGGAAATTACAGTTCCTCCTGTCAAAATAGCAATATCTTCCAACATAGCTTTTCTTCTGTCATATTCCTGGAGCTTTAAACTATTTTTCAATCTCTTGATGCTGCTTTACAACAAAGCCTAATGGTTGGCTATCCGCATCCTCAGCAATAATAAGTAAAGGTCTTCCTGTTTGTGCTTCTAGATTTTTAATACTGGTAATAATTCCTGGATATTTATTGTATTTTTTGCCTCGTGGATAAGAATCAATGGATTTTCATATTCAGTCAACTTTTTATCAACATCGGTAATAAAGTATGGAGAAGATATCCTCTGTCGAATTGCATACCTTCAACGCTACTTCAACATAAGTTTCAGTACCTTTAGCTTCTTCAACGGTGATAATGCCATCTTTGAAAACTTTTCGCAAGCGCTACTGCTATAAGTTTACCTATTAGACTATCGTTATTGGCTGAAATTGAACCCTGTTCTGTTTATTTTTGAAATCATCTACACTTTCGGACATTTTTTTCATTTCCTCTACAAGAGCAACAGTTTAGCTATCTATACCTCTTTTAATATCCATTGGATTAGCTCCGGAGATTACATTTTTCAATCCGACATTTACTATTGCTTGTGTAATATGGTGGTAGTACCGCCTCTCCGGCCAATCAGCTGTTTTGAAGCAACTTCTTTTACCATCTAACTTTGCTGTTTCGATTGGATCTTGCAATTCTATTTCTTTAGCTACTGAAACACCATCTTTGGTAATTTGTGATGCTCCAAAACTTTTCTGTGATTTACATTTCTACCCTTTAGGAGCCCTAATGTTGCTTTTACCATCTGCTAATGCACATCAATACCGACTTTAAGGTTGTTTCTTGCATCTGCATCAAAGCTAATTTTTTTAGCCATAATCTTTATATTTTTTTAGTTATGAAATATTAAGAATTAATTTTAGATTTTATCTATCGACATAGTATCATCATATATTATACCATTTTGAATTATATGACAAAATTGCAGATTTATGTTTTATTTCTTAGTTATTCTGTATTTGTTATGACTTTTCAAAAAATGGCAAAGATGAAATCAAATTAAGAAGATTAATTCAAAAATATATAAAAAGGTTAAATTATCTAAGTATTTATGTTTTAGCAAAAGAGAATGAACTTATAAGCAAAATTGTTAAAATGAAAAAAATCAATCATGGAAGCCAATCATCATCAAAACAGAAAGGTGAGAGAAATTAGAAGTTGAAATCTTTATTAAAGAAATGCAAATCACATTTAAAATAGCAAGAACGAATGGTGAAAAAGACTATGATCCTGATTTTGTTAAGAAAATATTATCGACAAAAAAAGAAAAATCAACACGTATAGATCCTTATAATTTATGGGAAAGTATTATGTAGATGTTAAAGAAACTGCAAAAAAAGACATTCAACGTATTTTTAGATCAGGTGATAAAATTACAATACGAAAATTAGAAAAAATAATACAAGAACTTGCAGAACATCCTTACAGTGGTTCCGGAAATCCTGAATTATTGAAATATACTTTATTCGGCTATTGGAGTCGGCGCCTGAATAAAAAAGATCGCTTGATTTATCAAATCATAGAAGAACCTGATCAACTTGTCGTTATAGTTTCTGCTTTGGGGCATTATTAAACAATTCTTTTGAATTTACGGTAGTATCTCACAAAAGGAATTCTATTCACTTTTTTCTAATTTATATTATTTTAATTTATTTTTAAAGAAATACATTACACTTTTATATTCTATGCAGTCCGTGTTAAATTATTTGAAATAAATTATGTTATTATTCATAGATTTCGCACAGATGCCACAGACCTTCAAAGAAAATGGATTGAATTATTATTTTCAAATACTCATCTTTAAATTACTATCACGTTGATGTCTATCGATAGCAAGCTCTATTAATTTCGATATAAGTTCTTCGTATTTTATTCCGGATTCTTTCCATAGCATTGGATACATGCTTATCTTGGTGAATCCCGGTAATGTATTTATTTCATTTACAATGACTTCATTATTTTTGTCAAGGAAAACATCAACTCTGCTCAGACCCTCGCATTCAAGTATTTGAAATGTTCTTACAGCTATATCACGAATTTTATCAGAGATACCATTTTCCAATTCTGCAGGAATCACAAGTTTATATCCTTTATCATCGATATATTTCGCTTCATAATTATAAAAATCTTTATAGGCTATAACCTCGCCTGGAACTGAAGAAGCTGGTTTTTCATTACCGATAATAGCGCATTCAATTTCTCTGCCGGTGATATTTGCTTCTATCACAATTTTAGTATCGAATTGGTAGGCGAGATTTATTGCATCGATATATTGATTTTGTTCTGTGACTTTAGATATTCCAACAGAAGATCCCATATTGGCAGGTTTGATATAGACAGGTAATCCAAGTTTGGATTTTACTTGTTCGAAATCAGGTATTTCATTATATCTTGCAGTTATATAATCCCCAATTTTTATTCCTCCTTCTTTCAATAATCTTTTCATTACTTCTTTGTCCATTCCTACTGCAGATCCCAAAACTGATGGGCCTACAAATGGGATATTCAAGGTTTTTAATACTCCCTGTACTGAACCGTCTTCACCGTTTGGGCCATGTAATACAGGAAATACTGCATCAGCTCCAAATGAAATAATATCATCGGTATTGAGTACAAATGGGTATTTGGACCTTGGAGATAACATAATCTTATCCAATGGTTTAAAATCAGAGATATTTTTAATTTCTGAAAAATTATTATGGATTAAAAATTCTTTATCAGTCAACCAGTTTCCTTCTTTGTCAATTTTTATGAGTATTGGTGAATACCTTTTTTTGTCAAGATAATTGAAAACATTATTGGCAGACAAAATAGAAATTTCGTGTTCTGCTGATTTTCCTCCATATAATATTATAATATTCATTTATTTAAAATTTTGTAATTCAATGATTTAAAGTGATTTAATATTAATCATGTTAAATCTAATGTAAAAATAAAAACTAAATTGATATTTAATGAAAAAAATTAATTGTCGAACAAAATGTTTTTCAATTCTTTCGTTTTATTACTCCAGGAATAATTTTCTAATAATTCCTGATTGTATTCAAATTCAATTTTACCATCGTTTTGCCATTCTGTGAAAAATTTCCATATCCAATCTTTAATTTTATCATTATCATTTTCATAGAAGATTTTTCCAATTTTTAAATCTGTGTATATTTTTTCAAGTTCCTGATCTTTTTCTCCATTTATTATGCATAAAATGGGATTTCCAGTATTTAGATACTCAAAAAATTTTCCGGTTATAACTCCTTTTTGCTGTTTAGATGCCCAGGAGAGGATGAGGTTTATGTGACTTTTACTTTGGATTTCAATAGATTCCTGAAGTGTGATTTCATTCTTGATTAATGAAATATTTTGAAGATTATACTTTTCGATATATTCTTGCCAAAGTAGATAATCTTTGCCACAGTAAACTAATTGAAAGTATTGAATATCAATTTTATCAGAGTCTATTAATTCTTTTATTGATTCTAATATTGGAACCGGATTACTATAGTTGGGGTATAAAGAACCAGTATAACTTATCGTGAATTTATTGAATTTTGAAATATTTGGTGATTCAAATAAATTATATATTCCATTTTGGAATACTTCAATATTTGGGACGATTGTTTGCAAACTTTTAGCAAGTCCTTCAGAAACAGTTATTGAAAAGTTTGCTTTGGAATATATTCGTTTATAAATTACTCTATGAAGTTTTGGACAAAATACATTATTTCTCAAATTATCAATAGGTAAATCTCTGAAATCTGCTATCCAAATCAACTTTGGGAATATTAATTTTAATATGAAAGATATAAAATGATCCGAGAATGGGCGGAAAGAACTATAAATATAATTGATTTTATTCTGTTTTATTAGTCTAATACTACGAATAATAGCGAATAATATATAAATGAAACCACCTTCACCAAAAAATATGTTGAATGGAAAACTATCAATTATTTTTCTGCTAAATTCTACAAATTTATTTTTGCTTTTAAGGTTTATATTGTTCCGGATAGCCTTTTTGTTATTTGGAAAAAAGTTCATCAAATTACGATAATCAAAATTGGGAACTCTGTTTATTTTTACAAAATCTGTGTTTGGTGCTGTTTTATTTAATATTGGAGGATATTTCGTGGTGATAACATATACATTATTAAAAATTGCAGAAAAAGATTTAGAAAAAAAATAGTTCCTTAGAAATCCTATTGTGCCCATAGGAGGGTAATAATAAGAAATCATCAGTATTCTATTATTATCATTTTTTTTCAATGTTTCAATTGATTAATTCTGAAATGATTGCATAGATATTATCTCCAATAATTTTTATCATCAAATTCTTTTACAGCCCTGATTCTTCCTGCATTGCCCATTTCCATTCTTTGATCTAATGGCATAATGATAATTTTCCATTGCCAGAGCTAAGTTGTCAATATCTTTAATAGGAACAATATATCCATGAATATTATTTTCAATTGCTTCTCTGCATCCAGCAGTATCAGTGGTAATTATAGGTTTTCCCATTGACATACCTTCAGTGATTGATCGGGACATACCTTCGCGATATGATGGCAGAACTATACAATCTGATAGTGATATGTATTTTTTTATGTCATCTTTGAAACCATGATAAATTACGGTTTTATTTTTTTGACCAAAGCAAAGATCTTCTTCTCTAACCATCGCAGGATTGGAATGGTCATCTCGCCAAGAAGCCAAAATTCAGTTTTTGGATATTTGGTTTTGATAATATGTGCTGCTTCTACAATTCCATTACCCCTTTATCATATAATAGTCTTCCTATGAATGAAAAAATTATTTTATCATTAGCTTTTTTTTCTATAGGAGCATAGTATTTAGTATTTACACCACAACCTTTTACTGCTATACCTTTTGAGGCTGGCATTAAACTAAGATTTATAAATAGATTTTTATCATCGACATTTTCAAAAATGATCGTTTTATGATATTTGTTACTGTTTTTATATAGAATTTTAGTTATTGTTTTTACAATTCCATTGTGGATAAATGCATATCCCAAACCAGTAACAACTGCTATCGAAGGGATATTCAGATTGTCCTGCTGCAAATCCACCATAAATATTAGGTTTGACTGTGTAGTGCAAAATAATATCTGGGTTGATTTTTTGTAAATTCTTTTTAGTTCGAAATATAATTTGATATCTTTCCAGGGATTTGTGCTATCTCTTCCTAATTGCTTTAATGAAATATGAGTGATATCTGGATAATTTTCCTTGTGGAGATATATTCATCAATAGGAGCTATAACGAAAATTTCAAAATCGTTTTTCAATAATACTTCCAGTATATTTAACCTAAAGTTATAAATATTCATTGGTATTGGCTACAATAGCGATTTTATGTTTTTTATTATTTTTCTCAAAAAACAAGTATGTTTATTTTTGAATATGCCTTATTTCCTGTTCCAAATTTTTAGGATATATCAATAAAGTGTTATTTTCATCGACCACTATAAATCCATCAAGATTTTTGATTACTACTTTTTTATTACCGCTTGTTTTATGATATTATTATTGCAATTTATCAAATCTGCCTCAGTGTTTATAACAGCATTGTTATTTTCATCTTTATCAACAAAAGCATGTAGTGAATTCCATGTTCCTAAGTCAGACCAACCAATATCGGATTCTAATGTAAAAATATTATCAGCTTTTTCCATTATAGCATAGTCTATTGATATTTTGGTGATTTTGGATACTCAGAATTTATATATTCACTTTCTTTTTCAGTATTGTATATAGAAACACCATTATTGAAAATCTTGTATATTTCACTAGCATATTTTTTTAAGCTGGACATCATATTTTGAGCAGAAAAAATAAAAATACCAGCATTCCACAGGTAATTACCACTTTCTATGTAAGACAAAGCAGTGTTATAATCAGGTTTTTCTTTGAATTTTTGTACTGTATATAAATTGCTATCATTTATTTTTTGGCCTTTTTCTATATATCCATATCCGGTGTCTGGTCTGTCAGGAGTAATACCAAGGGTAAGAATAGAATCATTGTTTTTTGTGAATTCCAAGGCTATTTGTATTTTATCTAAAAATACTTTTTCCTTTGATATGATATGATCGGATGGAGCAATAACAATATTGGCATCTTTATTCAATGAATGTAGTTTAAATGTTGTATATGCTACCGATGGAGCTGTATTATTTCTCGATGGTTCTATTATAATATTTTCCTCTGCGATATCATTTATGGTATTTTGAACTAATTTTTTATATTTTGAATTAGTAACAATAAAAATATTTGACTTTGGAAAAACTTTTTTAAATCTCATATATGTTTCCTCAAGCAATGATTTTCCTGTACCGGCTATATCTAAAAACTGTTTTGGTTTCTCTTCACTACTTGCAGGCCAAAATCTACTTCCTACCCCTCCTGCCATTATAGCTACATAATTGTTGTTCATTTGTTTAAGGTTTTATATGTTTGTGAATTAAAGTAAGTTATAATGTTTATTTCTTAATAGATTCACTTTGTATTGAGTTTTTATTTTTGAATACTTATTTTATTTCAGAGTAATATATTAAATTCCATTCGTCTCCCAAATTTGCAAATCTTCTTTCTAAGTAGAATAGTCCCTCTGCACCGGAGATTTTTTCAATAATCAGATTATCATTTATTTTAAAAAATTGTCTTTTAAATTGTGGATTATTAGCATCAAATAGTTTATTTATCTTCCAATCTTCCGCAGCCATATATGTGGTAAATGTAGTGTCTTGAGTTCCAATACTGAGTTTGGCTTTTCCTTCCAAAGGAAATATAATGTGTTGAATCTGAAATGCGGAATCACTATGGAACTGATAGTAAAATTTTTCAAATTGCTCCGGTAATAATTCTACGGTTTCGGTATTACTATTGATACTATCGTTTGAAGATTTTTTACAACCTAAAAATGATAAGAACAATAGTGAAAAAAAAATAAATTTATTCATAGCTATCTATTGATTAAAAACTACAGAGATACAAAAATCATCATAAAAATAAGAAATATAATTATAATTGTACGTTAATTTGTCCTTATTTATGACGCTGACGATATCTTTTCCCCTTATAATAATATCATTTTTATAATCCAGTTCTTTTTTACCATAAGCTTTATAAACAGCTTCCTTTATTGTCCAAAGTTTTAAAAGACAATTGATATCGTCTTGGTTTGTACAAGTATTCAAATCAGATTGAGAAAATATTCTGTCTTTAATTGAAAATAATTTTTCCGATGTTCTTTGGATATCGATACCAATTTCCTTTTTTGATATGATGGAAGTAGCCCATTTTTTATCATGACTGAAAGATATATTAATATCAGAATCTTTTAAAAATGGTTTTCCAAAATCATCTGTTTCACAATAGAAATCATTTTCTTTGAGCAATGAATAAAGCAAAAATCTGGGAACTACCCATTCTTTGAATCTACTGGGGTAAAAAGAACTTATTTTTGAATTATCAAAATTATCAAAATCCAATTTGTCGAGGAAAAAAGAAAGATTTTCTGTTATTTTCCACACAGCAAATTGAAAATCAATATGTGAATTATCCATCAAGAAAAGAGGCATAGACTTAAATATCTACATTAGCATAAGCTGCATTTTCTTCTATAAATGCTCTACGAGGTGGCACTTCGTCTCCCATCAACATTGAGAACACTCTATCAGCTTCAAGACCATCATTGATAGTTACTTTTTTCAGAGTTCGTGTTTCCGGATCCATAGTAGTTTCCCAAAGTTGTTCGGCATTCATTTCACCCAAACCTTTATATCGTTGTATTTTTATATTTTTTTCTTCATTACCGCCTGTTAATCGGGTTGTGACTTCATCTCTTTCTTTGTCTGACCAACAATAAACGGGAGTTTGATTACCTTTTTTAACTTGATACAATGGTGGGTTTGCAATATAGATATAACCATTTTCTATAAGCTCTTTCATATATCTGAAGAAGAAAGTAAGAATTAGAGTAGCAATGTGGCTTCCGTCCACATCGGCATCTGTCATGATTATAACTTTATGATATCTTAATTTATCGATGTTTAGTATTTTTTCACCATCTATTTCTTCAATCGAGACACCTAAAGCGACAAACATGGTTTTAATCTCTTCATTTTCATATATTTTATGTTCGAGAGCTTTTTCTACATTCAGGATTTTACCTCTTAAAGGAAGAATAGCTTGAAAAACCCTGTCTCTTCCTTGTTTGGCAGTACCTCCCGCAGAATCTCCCTCGACAAGAAAAAGTTCAGAGATGGAAGCATCTCGGGAACTACAGTCTGCCAATTTGCCCGGAAGTCCACCTGAGGTAAGCACATTTTTTCTCTGTACTAATTCTCGGGCTTTTCTTGCTGCATTTCTAGCAGTAGCTGCCAGTATGATTTTCTCTATTATCAATTTTGATATCTTGGGATGTTCTTCAAGAAAAATAGATATTTGATCTCCAGCAATTTGAGAAACAATAGATGTTATCTCGGAATTTCCCAACTCTCCTTTTGTTTGTCCTTTGAACTGTGGTTCAGGGACTTTTACTGAAACTACAGCAGTCATTCCTTCACGGTAATCTTCTCCTGATATCTCAATTTTTAGTTTTTTGAAAAGTCCGTTAAGGTCACCATATTTTTTAAATTCTCTTGACAATGCCCTTCTAAATCCTTGAACGTGAGTTCCTCCTTCATTCGTTCTGATATTATTGACAAAAGAATAAATATTTTCTTTGTAACCAGTATTGTAATTTATTGCAACTTCAACTTCTACATCATCTTTGGCACCAAAAATATAAATAGGTTCAGGAGAAATAGAAGACCTTCCCTCATCGAGATATTTTACAAATTCATTCAATCCACCTTCAGAATAAAATTCATAATATTTATATTCCCCATTTTTTTGAACATTCCTTTCATCTGTAAGTGTGATTTTCAAACCTTTATTCAAAAAACTCAATTCTTTGAATCTGTGAATTAAAGTATTGGTATCTATAATAGTGGTTTCGAACATTTTATCATCAGGAGTGAAAACAATTTCAGTTCCTGTTTTTTCGGTTTCACCAATTATTTCAACTTCAGATTTTGGAATTCCATATTCATATATTTGTTGATATATCTTGCCTTTTCTTTGAACTTTAGCAATCAGTTTTTAGATAATGCATTAACGACGGAAACCCCTACACCGTGAAGACCTCCGAGAACTTTATAAGTATTTTTATCAAATTTACCTCCGGCATATAAAACTGTCATTACAACTTCTAAAGCTGATTTTTGGAATTGTTCCTGAATATCAACAGGTATTCCTCTACCATTGTCAGAAACAGATACACTATTATCCTTTAAAATTGTTACATCTATTGTATCGCAATATCCTGCCAGATGTTCATCTATTGAGTTATCGATAATTTCCCATACCAAATGGTGTAATCCTTTTTCATCTGTACTTCCAATATACATTCCAGGACGTTTTTGAACGGCTTCCAAACCTTCAAGAGCCTGAATATTACTGGCATTATATTCTTGATTAGTATTTTCTGACATATATTTTTATATTTATAAATAACTCGCGAAGATACAAAAAATAAATAGATATATTAAATTTAAAGGAGGGAAAGCTGCTTTTTTTAACATTATTTTAATTAAAGGGACTTTCTGTGAATAATTAAAAATTGAAACCTAAACTTAGTATTAGAAAATCAAATTTATTATTATCGATAACAACGTCTTTTAATGATTTTTCATAGCTTAAATTAATATTTATATATTTGATATCAATTCCAAAATCAGATTGTATCCAAAATAAATATCTTTAAGTGTTTTTATGTTATACCTTTCAATATTATTTTCTATTGAGAATATATAATTTACATTGGCTCCACCTCCAAAGTTCATTTTTAATAAATCAGGAATAATGTCTAATTGATAGCCTACTATTAGTTTTGGTTTTATTGTCCTTATTCTGGGCTTTTTTCAAATGGTGAAACTATATTGAAGTCATTTTGAACAGTATAATCCTGATAATATATTCCTGGACTTAGGAAAAATCCATAAGTTCCGAATACTCCTTTTAATCCCACAACAAAGCCATTTCGGAAAGTATTGGTTTTGGATGGGATCTGAAAGGTAGTGTCACCAAACATATTTCCATTATTTCCTTCCAGGACTCCAAAGTCTATGCTATATGATACTTGACCTTTTGCTAAAGTTGGATTAAATATCAATAATCCTGAAAAAAATAGTATGGAAAATAGTATTGACTTCAAATTTTTTGACTTTAGTTGTTATAATTTAAAAAATGCTCAAATTTATTATATTTTTATTAATTCCGTCAACTTAGTAGTTACAAATAATAATAAAACTTAAATTTGCATTAATTTTACGAAATCAAGATAAAAATATTTTATTATGTATCCGGATTTGTCATATTTTTTTCACGATGTTTTTGGTACTCCGTACGATAATTGGACATCGGTTTTCAAAACTTTTGGATTTTTATTAGCCCTAGCATTTTTGGGAAGTGCTTATGTATTGAGGCTGGAATTAAAAAGAAAAGAAAAAGAAGGAATATTAAAACCAATTGTAAAATCTGCATCCAAATCAGGTAATAAATATTTGTTTTTTGCCATAAATGTCATTTTGGGGTTTTTTATAGGATTTAAACTTTTATATATAATTCAGGATTTTGAAACATTCAAAGTAGATCCTGCAGGAATAATTTTATCTACAAAAGGAAATTTAATAGGAGGTATTATTTTTGGTATATTGAGCTTAGCATATTATTATTATGATTTGAAAAAAAGAGAAAAATACCGAAGATGTAAAGAGGCTATTTCATCCTTATGAATATACTGGTGATATAACTATTGCAGCTGCAATTTCAGGGCTGATAGGTAAGCCAGATTATTTTCTGTATTTGAAAATCTGGATTTATTTTTTCAAGATCCTGTTGGTCAATTATTTTCCGGTTCAGGACTTACTATTTATGGAGGACTTATATTAGCATTTATAGTGGTATATTATTATGTTAAAAAACTTGGTATTCCCCCTATTCAAATGATGGATATGGCTGCTTTGGCTATTGTGGTTGGATATGGAATTGGTAGATTAGGTTGTCATTTTTCAGGTGATGGTGACTGGGGAATTGTAAATGAAATGGCAAAACCGGGTTGGTTTATTTTACCTGATTGGTTATGGGCTTATAATTATCCGCATAATGTTATAAATGAAGGAGTGGCAATGGCAGGATGTCAGGCACATTATTGTAAAGAATTGATTCCTCCCGTATTTCCTACACCTATCTATGAATCATTTTCTATGTTGATTTTATTCATTTTTATGTGGAGTATAAGAAAAAAAATACAAGTGCCGGGAATTTTATTTTTCATTTATGTATTTTTCCAGGGAATAGAAAGATTTTTAATAGAAACAATAAGGGTTAATCCTAGATATGATTTTATGGGATTTAACCTTTCTCAGGCTCAATATATTTCTATTATTCTTGTATTTATTGGAGCAATATGTGTATTAATTTTATGGAAAAGATCAAAAGCAGAAATTACAAATGAGTGAATTAATAAAGCATGAATGCGGAATGGCATTTGTCAGGTTACTAAAACCCTTGAGTTTTTATCAAAAAAAATATGGAACTTCTTTGTATGGGTTGACAAAATTGCAACTCTTAATGCAAAAGCAAAGAAATAGGGGGCAGGATGGTGCAGGTGTAGTTACAGTTAAAATAAATCCTGATATCGGTACTTCTTATATGGATAGATTAAGGACTAATAAAGAAGATAATCTCAAAGAATTATTTGAAGATATATATAGTGAATTTAAAGGTTTGAAAAGGAAAAATTTAAATAATGCCAATTATTTGAAAACCAATTTGAGATATACCGGAGAGGTATTGATGGGGCACTTGAGGTATGGTACTCACAGTGGCAATTCTATGAAAAATGTTCACCCTGTAATAAGAAGAAGCAATTGGAAAACCAGGACTTTGGCATTGGCAGGAAATTTTAATCTTACCAATGTAGATGAATTATTTGATGAATTGATTTCCTATGGACAGCACCCTTCCAGAAAATCTGATACTATCACTGTATTGGAAAAAATCGGGCATTTTCTCGATAGGGAGGTTCAACAGCAATTCGATCATTATAAATCATTAGGACATAATGACAATAATGAATTGACAGAACTGATAAGTAAAAATCTGGATGTTACCAAAGTTTTATCAAAAGCCAGCAGAAGTTTTGATGGAGGATTTGTAATCGGAGGTATCATTGGAAATGGGGATGCATTTCTGATGAGAGATCCAAATAGTATAAGGCCAGCTTATTATTATCAGGATGATGAAGTGGTAGTGGCAGCATCTGAAAGACCTGCTATTCAGACTACTTTTAATATTTCTTATGATAAAATACAGGAGATTCCAGGAGGTCATGTTCTAGTAGTGAAAAATGATGGCAGAGTTATAGTAAATAAATTCACAGAACCCAAAGAGAAAAAATCTTGTTCTTTTGAAAGAATTTATTTCTCGAGAGGAACAGACAGAGATATTTATAATGAAAGAAAACAATTGGGTTACAATCTCACAGAATCAGTATTAGAAACAATAGATTACGATCTTAGCAATACCATATTTTCATATATTCCCAATACTGCAAATGTAGCATTTTATGGTCTTGTTGAAGGATTGAAAGAATATTTGAATGAGCAAAAACTTTTAAGTTTGAAGGATTGTGATGGCAATAAAGAAAAAATAGCTCAAGTATTTAATCAACAGCTCAGATTGGAGAATCTTATTGTAAAAGATTTAAAATTACGTACTTTTATTACTAAAGATAATAGTAGAAATGAACTTGTATCTCATGTGTATGATGTGACTTATGGAATAGTTAAAGATAATGAAGATACTGTGGTTCTTATCGATGATAGTATAGTAAGAGGGACTACTTTGAAGGATAGTATTATAACTATAGTATCAAGATTGAACCCTAAAAAGATTATTGTTTTATCATCTGCTCCTCAAATTCGGTACCCGGATTGTTATGGTATTGATATGTCTCGTATGAAAGAATTTATAGCTTTCAGGGCATTGGTAGAATTGATAAAAGAATCTGGACAGGAATCAAAACTAACTGAAGTTTATAATAAATGCAAAGCGCAGGAAAATCTGCCTTCAGATAAAATTGTAAATGAGATAAAGTCATTATATGATTTATTTTCTTATGAAGATATTTCAAAAAAAATAACAGAATTGGTAACTCCTGAAAAAATAAATTGTGAAGTTGAGATTATATATCAAACGATAGAAAATCTTCATGATGCTATTCCGGAACATACCGGAGACTGGTATTTTACAGGTGATTATCCTACTCCTGGTGGCAATAAAGTTGTGAACAAAGCATTTATAAACTTTATTGAGGGGATAGAAGAAAGGTCTTATTGATTTTAATATATACTATCAATACTTTTCCGGTACAAAAGTTTGAACTTCAATTGGAGTTCTGACATAACCTTTATTGTACTTTCTTGGAGGTAATTCCTTGATTCCATAATCCAATGCTTCGTATGGAATCATGGTAAGCAGATGCGATATACAATTTAATCTTGCTCGTTCTTTATCATCAGCATCTACTACATACCACGGTGAAATCTTTGTATCAGTATAAGTAAACATTTCATCTTTCGCTTTGGAATACTCAACCCATTTGTTTCTGCTTTCAAGATCCATTGGACTAAGTTTCCAGACTTTGGTTGGATCTTTAAGTCTGTTTTTGAATCTGCGTTCTTGCTCTTCTTCACTCACTGAGAACCAATATTTTATTAAAATAATTCCAGAGTGGATGAGCATATTTTCAAATTTAGGACATGCACGTAAGAAATCCCAGTATTCTTCTTCTGAACAAAAACCCATTACTCTCTCTACTCCTGCTCTGTTGTACCAACTTCTGTCAAATAATACCATTTCTCCTGCTGCCGGTAGATTTGCGACATATCTTTGGAAATACCATTGTGTTTTTTCTCTTTCAGTAGGCGAAGCTAGTGCAGCCACCTTACAATGTCTTGGGTTTAAGGATTGTGTTATTCTTTTGATAGTACCTCCTTTTCCTGCAGCATCTCTTCCTTCAAAAATAACTACTACTCTTAACCCTTTTGTCTTAATCCACTCCTGCAATTTTACAAGTTCAACCTGAAGTTTACTCAATTCGCTGTTGTAAAATGTTTTTGCCAGTTTTTTCTTTTTGGACATATTTAGTTCTTTTGAATCCTAAAATGAGAAATACAAAAGTAAAAAAGATATTTTAGTATTTAAAATTTATTTATTGAAATTAAAATTTCTACTTTGTTCAATTATAATATAAATTACTAAAAATTTATATTGTTTTATTTTTTATTATATATATTAAAATAAATGATGTATAATTGTTATTTGTTAAAAAAATTATAAAATAATGATTATTATATGGTAAATATATATCTTTGTTGCAAATAAATTAAAAATGGAACTTACTAAAGAATATATAGAAAACACAAAAAAAAATGGAGAGGAGGCAATGCGTTCTTTGGTTACTAAATTTGATAAAGATAATTCAAAAGTTAATTTCATTTTAGAGAGTCTTGGATATCTTCCGAAAAATTATAAAGGAGACTGGCTATTCAAATTTACACAACATGAAAATTATAAAGTGAGAATGTCAGCTATAAAAAATATTGGAAAGCTTAAACTAAACGGAGAAATTGAAATACTATATAAACTTTTTACTACGGAAACAAGAACAGAAATAAAAAGAGAAATTATATCTTCAATTGGAAGACAAAGGAACATTGAATCAAAAGATTTTTTAATTGCTACATTGAAAGATAAAGACCCTAAAATTGTTAGCCAAGCAATAAGAGCTTTATTAGTTTTTAAGGGTAATATAGAAATTACAAATGAGTTAAAAAAATTGAGGAATCATAAAAATGAAATGATACAATCTGTAATTGAAAAAGAGTTTTTTTCTAAAAATAGTTCAGATAGCACTTTACATCATACTGAAACTTTTGAGTTTTTAAAAAATACTATTGTACATGGAGATGTTCTTGAGGTCTTAAAATCAGTTCCTGATGAAAGTATTCATTTAACATTTACTTCACCACCGTATTACAATGCGAGGGATTATTCAATATACCCAAGTTATCAAGATTATTTATTTTTTTTGGATGAAGTTTTTAAGGCAGTCCATAGAGTAACAAAAGAAGGACGTTTTTTACTTATTAACACATCTCCAATAATAATTCCTAGAATAAGTAGACAACATTCAAGTAAAAGATACCCAATCCCATTTGATTTGCATCATTATATTGTTAATGCTGGTTGGGAATATATAGATGATATTATTTGGCTAAAACCAGAAACAAGTGTAAAAAATAGAGTTGGTGGTTTCCAACAACATAGAAAACCACTAGGGTATAAACCAAATACCGTTACAGAAATGATAATGGTATATCGAAAACAAACAACAAAACTTATTGATTGGAACATCCGTCAATACCCGAAGGAAATTGTAGAAAAAAGTAAAGTTGCAAATGGTTTTGAAACAAGCAATGTGTGGGAAATTGACCCAACTTATAATAGAAATCATACAGCAGTTTTTCCTGTAGAATTGTGTAAAAAGGTTATAGAGTATTACTCTTTTAAAGGAGATTTAGTTTTTGACCCATTTGGAGGTAGTGGAACTTTTGGAAGGGCCGCAAAATCTTTAAATAGATTGTTTTTTCTTACAGAATTAAACGACGATTATTTTGAGTATATGAAATCTACAAAGAAATCTAACTCATTATTTAATGAATATGAAACTAAGTTTTTAGAAATTGAAGAATTTAATAAGATAGCAAATGACACTAACTGACCAAGTAACAAAAAATATTATAAAAAAACTAATTACTAGCAATGATTATAGAATTGAAATTGTAACACTAATAAATGCTGAGTTTTTACAATTTGTAATTGAATTTTTTAAAAAAATTGCATTTGCAAAAATAAACAATGAAAATATTTCAAAAGATTGGTATAAAAAAGAAATGCTTTCATTGAACCTTTCTTCTGATGAAATTGCAATAAATTCAGGGTTAAACAAAAAGACAATTACTAATATGTACAATTCTGGTATTCGCCAAGTAGTAATTGATGCATCATATGAACATTATGATACCCTTTATTCTGCCATTGAAGAATTAACCAAAATTGAAGATATAGATTTGAATTTAACTATAAAATTTAATAAAGTAAGTGTTGATCTAAATATAAATGAAAGCTTAATAGTAATAAACACTTTAGCGGTTAAAAGAGCTGCATTACGTGGAGGATTATGGAGTACTGCAGGAAAACAAACTGAAGGTCCTTTAATGATTTCATTATGTAAACTTTTTGACGTTCCAGAAAAATTCTATTCCATTAAACCAAAAACAAAAAGAATTAAAAAAGGAACAATAAATAGAGAAGTTGATTTCTATTTACACAAGGACAATAATATTTATAAATGTGAAGTAAAATTAATGGGAAAAGGTAATCCTGAAAGTGCTGATGCTGTAATAGCAAGGGATAGTAAAGTTTTTATTGCTGATAAACTATCAGAGCAAAATAAAGCTCAATTAGACAGTCTATTTGTAGAATGGGTTGAATTAAGAGATATTGATGGATATAAAAAATTTGAAACAATTCTTCAAAATTTAAATATTCCTCATAACAGACAAATTGATAAATTGGATGTTAAACTTGAGAAAATATTAGAAAGTCTTTTTATTTAAATTATTTCTAATAAACAATAGTTATAAGTTTTTTAAAATCCCTTATTAAAGTTTAGGGTTTTCAATATGCCTTTTATTATCCCTTGTTGTTTTTTTCTCTAAGTTTTTACTCATTATCTCATCGATATCCAATTGCATTTGATTGGCAAGACAAGTCAATACAAAGAAAATATCTCCAATTTCTTCTTTTATATTATCATCGATCTCATTTCGAGATATTTCTTTTTTGAAAGATTGTTCCCCATATTTTCTTGCCATCAATCTGGATAATTCACCTACTTCTTCCATCAGTAATAGCATATTGGTTTTTTCGTCAAAATACCGGACGCCATAGGTTTTTATCCAGTTATCAACAATTGATTGTAAATCTTTTATTTCCATAATCTATTCTTTCAATTTTGAATCAATAATTATTGTTACAGGTCCATCATTGGTGAGATTTATGGACATATCTGCACCAAAAACTCCTGTTACCACATTCAATCCTGAATCAATTTTCATTTTTTCTATAAATTTTTCATAAAGTGGAATTGCAATATCCGGATGTGCGGAATTGATATACGAAGGTCTATTCCCTTTTTTACTGGAAGCAAAAAGTGTAAATTGGCTTACAATCATAATCTCTCCTTCTATATCTTGTACAGAAAGATTCATTTTATCATTTTCATCATTAAAAATTCTCAATCTTGATATTTTCCCGCTAAGCCACTCTATATCAGTATATGTATCTTCATTTTCGATGCCTACCAAAACTAAAATACCTTTACCAATAGAAGAATGTATTGAATTATTGATTCGTAATTCAGCATCCTTACATCTTTGCAATACTACTCTCATATAAATTAATTAACATTTATATTAAAATATGTTAAAATATTAATTTTATCAAATATTTTAAACACAATTCAACTATTAAAGCGTTAAATTACAAAATTTATATAAAAAAATGACAAGACAAATTATTTTATTCGTTTTATTAGTATTTATCTCTTTAAATACTGCTTATTCTCAAAAATATGATGTTGCAGGAGGTATAAGATGGGGTGGTGATTTTGGTTTAACTGCTGTCGAAAGGGTTAAAGATAATATTACCTTGGAACAAAATTTAATTGCTGAAAATGATATTTCAAATTATTCTTTGATGCTTTTAGGCAGGTATCATCGTCCATTGATAACTTCTCGTTTTAATTGGTTTGTAGGTGGAGGATTGGATTTTATACGATTAAAAGGTGATGATGAAAGAGAGTCTAAAACAACTTTTGGTCCGGTGTTACAAACAGGATTGGAATTGACCATAGATAGGATTGTACTCGATGTTTCAGTGGAACCTGTATTTTACAATGATAATTCTGATTTTAAATTCAAGATGGGGAAAGCATTTTCTGTAAAATATATTTTTATAAAAAAGAAATCCAAAGTAAATAAAAAGTTTAGTGATATTTTCAAGAAGAAAAATAAAAAGAAAAAATAAATTCTAATTTTGTACTTAGATACTTTTTATTTGGTAGCATCATAGTCAAAAAAATTTTCTGAAACCTTTTTTATATGAAACATCTAACAGCAGAATCTTTAGTAGAATTATTAAAAACCAAAGCAAATTCTAATAGAAAGAAAACCAATGAATATTATTTTAAGACAGGGAAAGGAGAATATGGCGAGGGTGATGTATTTATTGGAGTTGATAATCCAGGAGTTAGGAGTTCTGCTGCATTATATAAAGATATGGAGTATGATGAAATAGAGAAACTATTGAAATCTGAGATACATGAAGTGAGATTCTCAGGGCTAATTATAATCACTGAAAGGGCAAAAAAGGCTTATTCAAAAAAAGATTTCTTTACATTAAAAGTAATTTCAGATTTTTATTTAAAAAACAGATCTTATGTCAATAACTGGGATTTGGTTGACCTAACTTCTCATTATATTCTTGGTAAAGCTATTTTGGCAGGTATCTATGATTATGATCTTTTGGACGAACTAAGTTCTTCAGAATCTCTTTGGGACAGAAGAATATCTATTGTCTCAACTTATGCTTTTATCAAGAATGGTGATATTTTTCCTACATTGGTATTATCAAAAAAATTACTTGACAATAAGGAAGATTTAATGCATAAGGCAATAGGTTGGATGCTTAGGGAATCCTGGAAAGTTGATCCCGAAACAATAGAGGGTTTTTTAATGGAAAACTATAATCAAATTCCACGGACTGCATTGCGTTATGCTATTGAAAAAATGGAGGAACCTAAAAGAAAAGAATTTTTGAATATTAATAAGAAATAGGTTTATTCCTTGCTTTTAACAATATTATTTTGAATTTTTATTTTTGGTAATAAATTGTAAATTGCCAGTTAAAATACAACAAAAAAAATCAGGTGCTGTTATTTTAGTATTGTTAAATATTATAAAATCAATAAAATATGTCATTAGTAGGAAAAAAAGCTCCATTGTTCGAAGCTCAGGCAGTAAACAATGGATATGAAATTGTTGAAAATTTTAAATTAAGTGATTATATCGGTAAAAAATATGTGGTATTTTTCTTTTATCCAAAAGATTTTACGTTTGTATGTCCGACAGAATTATTTGCATTTCAGGAGAAATTAGAGGAATTCGAAAAGAGAAATGTACAAGTAATAGCTTGCAGTACCGATACTGAGCAATCGCATTGGGGATGGCTCAATATGGATAAAAATGCAGGTGGTATCAAAGGTGTAAAATATCCAGTGGTCGCTGATACCAACAAAACAATATCATATAATTTTGGAACATTGGCAGGAGAGTGGGAATACAATGATAATGGAGATCTTGTGGTTGTAGGAGAAATGGTTTCTTACAGAGGATTGTTTTTGATAGATCTCGAAGGTATAGTGAGACATGAAACCATCAATGATATGCCAATAGGCAGAAATGTTGAGGAAGTATTGAGAATAGTTGATGCTTGGCAGTTTTTTGAAAAACATGGAGAAGTTTGTCCTGCAAACTGGAAGCCGGGATCAGAATCTATGAAGGCTACTCATGATGGTGTAGCTGATTATCTTGCTAAACACTAATAATTTACATTAATACTATTGATATAAATATCCTGAATTATTAATTGATTATGGATTTGTATCAATAGTATTTTTTTTTATGAAAAATATATACTATATCAATTCAAATAAACCACTTATTCTCCAATCTACTTTGATGTAGGCATGTTTTATCAATTCTTCTTCTTTTCCATCTACCAAGATTGTTTTCATTCCGAGATTTTTCCCAAATTCCATATCACTTATAGAATCTCCTATTATTATTGATTTATTGAAATCGATATCTGGGAAATCATTTTTTGCCCACTGTGCCATGTGTGGATTTGGTTTTCTACAACAATTATCTGTTCCTGCAAGCATACCGCAAGTATATATTTTGGATATTTTACCTCCTTCTTTTACGATTTCACTAAGCATAAAATCATTAACAGTATCAACATCAATTTGAGTGATTTTCCCTTTCCCTATTCCTTGCTGATTTGTCACTACAATTATATGATTGAATTTGGAACTTAATTTTTTAATAACCTTTTTTACATCATCTAAAAATATGAATTCTGAAGGGTTTTTGACATAATCTCCAGGTAATCTCTTATTGATTACTCCATCCCTGTCCAGAAAAATAGTCCACGAACTATCGAGTTCAAAAATGGATTTAACATCTGATATATTTGTGAATAACTTTTGTGATCTGAAATAATCTTCAGGAATTCCAATATCGATAAATAAACCTGAAGTCTCAAAAAATCCAATATTTATTTTATCAAAAAACACTTCTAAAACTTCTTTTTCAAATGAGAAAACTGGTGAATCAGGGAAATAATTATCAATCAATTTTTTTGATATAAGATATATTCCTGAATTAATAAGTCCTGAAACTGTGTGTTTTTTTTCGTTGAAGCCGGATATTTTTTCATTTTTTGTAAGAACAACACCATAGCGATCGAAATTTTCCATTTTTACAAGACCAAGTGAAATATCATTTTGGAAATTTTTTATATAAAATTTCTCAAAATCGATGTCAACATAAGTATCTCCATTTATTACCCAAAACTTCTCTTCTGAAATATACTCTGATGCGAACTTTATGGCACCTCCTGTTCCAAGTGGTTCTTTTTCAATAGCATAAGATATTTTTATGCCTTTATATTCATTTTGGTAATATTCAATGATTTTTTCATATTTGTAACCCACAGACAAAACAATATGTTTTATTCCATGAGATATAAGATTATCCATTATATAATTCAGAAAGGGAATTCCATTGACTTGAGCCATGGGTTTTGGCATATCTTCAACTATGGATTGTAGCCTTGTTCCTTTGCCTCCAGCGAGTATTATGGCTTGTGTGGGTAAAGTCATATAAAATACTTTAAAATTTAGCTTTTTTTAATATCTTAAATAGTTTTTTGGAATCTTGTCTATTAATCCAAAAAGTACTAATTATAATCTGAGTTTCGATAATTTTGTTATTTCACAGTAAAAGAATAGAGACCATCCTCAACAAAAACAAAATTATAAGCTCTACCGCCGAATTTCATTAGTTCTTTTATTACCTTGTGTTTAGAATTAGCAGGGCAATAAAACATCATGAATCCACCACCTCCGGCACCACTGATTTTTCCACCATTTGCTCCGGCAGCTATGGCTGTGGAATATATTTCATCTAAAAGGGAGTTGCTGATTTCATTTGAAAGTTTCTTTTTATTGTTCCAGCTTATGTCCAGTAATCTGCCAATATTATCGATATCACCTTTCAGTATACTTTCTTTCATTCTGTAGCTAATTTCTTTAATAGTATGAGCTGCCTGAATGGCACTGTCATTATTTTTTTCAAATTGATTAGCCTGATCTAAAATTATATCTGAAGAATCACGTCCAGTACCGGTGTAATAAAGCAAAAGGTTCCATTCGAGGAGTTTACGGTAGGCGTTTTTATCCTCAACGGATTTACTATTACTTTTTCATTTTCATAAAATTCTATAAAGTTAAATCCACCGAATGTTGCTGCATATTGATCTTGTTTTCCTCCTGCCAGTTTAAGGTCCTTTCTTTCTATTTGCCAAGCCAAATTTGCTATTTCATAATCACTAAGGGAAGATTTAGCCATTCTACAAAAGCTCCTACGATTGCTACAACAATAGTGGATGAAGTGCTCTAGCCAGACCCTTTGGGGACATCTACAATGGTAGTCAATTTAAATGAAAGAGGCATTTTTATAAAATCTCTGACAATTCTGTTATATACTCCTTTTAGAAGAGGTAATTTTCCATCTATTTCAAGTACACTTACTGTCTAAAGTTCTGATATTCATCGAGATCGTGAGAGTGAAGAATTATTTTACCATTGTCGAGAGGTTCAATTACAGCTCCCAAAAGCATATAAACTAATAGTAGTGTTCAGAACTGCTCCACCAAAATTTTCAGAATAAGGACTTACATCAGTTCCACCTCCTGCCAGGCCTAATCTTAATGGTGCTTTTGAGTTTATAATCATATTGTTTTGCTTATTGGATTAATGGAATTTTTCATTATTCCATTATTGCATTTATAATATTTTATTAACGAAATTTCTCCAGGAAAATTCTATCTTTTTTAATTTTAGAAATTCACTGAATTGATCTCCTTTATTGTTTTTAAAAAAATCAATTATTGCATTTCTGATTTCAATAGAATCCGGTTTTACAACATATCCTGCTTGTCCATGTCCCACAATTTCCTTTAATCCACCAACATCTGTAACAATCATGGGTTTCAGAAAATGATATGCAAGTTGTGAAATTCCACTTTGAGTGGCTGTTTTATATGGTTGGACAACGAGATCTGCAGCACTGAAATAATATTTTACTTCATCGTTTGAAATAAAATCTGTTCGTAATTCCAAAATATCATCAATATCCAATTTTTTTATCAAATCGAGATATTTTTGTTCATTGCCATAGTATTCTCCTGCCACAATGCATTTAATATTATTGTCTCTGAAATACTGATCAGCGATAGCTTCATATAACAGATCCAATCCTTTGTAATCGCGTATAAATCCGAAGAACAGAATATACTTTGTTTCATTTTGTAATTTGAGATATTTTTTTGCTTGCGATTTTTCTACCAATTCTCCATAATTATCATAAATAGGATGTGGAGCTAATATCACCGGCTTGGTGGTTGTGAATTTTTTCATATCTTCCATAACCGAGGAAGACATAACGATAAATTTATCAATTGTACCAACGAAATAGTCTGAGAATAATTTATCACCAATCCTTTTTTCATGAGGGATTATATTGTCAATTATAGAAATTGCTTTCGATTTTTTTGTTTTTCCTATTCTGATAGCTGTACCAAGAGCTGGAGCCATGAAAGGAAGCCAAAATTTTGATATTATCAAGTCTGGTTTTAGTTTTCTGATTTCAAGTCCCGTTCTTATCCAGCTTAATGGATTTATGGAATTAAGAGTACGTTTAATAACGATGTTTTCAGGCTTTTTATCATCAGAAAATTGTGTTTTTCCTGGAAATAAAAATGATGGATATTGAAGAGTAAATGTTAAAATAGTCACATCGTGTCCTAATGATATAAATTCCTCTGCCAATCTCTCATTGAAAGAAGCTATACCACCACGATATGGATATGCTGTACCAAGAATTATGACTTTCATCTTAAAATTTATTTTATAAAATATATTTATAAATTTTCAAAATTACATTTTTTTACGATAGCTCACCAGATAAATACCGGTAAATATCATTATTCCTGCTATAATTTTTAAGATATCCAATCTGTCTTTTATAAAAATCACAGCAATCAGAGTTGCAATAATAGGTTGGAGATAAATATATATACTCACTACTGAAGAATTTAATTTCTGCAATGCCAGATTATTGAACAGATAGGCTACAAAAGTTGTGAAAATCAATATATAGAAAAATGAAACCCAAGTGCTGGTTTGAAATGTTTCCCATTTTACATTTATTATATCATGGAATGAGAATGGTAATAAAATAATTATTCCGAAAAGAAACATCCATTTTGTGATAGTAATTGGGTTGTATTTTACGAACAATGATTTAACTTTGACGAGATAATATGAATATGAAATAGAATTAAGGAATATAAATAAATCGCCTTTAAATGAACTTTTATTAAAATTTATACCTGCTTTATTCAGAATTATCATCATAACTCCTATGAAACCAAGAATTATTCCTATTATTTTTGCTAAACTTAATTTTTCTTTATTGATATAAGTTGAAAATATTATAACGACTATAGGAACTGAAGTCATCAATAAGGATGCATTGATAGGTGAAGTGTATTTTAGTCCAAGAATGAAAACTTTGGTTGATTATATCGAATAATGACATAATAAATATACTGAATAGATCTTTTTTTGTTCTACTTTTTCTTTTTATAAATAATAAATGAAAAAAGTAAAATAATATATAAGCAGCATTATCCTGTAATATACTAGCTATAGGTGATATATTTTCATTCACTAGGATATCTTTGGCGATAGTAAAGTTAGCTCCATATATCGAGCTGTGATCAATAGCATTAAATGTGCCTTATATTCTTGATTCTGACGAAAAATGTATTTTATTTAAAATGGCAAAAAAATACGATTTAGAAATGAAATGATTAGAAATAAATTTATTTGAGAAGTAAAGAATTTTAAATTGTTATTTATTTTTTTTAAATCATAAATAGCATCATAACAATCCGATTTTATTCATAATTGTCCTCTTCCCCATCTAAATAATTTTCCTTAAATTCTATATTTTGTTCTTCCTCGAAGAAAAATTTATCAGAGAATGCAGGTTTCAGAGTATTCATCCAAATGGCATTTGGGTCATATTTAGCATAAATGGGATATCTACCCAATCAGGATTTCTTCCGATAAATCTTAAAAACAAAGACTTTTCTCCTTTTATCTCACGTATCTCTAGAATCTGTATTTTTCCTGCAAGGCTTGACATACTTTAGACTTACAGTTTCGCACACCCACTTACACTTTGATAAGCTGATTTGAATGTTTTATATAAGCTTCTTCTAAAGTTACAGCAAAAAAGTCCTGAGCACCTGTATTTCTTGCAATGAACATATAATATGGAATCATATTCAGATTTACTTGTTTTCTCCACATTTCAGACCATATTTCAGGATCGTCATTAATGTGTTTTAGTATTGGAGATTGTGTTCTTATCTGTACATTCTTACTGATCTCAATCTTGCTATGGCTTTTGCACAGCTATTGTCTCAAGCTCCCTTGTGTGAGTAAAATGAGCCATTATTGCCAGATTGATTCCGCTTTTTATTATTTTAATAACAGAGATAGAAATTCATCTGCATCGGTATCGGAAATAAATTTATAAGGGCCAGTAACTTAAAGCTTTTGTGCCAATCCTGATAGTCTGAATATTTGTTTTTTCTTATGTTTTTAAGAATAGGGTCAATGTAAGTTTTAAATACCTTATAACTCAATCATGGGATCACCTCCAGAATAAAAGATCGGTAACTTCCTTGGTGTTCTATGAGATATCCATACATATCTGACCTATCCATGGCGAATTTCAGGGTATCCATACCGAGGAACTGCGCCATCTGAAGCAATAAGTGCAATAGGCTATGACAGGTTTGTCCCACTTGGAAAGAATAATACAGTTTCCTTATATTTATGTTGAATTCCTGCCAGTTTTTGTCCATTCAATTTGGGGATATTATGTTCTTTCTGACCTGCCGGATGAGGGTTTAATGTAAGTCTTATCTGATTGCTGAGATTATTGATTTCTTCTTTTGAAAAACCGCTATCATAAGCATTTTTTATAATATCATAATTGCTTTCAGAAAGCATGTTTTTTTGAGGGAAAGTCAGATTAAATATTGGGTCATTCTTGTAGTTAGACCAATCTATTAATTCATTTATAACGTAATTATTGACTTTAAAAGGCAAAACAGTTCCTACTATTTTGATATCTTCGATAATATCATTTGGTATTTTATCAAATTGAGGAATCTTAAGATAATTGTTGATGTTGTAAATTGATAATTTCTTTTCGTTGAGGTCATAATCTTTTAAATACATTTTTTAGTGTTTCGTTAATTCAAAAATATCTTTTCTTCTGTCTTTTAAATTTCTTACGCTACCGAAGTTATGTAATTCTCTTAGCAAGTCTATATCGACATCTGCTATAAGTATCATTTCGGTATTGGGCGTTGCTTCGGCTTTGATACCATTAGTGGGGAATGAAAAGTCACAAGGAGTAAAGACCATAGATTGTGCGAATTGAATATCCATATTATGGACATTGGGTAAATTACCTACACTACCTGCAATAGCAACATAACATTCGTTTTCAATTGCTCGAGCTTGAGAACAATTTCTTACTCTACTATATCCATTTTGAGTGTCTGTTAAGAAAGGAACAAACAAAATATCCATACCTTCATCAGCTAGCAATCTACTTAATTCGGGGAATTCGGAATCGTAGCATATCAGTACTCCTATTTTACCACAGTCAGTATCGAATACCTTTAGTTCGTTTCCTCCCTGGAGTCCCCATATTTTAGCTTCATCAGGTGTAACGTGTAGTTTTTCATACCTATCTATTGTTCCATCTCTTCTGCATAAATATCCCACATTGTATAGTTTATTATTTTTTATTTCAGGCATACTTCCTGCTACAATATTGATATTGTAAGCAATGGCAAATCCTGAAAATTTTTCTATAATTTTTTCTGTATGCTTAGCTAATTCTCTGATGGTTTGAAGCTTCAGTTAAGTGATTGTTTTGTGCCATTAGAGGGCATTGAAGAATTTGCAAAAGTGCAAAATCAGCTGGTAACCCGAAAACGGCATCAATAAAATATCCACTCTACGCTGCATCAATGAGTTTATATTATCATAATGTGTGGTCTCATTTTATTAATAGAAGGGAGTCCCAACCTGACAATACTTTTTTATTTTTCAGCTTTTTTATTTTCTTTTGATAATAAATACTATCCCATTTTAGCAAGACAGCATATTCATTTGATGCTTTATCTCCTTCAGATAACCTTTCAGAACCCTTACTTCGGATGAAAATCATTAAATTTGAAAATTTAATACCGTCGTGAATTTCTCTTGATCTGCTTTTTCAATATATTCTTTGGATTTAATTCGCCTACGTATTTATGATAATTAGGAATTCTTCCACCAAATGCTATTCCCTTAAGGTTGAGTTTTTCGCACAATTCTTTTCTATAATCATATAATCTTCTCCCCTAGCTCTTGACCTCTGAATTCTGTTTTATAAAAACATCGATCTCATATAACAAATCTCCAGAATTACTTCATAGAGAATTGAAAGTATAATCAGCAGTTATTTCTCTGTATGTGTGCTTTTCATCAAAATCATCGGAATTTACAATAATGGATAATGCCACTCCTGCTATATTACCATTAACTTTTATTACCACTTGTCCTTCACTGAATTTATTTATCAAAGTCTTGATTTGATTTTCTCTCCAATAACTATCAGGCATATTATTATAAGTTGATATCATATCTTTTGATGTTTTCAAGATAATCTTCAAATTGAAGGTATTGTAATTCTATTTTATCTATTTCATTTAATTTCCCTTATTGTTTTTATAATTATGTGTAATTAGCAGATAATGAATATATCACATTATAATTGAAAATTCTATTATTTATAGTTTGCCAAATTATTATAAATATAATCAATTGAGTATTTATTACAAAAATTAGATTAATATCCTCTTATGATAATTTATTATTTGAATTTGTAAATTAAATAAAATCACAATATAAGTTAGTAAAAATTATATTGAATCTAAAAAATATCTTGTGGATATAAACTCGGGATAATTAACTAAATTTAAACTATATAAAATCCAACATAGAAAAAAGATAATAGTTTAGCATTTTTTAACTTTTTAAAAGTGAAAATTCATTTATTTTATAATATCATCCAAAAAATGTAATAAAAAAACCTTATTTTTGGATTTAATTACAAAAAAACAGGAATTTGAAACAGTTTTTTCATCTTGGTAGATATGTGATGTGGTTGGGGAAAGTATTCTCAAAACCTGAAAAATATAAAATATATTATAGGGAAACCATCACACAAATTGATCAAATATGATTAGGGTCGATTAAAATTGTACTTATTATTTCATTATTCATAGGTGCTGTTACTGCTGTGCAGTTATCATATCAATTTGGCGAAGGACTTATGCCTATGTATTATATTGGTTATGCACTGCGTGAAATGGTGATAGTGGAATTGGCACCAACCATCATAAGTTTGGTATTGAGTGGTAAGATAGGGTCAAATATTGCTGCCGAAATAGGTGGAATGAGACAAAAGGAAATAATAGATGCTATGGAGGTAATGGGTGTAAATACGCAAGGATACATAGTATTACCTAAATTGCTTGCAGGTTTGTTTTCTGTTCCTATGTTGATAATTATAGCTGCTTTTGTCAGTATGTTAAGCGGATTTCTTGTTTCAACCGGGACAGGAATAATGACTCCCGGAGATTATATCAAAGGATTGAACTCTTACTATTCTTCATATACTCTGTTTATTATGATAGTAAAGGCGTTTGTATTTGGATTTATAATAATTACGGTATCAGCATATAATGGTTATTTCGTTAAAGGAGGAAGTAGGGAATTAGGAAAAGCTGGGACAGATGCTATTGTTTACAGTGATATTTTGATTCTTGTTTTCGATTATTTAATTGCTCAATTGATGATGGGATAAATATAAGTAAGATGATAATAGCTAAGAATATATGTAAGAGATTCGGAGATAAAATAATATTGAAAAATATTGATTTCGTGTTTGAACGCAGTAAAACAAATCTTATAATAGGAAGAAGTGGAGCAGGGAAAACGGTTTTATTAAAAACACTTATTGGTCTAATAACTCCTGAGAAAGGCGAAGTGTGGTATGATGATATAAATTTCTATAGTCTGAATTTTAAGGAAAAAAGGGAATTGAGAAGAAAGGTAGGAATGTTGTTTCAGGGAAATGCCTTATTCGATTCTTTGACTATAGAAGAAAATATTCGTTTCCCACTTGATATGTTTACAAATATGACCGATAAAGAGAAATCAAAGCAGGTAAGTTTTTGTTTGGAAAGAGTTGATTTGCATGATGTGGAGAAAAAATTTCCCAATGAGATAAGTGGAGGTATGCAGAAAAGAGTAGGAATAGCCAGAGCTATTGTTATGGACCCTATGTATCTTTTTTGTGATGAACCCAACAGTGGATTAGACCCGAAGACATCTATAATTATCGATGAACTTATCAAAGATATTACACATGAGAGGAAAATAACTACAGTTATCAATACTCACGATATGAATTCTGTAATGGAGATTGGTCAGAAAATTATATTATTGGAGGATGGTGAATTAGCATGGACAGGTACTAAGGATGAAATAATGAAGAGTTCAAATAACAGGATTACTGATTTTATCTTTGCTTCACCATTTTTGAAAAGCCTGAAGGAAAAGGCTGATTTATAATATATTTCATTTTTTTAATTAATATTTTTTATAATGAATGCACCCTTGATTACCAATGATGCTA
>JAWKLW010000024.1:0-38472 GCA_041392555.1 Saprospiraceae bacterium | reverse complement strand
AACTATATTTATTTCCGGCGATATAGTATCCATCACTACTTTCATTTCAGCAGTAGCTGAACATTCTCCATTAGATACATTTACAATATAAATACCTTCCTGAGATACATTAGGAGTAGCAAGAGTACTATTAAAACCATTTGGCCCTGACCAATTATATATATATCCGCCTCCAGTGAGATTCAAATCCAAATTTATATTTGTTTGCTGGCATGTAAGATAAAAAGTATCATTTTGCAATTCCAATTTTTGACCTTCAAATATAACTATCGAATCTAAATCGGTACAATTATTAACTCCTATAGCTTCCACATAATATATACCAGCATTATCGATAACAATAGTATCTCCATAAGATGAGAAATTATCACCATACCAATGTACAGAAGACAAATCAACAGCTGAATTATATGTCAATACAAGTTCTTCAAAATTACAATCAATAACATTAGTATCTGCCTTTATTTGCAAATCAAGCGGTCTGACATCCTGAGGTGCATAAACTAAAAAATTTGATTTACAATTGTTATCAATATCAAAAACTTCAAGATTATAAAATCCCGGAATAGTAGTAACTATACTGTTGCCACTATAATTATTTCCGATTGGATCAATCCAACTCACAGAATAATTTCCAGTATAACTAACTGAAATATCCAATGTTTTATCATCACAATCAATTGTATCTGTAGTAATCGAAACATCAGGAACATCAACATTATAAACAACATTAACACTTGCATTGCCAATACAGTTATTTTCACCTATAACAGTTACATTATAAACTCCACCATAATATATATAAGGAGAAATATCATTTGACTCAAAACCTCCGGGACCAGTCCAAATTACAGATTGGATAACCATATCCGAAGTGAAACTCAATTGCAAGCTTTCATCTCCACATTTAAATTCGGGTATTGGATCGATAAAATTTATTTCCGGTGCATTGAAATCTTCTATTACCTTTGTAGGTCCAAAAGTGTTAGAACAGCCATAAATATTTGTTACCGACAAATAATAATCTCCGGCATGACTAACAGTAGGCTGCTCAATATGAAAAGTATCATTATTCACTCCTCCGAACCATGTAAAACTGCTTATTGGTTCATTTACTTCAGGAATTAATTTCACGTTTGGTCCATTACAACCGATATAGACCGTATCCTGTACTTTGATATCCTGAGGCAGATCTGTAAATTTATTGACTCTTATTGAATCATAATTTATACAATTGTTAACTCCAATAAATTCCACTACATAAATCCCTGAATCTCTAACGACAATATCCTCTGTATTCTCTCCATTATCCCATTCGATATTGAGTAAAGGTACTGAGCAATAAAAATCGATCAATGCAGAATCTACTTTGCAAGTTATATCTCCAACTGATAATATGGCTGTTGGCTTGATTGTGTCTTATAGGCAATAGTATATCCAGATTAGCTTCACATCCTATATCTGAGATAGCATTCAAATGGTAAACTCCGGCAGAATCACTAGAAATCATTTGAATTCAGACCCAAATCATGATTATTATAAGACCAATTATATTGACTGATGTTAGAATTTGTCGAAGTTACTGTAATAGAACCATACTGATTACCACAATCTATTCCAACCACGTTATACTCAAGTTTTGGAATAGTATTATCAGAAGTTATTTCTATTTCCGCAGTATCGGTGCAAGTTCCAAAATACAATACAAAATGATAAATGCCCTCAGTGGTTATGGTGGCTATGGTATCATTCAATGAGGGAAATTCCAACCAACTAAAATTCACCATCCTGAATTTCCGACTCCAGTACCTATAATAGACAGTGAGCCCTGATCATCGCAACTGAAAATGCTATCACTGGCTGCGATCTCAGCATTCAATTCTATAACATTTACATTTATTTCATAGATAGTATCACATCTGTTTACAAATCCAGAAAACTGTAAACTCCTGCTTGTGTCAATGAAACACCCTGAAATCTATATTCTCCACCTTCGCATATAGTAACATCTCGTTGTTCTACTGCTAATACATCACTTATTTTAACTGTGAAAAATGTATCAGTTATCTCAGCACAAATATTATTTATTCCAGTATTGAAAGTATCTATGAGTCCAGAAAAGTCAATGAATCTATGAGTCCAATCACATTAGAACTATCGATTTTATTATATGATACTTCCTAAAATATGGTATATACCAACAGGTAAACTATTAGCATTTAAATCATTATCAATTTTTAGAAAATCATCTCCATCATACCATACAAAATCATATTTATATCTACTAGTATCAAGTTCCATCAGAAAAAGTAAATTGATATCAAAATCCTTGCTTGTTTCCTGCAAGCAAAATTCAATTGAATCAGCACTCATAATGCCTGCATCGGCAGTACAGTTATCACAATCTATGGAAGTTCCATCACAAAATTCTATAGAATATCCTAATATTTCACCAGTGTAAATTGCTTCGTGATCATGAACAATAAAACTCCATGTTCCATTTACAGTACCGGAATCAAAACTCTCAAGACAATAATTCCAAGGATAATAAATCCTCCCTGAATAAGTTGAGAAAAAACCCCAATTATCAGTTGTATTGAAGTGTTCTGATGTTCCCGGAAAAGGATTTGATGGTTCAGAACAGGGTACGAAGTCAACATCGAAAGTAAGTGTACCGGTGACTCCTTGAAAAGTAGGATCATAAGGACCTACCAATCTTACAATCTGTCCAGATGGAGACATCAAATCAATTGTCAATTCTGTCCTCTGCTGATGCTTGAATTTCAAATGGACTTTACTAACGCATTGATTTGGATCAGAAAGGTCATTATTCTCACCCCCTATCACAGTTTGGATAATCAGTGGAGCTGATTGTCCGGAATAGGATTAAGGTATCATAAACCCCACATTGTGAATTAGCAGAGAAATTAGCCAATATCAACAAAAAAAATAAAACAATTGTATAAATATATTTACTCATATATCTCTCATATAAACGATAGATAGTTTAATAACAAATTTTGCTGCAAGGTATTATTAATTTTTAAAAATATTTCTCAAGATTAGCTTTAATTCTCTCATTGAAATCAGGTGCAAATGCCCTTTTAAATATCATACCTGTCATCCTTTCATACAATTCTATATATTTTCAGAAATTGTTTCTACAACATCACGAGTAAGGTGAGGCAATACATCACCTTCTCTTCCCTGAAATCCTTCTTTGATCAACCATTCTCTTACAAATTCTTTAGACAATTGTATTTGACCTTCACCGCTTTGTTGTCTTTCTTCATAACCTGTTTTATAAAAATATCGTGAGCTATCAGGAGTATGAACTTCATCTATCAAGATAATTTTATCATCATAAATACCAAATTCATACTTGGTATCCACCAATATCAAATCCCTCTCATCAGCCATTTGAGTTCCTCTCTCAAATAATTTGAATGTGTAATCTTCAAGTATTTTATATTGCTCGGGAGTAACAATATTATTTTTCAGAATTTCTTCTTTGGATACATCTTCATCATGCCCTTCAAGAGCTTTATATGTAGGAGTGATAATTGGTGTTGGAAATTTTTCATTTTCCTTCATATTTTCAGGCATTTTTTCACCACAAATATATCTTTCTCCTGATTTGTACACTCTCCAGGCATGTCCTGTAAGATAACCACGGATTACCATTTCCAGTCTTATAGGATCACACAATTTACCCACAGAAACATTTGGATCGGGAACTTCTTCAAGCCAGTTTTGGCACTATATCCGAAGTTTTTTCAAAAAATAGCTTGACATCTGATTTAGGACTTGTCCTTTGTAAGGAATTGCCTCATAGAGTACATGATCAAAAGCAGATATCCTATCTGTAGCAATCATAACCAATTTATCCTGCAAAAAATACACCTCTAACTTTACCTGAATAATGTTCTTTTTGCCCTTTAAAATTAAAATTTGTTTTACTTATAGTACTATTCATTTTTTATTTATTATTAAGTTTATAAATTGTCAATAATTTATTAAATACCTGTTCTTCATTTAGATTGGTATCCAGATTACCTCCATGAGCATAGGATACTTTCCCCTGTTTCTTCCGAGACAACAAAAACAGAAGAACTACTTATCTCAGTAGCTCCGATAGCTGCTCTGTGGCGAGTTCGAATATGGAATTTTGGTGGATGATGATACTCGGTAGTATAGCAGATGCAGTAAATATTCTATTATTTTTTGATTACAATAGCTCCATCATGAGTCGGAGAATTTTTATTACAAATACTTTCTATCAACTCATAGCTAATTTTCGAATCCAATAAAACTCCATTTTTCGAGCTGACAAGTGGATCATTATCAGCGACAAAAACCAATAATGCTCCGATTTTTTCTTTGGCAAGATCAAATAATGCTCTCTTTATTTCAGTGATTTCATCATTATCTACAGATTGTAAATCAAAATTGGATTTAAAATAAGTATTCAAAAAAGACAGCCTTCCTTTTATAGTTGATTTCCCTAAATAAATCAAAAACCTCCTTACCTCAGGTTGAAAAATAATTATTAATATAACGACTCCAAAAGCGATAAACTTACTTAATATTTGTATCAGCAATTGCATTTTAAGCAAATTGACAATCCACCAAATCACAAAAATAAGCAATACCCCAACGATGATATTCAAACCTATAGTTCCCTTCAATAATTTATAAATTAGATATAAAAAATAAGCAACTATCAGAATATCCAATAGGTCAAGAAATCTTATATTAATAAATCCAATATCTACTAAAAACATTTGAAACTATTTTTTACTAATAGTTAATACCCATGTTATAAAACAAGAAGCTATACATATCTGCTTGTTCATCGATAACCTTGCTTATAGGTTTTCCTGCACCATGCCCTGCTTTTCTCTCTATCCTTACTAATATAGGTTCATCTCCTGTTTGATTTTTTTGCAATTCCGCTCCAAATTTAAATGAGTGCGCCGGAACAACTCTATCATCATGATCCGCAGTCATTATCATTGTAGCAGGATAATTTGCAGGTTTAACATTATGAACAGGTGAGTATTTTATCAGATAGTTAAATGCTGTTTCATCATCGCTGGTGCCATAATCAGTAGCCCATGCCCATCCTATGGTAAATTTATGATATCTCAACATATCCAAAACTCCAACTCTTGGGAAAGCCACCCCAAACAATTCAGGTCGCTGTAATAATGTTGCTCCAACAAGCAATCCCCCATTTGAACCACCTTCTATAGCTAATTTTGCAGGTTGAGTATATTTATTATTTATCAAGTATTCAGCTGCAGCTATAAAATCATCAAAAACATTTTGCTTTTGCTCCAGTGTTCCTGCTTTATGCCATTCTTCTCCAAATTCTCCTCCTCCTCTTATGTTTGCCACAACAAAAACACCACCTTTTTCCAACAATAATAATCTTGTAGAACTAAATGATGGTTCTAACGATATATTAAAACCTCCATATCCATATAATAATGTTGGATTATTGCCATCCAATTTTAAATCTTTCCTATGAGTCAAAAACATTGGCACTTTTGTACCATCTTTACTTTCATACCATTTCTGTTCTGTAATATAAAGTTCTGGATCAAAATCGACATTTGAAGATTTAAACTGAACATAGCTAAAATCATTTACATTCATTTTGTATATAGCTGGCGGAAACAGGTATGAACTAAAACTAAAAAAATAATCTGATGATCCTTCTTCCCCACTAAAACCACCTATTGAACCTATTCCCGGCAATTCCATATCCTTTACGAAGCTGCCATCGAGATTGAATATTTTAACCAAACTATATGCATTTTTCAGATAAGTGACAAATAAATGGTCGCCAATGATTTTAACTCCTTGTATGGGTTCCTCTGCTTCCGGAATTATCTCTTTCCAGTTATTTTCAGCATAATCATCAGTATTTACCAAGATAAGCTTTGTATTAGGTGCATTTTTATTTGTCAGCACATACATTTCATTGCCTCTGTTATCGACAAAGGTAAAATCATTGTCAAAAGCATCAACAACCTTATGAATCTTATGTAAAGGATCATTTAATTTAATAAATGAAAATGAATTCCTGTTGTAGATCTTACCTCAGACAATAACAACAAACTCTCATCATCAGAAGTAGAGGCATATATATTTCTATTTGGGAATGCAGGGTCTTCGAACCATATTTTATCTTCACTTTGTTCCGTTCCCAATTTATGATAATATAATTTATGATTTTTGTTTTCATTACTTACTTTCCCTGATTGATCATTCGGATATCTGCTGTAAAAGAAACCATCTCCGAACCATGAAGTACCTGAGAATTTTATCCAATTAATCTCATCTCCCAAGTCAGTCATAGTTTCCAGATCAAGAACTTACACTTATTCCAATCTGCTCCACTTTCAGCTATCATATAAGCGAGGTAATTCCCATTCTTATTGAAGGTGATGGAAGTCAAAGCCACTGTCCCATCAGTTGAAAATGAATTAGGATCGAGAATCACTTTATCTTCATCTCCATTCTCATTCATTGAGTACAAAACACTTTGATTTTGCAAACCATCATTTTTATAAATATAGTAATTCCGATGTTTCATAAAAGGAGTTCCATATCTCTGATAATTCATCAATTGTGACAATCTATCTTTTATTTTTTTCTCGATATGGAATCTGAGTTAAATACTTATCTGTGTATTCAATTTCCCTGTCAACCCATGCTTTAGTACTATCTGAATCTTCATTTTCCAGCCACCTATAAGGATCAGCTATTTTAGTTCCAAAGTAATCATCTACCACTGTATCTCTATAAGCATAAGGTGCTTTACCTACATTAATTTCATCTCAGAATCAGTATTTTCACAAGCAAAAATAAAAACATTAAAAAAAATAAACTTAAGTATCTGTACATATATGAATTTTTAATTATCTAATATATGCAAAAATAATCTAATATTTAACAATGACCAATAAAATGCATTAAATATTATTTTAAAAAAATAAATTACATTCAATTAAACATCAAATAATGAATTGAACATAATAAATACAAAATCTGTTTTATCCTTATTGAGATTCAAATTACTGATATACAAATTCAAATATTTATGAAATTAATTTATTCCTCTTTAGTTATTATTTTCCTCTTTGGGTCATTTTATTCTTGTTCTCCTAAAATCGAGACTCCTAAAAAAACTACTTTTAATAAATTTGAAAATCCTCCTACCGCTGCGGTAAAATTCAAACTTGAGGAACCAAAATTCACAAAAGAACAATTGCAATTACCTCAGGATCCTGATTTTAAAATCGGGACTCTACCCAATGGCATGAAATACTATATCAAAAACAATTCAGATCCTGAAAGCAGAGCGGAGTTGAGATTAGTTGTAAAAATTGGTTCAGTCGATGAAGATGATGATCAGTTAGGAATAGCACATTTTATTGAACATATGCAATTCAATGGTACCAAAAACTTCAGTAAAAACAGTCTGATAAATTATCTTGAAAGTGTAGGTACTAAATTTGGTGCTGATTTGAATGCATACACTTCATTTGATGAGACTGTGTATAAACTACAGGTTAGAACTGACATAGAAGGTCAATTGGATACAGGATTACTTGTCATGTATGACTGGGCTGGACATGCAACATTGGATCCTGAAGAAATAGATAAAGAACGAGGTGTTGTCATTTCAGAATGGAGGACACGATTGAGCCCTCAACAAAGAATGATGGAAGAATATTTCCCTGTTTTATACATGGATTCTAAATATGCTAAAAGATTGCCTATCGGAAACCCTGAATTAATTAAGAATGTGGATTACTCCACTATAAAAAGGTTTTATAATGATTGGTACAGACCTGACCTTATGGCTTTGGTTGTAGTTGGAGATATCAATATCGATTCGATGGAACAAAAAGTAATTAAACTATTCTCCACTATTGAAAAACCATCAACCACCAAAAAACCTGAAGTGTATTATGTCCCTGATATTCCAAATACTACTATCAAAGTTGTTTCTGACCATGAAGCCCCATTTACAAATATTCGTATTGTCAACAGGATTCTACATGTAAACACTGTTACAAATGATGAATTCCTTCAAAAAATTGATAGAGATTTATTCGAAATGATGCTTCAATCAAGATTAAATGAGATAAAATTATCAGCCAATACTCCTTTTACACAGGTTTATTCTGGATACTCACAAGATTTGGGCGATAAAGATAGCTATTCTACTTATGCCATTGTACCGGGGGATAAAGTTATCGATGCTATCAAAACTGTGACAAGAGAAAATGAAAGAGTAAAATTATATGGGTTTAAACAATCTGAATTGGATAGGCAATATAATAATTTGCTAAAAGATGCTGAAGAAAAATTAAATGAAAAAGATAAAACAAAATCATCAGTTTTCAGCAATGAAGCTGTAAGCAATTTCCTTGATAATACTCCTCTCATTTCCGCCAAACAATATTATAATTTCTTAAAATCTAATAAAGACCACATAAAATTATCAGAAATTAATGCTTTTGCAAAAAAATGGTTTACTGAAAATGATAAAATAATTTTGGTCACAGGTCCTCAAAATGAAAATTATTACCTACCTGATGAAGAACTTATCGTTGATGCATTGGAAGAGATCAAACATGAAAACATTACTGATTATGTCGATAATGAAGTCAATAAACCCCTATTCGATAAAACACTGCAAAACACTAAATTAAATTCTTCAGAAACTCTTGAAGATTATGGAATTAAGAAAATAACTTTATCTAATGGAATAGAAGTTTATTATAAACAAACTGACTTTAAAAATGATGAAATTTTATTTTCAGCTTATGCTCCAGGAGGTTACTCTCAATATGACTTAAAAAATCTAAATGACGCAAAATTTGCATCAGCAATAGTAAAAGAAATGGGAGTATCTGACCTAAATAACATTCAACTTGATAAACTACTTACAGGCAAAGATGTAAATGTAAATAATTATTTAGGCGAATTATTTTCATATTCTTATGGCAATAGTTCTGTTACTGATTTAGAAACATTATTTCAGCTTATATATCTGAAATTTGATGAACCAAGAAAAGATTCTGATGCCTTCAAATCATACATTGATAGAAATATTGGTATTTATGCTGACTTATTGAAAAATCCTGATTATTACTTCAGAGATCTGTCAACCAAAGTCAATTATGATAATAATCCTAGAGAAAAGGGAATTCCTACTGTTGAAGATTTCAAAAACTTAAACCTTGATAATCTCTATAGTATTTATAATGAAAATTATGGAGATGCAGGTAATTTCAAATTTTTCTTCGTGGGCAATTTCGATGAGAAGACACTCGAAAATTATTGCACCCTTTACCTTGGCAATCTTAAATCTAATAACAAAAATACTTCATGGGTTGACAGAAAAATAAATTTTGCTAAAGGAAAAATCAATAAAACTATAAATTACGGAACTGCTCCAAAAACTTATGTGAATATAGTTTATCATGGAGATTCTGATTATTCTATTGAAAACGATTATATTTTTAATTCCTTAATCGATGCTTTAAGAATAAAACTAAGAGAATCATTGAGAGAAGATTTAGGTGGTGTTTACGGTGTGAGAGTAAGCGGAGACTACACTAAAATTCCGGAACAAAATTACTTCATTAATATAAATTTCAATAGCGATCCACCTAAAACAAATACATTGACTAAAGCTGCTTTCGATGTCATAAATAAAATAAAATCTGAAGGCATCGATTCGGAAACATTGACAAAAATAAAAGAAACTCAAAAACAAGATTATATTAAAAATAAAAGAGAAAATAGATTTTGGTTAAATTCAATGGTATCTGTTGTCAAGTATGGTGAAAAATGGAATACTATTGATAGTAACTCTTTGATTGAAAAACTAAACAACAGTGATATTAAAAATGCTGCTAATTTATATTTCAATGATAATGAATTGATAAAATTGGAAATGTTTCCATATAATTATAAATAAATCAATTACAATAATGTTAGCAATAACATATTGGCGAAAATTTAATTTAGTTTAATCGCACATTTTTGTATTAATTTTGTTAATAATTTAGTTAATTAAAAAAATCAAATAGAAATAAAAATGCCTATATTTAATGATAGTATCAGAAAAGAAATTTCAGACCTGATTGGAGAATTGAATAATACTGTCAATCTTTATCTATTTGTCTCAGAAGATAAATGCAGAACATGCAGAGACACTAAACAATATATCACTGAGATAGCTGAACTGAATGAAAAAATTAATTCAAAAGTTATAGACAAAGATGAGGAAAAGGCTTAGTGGAGCAATTCAATATTGAACACTACCCTGCCCTTGTCATCCTCGATGCTAATTTGAATAATCGTGGCATTAGATTCTATGGAATACCTTCAGGTTATGAAGTGCATAGTTTAATCGCTTCCATCAAGGAAGCTTCTGGCATAGAAGACAATACCAAACCAGAAATAATTGAAAAAATAAATAAGATCGATAAACCTGTTCATATTCAGGTCTTTGTAACACCTACATGCCCATATTGCCCGGCTGCAGTAATAAATGGTCACAAATTGGCTTATATGAATAGCAATGTAATATGTGACATGATAGAAGCTACCAGTTTTCCTGAAATTTCAGAAAAATATGGAGTTCGAGGTGTACCGAAAATAGTGATAAATGAGACTCACGACCTTACAGGTTCGCAACCTATTGAAAAATATCTTGAAATTATAGACAAATTATAGTTTTCAATGAAAGTACTTTTGATTTATTCTAATAAATTCAGTTACAATCCTACAATAAAAACTTTAGAATATGTAGATGATGTTGCTTCCGGAGAATCATTTGAAAATGTTCAAGTAGCTTTCATTCATCTGGAACAGGAGGATATGGAAAAACCTCCCGTAAAAGCCTTTATCAATTTCATAAAATGGGTAAGCAGAAAAAATGAATTTAAAAGATCATTCTTCATTCATTTGGACATCTCTCTGAAAGCAAGGCAACTCCGGAGTTTTCACAAAATCTTTTGAATGAATTCGAAGAAAAACTCATATTACAAGGATTTGAAGTATCTCAAACTCCTTTTGGATATTTTCTTGACCTAAATATTGAAGCACCCGGATTTTCATTAGCAAGAATTTTCAAAAGTTTTTAAGTGAAAAAACTTCTAATTTCAATTTCACTTCTAATTTCATTAAATTCATTTTCACAAATATCTCCAAATGAAAAAGTGGACTCTTTCCAATATGAGCAATCATTTATAATTTATTTAGATTCAGTAGTTGTTTCTGCTGTTAATCAAGGCTTTGTAATTGAAGATTTTATAGAATTGATTCAAAATGATGAAACATTTTACAGAGCTTTCAAAAACCTGAGATATTCTGATTATGATTTCAGCAATGACATCACTTTTTTCACGAAAAAGAATAAAACTTCAGGTAAATTACAAAGTGTAAATCATCAATATTTTAATGATAATTGTCGGTGGATGGATGTGTCAAGTACTTCTGAAAACTATGGAATATATGATAAAAAAGGGAATTCAGAATATTTCACAATGGATATGTACGAAAAACAATTTTTTACTGAAGGGCTTATTTGTGACATTGATACTGCGGTAGATATAAATTTTAAATCCACAGGAGGTTCAAAAATCGAAAACTATAGCACTGAATTAAAAAAACTGATATTCAGCCCTGGAAGTGATATTGATATCCCATTGATTGGTAATAAAATGGAAATATTTTCCCCGGAAATGCAAAAGTATTACGATTATTCTTTTTACCATTCCTACTACAATGGAGAAATACCAAGTTATGTTTTTTCCGTAAATTTGAAAAAATCACTAAAACAATCTCAACAAAACAAAACAGTTATAAAATATCTAAATACCTACTTTCAAAGCGATAATTTACAAGTTTTAGCGAGAGAATATCATCTGAAATACAAATTTCCAGGCATGGACTTTGATGTTGTTATAAATATAAAATTGGATAAGAAAAACAACATATATTACCCAACAACCATCTATTATTCAGGAAATTGGAATGTCCTTTTTAAGAAAAGGGAGATATCTACATTCAAAACAAATATCTATAACTTCAAATATAAGTTATAATTTTATTCTGCTATTTCTCCAAGTTCTATACCTTCAGAATAAGCCATTTGAATATGGTTTTGACCTAAAGCTTTTTTAACTGATTCTGTAGCATTAAAAAGGCTTTGCTCCTTATCCTGAATCAAAGAATAAAACTTCACTTCCAAAATGATGGTATGAGTATCAAATTCTTTTATTCCTATAAAAACTTGGGGTTCTTTCAATACCATATCTGTTTTATTTAAAGCATCAAATACTATATTTTTTACTTTTTTAAATTCAGTACCATATGGAATATGAAAGGTAAAACTCTGTCTTACATTATCATAGGTAGAAGAATTCACAATAACATCTCCAAAAATATTACCATTAGGAATGAGAATCAATTCATTATCAAGATTTTTAATTATTGTATTGAATAATTGAATCTCCTGAACATATCCTTCATTTTCCTGCACTTTGATATAATCTCCTATTTTATATGGTCTGAAAATAAAAATCATAAATCCTGAAGCCAAATGTCCCAGTGCTCCCTGAAATGCCATTCCTATTGCAAAACTAATGGCGGCTAATGATGCAACAAATATTGAAGTTTCTATCCCTAAAATTCCCATTATTAAAAAAACAAGAATAGCTTTCAATGTAATTGAAACTATGGATTTTATCAATGGCTTTATTTCATTAGAAATATTTAATTTATTTATATATATTTCAAATGCTTTTACAAATCTTTTAATTATCCAAAATCCGATAATTAATATTACTATTACTAATAAAACTTTGGGAAAATAAATAATGATATTATCAATAGCAGGATTAAGTTTTTTTTCAATCAAACTAATAAAATCACTCATAAGCTCTATTTTTTTATAAAAAAAGAGAGTTATCAATATTATATCAACAACTCTCTTAATATATTATTCATATAAATTTTTTAAAAATCCATATCCGGAGATTCTTCTAAGTATGCTGCTTCTTCTTCAGTAATATCTTCATCAATTACTTTTGGAACAACAAATAAATTACTATACTTACGCATTCCGGTACCTGCAGGTATTTTTTTACCTACAATAACATTTTCTTTCAGTCCCATCAAAGTATCCTTTTTAGCTCCAAATGCAGCTTCACTCAATACTTTAGTTGTTTCCTGGAACGATGCTGCAGATATCCAACTATAAGTATTCAACGAGGATTTTGTAATTCCCAATAAGACCGGTCTACTTGTTGAAGGCACTGCATCACGATATTTCAATAGTTTTTTGTCATTTCTTTTCAATAATGAGTTCTCTTCTCTTAATTCTCTCTCTGAAGTAATCTGTCCAACTTTATAACGAGTAGAACCTCCTGTTTCAATTATCACTTTCTTATCATGAATCCATTCATTCTTTTCAAAGAATACACCTTTTTCAACTATCTCATCCTCAAGGAAATTTGTATCACCTGGATCGATAATTTCAATAAACTGCATCATTTGTCTTACAATAACCTCTATATGTTTATCATTGATATCAATACCCTGAGAACGATAAACTTCTTGAACACCATTAAGCAAATATTTCTGAACTTCATATTGTCCTTTAATATTCAGAATATCAGTTGGTGTGATAGGTCCATCGCATAATGGAGTACCGGCTCTGATAAAATCACCATCTTGAACGAGAATGTGTTTAGAAAGTCCAATCAAATATTTACTTTTTTGACCAGTTTTTTCATCTACTACTTTTATTTCTCTTTTCCCTCTTTTTATTTTCCCAAATGAAACTATACCATCAATTTCACTTATTATAGCAGGATTTGATGGATTTCTGGCTTCAAACAATTCTGTTACCCTTGGAAGACCTCCTGTAATATCCTGAATTTGTCCCAATTTTCTCGGAATTTTTGCTATCAGAGCACCAGCTTTCACCTCATCACCATTCTCTACTGAAATATAAGACCTTACAGGAAGGTTATATGTTTTCAATTCCTCTCCCATTGAATTTATCACCTTGATAGATGGAATTCTTCTTTTATCTTTAGGCTCAATAACAACTTTTTCGAAGTGACCTGTTTGATCATCTCTTTCCTGACGGAAAGTTACCCCTTCTAAAATATCTTCATATTCAATAATACCATCAAATTCACTTACAATTGTTGCATTAAATGGATCCCATTCACAAATAATATCTCCCTTTTTAACTTCTTGGTTTGATTTCACATATAAAATTGAACCATAAGGAACATATTTTGTAGTGAAAACTTTCTTTGTCTCAGGATCTACAATTTCCAATTCTCCAGATCTTGATATTACTATTTGGTTTGTTTTATCATTTTCTTTTCTTTCTATCACTTTTATGTTATCCATTTTGATAACACCATTAAACTTACTAACAATAGAAGATTCAGTTTTAGAAACAGAAGCGACACCGACGTGGAATGTCCTAAGAGTAAGCTGTGTACCTGGTTCCCCAATAGATTGAGCAGCTATGATACCAACAACATCCCCTACTTCAGAAATTCTTCCTGTAGCCAGATTCTTTCCATAGCATTTTCTACATACTCCATGTTTAGATTCACATGTCAATACAGAACGAATTGTCACAGATTCTATTCCTTCATCCTCAATATAAGTAGCTAATTTATGATCGATATAAGATCCACCTTCCATGATAATATCTCCAGTTACAGGGTGATAAATATCATTTAGGCAATATCTTCCTTCAATACGTTTTGAAAGTGGCTCAATCAAATTATCATTTTCATATAATGCTTCAACTTTAATACCTCTCAGAGTATCACAATCATTTTGTCTGATGATAACATCTTGAGATACATCCACAAGCCTTCTTGTAAGGTAACCCGCATCAGCAGTTTTCAAAGCTGTATCCGCCAAACCTTTACGAGCACCGTGAGTTGAAATAAAATACTCTAATACTGATAATCCATCGATAAAATTTGATAAAATAGGATTTTCAATAATAGCTCCCTCTGATTCTCCAGATTTTGTAGGCTTAGCCATCAATCCTCTCAATCCGGCTAACTGTTTGATTTGTTGTTTTGATCCCCTTGCACCGGAATCCAACATCATATATACCGAATTGAAACCATCTTTATGTTCTGAAAGTTCTTTCAATAAATTCTGTGTAATACTATTATCGGCATATATCCATTTATCAATTATCTGATTATATCTTTCATTATTGGTAATCAATCCCATATTGTAATTAGTCCATACCTCTTCAACTTCTTCTTGAGCTTGTAGCAACATTTGCTCTTTTACAGAAGGAGTAATAAGATCACCAAGGTTAAATGACAAACCACCTTTGTATGCCCAATAAAAACCCATTTCTTTAATATCATCCAAAAATTGACTTGCCACTGCCATTCCTTTTAAGTCTATAATATTGGCAATAACTCCCTTTATATTCTTTTTGGTCAACAAAATATTCACATAAGGAACACCTTCAGGTACTTTTTCATTGAAAAGAATTCTACCCAATGTTGTATCTATCAATTTTGAAACTAATTCACCATTTTCATCTACAACTTTTTTTCTGAGTTTCACACTTGCATGCAAATCTACTCTACCTTCACTAAATGCTATATTTGCTTCCTCACTACTATAAAATTTCAATCCTTCTCCCTTTATCTTTTCAAGTTCATTAGATTTCCTTTCTTTTGTAAGGTAATATAAACCTAAAACCATGTCTTGAGATGGAAGGGTTACTGGAGTTCCATTTTGAGGATTCAGCATATTATTAGTAGCCAGCATCAATACCTGGGCTTCCAATATTGAAGCTTGACTCAATGGTACGTGAACGGCCATTTGGTCACCATCAAAGTCAGCATTGAAAGCACCGCAAACTAATGGGTGCAATCTTATAGCTTTTCCTTCAACCAATACAGGTTGGAAAGCCTGAATTGATAATCTGTGCAATGTCGGAGCCCTATTTAACATTACAGGATGTCCGGCAAGTATATTTTCTAAAATTTCCCAAATTACGGGTTCTCTTCTATCAACCAATTTTTTAGCTGATTTTACAGTTTTAACTATACCTCTTTCAATAAGTTTTCTAATGATAAAAGGTTTGAACAATTCAGCTGCCATACCTTTTGGCAAACCACATTGATGCAATTTCAATTCCGGTCCAACAACAATTACTGACCTACCTGAATAATCAACACGTTTTCCTAATAAGTTTTGACGAAATCTTCCTTGTTTACCTTTTAAAACACCGCTTAATGATTTTAAAACCCTACCACCTTGAGATTTTACTGCGCTTGCTTTACGTGAATTATCAAACAATGAATCTACAGCTTCTTGAAGCATTCTCTTTTCATTTCTAAGAATAACTTCTGGTGCTTTTATTTCCAATAACCTTTTTAATCTGTTATTTCTGATAATTACTCTTCTATATAAATCATTCAAATCTGAAGAAGCAAATCTACCTCCATCTAATGGTACCAAAGGTCTTAATTCTGGTGGAATAACAGGCAAATAATGAATAATTGTCCATTCTGGTTTATTTTCTTCATTTTCTTTACCTTCCCTGAACATTTCAACAATTTTCAATCGTTTTAATGCTTCCGATTTCCTTTGTTGCGATGTCTCTGTTGCTGCTCTATTTCTGAGATCAAATGATAATTCATCAAGATCAAGCTTAATCAAAAGTTCATTTATAGCCTCTGCCCCCATTTTTGCAACAAATTTTTGAGGATCGTCATCTGGTAATAATTGATTATCTTCAGGTAATGTTTCTAAAATTTCATAGTATTCTTCTTCAGTCAATACTGATTGATTTTCAATACTATTCTCTTTAATACCAGCTTGTAAAACTATATATTTTTCATAATATATTATAGCTTCAAGATTTTTTGTCGACATTCCCAACAAATAACCTATTTTATTTGGCAATGATCTCAAATACCATATATGAACAACAGGCACTACTAATTTGATATGCCCCATCCTTTCTCTTCTAACCTTTTTCTCAGTTACCTCAACTCCACATCTATCACATACGATTCCTTTATATCTGATTCTCTTATATTTACCACAATAGCACTCATAATCCTTTACTGGCCCGAAAATCCTTTCACAAAACAATCCATCTCTTTCAGGTTTATAAGACCTGTAATTAATTGTTTCAGGTTTCAATACCTCTCCGTATGATCTTTCAAGAATATCATCTGGAGAAGCTAATTTAATGGTAATTGAATCAAAATCATTATTTTGTTGTTGATCAACTTTTTTATTTTGTATCATTGTATATTAATGATTTAAAGGTAATTAATTAAATTTAAGATCTAAGGCTAACCCTTTCAACTCATGAACCAATACATTAAATGATTCAGGAATATTTGGTTTTGGAATAGGATCACCTTTTACAATAGCTTCATAGGCTTTTGCCCTTCCCTTAATATCATCTGACTTAATTGTTAACATTTCTCTAAGAATATTTGAAGCACCAAATGCTTCAAGAGCCCAAACTTCCATCTCACCAAATCTCTGACCCCCAAACTGAGCTTTACCTCCAAGTGGTTGTTGAGTGATAAGCGAATATGGTCCAATGGATCTGGCATGCATTTTGTCTTCTACCATGTGATTCAATTTTATCATGTAAATCACACCTACAGTTGCTTTTTGATGAAATCTATCACCAGTTTCTCCATCATACAAATATGTTTGACCTAATGAAGGTAAATTAGCTTTTGAAATATAATCTTCTATTTCATCTATTTTAGCTCCGTCAAAAATTGGAGTTGCAAATTTCAATCCCATCTCTTTTCCTGCCCATCCCAAAACAGTTTCAAAAATCTGACCGATATTCATCCTTGAAGGTACACCAAGTGGATTCAATACGATATCCACAGGAGTTCCATCTTCTAAAAATGGCATATCTTCAGCTCTTACTATTCTGGCTACAATTCCTTTATTTCCATGTCTTCCAGCCAACTTATCTCCTACCTGCATTTTTCTCTTTTTAACTAAATAAACTTTAGCTAATTTTAAAACACCTGCAGGTAATTCATCTCCAATATTTATATTAAATACTTCTCTTTTATATTGTCCAATTATCTCACTTGCTCTAAGTGAATGATTATGAAGCAATTTTGCAACTAAAGCATTTAAATCTGCATCTTCAGTCCAGTTATTATATTCAAGAACACTGAAATCCAATTCTTTGAATAGAGTTCTTGTGAATTTTGATCCTTGAGGAATCATCTCCTGTCCGAAAACATTTTTCACTCCAGAGGATATTTTATTATCCAAAAGGTTCATCAACTTATCAATAAGCAAAGTTCTAAGTTCATTCATTTCCACAGAATGCTTAGCATCCAATGAATCCAATTGATTTTTTTCTCTTACTTTTTGATATTTATCTTTCTTAGCTCTTGCGAATAATTGTTTAGCTATCACTATTCCTTCTGTTGAAGGAGAAGCTTTCAATGAAGCATCCTTGACATCTCCTGCTTTATCTCCAAAAATAGCACGTAAAAGTTTTTCTTCAGGAGTAGGATCTGATTCACCTTTAGGTGTAATTTTACCAATTAATATATCTCCTCCTTTAATCCAAGCTCCAATTCTTATAATTCCATTTTCATCAAGATCTTTAGTAGCATCTTCACCTACATTAGGAATATCATTTGTCAATTCTTCTTCACCTAATTTTGTATCTCTAACCTCCAATTCATAACTTTCAATATGGATGGAAGAAAAAATATCTTCACTAACAACTCTTTCTGATAAAACAATAGCATCTTCAAAATTATACCCTTTCCAAGGCATAAAAGCAACCATTAGATTTTGACCTAATGCCAACTCACCTTTTTCAGTAGCATATCCATCACACAAAAGATCCCCTTTTTTAATTCTTTGACCTTTTTTCACCAATGGTTTTAGATTGATACAAGTACCTTGGTTAGTACTTAAAAACTTAGTAAGATCATAAGTTTTTACATTGGTATCAATTGAAACCATTTCCTCCTCTTCTGTTCTATCGTATTTTATTATTATTTTTTCAGAATCCACATATTCTATTTCACCATCACTTTCTGCATTTATCAATAATTTAGAATCTGCAGCTACAGTTTTTTCAATTCCTGTTCCAACAATTGGAGAAGAAGGTTTTATCAGTGGAATAGCCTGACGTTGCATATTAGATCCCATCAAAGCCCTGTTAGCATCATCATTTTCCAAAAATGGAATCAACGAAGCTGAAACTCCGGTAATCTGATTAGGAGCTACATCGATATAATCAACCTCATCAGGTGCTAAAACAGGGAAATCACCATGTTCTCTTGCTGCAACTCTTTCAGCAGTTATATTTCCTTTATCATCAAATACAGTGTTAGCCTGAGCAATTTTATACAAATCTTCATCAGCAGATGATAAATAATCAACTGAATTATCCATATTTACAACACCTTTTTCCACTTTTCTGTAAGGTGTTTCTAAAAATCCAAGTGTGTTTACTTTAGAATGTATTGCCAATGTAGAAATCAAACCAATATTTGGTCCTTCAGGTGTTTCTATAGTACATAAACGACCATAGTGAGAATAGTGAACGTCCCTAACCTCAAATCCTGCTCTTTCCCTTGACAAACCACCTGGTCCTACAGCAGAAATACGTCTTTTATGCGTAATCTCAGCCAATGGATTAGTTTGATCCATAAATTGAGACAACTGACTTGTTCCAAAAAATGAATTAATTACTGATGACAAAGTTCTCGCATTTATCAGATCAACTGGAGTAAATACTTCATTGTCTCTGACATTCATTCTTTCTCTAATTGTTCTTGCCAATCTTGCTAAACCAACACTAAATTGAGCAAATAACTGTTCACCTATAGTTCTAATTCTTCTATTGCTCAAATGGTCAATATCATCTAATTCCGCTTGATTATTTATTATTTTTATCAAATAAGATATAATAGCGATAAAATCATCTTTTGTTAAAACTTTTATATCTTCCGGAATTTTTATATCTAATTTTCTGTTTATTTTAAACCTTCCAACATCCCCCAAATCATATCTGCTTTCAGAAAAAAACATTTTATCAATAATACCTCTAGCAGTTTCTTCATCAGGTGGTTCTGTTCCTCTTAATTGTCTATAGATATAAGCAACAGCTTCAAGTTCTGAATTTGTTGGATCTTTTTGAAGAGTATTGTAAATTACTGAATAATCAACATCAAGATTTTCCTTTTGAACTATTATTTTATCTATATCAGCTTCAAGTATTAACTTAAGATTCTCTTCATCTAAAATAATATTTCTTTCAAGAATTACTTCATTTCTTTCAATTGAAATTAATTCTCCTGTATCTTCATCAACAAAGTCTTCAATCCATTTTCTTAAGACTCTCGCAGCTAATTTTTTACCTATGTATTTCTTTAAATTTTGTTCATTAACTTCTATTTCTTCCACTAACTCAAAAATATCGAGAATTTCCTTATCAGAATCATATCCCAAAGCTCTAAGCAAAGTGGTAACAGGCAATTTCTTTTTCCTATCGATATAGGCATACATTACCATATTAATATCAGTAGCAAATTCCATCCAAGCTCCTCTAAAAGGAATGACCCTTGCAGAGAAAATTTTCATACCATTTGGGTGGAATGTCTGACTAAAAAATACTCCCGGAGATCTGTGAAGTTGAGAAACAACAACTCTTTCAGCTCCATTAACAATAAAAGATCCCTTTGGGGTCATATACGGGATATTACCAAGGAAAACTTCTTGTTCTATTGTTTCAAAATCAATATGTTCTTCATCATTACAGGATAATCTGAGTTTTGCTCTTAAAGGAATACTGTAAGTCAAACCTCTTTGCATACATTCAGTTATGCTATATCTTGGAGGATCAATCTGATAATCCAAAAATTCCAATAGAAATATATTTCTTGCATCTGCTATTGGAAAATGTTCTTGAAAAACCTTATACAAACCTTCCTTATACCTGTTTTCAGGAGTAGTATCAATTTGGAAAACTCCCTGAAAGAATCTAATTGAATAGATAATAAATCAGGATATCGAATTGGCATTTGAATTTTGCCAAAATTAACTCTTTCTTTTATCGAGGAAACCATAGAATCATTTAAATTCATTAAAAAGAATTTTCAAATAGTAAATTGTCAAAAAAACAATTATACAATAAACGACAAAAACTTAGTTAATCCTATACACTAATAAGACTAACTAAGTTTAATTATTCACTAATTAGTAACAAATATCATCCGCTAATCAACCAAATGAATATTAATTCAACACAACAGTTGCTCCAGCTTCTTCTAAAGCAGTTTTCAATGCTTCAGCTTCTTCTTTTGGTGCTCCTTCTTTCAAAGTTGCAGGTGCTCCATCAACCATATCTTTTGCTTCTTTCAAACCAATATTCAATAAGGTCTTAACTTCTTTTACAACTTTCAATTTGTTTGCTCCAGCTGATTCCAATACTACATTGAATTCAGTTTTTTCAGCTGCTGCTGCTTCACCAGCTCCACCTGCTACAGGGGCTGCTACTGCTACAGCTGCTGCTGCTGGTTCAATACCATATTCTTCTTTCAAAATATTTGCTAATTCTTGAACATCTTTTACTGTCAAGTTAACTAATTGTTCTGCTAACGCTTTTAAATCCGCCATTTTTTTTGTTTTAAAAATTAAAAAATTTATATGCGTAAAACTTGAAGCCAATTTTACTACTCTCTGTTCTCGAGAGCTTTTAATAATCCTGAAATTGTATTACCACCAGACTGAAGTGATCAACCACTTGTTTGATTGGGCTTTGTAACAATGCAATAACATCTGCCAACAATTCATTTTTAGATTTGATATTCTTAAGATTTTTAAGTTGATCATCTCCAAAATAAACTGCAGATTCGATATATGCAGCCTTTAACAATGGTTTATCAAATTCTTTTCTGAATTCAAGTAATAATTTTGCAGGAGCATTTCCATCTTCAGCAAATAGAATAGCACTTGGGCCTTTCAATGCATCAAACAAAGGTTCAAAACCTTTATCTTCTCCAACATTTTCAAATGCTATTTTTGCTAACTTATTTTTTACTACTTGAAATTCTATACCTTTTTCAAAGCACATCCCTCTAAATTTGTTGATTTGTTCAACTGTAAGTGTAGAAGAATCAGTAATGTATAATACATTTTTATTTGCAAATTTTTCTTCTAGTGACGCTATCACCTGAGATTTTTCAACTTTATTCATTATTCTTTAATTTTAAGTTGATTAATTAAAATGATTTTGTATCAATTTTGATACCAGGACCCATTGTAGGGGCAACAGAAACAGATTTCATATATGTTCCTTTTACAGTACTTGGTTTCATTTTATTAATAGTCTTAATAAACTCCTCTGCATTTTGAGCAAGTTTATCAGCTGAAAATGATACCCTACCGATAGAGGAATGGATTATTCCAAATTTATCCACCCTAAATGCAACTTTTCCTTTTTTTACTTCCTCAACTGCTTTCCCAACTTCCATAGTTACAGTACCACTTTTAGGATTTGGCATTAAAGAACGCGGTCCTAATACTCTACCAAGTTTTCCAACAGCAGCCATAGTTTGAGGCATAGCAATCACTACATCAAAGTCCAACCATCCGTTCTGTATTTTTTGAATATAATCATCTAATCCAGCGAAATCAGCACCTGCATCAAGTGCTTCTTGTTCTTTATCCGGAGTACATAACACTATAACTCTTTTAGATTTACCCGTACCATTAGGTAATGAAACTGTACCTCTGATTGCCTGATCAGCTTTACGAGGATCTACACCCAAACGTACATGTAAATCAACAGAAGAATCAAATTTAGCTATACTAACTTCTTTTACTAGTGCCATAGCATCATTAAGACTATACAATTTTGCATCGTCCACTTTACCTATGGCGGCTTTCATCTTTTTTGTTATTTTTGCCATAATTAAAATTTTAGGTTATACGCTATTATTTAGCTCCCTTGTTAAAAAATATAATTAACTCCAAGGTGTATCACCTTCGACAGTTATTCCCATACTTCTCGCAGTACCGGCTACCATTTTCATAGCTGATTCTACTTTAAAAGCATTTAAATCTGACATCTTATCCTCAGCTATTTTACGAACTTGATCCCAAGTTACAGAACCAATCTTTTTTCTATTAGGTTCTGAAGAACCTTTTTGAATTTTCATTGCTTCCATAAGTTGTACAGCAGCAGGAGTAGTTTTAATATCAAAATTAAAAGATTTATCTTTATATACAGTAATTAAAACAGGTAAAACCTGTCCCATTTTTTCTGTTGTTGCAGCATTAAATCTTTTACAAAACTCCATAATATTTACTCCTTTAGCACCCAAAGCAGGTCCTACAGGAGGAGCTGGGTTAGCCTGTCCACCTTTTACTTGTAATTTAATAAATGTTTCTATTTCCTTTGCCATTTCCTAATTATTATTTAATAAATTTTATGATTGTTTTTCAGCTTGTACAAAATTCAATTCCACTTCTGTTCCTCTTCCAAAAATCTTCACAACGACTTTTAAAGTTTTATTTGATTCATTAACTTCAGTAATATCTCCAACAAAACCACTAAAAGCACCATCAGTAATTTTAATAGTTTCTCCAACTAAAAATGGTTCAATCATCTCTTCACCAATCTGACTCGATTCATCTACTTTTCCTAATAATCTATTAGCTTCAACATCAGACATTGGTAGAGGTTTATCTTTTCCTAAAAAATGCATCACATTTTGAACTCCGGATAATGCTCTTATCATTTCACCATTAAATCTATCTGAATCTGCCATTAACAAGATGTAACCTGGCAAAATATTCCTTTCAATGATAACTTTTTTACCATTTCTAATTTTATAAACTTTCTCAGTAGGAACTATAATCTGACTTATCACTTCATTCCAACCAGACCTATTAATTTCAAGTTCAAGTCTTTCTTTAATCTTTTTTTCTTTACCACTTATAACCCTTAAGCTAAACCACTTGTTGTTCATCAGACTATAAATTATATAAAAAATTTGTTATTGCTTTTGAAATAAAATCTATCAAAAAAACAATAAGAGTAAAAAGAATTGAAGAAACGACTACAATTCTAGTTGAAGCCAAAAGTTCTTTCATATTTGGCCAACTAACTTTGTGAACTAATTCATAATAGCTCTCTTTTAAGTATAAGACTATGTTGTTCATATTATTATATTAATTTGCAATATTAATATCAAAAAATACATATTTGCACGGGCAGTAGGACTTGAACCCACAGCCTACGGTTTTGGAGACCGTCGCTCTACCAGTTGAGCTATGCCCGTAAAAAATCGTTTTCACTTTAGAAAACATTACATTTATATGCTAATAAAGAGTAGCCTCCTTATAAGGCTACTCTACTATTAATAATTTTATAATTTGCCTTAAAGCAATTCTTAATCTAAAATTTCAGTTACCTGACCAGCACCAACTGTTCTACCACCTTCTCTAATAGCGAATCTCAATCCTTTTTCCATAGCAATTGGTTGAATCAATTCAACATCAATAGAAACATTATCACCTGGCATAACCATCTCAACATTTTCTGGTAATTTCACATCTCCAGTTACGTCAGTTGTTCTGAAATAAAACTGAGGTCTATAACCATTGAAGAATGGAGTATGTCTACCACCTTCCTCTTTGCTTAACACGTAAACTTCAGCTTTGAATTTTCTATGTGGTGTAACTGAACCAGGAGCAACAATAACTTGACCTCTTCTGATATCATCTTTTTCAATACCTCTCAATAACAAACCAGCGTTATCACCTGCTTCACCTCTATCCAATAATTTCCTAAACATTTCAACTCCGGTAACTACAGATTTCATAGGTTTTTCACCTGGTTTCATCAAACCGATAATCTCAACAGGATCACCTACATTTATAACTCCTCTTTCAATTCTACCTGTAGCAACAGTTCCTCTACCTGTAATTGAAAATACATCTTCAACAGGCATCAAGAATTTTTTATCAACATCTCTTACAGGTTCTGGAATTTGAGAATCCACAGCATCCATAAGATCTAATATAGATTGAACATGAACAGGATCTCCTTCTAAAGCTTTAAGAGCTGAACCTTGGATTATTGCAGCATTATCACCATCAAATTCATATTGATCCAATAATTCTCTAACTTCCATTTCTACAAGCTCAAGCATTTCAGGATCATCAACAAGATCAGTCTTATTCATATAAACTACGATTTTTGGAACACCAACCTGTCTTGCCAACAAGATATGTTCTCTTGTTTGAGGCATAGGTCCATCAGTAGCAGCAACAACAAGAATAGCACCATCCATCTGAGCAGCACCAGTAACCATGTTTTTCACATAATCGGCGTGACCAGGACAGTCAACGTGTGCATAGTGTCTATTAAGAGTTTCATACTCAACGTGAGCAGTATTAATTGTAATACCTCTTTCCTTTTCCTCCGGTGCAGAGTCGATTGAATCGTAATCTGTTTTTTTAGACACCCCTTTTTCTGCCAACACATATGTAATTTCAGCAGTTAAAGTAGTTTTACCGTGATCCACGTGTCCAATTGTACCTACGTTTACGTGTGGTTTTGACCTTGCAAAAGTTTCTTTAGCCATTTGATTAATTTTTTTTACTAATTTGTTATAATAATTTAATTTATTACGAGCCAATGAAGGGATTTGAACCCATGACCCCTTCCTTACCATGGAAGTGCTCTACCTACTGAGCTACATTGGCTTATCTTCCATGCCTCCATAAAAAAGAAAAAAGAGCGGGCAACGAGACTCGAACTCGCGACCCTCAGCTTGGAAGGCTGATGCTCTACCAACTGAGCTACACCCGCTTGTTTTCTCCCCTTCTAAGGAAGGATTTCATTTGACACTTCAAAAAGTGGGGGCGATTGGATTCGAACCAATTCAGACGTAGTCACTAGATTTACAGTCTAGCCCGGCTCTCCTACTCCGGCGCGCCCCCTGAACCAATGAGCCAATGGAGGGACTCGAACCCCCGACCAGCTGATTACAAATCAGCTGCTCTACCAGCTGAGCTACATTGGCAATTAATACACTTAATTGTCGTTTTTAAATCCTTATTTAAAAAGCGGTTGCAAAGGTAAAATTAATATTGATATTAAACAAATATTTTTTATTTTTTTTATTAAAAATTTTAAATATTTAATTTATTTATTCAATTTTAATATTATAACGCTTTAAAAGTGACACAAAGTTAAAATTATTTTCAAAATTTGCGAAATTATTTTCAAAATTTTATTTTAATTTAATCACAAAATAGAAATCCTATTATATGAAAAAATTCCTACAATTCATAAAATTGGCTATAAAAAGTGACGAGTCTACTGATTATACTAGTATTGGTATAAATAAAGCATTACTTTTATTGTCCATACCTATGGTTATAGAGATGAGTTTTGAATCATTATTTGCTTTAGCAGATGCTTTTTTTGTCTCCAAATATGTTGGAATTAATGGAATGGCAACTATTGGACTTACTGAATCCGTTCTCACAATAATATATTCTATTGCATGGGGCATAAGTATTGCTTCAACAGCAATAATAGCAAGAAAAATAGGTGAGAAAAAACCTGAGGATGCATCAAAATCATTAATGCAAATTATAAATATTTCACTGTTCATTGGTATTATTTTATCAATAACCGGATTTATATTTGCCAAAGATATACTAACTTTAATGGGTGCTTCTGATGAATTAATTTCAGAAGGTATAAATTATGCAAAAATCCAATTTTTAAGCAGCCCGATAATAATATTACTTTTTTCTTTAGGTGGGGCTCTAAGAGGATCTGGAAATGCAAGTAAAGCTATGAATATTATGATAATAGCTAATGTGATAAATATATTTTTAGATTTTGTCTTTATTGTTCTATTGAAATTTGGAATTCAAGGTGCTGCAATTGCAACTTTTACAGGAAGGACAATTGGAGTTATACTTCAATTTATATATTTTATTTCAGGCAGACATAACATTAAATTAAAGATAAAAAAATGGCATATTGAAATAAAACACTGTATAAATATTATAAAAATAGCTTCGGGAGGTGCAGGACAATTTATAATTCAGTCAGCAAGTTGGGTATTTTTAATACGAATATTATCTGAGTTTGGTGCAGAGGTTGTAGCTGGATATACAATTGCTATTCGACTTATAGTTTTCACCATTTTACCATCATGGGGCTTGGCTAATGCTGCATCGACATTAGTAGGTCAAAATTTAGGTGCTGGAAAACCGGAAAGAGCAGCAACATCAGCCTGGAGATCCGGATATTTCAATATGATATTTCTTGGAGCTGTGGCAATATTTTATTTTATTTATGCAAAACCATTGGTCAATATTTTTAATGAAAATGAAGTAGCTATGCATACTGCAATAGTATGTATTAAAATATTATGTACAGGATATATATTCTTTGGATTTGGCATGGTAATGGCTCAAGCTATCAATGGAGCTGGCGATACATTTACACCTACATTGATAAACTTTATAAGTTTTTGGCTGATTGAAATACCATTGGCTTATTACCTTGCAAAATATTTAAATATGAAAGAAAATGGTGTTTTTTGGGCTATAGTAATTAGTGAATCGATTATGGCTGTTATGGTAATGATTTATTTCAAAGCAGGACGTTGGAAGAAAACAAAATTAGGATATGATTAAATTTATTTTGTTAATCATAAAGATTTGAAATCTTCACACTATATTATATTTACACTTTTTAAATATACTTTTTTAATGAAAAGAATGCTGTCATTGCAACCTTTGAGTAGAGAACATCGAGATATTTTGTCATTTTGTTGGAATATAAAACAAGGAATAAAAAATAAAACAGAATCAACAAGATTGATTAATTATGCAAAATGGTTTTGGGACAATCAACTTAAAAATCATTTTGAAATTGAAGAAAAATTATTATTTCCTTTATTATCTCAAGACAATATTTTAATTTCTCAATCATTATTAGAACATAATGCTATATCAAATATGTTTGAAAATATTTCAGCGGATAAAATAGTAGAATTGCAAAGCAAATTATATGAGCATATTAGATTTGAAGAAAGGACTTTGTATAATGAAATTCAAAATTCTTTAAAAGATGAACAATTAAATAAAGTAGGTAATTTAATATCTTCTAAAAACACCAAATGTCCCCTTTGGATCGATAAATTTTGGGAAGTATAATAATTTTTTATTTAAGACAATCAGCGAATAAAAACAACATTATGATTAATACGGATAATAAAATGGAAAGCTTTAACGTGACTGGCATGTCTTGTGCATCATGTGCTATGAATGTTGAAAACCTTTTGAAATCACAACCAGGTGTTAATTCAGCAAATGTAAATTTGGCGTCCAACTCTGTTTTTATTGATTATAACAGTAATTTAGTTCAGCCATTAGAATTGAAAGAAAAATTAAAGAAAATAGGGTTTGATTTATTAATCGAAAAAGACAACAAAATAAATCAAGATGGAATAGAAGAAATAGAAGCAAAGGAATTCAATCAGCTAAAAAAAACATGTATTTCGCTGTGGGATTCACCATTCCAATAATGATAATAAGCATGGCAATTCCTCATACATTTGTAATAAAAATTTTATTATTAATACTTACAGCCCCAGTAATTTTTGTTTTCGGTAAAAAATTTTTCATAAATGCCTTCAAACAACTGAGACATGGTCTAATGAATATGGATACTCTTATAGCATTCAGTACAGGAATCTCATTTTTATTTAGCATATTCAATACTTTTTATTCAGACTTTTTTACCCAAAAAGGAATTGATGCCCATGTATATTTTGAAGCATCAGCCACGATAATATCATTCATCTTAATAGGGAAATATCTTGAAGCCAAAGCAAAACAAAAAACTAATACAGCAATCAAAGATTTATTACAACTAACACCAAAAACAGTATTAAAAATAAATTCACATGGTGAGGCACAAGAAACTGATATATCAGAAGTAAAAAGTAAGGATATTTTAATAGCAAAACCAGGCGACAGAATAGCTGTAGATGGTATAATTACAAGTGGATTTGCAAATATCGATGAAAGTATGATTTCCGGTGAATATTTGCCAGTTGAAAAACAAATTGACAGTCAAATTTTTGCCGGCACAATAAATAAAAATGGAGTAATAAAATATAGAGCCACAAAGGTAGGAAATGACACATTAATAGCTCAGATGATAAAAATAGTCAAAGAAGCGCAAGGAAGCAAAGCTCCAATTCAGAAAATAGCAGATAAAGTGGCTTCAATATTTGTTCCTACTATTTTTATTATTTCAATATTAACTTTTATCATTTGGATGATATTTGCAAAGGAAAATGCTTTCTCGCATGCCCTTGTAACATCAATTACAGTTTTGGTTATAGCCTGTCCTTGTGCATTGGGCTTGGCTACACCCACCGCTATCATGATAGGGATTGGGAGAGGTGCTTCGAATAATATACTGATAAAAGATGCTGAAAGCCTACAATTATTGGATAAAACAGATGCAATAGTTTTTGATAAAACGGGTACAATTACAGAAGGGAAACCTATAGTGAATGAAATAATTTGGTTTATAGATGACAATAAAGATTTCTATCAAACTATTCTATACAACCTTGAAAATAATTCACAACATCCACTATCAAAAGCAACTGTTGCTAAATTGTATAATCCTAAAGCTAAAAAATTAGAATTATCAAATATCAAATATAATGAAGGTAAAGGAATAGAAGGTATTTACAATTCCAATAAATATATCACTGGCAACAATAAGATATTATTTGAAAATGGAATAATGCTCAATAGTGAAGTAATAGCTGAGACAAAAAAAATATCAGAAAAGGGCAGTACTTTTATTTACTTTGCGGAAAACAGAAAAATATTAGCAGTAGTCTCATTTTCCGACAAAGTTAAATCAGGTACAAAGAAATGCTTAGAAAATTTGAAACAAAATAATATTGACATTTATATGTTGACTGGAGATAATGAAAAAAATGCAAAAAAAATAGCCGAAGAAACAGGAATCATCAATTATAAAGCCAATATGCTGCCAACAGAAAAATCTGATTATATCAAAGAATTACAAAGTAAAGGTAAAATTGTTGCAATGGTTGGAGATGGCATCAATGATAGTCAGGCATTGGCATTGGCAGATGTGAGCATAGCAATGGGAAAAGGTTCAGATATCGCTATTGATGTAGCTAAAATCACTTTGACTTCTTCAGACCTAAATTTAATACCAAAAGCAATAAACTTGTCAAAAAACACTATGAAAATCATAAAACAGAATCTATTTTGGGCTTTCATTTACAATATTATTGGAATTCCTATTGCGGCAGGCATCCTCTACCCTACTTTTGGATTTCTTTTGAATCCTATGATAGCTGCTGCTGCAATGGCTTTAAGTTCAGTTTCAGTAGTTTCTAATAGTCTAAGATTAAAGACAATGAATATTTAGAATCATTTAAAGAACAATATTTTTGTTTAACATAAAAACATATAATGCAATGAAAAAAGTAATAGGAATTGGAGGAGTATTTTTTAAAAGTAGCAATCCGGATAAATTAAAAGAATGGTATAAAGAAAATCTAGGCTTCGATATAGATCCATATGGAACAATATTTCAATGGAATGATAGTGATAACAATACCAACAACAACTACACTATTTGGAGTCCTTTCTCATCAGAAACAAAATATTTCGAACCATCAGAAAAGGAATTTATGATTAATTTTGTAGTGAGCGATATACAGTCTTTAGTTACAGAATTGAAATCAGCAGGAGTAAGCATTTTGGATGAAATTGCTACATATGAATATGGCAAATTCGTACATATCATGGATATTGATGGAAATAAACTGGAATTGTGGGAGCCATCAAAATAAAGAAACAATATAAAGTTTAGTGTTATTTCAAGAATCGATCTATACTTACATTTAATGGTATTTCTTTACCAAGTAGTAGGTGATCCACGAAAATATCAGCAAAATATGGTGCAAGTGAAATTCCTTTTGTTCCCATTCCATTAAATACTTTCACGTGGGGATGTTGAGTATTACTACCTATTACCGGTCTTCTGTCTTTCACAGTTGGTCTGATACCAGCAATATGTTCCACAACTTCGAAATCTAATTTAACCATCTTTGAAAGTTGTTCCAAAAATACCTTTTGCTGGAATCGGTAGGTTCAGAATCTTCAAAATCCCAAATATAATTACTACCTACCCAATGCAATCCATCTGGCAAAGGCTCAATTGTTATCCTTTTTTTCATAATATTATGGAATTGCATATCTTTAAATCTAACTTTCAAAGCCTCACCTTTAGCTAGATTCATTGGTATAAAATGAAAATAAGGATTTTTAATTACTGAATATCCCTCTGCGAAAATGATATTTTCAGCAACAAAACCATCGTATTTTATTTCATTTTCCGATACAATTAGTTTGTCGAAATTAAATATTTCCTCAATTATCAATTCCCTCTGAATCAAATAATCCCTGAATTTTCGTACAAGTAAAGGTATATCTATCAAAAATGCATTACTTATTACACCAAAACCATCATCATGATTGAGATACATAATTTCATAAGCTATAAAATCTAAACCGAAGTATTGCTGGTATTCAGGATCCATATTACGAGCCATCCAATTATTTTCATCTTCAATATCATTAAAAAATCTAAATATATTTTTTGAATAAATTAATTGTTCGTCGAGCAATACCTCAAAATCATGATATGTATCCAATGCAACAGGTAACAATTCATCTATGAGCCAAGTTTTGACAAATTTCCTGCCTGTAATTGGGTTAATAACACCTCCCATTTTAGTGGAACTTGAAAATTCAAGCCCTTTATCAATAAACAATATACTTTTTATTTTTACTAAGTAATTTACTCCCTAATACCGAACCTGCAAGTCCTTGTCCAACTATTATAAAATCAAATTTTTTCATAAAAAGTAAAAGTTAAAGTTAAATTAATTTTTGTAGTCAATAAAAACATCAAATTACGTATATTTGCACTTTTTAAAAAATGCACAGATTTACAAAAATAAGTTTGTTTGAATTATTTTTTTGAAGATTAATAAATTTTACACTTTTATTTATTATATATATGGATAAAATTAATGATTATATAACCGTATTCCTTACACTTTTTGCCGTTATTGATATAGTAGGCTCTATTCCAATATTGATTAATATAAAAAAGAAACAAGGTCAAATACACTCAGAAAAAGTGGCATTATTTGCTTTAGCACTCATGTTGGCTTTTTTATTTTTAGGAAAGTTCATTCCTTAAATTGGTTGGAGTAGATGTAGAATCATTTGCCATAGCTGGGGCATTAGTAATTTTCATTATTGGATTGGAAATGATAATTGGAAGAGAAATAATGAAGGCAGATGGAGAAATGGAAGGAGCAGAAATTGTCCCAATTGCATTTTCTTTGATAGCTGGTGCAGTACCATCACAACCATTATCTCATTAAAAGCATCATATAATAATATGACAATATTCATAGGAATATTAGCTAATATCATATTGGTGTATATAATATTAAAATTGATACCAATAATAGAAGGTAAAATTGGGTCAGCAACTATTAGTGTTTTGAGAAGGATTTTTGGAGTTTTACTAATAGCTATAGCAGTGAAGATTTTTACATCAAATATTGCCTCTTTATTGAAAGAACATATTAATTTTTAATATTTTTTAAATAAAATTTGTAGTAATTATTATATAAATTGTAAATTTGAACTTTAGAATTTTATAAATTAAATAAATCTAAAAATATGAAATATCTTGTAAATATTATTTTAGTTGGTTTAAAAATCTTTTTGGATATTTTCTATATCAGAGTATATCAGAACCTATAAGGTTTATGGATGTAAAAACATACAGAGAAAAAGCAGTAATCAGTCATTTAAAGCAAATCAGAACATCTCAAGAAATCTATAGAGAAATAACTGATACATTTGCCGGTAATTTGGATGATTTAGTTTCTGTGTTAAAAACAAAAAGTATTCCAATACCGAGAATTATAGGTAATCCTGATGACATTACTAATGTAAAAGAAATTCAATATGACACAACGTATGTAAGTGCTTTGGATTCTTTAAAAAACCTGAATGTAAATGTTGATTCAATGATTTATGTTCCATTTTCAGACAATAAGAAATTCTCTATCGAAGCTGGTGAAATAGAATATCAAAACACAAAAGTAAATGTGGTACAGGTAGGAACTTTTTTCAGAGATTTCATGGGTCCTTATGCTGATCTACGTTTTGAAAAATATGAAACAGGATATTCTCCTGACAATATGATCAAATTTGGTGATCTTAATGCTCCTAATCTAACAGGTAACTGGGAATGATTACTTTTGATATCACAAGTAAAGAAGATAAGTATCAAAATAAAAATAATAAATTGTCCTTGCTCATAAGCGGGGACAATTTTCTTTTTATTGTATATTCTTCAATTTTAAAAAAAGTATATTCCTTAAGAGACCTCTCCGGTATAGATATCAATTCTACATCCGGAATATATGAATTAAAATCATTCATAAAAACTAATGGGTATAATGAGTTAAATCAATTGAATATTTATACCACCACACCGGAATTTGGTCTTACACCTATGGATTTCAAGGACATAAATGCCAATGAAGTTCTGGATCCAATCACAATAAAACATTATTTAGATGAATACAAAGTTATTCAAAATCCAGTATCCTCTTTTCAATTAAATTGCCATTTTGTTTTCCCTGAAAAGTTATTTGATTTATTTTCTAACTTATTCGAAAATGTAAATTTAAATCATCAAATAACATTGCTCCTTAATAGTTTAAATATATCCCAAGATACAACAAGTGGATTTGTAATTTGCAATTTTTCACCAGGTAATATCCAATTGATTTCCATTAAAAACAATCAATTAGCTATTGCAAAAACTTACAATCTCAAATCAAAAGATGATATGCTTTATTACATTTTAAAAATGTATCATTCATCAGGGCTGTTGCCAAATATAAATCCATTGATTTTATCAGGCAGAATCGAAAAAGAATCCGTGATATATTCTGAATTACAAAATTATATTAAACACATCAATTTCGCTGAAATAGATATTGAAAACAATTTCTCTACAGATTTTATCGATAGTTTTCAATCTCATTATTTTTATGACATTTATCATTCTAACCAATGAGAATAATCAGCGGGAAGTTCAAAGGTAGAAAAATAAGAGCTCAATTAAAAAACAATGTTACTAGACCAACTATGGACATGGCCAAAGAGGGCTTATTCAATATTTTAGATCATAGATATGACCTCGAAGAAATCAAAACATTAGAACTTTTTGGAGGAACAGGAAGTATAAGTTTAGAATTCATATCACGAGGTGTAATGGATGCTACTATTGTAGAAAGAGATTATAAGTGCTTCGTGTATATAAAACAATTATCTAACGAATTTAATATTGAAAATGAGCTCAAAATTAAAAAATATGATGTAATAAAATTCTTAGAATCTGATACTGAAAAATACGATATTATTTTTGCAGATCCTCCATATAACTATCCAAATATGGAAAAAATAATTGATATTATATACAACAAAAATTTATTGAAGCCGGAAGGTATTATAATATTTGAGCACGACAATAAAAATGATTTCTCAGAACATCCTAAATATATAAATTCCAAAAAATACGGAACAAGTATATTCAGTTTTTTTCAGTAAAACAAAATATTAAAATTTAAATTTATAACTGAAAGAAGGTATAAAAGGGAAAACATAAACATATTTAAAATTATCAATAGACAGAGTGTTATCAATATTGGAAAATGTTACATACAATGGATTTTTTGTACCGAAAACACTAAGTATATTATAAAAACTAATATTTATATTTTGTTGAAATTTTTCATTATTCAATAATATCTCCACTCCTATATCCATCCTTTTGTAAGCAGGAAGCTTCCAATTATTGACTTCATCATATATAAGTTGACCATCAGGAGTCAATTGAACAGGAAGAGTATAAGGATTCCCACTACCATATACAAAATCAACGAATAAATTTGTTTTATCAGTTATTTTATAGAATGTGATAAGATTAAACATATGGGTTCTCGAAAATCTATCATCATACCATTTGCCATGATTCAAATTTTCAAATTTCCTTTTTGATTTTGAATATGTATAATTGAACCAAGATTTTATTTTTTTTGAATTCAATTCAATTTGGTTTTCAACACCATACATTTTTGCTCTTCCAATTGGAATAAGGCTTTGCCATTCTGAATCATTACTTATAATAAAATAACTTCCTTCTTTATATGAAATTGTATTTATTGCAGTCTTATAATAAGAAGTGATACTATAATTTAAATTTTTGGAAATATCAATTTGGTAACTCAAATCATAATTCCAAATATGTTCGGGTTCCAGTATATTTGTAGAAGGCACCCTTATATCTGCAGTATATTCTAATGTATTATTACTCAATGAATGAATCGCCTGAGTCATTTTTGAGCAAGAAGCCATTATTTTACTGTATTCTCCCAATATTGCTTCCACTTTTACACGAGGTTCAGGAGTTATGTAGTTAACCCCATCAGTGGAAATTACAGAGAAATGAAATCCAGCATAAATATTCAAATAATCTTTTAATGTGAATTTATCTTCAAAATATATTCTATTTTCAATAGTTTTATTAACAAATGGTTCAATATTAAATCTTATTTTATCTTCATCCGGAATATCTTTATCTATATTTTCAATAATATCAGAAGTCAAATAAACCATAGGCTGACTATTTCGACTAACCAAGGAATAACCATATTTAAATAAATTATTTTTTATGGTCATATCAAAATCAAACTTTAGACCTAAATCTGAAATATCGGAATCGAATAATTTCCCTTCAGTATAGTAGCTGTTACTACTTTTGATCAAATTAGCTTCGTAAGAAAATGACTTCAATTCAAAATTTGTATAGTAAAGAGTAGTCGTCAAGAAAAGTCTTTTTCCCATTTGAGAAGTCAATTGTCCAGACAATAAAGTATTTCCCCAGTTCCATGAACTTTTGCTTTTTTGATTTAAAACATCAGTCTCTACATTTGATTTTATAGAAATATTATTTTCAAAAAGATCCCTCCCTTTATAAAAAGAAAAATATAATTGATTTTTATTATTAAGTTTAAAATTAGATTTGATATTAAAATCATAAAAATAATAGTTATAAGACTTAGATTCAAGAGAATTACTCAATATCTCTGAAACTGGATTTTTCCAAAGATCCAAAAATGTTCTTCTAAATCCAATAATAAAAGATGAATTATCTTTGGTAATTGGACCTTCAATTAAGGCTTTTGCAGTTACAATACCAAGTTCTCCTTCACCACCAATTTTTTTATTATTCCCATCTTTTGTCCTAATATCCAATACTGACCCAATATTGCCTCCATATTTAGCAGGGAAAGCACCTTTATAAAGCGTACTGTTTTTAATAATACTTGGATTAAAAACACTAAATAAACCTAATGCATGATTGGCATTATAAACAGGCACTCCATCCAATAAAATCATATTGTCCCCATCGTTACTACCTCTTACATGAAGCCCTCCAAATCCATCTGCACCTGTCAACACACCACTTTGAACCTGAGCCAATCTTATGACATCATTTTCTCCCAGCAAGCTAACCATTTTCTCTATCCTATCCACATTCATTATTTCTGGTTCTTCCTGAATCATGCTCAATTTTGATTTCCTAAAATCTGTAATCAATATTTCCTTCAATTCTTGTGCAGGTTCCGATGTAATTTGACATTTAGCATGATATCCTTTTCCAAATTCAGTTCAATATTTTGCTTATAGTATCCTAGTATGAAAAATAAATATTATTGACACCTTTGGGCAAGTCCAAAGAAAATAGCCATACTCATTACTTACTGTTCCTTTAGAAAAATCACTCAGATAAATATTAGCATTTATAAGTTTTTCTCCTGTATTTGCATCTTTAATATATCCTTTGATATGGAATTGAATTTTATTTTCAGAACTTTTGGGTAATATTACTACCTGATTATCTATTACTTCATAAGTAAGCTCTGTTTTCTCAAGAAGGTAATCCAGTATTTCTTTAAAAGTATATCCGGGAGAATATAGATTAATAAGTTTCGAAGGGATTTGACCTTCATTGAATGCAATATTTACTCCGGATTCCTTACTCAACACAACAAGTGCAGTAGGAAGACTTTTATTATTTATTCTGAGTGTAACTTCTTTACCCCAAATATCATCCTGTGATATTAGAGAAATAGAAAAAGAGAAAAGCAATAAAAATAGTAATAAATATTTACTTCGCATTTTATATACAATAAATTCAATATTATAAAGTATCAAAAATAATGCCATTATTGTATAAAAAGATTATGGAAGCCTTTAGAGCTAAAGACTTCCACATCTATTACTAAATAAAACCAACTAAAAATTAAAGTTAATTGCAACTTATTACAAAAACATTTTTCTTTATTTCTTCAAACTTAATATTATAAAGTTTTTCTATTGTCGATATATAATCATTGATACTAAAACTTGAATTAAGAGGCGATGTGAACCCTTTTAGTCCATTTATCTCATCACAATTAATCTGAAATTTTACTCCATAGAATTTCGATAATTTATCAAGGACTTCAGTGATTTTAGAATTTTGAAAGCTCAAATATTTGCTTTTTAAATCTACTTTGAAGTCTTCAATATTTAAATCAATAAATTCATTTGCAATTTCATTAAATTCCTTTGCCTGTCCTTTTAATATAATTACTGATTTGCCATTATCATTTTCAAATTTCACAATTCCTTCATCCACTTTCACATAGACATGACTATTTCTATCAGTTCCTACTTCAAATGAAGTTCCCAAAACTGTGATTTTGGTAGTTTTAAAATTTATTATAAATGGTTTATTATCAATATGATTAACATTAAAATAAGCACTACCTTCAAGTATAACATTTCTTTCTACATTATTAAAATCAGTCCCTTTTTGCAATGAAGAATTTGTCCCTAAAACTATGTTAGAATTATCTTCTAAATTAACTATTGAAATATCTCCATTACTTTGAAAAGTATTCTGCAACATTACAGAATTATTTATTAGCATATAAATACCTACAATCAATAGTATTATTGCAGCAATAGAGCTAGCTCTAAATAGACTTATTACTGAATTCCCTTTAGATTTTTCCGGATTAATATTTTCTATTTCAGAAAATATTCTGTTTTTGAGTTCAGCTTTATTAAACTTAGGAGAATCTTTTTTAATATTTTTAC
>JAWKLW010000023.1:0-51718 GCA_041392555.1 Saprospiraceae bacterium | reverse complement strand
TAGTCAAAATGTATCCATAAGTCAATGCTGATTGACCATCTTCAGGGTTTCCGATATATTTTGAAGTATTACCTCCATCCTGAGAGAGATAAACTCTATTGGTATTGATGGTAAATAAGATATTTTCTCCTAATGCTAAGGGATTGATATTTTCAGGCATACCTGTAAGAGGTACAAAACTTTCACCTCCATTTGTAGTTTTTTGAATATTGCTTCCTGTTTGATATTCGACATATCCAAGAGTGTCATTTACCATTTCGACATCATATACTCGTTTTTCAAAAGTATATATATTTTCAATTGATTTGTCCTTAATATTGATTTTCAATAAATCCCCTGTTGAAGTACCTATCCAAAAGTAGTTTTCTGTCATATCTACATCCATTATAAAGCTGGATGATAAAGAAAATCCAAAGTATGTCTCCCAGCTATAAGTACCAATTTTAGATTTAAAAACACCTACATTGTTAATGGTGTAAACACTATCAGCAATGAAAAATGATTTTTCAAAATTATCAGAATAGCTATTAAGAAAGTCGTCATTAATTACTGTCAAACTCTGGTCTGCAACATCAAAAACTTTTAGTGCTCCATCATAAGTCAGTAATGCTTTTTGACCATTGGTGTTGGGTATTATTTTTAAGTCGTTCAAACCATAGATTTGAGCTTCTGTGTATGTCCAGGTAGAACCTCCATCAGTGGAATAAGTCAATATGTCACAGTAACCGGCACAATAAATATTGTCTCCTTCTACGTCAATATACCTCAATGTTGTATATGGAGCATTGGGGTAAACAGAATTTTGTGCTTTAGCGATTGATATACTCAATAGTATAATCCAAATTTGTAATAATAGTTTCATAGGTTAAATTGTTTTGATGAATTAATTAGGGTTTAATGTTTTTTTATTAATTTTGATATTGGAATCTGTTTATTTTACAATATTGAAATTTTAGTTTCGACGAACAATTAACAATTAGACTAAATATAAATTACTAACCAGTCATGATTAAATTTGTTTAATTAATTATGTGATTTTAATTAAAAATTAATGTTATAAGTTGTTGTAATTTTGATATTTAGTAAAATTAATGCAATATTAAATCAAAAAAAGATGTTACTGAAAATGTAATTTATGTAATTATTTTGGTTAATAAAAATATTTAATTTGGTATAATTAGATATTTATTAATTTGATATTCAGTATGATATGAGGATTGTAAAAATAATTAAGATTGTATCATTACAGATTATATGATTGGTTGAATAGATAGAATTTGATTTAAAAGGAAAATCTTAGAAAAAAATAAATTTTGTTAAACAGAAAAAAAATAAAAATGTTATTTCGAAAAAAAATATACATATTTATCATAATGTTGGTTTTTACAGTGATAAATTCCTATGGACAAATTGTGACCTCAACTGAAGATTATGTATATGATCCGGATATAAAATCAGTAAAGTTTTATGCTGGTTCCAATCCACTATCGTATCCGGTTTCTGATTTGAGTGGGTCAATATCACTTTCACTTGATTTTGATGATATAAGTGGATATTTCAGAAGCTATTACTATAAGATAATTCATTGTGATATGGATTGGAATATCAGTAAAAACATAAATGAAAGTGACTATTTAAGAGGGTATAATGATATAGAAATTAAAGATTACGACAATTCTAATTTAACTCTTTTTCAGTATGTTAACTATCAATTGTCATTGCCTAATAGTGATACTCGATGGTCGATTTCAGGTAATTATATACTGGTTATCTATGATGAGGATGAAGATGTTGTTATAGTAAAGAGATTTTTGGTTTCGGAAGATGCAATAAGTATATCAGCCACATTGGGACACCCAAAAGATGTTTCAAAATATTACACTCATCAAAGTCTGGATATTCAATTGAATTCCAAAGATTACAATATTGTGGATCCATTGACAGAATTAAAAGTCGATGTATTGCAAAATGATCGTTGGAGCGATGCTATACTCGATGTCAGTCCCAAGTATCTCATGGGGGATGATATCACATTTGATGAATTTGATCCTTTTTTATTTGAGGGATACAATGAGTTCAGGAATGCAGATTTCAGGACGCTAAAGTCAACAAATATCGATATTCATTCGATAGATGTCAGGAGAACAGGGGTATATATCGAGTTGGAATCTGACCCAATCAGAAAAAACTCCAATTACTTTTTGTGGACAGATATAGGTGGTAATTTTTTGATTTTGAATCTCGATAACTCCGACGATATTTACAGCAATGAATATTGTTATGTCAAGTTTTCACTGAAATCATATGCTCAGATGCCCGGATACAAAGTGTATGTGATAGGAGGATTTAGTGAGTGGCAATTGTATGATGAAAACGAACTGCAATATGATCCTACAGAAGAGTCATATACCGGTACTATATTTCTTAAGCAAGGAGTTTATGACTATTATTATGCTTTGGTCGATAGTAAAGGGAATATTAATTATTCAGACTTAGAAGGTTCATTTTACCAAACAGAAAATGACTATACTGTATTGGTTTATCAAAGGAAATTCGGTAGCACTTATGATAGATTGATAGGTGGAGAGTAGTCGAATAATCAGTGGGAATTCCTCAGCTTTATCGTGTTATTATTATGTAGTTTTTATATCGTGCTTATTTTATATAGTTATAAATTATTTAGTATTCAAGTAAAATTTAATAGTAAAATTTTGTTTTTTAGTCATTATAGATATTTTTATGAGTTGATTGAATACTGAATAAAACTCTGTGACTATATGGCTAAATTAATTATTTGTCAATGTATTATTTCCTTTTTATACTTAATGGTAAATATTTTTAGGGCAAATTCCAAAAGAAGATCTCATATATTTCTATTCACAGGTTGATCTTATTACATCTATCCGGAGATATGATGCGAAAAAAGCCGATAAAATAAATAATGATTTATTGGCATTTACAAAAGAAAAAATTATCCGTTACAACATGCTTTTGCTTTATATATTGTTTATGTTTCTGAATTTTATAAAGGTGACTATACAAGTTCTTCTGAATTATTGAGGCAGGCTCTCAAAGTATTCAAGGAATATAATCATCAATTGTATATTTCGATGGCTTATCTGCAATTGGGAAGTAATAATATATCGAAAATGCAATTAGATAGTGCCAAGTATTTTTTAGATAAAGCTCAAGCTATCAAACTAAAAATAGACGATCAGGAGGGATTGGGTTATGTTTACAATTCACTTGGAATCATTGAAGATTATAATGGAAGGTATCCGGAAGCTGCTCAATATTACCTTAAATCCTGAAATATTCGACAAATTGGACAATAAATCAGAAATGTCCAATTCCTACAATAATATTTCCATTATAGAATACAATCTCGGAAATTTTCAGGATGCCATCAAGTATCAACTGGAGGCAATAAAACTAAATAAAGAGATCAATCAGAAAGCTTCTCTTCCTATGAATTATGTATGTCTTTCGACCTATTATTCAGAAGTGGATAGTATGACAAAAGCAATAGAATTCGGGATGGATGCTTTACAACAGAGCAAAGAGATAGGTAGTCGAAGAGCATTATTATATTCCTTGAGTTGTCTCGGAGATCTTTATTTGAAGCAAAAACAATATGATGAATCAAAAAAATATTATTTTGAATTTATAGCTCAAATTGATGAATCTGTTGATCAGTTTGAAAAAAATACTGTAATCTCAAAAATTGGAGAATTGAATTATAAACTCAAAAATTATAACCCTGCTTTGGATTATTCTTTGCAGGCTTTAGGATACTTCAAGGGAATAGGGGCAAATAGGGAGATATACACTATTGAAGATATAATAGCTAAGATATATTTTGCAAAAAATGATACCAGAAATGCTTATAAATATAAGGTAGAAGCTGATTCTATAAAAAATTTGGTGTTGAATGAAGAAAAGGATAAACAGATAAAAGAACTGACAACTAAATATGATTTGAAAGTAAAAGAAGAAGAAAACAACACCTTAAAAAAGGAAAAAGAATTGCAGGCAGTAATGATAAATTCAAAAAATAATTATCTGAAACTGTTTGGTTTTCTGGCATTACTACTGACAGGATTAATCATAGCCTTGTATCGAAATTATAGAAATAAGATAAAACTTAATAATGAATTGATAGCTAAAAATGTACAGATTGAAACCCTCAGCAGGGAAAATACCCATAGGATAAAAAACAATCTTGCACTGTTATCTTCAATGATGCAGATGCAAATAAGAAGGTTGAATTCTCCTGAACTGAAGGAAATAGTGATGGAAAGTGAAAATAGAGTTAGGGTACTTACTACTACTGAAAAACAACTTTTGTCTAATACCAATGATGATAGCAAAATAGATTTTAAAAATTATATAACCAATATTATCGAAAATATCATACAATTCAATTCAGGAGAAGATTTTAATATCAATTCAAAAATGTCTATTGATGAATTTATTTTAGATGCAGATAAGAGTCTGAAATTAGGGCTTATAATCAATGAGTTGATAACAAATAGTATAAAGTATGCAGATAAAACATCTGGAGAAATAGAGTTGAATTTATCGATAAAAAATGAAAATGGTATCACCATAGAATATTCTGATAGTGGATCGGAAATAGCTTCAGATTTCAATATGGAAAATTCGAATAGTTTGGGATTGAAACTTATACGAGATATCACACAGCAAATGCATGGAAAATATGAAATCGATATCGATGGGGGATTGAAATATCGGTTTTATTTTGGGGATTTAATTAGTTAATAAAATAATTTACTATTTTAAAATTTAAAATGAAACAAATGAAAAAATTTTTTTTATTTTTATTCTTCTTATTTGACCTTACTTTTTTTAGCTTTGCTCAAAGATTATCAACATCTGAAATATCAAATATAATAAGAGAATCATCTGAAGAAGTCAATCCTGAAAAAGCACAAAAAATATTAGATAAAGTGTCTTTAATTGTTAATGAAAAAAATACGCACGATTCAATTAAAGCTTTATATTTCCATCAGCAAGGTCAAATATTTTTAGATGAAAATCAATTCAAATCTGCTGATAGTTGTTTTAATATAGCAAAGAGTATTTATATCAAATTACAGGATTATCCAAAGCAAATTATGGTATTAAATTCACTTGGAAATTTATTTATGAGGAGAGGTGAATATAAAGGTTCGAAGAAATTTTATAAACAGGGATTGGCAATTGCTTTAAAGTCTGATGATAAAAAAGCACAAGGGATGATCTATTATAATTTAGGTCATATATGCAATAATGAGGGTAAATATGAAGAAGCAGTAAGTTTAACAACTAAAGCTGCAAATTTATTTAAAGATCTAAATGATAATAAAAGGTTTATACAAACAAATCAAGATTTAGCTTTGATAATAAGTAAATTTGATATTAATAAAGGAATCTCAATATTAAACAAATTATCAAAGAATCCAGCTATAGATTCATTTATTATGTTAAAACTTATGAATTATGCAAATCTAGGTGTTTTCTATAGTAAGAAAAAGTCTTCTGATTCTTCATTAATTTATTTGTCAAAGGCGCTTCAAATTGCAAAAAAAACCACTTAACCAATCATGAAGTTAATCTCTATGGTTCAATTGCAGATGCCTATTTAACTAAAAATGAATATGATAATGCCTTGGAATATTATATTAAAGAAAGAAATTTACTGCCTGAAGAATCAAAATTCAATTTGGCAGTAAACTACTTAAATTCAGGAATAACATACTATCATTTAAATAATCCTAAAAAATCACTGGAATGTTACAAGAATGCTGAAGAGTATTCAAAACAACAGAATAATGAAGATTTTGACCAATTTATTCAAAAACAGAAAGCTTATGCATTTGCAAAATTAAATGATTATAAATCAGCATTCAATATTTATAAAGATGCGTCAATAAGGAAAGATAGTATTTATACAAAAAGAAATGCCGACAAAATACTGGAGTTGGAATCTAAATACCAAGCAAAAATGAAACAGGATTCTTTAGACCTTTTAAATGTCAATCAAAAAGTACTTAACCAGGAAATCACACTAAGTAAAAATAGAAACAAATTATTATGGTCAGCTATAATTATTTTTATGTTATTAGCATCTTTATTGTATTATTTTTTAAGAGAAAGGTCAAAGAATAATAAAATTTTAATACTAAAAAACCTTGAAATCCGGACACTTAATAAAGAGAATATTCACAGAATTAAGAATAATCTTTCATTACTATCATCATTGATGGAAATGCAAACTCGAAGGCTTGATTCTTTGGAGCTTAAAGATATTATTGTTGAAAGTGAGAATAGAGTAAGGGTTTTAACAGTTTTAGAGAAAATGTTACTTTCGGAAGAAATGGAAAATGCTAATATTGAATTAAAAGAATATCTGACTAATATTATTGATAGTATTATAGGATTTAATTCAATAGAAAATAGAAAAGTGATTGCAAATATTAAAATTGATGATATCAGACTAAATGCCGATAAAAGTATGAAAATTGGACTTATTATTAATGAATTGATAACTAATAGTATTAAACACGCAAAAATCATTGAAGATAAACTCCAAATTGATTTGGAATTGAAAAAGGACAATGCTATTACGATGAATTATTCTGATAGTGGAGTTGAGATTGATAAGCAAATTGATTATGAGAATTCGGATTCTTTAGGTTTAAAACTTATAAAAGAATTGACAAATCAGATTCATGGAACTTATGAGATTATAATTGGAGAGGGATTGAAATATCGGTTTTATTTCGATAAACTTATACAAAATTAATTTATTATATCAAACAAAAACCAACAACAATGTCATTCGAAAAGATGAAAATAATGATAATTGAAGACGATTTTATTCAAGCTGAAAATTTGAAGGAAAATCTTATTCAATTTGGTTATGATGTTATAGGCCCGGCTCATGATAGTGTAAAAGCTATGATGCTTTTAAAATCTTCAATTCCCGATATAATGATTGTGGATATTAAATTGGAAAATAGTCCACTGAACGGTATTGAAATAGTCGATCATTTCAAAAAAATATCGATATTCCTATATTTCTTTCTGCAAAATTATGATCAATTCACAAGAGATATCAAAAAAGTGAATCCTAATTATTTTCTCACCAAGCCTTATTATCCTCATCAGATAGATACAGCTATTGATTTTGCTCTTTACAATTTTATGGTTGATCAGGTAAATCAGGTATTCATATGGTTTGTATTTTCCCACCGCTATGATACCCGATATAGTTTTTTGTAAAAAGCAATCTGAAATATATAAAGATAAATCTCAGAGATGTCGCTTTTATTCAAGCCTCGAATAATAATACAGTAATACAACTCATTGAAAAATCGCATCTTATAAGTTCGAGTATGGCAGATTTAATAAATAAACTGGATTGTGACTATTTTGTTAAAATACACAGGTCTTATGTTATAAATATTTATGCTGTTCAAAGTTTTACAAACACCAATGTCAATATTTATACCAAAAATGAAATTCACGAATTGCCTATTTCAGAATTTTATAAAAATGATTTTTTTGAAAAACTAAAAATTATTAAAACGAAGTAAGATAAAAGATAAAAGTTAAAAACTAAAAACTAAAAACTAAAAGTGAAAAGTTAAAAATTGAATATTGGATAATTGGATGAATGGATAGCCGGTTGCTTTAGTTGCAGGATGTAAGTGAAAAGTGTTTTTTGATATATGATTCTTGATTTTTGATTCTTGATTCCTGATTCTTGATTTATCAGGAGATGGAAAAGTTTTTTAAATTTTGATTTTTAATTGCCTCCCTTGCATCACAGCCTTACTGTAGGAGCATCCACCCGCAAAAGTGCAGGGAAAAGAGCAGAGCGGTTCTCCCTTTAGGGAGTTAGAGGGCAGCGAGGAAAAAAATGGGAATAAAAGGGCAGCGAGGAGAAATCAGAATCTAAACTGAAGTTTATATCTAAATAAATAGAATCAGTACTCAAGCCTATGGAGAAGTGTCTCAAGCTTATGGAGACGTGACTCAAGCCAATGGAGATGTGTCTTAAGCCTATGGAGACGTGTCTCAAGTCTATGGAGACATGTCACAAGCTTATGGATATGTGTCTCAAGTCTATGGATAAGTGTCACTAATATATGGAGAATTATCCGATTGTAATGGAGACATTGTAATTGATAATGTAGATTATTCAATTAAAAAGTAATACTAATGCATATCAAGTTTTGAACCTATAATTATTTACCATACCAAATATAAATTATACTTATTCCACCAGAGGATGCTTATTAAATTGTTTGGAAATTGTAAAAATTTATCTAATAATCATTATTTTATCTTATTCCCAAAAAAATTTAACACGAAATTTTCCTTGTTTCGTCACCCGTTTTATAGGGTTTCACACCCCAAAAATGCCATGTCAGTTTTTTGGGCAAAAATCGTATTGTTTTATTGTTTAATTTTACCGCCGGAAAGACAATATGAAATCAAGTTATAAAATAGAATTATCTATTTAATAATATACTAGGTATTATTATAATATCATTTATCAATATTAGAAGAAATTAAATGAAAATATTTTTGATCATAATAAATTTTCTCAATGTCAGTTTGTTCTTTGCACAACCTGCAGAGTTTGTTATTAATTCAACAAATAGTTCTGCAGTAGTTCTTGGACAAGCTCAAATAAATGGAATTATTTGTGATCCCGAAGATTGGATAGCTGTATTTGACGAATCCGGCAATTGTGCTGGCGCATCTTCTGTAATTGTTTTTGGTGGTTTAGCTTACATACCAACGATATATGAGACGATCCTTCAAACAATCTTCTATTGATGAAGGAATTAATAATGGTAGGAATTTTATTCTTAAGATTTGGATCAAAGAAAATTAATAATTGCTTATCCTGATAATGAAAACCCAACTCAATTTAGAGTGATGGGTAAATACAATGGACCTCTCTGCCGGATATAATGATCCAAACACTGTTTATAATTTCCTTACTTGCCTTAAAAGATGATTTGAACATTAAAGTCAAAAAGTTGAGGAAGGAATATTAATTAGTTGACCATATCAGCATATACAAACTTAAATAGTATTTCAATAGAATACAGTATTGACTGTATCGATTTTATTGAAATAGGAAAAATGAATTTTGAAAACCCAGATTCATTCAAAAGTCAATCTTCATATTTACATACTGATCCCGACTTTGGAATGATTTACTATCGATTAAAGTTAATAAATAATGATGGAAACTACACTTATAGTGGCAGATCTTAATTAAATAACATATTTGAAAAATTAATAAGTGTTTTTCCAAATCCATTTTCAGATTTTATAAATATTTATACTGCAAAAAGATGAGATTATACAAATCTATGATTATAATGGAAAATTGATTTAAATAAACAATTGAAATCTGTATAAATACACTAATTTTCTGAGTACCCCTATGGTGTATATTTTCGGATATGACAGAAATTCTATATTAAAACTAATAAAAAATTAAAGAATGAAAGTAGTTCTAAATCTCTTAAATATGAAGGCCCAGAATTTTACTTTTACTATTGTTTTTTATGATGCTGTATGGAAGTTACACAGATGATATATACAGAATCTCCAGTTGATTACATCTGTGGGAACTATTGATCTCCGGAGGAAGCGATTGAGATTTCGGGTAAGGGCCTAATTCCTCCTATCTCGGGCAATACCGCAACTTTTAGAATAAAAAAGACATTCAATTATGACAGTAGTAATTCAGAAAACCAGGTTCTTCATGTAATTTTTTGAAGCAATATGGAAACTGATGAATACAAGAGAGGGGCTCCACTCTCAGTACTTCCGCTGTTTGATAGGCGTCTCATGTGGAGGTGATTATTATATTGATTTAGATGTACCACTTTCCTTTACATCAGGCAGTAAAAAATTATTACGCAACTATTTATGTATCAGGATTTACATATTGGGCTGTATTCGATAACAATAACCGCAAGACGAACAACACTCTGCAATGAAGGAGCAACAATTAACATTACGAACCCAGATCCAAATGAAGTGATTACAGCAGGAACTTCGTTTAATGTGACATGGAACGGCAGTCTGCAGGGGTCTACGTCCTAGTAGCTATTTCATATAGGGTTAACGGTGGTAGTTGGGTAAACAGGTTCCCTTTCCAACATCAGATGATGGTTCATATCCTTGAATGTAAGTAGCAGTATTAATTCAACAGATGTTAATCTTGGTGTTGTTTATACAACTCTAAATAATTCTGAAGGTTGTTGGTGATATTGCGTGTTGATTCACCGTGCAACCAATTATGTGCGGATAATTACGAACCAAATAACACTGTATTTCTACACAGCCTATAATGGATTGTTTCCCACTTAAGCGATACTTAGCTTAAAGTGGGATTCACATTATGCCACAATTGACGTAAATGGAGATGTTGATTAGACAGTAAAGTTTATTATAATATCCGAAAAGAAGTTTTTGTTGATTTAGAACAAATTTATCAGCAAATTATATCGGAATTGATAAGTTCATCAGGCGGATATCTTGATACATCAGATAATCTTGGCACTAATAGTGAAAGATGTAAGCTATGTTTTTACTAATAATAAGGAGCATTTTATGCTAAAGTATATGGAAAACAACAATCAAATTCTGCCAGACGATTATACATTAAACTTAAACATGGATAGCAACCCTGAAATTCCTACATTAACAAATCCAGTTGATAACTATAGTTTCATATGCTCTCATCAATAAACTCATCAATGGAATAAAAACAACATCGTATGGTGCAGCCATTTATGAAATAAAACTAAGAGATGTAACAACCACCATCATTCTCAATTTATTATAATGGTGGTGATGTAAGTCATTACACTAATACTTATTCATATTCAGCGATGAGTATTCTTGTGGCAGTTCGGGCAGCACGATTGTAATAATGTTGCTGAGTGCTCCTTTCACTTTTATTATTGCACAGCTTGTGCAGATATCTACGAACCAAATAATACTACCAGCACAGCCTATAATGGATTGTTTCCACTTTTGGTTGTGATAATTTAGCCAGCAGCCCACATTATGCCACAATTGACGTAAACAGGATGTTGATTATAAAGTTTATTATACACATCCGAGAAGTTTTTGTTGATTAACAAATTTACCGGCAATTATGCATTGGAATTGATAAGTTCATCAGGTGGATATCCTTGATACATCGATAATTCTTGGCACTAATAGTGAACGATAAGCTATGTTTTTACTAATAATGCGGTTACTTTTATGTTAAAGTATATGGAAATAACACCAAATTCAAGTTGTGACGATTATACATTAAACTTAACATGGATAGCAAACCCTTGAAAATTCCTACATTAACAAACCAGTTGATAACTACAGTTTCACAAGTGCTCCCTCATCAATAAACTATCAATGGAATAAAAACAATATCATAGCAGCTAATGCGTATGAAAATAAAACTAAGAGATGTAACAACCAATACCATCATTCTCAATATTATAATGGGATAAGTCAATATACTCTATACTTATTCATATCTGGAAGGACATGAGTATTCTTGGGTAGTGTGGCAAAAGACGATTGTATTAATGTTGCTGAAAGGTTCTTTCACTTTTAATGTAAACGGAGAATATAAAGATGTTTATGAACCCAATAATACAAAATTAAATGCAACAACCTCAGCATTCTCTTCATTAGACAACTCAAATTATTATAATCTTGGAATTTAATGCTAATATCCATGTTATTGGAGATGTCGATTATTACAAAGTTTATTATACAGTTGATGGAATTGGTAATAAGATTTAACAAACCTGCCAGCCAATTATGAATTGAAGAACGAAACAGACACATTGGGTACATCTACTGAAACAGGCACTACAAGCGGAAAACAAAGTTACCGTGAATTTAGAAAAAGTTCTGGCTATTTTTATATCAAAATTTATGGACACAATATTTAATATTCAAGTTGTATTAATTACCAATTTAGCTTCTAGTAATGGAAAATTTTGAACCACGAGACTACATTTACTGCAAATAATATTTCAAGCAAACAAGTTTCAATGCATGTGTGGAATACAATTATTGGAGCGTCTGGATATAATATTAATGTCAAACTGGCTACTGATCCTAATTATAATAATCCTGTTTTTACTGGATCAACTAATACAAACTAAGATGAAGTTACAGATTATCACCAAGTACTTTATACAAATATCAAATTCAAACTGATTGCGGTGCAATTAATAGCACATAGGAGTCCATCATCAACTCAAACTTTCACAACACTCTCGGAGGCTCAGTTCTTTGGACCTCACGAACCAAACAACACCAAACCAACTGCCTCAACTGGAGTATTCAGTGATCTCGGCTCTTACTACATACACAATCATTCCATTAATGATGCAAAATATCGTGGATATTAACGGAGATGTTGATTATTTTAAAGTGAATTATACTGAATCAGGTACAGTAACAGTAAATCTATCTTCTTTACCTGCGAATTACGAACTTGAACTTTGGAACGAAACCAGTAATTTAGCCAGTCCCAGCAATCCGGGAATAACTAACGAAACTGTTTCCATACGGCTTCAATGGATCAGGCTATTTCTATATCAAAGTATATGGAAATGGAAATACCAATTGAGTTGTGATAATTATACACTTGCTTTGAGCTGATCTCAGAGCTGTGCAAGCATGTTCTTATTTCGCTGACCTCCCTCCTTCAGAAACCGATGCTTAAGAGGCTGCCGTTTGTTTATGTAGTCTTGGATATCAAATTTCAGGATTATAATGGTGATGGTAATGCTGATGAAATCAATGCAAATGAACCTATATATAGAATAGACTCAGCTAAAGTAACCTACTTCAAACTCTTTTGAAGGCGATGTGCCGAAGCCTATTCCGATCCATTTCCTTCACCATTTGTGGATATGGGAGATGAATTATATTAGTTATTACCGATATGCTAAAGCTTTGAGTTATCTGGAATATGATGACGGCATATCACCTTTCAAGCGCGATTTTTATCAATTTCAGACCTTATGATGGTATTACCAAAAATACGTATTGAAAGTCATTCTGGAAGCTTTTGATATAGCTCCCGATTATAGCACCCTAACCCATTCCCTGATGAGATCAATATGAGTGATGACGCACACGGATATGTCAAAGAAGCTTATGATCGGATATATCACTACCGGAGGACTGAATGATCTTTTATTCCGTAAATATAAGCTTTTGTGATTTTACACAGAATTATTTCTGATGTGGATAATCAGGGTTGCTCCGGGGACAGTGATCAGGCTTGTCACTCCAACAGTTAAATATAGCGTGATTACTATCTGCCGGGAAATTTGACTCTTACAATCTGAATAGAAATATCGCTATGGATGAAGGTTTTTCCAATATTCTTCCCACCGGATTTTATATCTTGGAATTAACCTGCCTTTGGTGTTTAGCCATAGTTATAGTTCTTCTTTAGTAGAATTGCCAAATTCTATACTCAATATACTAAAGGAAATTGCCGAATATCACAGGGTTCCTCTCAGGACCTTTAGGAAAAGGCTGTGACCCATACCTACAATACTTATTTGCGTAAGATACCCAAAGGGAGTGAAGGCGCTGAAGAAGTCCCTCAAATAATATGGTTCTGTCAAGCGGTAAAATAGATTTTTATAATGACAATACCAAACAACTGAATCTTATGGACTATTTGATAACATGGACCCAGTAAACAGTACCACAATTCAAATCAAGAAAAAAATCAGACCGTTTATACTTTGTCAGAATGGATACTGGATATGGATCATCCGGTATTATTTAACTGAAATAAAAAGACAGGAATAACAATACCATTTCTATCGTATATGAAGCTCAAAATAGCGGGCATAGGATCAAGGAAGTAATCGGTACCGCAGGCAGAAAATTGAAATTCTATTACGATATGGGTACAAAAATTATCTCAATCGAGTTTGGGATGTGGCAGGAGGACGAAATCTGTATTTTTCTGTCGATGCTGTCGATGAAAATTTAACGGATTATACAAATCCAATGATCTAATGTTACAAATTATACTTATGGTACGAATCGATCTCTTGATGTCGATAACCAAACCTGAGGGAAATGTTATCACAAATCAATATGGAGATAATAATAAATTGGATTGGACACAGTTAGCCTCCGGATCTCAGGCGATTAAAAATACTTATACTCAACAATATAATTTTCCGGGCAATAACAATTTTCTGGAAACTACCACAACAGATAATCAGGGAACCGTTACTAATTCTGATTATAACGATAATGGTTATATCAGTAGTTTATCGATCAATAATGCCAATGTAACATACGATTATACTGATCCAGATAATCCTTCACTACCAACAGATATCGATTTTGAAGGATTTAGTACCGGAATTGAATATGATGATGTGGGAAATGTAACCAGGATTACGTTGCCCGAAGGAGTAGTACATGAGTATCTGTACAATAATTTTAATGATATAGTATGGTATAAAGATCCAAAAGGAAATAAAACCTGGTTCTATTATGATGGCTTAAATCTCGATTATATCAAAGACAATATGAATTTCATTACCGATGTGAGCATTAATTCCCTGGGACAGGTGGAATCAGTGACCAACCCTGAGGGCATAACTCAAAGCTTCAGTTATGACAATTATGGAAATAAGACTGATGTTTATGCACCGATGGGCATTCACTCTCAGTATGATTTCGATAATGTGAGCAGATTGATACAAACTACTAATCCGCTTAATCAGGTGACCGATTTTCAATATGATGCACACAATCAGATCAAGAAGGTAACCAACCATGTGAGTACGGGTAATGTCGTAACTGATTACAATTATGATAATAACGACAACCTGACCTGGGTTCAAAATGCCTTGGGACATAAGACGACAATGACATATAATGACAGGGACTTTGTAGAAACCGTGACTTTTGGAAATGACACCAAAACTTACACCTATCTCAATGACGGTACGCTGGATACTTATCAAAAACCCGGAGGCACAGGAACCTTTAATTTTGATTATGATGATCTGGGCAGGGTGATTACTGATGGTGTAACGGCATTTACCTACTGGGGGGACAAAGACCTGATAAAAACAGTAACGAAAAATGATAACACGCTCACCTTCTATTATGATGATCTGGACAGGCTCGATTATTACACGGATTATTATGGAAAAACTGTCAATTATGATTATGACCTGAATAGCAATATCACAAAGATCACCTACCCTGGAGGATTTTATGTGGATTATGTATATGATGATAATAACCGGCTCATACAGGTAAAATGGGATAGTGGTAGTAAAATAACGGAATATACCTATCTCGATGACGGTAGGCTGGACAGGACTGATAATCCCAACGGTACATATACGGAATACAGCTATGATGCAGCAGGGAGAATGACAGGGCTTGTAAATAAAAAAAGTACCAATGAAGTTATTTCTTCCTATACTTTCACTCCCGATGATGCAGGCAATCATCTGGAAGAAGATGTGACGGAACCTTATGGCGTACCTACACTGACTGAAACAAATCTGACCACTGGTTATAATTCGGAAAACAGAATCATCAGTAGTGGCTCAACCTCTTTAGCTTCGATGCCAATGGTAACCGAATACTCAAAGGTAGTACTTCTTCGTCCTAGGATACATACGATATGTTAACTCGGAATAGGAAATAATACTTATGAGTATGACGGTTTGGGCTTAGACGAAAGGCTGTTCAAAATGGTACTATTACGAAATATGTATTAGATATAAAAGGTTTGAGTAAAGTAATAATTGACATGGATAACGCGGGCAATACTCAACATTATTATATCTATGGGCTTGGACTGATTGCAGAAAAAATGTTAGCACAAATGCTACGCATTATTATCACTATGATTTCGTGGAAGTACTATAAGCTATGACAGATGCTTCTGAAATTATTACTCATAAATACAAATATGCGCCTTACGGCTCGGTAACAGATAGTGAAGAAGCGGATGAAAATCCATTCAAATACATAGGAAAATACGGAGTAATGGACGAAGGGGATGACATCTACTATATGCGTGCCAGATATACCGATGCATTGACAGGAAGATTCCTAAGTGAAGATCCGGTTTGGGCTACTAACTTGTATCCCTATGCAAGTAGCAATCCTATAACAATACTTGACCCCAAAGGGAGCCCATTGATTATCATATTTCTGATATTTCTGAAGATTTAGGAATTTTGTTAGGAGTTTCTAAGGAGGTAGCTGACATATGATAGGTAATGAATTAGCTTCATATTCGATAGAAGCTGGGGGACATCTAACAGGATTTGTTGAAGTATGCAGCAAAAGTATATAATAAAATAAAAAGAAAATGATTATGAAGGAATATATGGAAGGTGGAAAATATTTTATTGGCATCAGTTTAGAAGCTGTGATGCAAACAGCTGGTGCATCAACCCCCGTTACTTTTGCTGTTACAAGCGTAGCTCCTATGGTAATGGATGATCTTCAAATGATGATAGAAACGGGTTTTGATATAGAGTATTTAGATCAACATGGATCAAAGATTTGGAAATATTCTCAATCAGTTGGTGACTGGATTGATAAACAAGTAGAAAGGGCAGGAAATGCTACAATAAAATGGTTCGCAGATTATTCTAAAGATTTCAATTGTTTCTATTGGAGAGAAGAATGTAAATAGAAGAGATTACAACAATTTTAATTATAACAATGTAAAACTAATAAAACAAATGAAAAAAATTATATCAATTTTAATAATTATAATACTATTTATTCATTTAACCCAAGCTCAAACGACTACCTACCAATACGACGACCTCAACCGTCTAACCCAGGTAGATTATGGCAATGGGACGATTATACAATATACATTCGATAAACTGGGTAACCGTACCCAGTATGTGATCACAGGTGCTGCCACCATACCTGACCTGCAACCATCATCGCTGTCGGTCAATAACAACAATGTATATGCCAGGAGGTCAGGTGGTATTTAGTTATGATCTGATGAACAATGGAGAATTATCAGCCGGACAGAATGCATCAAAGATATATCTGAATTCCAATCCAAATCTGACTGGTGCGGTGGAGTTGGATATTCAGAGTTTCAGTTCTGTGGCAGGTAATTCCAGCCAGCAGATCAGCAGGACATTGAATATTCCGGGCAATACATCTTCCGGTACAAAATATCTGCTGGTCGAAGTAGATGCCAATGAACAGGTCGCAGAAAGTGATGAAAATAATAATCTTGAATACATCACGGTTACGGTAATATCGTGCCCAACGATATCTGTAATTTTTCCGGCTATTGTCGATGAAAGCTGCGAGCAGGAAAATGGTTCTATCACGGCATCAGCGTCAGGAGGTTCATCTCCTTATAGTTTTAGCTGGGAGACTTTTCCACAACAATCAGGAGCTACTGCCATTAATCTTTCTTCAGGCACCTACACGGTTAATGTGACTGACAATAACGGTTGTGAAGCCACTGGTCAGCAAAGCATAGTCAATGTCGGTGAAGTGCCTTTGAGTGATTTTACTTTTTCAGCAGCAGGGGCATCTGTATCATTTACATCAACATCATCAAATGCAGATACCTACAGTTGGGATTTTGGAGATGGAAATACCTCGATTGACGAAAATCCGACACATATCTATTCCAATGGAGGCACTTACAATGTATGCCTCACAGTGGATAATGATTGCGGAAGCGACAATTCCTGTCAGTCGATACTTGTCAATGTTTCCGATTACAGTATGATCGAATCAGCTTCCGGGGTTTCATTATATGAAAGAATAAATTCAGGTGATGATCCCGATTATATGCAGGTAGTTGATCTTTCAGCCGGAGCATATATCGAATTTGATCACGGAGATATTACAAGTGGAGGCGGTACAAGCAATCCATTTTTTACAAGAGAGAGCATAAGTACAGTATGGACAGAAAAAACCACAGAATACGATAATGTATTTACTGTTACCAATGGGCAGTTTTTTGATATTGGATATGCTGTTTCTGCACCATTGGCATTTCCTGTGAAGCAAAACGGAGAGATGGTTTCAGATGGCTATGGAAATACTTCTGAATATGTTGGAGAAAAGGAATTTTTCGGTGCCTGGACAGACCTGTCTAACATCACACCTTATGATGATGATCCCAATTCGGTTGCTACATCAACTGCATTGCACGGTATAGTTGGCTTGGATAAAGATGCTGATAAAGGACCAAACAATGAAGTTGGCAGAACTTTTATGGGAGTTATGGATGAAGACGGTGATGGTGAATATGAAAAAGTGCTGATCTTCACATCCAAGACAGCTACCCAGGCTTATGCTGCTCAGCAATTGAATGATTTCGGTGTTTCATTCGATAAAATATTAATGCTTGATGGAGGTGGATCTACTCAAATGAGATGCAATGGAGTTGACTATGTCAGTTCTACAAGAATTATTCCTCAGTTTATAGTAGTATATTCAGCAACCAATGCCGTTCCTGAATGTACGCAATTGACCAATCCTGTGAATGGTAGCTTTGATGTTCCGGTTGATGAAGAGCTGAGTTGGAATTCAGTTCCGGATGCCACAGGTTATAAATTAACCATAGGTACCACATCCGGAGGAACTAATATCCTTGATTATTTTGATGTTGGTAATGTAACAAGTTATGATCCGGGAGATTTTCCGTATGGTAACGTTATTTTTTGTGACTATAACTCCATACAATTCCAATGGAGATGCAACAGGATGTAATGAAGAGTTTCACTACAATTGATTTATATGGTTGTACTGATCCTACAACTCACAACTACGATCCTGAGGCAACTGAAGATGACGGGCTCTGCGAAACATGCGATGATGGTATTCAGAATGGCGATGAGACTGGAGTTGATTGTGGTGGAGCGTTATGCGTTCCGTGTGTTAGTGGATGTTTAGTTGTTACAACAACAAATCCAACTGGAGCAGGGTCATTGACGGAAGCTATAAATTGTGCAAACAATAATTCTGGTCCTGATACTATAATCTTTTATATACCAGGAACAGAGTCTGCATATAATTCAATTACCTTCATCAACAGTTCTTCCAACTATTACGGGTGATAGTACTGTAATTGATGCAACAAGTGAACCAAACTATTATTTAGGTAAAATTGATATCGTATCTCCATCTCAAAATTATGGAAATGGTATAAATATTACAGGGAAAAACTGTGAGATTTATGGACTACAGATTTCAGGTTTTGGAAGAGGAATTATATGTCCCTCAGGAACAGCAGAAAGCTCTATTATCGGTGGAATATATAAAGGAAATTATTTCAAGGAAAATGCTTATGGCATATGGGTTTCATGGGGTACTGGTGCTTTTGTTGATGTAAAAGGAAATACATTTGAAGGAAGTACAAGTCTTAATCAAACGGGGGTCCATGTTCAAACCTATAATAATTCAATTGGAGGATCAAATTCAGGAGAAGGCAATACATTCTTCAATCTATACAGAGGCGTGGCGTATGCCAATTCTTCAAGTGAAGGAAATGTAGTATCTGGCAATTCAATGTACTGTAATGAAATACCAATATATGAAGCAGGAGGTTTAATTACAAATGCTCCAAGTATTACTGAAGCTAATAATTCTTTAATTGAGGGAACATCGAGAACCTAACGCTTACATTGAAATATTCTATTTCGATACAACTGAAACTTGTCTTTCAGATCCATGTCAGGGAAGATATTTTCTTGCTTTCACAACAGCTGATGCAAGTGGAGTTTGGAATAAAACCATTGTACTTTCTCCGGGCGAAAAAGTTTTAGCAACGGCAACAAAATCAGGTTATTGCACATCGATATTTTCAACTTGTTATACTGTAACTGGTTCGACTGTTTACGGGTGCACCGATCCGACAGCCCATAATTATGATCCTGAGGCAACTGAAGATGATGGCTCCTGCGAAACTTGCGATGACGGTGTCCAGAATGGAGATGAGACAGGAGTTGATTGTGGAGGGGTTCTTTGCATTCCATGTGGAAATGTGGATCAACCTTATATCAGTTTGATTGAGTCTGATATTTTGGAGATAACTTATCCTGATGCAGTGGATCCTAATACAGTCAATAATACCAATTTAGTAATCAATGGTGATGAAGAGGGATTTAGGGAAGGGACATATTCTGTAACTGGAAGTGTTGTTTCATTCACCCCAAATATTCCTTTTAAATCAGGTGAATTACTGTATATTACTTCTACAAATTCAATTGAAAATACCGCTGGTTCTTCATTTACGAAGTTTGGATGGAAAAGAGTATGCACCAGTAGTTACTCCAACAAATGCTGTTTTTACGGAATTTGTTACAAATATTACTTTACCATCCGGTGTAATGGCATATCTCCTATAGTTTTACCAATGCTGATGTTGACAAGAATGGATATACAGATTTAGTATTTAAATATTTTACAAGTTATGGTTCAAGTACAACATATTTTAGTTTATCTCCAAAATTCAAATGGTACTTTTTCCCGGACCTACAACCTATACAAATAGTTATTCTCACTCTAACCTACGAGGATTGCCTGATCTCAATAATGATGGATATCCTGATATTGTCATTACTCACAATGTACCTTCAAATGTTCTATGTAAGGCTAAATAACGGAGATGGCACTTTGGATCGCCTTCATACTATTCAGTTACTAACTATTCAAATGGGGTTATTTTTAGTGATATGAATAATGATGGTTATATCGATTTGGTAGGTTTGTCTGGAAATTCTTCACTTGGACAGAATACCATAAGTGTTTTGATAAATAATGGTGATGGTACTTTCCAGTCACAACAGACATTTAATACAAGTGTATTTGGGCATACATTGGAAATTGCAGATATTGATAATGATGGTGATGGTGATGTATTATATACTTCAAGTACAAGTTTTAGTAGCAGTCCTTATTTCCGTGTATATGAGAATGACGGGAAATGGAGAACTTACTTTATTTAGTTCAGAGTCAAATCCAAATTTATCACAATTGAGGACATCTTATGACTTTAATTATGATGATAATATTGATATAGTTACAGTAATACCAGATGGTTTAATGCATTTAGGTGATGGAACTTTGAATGCAACCCTGACAAATCCATCAATAATCAGTCCGGATAGTGTAAGTTTATTGATAGGAGATGTTAACGGGGATGGAATTATGGATCTTTTCAATCCAACCACATATAACGGAAATGATTGGACTTCAATACCATACAGTTGTTTTTAAATGATGGAAATGCTGATTTTTCACAACAAACTGGTTCACTTATTTTGGGAAATGGTAGATATTCCTATAAGATGACAGATATTGATGAAGATGGGGATTTAGATCTATTCTACCTGAGAAGTGATGGTGTTATTTGTTTTGCAGAAAATGGTGGCTTGGGTGGGCCTGGCATGTATGATCCGGATGCAATAATTATGATCCTAACTGCAACTGAAGATGATGGTTCTGTGAAACCTGCGACGATGGTATCCAGAATGGAGATGAAACAGGCATTGATTGTGGAGGGGAATTATGTGATCCTTGTAATTCAGAAAATTCTTTGGAATTAAGTTCAAATTCAATTTTCCGGGAGATGAAATAACAATTGACTATGTTTTAAACACTCGGGGACAACAAATCAGCTTATATTTGGAGATGGTTCATCCATAAAGCAATTACAGAAGGAAGCAATACAGTTAATCATGTTTATAGCAATCCAGGCAATTATCGTGTATTTATATATCGATAGTCAGCTTGATGTCTACAAATGGCTGCAAGTAAAATCTTGTGATTGGGAATCATATGTTTCAAGTAATGGAGGATATCAGGAGGATTTTGAAGACCTATGTGATGTTATTCAAAATGGAGTTGCTTATCTAAGTCCGGATTTGACGCCACAAAGCTATTATTGGACAAATCATCTAAATAGTAATAGTATAGCTTTGAATGGAGATGAATGCAAAGTTGTAATGAGAGTAAAAGATCCATCAAGTGAAGGAGGTCTTTCCTGCTATAATACAAGATTGAATATTTATGGTCAAGAAGGATACGCTATAGTCGCATGCATGATGACGGGTTGTGATTATTATTCAGCCATAGGGGCAGGTGAAACCTTTGTTGGGGGAAACAATACTGATTTAAGTGACTTGGGTCAAGATCTTCAAAACTGGCATGAAATCACTCTGCAACTGGAAAACAATTTAGTTAGTACTTATTATGATGGAGTATTAAAATACTCTCTAAATTATGTTGGATCTGTTGGTGATTTGAAAGGTTTAAAAATTTCTTTCAAAGGATCTGGAACGATTGATTGGGTTAAAGTAAAGGATTTAAATGAGAATGTAATTTACTTGGAAGAATTTGATAATTGTATTTGTACTCCTGGCGGGTCAGTAGCAGATACAATATATCTAAATCCAGGCTGGAACTTAATATCGACAGATGTGATTCCCCAAGACAGTACAATAGAGACAGTATTTAGTATTTTGAATTCGGGGAATTTGGTATATGTCTCAGGATACAATAATGGCGCATCATTTTATGATCCGAATGGATTACCATTTTTAAATACACTAAATGATATAACGAGAGGATATGGGTATTGGGTTAAGGTAAATGATGCTGATACACTGATAGTAACAGGTGAACCGATAGATCCTGATTATAGAATAGATTTCAATCCAAACTGGAGATCTGGCAGGATATCCTCCTCAGATAGCACAGGCATCCGGAAGATTATTTCGCAGATTTGATAGCAGAGGGTAACCTGATCTATGTATCCGGATATAATCAGGGAGCAACATTCTTTGATCCAAATGGCTTACCATTTTTAAATACCTTACTCAATATGGAAAATAGTTTTGGATATTGGGTTAAAATAAATGGAACATCATCAATGATAAACCCTGATAGTCATTCAGATCACGAATTTATAGGAAGTAATAAATATGAATTTTTTAACGGAAGAATAGATATAGAAGGAGTAAATGGAAGTGTTGAGATACTAAGAGAAGATGGAAGTGTATGTGGAGAGATGAAAATACTTGATGGAGGGTATTTAATGACAACGCCAGTGTATGCTACAAATGCAATAGATCAAATAGGAGTCAGGGAGAGTGAAAAATTGCTATTCAGGTACAAAGGAGAAATATTATCTCCAGAAGTGGAATTCAGAGGTAATATGGAATTAAGAAAACTAAATTTATTCAGAGTTACAGAAGCACCTCAGTTATATTGTTATCCAGAATCCAAACAGTGGAAAATTCACAGTTGATTATAAGATCAGTGAGAAAGGAGATTATAAGATTGAACTGACAGACATAACCGGAAAAACAATCAAATCCATTGATATATATACAAAAGGTAAAGATCAAAGCAATATTGAACTGGATGTTAAAACTATCCCTGGATTATACTTTTAGTATTGAAAAACAATAGTGGTGAGTTACTATTAACTAAGAAAGTGATTATTCAGGAATAGGAAAATGATATATTTAATTAAAATAAAATAAAGATATTAGTATTATGAAAATTTTAATTTATTCTCAATCAATTTCTTTTTATTGAATCAATTAATAAAAAAAAGGTTTATATTTTTATTACTCATAATTCATCTGATTTCAATTAATGCAAAGTTGCAATCAGTTATTTATTATCGTACTGATATTGAGATAAAAAAGTAAATATAGATGGAACTGAAAATACTCATGTTGCGTATGGTTTAGATGGAAAGCATTTTGCTTATTCAGTTTCTCAGGATGAAACTTTTCTATGATGAAGGTGTTGGTTTTAGCCAAATATGGGATGAAGGTTATTATTTTATTTATGAAATCATTGAGCCTTCTACTGTTTTTGGAGGAATGTGTACCAATGAAAATGAAGATAGGTTATATTTAGCTTATTCTTATGGATATTCATATAGTTCTTCCAAAATTATATCTATTGATTTTGAAGGGAATAATGAACTTGATGTTCATTTTAGTAGTGGGTCAAATCAAGAATGGCGTGGGCTCGCTATTAATTTAGATGAGGACTATGCTTTATTAGGGGAGACCATAGCCATTTGGCACAATTAGAAAAGGTGGTATGACTTATGCTTCTGGCAACTAAATTATAGTATCGGGTTTATTAGCTCCATATGATGTGGCTATTGATAAAGACAATAATAAAGTATATTGGCTCGATAAAGGAACGTTAAAAAATTCAACGAGCTGATCTTGACGGTAGTAATGTAGAGGATATTATTACATCTGGATTATCTGATCCTTACGGTATTGATATTGCAGGTGAATTTTTAGTTTGGTCTGATAACGGTAGCCATGAAATAAAAAAATCAGATTTGGATGGAAATAATATTCAGGTTGTTTTGGATTTAGGAACAACAGAGGTATATGATATCTTCAGTTATACTCCATTACCATTATGCACAAATTTAACTTCACCTCAACACCAGGAATTAAATGTTCCAGTGTCAACAGATCTTACTTGGGATACTAGTAGTTATGCAATAGGTTATAAATTAATTGTTGGAACAACGCCAGGAGGTACAGATATTATTGATAGTCTGGATGTTGGCAATATTACAACCTATGATCCGGGAGATTTTCCTTATGATACTACTATATATGTGACAATAATTCCATATAATGCTATCGGAGATGCAGTAGGATGTGATGAAGAATGGTTCACAACATCAGTATTATTTGGTTGTACAGATCCTACAGCTCATAATTATAATTCTGAAGCTGTTGAAGATGATGGCTCTTGTGAAACATGCGATGATGGAATTCAAAATGGAGATGAAACTGGAGTAGATTGTGGAGGAATACTTTGCGATGCTTGTCCTGTACCGGATTGTAGTGTAATTATTAATCCTCTCGATGGTGCAGATAATGTTTCATTGAATTTAAATTTAAGATGGGAGTTATCTGATTACGCAACTGATTATTTAATCACTGTTTTCAACGTTACTAACAACTCACCAATACTTACAAATTTATCAGTGGGGAATGTGCTCACATATCCATTAACAGGGCTACCGGAGAATTCAGTTTTTAGTTTTAATGTAATTCCAGTAAATGAATCTGGACAGGCATCCTCATGTGAACAAATACTATTTGAAACAAGATCATCAACAGAAGATTATTTTTGTAAAGGGCCTTATATGCTCAATTCAACCTATGGAACAACTAATTCAAATATTTCAATCATGACTAAGACAGATATCAATGCTGATGGTTTGGATGATATCTTGACTTCATCCAGTGGAATTTCGTTCTGGTTGAATAATGGTGTTGGAGGATATGATTTTTATGAAGTGAGTAATAGTTTTTCATACATCACAAGTTTGGATGCTTATGATATAGATCTTGATGGTGATATGGATATTCTAACTACGATAGGTTCTTGGAATAATATTGGCAGACTCGAATGGTGGGAAAATGATGGAAATGAAAATTTTACCATGATTTCTATAGATGAAAGCTATGATTATGCTAAGGATGCCACAGTAGCTGATATTGACGGTGATGGAGATCAGGATATTATAGGGACAGCCTATTATTATTCATATGGTGGATATGGTGATAAAAATATCAGTTGGTGGGAAAATGATGGGAATCAAAATTTTACACAACATATAATAGTAACCAATTACTCGGGATTGCAAATTGAAGTTTTTGATGTAGATAATGATGGAGATTTTGATTTAGTTTCCAATAGTTATAACAGTGGCTTGAGTTGGTGGGAAAATGATGGGAATCTCATCTTTACAAATCATATAATTGGATATTGTGAACTTTTTAAAATCCTTGATTTTGATAATGATGGAGATGGTGATATTGTTGCTTCCTCTTCATTATCAAACAACGAAATTGCAATCTACTATTACAATTCAACAGGATTTTTACTAAACTCTATTAACAATTTGGATGATTGGGTATATTCTTTTGATGTAAATGATTTCGACCAAGATGGAGATTTAGATATTGTTTTACCAATTTATAATAAAAATGAAATAAGTGTACTGGAAAACGTAGGAACAAGTCTATTTGAAAAACATAGATTAATTATGAATATCGTAGAGCCAGGTGAAATAATATGTACTGATTTTGATGGAGATGCTGATATAGATATTTTATTAAGTTTTAGTAATGTTAGTGTTAATTTTAAAGTTTTTGAAAATAGTTGTTATGATATTATAGGTTGTACAAGTTTAATTAATCCGCAAGATGGTGATGTGATAAACGAAAACAATATTAATTTGGAATGGTTTGGAACTGGCCTTAATACAGGTTATGTTCTTGATATTGGTACTACACCGTTGTCTAATGATATTATTAATCATTTGGTTATAGATGATAGTACCAACTATTCTCCTGGTATTTTGCCTAATAATAGAGAATTATTTGTTACAATTTCTCCATTTAGGGAAGAGGGAGAGGCACAAAATTGCCAATATGAAAGCTTTATTACTTTAACAGATGGAGATGATTGTCAACCATTTTACTTCAAGCATGATTTACCTGGTAATATATCTGGTTGGGATATTCAAGCTATCGATTTGGATAACGATGGAGATCAAGATATCGTAGGAGGTGGAGATGGTCAAGGTGTTTATATTTGGATAAATGATGGGGAAGGAAATTTTATACTTAACCAATTAGACCCCGGATTTGTTGGGTGCAGAGGTATTTGGGCAGATGATTTGGATTCAGATGGAGATGTGGACATTATGGCTTCCTCTTATGAATTAAAAGATGTGGTATGGTGGAAAAACAATTCAGATGGAACATTTTCAAAAAATTATATTGAAACTAATCTTGCATCTGTTGGACAAATGAGGACTTTGGATGCAGATAATGATGGAGATATTGATTTTGTTCTTGGAGCTTATCCATATATTTACTTATATATTAATAATGGTAATCAAAACTTTAGTAAACAAGCATTACAATCTATGGGATTTATTGAACAATTGTATGTGGTTGATGTAGGAAATGATGGTGATATTGATATTTTAGCAAGTGCTAATCAAGGTTCAATTGATCTTGCTTGGTTTGAAAATGATGGAAATGCTGGTTTTAATATGCATATTTTAGAAAATAGTTTAGGAGGGGATGGGGGAAGAGGTGTAGGAGCAGCAGATTTTGACCAGGATGGAGATATAGATTTTATAGCAGCTGGAACATATTCTTCGTATCCTATAAAATTATATTTGAATGATGGTTCTCAAAATTTTTCTGGAACAGTAATTTCAAATCATGAAGGTTATTATATTGATATTGTGCCAGTTGATATCAATAATAATGGGGTAATTGACATTCTTTGTTCAGATAATACCTGGTTGGAAAATGTAAATGGAAATTATATAAGAAGACATTTTTTAGGAGGTTATTTCGGAGGTTGGAATATTGCAATTGGAGATTTTGATGGAGATTCTAATATTGACCTTTTATCAGCTAATGGGGAATGGTGGGAAAATGATTGTGGCTTTTTACCTCAATGTACTCCAATAAACTTTCCTGAAGAAGGGGCAGTAAATGTGCCAATTGATGTAACACTGAGTTGGGACATTGGAAGTGATATAGAAGGTTATATAATTTCAGTAGGAACTAATCCTCAAAATTTTGAGATTGTGGATAGCTTGGATATCGGTTTAGTTAGTCAGTATGAGTTAATAAATTTACCATACTTTTCAAATATTTATATAAAATTTCTTCCATACAATGAAGACGGAAGTGCACTTGGTGTGATTTACATTCGTTTAAAACCGAGTATTTTCATACTCCTCCATTATGTAATGAAATCATATATCCAATCGAGGGAGATACTATTGTATTAATAAATACTGAAATTCAATGGAATTCTGCAGATGGATCAGATGGATATTTTTTAAATATTGGAATTACTCCAAATGGAAATGAAATTCAAAATCATTTAGACTTAGGGGACACTTTAACTTATTTTACTACATTACCGGCTAATTCAACAATTTATGCTAAAGTAATACCATACAATGCTTATGGGGAAGCTAATGCTTGTATTGAAAGAGTATTTTATACTGGTTCAAATGCAATAGATACCATATACCTAAATCCAGGCTGGAATTTAATATCGACAGATGTGATTCCCCAAGACAGTACAATAGAGACAGTATTTAGTATTTTTGAATTCCGGTAATTTGGTATATGTCTCAGGATACAATAATGGCGCATCATTTTATGATCCAAATGGATTACCATTTTTGAATACATTGAATGAGATAACGCGAGGATACGGGTATTGGGTTAAAGTAAACAATGCTGATACACTGATAGTAATAGGTGAACCGATAGATCCAGACTATCGAATAGATTTCAATCCAAACTGAATCTGGTAGGATATCCTCCTCAGATACCACAGGCACCGGAAGTTTATTTCGCAGATTTGATAGCAGAGGGTAGTCTGATCTATGTATCCGGATATGATCAGGGAGCAACATTCTTTGATCCAAATGGCTTACCATTTTTAAATACTTTACTCAATATGGAAAATAGTTTTGGATATTGGGTTAAAATAAATGGAACATCATCAATGATAAACCCTGATAGTCATTCAGATCACGAATTCATAGGAAGTAATAAATATGAATTTTTTAACGGAAGAATAGATATAGAAGGAGTAAATGGAAGTGTTGAGATACTAAGAGAAGATGGAAGTGTATGTGGAGAGATGAAAATACTTGATGGAGGGTATTTAATGACAACACCAGTGTATGCTACAAATGCAATAGATCAAATAGGAGTCAGGGAGAGTGAAAAATTGCTATTCAGGTACAAAGGAGAAATATTATCTCCAGAAGTAGAATTCAGAGGAAATATGGAATTAAGAAAACTAAATTTATTCAGAGTTACAGAAGCACCTCAGTTATATTGTTATCCAGAATCCAAACAGTGGAAAATTCACAGTTGATTATAAGATAAGTGAGAAAGGAGATTATAAAATTAGAACTGACAGACATAACCGAAAAACAATCAAATCCATTGATATATATACAAAAGGTAAAGATCAAAGCAATATTGAACTGGATGTTAAAACTATCCCTGGATTATACTTTTTAGTATTGAAAAACAATAGTGGTGAGTTACTATTAACTAAGAAAGTGATCATTCAGGAATAGGAAAATGATATATTTAAAATTTAATTAATTAAAAATTGAAAAAAATGAAAAGTAAAGTATTTTTTACACTTATAGTGATGCTGACCTATTATTTAGGTATTACGCAACCTTCTGAGTTTAGTTTCACCCCTACTAATGCATCTGCATTAATTTATGGACAGCCTAAATCAATGGAGTTTATGCTGCGTCGAACGACTGGATTGCTGCATTTGATGAACAAGATCAATGTGTAGGTGCAACTCAAGTGGTTATAAATGCAGGTATTGTATATTTTGCATTAACAATTTATGGCGATGATGTTACAACCTTGGGAGTAGATGAAGGAATGAATGATGGAGAGAATTTTACGTTACAAATATGGGATGCATCAACAGGTATTATCACCAGTTATCCAAGTAATGATAATGTTGAAGAATTTGCAGGCTGGACAAATACCAATGAACCCCAGCTTCCTGGTTACAACGATCCGAATGAAATTTATAATTTTATACCTAATCCTCCTCCCCCTGCACCTCCCTCACCACTCCCACCAATGGTTCTCAAAATGTCCCCAGCAATACAAACCTAAGCTGGGCAGCAATATCTGAAGCCACTGGCTACAAACTGACTATAGGCACTACATCCGGAGGAACAGATATCCTCAATAACTATGATGTAGGAAATGTAACTACCTATGATCCACCAGTTGATTTTCCATGTGCATCGGATATATTTGTGACTATAATTCCATATAATGCTACCATTGATGCTACGGGATGTAGTGAGGAGAGTTTTAGTACAGAGGAAGTGATAGCTGATGCAGGAGCAGATGTAGATTTTTGCAATGGAGGAAGTGTTCAACTTGATGCAAGTAATAGTATAGGTACGACCTTCAGTTGGTCACCAACAACCGGACTAAGCGACCCAAATATAACAAATCCTACAGCAAATCCTGCTACTACAACCACATATACTGTTACTGTCAGCAATGACGGCAGATGTCCGGATACGGATGATGTTACAGTGACAGTAAACCCAAATCCGTATCCCAAATGCGAGTGCTACACCTGAAACAGGCAATAACTTCAATGATGGTACAGCTACCTGTGTTCCATCAGGTGGTGTTTCGCCCTATACTTACGCATGGAGCAATGGTGGTACTCACACAGACTGTAACAGGATTAGCTCCAGGTAATTATCACGGTAACAGTTACCGATGATAATGGATGTACCGGAGAACAAACAGTAACTGTCAATGAATATATATGTCCTACCATTACAATTTCAGAGACAATAACAAATACAAGTTGCAATGCTTCCTGTGACGGAAGTATTATGGTTACACCAAGTGGAGGAACAGCTCCATACACTTATCTTTGGAGCAATGGACAAACTACACAAACTGCCACAGTATTATGTGCAGGATCATATTCCATAACAGCTACTGATAGCAAAAACTGTACTGTTTCAGGCAGCTACACAGTCACCGAACCTACTCAGCTACTCGCCAATGCCACTTCCACCGATGAAACCGGTAATGGATTCAATGACGGTACAGCCACCTGTGCTCCATCCGGAGGAACCGGAACATATATTTTTGTATGGTCAACCGGAGCTACTACACAGTCTATACAAAACCTCGCTCCGGGATCCTATACTGTTACTGTTACCGATGAAAATGATTGTACTTCTGTGGAAACAGTGACTGTTGCTCAGTTTATCTGTCCTACTCTTGAGATTGTATTTAATACTTTTGATCCTACTTGCTATGGTAACTGTGACGGAGATATTGTTATTAGTAGTGTAACAAATGGTGTTGCACCTTACGCATATCTATGGTCCACAGGAGAGACTACAAGTGAAATCGATCAATTATGTGAAGGTACATATGGAGTTACAATTACCGACTCAAAAAATTGTACGGTTTCCGATAATGCAGAACTCATCCAACCCGATGAACTCTTCGCTAATGCCAGTTCAACAGATGAAACTGGAAATAATCTGAATGACGGTACAGCAACAGCAAACCCATCAGGTGGAACAATCCCATACAGTTATGAATGGAGCAATGGACTAACGACTCAAACCATAACCGGATTAGCACCGGGAAATTATACTGTCACGGTTACCGATGACAATGGATGTGAATCAGTAGAAACAATAACAGTTGAAGAATTTATCTGCCCGATATTATCATATACATTTACCCAAATAGATAATTCATGCTTTGAATCCTGTGATGGGGAAATAAGCATAACCGGTATAACAAATGGAACCCCACCTTATACCTACTCATGGGGTGACGGACAATCCGGTCAGACAGCAACAGGGCTGTGCATTGGAGGATACTCTGTAACAATAGTCGATGATAATAATTGTACTTTAGAATCTGATGTTTTTGAAATAACCGAACCGGATGAAATAATACTTGACATCACCACCACAGACGAATCTTATTATCAGGGAGGAGATGGAACAGCTATAGTAGTAGCATCTGGAGGTGTACTGGGATATACATATCTTTGGTCAAATGGGGAACAATCAAATGCTATAAATGAGCTTACACCGGAGAATATACAGTGACAGTAACAGAATCAAAACGGATGTCAGAAAATAGAAACAATAACTATAAATGAATTTATTTGCCCTACAATAACATTGGAAAGTGAATTGTACAATTCATCATGTTTTGGTGAATGCAATGGATATATAGGAATAACAAATGTAGTGAATGGAGAATCACCATACTACTATGAATGGAGCAATGGAGCAATGACAAATTCCATCAATAACTTGTGTCCTGGAGAATATTCAGTTACAGTTTCCGATTTTTATTATTGTCCCGCGACAGCAAGTTTTGAGATTACAGAACCAGATGAGTTGTTGTTATATATTTCTACTACCGATGAATCAGCTTATCAGGCAAATGATGGAAACAGCAACAGCCATTATTGAAGGTGGAGTTTCTCCTTACTATATCGATTGGAGTACTGGAGAAACAACTCAGTCTATTGGAAACCTTAGTCCCGGAAATTATTCAGTTTTTATCTATGATGATAATGACTGTTACACTGAAGGATCATTTACCATTAATGAATTTGAATGTCCTGATTTAAGTATAATAGTAGATCAAACTGATGTTATGTGTTTTGGAGAATGCAGTGGGTATCTCGAAATAACAGAGGTAGAAAATGGGAATCCACCTTACAATTATGAATGGAGCAATGGATCGGGAAATGCAGTACTAAATGATCTTTGCCCTGGAGAATATGGTGTAACTATAACCGATTTATCTAATTGTGTTGTATCAGCAAATTATACAATCACCGAACCTGATGAGCTTATAGTAAATGCAAGTTCAACCGATGAAACAGCAAATAATGCAAATGACGGAACAGCTACATGTACGCCAACCGGAGGAGTATTTCCATATACTTACCTATGGTCAAATGGTGAGACAACACAAAGCATAGCAAATCTAAGTCCGGGTGCTTATACAGTGATAGTTACTGATTTCAATAACTGTGCAGCAGAAGAAACGGTTACTGTGGCAGAATTCGGATGTCAGGGATTAGTGGTGCAATCCACAATAACACAGAATCTTTGTCATGGAGATTGCAATGGAACTATAGCAATTTCAGGAGTATTGAACGGGACATCACCATTTTCGTATCTTTGGGCAAATGGAGATACTACAGCGAACAGAACAGATCTGTGTTCGGGAAATTATGCAGTTACAGTAACAGATGCCAATAACTGCTCGGTACCGAAAAATTTCACTATCACTTCTCCTCATGAATTGAAAATAAATCTTAATTTTACTAATGAAACAGCAAATGGGGCAAATAATGGAACAGCAACCGCAAATCCGTCAGGAGGAACAGTAACTTATCAATATCAATGGAGTACCGGAGCTACAAGTCAAAGCATAAATGGACTCGCTCCTGGAACATATTCAATCACACTAACAGATGCAAATGGATGTGTAGCATCACAGGAGTTTATAATATTAGAATATGTCTGTCCTGAAATAAATATAGTCTCAGCAATTGTAAATGCAGGTTGTTATGGAGATTGCAACGGAAGCATAACACTTACTGTTTCCAATGGAACAGCACCTTACACTTATACATGGTCAAATGGCAATAATACAAAAACAAATGCAGGATTATGTGCCGGAAATTACATAGTTACTATTACAGATAGTAAAAACTGTAGTGTTACAGGAAACTATACTATCACACAACCCGATGAAATAATTATAACAGTAGATACTATTCAGCATGTCAGTAGTGGTCAACTTGGGAAGATAGAGATATCTACCAATGGAAATTATATTTACAATTGGACAGGACCAAATAATTATACATCGGCAGATGAGGATATATCAAATCTTGAAGCAGGTTGCTATAAATTAGTGGTGACAGATACATTTAATAATTGTATTAAAGATACTTTAATTTGTATTGAGGATAGGACTTCAGTACAAAAATTGGATTGGGAAAAATCAAAGGTTATCCTTTATCCAAATCCTACAGATTCAGAGATATTTATAGATTTTAGTCAAGCACAAAAAATAGGTGAATGCAAAATAAATCTAATTGATATTTCAGGACAAAAAATAGAAAGTAGATACAGAAAGTCAGGAGAAAATAAATTGTATTTTGATATCAAACATTTACCTGCCGGAAATTATATTATTCAGATCAAGACTGAAAGTAGTATTATTTCGACTAAAGTGGAAGTGGTGAGGTAGTAGATAAACAACAAACCTATAAGGTTTCCAAAAACCTTATAGGTTTATTCCTATTATCTAAGGGTTTTATTTCAAATCAGATTCGATAATCTCTTTTACTTTATCAACAGACAAACCTGTAATATCAGCCAGGTCATTGATGGAAATACCTTTCTTATATCCTCTAAGAATAATATCCAATTGTTTTTTTTCGATACCTTCCTTTCTACCTTTTTCAATACCTTTTTCGATACCTTTTTCAATACCTCTTTCGATACCTTCTTCGATACCTTTTTTTCTACCTTTTTCGATACCTTCTTGAATAACCATTTCGTAAATAGTCATAAATTCAGATTTTAGTTTTGTAGGAATTTCTTCAATAAATTTTGTAAATTCTTGTTTTTCAAATTTAGAAATTTCATAAAAGTAAACAATAATAGCACTCTCAAAGTTCCTTCTTCTGATTTTTTCTATTGCAAATCTTTCAATTACCCTACTTACACGCAAAGGCAATTCCATAGGGAAATCTGAATATCGCTGCACAGTAAGAGCAGAACTCAGAAAAACATTTTCAATATTCAATAATTCATCATCATCTATCCTTACTAAATCTATAAACACTGAATTGAAATCAGGAATGTATTTTATCAAATCAGGATTAATATCCGAAAATAAATGAGGTAAAGACTTGAATTCCCATTTTTCCTTGCCATGATAAAATAATACAGGAATCACGGGATGTAGAATTTTATTGTTTTTGAGCTGTGATTGATAAGCATTCACCAGATATTGAAGCATTTGTAAAACAACAAATTTATCAGGATAACTCTTGTGCTCAATCAAAACAGAAAGATAAAAATGGTTTTTAGTATTGGATTTGAGATTACACTTAAAAATAGCATCAGAAAATACCTCATTGAGATTTTCATCTAGAAAACTGGAGTTTTCCACAGAAATAGTATCCAAATCAATCAACTCAATAACATCTTTGGGAAGAAACTGACGAAGAAAATCAATAGCAACATCTTTCTCAGCCATCATAGCCTTGAAGAATTTATCGTGCGGATTGTTAATTTTTTTCGACATAAAAGCAAAGATAAGATAAAAACTAAAAGATAAAAACTAAAAATTTAAAATTAGCCCACTTTCTGAATATCAAACACCTAATACTCATTTATGATTTATGATATATGATTCCTGATTCTTGATTTATCAGGAGATGGAAAAGTTCTTTCTCCTTTTGCAGAAAATGAGCTAAGAAATGAAATTACGTAGCAAAAGGAGAAGAGCCTGCCCGTCTAATGACGGGCTTTCAAATTCCCTAAAAAACAAAAATGTTCCATCTGAAATCAAAACAGAAATTAATGAGCCAAGTTCCCCTTCTTCAATTTTATGGAAAACCTAAAACGATGAAATTGTTAGAAATTGGAGAAGGGGTTAGGGGATGAGGCGAAAAATTAATTTAATCCACCCCTGATAAATATCTGTACTAAATCACCAACTATATATGACGCCATTATCCTCCCGACACCCCCCACCAAATTCATTGGGACAGGTAAAGGAGGTGCACCAACGCTACCTCCCGGCCTCCTAAAGGAGGTGCAGCAACCCACAAAAGTGCAGGGAAAATAGCAGAGCGGTTCTCCCTTTAGGGAGTTAGAGGGCAGCGAGGGAAAAAATGGGAATATATGGGCAGTGAGGAGAAATCAGAATCTAAACTGAAGTTTATATACAAATAAATAATATCAGTACTCAAGCCTATGGAGACGTTTCTTAAGCTTATGGAGACGTGTCTCAAGCTAATGGAGACGTGTCTTAAACCTCCTTTTGCAGAAAATGAGCAAAGAAATGCAATTACATAGCAAAAGGAGAAGAGCCTGCCAGTCTAATGACGGGACTTTCAAATATCCTAAAAACAAAAATGTTCCATTTGAAATCAAAACAGAAATTAATGAGCCAAGTTCCCCTTCTTCAATTTCATCGGAAAACCCAAAACAATTAAATTGTAATAAATTGGAGAAGGGGTTAGGGGATGAGGTAAAAAATTAGTTTAATCCACCCCTGATAAATATCTGTACTAAATCACCAACTATATATGATGCCATTATCCTCCCGACACCCTCCACCAAATTCATTGGGACAGGTAAAGGAGGAGCTTCCTTTCGCTACCTCCCGCCTCCTGAAGGAGGTGCAGCAACCTACAAAAGTGCAGGGAAAAGAGCAGAGCGGTTCTCCCTTTAGGGAGTTAGAGGGCAGGGAGGGAAAACTCAAAAAAAATTTAACACGAAATTTTCCTTGTTTCGCCACCCGATTTATAGGGGTTTCCACACCCCGAAAATGCCATCTCGGTTTTTTGGGCAAAAATCGTATTTGTTTATTTCATAATTTTACCGCTATTATTAACCTTATATAATGGAATATAATATGACCAACGATTCAGTAGATAAGATAATAAGATTACTGATGGATATAATTACTATATCTCTGATGATTGTGATATTTATCGATAAATATCAGGAAAATAAAATTAAATATCAGGAGAAAAATAATCAAATTGAAATGATGACAGAAATCGAAAGACCTATGAATACTCAGGAAAATATTATCAAGTATAGAAAAAGTTATAATGATAAAAGAAAGGAAATTATTATAAAAACTGAAGATTGAATTTTTGTGAATTAATGAAAAAATAACCCCATGACATCGCGAATTACTGTTTTTATCAATAGAAGACCCGCCAAGAATGTCGGTGTTTCACTGGAATACACCGGCATTTCTTCACTGGGTTTTACCAGGACATTTTATACCAATACTGAAGGAATAGCCTATGTGGAACACAGATCGACCGGAGAGGCAAATGTATATCTGAATGGAACAATGAAGGGAAGGATGAAAACTCCCGGACTGGAAGTGTTTTATTTGTGAAGTTTCAATTTATTTTTTTTAAATCATTTGTTTTTAAAAGACTATGATTTCAATTTTCCTATATAATTGATTTACAATGTAAGAAGATTTTAGCGATAAGGTGAATAGTTAAAAAACATCAATATTAATAAATGTAATTTGTACATTATATTAATTTTCATTATATTCAAGCCTTAAATGTTTATGATATGAAAGGAAGAATTACATTGTTTTTATTCATGGTGTATTTTATCAATATAGGCACTTCTCAAGATAATTGCTCATTTAATCAGGATACGATATTGAATTTGGCAAATAGAGATTTAAATGGATTAAAAAATTATGTTTTTAAACATTTTAATAGGGTTGAGGATGATACTTGGTGTCGATTAATGTCATATATAAATGTTGCTACATATTATAGTAAAATTAATAGTAAAGATAGTATTATTGCTATTTATAATCAGTTATTAATGAATAAGGAAATCGATAAATTTCCTGATATTGTAGCAAAAGCAGATTACATAATTGGAGCATTTTATACAAAAACATTTAATGATTCTCTGGCAATTAAGCATTTAACTGCTGCATTAAGTTCAAAAAATCTTACTGCCTACGATTCACTTATGAGTATGATAATCATTTCTGGATCGTATAATAATATAAAAAAATTTGATGTTGCATTCAACTATTTGCTTGAAGCCAAACAAAAATATATTGATTCAAGATCAAACAGAATTAGTATTTACATTAATTTGCTTACTTCTTTAGGTGTATTAAGTGAGAATTTGAAAAATTTTGAAGAAGCTATAAAATATATGGAAGAAGCAATTCAATTGAATAAAAAAAATAAATTTTATAATTTTTTGACATACTATTATTGTACATTAGCAAGTTCATATTCACATCTTCATAATAAAGAAAAGGCATTTGAAGCACTCGATTCAGCATCTGTATATTTAAAGACTAATCCTAATCTTGAAAGTTTTTATAATTTTCAAAAAGGTCAGACATATGTAGCATTTGACAATAAACAAGAAGCATTAATTTGGTTTAATAAAGCATACGATTATTATTTCGATAAAAAAGAATATCTAAGTTTGGGAAATACTATAATAAATCTTATTAGTATAAAACTTTCAATAGGAGATTTTAATAATTTCAATAATTTAATTGAAAACTTTGAAAAATATTGCTCACCCGCTTTTTCAAATCGCGATACATTGAATATTAAAAAATGGAAACTTATTTCAAGTATCTCTGAATATAATACTGAAACTGCAGTTAGTCTAAATAAATTATTTAATTCTTATGATCAAGCATCATCATCTGATATAAGAAATAAACTCAATGAAAGTCAGGTTAAATACGAAACCGAACTTAAAGAAAAAGAAATATTAAAATTAAAGCAAGTTACATTAACCGATAAAATACTAAAACTAAAGCTATCGGAAGATAATGCAAAACTTGAGAATAGACAACTCGAACTCATTAATCAGCAAACTCAAGATAAATTATTAAAAGATAGTTTGTTATATGCAAATACATTACAGAATGAAAGGGCGGAAAAATTGAATCAATCCAATGAACTTCAAAAAGCACAATTAGGAATGCAAACTGCTACATTGAATACTCAAAAAGCCCAGTTAAGTGCACAGAAAGCATACCTCATGGGAGTGACAGGGATACTTCTATTGTTAGGTTTATTGGCATATTCCATATTCAGACAATACAGAAAAGCAAAGTTGTATTCAGAAGAATTGAGTCAGAAAAACAAACAGATAAATACATTGCACCGGGAAGCATTACACAGGACAAAAAATCAATTGGTTTTGGCAACAAGTTTAATATCAAGTCAGAAATATGCAGCAGAGGATATACAGTCACGGGCATTGCTGGAAGAAAGCGAATCAAAACTCCGAGCCTTAGCAGCAGTCAATAAGCGCTTATCAGACGATGAAGACAATATGCTTCCACTCGATGAAATAGTAAATGAAATAATATCAGGAAACATATTCAGCCTTACTACAAAATCGGTTGACTATAAGCAAAGTATAGTACCGATGACAATCAAAGCAGAGCTTTTGAGTTCCATATGTTTGATATTGAATGAATTGTCGATAAACTCCTTGAAATATGCAGTAAATGACAATCCTTATCCATCGATAAAGGTAAGTGCATCGAAAAAAGAAGAAAACAAACTGGTATTGGAATATTCAGATAATGGTAAAAATGTACCAAAAACCAAGAGTGATGATAACGGAGGTAAAGGCAGTCAACTGATAGCCGGATTGGTAGGACAGATAAGAGGTAGATTTGAGGAATATTTCGAAGATGGATATCATTTTACAATGGAGGTGCCGGTGTGATAATTGTTTTTTAATATTAGTATAGATGTGCTACCCTTTAGGGGATTTAGGGGCAGAAGCCAGCGCTACTTTCCAACCTCCTAAAGGAGGAGCATCAGCCCGCAGAAGTGCATGGAAAAGAGCAGAGCGGTTCTCCCTTTAGGGAGTTAGAGGGCAGGGAGGGAATCCCCAGTATCTATTTATGATATATGATATATGATTCCTGATTTTTGATTTATCAGGAGATGGACGAGTTCCTTTTCCTTTTGCAGAAAATGAGCTAAGAAATGCAATTACCCAGCAAAAGGAGAAGAGCCTGCCCGACTAATGACGGGGCTTTCAAATACCCTAAAAAACAAAAATGTTCTATCTGAAATCAAAACAGAAATTAATGAGCCAAGTTCCCCTTCTTCAATTTCATGGAAAACCCAAAACAATTAAATTGTAAGAAATTGGAGAAGGGGTTAGGGGATGAGGCGAAAAATTAATTTAATCCACCCCTGATAAATATCTGTACTAAATCACCAACTATATATGACGCCATTATCCTCCCGACACCCCCCACCAAATTCATTGGGACAGGTAAAGGAGGTGCACCAACGCTACCTCCCGGCCTCCTAAAGGAGGTGCAGCAACCCACAAAGTGCAGGGAAAATAGCAGAGCGGTTCTCCCTTTAGGGAGTTAGAGGGCAGCGAGGGAAAAAATGGGAATATATGGGCAGTGAGGAGAAATCAGAATCTAAACTGAAGTTTATATACAAATAAATAATATCAGTATTCAAGCCTATGGAGACGTTTCTTAAGTTTATGGAGACGTGTCTCAAGCTAATGGAGACGTGTCTTAAACCTATGGAGACATATCATAAATATATGGAGAATTATCCGATTGTAATGGAGACAATGTAATTAACAATGGAGATTATTCAATTAAAAAAGTAATACTAATGCATATCAAGGTTTGAACCTATAATTATTTGCCATACCAAATATAAATTTTACTTATTCCAGCAAAGGATGCTTATTAAATAGTCAGGAAAATTGTAAAATTTAGCTAATAATCATTATTTTACCTTATTCCCAAAAAAATTTAACACGAAATTTTCCTTGTTTCGCCACCCGTTTTATAGGGTTTCACACCCAGAAATTGCCATCTCGGTTTTTTGGGCAAAAATCGTATTTGTTTATTGTTTAAATTTGTGACTGGAAACATAATTGATTAAAGTTAAAAATAAAATATGATGAGAATAAAGTCTTTCATAGAATTTTATTTGATGAAAATTATTAAAATTTTCACATTATCCATGTTTTTGATATTTTCAATAACATTATTTAGCCAAAGTATTAGTAATTTAGGAGTAGGATATGGAAAAATAAATGAATTAAATTTTGAAAATTTCTATGATGGATTATTTATAAATAATGAATATAATTCTATTCATGGATTTTTTGATATTAAATTACCACAAAGTAATTTCATAACTAAGATATCCGCAAATTTCAATTCATTTGATGACAATAATGCATATGAATCTTTGATAAAAGAGCAATTAAGTACTGATGTTGGTTTTGGGTTAATCATTTTTAATAAAAAAAGAATACAATTTCCTATATATGAATGTATAGGATACTCCTCTTTTAAAATTGAAAATGTGAGGTATTATGGATATTCATTATCTTTTAATCCAACAATGAAATTATATATTTCTAATACCATAGGAATATATTTAAATTACAATAATTATATCTTTTTAATCAATAAAAGGGGTGAAAGTATTCTTGAAAATGAATATAAAGGTAAAGGTTCCAATATTTCTATTGGATTGTTTTTTTCAATTTATAATAAAAAATAAAATTATGAAAGTTATTAGTTTTTTAATCGCTTTTCTTTTAATTCTAAATATTGGTAATTCTCAAGGAAAAGAATTAAAGAGAGTTGTTAACAATGGAGCAAATAAATATGGTTACTATGAAGTAAATTTTAATAAGGCAAAAGACATGGTAAAAGTTAACTCATGGTGTAAAAATGAAGATATGGTAATAATTGATTCAAAAAAAGATAAGTTTTTGAAATTCGGAGATATCTATGATGGATATAGTTATGTAGCTTTTATGGATAGAGAAAATTACCTTGAAATGAAAAGAATTCAGGCTGAACAGGAGAGATTGAACAACAAAAGGAGAAGTCAGAATTTTTTAGCAGGTTTGGTAGGTGTTATTATTGGTGGTTATGCATTATATCAAGGAGGTAAATATATAATAAACAAAGCAGCTGAAGGTGGATCTTCTTCGTCTTATTCCAGTTCTTCTTCATACAGTTCAGAATCAAACACCTCAAGGAAAAAAAATACAAAAGATAAATGTTATGGGGAATCCAAATTTTATTCAACAGAAACAGAATCTTGTTCTAAGAATAAAATATCAGTTTATAAAATAGATTGTAAGTCAATTTCAGATAAGTATTATTTCTATATGGATAATCCTAAAAATAATTTATTATGTGGTGCTACTGTTTGGACTTCTGTTCCTAAAGGATACTATTCATTTTCATTTAGTACATTTGGTACAGATGAGTTTTTATCAAAAGATTATCAGGAAGCTATGACAAAACTTTGTAAATGCAAATAAACAATTTAAAAAATATTAATTCTTGAAAAAATCATTTCTTTTTTTACTATTTAGTTTTATTAGTTTTATAATTCAAGCACAGGAATATAATGATCAAAAATGTGCTGAAAAAATGATAAAATTATATAATTCAGATAATCAAACTATGCAATCTAAGATTGATTATTTAAATAGTCCGTGTATCGAATATTATACCTCTTCTTCGTTGGTAGCTCATATGCTGGCATTTGATTTTATTAGCCAAATGCCCACAGATGAACCAACAAAATATAAACAATGCATTTTAAGCTTGGATAGATTTACCAATTATTTTCCCGATTCTATTTCAATGGCTATTTTTGATATGAATTTGGTTAAAGGCTGGTATTATGCACTAATTGATGATTATAAAAACTCTAAAAAATATTTGGAACTGTCAAAAAGAACTTTATCAGCAGCTAGAATAATGGGATTGGAAGATTTAGGACAGACAAAATCTCATGAGGAAATATGTGACATATTATTACAAAATATTAACGTTTTATTAAATACCAATTTATCTGAAAATAAAGAAAATTTTACAATCATCAAAAGTAAAAATCTATGCCTTGTTCAAAAATCAGAGATGGATTCTTATGGGGGATTATTAGTGAATATATATGATGTTGGAGAGTTTAAAGATAAAGTAGTTAATTATACGTATAATGTAATTTATACAAGTAACAATAATATTGTTGAAAAAAGGACATTAGACCCCAATAAAGATAGTTTAAGTGAAGTTGTTGGATATGCATTTGAAAAACAAGACCTACCTGCCTCTGTTGAAATTATTTATCAATTAAAAATTAAAAAAGAAATCAGGGACATAAAAATAATTTTTAATGAAATTGGTAATTATAGCATTCATTTAAATGAGTTTTAGTTTGTTAGTATTTTCAAATATGTAATTGAGTTTCTTTTAAATAAAAATATTAATAAATAAGTAATAGATTCACCGTGTTTGGTAAAAAATTTTAAAACATAAACCAACTAATTTCAATGACACACAGATTAGCAATACCACAAATAAAAGGTAATATAACCATAAGAAAAATAGAAGATATTGTTTATTTTCAAGCAGATGAGAGTATTTGTCTTGTAAATTTAATCAATGGAGAGAAACTTATTTCTACTTTACCTCTCAATCATTATACTAATTTGTTGGAAGAAGATTATAATTTCTTTTCTATTAGCAGAAGTTTATTGATTAATTTGAAGTATTTATCAGATTACAATAATGTAGATCTGGAGATCAAACTAAGTAATGATTTTACATTATCATTATCAAGAAGAGGTGCAAAAAAGCTCAGAGATTTTTTATTTGAAAATACTTTATTGACTGATATAAAGGATGATATAAAATAGTTTTTTAATATTAGTAAAAAAAATATATATTACCATAAATTGTAAATTAATTACCATTTATTTATTTAATAAACCGTAATTGATATAATGTTATAAAAATCCAATACGATTCATTACTTTTGACCAATTAGACGAAATTTTTATTTAACGACATAGTATTTCAGAATACTATTAATATTACAAAACAATAACCAATCCTGTGAATACTCACCTGCCCGTGACCTATTTTTATCGGTTTTGGTTATAGATTTTTTTTGATTAACCAAAACTTTGAGATATGAAACTATCAGTATTTTATTTTATCGTTTCATCATTTTTTTTCTTTTCATTCTCGAACAGTGGGGAAGTAAAAAATGATAGTCCAAACCATGATAGTTGGTTTTATTATTATAAAAGTACAAAATATGAGCTAACTATTAATCCAAATAGAATAGCAATTAAGAAAGATAACAGTAGGAATATTGATATTAAAAATAGAGAATCATTAAAAAATATACAATATCAATATGAGGCATTCGGATTTGAAATATTTGAAACAAGTCAAAATTTTCATGATTTAATTGAGAGTTCAAAAGGATATTATTCATTTATTTCCCCTGTTTTTGAATCAGAGAATGGTAAAACTAAAATATTTGATAATAAGCTATATGTTAAATTTCATGATTCTGTTGATGTAAAAACTGTATTAGATTTATTAAAAACTGTTGGTGTTGAAATCATTCAAACCAAGAAATATTTTAAAAATATTTTAAGAGTAGATTTAGCAGGAACTGCGTACGATTTAATAAATTCTGTACAGAAACTATACAATAGTAAAAAATTCGAAGAGGTTGTTCCTAGTTTTATATTTGAAGTTGAAGTTGATAATCCAGGATATCCAGATCAATGGTATATTAGTAACAATTCTTCTCAAAGTTACACCCCAGGTACTTGCACTAATAATGGGAATAATTTAAATCCATCAATTGATATTAATGTTGAAGATGTGTGGAACTCATTAAATATTGATGGACAAAATGTAAAAATCGCTATTTTTGATACAGGTGTGGATAAAAACCATGAAGATTTACAAGGTAATATTTTAAATGGATTTGATGCTATTTGGGCTGCGGATCCATTATTAGGTTCTCTTTATGGAGGGCCAACTTCTGGAAATCCACAATTAGACAATAATCAAATTTCAATACCTTGTACTAATACAGGTAGTACAATAAATGGAAACTTATACAATTATCATGGAACAGCATGTGCTGGTATTATTGCAATGGAAGATAATTCTGATGGAGGTAAAGGAATTGCTTATAAGTCTAGAATCATTCCGATTAGAATGATAACAAGACAAAATATAGGAAAGACTTATCCCTGCATTCCAACTGGTTCTGAATGTAGTCAATTAATGTATTCTAGTGGAACAGTAATAATGGAAGCTACGTTATATGCTGCAGATCAAGGCGCTCAAATAATAAGTAATTCTACCTCTTTAGATTATGACGCTACTATTGAAATTGCAATTACAGCGTTTCTTGAAGATGGAAGAAATGGATTAGGAGGGATTTTTATTTCTTCTGCAGGAAACTATAATAAAACTGAAGTATCTTTTCCTTCTGCTATTCCAGATGCTATTTCTGTAGGAGCAGCATCATTAAATGGAGATAGAAAAAGTAGTACAAGTCTAGATCAAGACTGTGAGTTGAATTGCTTAGCAAGTTATGATATAACTGGAGGAGTTTCTATTGATGGAGAAGGATCTTGGGGAAGTAATTATGGATATGAATTAGATATTATGGCACCTGGAGTTTTCATATATACTACATTTCCAGAAAATAGATATATGGATGGTGGCGTTTTTAGATATTTTAGTGGTACTTCTGCAGCTTGTCCTATTGTTGCTGGAGTTGCCGCATTAATTTTAGAAGCAAATCCAAATTTATCAAAAGAACAACTAAGCTATGCATTATTGCATTTTGCTAAAAAACAAAACCCTAGTAAATATGATTATGTATCTGGATATGGACATCCATATGGTTCATGGAACAATGGAATGGGATATGGATTTGTTGATGCTATGCATCTGTAAATGATGTATTGGGAGCTGGATGTTTAGGAAGTGAACAACCCGTTACATCTACTTCTGGAATAATTAATGATGGAAGTATTAGCAGTGAAATATATTCACCTGATGCTGATTATAATTATAAACCAAACTTAAACTGTGTATGGACAATTTCACCTGCCAGCACAAATTCAATAACCATTGATTTCAATAAATTTGATCTTAGTCCTGGAGATAATTTGGTTATTTTGGACAATTCATTAAATGAGATCGTTACGTTATCTGGTAGTACAATTCCTTCTCAACTTGAAATAAACTCACCAATTGTCTATTTAAATTTTATTACTGACGACAATAATAATGGTGGATTAGGTTGGGAAATTTCATATACTACAAATTTTAATTGTCCTTTAACAACAATCACAGAAGGCTCAAACACCTGCTCCGAAATAGAAATAACTATAGACGGAGATCCTATTGTTGTATGTGAAGTAGGCGAAACGTTAAATAATGGAGGTCCTACAGCTAATGCTGCACCTATTTATATGAATGGGGGCTCTACTGCAATGGGCATTTTAATGATGATGATTCCGGACTTGTCACCATTTATGCTGCGGATACAGATCATCCTAATTGCCCTGTTATTACTAAACAAATCAATATTCCTGAATGTGGCTCTATTTCAATATCCACAGCTGATTTTCCAGACAAAGTATTATCCCCCGTATATGGGCCAGTTCATGTAGGAATTGATAACCAGTGTGTTGGTTATATGTCAAATACAGACTGGTGTTTTTGGCAATGGGGAGCTCAAACGGATGAATGTGAAGATCCGGGCACACATTGTATTGGTGCAGGTATTGGAGATGCTGATGACACCTATGCTTGGGATGCCAATCTGAGTAATAACCTTGATGATGGATTGCCAGTGTATGCGGTTGCAAATGGCGAAGTGATTTATACTGGTGGATGGGGTGGAAATACCTATGGTCAGTTATTGATAAAGCATACATTGCCGAATGGAAATCACTGGTACAGTGGCTATATGCATTTAGAGAATAAAACATCAAATTCATGTGTAAAAGTAGGAGATATTGTGGGATATATATCAAATACTTGCTCAACTTGTTCACCTCCATTACCTGATCATTTGCATTTTGCGGTATATAAAAAGTAGGTGGCGTTTTGACTTCGCAGGATGCTGAAATCATAGAAAATGGAGTTCAGGTTAATTTTGGACAAGTACTTATAGGTGGTAGAGCTGAAGATCCAACTGACGTAGTTGTACATTTCGAAGTTCCTGAACATCTTGACGATAATGGTATTGTGGGTGTAAATAATTTAGAATCGGAGGAATTGGATTACCAGTAGGAAATTTTCAGTAACATCTCTTGGAAATAGACTTTATAAATTTATTATAACCGATATTCCACCAAATCTTTTTGAAAATCAGAATTATTACGATCTGCAATTTGATGTAATTGGTTCATCAGACAATATTTCTGGATATGGTAGTAATATGGTTTATTTTGTTGGCCCTGCAGTTTCAGCATTTAGCGATATTAATAGTGGTGATCAAGTGGAAAAATATATAAATACAGCTACCTATTATGGATTATTCAAGGGGTATGCAAATGGTAATTTTGGACCAGGTGATACACTAAAAAGAGGACAGGCTGCAAAAGTTATATGTGATATTGCAATAAAAGCAGGAAAGTTAGATCTTAATGTTTCTGGTACACCTTTTTCTGATGTTACTGAGTGCCATGAGTTCTTTCCTTATGTTCAAACTTTAAAAAATGAAGGAATTGTGACAGGGATTGGTAATAATGAACTTGGAGTAGATGGATATTTCACCTATGAGGCAATGGCAAAACTACTAGTCAAAGCTTTGAAAATTGATCAAGAATTGGATAATTATTGCATTCTTGATGACCTACAGGCTCATGATGGATCATATCCCAAACCGATCACAATTGCTGATTTTAAACCTGGAACTGACCAAACTTTAATAGAATATATGATAATGTTAGACAGAGTTGTTGCTAAAATTGATTTTTCAACTGCTTCTGATAAACCTGCTAATTTGAATAGTGGGCTAAGAGTATGGGAAAGACTTATTGAAAAAAGTGCCTTTGATGTAACCACTTATGGAGGATTGGTAGATGGAACTTCCCAATTATTAAGAAAAGATTTTGCAATCGTTGCTTCAAAAGCATATGAGCTTGTAACTGGTATAAATCAACCTGGAGAATGTGGAGGTACCACATCGGCACCAATGCTACGACCTTCTATTACTTTTAGGTCAATTAACGAAGATTGCAGTACTGAGCCAATGCCATTTATCAGTTTGATAGGTACGCATACCATTATTGGCAGCAAACTTACCTTACCCGCAGTTACAAGCTCAGACTCTCCCTCTGCGGTAAGTACTGAAATTGTCATGTACAATGGTGAAACAAAAGAATGGGATGGTCCTGAATTCGATGCAAGTGGTAATAAATTGGCATACTTTTGGGAATCAAATGGAGGGTTATTACAAATGGTTACACCTGAAGACTTTTCTCATGTTACATTTACACCTCCTTTAGTAACAAGTCCTACTACTTTTAAGCTCTACTTATGGTAGCTTGGAAATGATAAGGGGGAAAATTGCTCAGGCTTATATTAATATTATTGTTTTATCGGAAGGTTGTTGCCCAATTTCATCTAATGTTCTAAGTAAATTCTGTAACTGAAATATCTGCTAATATTTCTGGGACAAATATTGGAAATGGTGTTGAAGTTGTAATACACAATTGAAATAAGCACAGATAATACAAATTGGACTACTTACACAACAAATTATACTCTACAAGTATAAATCTAAATGGTTTGAATATTGGACAAACCTACTATATTAGAATACTTAAATTGCACAGATGGTACAATGAGTGCAAATTCACTGAAGTATCTTTTACTACTCAGGGATTAATATCAGGTGGTGGAGTTGGAGAATGTAATGGTGATGATTTTGATACAGAACCTCCGATATTTTTAAACTGCCCAATAAATACCATCACCTTGGAAATGATCCTGATGAATGTGCGGCTATGCCACTGGACTTATCCCTATTGCAGATGATAATTGTATGTTGGAAAGTGTTGGACAAACAGCGCCCAGCCTCAGGAGTTTATTGTCTCCAGGTATATATAATATAGTTTATACTGCTATTGATACGGCAGGAAATTCTACTAATTGCGAATTTCAGGTTAAGATAATAGATACACAATTACTGTAAATAAACTGCCTCAGATGCGTGGATACTGATCCTGAGTATACAGTAGTTGAAAATATTGCTCCTGAGTTCGCTTATGATAATTGTAATTCTTCAGTGTTGGTTCCGCAGCAGTTACTCCATCTTCTGGATCTGAAGATGCTGCGGTAATGGCATTACTCAACAGGAACAACAACAGTAACTACACTATTTATGAATTATCAAAATCCTGATGGTAAACAGATCAGTTTCTTGTGATGTTCTTGTTACTGTTATCGATACCGAAAATCCTGAACAACTTGTCCTCCAGATGAATAGCTGGTACAAGTATGAGGTGGCAGGGTGATTGCCAGGGGGGAATATACATGGAGTCACCCTACGCCAAGTGATAATTGTGGTGTAACTGTCTATAATATTACATTTAGTTATCCAGATGGGTAGTTCAGAAGGACCTGTGGATATATATTGGGAAATGCAGGAGCATCAGTAAGTCATACCTTTGATTCCTGGTACTACATCTATATTATATTGAGGTCGAAGCAAGATGAAGAAGGAAATATCATTGAATGTACGAGGACTGTTACCGTCGAAGATGACGAACCACCAGTGATTTACTGTGACCAGGTATTTGCTACTAATACTTATGAACTTGACGATCTCGTAACAATAAAACTTCTTGATACTTCGACTGTTGTTATCAATGTTATTCCTTCCATGACAATTTCAGATTTCAATATATTAACTTGGGAGGACTCAATCATTCTGCGGGAGATGTGAAATTAACTTTAACTACAGCCCGCAGGGAAATCAGAAATTGTCTTATTCGATGGTCTGTGTTCAGAACCGAAGATTTTGATATAGCATTTGATGATGCAGCAAATGAGAATATTTCTCTGGGCCTCTTGCTCCTACTTGGTAATGATGGCATTTATGATTCCTCAAGAGGCATTGTCAGCTTTCAACGGAGAAAATAGTAAAGGGTTATGGACATTTACAGTTACAAATAATACAGGTAACGATGTGGCTCAATAGATGATATAGAGATAAATAGTTGGAAATGATGTGGGCACAGATTATACAGACTATATGGTAGTTGCTGACCCTATCAAGATGTTCATATTATGGAAGGTACGGATTTCAACCCCCCATTTACTGATAATTGTAGTGAAATCTTATATAACACATGATTATATTTTTTGATTCATTCAATAACAGCATTGGTGTTCAGAATTTCAACTTGGAGAGAATTATATAACCTGGATAGCTTTTGATCAGGTAGGTAATTCCCAGATACTGTGTATTGATTACATAGATGTTTTAGACACAGAAAACGAATTCTAAATTGTCCTACAAGTGATTATGTTCAGGATGCCGAACCAGGTATTTGTGGAGCTTATGTGACATTTTCATATCCTCTTGCAATTGATAATTGTACTTTTGTTGAAGTCGAGCAAATCGATAGTACAGGATTATCAAGTGGGTATCAATTTCCATCCGGTATGACAATCCTTGAATACGAAGCAAGGGATTCATCTAATAATATTTCGGTTTGCTCACTTCGTGTGATAGTAAATGACACTCAGGAACCTAGTTTTGCATGTCCAGAAGATGCATTAGAAAATACCGATCCTGGTAAATGTGGAGCAAAAGTATTCAATATCGGACCTACCTTACTTTCTGATAATTGTACTGATAATGTCTCAGTAGTATGGCAAACTGAGTGGCCAAACGGATCTGGGGAAATTGTCAATGGTGGAGTAGTAAATGCAAGTGGAGAGATATTCCATAAAGATACTAGCAATGTAACATACAGACTTGCTGACCAACCATTAATATTGATTACAGAAGTGACTCATGCTATTGATATAACAAATGGTGGAATGCATCCTTCTCCTTATAGTGTTATTACGAATGACGACTATCTGGAAATTACAAATATTGGTCCTGTTACAATGAATATAAGCGGATTAGAGGTAGAAAGAATCACAGATACAGAGTCTGAAATATTTATAATCCCTGATAATACAATAATAGAAGTCGGAAAAACCCTCATTATTCATTTTGGTAATGGTACGGACGATGCCAATAATCTATTTTTTAATGTTCCTTGTGCTCAAGATTGGAGTACCGGAGTACCATCTGCTTATATTATGAGTTTTAAAGGAAGGGTTTTAGATGTTGTTGCATTGAATGGATTTGATCCTGTAGGAAAAGGTACGATCGCTATTGCAACTGCTGCTGATTGGGCAGGTACAATGGAAAGTATGATGGGGAAAGGTGGAGCTTACAGAAGATTTTCATTTGACAATAATTCAGAAATTGATTGGAAAATAGCTTCTACTTGTGATCCGATATCAATAGGTGAAGTAAATCCTGAATTGGATATTATAACTGATAATGGTTCAATTTCAGCATTCCAATCAATACCACCTCATATTATCGAATGTGATTTTGAAGTCGTGGTTGTAGATCAGGAATTGCCTTATTGTGGAGAATTTCATGAACATCAGTATTCCGGAGCAACTAATCTTGGTATTGTAAATAGTATTGAAGGTGGTGTTATTTATACTTCTGTTATAAATGTATCTGATAATTTCCTAATCGGAGAACTTGCATTAGCAAATGTGCACGGAGAACATCCGGATATGTCAGAATTGCATTTTGGATTAATCGGACCTAATGGGATTGCTGTTAGTCTTTTTGATGGATTGTGTCCTGGTGAATCAGATTTTAATTTTAATATTGCCAATGATTCTATGCCTCGAATTGAAACAGCATTATGTTCACCTCTTGGGCAATCAGGTTTTTATTCCACAGAAAATGATATCAGTGCCGTTACATTTGGTTTTTATAATACTCTCTCTCAAGGAGATTGGACATTGGTTATTTGTGATACGGTAGCAGAAAACAGTGGGCAGTTAGATAATTGGGAATTGATTTTATATGAAATTGCAGCATATTCTCAAACTGATACTACTTTTGGTAATGATTTAGGTTATTGTGGTGCAGAGTTTACCTGGATACATCCAAGATTGATAGACAATTGTAAAGATGGTTCTATAGAACTTAAATTTGTTACAAATGATGATATTGAAGTCCCTGATACACCGGGTGAAGTTGACCCTGCTACTGAAATAACAAGATTTTTTGAGGTTGGAACAACAACTGT
>JAWKLW010000022.1:0-59737 GCA_041392555.1 Saprospiraceae bacterium | reverse complement strand
TATCTTGTAGAGGTAATCAATTAATATTATCTGACACAAAGCCAAAATGCCTGATTACATTCCACTAAATCATTGAAATTGCTATCTTTATGCCAAAATATAACTCTTAAATAAAATAAAAGTGCAAATAATTATCAAAAAGCGATTGTTTGATATATTTTTGTATCGTATTTGATCAATGTCATTGATCCATTAGAAATTTGCATAAAAAAGCACAATAGTGCGAATGAAAAGTAGTGTATATAATGTAGTTGTCGGTAATACTGAAAAAAATACACTACAAAAATTGAAAGTCTGTGATTAAATTCCGATTTTTGTAAAAAATAATGATTAAAAATGAAGCTTGATAAGTATGAGTTAAAATCGGGAGAACAACTTGAGGTTTTTGAGTTTGTTAGTGTTGGACAAAAAGGAAAAATTCCAAAGATTGTGCAATACACCCCAACCAACTACAAAGACTTGTACAATCTGGGCTTCGGAGACAAAAACATTGAGACTGGAGAAATTGATGATACCGTAATTTCAAACAATGGTGACAGTGAAAAAGTATTAGCTACAGTTGTTGCGACTTTATATGCATTCATTGACAAGCACAAAGAAGCAATGGTGTATGCAACTGGAACTACAAAATCAAGGACTCGATTATATCGAATGGGAATTACAAAATATCTCGATGAAATTAAAGAGGATTTCGAAATCTATGGTGAGCTTGAAAATGGCTGGGAGGAATTTCGAAAAGATGTTGAATATGAAGCATTTCTTGTAAAACTAAAAGATAATTAGACATGGGACTAAAAGACATTAATACAAAAAAGAAACCCGTTGTGTTGGTTGACAAGTCACTGGACTTTTTTAACGACAAGATCCTATTTCCTAAGAAATTGGAAAAAGCGAATGAAATGTTGAAAAAAGTTGGACTTCCAAAGCTTGATAAAAAAGCACTATAGCCACCACTGTATATACAAAATGGGCGAGATTGTAGTAAATTCAAGGGTTGTAGCCCGCTTTAAAACAGTAATGGTTTGATAAGTTTGAAGCCCGCAATCGCCTACTTTGCATATACTTGTCCGTCAGACTCCCGCAAAGCGGGACAGGTAGTGAAAAAAACTACCCCAAAATAATAACTTATATTTGAATAAATATCCTTTAGTGGACGGACAAGTTATGTTTCGTATCTTGTAGAGGTAATCAATTAATATTATCTGACACAAAGCCAAAATGCCTGATTACATTCCACTAAATCCTTGAAAATGCTTTCTTTAAGCCAAATTATAACTCTTAAATAAAATAAAAGTGCAAATAATTATCAAAAAGTGAATGTTTGATATATTTTTGTGTCGTATTTGACCAATGTCATTGATCCATTAGAAATTTGGAAAAAAGCACAATAGTGCGAATGAAAAGTAGTGTATATAATGTAGTTATCTTTAATTCAAAGAACAATATTTCAAAACTAAAAAATAGTAAAATATGAATAATCAGTTTAATCTTTCAGAAGGCAATTTAGATCAATTATTAAAACTACTATCAAATATCAGAGAATTAACCATCGAAAACAATAAAAAAATTGAACAACTTGAACTTGAAATAAAAGACTTAAAAGCAAATACTTTAAATTCATTAAAATTTCAAGTTAAAGATATACACGATCATTTATTGAACAACTGAAAGTCTATCCATTATTTTGATTTTACAATCAGCAAAAATTGAAAGCACTTCTGCATATTTAAGCCCTTTTAATTTTGCTAAAATTTCTTCAACAATTTCATTTTGTTTATCCATATTTTATTATATTTATGACACAAATTTAAGAAATAAATTACTATAAATCAAGAAATATTATAAAATAGCGTTATATTTAGACTTTTTTGTACAATAACTCACAAAACATGTATTTAAATCAATTTAAAATTTAAAAAATACCTAATGAAACTACATTTTATTCTACTAATTCTAAGTGTCTTTTTGCTACAAAGTTGTGCAAACTATGTTCAAGTATTCGAGACAAATTCAAATAATGTAAATATAAAAGACAAAGCCTATATTTACGAAAATGATGACGTAAGAATAAGTTTCAATTTTTGGGAAGAAAAAGGCTTAATGAGCTTTGAAATTTTTAATAAGTTAGACATTCCATTATATATTGATTGGAAAAAATCGTCATATATTGACAATACAGTAAAACTTGATTATTGGACAGATAAAGAAATCAATCTTTCAACAGAAATTTATTCAAACTATTATTATAGATTGCCATTCAGTAATATGCCAACTAAAAAAACAATTGGTACTTCTGTATCAGCTTTGGTAAAAGAAGAAAGAATTACTTTTATTCCACCAAAATCTAAATATGAAAGAAAAAAATTCTATATTTTCCCATATTCAAGTTTTGAACTTCCAAAAACAACAAGCCCAAGAGAAGTATCAATGAGCGAAAATTCTAATAAAAAAACTAAAATTTATGAAAATTCATATACTGAAAAAACTTCTCCAATAGTATTTAGAAATTTTATCACATACTCTACATCTGAAAATTTTGATAAAGAATTTTATATTGATTGCGAATTTTATATCAGCAAAATAAAAGAAATGGACAAAAGACACTTTGAACAAGTAAAAAGAGATAAAATTGGTAGGACAATTTATGATGATAATGATTTTCCAGTATTAATACAGCCATTTAAAAATAAAACATCATTTTATGTAAGAATCCCACAAGCAGAATCTATAAAATATAGGGGAAACCCTCTTTTTCAAAAGAGAAAAGTAAATTATGAATAAATACTAATTAAAATATTAAATAACACTAAAAATAAATTATGATACTTTTTAAAAACTTTAACACAATCATTAAAGAAAAGGAAATTGAGCAATCTGAATTTTCAGGATATAGTATATCTGAATACGACATTACAGAAATTAATAAATCAATTCAAGACTTATTTGAAAATTTTAAGGAACATAAACTTAAAGAACTTGTTAAAATTGAACCAGAAGTTTATAATTTATATTTTAATAAAGATAATAGAGAAAAAAAAGATTTTCCTATTTTGATGAAATTTTTAAGTCTTTATTCACTTAATCCACATCTTGTAACAGTTAATGAACATTTCTTAAAAGAATATCCATACTTGAAAAACTCATTAGATGAAGAAATTATAAAATTAAATCAAGCAATCTATGAAATTTGGTATCAAGGACTTAAGAATATTGGGTATTTAGATGATTAATAAAAGGTTCTAAAAAATCTTTTAATGAAATCTTTGTATAACAAATAGATTGCCCATCACATATTTCAAGGTTTTTAGCATTAAAATATTCCTCTGTAATAAGAATATCGCCAATTTTTATATAAGCTTCTTGTTTATTCAATAATTTCCAATTTCTTTTAATTTCTTCTTCCATGTTTAAAAATTTACTTAATTTAATAAAAAAAAGATAACACTATGCAGAACATAATAACCGACTATCGTCAGGTTACTATGCCTGCATCAACCGATCTTAGCAAGTAGAAAAAAATGAAACATGACCATAGAACAAGTTTGACTGAAAGTGATTTTAGAAAATCGTTATCAAAAATAAATTTAACAAACAATGAAATCAGTTTGCTAAAAGTACTCTATGAAGCTCCGAACCATAAAGCAACTGGATTAGAATTAATGGATATTCTAAACAAAAAACATTCTGGTGGAATAAATTTAACCTTTGCAAGAATAGCCCAAAAAATAAGCAAAGAGACAGATGTTCTCCCTGCTTCTAAAAGAAAAAATGGTAATTATAGGTGGTGGAGTTTATTGGCAATTGGAGAAGAAGAAGGCAAATATTTTTCATGGGAATTGAGACCAGAATTTATAGGTGCAATTGAAAAGGAAAATATTTTAAATCAAAAGATTAAATTCAAATTTAATGAAGTTTTTCCGGTAATTAGAGCTATCGTAAGAAAAAAGAATTTTTCACAATTATGGGTTAGCAGAGACGAAATTGCTAATGAATTGAAGAAGGATAATTTTATTAAAGGAATGTATTTAGATGGAGCAACTGATATTGATTGGGTTGCAGGAAATATGGTTGATTGGTTTAGCGCATCATTCACAAGAAAAACAGCAATTATTCAAGAATATTTATTGGAATTTGAAAGGGGGAAAATAGAAAAAGTAAATCCCAAAGGACACAAAAGAAAAATTTGGGCTTATAGAATTAAAAATACGTTACTAACAGAAGAATTCGAAGAATTTAACACCAAACATATTGAAGGAAAAGTGAGCAAAGTTTTTGTTAATCGTTATGAGCGAGATAGTGCAGCAAGAATAAAATGTATCAACCATTTCGGAACAGCTTGCCAAGTTTGTGAATTCAATTTTGAAGATAAATTTGGAGAAATTGGAAAAGATTTTATCCATGTTCATCATCTAAAGGAAATAAGTTCAATAGCTGAAGAATATGAGGTAAATCCAATTGAAGATTTAATACCTGTTTGTCCAAATTGTCATGCAATGTTGCATAAAAGAAAACCAGCCTTCAAGATAGAGGAATTAAAAAGAATAATGAAAACTGAGCAGAACAAAGCATAAAATGTTCATGTGACCTATGTGGGCACACGCCATTTATGCCAAATCCCTTCCCCTCGATTATTCACCCCTCAATGTTCAGATATATCCTCTACCCTTTTTTTTATTATCTATGTGTAATTTTGCTCATTATTTTGTAATTTTGGTTTGTGAAATACAAAAAATGATGGGATGAATAATAATATTTTTAGAAAGAATATTGTCCAAATTGATGATAATATATGGGAAGTCGAAGGGCTTCAAAAAGGGGAATATGATACCCAGGCAGTACAATATGACAATATAATCAGTAATGGAATATATAACAGAATTATGTGGGGAAATTCACCCAAAGATTATTCAAACTTCTGTCAAAAAGGTCTTGTGCAGTCAGCAAATGGTATTATTGCCGATATAGGTTGCGGAACTTTGAGTTTCACTTATAGAGAATATTCGGAATTCAGTGGGGATGATCTTTATCTCTGTGATTTGTCTTTTGAAATGTTAAAAATAGGCAAAACCCGCATTCACAATTCCAAATCTGATACTTCCAATATAAATTTCATTAGGTTGAATGCTTTAGATATGCCATTCCAAGACAATTCAATTGATACTGTTTTGTGCTTTGGAATATTTCACATTTTTGATGAACCTGATATATTAATCAGTGAAATTTTCAGAATATTAAAACCCGGTGGTAAATTATTCCTCACCTCTCTCTGCACCGACAGAAATCTTAGTGCTAAATATTTAAATTTACTTTACAAAAAAGGACATGTAGCAAAACCACTGAAATCCATAGAAATTAAAAGCGCGATTGAGAATAATAAAATTGAAATATTAGAATTCAAAGCAAAAGGTGGAATGACATATATTTCAGGAATAAAAAACAACTTAGCCAATATATAAATGAAGTGCAGAAATATTTGAAATAAAAAAAAATAAGGCTGCCCGCCAAATAGACAACCTTATTACCAATATAATTAAAACTAACTTATCCTTTAATATCTGTATCTGTTGTTTGAATATCTTTTTATCAATTCATACAGATCATCTTTTTCACTTTCCAGTCTCGCTCTTTCCCAACTGGTAACTCTATCATTGCTATAAATTCTGTTTTCAAGAGTTATAAGTTCATTGTATTCATCATGAAGAATCCTCAATTCTCTTGGTGTCAATTCTCCCCTTCTATCAGCTTTATCTATCAAGTATTTTAAATCTTCGGTACTATTTCTATCATATTTATAGTTTTTTTCCAATTTCCTCTCTTTATATGTTTTCCCATCATCATACCTATAATCATAAGGTCTTTGTGCATTCACAGCTACCATTATACCAATACCAAATATTAAAGTCAAAAATATTCTTAATGTTTTCATAGTTTCAGATTTTATTGTTTTCAATCAATTTTCATTTATTAGACGAATATATGTATTGAAAGTTTACAACTAAAAGAACATTTAAGATTTTTTTAACGTATTATTAAGTGTTTTGTTAAAGAAATAAAGATAAAAAAAGGTTAAATTTTGATTTTTCATTAATTGAAGCCATCAATAAAAAACCCTCCATCAGTAATAGTTATGCTTGAATTGTCATCATTGTTTTTAGCTACAAAACTAAAACTACCTTTGAAAATATCATTATCAGCATCATAGATAGTAATCTTCAATTCCCCTGATTCTATACTATATTCGGAATATCCTGGGCTGAGATATTTATAAAAATTGGTTATCACTTTTGATTGCGATGACAGGTCATAACTTCCTGTTGCCGGTGTCCCGTCAAAATCCAATGACAGTGTATATATTGTATTTGAAGCATATAACAATGGAACACCCGTGCCACTAATTTCCTTGTAATAGAAATTTTCAGGTACCCAGTCAGCTCCATCAATTTTCATAGAGAAAAATGGTTCAGTAGGTTCATCTGTATTGTTGTTATCATTATTGTTATTATCATCATCTTTACCACATGAAATAATCAAAAATGGCAATAAAAATAATAAAAGTCTTATCGTTTTCATTTGTTTTTAAATTTAATTTAATTCTATCCTCAAATTTCCAATTTCAAATATAATTATAAATTAAAACGCATCCAATAAAAAATGATTATATATTTATTGTTAAAAAAATCACAATATGAAGCAAATAGATAATATTTAGATATCGGAAGCTATTAGATTCCTATAAATATTGTTTAACGACATATATTTTTTGTAACTTTGTACACACCAATTTATAAAAACAAAAATGAAAAATATCAACTTAACTGATTTTAAATTTAGTACTCCCTTAGAAATGAGATGGAATGACATGGATGCATTGGGACATATCAACAATGTGTTTTATTTCGATTATTTTCAAAATGCTAGAGGTTTTTATATGGATCAAGTTAGTAAAACCTGGAATTGGAACAAAGATATGTTCATCATAGCACATATAGAATGCGATTATTTCAGAGAATTGAAATTAACTGCAAGAGAACCTGAACTGAGAGTCAGAACATCAATATTATCCAATAAGAGTTTTGAGCTTGAATATCTCATCTTGAGCAAATCTTCGGATGGCAACACTATTATTCATACCAAAGGTAAAAGTGTTCAGGTAATGTATGATATGATAAATAAAAAAACTTTTGAAATTCCCGATTGGCTTAGAGCTGAGATAATAGATTACGAACTAGGAATAGAATAAATCAAATATTCAATAATAGAAACAATTCAACTGTTATTCAAAACATATTTTCTTCAAAACAAAACTGAAATAAAAAAACAAAACAAATGGAAGACAATAAAAATAATGATGCTCAGGAAATATTAAAAAAAATGAATTCTTCTGAAAAAGGACTTTCTGAAAGTGAAGTCCAACAGAGGCTTATAAAATATGGTCCAAATGCATTGGTCGAAAAGAAAACCAATCCGATACTTAAATTTTAGGTTATTTTGGGGACTATTCCCTGGATGATAGAGATAGCTATAATATTATCAGCGATAGATAAACACTGGCCTGATTTTTTCATTATTCTCACTCTTCTTGTGGCAAATGTGCTGATAGGATTTTTGAAGAGCGCCAGGCAAGTAATGCCATAGAAGCATTGAAAGCAAAATTAGCTTCCAAAGCGAAAGTCCTCAGAGATGGAATATGGAAAAGCATAAATGCCGATGGACTTGTTCCCGGTGATTTGATTCATATTAGGCTTGGTGACATTGTTCCTGCTGATGTGCAACTATTAAAAGGATCTCCTGTAGAAGTTGATCAGTCAGCACTCACAGGAGAATCATTGCCTGTAACCCATAATTCCGGGGAAAGTGTATATTCCGGTTCTATAGTGAAACAAGGAGAGATAGATGCCGTAGTCACTTCCACTGGAGGAAATACATATTTCGGTAAAACTGCAAAGTTAGTCCAGGACGCTCATACTACAAGCCACTTTCAGAAAGCAGTGCTTAAAATCGGCAATTACCTTATCATAATGGCATTAGTATTAGTGGCGATGATAATAGCTGTCGCTATTTACAGAGGAGACCCTATATTGACAACATTACAATTTGCTTGGTACTTACTGTTGCTGCTATCCCTATAGCTATGCCTACAGTATTGTCTGTGACTATGGCTATAAGAGCAAAATTATTGGCCAAAAATCAAGCAATTGTCAGCAAACTCGTATCCATAGAAGAATTAGCAGGAATGGATATTTTATGTTCTGATAAAACAGGAACTCTTACACAGAATAAACTCACTTTGGGAGAACCTATGCCAATAGGACAATTCACAAAAGAACAAACGATATTATACGGTTCTTTAGCTTCGAGAAATGACAATGATGACCCTATCAGATCAGGCGGTAATTGGTGGATTGAAAAATAAGGAAGATATATCCAAATATGCAGTACAGAATTTCATTCCTTTCGATCCTGTACACAAAAGGACAGAAGCTGAATTGAAAGATAGTTCCGGCAATGAAATAAAAGTGACAAAAGGTGCACCACAGGTCATAATAGAATTATCAACTAATACTGATGATGAAAAAAATAAAGCTAAAAATATCGTTTCCGAATTTGCAGAAAAAGGATATCGGGCATTGGGTGTAGCATTGGATAAAGGAGATGGAAAATGGTTATTGACCGGTATATTGCCTTTATTCGATCCTCCAAGAGTGGATGCAGCTGAAACAATATCTACAGCATCAAAACTCGGGGTGAAAGTAAAAATGGTAACTGGAGATGCTATTGCAATAGCTAAAGAAATAGCAGGAAAACTCGGATTGGGAACCAATATTCTTGATGCTTCTAATCTTGGGAAAACATCTCAGGACAATGATATTACGAGTATAGAACAAGCCGATGGGTTTGCACAGGTCTTTCCTGAACACAAATTCCATATCGTGGATGAATTGCAAAGTCAGAATCATATAGTTGGTATGACAGGTGATGGGGTAAATGATGCACCGGCATTGAAAAAAGCTGATTGTGGTATAGCAGTCTCCGGAGCTACTGATGCCGCAAGGGCAGCAGCTGATATAGTATTGATGACACCGGGATTGTCTGTTATCATCAAAGCTATAGAAGAAAGTAGAAAGATTTTCCAAAGGATGAATAGTTATACTATTTACAGAATTGCTGAAACACTGAGAGTTTTATTTTTTATGACTCTTTCTATATTGGTATTCAATTTCTATCCTGTAACAGCCATAATGATCGTTTTACTCGCTATACTCAATGATGGAGCCATTATCTCCATAGCCTACGATAATGTAAAATACAGCAAGGTACCTGAAGCCTGGAATATGAAAAGAGTATTGACAATTTCTTCTATTCTGGGATTGGCTGGAGTTGTAGCAAGTTTTTTACTATTCTACCTCGCAGAAAGAGTATTCCATGTGGACAGAGCTATGATACAGTCATTGATTTATCTTAAACTATCTGTGGCAGGTCAATTGACAATATTTGTTACCAGAACAAAAGGTCCATTTTGGTCTATCAAACCAAGTAAGACACTACTTATAGCCGTTATTACCGCTCAGATTATAGCTACATTGATATCTGTTTATGGTATTTTCATGTCACCAATCGGTTGGAAATGGGCAGGCTTTGTATGGGGATATGCTGTAATTTGGTTCTTTATTTCAGATAGTGTAAAAAGAATATCATATAAACTGATTGATAAAGAAAAATCCAATTAAGAATTTTCATCTATGCAAGAAATATTAAATATAATACCCGAAAGTTTCTTGAATTTTTTCCTTGTAACAGCTTTTTCTCTTCTGATAGGACTGGAGCAAAGAAGTAAACACAAGGATGATATAAAAGAAAGTATATTCGGGAACCGACAGGACATATACCCTGATTGGTATTCTGGGATTTATCCTATACAATCTGGATAAAATTTCATTATATCCTTTTTTAGTTGGTTTGATAGTTGTAAGTATTTTCCTTTCAGTATATTATTATTCAAAATTGACAATAGATAAAACAGAAGGATTAACTTCGATAATTGTGGCATTGATTACCTATAATATTTCTCCAGTTATTTATACTCAACCACACTGGATGGCTATTTTATTGGTAGTTACAGTACTGATAATTGTAGAGGCTAAAAAACCTTTGTTTGAATTTTCAAAGAAAATAGATAGTCAGGAATATACCACTCTTGCTAAATTTTTAGTGATGGCAGGGGTAATATTACCTTTATTACCAGATAAGCCAATATCTACAGTGTTAAATTTTTCACCATATAAATTATGGCTGGCAATAGTAGTAGTATCAGGGATATCATACGGTAGCTATATATTGAAGAAATTTATTTTTCCCAATTCAGGGATAGTATTGAGTGGGATATTAGGAGGAATGTACAGTAGTACAGCTACCACTTTTATTTTATCGAAGAAAAGCAAGGAACTACATGAAGATAAGAAAATATCAGCAGCTATCATTTTTGCTACATCTATGATGTTTGTCAGGATTTTTATTTTAGCTCTTGTTTTCAATAAATCCATTGCATTCAAATTGGCACCATCTTTTGCTATTCTGTTCTTGCTTTCTGTTATGATAGGCCTGTTTTTCTTAAGGAAAAGCAATATAAAATCAAGCAATGACAAGCTCACTTTAAGCGATTCTTATGGCAATCCATTGGAATTCAAAACAGCAATGGTATTCGGGATTTTATTCGTTTTCTTCGCAGTATTGACAGGCTATGTCACCAAACAATTTGGAATAGACGGGATAAAAATATTGTCCTTCATTGTCGGTGTAACAGATATCGATCCATTTATTATAAATATTTTCCAGAGTAAGTTTGATTTGAATGAAGCAATCCTGTCTATGGCAGTCATCAATGCAGTAACAAGTAATAATATATTGAAAATGGTTTATGCCTTGTTTTTATCATCCAAATCTATGAGGAAAAATATTATTATTGGCTTTGGCATTTTTAATCATTGTAGGAATATTGGCTTCGTTATTTAAGTAAAATACAATCGATTCAGTACTGATAAATATCTGAAATACTAAATATCATAACAATTGAAAAATAAAGAAGTGGTGAAAATTTTAAAATAAAAAAAACTATATGCTTGTTTCAGTAAAAATAAAGGGTTTTTGGGATGAACTCTTTAGTGGACTTTTGAGTAACTGAATACAAACATATAGTTTGATGACGCAAAGATAATTCAAAATTACATATTGCAAAATTTTTTTAATATGTTTTTTTAATTTTTTTTATCATTTTATAATGTTCAATGCCTATTTCATAAAATTTGTCGCCTTCAATCACAAAATTTAGTTTTTCATAGAAACCAACAGCTTCTTTTCTTGCATGTAAAATTATTAAATCAATACCTTTTAATGAATAGAAATTCATAACATATTCAACTAATTTTCGACCATATCCCTGATTGTGGTAATCAAAATCCACTGCCATTTGTTTTAGTTGGATTGTATTATCACCTATAGGTTTAATGTATAAAACAGCAATTATTTCACCGTTATCATCGAAAATGCCGAAATGTTCAAAGTCTTTCTCTTTAGCCAAATCTTCATCTGAAAATTTCATTCCCAATGGTTTTCTCAAAACTTTATCACGTAGGGAAACAGCTTTTTTATAATTTTCACTTCCCCAATTAAATTTAGATATCATCATTTATATTGAAATTTAATAATCTTCTTTCTGTAAGCTGCAAATATACCTAAACCATCTACAATATTGGAATACACACCAGCAGTTGTAATAATAGATGAAGAAGTATTTCCACTGTAATTCCACTTATATTGAATAAGACTTTTCATATATTTATAGTAATCATTATTGCATAAAATAAATTCAAATTCGGAATATCCTTCTAAGATATTATTTTCTTTCACAAAACCATCATAGCTTTCAAATTCAATTTCATTTATCTCTCCGGGAATAATATTATAAATCAATGCTTCATTGATAGAATTGGATGGTAGTAATTGAATTGCATTTTCTGATTTTGGATAAATCCATGCAGTATCTCTGACAGAAATAGTATCTGAAGAAAGTGAAAGTAGTTTTTTTTCAGTTATATGCCTAACCAGAATATATTTATCAACTTCCGGAGAAACATCCAACTTGATATTCAGCACATCGTAATTATCGATATTTGTTGTCATATAAGAATGGAAATTATCAATCTCAAAGCTACCACAAGTTTTTGTATTAGCATTAACAGTATTATAATCAGGGTATTTTACATTCAGATAATATGAACTTTTTCCAACAAATGGAATTTCAGGATAAAATGAATTTTCGTATGCTGAATTATTTAAAGTGATATTTACTCCATTTGCATTTGTCAACAAGATGCTTGGAGCATCTATGGAATCATTGATATCGAAAGGGTTGAAAGGGAAATATGATATACCATTATAAAAGAGAAATGTGGAGTCTCCATCTATAAATGCATGTATCACCAAAACATGCTGGTCTTCCACTTTTGATATGTCATACTCTCGTTCACAAGAAGAAAATATGAGGGCCAAAAAAAAAGCGAGTGACAATATTTGTATTATATCTTTTTTCAAACCATAGAAATTTTACTGCAAATTTAATAATCACTCACTTAAACAACCATTAAAACCAAAAAAGAATGAAAATTAATTATTACTTTCCGTTATTATAAACTGCCCTTTGGAGTTTAAAACATCAAATTGGAATAATAATTTAATTATATCTATAAATTCTTTAACAGAACCATTTTTCACTGTTATATGCAATGTATTGTTCAAAACCTCTGAATCTTCATTGTTGACAATAATTACTTCCTTTTCATATTTATCATTGAAAACCTTTATTGCGTCTCTAAGAGTTATATTCTCAAACACTATATCTTCATCAGCTCTATTAGCAATTTCCTGACTCGATATATTTTTTATTGAAATATTATCGGCTACACAAGCTTTTTGCCCGGCTATCATAGTTTTGCTTTCTGAATTTCTGCCTTGTAAATCCACCTTCCTTCAATAAGGGTCACAGTAAGTGGAATCCTTATAGCTATCGACAAAAAACTTAGTTCCTACTACTTTTATATTGCAATCATTTACAGAGATATCAAATGGAATATCATTATTCTTAGCCACATCAAAATATGCATTTCCACTGAGTTGTACAGATTCTGTTATCTGAATTAAAATCGTGGTTAACTACCAATTCCGAATTAGGCTCTAAAATCACTTCACTTCCATCTATCAGAACAACATGTTTTGCAACATCAACAGATTCGTAATTTTTAGTATTACTAAAATAATTGAAAACTAACAGACTTGAAAATAATAAAACAATTATTGAAGCAGCGATATAGTATTTGATATACAATGAAGGCTTATTGATATTTTTATTCACTTTGTTCCAGGCTTTTTTCGTATCCACCCGGATATAATCACTAAGATGATTAGAAAGCTCTATTATATCTTCAATCTCAATATTATCATTTTGAAATTGAGACATGAGTTTTTTATCATCCTCAGAAAATCCTATTTTATCTTTTATCTTCAATTTTTGTGTTTATATTCTACTTGATGAATATTTAACCAAAAACCCTTAAACGGATAGTATTTTTTTTGATTTATTTTTAAAAAATATTTTAATTTTATTGTCGTTTGGAAATTAAGTAAATATTTCTTCTAAATTAAAATATTCAAAATGAAAATCCTGTTAGCTCTATTTTTTATTTTTCGCCAACATAGCATTACTTGTTTCTCAAAATATGATTACACAAAATAAGTTCATTATAGAAACCAGTGAATATTACCCCATAGATTTATTAAAAAGTAAAATAGGATTAAATAACAATGACGAAGTAAAATGTATATTTAAGGAATTGAATATTTATTCTATAAAATCAGGTATTGAAAACAAAAAAATGTATGAATTACTGGACAATTCAGATATAGTTACAAATTTTGGAACAGATAGTAAAATAGAATACAGGGAAACTCCTAATGATTTATATTACAGTAATCAGTATTATATGGATTTGATCAGTGCTCCAGAAACATGGAATTACAACACTGGTGGTTTATCTTACGATGGAGACACTATAGTAGTGGCAGTATTGGATAAGGGTATTGAAATATCACATCCTGACCTTATTGATAATATGTGGAAAAACAGATTTGAAATTCCCGGAGATAATATTGACAATGATAATAATGGTTATGTCGATGATTACGATGGACTTGATTTAAGGAATGACGATGGGAATATTTATTCTGCTGCTCATGGCACAGGAGTTAGCGGTATAATCGGAGCATCGGGAAACAACAGCAGGGGAATCAGTGGTGTAAACTGGAATGTCAAGATTCTACCTATAACCAGCATTGGATTAAAGAGTGATTTGATTCAGGCATATAATTACATAATTGACTTTAGGGATAAATATAACAAAACTAATGGTGCAGAGGGAGCCTTTATAGTATGTTCAAATCTTTCCGCAGGATTTTCCGGAGAATTTGTTACCGATGGTACAAACTTAATATTTTGCAATATATATGACAAACTGGGAGAAGTAGGGATTTTAAATGTTTCTGCAGCTGATAATATCGGTGAAAACATGGATGAAGTTGGAGATATTCCCACACTCTGCCCAAGCGATTATTTGATTCCTGTGACAAGTGTGGATGCAAATGACGATTATGATGTTTATCGAGGATATAGCAATATAAGTGTCGATATAGCAGCTCCGGGAGAAGATATCTATACTACCACGGTCGATGATTCATATACTTACAGCAGTGGAAATTCAGAAGCTGCACCAATGGTAGCAGGTGCTATTGCATTATTTTATACTGTCCCATGTTCAGGGTTTATAGAAAAAGTCAAATTAAACCCTTCTGAATTGAGCCTAAACATTAAGGATTATATGATGGAATATTCTGATAAACACAGCGATTTAACAGAAAGAACAGTTTCAGGAGGAAGGCTAAATATAAATGCAACTTACGCCAAATTAAGTGATTTTTGTGGTGAAATAGAATATGGAAAACTGGAGATAATTAAAATTACTCCTAATCCTGCTACTGACAATATCGAGGTTTACTACAACTTTGCTAAAACAGACAAGCACAATATTTCTATTTTCAATACTTCAGGGCAATTGATATATACCAAGGATTTTTATCCAAACATATTCGGTGATAAAATACTGGATATAGATATCAGCTATTTCCCAAAAGCTACATATTACGCTAAACTTACTGATGGTGAAAACAATGTGAGTAAAGCTTTTGTGGCATTCAGAAAATAGTGTTTATATACAAAGCAACAACTTATTTTTCATTTATAATTTTCTCCTGAGTAGCGATACTTTCTATATGTATCGCCTTCATAATGGTATTTATAAGTTCTCTGCTCAAACCCATTTTATTACCATATTCTATAAGTTTGAGCAGGATATCATTAAACCTCTCTTTTTGAAATACGGCAACATTTTGTTCTTTTTTCACTTTACCTATATCTTTTACTATTTGCATTCTATCGTATAAAATATCTATTATTTTCATATCCAAAGTATCTATCTCAGCTCTCAACAGAGATAATTTACTAAGGAATTCCTCTCCCTCAATAGACTTTTGTCTTACTACCAATCTATAAATCAATTCCTTAAAAACAGATGGAGTAATCTGTTGCTTTGCATCGCTCCATGCATCATCAGGAGTATTGTGAACTTCCAACATAATACCATCATACTGTAGGTCTAATGCTGTTTGTGCAACATTTTCCAAAGTATCTCTATTCCCACAGATATGAGAAGGATCACAAATCATGGGAATATCAGGCATTTTTCTTCTGAAATCAATTGGTATTTGCCATTTAGGAGGATTGCGATAATGAGAAGAATTGTAACTTGAAAACCCTCTGTGTATAGCTCCAATATTTTTTATACCTGCCTGAATCAATCTCTCCACAGCCCCAATCCACAATTCAAGATCAGGATTCACAGGATTTTTCACCCAAATTATTTTATCGGTATTCTGCAATTCATCAGCAATATCCTGCACAGCAAATGGATTGACAGTAGTTCTCGCTCCTATCCATAAGATATCGACATCATAATCCAAGGCTAATTTTATATGATCAGTATTGGCTATTTCTATGGCTGTGATCAATCCTGTTTCCTTTTTAACTCTCTGCAACCATGGCAATGCTTTCTCCCCTACTCCTTCAAATGACCCTGGTCTTGTCCTGGGTTTCCAAACTCCTGCTCTAAAGATAGTCGCTTTACTATCTATTAATTGTTCAGCTATATTCATAACCTGAGATTCCGGTTTCAGCACTACAAGCACCAGCAATCGTTAGAGGATGCTGTAAATTCATATCTTTCAGCCATTTATTATTTTTCATTATTCCAAATTTATTTATTCAATGTTTTTTATCATTTATTATCCAATACTTTTTTTATTCTGTTAGCATCAGAAATCATATTTTTCAATCCTACTAAATCATTTTCGATTATCATATTTTGAAATATTTGCAGATAATGCATATATTCATTAACAGCTTTAATAAATATTCTTTATTTTCGGTGAAAATAGGAATCCATGTTTCCGGGAGAACTTTTGGCTAATCTCACTGTCGAGGCAAATCCACTTCCCGCAAGATTAAAGATGTTTTTTCATCTTTTTCTATCTCAATGATTGTTTTCCCAAGTAAAAAAAGAACTCATCAGGGAAAGATGCGAGACATAAGCCAAATGCTTATCATGATCTTCACTTTCCATCTACAAAGTGTTCATCTCTAATCTCTTAAACAACTCCAAGACTCTTGTTAACAACTCAAAATCAGTCAGATTTGTATCACAAACTATTTTTTTTACCTACAAATAAATTTTCAATTGCAGCTGTAGGTCCGGAATATTCAGTTCCAGCAATTGGGTGACTTGCTATAAAGTTTTTTCTATTAGGATGATTTTTTAATATTTTGCAAATATTAGATTTAGTGCTTCCTGTGTCTATAACTATCCCAGTATTCTTTATTTTATATAAAACATCATCAACAATAACAGGGATTTTATCTACAGGCACTGAGACAATAACCAAATCAATATCAGAAATATCCATTTCATCAGCTGTAAAATCGATAATATTATTTTGTAAACAATATTTTAAATTATCTTCATCTCTATCTATTCCATAAATTTCAAAATCATCAATAGTTCTAAGGGCTTTAGCGAAAGAAGCACCTATCAACCCCAGACCTATAATCAATATTTTCTCTATTTTCAATTCGATATCCATAATTAAAATCTTTCTATAGCTTCTATTATTTTCTCTTTCGGTAAGCAAAGTGAAAATCTAATATATTTATCTCCACTTTTGCCGAATACTTGTCCCGGGACAGCAAAAATATTATTTTGGTACAATAAATCATCACATACCATCTCCCCATTTTTATCGGAATCGTTAACTTTAGCCCAAACGAATAAACCGCTATCATTCCCTTTAGGTTCAAGTCCTATTTTTGATATCAATACATTCAATAGTTTTCTTCTTTCATTATAAATATCATTGAGATTGGAAATCCATTTTTGTCCATGGGTTACAGCTTCTATAGCACCTTTTTGAATACTGTAATTAGTTCCACTATCAAAATTAGACTTTATCTTAAGTATTTTTTTTATTAAATATTCTGCTCCTCCCACCATTCCTATTCTCCAACCAGCTATATTAAAGGATTTGCTCAATGAATTCAATTCTAAAACATAATCATTCTTATAATTCAAAATACTTAATGGGCTGTGATTTCCAATTAATCCATAAGCATTATCATTGACTATCAATATATTATTTCTTTCACCAAATTCAGATAATTCTTTAAAATATTCTGCATCAACAATAGCTCCGGTAGGCATATGAGGATAATTTACCCACATCAATTTAACACCGGATAAATCCATTTTTTCGAGTTCACTAACTGGACATTTATAATTATTTTCTTCATTTAAATCATAAAATACCGGTTCAGCTTCCACAATTTTAGCTGTTGCATGATAAGTGAGATATCCGGGATCGGGAATTAAAACTTTGTCCCCTTTATTTAAAAATGCCAAACTGATATGCATAATACCCTCCTTTGATCCTGCTAAAGGCAATATTTCAGTTGAAGGATCGAGAGTAACATCAAAAAAACCTGAATAAAGTTCAGCAAATGACTCTCTCAATTCATTAATCCCTTTATATGGTTGATAACCATGATTTTTATCATCAAATGCTTGTTTTATTTTCAATATTGCTGAATCTGGTGGTTGCAAATCAGGACTTCCAATACCAAAATTTATAACCGGTATTCCATTTTCTATCATAGATTTAATTTCTACTAATTTCCCGAAAAAGTAGTAATCTTCTATATATTTTAATCTGTCAGCACCTTCTATCATAATCCATTAACTTTCAATTGATTTAACATTATTTGTATATTTGCCAAAAATTTTAATGTAGCTTGAAAACCTTTCCAGACTATTTATCGAGTTAAAAAACTGTTCAGTATTTTCAAAAGAGAGATCAACAAAAAAAGCATATTCCCATGGCTTGTCAATAATTGGTAAAGATTGAATTTTGGTGAGATTGACCGAACTATCGGAAAAACACTTTAAAGCATTGAACAAAGAACCACTTTTATGAGGTAGCAAGAACTTTATAGATGCTTTATTAAAATTTTCTTGATCTGAATTTTTCGTTGAAAGCACAAAAAAACGTGTATAATTATCTTTATTCTCTTGAATATCCGAAGCTAATATTTCAAACCATACATTTCAGCAGCCTTAACTGAAGCTGTATGGCGGCTGAATTCAATGTTGTTGGTATATATTTTTTTTGCTACTTCAGCAGTATCATTGACCTCCACAAGTCTGATTGGAAAGATCTGAATGTTAAAAAATTCCTGCATTGTTGCAATGCCATAGGATGGGATTGAACTTCGGTGATATCACTTAAATCCTGTCCATTCAAAGCTATCAATTGATGATTTTATTGGTAGATAATACTCCTGAATTATCTGCAAATCATATTTATCAATATACTGATAATTAGGCAAAATAGCTCCGGCAATTGAATTTTCAATAGCCATCACTGCTAAATCAGATTCTCTGACAACCATTTTTTAGGTATATCTGCAAAACTCATACCTCATCTAATTCTATGTTATCGCACAAACAGGATAGATGCAACGATGATGATAAGACCCTGCTATTCCTTGTATAGATATTTTCATTTTTTATATCAATTACGCATATTTTAATCAAAAAAAAGAGCTCCGAAACCGGAACTCTTTTATATTTTTTAAATACATTTTAAATAGTCCCGTTAAATCAAAGAACTAAAAAAGTAAAAATATGTATTAAATAAGTATTCATAATTAAATTTAAATGCAATAATAGAAATTATTTTTGAATAAACATATATTAAAATTTAGCTTTTAATTTTATGTTTTTAAGGCCATTATCAATTGAATTGACAATCAATTGAATCAAGTGCCAATAATCACCTTTCTATAATCAACAACTTTATTTACATTATTATTGAATTGTAAAAATAAATTCAGGCATATGATTGAAATATCCAAACATTTCTTTTGAATTTGCTACTTTATATTTTTGAATTACTTGACCCAATTGATTCAATAAATTTATCAAATTAAAACCTGAAATATTATTTTCAACTTCAATATCGATATAATCTTTTGCAGGAACAGGATAAATTCTTATATCATTTGCCTGCAATTCAGTAGTAGCCGTAGTAGTTCCAATTTCTTGATATCCGCTAAAAAATTCTAACATTTTAAGAAATGCAGGAAAAACACATTGGCTATGAGTTCCAGCTGAATAAACATCATTTTTTGTTACATTTTGAGCACCTTCTGCATTCATCAATGAATCAGTATAAATAGTATTTCTATAAGTAACTTGATCATCACCAGTGCAATAAATCATTTTCAACGGGAATTCCGGCACCCAATAACATACATCCATAAACTGTAACGCTTTAAAAAGTGGATTCTCTTCCCCATTAGTAGTAGATCTTCTACATAACCATCAACTTAAACATTCTTTTTGGTAACACTTTCCCATCATTTGCTGCAAAATTACCTTCTTCGATCATTGTATAAAGATCAAGTCCCTTCATTTTCATATTGTCTAATAGGGTAGCAAATTCCGGTTTGAAAACATCCTCTACTTCTATTGTATCAAATAAATCTGGATAAGCCATTTTAGCAGATAAAAACACACTGCCAAATAACTACTTTTTAAGAAAAATATTCTTCATGCTCAGTAAATTTCAACATTTTCTTTCAGAAATACTATATGTTTTTGTTCAGGAGCAGCTGCGGTAACTTTTAATCCACCATTTCAGTACTCTCCTGAACACTTCTTGCGTCAGCCATAGCACTATGACCTCCTTGTGAATAACCAGTTACAAATAATTGATCGGTAAAATGTATATTTTCTGATTTTTCCATTACTTTCACAGCCTTTACCAAGTCTCTGTTCAGTCCATCTTCAATTCAGGGTGTATATAAGGATGAAGTCCTTTTTGAAACACCGAGTCCAAATAATCTGGTGCTACGGTATTATATCCTGAGCTGCTATTCCAATACATAAAAAATCTGTTCACTTTGATCGCCCCGAGGGGAACATCATATATACCAACAGTTCCCTCGATCTTTGGAAATTACCTTTGGGAATATACTTGTTGTATCTACAGGGCAGCTAATATTCTGATGCCGTATCAGGTTCGTAATTCAAATCTTTTGTTATATAAATTATCTTATGATATACATCCACATCATATTTGGCGCTGATCAATAATGTACCAGATATTTGACTCTTGGTCATACTGTTAATCTTAGTATACGAAACCAACTCCTGACCTATACTTTGAAATGAAAAAAGTATTAAACCTACTACTACTATTAAAAAAGAATTTTGACTTCATAATTATAAATTGTAAGTGTTTAATAATAAATTATCAAATATAGTAATATTAATACCTCTTAAAAGGAATAATTAATTTAAATCAAGTAATGCAAAGCCTACGTTATAAACTCTTCCGGAGCATAGAATAGTTCTTGATGGTTTTGGTATAAAACACCAAAAATGTTATCAATGACAAAATAAAGGATATTTGAATGTCAAACAAAATTCTCTTTCATAATTGAAATCACATAATAAATATGGTTATATACGTCCCATTAAACATTAATACTTATTAATGAAAACTTTATCATACAAATTTTCCGAAAATATCATTTTATATTTATACCTTGTTTTAATACCTGTTTTTTAAGGATACCAATGATATTTGTGGATAATAAATGGCTTTAAAATCATCAAATCCTTTACTAATGTCATTAAATTGCAGATAATTATATCTGTATGATTGAGTCAGATGAAGATTGTATTTCCATATTTAATATTTATAAAGAAGTTGTGATATTTCCTACATAAGTTTTACATTTTCAATATTCTGAGCCTGCCATATTCCATCATAAGGCAACCAAATAATATCATTTTTAATATTTTTACCATGCAATCCAATATCACAATACAAGTCTTCAGATTTCTTATATAAAAATGATAAATCAATAAGTCCGGAATATTCAGAGAGCTTAAATCAATATCAACATCTTTTGTTCCAAAATCTGTCATTAGATGTTGGAAGCCTGAGATTTCTACCTATTTGAGATAAATGAATATTTTCAGAAAAATTTAAATCTAAACTCACAAATGGGTTTTATAATAAAATTTCACCATCATTCAAATAAGTAATTTGCTCAATAATGAAATTACTATTTTATGATAAATATATTTTAATTGAACGAAAGATTTTAGTATGTTTTTTCGAAATCAATATTGTATATATCACTTTCAACTTTTTCAATCTTATTGACAAATTCCAACTCCTGATAATTTTTTTCTTCCATTATATGAATTCCTAATGCTGTTTCATTTCGAAATATGTCACTATCTGAGAAATCTGAAATCTTATAATTATCATATTATTTTAATTTATCATAGAAAAGTCCTGACCTTAAGTCAAAATTAAAAATTCTATATTTCAATGGAAGTATTTATATGCCAGACTAGCATTAAAATCAACTTGTGTGGCATCAGAATAGGACTCATATAGCGATGGAGGTATTTCCTAAATGACCTGCTGACATTTAATAAAAATATATTTGATGATTTATTTTTAAAATTGTTGGCTCGTCAATCCGGAAGTAAAATAGTTGCATATTTGCAGATATTTATCACTATCATTGATTTTATAGTTATTGAAATTATAATTCCCTAAAAAAGCAATACTACTAATCAATTATTTTTACTAATTAATTTACATTAAAGGTAAATTCATAAAATTATCAGCAGTTGAAGACAAAAATTCAGATTAAATAAATCATTATTTTTATCAGAAACATTTTTGAATTGATATCAATCCACCAATAGATCCACTTTTTGGAATCATTTCTCTTTAAGAAATTAAATCAAAGTATTCTGAAAAAATTGATAATTGACAAATCTGTAAGACCAAGCATACTATTGGAAATATCAAAATCATTCCAATAAGCACTTGGTTTTTGCAGTTGGCATTTCCTCCATTCATTGAAATAGTGCCTGACAATCCCGGAGCTGAAGACCTTATATAGAAACCTGAATTACTATTCCAAATAATCTGAAACTGTATTTTTGAAGTTATTGGCATGTAATGTATCTGATTCAAACTCATACCGCAATATCTCAGGATTATCTTCTTTTATGATAATATCAGGAATAATAATAGTATCAGAGGCATATGGAAATTTTGACAAGCAAATCATATCCCCACAATGTAAAAATCAATGTAATTATGACATTATACTTCATTTTAATCAAAAAATGAAAAAATAAAATTGATATTAAAACACCTCTATTTCAATAATATTTTTTGAAGCCTAATTTAAAATTAAAGCAATCCCATATACACTGCACTTGTATTAGAAGTATGTGAATTAGAAATATCTCCATCTGAATCATATTCATGCAATCCGCATCACTATTATCAACAGCATCAATAATATTATGTGTATTAAAAATATTATTTAGTTTATTATAAATAGAAACATTGTATTTTTTTTACCAATTGGCAATGAATAATCAAAACCTAAATTGAATAATGTAATTGGTTTTATCTTCCAACTTTGAATAATATTCTCACTATCATCACCTCCAATTCTGTCTTATCAAATATATTCCATCAGAAGAATAATAATAATCCATATATTGAATATCAAGACTTGTTTCAAGCCTTTGATTAATTCGTATTGCAAGGTTAAATTCAATTTTGTTTGAGGAACCACAATACCATATTTCAACCCTCGATAAATAATAGTAATAATCTACTGAAGTAGCATCTCCATCTACATAAGTCACATAATCTCCTGAAACATCAGTTTGATATTTATAATTAGAAAAACTTGCATTAAAGAATAATCCCAATTTATCAATGGATAGTATGAAGCAGAAAGTTCGACTCCTCTGCGTATTACATCGATACTCGGAATAAAAAACAAATCTGATAAACTATCTGAATTGATATAACTAATAGTATTTACCTCATCATTGGTTGAAGATGAGTAGAAGTTAATCATCGCATTCAATTTATTATTGATAGTATGATATTTATAACCTAATTCAAAATTAAAATGATATTCACTTAATGGATCTGAAGAAAGCTCCTGGACTCTGTTATATCAAATAATTGTGAGTATAGAGGAACAGAATATAAAATCCGAAATTAGCAAAAGCACTCATAGTATTATTAATATTATAACACACCTAATTTTGTCCTGATAAGAACTTTTCCAATTAGTACTTAAAAAGTAATTTCCATTTTTTTCATAATCTTCTTCGCCACTTTTAAGCAAATTTTCATATGAATAATGATTCAATGCCCATCCAAACATAAAATTAAGCAAGGTCATCATTGATGAAATCTGAATTTAAACTCCCAATTTCTGGTTTCTGGCAATATAATCCTGATTGAATGCTGAACTGTTAAAATAATTTCCTCCAAGCAAATCACGTACTTCATTCAATGCTTTCAGTATTGGAGCATTTGAACTCTATACCTGCAAGTAAATTAAAATTTCCTCGACCACTTAAAATTTAAATTTCGATATAGCACCATATTTTTATCCAGGTTCTTATTCATTAAAATTGATTTCGAAGCATCTTCATTAGCGGCAATGGCACTATTAAGGTCGATAATATATAGATTGTCATTTTCAGTATCATAAGAATAATCTCCATAAGCACTTGAATTCAATTCTTTTCCAAATATTCCGTAAACTGAAGTATATTGTTTGATTTTATTTGTCCAACTGGCATTCACAATAAATTCACAAGTAGATGATAGAAAAACTTTCTTTGTATTCATCCAATCAGATGCATATCTGCTTTGTGCTTTCCCAAACCATACTTGGTCGTCGGTATAATCAGAATTGACATTATTCCAATCCAGAGTTAAACAACACACCTGATGAAGATTCCATACTTTCACTCAGTGTCAAATCATCATCAGCAAGTTTTTTTGCAAGATTATAATCATAAGCAGCTATATTGGACATACTCAGATGTTGTCCATGCCTTTGATCTGCATTTAATGCTACAAGCTCCAATTCATGACTTTTATTAATATTCAAATGTGCACCAATATAGAAAAACAATGATTTATTCCATGTTTTATCCACAATACCATCACCTTGATTATAATTTATATATGTATTTGTAGAAAATCTGTTTTTTATCAATCCTGAGTTTGTAGCTAAGCTGATATTTTTATTATTACCGGAACCATATTCCAATTTTGCATAAACGGCGCTGTTAGGATTTTTACAATCAGTGATAAAATTTACAGCTCCACCAACTGCATTATTGTTTAATAAGCTCGATCCCATACCTTTTTCTACCTGAATAAGCCTTGACATTTCAGTCAGAGGTAGCCATGAAGCCCAATTGAATTCATTGGTTTCGGGATCATTTAATGAAATCCCATTTAAAGAAAAATTAATATATTTTTGATCATAACCTCTGATCGACAATCTTTGATCTCCATATCCCCCACCCTGGGTGGAAAGAAATACATCAGAAATATTGTTCAAGGAATTATTTATATCAAATAAATTATCCTTTCTGGTATTAAATTCATCAGTGATATAGGTAGATTTTTCTTTTTCAACAATATCACTAAATATTTCATTATTAGTCAAATAAGATGTTTTTTCCATCATCTTTATTTTTCCCAAATGTATATCTTCTTTCAGGTCAATTATTTTTGATGTAGTTTTATAATCCACACTATTGAATATTACTTCATTTGCACCAGCAGGAACATTAGATAATTTAAAAGTGCCAAATTTGTCAGTCAAAGTAGCAAAATAAGTTCCTTTTACAACTACTTCAGCACCCATAATAGGATTTCCATCCATATTCTCAAGCTTTCCTGATATGGAATATTGAGAAAATAAAGAAATAGAAATTATCGAAAAAATAACAGAGAATATAATTTTATGCATATATATAAATTTTATTATTATTCTATGGTTTTTGAAATATCAAATAATACCATATAACGATTAAAATCCCAAAAAGAATACAAAGCTACGGTTTTTTTTTAATAGTAAATCAACAATACGAATTAAATAAAAAATATATGTAGTGGTCTTAGTATAAAAAAACAAAAGGCTGCTTAAATAAGCAGCCTTTTTATAATAGATTATTTTTCTAACAATATTGAATATTAGAAGCTGATTTTAGCAGAAACATTCCATGTCCTTGTTGTTCCAAAAGTAACTTTGTTTTTCTTATTAACACCATTCCAGTTTTCACTTTCAACAGTACTAGCTTCAATAGCTGTAGTAGCTTTGCTGATATATTCAGTTCCTAATACATTATACATATTAGCTCTCAAAGTCAATACGTTTTTATTAGTTAAGTGGAAATTATAAGCTACTCCTAAATCTAACAATCCAAAAGCAGGTAATTCCATTGAAGTAGAACCAGCACTGATATTTGAATATAATCTGTCATAATAATTATAATCTGCACTAAAAGATAAATCTTTTAAAGCTTTGTAATCAACACCTAAACCAACAGAAGTTTGAGCAGCACCACCTACTTTTACTCCTTCTACATCAGTTCGGATTCTTCCAATACTAATTCTTTATCAGCATTATAATATTTTGAATCCAAAGTTCCTGTATAAATCAGTTTCTAAAGATCCGTAACCTTTCAATTTCAAATTTGATAATACATCATAACCGAAATCCACTCTAAACCTGAGTGCAATTCATCTTGGATAGCATTTTTATAACCTTCACCTACGATTACATAACCATTAGATAATTCTGTACCATCGCTTAAGAATGTAGTTGTTGATCTATCATTCCATTCTGTTCTGTAAGCATTGAAATTCAAAGCAAATTTTTCACTTACAAATTTATATCCTAATTCAGCACCAAATATTTTTTCAGGAACTGTTACAGGATTCACTAAATTGCTATAATTCAAGTAAACATCATCGTGGACTGGTTGTCTATGATAGTATCCTATATTACCAAAGAAAGTGTGTTGTTCGTTAACTGTATAGCTTGCACCACCTTTCACATTGAAACCAGGATTAGTAACTTTTTCTGAAGCTTCGTTTGCTTCAGTTTCATTCCAGAATTCAAATCTTTGATGTTGTTGAGAAGATACAGAACCTTGAACAAAAGTAGAGAAGTTATTCATTACATATTCCAATTGACCAAATAAACCTTCATAAGAAATTCTTTCTGAATATGAATAGTCAATTTGTTGATCTAAACTTGCAGAATTAAACATAGATTTCCAAGGACTAGCATAATAAGTTTCAGTTACTATGTGATTTGAACCATATCTAGCATTATCTGATTCATCAAATCCTGAAAGTCCTAATAAATTTGTTAATTCTCTAAAGTGTTTACCTTTGTATGTTCTTAAATCTGCTCCTACACTATAAGATAAATGTTGTGTTAATTTTGAATCATATTTCGTTACCAAGCCATACCAACTGTGATTATTTCTTGAACCTCTGATAGCAGTTCCAACATATCCACTTCCATTAGTATTATTTGAACCGATGCCATCAGTTATTGACTCATTATAAGCTATTGTAGCATCCCAATCTTTATATCCATCTGTTGTAGTTTTTGCATAAGCGCCATAACCACCTGTTCCTCCTCCAACTCCCCATGAAGCATAAAGAACAGTAGATAATTTTGATTTTTCATTGATATACCAATCCCAGTTAAGGTTAGCAACTGGTTTGTGATAGTAATTTCTTCTTTCACTCAGGTATTCTCCATCTACATATCCCCAGTTACTATTGTATTTAACATTCAATTCACCATCACTATTATAATATGAGCTTAATTTTTTAGTGTAGTTTTGATCATGCCATTGTGGAGCCCCTGTAATCAAGAAATTTACAGTATTTTTTGCATTTGGTTTGTATCCAAAAGAAAGGAAATAGTTTTGTCCTTGACCTTTTGTTCCTTCAGCCCAACCATCACCTTGCCAATGTGTCAACAACATAGAAACACCAAATTTATTATTGATCATACCAGTATTGTAAGCAACAGTACCTTCAAGTAATTATCATTACCAAAGGAAACTTGCACTACCACCTTGTCTTTTTTCAGTAGCTTTCATTACAATATTAACTGCTCCCCCAACAGAAGAGATAGCCAATTTTGAAGAACCAAGTCCTCTTGGATTTGATAGCTGATGCAATATCAGTCATACCTGACCAGTTTGACCAATACAGTTTACTATCTTCCCATACCATTGATAGGTTGTCCATTAAGAAGGGAAAGCTGTGTTAGTTTGGTCAAATCCCTCTTGTAAACACTTCTGAATCACCACATCCAATTCAGCTTGATTAGCTACATAGATAGAAGGTGTATTTTTAAGTAATTCAGAAATTCAACATTTCCTCCTTTAGCTTGAATTACAGAAGTAGGAATAGTTGACACAGCCACAAAAAATTTCTATTCAACGATATCCATAACCCCGCTATTACGATCTCATCTAAACTTTTTACGCTTCTGATCTTTGTAATACAAAAAATTTGGTAAGATTGTATTATCAGACACATTCACATTAAAAGGTGTTGTTTCAAATCCAAGATAGGATACTACAAAATACAGTAGCGCCTTTTTTAGGTTTTTCATTGCAAAATCGCCATTAACATCAGTAATTGTACCAATATTAGTTCCCTGAACCAAAAACAGAGGCACTAATCAATGCTTCTCCATTTTGATCAACTACCTACCTTTAACCATTCCCGGCCAAATATAAAGCCGTTGATTAATAATAAAAACAAACAGAGTTGTTAGTCTCTTTTTCATAATTATTGCTTGATTAATAAAATTAAAATAATTGCGAAATTAGGAATAATTAGTACATATTTATAATTTTCATATTAAAAAATATGTAAATTTGAAGTGTAATTATATAAAATCAAAAATTGCAAAGTGAAACTAATTGAAAATCACTAATATTTATATTATTTTTTAAATTAAAAAGGAATATGTTAATTTATATTAATTTGCATTTTGTGATGTAACTGATCTTATAATTTATTAATTTTACGCATTTTTATTATCTAATTCTTAAATCATAAATTATGATTAAAAAAATTACTTTTATCAGCACTTATTTTAGTTCTCATTTTATTCATTTGGTCTCAAATTGTGATAACTGAGATTATGTACAATTCTCCCGACGAGGATGATGTCTAAGTGAATGAATTGAATTATACAACAATTCCGATGAAATAATTAATTTGGAAGGATATTATTTTTCAGATGGTATTGAATTCACATTCCCAAATTATCAACTTGAACCACAGACATATTTAGTTGTAGCTAAAGATAGTATCACAATTGTTAGTTTAGTGTGTTTCAGCTTTTATTTGATCAGCTGGAGGATTAAAAATAGCGGGAGAAACGATTAAGGCTTCAAATCCTGATAGTATTGAAGTAGTATCAGTATCTTTTATGATGACGAAAAAGGATGGGATACTGCTTGTGATGGTGATGGCCCATCATTAGAACTTTAGCTCTGATGTTGATATCAATGATCCAAATAATTGGCATCAATCTGAAAATGCCACTGGAATTTATATCGATGAATAGAATTATACATGGAACACCCGGACAAGAAAACTCAGTAAGTTGCAATAATTCTGAACCTGAACAATCAGATTTGGTATTTACTGAAATAATGTATAATGATGGTGAGACAGATAGCCTTGAGTTTATTGAAATTTATAATAAAGGAACTGATTTTATTGATATTTCAAATTATATTTTAAAAGCCAGAACAATAAATCATACACTTGAACAAGGGATTTAGCACCTCAGAATATAAGGTTATTTGCATTGACAGCTCAAAATTCAATGAATATTTTGGTTTTGAAGCTGAACTATAGGGAATCGGTGGATTACAATAAAAATGATAAACATCTTATATAACACAGAAGGTGACAATTAAGTGGATTATGTAGTTTATTTCGATGGCGGTGATTGGTCAGAATTGAATATACGGTGATACGATATTCTCTTTCACTTTGCAATCCGGAAAATGACAACAACAATGGTGAAAATTGGCAAGCATCAGGAGTTTGGACTCAATTCACCTATAATGGTGTCGAAACTATGCCACACCTGGCAAAGGCAATTACTGTGTATTTGAATATGATACTTTGAAAATGTCAATGATATAGAGAATTGAGCAATGAAGGTGTATATCCGGAAAGTATTAGAAGGTACTAAAGAAATGGAACAAATTACAATAGCTATGGATTGCAATTTGTTTTGATGAACTCTGATTCAAAGGAATTTGACATAGCAACAAGATTATTCTTATGATTTCCGTTTAGCGATTTAGTGAAAATATGACAATTAAAGATTATAATGCTTTGGCTCAGATTGTTTTGGATACTATCTACCAGTAAATGTCGGTGATACACAATTCGAACCTAAAACTGTAACTGAATTTTCAGAAGCAAATGAAGGAAGTCTGTTAAAATTAGAAAATGTAGAACTTGAAGATGTATTCTCAATGGACAGGTTCAGGTAGTGGTTTTAATGTAACAGTAACTGATGGCACTAATTCCTATGCATTGAGAATAGATAATGATGTAGATGTATATTCCAAAGCAGCTCCGGTGGGCAAATTCAATGTATCTGGACTATTAGGACAATATGATAAAACAAGCCCATATCTGGATGGTTATCAATTATTCCCTAGATATGAATCCGATTTTGATCCATATAATACGGAAGGTTATCCATATAAAACCATCGGAGAAGTTACCGTAGTAGATGATTCAGGAATAGCATTATCAGATGGCGAAAATTGTGAATTATGAGGAATAGTTTATGGTATCAATATCAGACCAAGTGGTTTGCAATTTACAATTATCGATGACCAAAATGATGGTATCAGTGTATATAAAAGTTCAGGAGATGCCGGTTATACTGTTCAGGAAGGCGACTATATCAGTGTAACAGGTACTATAGACCAATATAATGGACTGTTAGAAATTTTAGTCGATGGAATTACACTTATAAATCAAAATAATGAACTCGTATCTCCTACTGTAGTTACTCAATTAAATGAAGAAACAGAATCACAATTGGTAAAAATTGAAAATGTTTATTTAAAAGACCTCACTGAATGGAAAGGAACTGGTGAAAGTGCTAATATCACAGTTACTGATGGTGTAAATGAATATCTTATGAGAATTGACAATGATTGTGATTTATCAACAGCAGCAGTTCCTGATTATGTATTTAATCTTACAGGAATTGGTGGACAATATGATAATTCAGAACCTTATACTGATGGATATCAAATATTCCCAAGATATGCCAGTGATATCGATAAAATAACCAAGGTTAATAATATTGATAACAAGGTCAATATCTACCCGAATCCAGCTTCAAAGAATCTATTTATTGAAGGAATCAACAATGAAAACTGCACCATAGAAGTTTTAACTGTTACTGGAAAATCTATGATCAAAGTAACAAATAATACCGATATTGATGTATCAAATATTCCATGCGGTAGTTACATATTGAAAGTAAAAACAGACTCAGGTGTTGCTAATAAATTATTCATAAAACAATAATTTATTGACACTTATCCAAAAACACAAATCCCTCTTTTAATTTTGAATTAAAGAGGGATTTGTTTATACAGCTAAAAATTACTATGAATTCCTTTTACTTAAAATCTTTAAATCGATAAACCATTTTTAGCCAATAAATTTATTTTTAAAATCAATTTGCTAAAGCAATCTTTTTCACCCAAAATTCTGTCTTTTTACTTAGAGATTGGAAATCCCCACCATCAGGTCTGCTTCCACCTCCTCCGGGCCCTCCGCCACCAGGTCCACCTCCACTCAGCGTCCACCACCAAATGAACCTCTGCCACCGCCACCAGGACTACCTGATGGAGCGCCTTCTGGTCTTTGACCGCCTTCAGGCATATCACCTTTTTCAGAAGGCATAGACATCTCACCCGTTTCGAAACCTACTGTTAAATATTTTTTACCACCTTCCATGTATTTATTTGGATTACTAATTATAGTATTTAATGGAATTTTTAATTCATATACTAATTCCTTATTCTGATCAATTGAAACCATAGCATTGATACCCTCATTATTGAGATTATTGACTGTCGTTTCATCATCGATGTAAGGGAAACCATATAAAACCATCTTTGCTTTACCTTCGCTATCTTTTACAAATGGTTTTCTTTGAAGAGGTTTTTGTCCGAATTCCATCTCTCTATCACGATGTTTCATATCTCCCATTTCAGCCACAGGATAATTAACTCCTATATCTGATTTGGTTTTACCCGTAGTGTCTATCCAAACAGTTAACCCTGCCATCATAATTTTTTTCTGAATTGATTCATCAGAAACCTTAAATAATAAATATAGGTTTTGCCTATCATTAGAGACACCATAAGCTACCTGACTCTTAGAATCAAAATAAGTTTTCCCTGTCCAATCATTTGAATTTCCATCAATTTGAATTTGATTTTTTTGGTAATCTGAATTGAAAATTGGCGTTTTTGCACATGAAGCAGCAAAAACTACTACTGCAATAATAAATAATAAGTTCTTCATTTTATGACTTTTATGAAATAATATAATCAATTTATCAAAACACATAAAACATGATCAATAAATTCTTAGACTAAAAACCAAATCATAAGTTTAATTATTGTAAAATTAGTTTATATTATTTTTAAAAAATAAATTGAACTAATTTTTGCTTTGCATCAATAATAAAAAAGCCAGAAAAACAAAAAATACAATTTTACCCCTGCTAATAATCTTAGAAAATGATGGTTTTTGGATTACAATTCTGATTTTCCCAGCAATAAAGGCTACAATAGTAAAAATTATAATTGCCTGAATCATAAATATAAAACCTAAAGTAATAACACTAAGCATATAATTTTCTGTTTTTTCGGAGACAAATTGAGGGAGAAATGCTATAAAAAATAAAGTTACTTTTGGATTCAAAACATTCATCATAAATCCCTTTTTATATAACTTAATGTAATTTATATTTTGTTCTCTATTATCTTTGTTTTCTGAAAATTCAATTTGATTAGATTTCAATTCCAAATAAGCGAGATAAAGAAGATACAAATTCTGAACCATTTGACAATATTAAACATAAATGCAGACTCAGTAAAAATCAAAGACAAGCCAGTAGCTACAATTGTTGTGTGAACCACAATCCTGAAACTAATCCTAACGCGATAAAAAATCCGGTTTTGAAACCTTTTTCAGCACTTTCCAATATCACATAAATAATATCAGGAATGAATGATAGTAAAGCCAACAGAGGCAAGTACAAATGAAAGTACATGAATACTAATCAAAAGATTTAAATTGAAATTGAGTTAAAACAAATAAATTATTTAATCAAAAATATATATTAAATTAAATTTTATCCTCTTTGTACACCTCTAATAATTCAGTATTAAAATTCAATATATAATTGACTTTTTGTAAATTTTCAGATAAAATAAGATTTGTAAAAATCTCCGCAGAATGGAGATAATTTTCATCCCGTTGAGAATCCAAAAGCAACAAATAGGATATTATTATATTCCCTGCTATTTCTACCAGCCTTCGAGAATGGAACTCCAATAATTCATTGTTTTTCTGATTATCGACAAATGAAAAAGCACTTTCCAATTCTCCCAATGATTTCAACAATTTTCTCTTATATCTTTATAATCATCACCCAACATCTCATCGAATTCTTTGATTCGGGATTGGAATACTCTGGTTGTAACTCCTTTGATAGCAGCTATCACCTGCAATTGTGATGTTCCTTCATATATTGATGTGATCTGGCATCTCTGTATATTCTTTCTATAGGAAAATCTTTAGTAAAACCTGTACCACCATGTATTTGCAATGAATCATAAGCGATAATATTCGCATATTCACTACCAAATAATTTTATTAAAGGAGTAAAAACATTTGCAAGTTTACTATAGAATTTCATTTCATCCTCTGCTCTTTTTCCAGCTTATTTTCATTACTGAATTCCTCATAAGCCTTAGTAATATCAACATATCTCGATGTTTCGTATAACAGAGATCTGATTCCATCAATCTTAGCTTTCATATTGGCAACGAGTTCATAAACCGCTGGAAATTTCATAATCACACTTCCGAATTGTTCCCTTTCTTTAGCATATTTCAATGCTTCTCTATAAGCAGCATCGGCGATTCCAACTGATTGAGCACCAATTCCCCAACCTGGCGGAATTCATTAATGCCATTACATATTTTATCAATCCATATTTTCTCTGTCCTAATAATTCAGCAGGAGCATCTTTAAATACCAGTTCTTATAGTAGGGCTACCTTTTTATCCCTAATTTGTGTTCGAGATGTCTCACTGTAACAGCCATATGTTTTCTATCATATACGAACAATGATAATCCTCTGGCATCGGTAGTATTAGCTTCAGTTCTGGCAAGTACTAAAGCTATATCAGCATCTCCATTAGTGATAAATCTTTTTACTCCATTCAATTTCCACTGCCCATCACTTTCATCAAAATGTGCTTTAAGTTGTACCTGCCTGAAGGTCGCTACCGGCATCAGGTTCTGTGAGCACTTGAGGCTGCTGTCACTCCATCATTAGCAAATCTGGGGAGATATTTCATCTTTTGTTCCTCATCTGCAAATTCTCTGATTGTCTCAGCACAATCCTGCAATCCCCAAATATTTGCAAACTGGCATCGGCTCTTGAAACCATTTCTTCAGCCATAACATAGGGTACAAGAGGAACATTCAATCCATTATATTTTCGAGGCAATGACATACCTATAAGTCCGGCTTCATGCAATGCCTGATAATTTTTATAAGTCGAGAAGCATACTTTTACTCCTGCCATCTTCGAGATGCGCACCTTCATTGTCCACTTCTTCAGCATTGGCAGCAATTACAGTTCCACATATCTCTCCTATAATCTCCAATACCTGATCATAAGAATCAACAGCATCTTCATAATTTGAAGGAGCAAAATCATATTTTTCACTTTCAGAATAAAAATTTTCCTTTAATTCCACAATTTTTTTCATCAATGGATTCTCCAGTTGAAATTTTAATTGTTTGGTATCAGTATAGAAATTCTCCATAATATTAGTTAATTTAATTTTTATTAATGTGCATGTCTTTGATATGAATCGATCAATTTTGGAATCACATCATTCAAATCTCCAATTATTACATAATCTGCAATTTTATTTATCGGTGCATCAGGATCATTGTTTATGGATATAATCATAGCCGATTGATCCATTCCTGCCCGATGTTGTATCTGACCTGATATACCACAGGCTATATATAATTTTGGCCTCACAGTTACTCCTGTTTGTCCTATCTGCCTTTCATGCTCTATAAATCCTGCATCTACTGCAGCTCTCGAACCACCGACATCTCCTCCTATCACATTTGCAAGTTCATAACAACTTAAAATTCTCTTTACTTCCTACTCCATATCCACCTAAACAACTAATATGGAAGCATCTTTTATTTTCACCTTTACTTTCTTCAATTTGTCTCTATTACACTTACAATAAAATCCTCATTATCTATCAAGGAAGCCACATCGATATTTACTTGTTCAGATTTATAATTCTCATCGAAAATCTTCTTTTTTCATCACTCCTCCCCTTACAGTAGCCATTTGAGGGAGGCATATCCCAATTTACTATTGTTGCCATAATACTACCTCCAAAAGCTGGTCGAATCGCCAATAATAAATCTTTATATTCAATCTTGGTTTTTTTATCCAAATGATTACCTATCTCCAACCTTGTACAATCAGCAGTAAGACCACACTGAAGAGAAGAAGCTACTCTTGGAGCCAAATCTCTTCCCACACTCGAAGCACCAAATAATACAATCTGTGGTTTGTTGTCCTCTAAAACTTTTGCTACAATTTTATGATAAGGTAAAGTAAGATAAACATCCAGCATTTTATCATCTGCTATATGAATTTTATCTACCCCAAATTTTGATATTTGTTTAGTTATTTCTTTTATATCATAACCTAATACCAGGGCTTCAAGAGCACAATTTAGCTTCGTGGCTAATTTCTTACCACTTGACAGCAACTCGCAACTCAATTCTGTAACAATTCCGTTATATGTTTCACAAAATACAAATAAATTGCCTTCCATTTTTTATTTATTTTTTCAATTATCCAATAATATGTGCATTGATTAAATCTCCCATTATATCATCAATATCAGACTCAGAATCCCCCACTACTTTAGAATCTTTGGCAGTAAGAACTATATTTTTCACATCTTTAACCTTGGTAGGACTACCTGTTAATCCTATTTTTTCAATATCCGCATTTATATCCTCAACATTCCATTCTTGAATAAGCAAATCAGAATTTTTGTCTATTCTCTCTTTTACAAAATCAGGCTCTCTTTCATATTCAGATGCAGTTCTTGAATATTTGTATTTCATCAATCTTAAGGCATTACGAGACCTGCAAGAATCAAAACTACCTGTAACAGTCATTAGAACAGGAAAAGGAGATTTTACGATTTCTATTCCTCGTTCCAGTCTTCTTTTAACTACAATATTATCTTCATTGAGTTCTTTTAATTCTTCAACATAAGTGACCTGAGGGAAATGTATTTTTTCTGCAGTTTGAGGACCTGTCTGGGCAGTATCTCCATCTATAGCTTGTACTCCGGAAACTACAATATCCACATTCCCTATTTTTTTTATAGCCATGGCAAGTGTATAACTGGTAGCCAAAGTATCTGCGCCTCCAAATCTTCTATCAGAAACCATAATACCACGATCAGCACCACGATACAAGCCTTCCCTGATAAGATCAGCAGCTCTTTTAGGTCCCATTGTTAGGAGAATAACCTCAGACTCTTTATTGATATCTTTTATTTGCAATGCCATCTCCAATGCATTGAGATCATCAGGATTGAAAATAGCCGGCAATACAGCTCTGTTGACAGTACCATCTTCTTTCATTGCATCTGGTCCAACACTTCGAGTATCAGGAACTTGTTTTGCTAAAACAACAATTTTTAGGGCTCTCATAATTTTTATATTTTAAAAAACAAGTTGTAAAAATAATAATTATTAAATAAATTAATGAATACATTTGAAAAATAAATCAATAAAATGAATTTATTTTGCATATAGAAGTTAAATACAACAGAAAATCAAATAAACTTAACAGATAATAAATCTAATGGAAAAAAAATTAATCTACAACGAAAGCATTTCAGGAGAAAACTACAAAATAGCAATTATAAAATCAAGATGGAACAGTGATATCACATCACGATTGTATGAAGGATGTATTTCAGTCCTAAAAGAGAAAAATGTAAAATCTGAAAACATATTGGAATATGAAGTTCCAGGTTCGTATGAGCTTCCTATTGCTGCTAATATAGTTGTCCAACAAAAAAATGTAGATGCTATTATTTGTTTAGGTTGTATCATCAAAGGAGAGACTAAACATGATATGATTATTGCTCAATCGGTATCAGATTCTATTTTGGATTTATCTAAAAAATATAATATTCCTGTCATATTTGGTGTACTAACCACAGAATCGATGGATCAAGCAGTAGAAAGATCAGGTGGTAAAGTTGGCAATAAAGGCACTGAATCTGCATATACTGCATTGAAAATGATACATTTATTTGAGCAAATCAAGAAACCAAATTCAAAAAATTGGGTTTAACAGATAATAATGGACAAGCTTTCGCAGGATGAAAAATATATTACCAGATGTTTTGATTTGGCACTTTTAGGTTCTCGAAATGTCAGACCTAATCCAATGGTGGGAGCTGTTTTGGCACACACAATCGCATAATAGGTGAAGGTTACCATAAAAAAAATACGGAGGGCACTGCCACGCAGAGGTTAATGCTGTTAATTCTGTTCTACCGAAAATATTAAATTCATCCTGGATTCAACTTATATGTTAAGCTTGGAACCTTGCAATTTTCTATGGAAAAACACCGGCATGTTCAGATTTGATATTAAGAAATAACATCAAAAAACTGGTTATTAGCTGTACTGATCCCAATCCTAAGATTGCCGGAACTTCTTTAAAGCACCTTGAAAATAATGGTGTTCAAATTACTAAAGGAGTTTTGGAAGAAAAAGGCAATGAACTAATAAAGGTTTTTACAAAAAACATACTCACAAAAAAACCATTTGTAACTTTAAAATATGCCCAAAGCAAAGATTTTTTTATTTCAAAATCAAATCAAAAGGTTCAGTTAAGTAATAAATATTCAAATATTTGCTGTCCATAAATTGCGTTCAGAACATGATGCGATACTAATTGGGAAAAATACTGCTCTAATTGATAATCCTCAATCCAAATGTCAGGCTCATTGACGGTACAAATCCTATTAGAATTGTGATAGATAAAGACCTGAAATTACCCAAACCTAAAGCTTTTTGATAATCAGACTAAGACAATAGTGATTAATGCTAATATTGACAAAAATTTAGATAATATTCAATATTTAAAATTGGATTTTGATGATAAAAAATTTATCCACAATTTATTATCAGAACTTTATAAATTAGAAATATTCTCAATATTAATTGAAGGGGGAACTAAAACACTTCAATCATTTATATCTAATGAATGGGATGAGGCATTTGTATTGGAAACTCCCAAAATACTTTCAAATGGTATTAAGTCTCCATTATTTCAAGGCAGAATTTTATCAAAGCAAAATATTGTCGAAGACAAATGGACTTTGGTTAAAAAGTAAACACACCATCTTAAAAAAATAGAATTAACTTAATAAAAATACTGAATAGAGATTAAAACTGAGGACAAACAAGTCCTTCATCTTCCACATCACCTAAATAACTAATCGATAATTCAAATGAATTAAGGTTTCTTTTGGAATAAATAACATGATCCATAACAACATCATAAGAAACACCAATAATCAGATCTTTGAGTTGAACACCTGTGAATGCAGATAATGGCCCTACTCCATAAGTATCAAGATCTCTGATAAGATGGGCATGCAATCCCAAATGGAAAGATAAATTTTCCTTGTCATGAAGCAAGAAATTTCATATTTGTTTCAAAGATAAATCATCAAATGTTCCCTGGATGATAGTACACTAATCTTGGCATTAATCTTGTAAATGGTCCCGATTTGAAACTAAGATAGTATATGCAGTAATCTTAGGATCTCAGATTGCTGGTATTATTCTGAAATTTGTTTCTGTGCGATAAAAAAGATATATTTGGTTGAGCAAAAATGGCTGTAAGATATACCTGAAGTACTTGAAAATTTCTTATTTGGAGAATAATAGTGATTGATACCCAAGGCAAAATCGGCAACAGCAAAATTGTTTGATAAAACCGGTTCACTTGTGGATAGAGTATATCCATCCACCTTATTGAACATATCTTCAAATGTGAGATTCTCGAAATTAACATTTTTTTTGCATCACACCTCCCTGAAAACCCAATACTGAGATATTGCTTATTTTTATATCCCAGAGATTTATGGAATGCCACACTCAATTCTATGGCGCTGGTATTAAAATCATAAATATCAATTCTGTCATTATAAAACAATAATCCAACACCGAGCATATCACTCGACACTTTATCGAAAATTTTGAGATCATACTTTATATCAGCAGAGACCGCCATACTTTTAAAAGGAGTCTCAATATTATTTTTGCCTTGTTCTTTATAAATAGTAGAAATCGACAAAAACCATTCAACATCCCACTCAATGTCGGATCTTAACAAGTATTTGCTACAAATGGTTAATAAAATCTACATCTTGAGCAAACCTAAAATGAAAAACTTATAAATATCGTTAATAAAAAAGAATCTCATTTAAAAAAATTTTACAAAAAAAACATTAATTTTTATTTTTTATACCAACGAATAAACATAGAAACATTGTATTTTAAAGCCATACTTTAATCATTATTTATATTTGAAATTTTTTTTTTATTTTTAAATATCAGCATTTACCCAATATCAATTCGGCATTCTAATGATACAGAAACCACCTTATTATTTTATTTTTCATTTTTGTTGAAGGCGAATATTTGATGGGAAATATCTAAAAATTATATCTTTTCACAACAGATTTCTCATAAGAAAAGTGCTAAAAAGAATAGTTTGCCATATATTTACCAATTCCACTCATCCCTACTCCACCAAAAGGCAGATCGATATTTGGAAATGCACTATTATGTCATTGATGTGCCAGAACCACCGAATTTGATTTTATGTTGAAGAGATTTTATCTGTTTTTGCCTTTGAAAAAAAAATATAAAAAGCCAATGGCTCAGGATTCCTTTCGATTATATCTTCTATTTCAGCATCATCAGAATATGTAACTACTGGTAAAATCGGGTCCAAATATTTCTTCTGTCATTACTTGATCTCTGCGGTTTCACATCGACAAGAATAGTTGGTGAAATATACTGTCACTTTCATTAATTTCTCCTACAAAAATATATTTTGCCTTCTCCAAGCATATCATTGAGTCTGTTAAAATTTCTTTTATTTATGATTCTACAATAATCGGAAGACTCTTCAGGATTTTCACCATACATGCATATCTCCAATTTCAATTTTTCCAAAAATATATCTTTAATTTTTCGATGAATGGTTATATAATCCGGAGCAATACAAGTCTGTCCACCATTCAAAAAACTTGCCCCAGACTATTCTCCTTGCAGCTATTTTTATATCTGCTGATTCATCGACAAATACAGGGCTTTTCCCCTCCCAATTCCATGTAACTGAGTGAGGTTTAGCAGCACTTTGATATATTATCCCTGCCTATTGCACTACTGCCGAAAATATATAATCCCACTTCAACTCCACACGCTCAAGGAGCAACTTTAGAATCGCCTAATTCCACAGAAACATACTTTTCATCAAAAACACCCCTGATAATTTCTTTTATCAACAATGAAGTATTTGGAGAGTATTCCGAAGGCTTTATTACCGCTGTATTCCCCGCAGCAATAGCTCCAATCAATGGTGTAATCGCTAAATTAAATGGATAATTCCACGGAGAAATTATCAATACAACTCCATAAGGTTGAAAAATACTATAAGACTTGGAAGGAAAATTGAACAATGGAGAAGAAACCACATTAGGTTTTACCCAACTTTTTAGTTTTATGGTATGATTTAATTCAGTAAATCATTCCAATTTCAGTTGAAACAGTCTCAACTCTGACTTCTTAAAATCAGAATTAATAGCATTGATGATTTCACTCTCTTTATCAATAATTGCACTTCGCAATTCTTTAAGTTTAAGCAATCTATAATTGACATCCAAAGTTTTATTAGAGTGAAAATATTTTCTTTTTCAGATAATAATTGTGAATAGGAGGAATAATCCATATTTATTTTTTTAACTAACTAATACATTTTATAATAAATGCATAATAATAAAATATTATTGTAGAATATTAAGTGAGAATATAAAAAATTACCCTAACTTCGTAAAATATCTGAAAAAATGGAATTCAAAAAAAACAATGAAGTAAGCAGAGGTGAAATATGAATGATATAGTAATCAGTGAAAAAACAATAGATATAAAAGCGTTTTTTGCAAACAAAAATCCAAAATTGGCATCGATAATTCCAGGATTTGTTTATTCTTATTTAAAAAATAGTCCATAAAGATGATACTAATAAAATTTTTATTTGACAACAAAGATAAAATGGGATTAGACTTTGTAGAAGCAAGTTTGAAGGATTTAAAAGCAGATATCAGGAATAGAAGGATTAGAAAACATTCCTCCTTCGTAAGGTAAAAATATTTTTAATTTCAAATCATCCATTAGGTGGTTATGATGGATTGGCTTTAATGAATACTGTAGGTAAAGTTAGATCAGATATATATTTTTTAGCTAATGACATTCTGATGTTTCTGCCAAATTTGAATCCCCTATTTGTTCCTATCAATAAACATGGTTCTAATACGGAAAATATTAAAATATTAAATAAATCTTTTGAAGATGACAATATCATTTTGATATTTCCTACAGGATTGGTAAGTAGAAAAAATAAATGGAGTAATAAAAGACCTCGAATGGAAAATACTTTTCTAACGAGATCTATACGAAATAAAAGAGATATTATTCCTGTATATGTTGAAGGTAACAATTCAAACTGGTTTTACAACTTAGGTCTCTGGAGGAAAAACTGGGAATTAAAGCAAATATTGAAATGTTATATCTCGTTGATGAATTATATAAAAAAGTAAGTACTCCAATTACAATATATATCGGAAAACCAATAGAATATAGTTTTTTTGATAAAAAGTAGAAAAAATGCTGATTGCAAAAAATAATAAGAAAATATGTTTACCACTGAAAAACAATAGGAATATAGATTTTTACAAGTACTATGAATCAAAATAAGTGAATAAGATGAATACCAAAACTACAAATAATCCCACCTGTTTCAAAGGAACAATTATTAGATGAATTACATAGTGGTCTGTTCGTAAGATATACAAAAAAAGGAGGTAATGAAATTTATATTTTTTCCTATGATCAAGCTCCCGGATTAATGAAAGAAGTAGCGAGATTAAGAGAAATTTCTTTTCGCGATGCTGGTGGAGGTACAGGTAAGGAAATAGACATCGACGAATTTGATACCAGCAATGTTCCTTTTAAACAATTGATAGTTTGGGATCCTGACAATAATGAAATAATCGGAGGTTATAGATTTATTTTAGGAGATCAAACCGAAAAAGATACCAATGGGATACCTCTCACTCCAACTACTGAACTATTTGATATTTCCACTAAATTTATCAATGAATACTGGGATCAGACAATAGAGTTAGGAAGGTCATTTGTACAACCTCTTTACCAACCAACAATAAACAGGAAAGGTATATTCTCCCTCGATAATTTATGGGATGGACTCGGTACACTGATTTTTGACAATCCAAAAATGGATTATTTCTTTGGTAAATTTACGATGTATCCATCTTTCAATGAAACTGCCAGAGATTTGATATATAACTTCCTTAACAATTATTTTCCGGATCAGGAGAAATTAATGTCTCCAAAATACCCTATAAATTTAGTCAATAGCCTCCAATCATTAAATGAAGATTTTGTTTGGAATGATTTTGCTGCCGATTACAAAACATTAGTTAGAAAAGTTAGAAATTTAGGAATAAATATACCTCCTTTAGTAAATGCATATATGAATTTGTCAAGTACTATGAAGGTCTTTGGAACTTCATTGAACAGTCACTTTGGAGATGTATATGAAACTGGCATATTGATAAAAATATCCAAAATATTTGACGAGAAAAGAGATAGGTATGTATTACCATACAGAGATTTCAAACTTGGACTTACTTGATTTACAATACTTTAACAAATATATTTCGAATATTTTATAATTATATACAAATTAATACAATCCCAACATTTAAAAACATTATTTAGAAATAATTATTTCCAATGATATTTTTCTGATCTATTTTGGATTTATATCTAAATTAGAGTAATACTAAATATATTTAATTTCATATTATTGAATTTTCATTTCAAAAAAAAATGTTAATTTCACTGTTTTATTTTTCAATTGAAATAAAGTAAAAAGATATTAAGTTCATTTTTTAATATTAAAAAAATTTAATTACAATAATGGAAAAAATTCTTATCACTGGTGCAGATGGACAAATAGGTACGGTACTTGGACACAGTTTAGGAGATTTATTTGGCAATGACAATGTAATCGTAACTGATATTCATGAGACTCATGAGACCGAATTCCAATATGAACAACTTGATATCCTGGATGGTAAAAGATTTCAGGAATTGATATCAAAACATAAAATAACACAAATATATCATCTGGCATCTCTTTTGTCTGTAAAAGGGGAACAAAATCCTATGTTGACATGGAATGTCAATTTCAATGGACTCCTTAATGTATTAAACTTGAGTAAGGAGAATAATATCAAAAAGGTATTCTTTCCAAGCAGCATTGCTGTTTTTGGAGATACTACTCCAAAATTAGATACTGCCCAGGATGTTCCATTATTACCTGAAACAGTTTATGGAATCGGAAAAGTAGCAGGGGAATTATGGTGCAATTATTTTGCAAAAAAATATGACCTTGATGTAAGGTCATTGAGATATCCCAGTATCATAGGTTATCAATCAATGCCCGTGGAGGGACTACTGATTATGCTGTGGATATATTTTATTTTGCTCTAAGAAATGAAAAATACAACTGTTTCCTTAAAGAAGATACTATGATGCCTATGATGTATATGGATGATGCTATGAAAGCTACTCTGAATCTTATGGAAGCAGAAAAATCAAAAATAAAAATCAATTACTCTTATAATGTCGCTGGTTTTAGTTTCACACCTAAAGAGATTTATGAAGAAATTAAAAAATATTTTCCAGCATTTGAAATAGAATACAATCCTGATTTCAGGCAAAACATTGCTGATTCTTGGGTGAAATCTATTGATGATACTGAAGCACAAAGAGATTGGAACTGGCAACCACAATTTAACTTTGAAGAAATGGTAAAAACTATGATATTTCATTTAAAAGAAAAATTGGGTATTAGTTGATAATCACGATATCTTATTATTGTATTTAATATTTATAAATTAATTTTAATAAAAAAATATAGAATCATGAAAAAATCCGAAATATACGAAGAAATAAAAAAGGAACTTGAAGAGATTAAAGATTCAGGACTATTTAAATCTGAAAGAATTATAGCAAGTCCACAAGGGGCATCAATAAAATTAGCTGACGGAACCGAAGTATTGAATTTCTGCGCTAATAATTATCTCGGATTATCTTCGAGCAATATCGTAACCGAATTTGCTAAAAGCACAATAAATACTCATGGTTATGGTATGTCATCAGTAAGATTTATTTGTGGTACTCTGGATATTCATAAAGAATTGGAATCTAAAATAGCAGAATTTCTGGGAAAAGAAGATGCAATTTTATATTCTTCAGCATTCGATGCTAACGGAGGATTATTTGAACCATTACTTGGAGCAGATGATGCTATCGTATCTGACAAATTGAATCATGCTTCCATAATCGATGGAATCAGATTATGCAAAGCTAAAAGATATCCATACGAAAATAACAATATGGCTGACCTCGAAGCCAAAATTATAGAAGCAAAAGAAGCCGGAGCTAAAAGGGTATTAATAGCTACTGATGGTGTTTTTTCAATGGATGGTATAATTGCAGATGTGGATAAAATATGTGAACTTGGTGACAAATACGATGCAATGGTCATGATTGACGATAGCCATGCTACGGGATTTGTAGGCAAAACAGGAAGAGGAAGCCACGAGCATTGTGGAGTATTTGGCAAACCAGATGTAATCACCGGAACTTTCGGTAAGGCTCTTGGAGGAGCAAGTGGAGGATTTATAGCTGCTAATGCCGAGGTGGTAGAATTACTCAGACAAAGATCAAGACCATATTTGTTTTCCAATTCTCTAGCTCCCGGCATTGTTGGTGCCACTTTGAATGTTTTGGACAACCTTACCTCAACCACAGAACTAAGAGATAAACTCGAAGACAATACAAAATTATTCAGGGATGAAATGACTAAAGCCGGATTCGATATAGTTCCCGGAGTACACCCAATTGTACCAATAATGCTTTATGATGCTAAGTTGAGCCAGGAATTCGCAAATAAATTATTGGCTGAAGGAATATATGTAATAGGATTTTTCTACCCTGTAGTTCCAAAAGGTAAGGCAAGAATCAGAGTACAAATTTCAGCTGCTCACTCTGAAGAACAAATAATAAAAGCAGTAAAAGCATTTACTAAAATAGGTAAAGAACTGGATGTTATTAAATAAAATTAGCAACAAAATGAAGTATTTTAGCTATATTCTTTTGTTTTTATTAGCTTTCAGCTCATGTAAATCCAGTAAAAAAATGGTATTGTCACCGATGACAAAATACTCTGGTAAAATCATTGAAAAAAGCGATAATAATTGCATAATAGGCATGGATGATTTTGATAAAGTTACCAGACTAAGAGTTATAGGCATCAAAAATGAAAGGTTATTTACATTTACTCATGAAAAACTTCAAGAATATTTTACTGACAGACCATTTATTGATGCTTATGGTTCTATCTTGAAAAATAATATAGGTGAGTTTTTTCTGTCAATGACATTTATAATTGACAATAAATATATCAAAACCGGATATAATGGAATTTCCACTTCCAATATGCTGAGGATTTCCCTTATTAATAATACAAACATCTTTCTAACAAATGTATTAAATGATACCGGCACCATCGACAGAAATAATAGCATAATAACATACAATGGGATATTTCCTATCAAGAAAAAAGATGTAAAATTATTAGAAAAATATGAGGTTAACAAAATGGGTGTTATGTGGAATGGAGGATTCGAAGAATACAATGTCTATAACATGGATTTTGCAATACGACAAATAGAATGCCTCAATAAACTAAAATTCAAATAGTGATAAAAAAGATGAAAAAAATACTAATAGCAAATAGAGGTGAAATAGCTGTCAGGATAATAAAAACTTTGAATAAAATGAACATCGAGACCATTGCGGTTTATTCTGATGCGGACAGACACAGTCCTCACGTAAGACTCGCTGATGAAGCATATAATATAGGTCCAGCCACTTCTTCTGAATCATATCTCAATCAGGATAAAATCATCGAAGTCGCTCTTAAATGTGGTGCAGAGGGTATTCATCCTGGGTATGGTTTTCTAAGCGAAAATTCATCTTTTGCCCAAAAAGCTAAGGATGTTGGGATAGTTTTCATTGGACCTTCTCCTGAAGCCATTAAGATAATGGGAAATAAAATAGAAGCGAAGAAAGCAGTTAGCAAATTCAATGTACCTATGGCACCAGGATCGGGAAAATCCATGGACAATATAGATGAAGCAATAGAAATAGCTGATAAAATCGAATGCCCCTGTTTTAGTAAAAGCATCAGCAGGAGGTGGTGGAAAAGGTATGCGAGTAGTATATTCTAAGGAAGATTTTTCAGAACAATTTCAACGAGCAGTAAGTGAAGCAAAATCAGCATTTGGTGATGGTTCGGTCTTTATAGAAAAGTTCATTTCTTCACCAAAGCATATAGAAATTCAGATATTAGCTGATAATTATGGTAATATCATACACCTCAATGAAAGGGAATGCAGCATTCAAAGAAGACACCAGAAAGTTATTGAAGAAGCCCCTTCTGTACGCGTAACACCTGAAATTAGGGGGGAAATTGGCAATGCTGCCATCAATGTCGCAAGGGCATGTAATTATACCGGTGCCGGAACAGTAGAGTTTTTACTCGATGATGACAATAATTTTTATTTCCTCGAGATGAATACAAGATTACAAGTGGAACATCCTGTAACTGAGATGATAACTGGAATAGACATTGTAGCTGAGCAAGTGAGAATAGCATCAGGCGAAGAACTCTCTATAAAACAAGAAGATGTAAAACTCAATGGGCATTCGATAGAATTGAGAATATATGCTGAAGACCCGGAAAATAATTTCTTGCCAAGTATTGGAAAATTATGCGAGTATAGACAACCACGAGGAAATGGTATCAGAATAGATAGCGGATTTATTCAAGGCATGAATATTCCAATATACTACGATCCATTAATAGCAAAACTGATAGTACATGATGAAAATAGACCTAAAGCCATAGCATTGATGAAAGAAGCTATAAAGAGATTTATTGTCAAAGGAATTAAAACAACTCTGGGATTTGGTGAATATGTCATGAATAACGATGCTTATATTTCTGGAGATATAGACACTAATTTTGTGGAAAAATATTTTGATAAGGAAAAATTTGTGGAATATAAAATAGATTCAGCTAAAGCAGCTGCATTATTTGCAATTATAAATTATAAGGAAAATCTCGATAAAATCAGAGAACCTCTACATGATAAAATATACAAGTAAATATTGATTTAATAAATCAATATTTACTTGAAACATATAAATCAAATTTCAAAGAAACTATCATATTGATTAGTTCTTTCAACTCGTTTTTCAGGTGTTGCTCTTGGTGCATCAAGGTCCAAAATATCTGAATCATCATTTGCTTGCAATAAAATACTATGTTTTTCTTCTCCAAGTAAAAAGCTATCTCCTTCTTTTTCCCATTGTTCAAGCATTTTCAATCCTTCTTCTTCAAATACTCCATTTTGAAGATCTATAGATTTCATGAAATTCTCAGAAATATCCATAAATCGTTCCATTTCTCCAATTTTATTAGAGACATCATCAGCAACTGCCTCCAAAGCCATATCGAATACCGCTCTTTTATCTTTATCACCTTTTATTATATCCATTGCTGATTTCATAGCACTATGGCTTGCCCTCATTGCATTTCTCTCTCTTTCTTTTATTTTCACCTGATCATCGATATCTTCAAGCATTATTTTAGAATTTCTTTCCATTTTGTCAAGAACTCTATACAGGATTTCCATTTTCTTATACAACTCTTCGAGTTTCATATTAGATTCTTTAAGTCTGCCTGCTTTTCTACTTTTGAGAATCATTTCATCACGCTTATTTCCTTCCCGTGCTTCTGAAGCCATGCTCAAATTTTCTTGCAATTCTTTTTGATTATTGAAAATAACCTCTTTAAGTTGGTGCATTTGTTTTCTTAACATTCCAATCTGCTTATTCATTTTCTCCAGATTGCCCTTCAAATCATCGACATATGATTTCAGTACGGAAATAGGGTCTATTTTAATAAACAATGAAGTTATAGATCTCATTGCACTCTTATACATATATGAAACAAGCGCCCTCATCTTGGGGTCTAAGACCATATATAGAATGACTCCCAAAGCCAGTACTACAACAGCCAGCCCCAATGTTCCCTGAGCAAAAGCAAGAATTTGAGGTAAAAAATTTACCAAGAGATATCCTCCTCCCAGTATTAAAGCGATTAAAAATATAGCCCCGGCTTTACCTTCAGGTCTTTTCCAAAACGATTTTGATTTAAGTTCAGATTCCATTTTTGAAATAATAAAAGTATTTATAAATATTTTGTGATTTTAGAAATATCAGATTGTATTTTATTTACCAAACTTTGGTAAGCAGTTTCAAATCCATTTTTTACCAAAGCAACTTTAGATTCTGCCTGATTAAGTTCCTGACTTATAGAATTAAGTGATTCTTTATTTTTTTCCAGTTCCGTATTTAAAGCAGTTATTTGCTGTTGGATTTCAATAATTTTATTTTTTACTGATTTTAATTCTTTATTTTTTTCGTCAATTTTATTCTTTGCAGTATTGTTCAGTGAATTATTGAAATGAGTTTTTTCTGATTCCAATACACTTAGATAGTGTTGTGCTGTTTCTATAAGTTTATTTTTTTCTACTCCGAGAGTTGTGGCCATAGCAAAAGCTGTCTGAAATAGTTTTTCTTCTTCATTAGTGATATTCTGGTTTTTTAAATTGGAAATACTTTGCATAAATTCCAAATAATCAAACCCTTCTAAATTGGATTTCTCCAGAGATGAAAACAACACATTTACAAATTTTCCAGCTTCGGCTTTTACAGATTGATCAGTGTTTTCTGATTCAACAACATTTTCAATCTTATCTTCATCATTTTTCTCAATAGCAGGCGACGGGGATGAAGGATCATCCTCAACAACAAATACAGATTTTAATTTATCAATAAATCCCATTATATATTAGACTTTGAATTTGGCAAAAATACAAAAAACAAAGAAAATCAATAATTAATTTAATAATATTATTTTTTCTAATCCAATTCTCTGAAGAATTGCCTTAAATCAATGGCATCTTTTGGATCCATTTTACCCCCTAATATCAACCTCAATTCCCTTCGCCTTGATGCTCCTTCATATCTTTGAATTTCTTTATCGGATTCGGGAATTACTGGTTTTATTTTTGTTGGTTTATAAGATTCTCTATCAATTGAAACAAAAGTAAAATAAGCATTATTAGTTGCTATTAAATTATTTTCGGGAAGGGAATTTTTAAACACTTCAATATATATTTCCATAGATGTGCTAAAAGCCCTTGTAATCTGAGCTTTTATTGTCACTACATCGCCAACTTTTATCGGTTTGGTAAAGGACACATTATCCACCGAAGCAGTAACAACAAAATTAGAAGCATGCTTAGCCGCACAAATACCACCTGCTATGTCCATCCACCTCATCAGATTACCTCCCATAAGATTGCCCAATGGATTTGCATCATTAGGCATAACCATTTGTGTAAATTCTGTATATGATTCTGAAACTTTTTTCCCTTCTGACATTTCCTTTTGTATTTTGTAATTTCTATTTTCCCTAAACAATTTCAAATAATAAGAATATTCAAGTAAAAATGAATTTATGATTAATCATTATTTTGTTTTATAAATCTATTCAAAAATAGTAACATCAAAAACTTTTTCAAAGTTCTTTAATAATAATTCTTTTACTTCATCCATTTCTATTTTCAATCCCAATTCTTTTGAAATAGATGTCACTGATTTATTTTTATCCTGAATTCCACATGGGATAATTCCCGAGAAATAATCTAAATCTGTATTAATATTGAATGCAAAACCATGAAGTGTTACCCAACGACTAATGTGAATTCCTATTGCACATACTTTCCTATATTGTTCTACCTCACTATCTTTCAACCACACTCCGGTAGCTCCTTTTATCCTCATACCCTCTAATCCATAATTTTGGAGTGTCAATATTATTACCTCCTCAATATCCCGAACATACCTGTGAACATCGTGGTAGAAATAATCGAGATCAAAAATAGGATAACCTACTATTTGACCCGGACCATGATATGTGATATCTCCTCCACGATTTGTATTTTTAAACTCTATTCCTTTTTGTACCAATACATCTTCACTAAAAATCAAATTGTTAATTTTACCACTTTTCCCTAATGTATATACCGGATTATGCTCACAAAACAATAATGCACTTTGGGTTTGCATTCTTGATCCTTCAGGATTATTTTTATTTTTTAATTTAATATCTACAATCTTATCATGAAACTCATATTGTTGCCTGAGACCTTCATCATAGCCTACCCTTCCTATATCTTTATATAAAATATTGTTTTGAGTCATTATTAAAATTTTAAAAATCTTCCTATGTGCCTTTTTATCGAAGAATCAACTTTTTCATCTTTGATATTGTGTTCCTTATCGATTACAGAATTGATCAAAGGCAATGTCAATTTATATGCAAAAGTATTCACCTTCAAATAATTGAGAACAGAAGCAAATTGATCCAATCCAAGGTAATTACCGAATCTACCTGATGCCACTCCGATAAGTGCAGCTTTTTTCCATTTCAATGAATCTCCATTATCTTTCAGCGTTACCAAATCTATAAACAACTTCAAAACACCGGGAAAACTACCATTATATTCAGGAATAACAAAAATGAATTTATCTGATTTTTCAATTTTATTTACAATTAAATCATCTATCCAGGGATGCACTTCATCATACATATTCTTACTTAAAACATCATCTGGCATCATTTCTAACTCTATCAATTCACATTCAATTCCAAACTCATTTTCGAGGACTTTTTTATAATATTTAGCGATATATTGTGATAAATTATTTTTCCTATTCGTCCCTACTATTATTGATATCATCACTTATTTATAATTTTAAAACATTAAATTCAACAAATAATTTGTTATAATGTTGAATTATTAATAGTTTTACATCATAATTTAATATTTTATATTTATTGGAATTTCATTTATAAATCATTACTATGAAAATAACTTATCTTGGTATGCATCTTTAGCAATAGAAATCAATGGAATTGATATTATTGTGGATCCTTTTATTTCACAAAATGAGCTCGCTCACAATATAGATGTTGATAAATTACAAGCAGATTATATCCTCTTGACGCATGCTCATGGAGATCATATCGCTGATGTAGAGAGAATTGCAAAAAGGACGGGAGCTAAAATAGTTTCAAACTTCGAAATAGTATCATATTTCCAAAACAAAGGGATAGAAGGACATCCCATGAACCATGGAGGCAAATGGCAATTTAATTTCGGTTTTGTAAAATATGTCAATGCTATCCATTCTTCATCTTTTCCCGATGGAACTATGGTGGCAATCCTGGTGGTTTTGTTATATGGAACTCCAATAATTGTATTTATATAGCTGGAGATACTGCATTGACAGAAGATATGAAGTCTATACCAGAGACATGTCCTAAACTGGACCTATGCGTATTTCCTATTGGTGACAATTTCACAATGGGATATCAAGATGCTGCTATTGCTGCTGATTATGTTAAATGTAATACTATAATTCCTTATCATTATGATACATTTGGGTATATAGTTGTAAACTCATGAAAAAGCAGTAAATCATTTCATGAAAAGGGAAAAATTATTATTCCTAAATATTGGAGATAGTCACAATGTTTAAAACTTTGATATTACCATTGATTTTCATAAACTTAATATTTTTTCATATAATCCATTTTCAATCTTTTTGAATCCAATTTTTTTGAGATAATTGGAATACTCCCTGCTGTCACCTGAACTCAGTATTCTGGTATAACCCAGATTAATAAAGTGATCGACAAGGTTATTATAGATATAAATTCCATTTTTAAAATCTCTGTATTCAGGAATAACAAAATCCAAATCTACCATTATTGTATTTTCATCAATATGATTTGCCAGGAACACACCGGCTACATTCATATTTCGCAGCACGAAAAAACTAATACTATTTTGCCCTAACTCATATTTAAAATTAGGGAAATATTTGCCAATTTCCTTTTTATAAAATTTCAAAAACCTCTTCAAATATTTATTATCGGGCTTTATTTCCAAAGTATCGAACTGTTCATGTTGGAAATATATCCTCAAGATATAATAAAAGTCAACAATTACTATAAGTGCATTCAAAATACCAACCGGAATAGCGCCAATAATGAATCCATATATCGAAAAAATCAATGCTCCAATCAAATTAACCCACCTGAATATCAATATTGAGTTGATCGCCATAGAAATAGCGATAATTATTGATGCAGCATATCCAATATATTGTAAATACGAGTCCATAAAAAATTAATTTCTATTTGATAAAATTAAATTAATATACTTCAAATGAATAAAGTTAAATTAAAAAATTCATAATATAAAAGAAATTAATAAATATTTTGTTTATTTTTATGCATAAAAAGTAATTGGACACAGGAGAAGTCCTTGAGTCAACATTGTGTAATACAATAGATTACACACTAAAACAAAAATAAAATTAATTAAGGGGAATTTAACAAATTAAGTATTGATAATAAAATATTTAATTGTATATTTACTCCTAAATAACAATTATTAATATGCAAAAATGCAAAACAACTGACAAACTAGGTTTATTTGATGAACAAGAAACTCTTGAAAAAATTTTATAGTACACCTCGACTATTTGTATGGCTCCATTCACATATTCCCCTCAAAAATGCATCTTTGTTCTATTCCTTTACTTTCTTTACACTCTTATTTTCTACATCAAATTGATATTTTAATGACAAAGAATACATATATTGACCATAATCAATTTCACTTTCATTTTTATAAAAAAATGTATATTCCGGTTGTAAAAACAATCGGTTTTTTATTGGAATGGACATTCCAAAATTGACTGTATTTGAACTAAAACCTCCAATATGCAAATTTAATCCATTGATTCCAAGTCCTGTACCAAATTCAAAATGATTATAATTTCCGGGCATAGCTGAAGGAAAATAATTGAAATAAGAATATTTGAAATAAAAATATTTTCTGTTACCTATAGAGAAATTTATAATAGGTGCAGTACCAATTTGTTCAGTCATCAATAAGGAGGGTTTTAAGCCTCCTGACTTGTGTTTATAAATCAGTGATTTTACTATTTCAAAGCTAAATCCAAATCCCAAAGTGAAATATTTATGTTGTAAATTCATAAATGGACTAAATGAATAAAAATTATATTTGCACAGCATTAGCCAAATTAAATTTTTTTATAGAAAGAATAACCAAACGTAGAATTTAATCCAAACTCAAAATACATATTACTTGAATTGTACCTATTATAAGAAAATCCAATTCCGGAAGCAGTATAATCTTGCTTATAATAATTTTCCAACCATTAGAATCATATAGCACTAGATTCTCTATGAATTTTGATTTGATAATTGCCTTCTGAAAATCATACGCAATTCCATAAAATCTTTTTTCAGGCAATGTCTGAGACATTGAAAATAAGCTACCTTAAGTACAAAAACAATAGCAAATTTTGTTCTAATGGCATACAATTGTGAACTCAACTGGTAAAAAACTCCTAATGTAGCGTTAAGGCGAACAAAATTATCATTAGTTCACTTATTTTATTAAATTCACGGTATACCAACACAAGTATAGTCGAAATTAATATATACAGAGTATTATTTGTGACAGGTTTCAATATTTTCAAATATTAAATACTTAAAATGTCTCTCCCTATATCTTATAACAAAATATAACAAAATCATCATTAACAGATAAACCAATTTTACAGTTTTTCTAAACCTAAAATAATTTCTCCGAATAAGGCGGGGTTTGATGCAGAGATTTTAAAAAAATATCACAAACCAACCTGATAAAATCAACAATAAGGAAAAAAAGCAAGATTGCCTTCTCTTTTCCAGTAATTTCTAAATCAATACTACAAATGCCAACATAAAGATAATCGCCAATATAGATTGGTACTGAGATGTATACTGTGATTTGCATTATCAGTAATGGCAATTTGATTATCCATATTCAAATGAATAAATGCAGGCTGTTGTCTCCATACTTTATTCCTAAAACTATCTGTTACGGAACACCAAAACAACACCTACTAACAAACATCCAATCCTTTGAATTGCCATAGTAAGTGGGACTGCTACGCAAAACTATCCGAAGGCTCAGGAACTTTCAATTTTAACATTTTCCAACAAACAATCACTAATAATCAAAACCCAGAGCTAATGCCATATTTTTTAGAATACTGAGGCAATGATAATAGTGATTTTCACAAAAAAACCAAATCTTTATAAGTAACAGATGATAATTTGAACCAATTACTGCCGCAATTCTCACAGTAACTATTAATAACAGCAACTTGCTATTGGAAATTTTCTCCTTACACCCTCATATACCAAAACAATAAAAGCAAACAATGCTGCTAATTGATAAAACAAATCATAATAGTACTATTTAGATTTTTCGATGGAATGTCATAGCTGTTAAATTTTAATTATCTATTCAAGTAAAATATATATTTCATAATATAAAATTTATCATAAATATTTTAGTGTTTCATTAGTCATCAATAAATGCTAGACTCTGCTTTATCGAAGCAAAATAGCTTAATGCATTTATCAAATAAAATTATCATCGATAATATTAGTTTTGTTTATATTTAATTGTCAGATTGGGCTAAATCTTGCTGATGTTTTTCAAAGAAATATTTCTCAATACGAAAAGAAAATTAATCGAACATTTTAATTCTGATGTATGTCAGGTCATTTATGTTCTTACTTAGCAGATGCAGAAATAATGAAAAATTAATTGCTGGAGACATAACGATAATTGATTAATACCAAAAGAGATACTAACAATGTACAGCGCCATCATAGCCTCCATCGTCTGACTGCTCCGCATCACACACCACATACCAAAGTCGGACGCACCAAACATTTTACAATAAGTGATAATAATAAATTTGTATATATTTATTGAATTTTCGTGTAGCATAATACAAATCGAATTATTCTAATTTATATGATACCTCATAATTGCTGTATTAATCTTTTTACTATTTTTGAATTTATTTATGGAGTTTATGCGTATTGAACTCCGTTATGGTAATTGCAAAAGCTGAATCCTACACTTTAAACAATATTAGATCATGAAAAAGTCTCAAAACAAGTAATTGACTTTATTGATGAACTGTAAGTCCAATTGTTAATAATCCACAACGAAAGATACTTTTGAAAATGAGAAGTTCAAATTCAGGCAGAAATAAGACAACTGGTATTAGATACCTTGAAAGTATTTCGATAAATGGGATATAAAGTTACGAAAGCAAAAAGCAAATAAAGCCTTTTATTGGGAGGGACAAAGAAGGACAATTTGGTAAGAAAACAATCCGCAGATCAAAGGTATCGTTTTATAATTGCATCACACCATATTTAATTTGCTATTGAGTATAAGCAAAGATCCAAATGGCTCAACAGTTAAACAAGGTATTGGACAGTCAATAATGCATGCGATATGCGAAATTTGCAGTTACATATACATATTATTTGTTTCATGATGAAAGTCCAGATAAAAAGGATTGAAAATCAATTGGTGGTGTTGATGAAAAAGCAATTATAAAAGGCGGAAGAAGACTTTAACGTTTTCATTAGATTTATTAAGATTATTAATTGATATATATGCAGTATAGATTAATAAGGAGTTAACGGTTGAGTCTGCGTAAATGGCGCTCAAAATTGCTGTGTAACTTGATAGGTAAAAAGCCAGCAATCCTTACTATACCACGCATTAAAATTATAAACCCTACCGTATTATTATGTTTAACATTGTTTAGTACGTATCTTTGTAGCATAATACAAATCCAATTAATCAATTATATGACCCTCATAGTGCTGCTCATAATCTTTTTTACTATTTTTTGAATTTATTTTTGGGTTTGTAAAACTCCCGTGCCTAATGAGCAAAAGATGAAGAAAAAAATAATGATTATATTTGCAGAAATCAAAATATGTTGTAATGACACGAAAAATGTTGAAACGGAAACTTTTATTTGAACAAGAAATTAAAAGAGGGAAAAAAATGATTGAAATAAATCCTTCAAAAACTGATACTGAACCCAAATTATTTTACCAACATAAAAACGGTGAACTTTGGCGAAAATTGATAGTATTGAATGGCTTAAATCTTTAAAATCAAAAACTGTTGATTTAATTTTTGCAGACCCACCGTATAATATAAAAAAAGCAGATTGGGATAATTTTGAAAGTCGGGAAGAATATATAAAGTGATTATAATATCAGATTCGAAGCTGCAAAAGTTCTTAAAGATATAGGTTCATTATATATTTGCGGTTTTTCAGAAATTTTACTTGAATTTAAAAACTTATTCCGCAAATAAATATTTTAAGTAAAGCAGGTGGTTGATTTGGCACTACAAAAATAAGGCAAATTTGGGCAAAGATTGGAACGTAAACACTGAAATCTATTACTTTCAGAAAAACAAGATTATATTTAACATTGATTTTGTGTATTACTTATGGATGCTCATACGTTGAAATATCAAGTCATACAACGAAAACAAGCCAATATGGAAATGGAAGTGATGATAAAAAAGTTTGGGGGGCCAAATCCATTAGGTGCGAAACCAAAAGATGTTATTGAGATTAACGTAATAGTGATTACGAAAAAAACAGACCACCCACACAAAAAAACGGAAAAGATTAGTAAGAAAAATAATTAGCATCCAAACAGAAAATGATGTTGTATTTAGACCCTTTTAGTGGCTCTGGAACAACAGCCGTCTGTGCTGAACAATTGAAACGAAAGTGGTTAGCTTGCGATTTATCACCAAGAATATCTTGATTGAATTGATAAACGAATTGACAGTATTTTTGTAGAATGGTCAATTGAAAAATGGATAAAATATGATTTGATAATTTACAACATGAAATTCTATAAGATGACATTAAAAAATATTAAAAAGCAGCAGCCGATCATCAAATTCTCTGATTTAAACGGTTATATCAACTTGTTCTGATTATCTCAGCTTTATTGAAGATAATTTAGCGTATAATTATTTCTCAAAGCAGAAATAATTATAGTTTTATCAATATACAAAAGAAGCTAACTTTCAAATAACAAGACCAATAAATACAAATTTGATGTTTAGTGCGAACAATTTCGAAAATCATCAAACGATTTTTAAGCAACAAAAATATCAAAGATGTAAACAAGAAAAGCGACAAATCGAAGTTATTGAATAATTCAACTTATACAATTAAGCAATCAATTGGCGCGGCTCTTGATGCACTACCAACAGGAAAATCAAACAGCAAAGGAAACTAAATGGTGATTTATTTGAAAATTTCATACGCCTAATGCTTTCGGAAATAGGAATAATTATAAATCAGGCGTAGTTCAAAATGCCTGTTGAAAGTAAAAAACGAAGGTGTTCAAATGAGTTATCAACTTATGACTTAATAATTGAACAAAATGACTAATTAAAAGTTATTGGTTCGGTTAAAACTTCAAGCAAAGACAGAATTGATAAAATATTTATTGACAAATTTTATACAACAAATTAACAGATGCAAAACACCACATGTGAAGTTTCTTAAATGATGTTAAAGAAAAAGAAAAACACACAAAAAAGAAAACGAATAAGTTAATTCATATTTCTTCCAGGACATTTAAAGGATACGGTAAAATTAAATCCAACTGACGGTGTGTGTGCGATGAAATATGAAAACAGAAGCGATATTAAAAGACCATATAAGAACTTTTTGACAACCTGTTAATCAGTGATATGGGAATTGATAAAATAAAAAAATGGGTATAACATTGTATTGAAAAACATTTGAACTTTGTGCATTAATGATACGAAAGGAATAAACTTTCAACTTTAGTTTGCAAAAATCAACATTAGCATTTTTATTTTCGTTTTCAATGCATTTCAATCGAAATGCGCAAAAACCTATAAATTAATATTAATAATAATTTGTATATGTTATTGTTAAATTTACGTATCTTATAGCATAATACAAATCGAATTAATCAATTTATATGATACCTTATAGTGCTGCTCATAATCTTTTTTACTATTTTTGAATTTATTTTTGGAGTTTATGCGTGAACTCCCGTTGTACAATATGCGATAAAAACTCACACTAATTTTAAATTCTCATCAAAAAATTTGCTTAAATGTAACTTTTAAATTACTTTTGTTTTATGAAAGTAAGAGAAGTTATAGCATTTAAAAATTATTTTGAAGATTTTCTTCTGAATCAAAGTGAAAAAGTTCAGAATAAAATTTTTAAAATTATTGAAGCTATTGAAACTTTGGAACGTGTTCCCTCAAATTATTTAAAACATATAGTAGGAACTGATGGATTATATGAAGCAAAAATTCAATTAGGATCAAATATTTGGAGAGTTTTTTGCTTTTTTGACGGTGATAAATTGGTGGTTATGATGAATGTATTTCAAAAGAAATCTCAAAAAACACCGAAAAATGAAATTGATAAAGCCTTAAAAATTATGGCTGAATATTATGAACAAAAATCGAAAAAATAATGGAAACAAAAAGTTGGAAAAATATCAAAGATGATGTTTACGGAAAAGTTGGAACCAAAAGACGTGACGAACTTGATAGAGATTTTGAATCTTTCAAAGTTGGATTACTACTAAAAAAAGCACGTGAAGAAAAACATCTAACACAAGCAGAATTGGCTGAAATAGTTGACAAAAAGCGTGAATATATTTCAAGAATTGAAAATAATGGAAGTAACTTAACATTAAAAACATTATTTGATATTGTTGAAAAAGGATTAGGGGGAAAAGTAAAAATATCTATTGACTTATAAAAAGCACATTGTTCAACACTGTATAAATGCAATAGTGGGTATTTCATAATACAAAGTTTCGGCTTTTGAAATCGCCACTTCGATTTCATTTTTATTTTGTAAATTAGCAAAATGAAAATAGCAGTGGCTAACATTAGTAATAATACAATTTTCTGGAATTGTAAAGTCGCTACGGCATTTATACTTTCTCGTCAGACTCCCACAAAGAGGCAAAAGTAGTGAAATAACTCATTGAAAATAATCTCTCATTTATTTGGTTAATGTATTCACGAACTCTACCACTCCAAATGATTCTTATGCAATAATTTAATTATAAAAGCTCTAAAATCAACTTTTTGTCACT
>JAWKLW010000021.1:0-63106 GCA_041392555.1 Saprospiraceae bacterium | reverse complement strand
ATAATGATTATATGCTGCTAAAACATCCAGTTTACCATATCCATAAGTATTATTTGGAACCTGAGCCCCGGTAATTCCGTTGCAGGTCTGATCAGTATCCAGATAGGTCGCAGACTGTTCGATAAGATCCGTTATTTGTGAGACATCACCATATAGTTCAGGGAATGCATCTATTAACAATGCTACAGCACCTGCCACATGAGGTCCTGCCATACTGGTACCGGACTTGTAACCATAGCTTGAATTTGAATCATATGTTGAAGACCTGATGCTTACACCCGGAGCGCTGATATCAGGTTTCAAAAGTGAGGTATTATATCCTGATGTAGGCCCTCTACTACTAAAACTTGCAATAGTATCGGAGGAATTTGTTGCACCTACTGTAAAACTATTTTGAAAAAATGCCGGTGGATCTGATATCGATGAGCAATTGGGTCCGCTATTTCCTGCAGATACCACCACTACAATACCGGCAGCAGTAAGATTGTCGATAGCAGTCTCCATAATTGAATAATTACTGGAATTACACCCTTCATCTGCAGGACATGACCAGCTATTATTGATGACATCAGGAGCAAGGGAAGGTGTTGGATTCTCATCATTCAAATCAGTTGGAGCCAAAAACCATTCAAAACATTCCAGATAAGTGGATGGAGTACCATATCCCCTTTCCATATTTCTACAACCAATCCACTGTGCTCCCGGTGCCACACCGATATCATTAGTACCTGAACTACCTACCATTGTACCCATTGTATGTGTACCGTGACCATGGTCATCGCAAGGTTCATCAATACTCAATCCACACGGATTGCTTCCGGTATTATGAGTATCTATTGAATGAATTGCATCATGCCAATTGTAATTATGATTTGCAACTGCTCCATCCCATCCTCTGTATTTATCCTGCAATGCTTCATGAGTCCATTTATATCCTGTATCCTGACCTCCAATTACTACACCAGAGCCAGTATATCCCAAATCCCATAAATCATTAGCATTGATATTTTCTACACCCCAAGCCAATGAATTAGGATCCCTATCAACTGCTAATATTCTATCTTCAATAGATTTTTGTTTTGTGGATGGATTTCCAGCTATTGCCTTTACTTGTGAATCATTAGCTAAAAACTTCATTGTTTCATAATCAGATTTTACAAGTATAGCATTAGCAATAATATATGATTTAAATTTTAAGTTCTTTGATTTAAGGAAAAGGACAATATCTTTTTGACTTATTTTCGAAAAATCCTTAAGGGTATTATAAATATAAGTTGTTTTTTCAGTTTTACTTTTAATATTTTTTACTTCGGAAATATCAGGCGAATCTTTTAAATAAATAAAATATTCTACTTCTTCATTGTTTTGATATTGATCAAAAACGAAATCTGAAACCTTATTTTTCCAATTTTCAGTAGATTGTGAAAATAAGGTTTGAGATAACAATAATATCATTGGTAAAATAACTCTATACATTTTGACTTGTTTTTTTTGATACAAAGTTATTAAAATATAATGGATTTCAATATTAAATTTTACAAGAATAATTTTGTACCATATAAAAAGATATTTTGCAGAATTATGCATATTTCCTTATCATGATAATACAGCTAAAAGTAGTCAAATTAAAATAATATTAAAAAATCTTATAATTTTTTCTTTTTAAAAAATAAAATTGATATATCTTCGCATTCTGTTTTGATATGGCGGTCATAGCTCAGTTGGTTAGAGTAGTGGATTGTGGATTCGTGGTCGTCAGTTCGAATCCGATTAAGAAGCGCCCATTATCAAGAAAATCAAATTACCTCCTCAAAAATCATTAACCCTATCCAATGACCCTTGTCTGTCAGGTATATCTCCAGCATTTTCATATCTTTTTGAGTTTTTCAACAGCTTTTTTGTCATTTGAGTTTATAGTCATTAGCTTGCGAACGAATTTGATAAGTAATTGATAGTTTTCTCCGATTGATCAGGAATAAACTTTTTATTTCTATTCAAAAATGTATTAAAACTATCTTAGCAACGAATAAAGCGGATCAAAATCATCAGTATCATAATATGTTGCTTATAAGCATTGATTTTGAACTCAATTCGTATGCCATGTCTTAAATTCAACATCTCTTAAATATTTTTTAACCTTATCAAATCTTTTTATAATAATTTAATCTTGCTAAATTGAGTGACAGCATTATCTCTGTATTTTTCATTAAGTTTTACTTTTATACGTTTCTATAAACCATTCAGCCCATTTTATAATCTTTTATTTCTTGTGGCAGTAAAAACAATATTTCTGAATTTCGTAGGATCCAAATCAATTTCAAAAAACCCTTTATTTATCATATCTTTATAAATAAATAATGATTCTTCATAAAATTGGCTTAATCCACTATTTGCTTTTCTGATACAATAATTTATCACCCTTCATATATATCCTGTGCCTCATCCAATGGAAAATAATGGATATTTCTTTTTATCATTTCCTTTAGTTCGTAGTAATGATCAAGATTTTCACTTTCTTTAAGCGTAAGATAAATTTGGTAGTAAATTGCCAGTGCAGGGTATTTCTTATAGTCTGTTCTTTTTATAAATCTGATAATATTTTCTGTAAACCTAAGATCTATATCTACTTTAATCACACTTTTTATACTCATAAGTGTTGTATAAAGTTTCATTTTCTCACTGAGGTAAAACACATCAAGATTATCTGAAATATCTTTAATATTCAACCAATTATGTTTTATATTTTTTTTTGACTTTTTCTCAAACTCACTTGTAAAATTGAATTTTTTTTGTTCCAGAGCAAATACCTGGTAATAGTAATTTGCATCTCTATTAAAATTCCTTTCCAACAATCTATCTGCATTTGAAAGTGCAGAATTGTACATTTTAAAAATGGATTTTCGAGTTATATTTTCCAAGGAGATTATTTGCCTGACTGGTATTGTCCTCATCATAAATCTGTTGAGCGAGCCATTTTTCAAATAATTTTGTGAGATCTGAAGTCAGCTTTCTGAATCTCTTATCATTGAATTCTTCCTCCATAAAAATCAAATCCCATACCTGATATTTATCAAGTTCTATTTCATTATTATCACGTAAATATGGAAGAAAAATGGAATAAAGTTTTTTTAAACTATCATTTTGATTAAAATATGGTGATTCAAATATTTTTCAAAACTTATAAGCTCAAATGTATTTAGATATTGTAACGATATAAACACTTGCTTGGAATCTTTCATTAGAATATTTTTGTGAAGTTAATTCAAATAATTGTTTATAGTTATAAATTTAACAAATTTGTTATTTTTTGGATTCAATTCAATTTTATAATTCATTATTAGAATTTTTATTAAAATTGATTTTATCTAATACATTTATCCCACATTTGTTGTATTGTTAAAAACCAAAATTCATATATTAAATAACATTTAAAGTTGAATTTTAAACATTGCAATATATCGCTATATGTTATTTTTTAAAATATCAAAATATTTTTCAAAAAAAAATACAATTATTAATAAAAAATATTTATATCTTTGTACAATTAACCAAAGCTATGCACCTAACCATGAATATAAAATATAAATTGGGTGTTCTGATTTTCATTTTGTCTCTATTTACTTTTGAGGCATTTTCTCAGAATTTACCCCATATGCATTTCAAAATGCTGAAAAATGATACCCTTTCATTTGATTTAATGTCAAATTCTTTAGGGCCTGTAGAGATAGTATTTCCAGAACATGGTGATATTGACAATACAGATATTGGCACAGGTAGTATATTGAAAACATTCAATGTAAAATATTATCCTGACGCTGACTTTATTGGTCAAGATAAAGCCATTTTAAAATATTATGGCAATCCCGGAACAAATTGGTTAAATTGGTCAACAAAAAAAGTTGAAATAGAATTTGAAGTTTTAAATTCTATAGTTGAAACAAAAAATGATTATTTATTTTTAAGCCCGAATTCAGCAGGTGAAATGCTTAATGTTTTGGTTAATGATTCTACTTCGGGCGATACATTATTTGTAAGTTCAATTTTTAATCAATCAAATTGCGAAGCTTGGTTGATTGGCAATCAAATATTCGTGCATCCTAATGATGGTTTTGAAGGCATGGCTTCATTCAATTACTTAGCAAAAGACGATTTTGGTTCAACAGCAGTAGGAAATGTAATAATAAATGTTTCGGATAATTTCTCTATCCCTGATTCATTGGACTTATTAGTAACCGAAACAAATTCTGTTCCTATATTATTTAGTAATTCCGGTTTTGTGGCAATAAATGGAGGTCCTTCTTTAGGACAAATAGATTATACTAATGATCCTGAGTTAATATATAAACCATTTGTTGATTCTGTAGGATTGGATCAGTTTGAAATGTCAGATGGCATAGATACAGTAACTGTTAACATAGGGGTTTTGGAAACCGACATCAGTTCAAATCTATTGGTTGATGATGCAGTATATACTGTACCGGAGACAGAAGTTCACTTTAATGTAACTGATAATGATTATGATAAGACATCATTTTATATTACAAATTATTCTTCACCTTCACACGGAACATTGACCCACAGTGGAAATGGGCAGTGTGTATATACTCCTGAAGAAGGATTTGTGGGTTTTGATGAATTCACTTACACAAGGCAATTAAACTTTAACTATTATCAAACCGCAAAAGTAAATATATTGGTTAGTGACTTTAAACCTGACAATAATTTAGCTTATCAAATAAATGTTCCTACCGGAAAATCATTTGTTCTAAATTACATGCCTCCTATTGATAGTTTTAATTTTGAATTAAATAGCGGACCTGAAAATGGTACTGTAGATATTTATCCGGGTTTATCCAATGTAAATGTCAATTGTGAAGAAATATCAGGAAGAAATCTTATAGTTTATACTCCTAATAGTAATTATATAGGAACCGACAGATTTGAAGTCAGATATTGCAATGCAAAAGGAAATTGCAGAGTAGTAAAAATAGATCTCAATGTTGTTGAACCAGAAGAAGATACTACCTGCCAATGTTTAAATTACACATGTGTTTGGGAAGGTGACAGCAATGGCGATGGAATAGTTAACATGAAAGATATTTTACCCATTACAGACAATGCAGGTATTGAAGGAACTGAAAGAGATGAAAGTTCAGCTATTTGGTATGGCTTAGGAGCCCAGGATTGGGTTTTAGACTCAACAAGTGCCGGAAACAAATTAAAATACTATGACTGCAATGGAGATGGATTTATCTCTGATGAAGATAAAAACAGTATTGTAACAAATTATAACAAAGTCCACAATCTTTATTTTAGTGGAAAATTAACACCTAATAAATATCCGGTATTTTTGACAACAGATCAAGATACAGTTCATGCAGGAGAAGTATTATATTTGAATATTGTAGTTGGTGACCAAAATTATCCTGCAAAAGACATTTCAGGTTTAAGTTATACTATTCAACTGGATCCTTCATTCATTGATTCATCGTCATTACACCATAATTTTATATCAGATTCTTGGTTGACATATGCATCTACAACTATGAATATTTGGGAACAACCTTTTGCAGGACAGGTAGAAGCTGCCATAGGTAGAGTCGGAGGAAATGGAATTACCGGTGTTGGAATGGTTTCAACATGTGATTTTATTATTGAGGATGATTTTGATGGAATTAAAAAAGATTACAATAATTTATCTGTGGAACCTATATCGATAAAAATAAATAATATTAGTATTTATGGTTCCAATGGAGAAATCACAGGTGCACCAGATCAGGAATTAATAGTTTATTTGGTAACGAATTTTAGTAAAAAGGAAAGTGAAAATTCACAGATAAGCATATATCCAATTCCCAGCAGATGAGATACATCTTAATATGATAACTGATGACAATATCAATAATTACAGAATTTACAATACTTTGGGACAGGTTATCGACAATAAGTCTGTCAACAATCAAAGAGAAGTTTCTATCAGTACAAGTTCCATAAATAATGGAATATATTTCATCGAGGTAAAAACTGATTCAAATAATAGAATTGTTAAAAAAATAGAAGTTATAAAATAGAAATTAAAGATTTATATTCTTGGTTAACATGGTTATTAAAAAGCTGCTTTCAGAGCAGCTTTTTTCATATAGTATTGTGCAGCTTCAGATAAAGCCATTATATAAACTTATATTAACATTAAAAATATTGAGCATCTCACAGTTTTTTTATATTTTTGCATACTTTATAGGTAACCAAAATTAAAAATATCGCAAATTCAAAAGAAAATAAAGTCACTCCTCTGATGAACCAATATTATCAGATGAAAACAAAGCATCCTGATGCAATTTTGCTTTTCAGGGTAGGTGATTTTTACGAAACTTTTGGTGAAGATGCTATTAAAACTTCCGAGTCACTTGGCATTGTGCTCACATCCAGAAATAATGGTGGCAATGACGTAGAATTAGCTGGATTTCCTTATCATTCTTTAGATCTATATTTGCCAAAATTAGTTAAATCAGGATATAGAGTAGCAATATGTGAACAATTGGAAAAACCTACTCACGGGAAAAAAATAGTAGATAGGGGAATTACTGAACTTGTAACACCGGGAATAAAAGCTGATGATAAATTTTTAGATTCTAACAATAATAATTATCTAGCTTCCATACAATTCAATCCCAAGGGAGAATTAGGAGTTGCCTTTCTCGATATCAGTACAGGAGAATTCATAGTAAGTCAGGGAGATGAAGAAATAATTGAAAAATTGATTCAGAATATAAATCCCTCTGAAATAATTTTTTCAAAATCATATAAAAAACAGTTTGAAAAGAAATTTGGTAACAAATTTATATTTATCCATTAGATGAATGGATTTATAGTTATGATTTTTGTGAGAAATATTGCTTGAGCACTTCCATGTCAATTCTATGAAAGGCTTTGCAATAGAAGAACTGGAAGGAGCTCAGATAGCTGTAGAAATTAGCATAATACACTACCTTAAAAGTACAGAAAATAATAATCTCAGACATATAAATTCAATACAAAGGATTTATGATAACAATTTTGTATGGCTTGACAGATTCACAATACGCAATTTGGAACTCATCAATCCTCAACATGCATCAGGATTTTCATTGATAAAAGTATTGGATAAAACAACTTCCCCAATGGGATCAAGATTATTGAAAAAATGGGTATTATCACCATTAGTTTCCCCATATCTATCAATAACAGACTAAACAATGTAGAATTTTTTGTAAATAATTTCTTTATTTCAGAAGACATTATTCATTATTTAAAGAAAATCGGAGATTTAGAAAGGTTGATTTCAAAGGTATCTTTGGGAAAAGTTAATCCTCGGGAATTAATTATGTTGAGAAGAGGTCTCGATGCTATAAAAAGCATTAAGGATATTTTACTCAATTGCGATAGTGAAAGTCTGAAAGTTTATGGTAATCAATTGGCATTATGCGAAGATTTGAACAATAGATTGAGTGCTGAGATTGATGAAGAGGCTCTGTGGCAATATCAAAAGGTAATGTAATAGCAGATGGTGTTTCAAAAGAATTGGATGATCTGAGATATTTAATAAATCACAACAAGGAAGTACTCAATGAATTATTGGAAAGAGAAATAAAATCTACAGGAATTGATAAATTAAAAATAGGCTTCAATAATGTTTTCGGTTACTATCTCGAAGTTACAAATAAATATAAAGACAAAGTTCCGGAAGAGTGGATAAGGAAGCAAACACTTTCAAATACTGAACGATATATTTCTCCGGAACTAAAGGAACTGGAAGCAAAAATATTAAATGCTCAGGAAAAAATTCTTGTATTGGAAGCCGATATTTATAATGAAATCATCACATTTACTATGGATTTCATCGCTCCAATCCAATTAAATGCAAATCTATTGGCTCAAATTGATGGTTTTATTTCTTTTGCTGTCATTGCTATAAAAAATAAATATATCAGACCTGTTATTGATGATTCTATGATAATTGAAATTACGGACGGAAGACATCCTGTAATTGAACAATATATGGAACCAGGTGAAAACTATGTCCCCAATGATGTTTATTTGAATAATGATGATACTCAAATAATAATGATAACCGGTCCGAACATGTCAGGAAAATCAGCAATACTCAGACAAACCGCACTTATTGTGTTAATGGCACAAATTGGCTCTTTTGTTCCCGCTTCTTCTGCCCATATCGGATATATAGATAAGCTATTTACGCGAGTCGGAGCTTCAGATAATATTTCATGGAGAATCTACATTTATGGTAGAAATGAATGAAACAGCCAACATCCTCAATAACATTTCCCCAAGAAGCCTGATATTACTCGATGAAATAGGCAGAGGAACAAGCACTTATGATGGCATTTCCATAGCTGGGCACTAACAGAATATTTACACGAAAACCCAAAAGCAAACCCCAAAACACTATTTGCCACCCACTATCATGAACTGAACGAATTAGAATCAAAATTTAACAGAATAAAAAACTTCAATGTTTCAACAAAAGAGATTGGTAACAAAGTACTATTTCTTAGAAAATTGGTGGAAGGTGGCAGTAAACACAGTTTTGGTATCCATGTTGCCAGAATGTCCGGAATGCCCGTTATGATAATTGACAGAGCCTATGATATATTGAATCAATTAGAAAAAAAATGGCATGATGATTCGGAAAAAGGAGAGAGCATTGATAAAAAACTCAAGGAAATAGAGAAAGAAAGAACATATCAGTTATCAATTTTCGATATGAGCAATGATATAAGCAATAAGCTTAAATCTGAATTGGAAACCCTGGATTTGAATTCTATGACTCCAATAGATTGCATGATAAAAATAAATGAACTCAAAAAAATAATAGAGGAAAACGAAGATTAATTACAATAATCATTTTTCAGAATATTTTAAATTATGATCGGAAAATATAAAATAATAACCTTATGCGGTAGTACTAAATTCAAGGATCAATTTATCGAACAACAACGTAGGCTGACATTAGAAGGTAATATCGTAATCAGTGTAGGAATGTTTGGACATGCTGATAATGAACCTATTACCGATGAAACAAAACACATGCTCGATGATATGCATTTCAAGAAAATAGATATGTGCGATGAGATTTTTGTCATTAATGTTGATGGTTATATAGGATATTCCACCAATAGAGAAATCGAATACGCAAGGTCAACTAATAAAGTGGTAAATTACCTTTATAATGATTGAATCCATATCTCAAAAAATGTTTTAAAAATAAATAGAACTTAAATTATACAAAGAAATTAACATAAAACAATAGAAACAAAAATTATAAATATCACTTATTTCTTCAAATAACAAGCCATTGATATAAAATGCAAATCACATCAGATTTTTCCTTAAAAAAATATAACACTTTTTCTGTTGATGCTAAAGCCAAATACTTTGTAATTATAAATGATATAAGTGAATTATCAGAATTAATTACAAGTGAGATTTATAAAGACAATCAACATTTTGTTCTCGGTGGTGGCAGCAATGTCCTCTTCAAAAATGATTTTGATGGAATTGTAATTCACATGCAAAACAAAGGTATTGAAATAGTTAAGAAAACGGAAAATCATGCATATATTAAATCAGCAGGAGGAGTTATTTGGGATGATTTGGTGAAGTTCACAGTTGATAATGGTTATGGTGGAATTGAAAACCTCTCACTGATTCCCGGTTCTGTGGGGGCAAGTCCAGTGCAAAATATCGGAGCTTATGGAACAGAATTGAAAGATGTACTTGAAGAGACAGAAATATATAATTTAGATACAGGGGAAATTGATATTTTCACTAATGAAATGTGTAAATTCGGATACAGAAATAGCATATTTAAAAATGAATTAAAAAATAAAATCATTGTACTATCTGTAACATTAAAATTAAATATCAAACCTGAACTGAATTTGAATTACAGGGAATTACAAAACAGAATGTCAGAAATTGAATCTCCAACCATCAATGATGTCAGAAATACAGTAATAGACATCAGGACCAAAAAATTACCAGATCCTGAAATAATCCCAAATTCAGGTAGTTTCTTCAAAAATCCAATAATTTCTAAAGATATCTTTGAGAATTTGTTATCAAAATTCCCAAATCTGATAAGCTATCCTGTTGATAATGCAAATGTAAAACTTGCTGCCGGACAATTAATAGATATGTGTGGATGGAAATCAGTACAAGAAGGCAAAGTAGCAGTTCACCCCAACCAGGCATTAGTAATTACAAATAAAAAAAATGCATCCGGAAATGAAATTTATGAATTTTCAACAAAAATACAAAAATCTGTATTAGATAAATTTGGAATTGAAATATCCCCAGAAGTTAATATCCTATAGTTCTGATAATAATGTGATTGATATCAAGTCCAAATAATAATATAAATTAGAGGTAAATACAATTAAATATATATTTCTCCTTATTTTTGTCGTTCAATATAATTGACTTAAATAAAAAACTTATTATTTGTGAACGCAGAACAACAGATGGTAATTACAGATGCTTCATTGATAATTACCGAGGCAGCAGTACAGTCAGGAGCTGATGTGTTTATAGGATATCCTATCACTCCTTCCAATAGATTTTATCAATATAGTTCAAAGAGGTTTCCGGCATTCTTAGCTGGCCCTGATGAAATAACAGTAATGCAGTGGATGTCCGGATTCAGTGCTTCGGGAAAATTTCCTGTCACTTCCACAGCATTTCCAGGATTAGCACTAATGGCTGAAGGATTAAATATGGCTTATGCCATGGAATTGCCAATGCTATTGATATTGACTCAAAGGCTGGGACCGAGTACCGGAAGCGCTACTACAGGTGCCGAAGGTGACCTTATGTTTTTAAATGGATTGATTTCCGGATTCTATCCAATTCCCGTACTAACTCATTCAGACTTTGAGGATGCATGGGAAATAACTAATGAAGCTATAAAACTGGCTTTGAAATTGAAAACACCCGTAGTTCTATTGACTTCAAAGGAATTAGTCATGACAAATAAAAGTTTTGACATCTCTACTCTGAAAAATATCGACAAAGTTGAAAAATTCAACAATGAAATTATTGAACCATTTCTGACATACAAGACCGGGATGATAGTTTGGTACCACCATATATCCCTGTGGGAAATGACAAATACAAAGTGAGATTAAATTCTTCTACTCACAATAATGAAGGATTGATAAAGAAAAATGACCCTGAATCGATGGCAAACACCAAAAGGTTGAATGAAAAAATCATAAAACATCTCGATGAATATACTTTTTTCGACCTTGATCATCAGGAATATTCTGAAGAATTGATAGTGAGTTACGGAGTGTCTGCTGAAGCTTGCAAAGATGTTGTAATCACATTGAGAGAAGAAAATAAAAAAATCTCATTTTTGAATATCAAAACACTTTTGCCTGTTGCTCCTGAAATATTGGAAATAATCAATAATTACAAAAAAATAATTGTGGTTGAAGAAAATTTGAATGGGATATATTCCAATATTTTATTTGGTAAAAACACCCCTTCAAATGTTAAACAAGTCAATAAAATAGGAAGTTTGATCAGTCCATCAGAAATAATAAAAGTAATAAATTCATGACTCAAAATAATATATTGACCGGTATTAAAATGCCTTTTTGTCAAGGTTGTGGTCACGGAATAATAGTTAAAAATCTGGCAAATGCTATTGAAAATTCAGGATACTCTGAAAATGATATAATAATAGTCAGCGACATAGGATGCAGTGGATTAGTAGATCCATTATTCAATACTCACTCTGTACATGGTTTGCACGGAAGAGCTCCGGCACTAGGAGTTGGGGTTTCCTTAGGGTTGGATAATCCAGAAAAGAAAGTTATTGTTTTCCAAGGAGATGGAGGAGTCACAATAGGGCTTCAACATGTTTTGGAAGCTGCCAGGAGAAATGTCAATATGACACTAGTGGTTATGAATAATCTACTCTATGGAATGACTGGTGGTCAGATAAGTGGTCTGTCAACACAGAAATTCAAGGAACAACGTCATTTTGAATTGGATGTGCCTCCTTTCGATATTGTAAAATTAGCCCACATCAGTGGAGCTGCTTATAGTGCCAGGGCAACATCGATAAAGAGTTTCGAAGAAATTCTCACTCAGGCTTTAAATGTAGAAGGCTTTTCCATCGTAGAGTTATCCAGTCTTTGTACATCCTATGCTTATAAAAAACTAAACGACCTTCTGGAGGTTATCGAAGAACCAGAAATACTGGAAAATAAAAGAAGACCACTGAAAATTAATTTCAAAGAAGGTGTAAATCTCTTAGAATCATTAAAACCTATTGATAATAAATATAAAAATGGCATTACAAAAAGATTGGGAATAGTAATAGCAGGAAGTGCTGGTGGTGGAGTCCAATCAGCAGCTACATTATTAGCAACAGCAGGCTTAAGGTGTGGATTGAATACAAGTATGAAGGGAGAATATCCAGTAACAGTAGGAACAGGATTTTCAATAGCAGAAGTAATTTTATCAAAAGAAAAAATAAATTATACAGGTCTTGAAAACCCTGATACCGTAATTGTTGTTTCAAATGATGGATTAAAATTGGCAATAAAAAGAATTTCATCTACTTCTGTAGTGATTGCGGATGAAAGTTTGAGAGAAGAAATAGAAAATTATAAAATCAGTAACCATGTAGTCTATGGTGATTTTAATAAAATTTCAGGTAAAAAAGGTGCAGCTCTTACTGCGATATCATTTTGGATAATAAAAAACAATAATATCGATTTGGCAGCATTGATCGAAACTGTTTCTAATCATCGTCTCTCTGCTGAATTACTTCTATCTATAGAAAATGCTAATAAAATAAATGTAAACTAAGTTAAAATTCAATACAATAAAAAATCATGGAGAATAACGACATATTCGATACTAAAGATATTTTCGTCTATATTTGGAAAAAGAGAAAATTATTGCTCATTGCTACGATTTTAGGTTTTGTAGTTTCTATAATCGCATCCCTCGCTCTTGATAATTATTACAGAGCAGAAAATTACATTTTCCCTACTTCGTTTATAGCTCCGTCCACTGTCAATAATCATATAAATCAGGAAACAGACCCATTGAAAATAGGAAATGAAGATGATTTGGAACGGACAATACAAATTCTGAGATCAGAGATTATCTTCAATAAAATAATACAGAAATTTAATCTTGGAGATCATTATAAAATAGAAAAAGACAAAAAATACTATAAAACATTGGTTAGAAATAAACTCATTTCCAATACTTCATTCAATAAAACTTCTTTTCAAGGTATAAAGATTTCTGTTGAAGATAAAGATCCCAAAATGGCAGCAGATATAGCCAATGAATTTTCTGAACTTTTGGATTCTATAATTTACAACATGCAAGTACAGCGATCAAAAGAAGCCTATGAAATTGCAGTGGAGGCTTATAATTCTGAAAAAAAATATCTTGATAAACTTGAAGATAGCCTCGATATTTTCAGACAATTGGGATTGCTCGATTATGGAACAGAACTTGACAGATATACCGAAGCTTATGCCAAATCTATCGGCAGAAATACAATCAACAACAGCTCTAAAGAATTCTTCTCTAATAAATTCGAATTGCTGAAAAAATATGGAAAACCTGTAAAATCTCTGGTTAAAAAAATAGATATCACAACAAATAATACTCAAAATCTTCATTTGCGACTTGCCGAACTCGAACAAAATATCAATCAGCCTTTAACTCATAAATATACAATTAGCGAAGCTACAGCACCTGAGAAAAAAGCATATCCCAAAAGGAGTGTTATTGTAATATTATCGACATTGGGAACATTTATTTTCGCTTTAGGATTTTTGTTTTTGCTCGATTACTTCAGGAAGATCAAAAGTGCTATTGAAAAATCATAGTTAATTTTGAAACTTTTATCAGGATATAAATCTACTTACTTCTCAGGAATTATTGTTTTCCTGGCTGTTATGTTTATATTTATTGTAAACAAAAAATATGAATATTCCATATTGTTTGGTATTGTAGTATTGGCAGTATCTATGATTTTAATATCATTTCGATGGTTATTGGTCATCATCTCATTTCTCACTCCATTATCTATTTCCTTGAGTTATTTCAAGGATAATAGTCCATTGGATATTTCACTCTTTACTGAGCCATTTTTGATTTTGATGTTGGGAGTACTATTTGTTAAATTTCTGATGTACAACAAATTAGACAAGAAGCTTTGGACGCACCCCATCACTATATCAATTACGGCAATGCTTTTTTGGATATTAATAAGTGCCTTGAACAGTACATTACCACTTGTATCATTGAAGTATTTCATTTCAAAATTATGGTTGATTTTACCTGTACTGATATTCGGATATTATCTTTTCAATAAAAAAGTGAATATCAATTATTTTATTTGGGCTCAGGTAGTTTCTATCATCATAGTTGTTATTATAAGTACTTTCAAATTGTATCTCACATTCGGGCTTAAAAAGAATTCTACCCATTTCGCGGTGATTCCATTTTATGATGATCACACTGCTTATGGAGCTATTTTAGCTCTATTTATCCCTGTAGTATTTGCATATATATTTATTTTCAAAAACAAGTTGAACAAATTATTAGCCATATTTGCTTTCATCATGCTCATGCTCGGATTGATACTTTCCTATTCCAGAGCTTCATGGTTAGGGATTGTGTTAGCCATTGGTATTTTGATATTGATAAAATTGAAAATCAATTTCAAATACCTCGCATTTTTTTCTATATTATCAGGATTATTCATTTATATGTTTTGGTTTCAGATAATAGATACATTAGAAAAAAACAATCAGGAATCTTCATCCAACCTGAGTTCTCACATACTTTCCATTACTAATATTTCCACCGATGCCTCCAATGTAGAACGACTCAACCGATGGTATTGTGCCATCGAAATGTTCAAAAACAAGCCATTGTTTGGTTATGGTCCCGGTACTTATCAGTTTGAATATGCACCTTTTCAATTGAACAGGATGAGAACTATAATAAGCACCAATTTTGGTGATGTTGGGAATGCCCATAGTGAATATTTAGGAGCTTTGGCAGAACAAGGATTGCCCGGAGCAGTGATATTTATTATTTTATCAATTGTAATTTTGTACTATAGTTTTACTTTATATTACAAATCTACCGACAATTACATAAGATTCTTAGCATTAGGAATAGGATTGGGATTTATTACATATTTTTTTCATGGATTACTGAATAATTTCCTTACCACAGATAAAATTGCAATACCATTTTTTGGGTTTGCCACTATTTTGATAACTCTGGATATTAAAAATAATAAGACGATAGAAATTAAAAGAAAATCTGAATAGCACTGTCCTTAGTCAACCCCAACATTTCACTTGCATTGCCCATATTTACAGCTATTTCCATATATCCTGCAGAGTTAAAAAAACACAATTCATCCCCTATTGATACATCGGTATAATTATTGGAAATTTTAGAGATATAATCCTTAGGATTGTAATATAATTTAAAATTACCATCAATATTTTTTGAATAGAAAAATTCCTTTTTGATATTGACTATCGCATTTCCAAAATTATCAATATGTATGACCGAAGCTCGAATAATATTGTTTGAAACTACGGGTTTTATGGAAATTTTATTATTGATACCAACAACTTTCTCACCTAAACTATCTATTTCAATACCATTCATCAATCCATCGATAATTTTATCAATAACTTCATATAACTGTGCTATAGATGTATTATAGTCAAATGCCCTTAGAGAAGTATTTTCATCATCTTCAATTATCAGTGACAAAATTCCATTGTCAGGAACTATAAAATAATATCCACTATTATATGCTAAAATAATTCTTGGATTTTTTGAATAATATATGTTTACAAGGACTATATTTATAGTACCAACAGGAAATGAGCGATATGAATTGCTGAGCATATATGCCGCCTCTTCAATATCATAATTATCAATTTCATGACTAATATCTACTATATTTAATCCTTCGGAAATCGACAAAAGATTACCTTTAAGATTAGCTACATTGTAATTTTTTATTCCAAAATCGGATGTCAGAGTGATAATACTCATTATAAAATATATTTCAAAAAGATAAAATGTTAAAGTAAAAGTGCTAAATTAGAAATTTTATTTATTTTTATTATTATAATTGATTTTTTAATATTTTGAAATCCAAGTAAATCTCACTCGTCGAAGTTTCAACTTGCCGTCTCTTATATTCCATATTTTATATATCGTTTTCATATGGATGTGGGTATTTACTTGTCAATTCGGTATATTTTCCTTCCATATTGTATCATCGGTTAATTATCATTTGTTTGATTTTTTTCTATATAAATATCAAAATTAAAAGGATCTACAAAAGGATTTTTTTTAAGCTTTAGTTCAATTGCATTTAGAAAATAACTAACTGGGTAACTAAATTGACCTCCATCTCCGCCATAATTTATTAATTTATTTATTTCTGACCCATCCAACATATATATTGTCTTTAAAAATTGAGCTTTTTGAGTTTATGAAAAAAAGTGTATTTGGAATTATGTAATTATAAAACTTATTTAATTTTTCGATTTTTTCAGCTTTAACATAATTATAAAGATTATTTATTTTCATTTATCAAACTGTCTTCTAACTCGGTATTAATTTCCAAATTTGTCAATGCGCTCCAATTCTTTTAATTGAAACAAGTAATTACTATTTATACTTCCATATCTGACTATATCAGTTTTAATAAAGTAAAACAAGCATCGCTTATATGACTTTGAGAAACTAATCTGCGAGATTAATTTAAAATCTGAAACTAATTTATAATAATATTCATCTCCCTTGTTGTAAATATCTGTTTAGATACAATGTAATTTGTTTTATTTGTTCTTCATTAAAAATATTATTATAAATTAACAAAAATGAGTTTATTTCTTCAGTCGATAAACATTTATCATTCAAAATGCTTTGCAATATTTTTGGTACCATACTCTTGATTTATATTCTGAAAACTTATAAAGTCCGTCACTTCAAATCTTTACATATTCTTTTAGCACTTTTTTCATATATTTGGATCGAATCAAGTTTTTTATTTAAATAATCTTTAGATAAAAACTTATATTATTGTTTTGAGAAAAATACATCATTTGAATCTAAAGATAGTACAAAAAATATTCCGATAAAAGTAAAAATCTGTTTCATATTTTACATGTTTAGTGAATTTCTTCTAATTGATATCTTCTTATATTGTTTATTCTACCCGTACTGGTATAATACATAAAATTATATTTGTCATCTAATACATTTAATGGATTAATCTTTTTAGTGATGGAAACTTTCTCGCTCGACGAAGTTTCCAACTTGTCGTTTCATATTCCATATTTTATATCGTTTTCATGGGATGTGGGATTTTATATTAATTTAAAAATTTATTAATAATTTTATACTTAAGTAAAGCATTTATCTTCTTAATAGTTCCATATTATATCGAAAACATGGATTTTCAAGATTGTTTTTGTATTTATTTAATTCAAGCTGATAATCAGGGATAATTATTGAATAAATTTTATAGTAAAATTCATTTAATTCAGTGCTATCATAATTAAAAACATCACTATAAAACTACAGTCTTTTAATTTGTCATGATTCATTATATATGAACCAAACACTTTATAGGTAGTTATATTTGAAATAATATATGAATTTTCATGACGATTACTTTTATAGCTTAAGCCAAAAAGATCATAAGTTTTGTAATTATTGTATAGCAATTCAAATTGTTTTTCAAGAGATGTATCCATATTGGTAAAATATTTTTCATAGATTATTTTTTTTAAGTTCATACTATATCTTTCGTTTTCTAAATTCATAACCATACTATCAAGTTGTTTTTTAATTCTAAACTTCTCTTCATAGCTACTTAAAATAATGCTATCAGAGTGTGTTAGTTCTATTTTATTGTATAGAATTTTGTCAATATCAATTTTAATAGTGTCACTGATCTGAGCTAACGTAAAATATGATTTTATTAATAATAAGAAAATAATATATTTTTTCATAAATAGTTATATACTAATTTGATTTTAAAAAACCAGGAGCGAGCCTCAATAGTCAATTATTTTATCAGCATTATTGATTAAACAATCGTTTTTCTCCGATTTTTGCAATTCAAATATTTCATTTTTGTAACGAAATAAAACTGAACTGATAGTATGTAATTTATAATTAGTGCTATCATTTATTGATCCATTTGTCGTGATTTTTATATCTGGTTCTAATAAATTACACTTTGACAACAAATTATTTTTTAAAAATATATTCACCTAAAATATCATAAAAATATTATGAATTTACTATTAATTGATCATTTATACTCTTCCTCCCTATTCTAAAGTAGGATACGAATATAGAAAATGATATTTTCATTGTTTTCAAGTATAAATACTATGCTACTTTCTAAATTTTTATCTAATTGTAAAATATATTTTTGATAAAACAATTTTTTTGAATTATCAATTATATTGTTGTGAGGTATTCAATGAATAAATAGTGCTATCGAGTTTATTTTTAAGTTTAAATAATTCACTAATGCTATCAAGAAAAATACTGTCTCTGCTATTAAGTACTAAATCTGGATACATTAAATTCGATATTTTTTCAGCTGGAATAGGAGCTATTGTATCAATTTGAGAAAACAAAAAATTAATTTGTATTATAAAAAATATTAAAAATATATGTTTCATTTTATATGCTTTTACTTAACTACTTAATTTGACATCAAGTGATTTGTTATAGTATTTGGAAACTTAAATACCCCCACTCGTCGAAGTTTCCAACTTCGTCGCTCTATATTCCATATTTTATATATCGTTTTCATGGGATGTGGGTGTTTACTTTATAAAATTGACTATTTTGGGATAATTTCTATTATTGATATTTAATATTTCTATTGATATGATTATCCCTTAAAAACTCATCATTCCCGTCAGAAAAGTTTGACAGAAGAATTTTTAAATTATCTTGATAGTTGTCTATGTAATTATGAACTTTATTAAATTTTATATATGTTAAAATTTTATTATCCATTATAAGATAACATAATAATTTTAATTCTACCTCTGTTAAATCCGACCTATTTAAAAAATCATTACTGATAACAATACTAAATATCTGTTCGTTAATATTTTTATTTTTGTTTTTAGCAATATATAATGAATAAAAAAAAGGATAATTTGTCAATCTATAAAATTCTGGATTTATAGATTCATCATCAAAATTTAATGAAATGTTTTCAACTATAAACTTAATTTGATTAATTTTTCCATTTTCAATTATTTTATTTGCAACAAAAAATAATCTTGCATTTGTAATATTTGAATCTTTCTCAGACTTTAAATAGTCAATACTTTTATTATAGATCAAAGTATCACCATCTCTTAAATTATTTACCCTTTCTCTATAATCGACCCATAATTTAGAATATCCCGGAGGTTTAATTGGAGGTGGTAATGAATCAAGATTATTTAGGTTTTGATTAAATCCATAAATTGTAAATAGGTAAAATAATAAATTTGCTAATAAAAATTTCATAATATTATCATTCTAAATTATTAAATATAGGATTTAAAGCATTATAAACATTAAAATCTAAATACACGCTCGACGAAGTTTCCAACTTCGTCGCTCTATATTCCATATTTTATATATCGTTTTCATGGGATGTCAGAGTGATAATACTCATTATAAAATATATTTCAAAAAGATAAAATGTTAAAGTAAAAATGCTAAATTAAGAATTATTATTCAATAATTGATTTAAACTGGTTTTGTTTTTGACTAAACAGGTGTACTAATCTCACATAGATTATAGTATTTATTAAGCAGAATTTTTAGTGCTTTCACTTCTAATTTACTAACAACTAAATTAGATTAGTAAAATAAATCAAATTATCGTGCTTTTATAACTTTTTTCTTTACAATATCACCATCTTCGGTAAGCAAATTAACAAAATAGAAACCTGAAGGTTCAGTACTGAAATCTATTTCATATTGAGATACAGGCTGATCCAATTCTGTGGTATACACATTTTGTCCTACAGAATTTAGCACTTCTATCCCCTTTACTTTAACAGAATTACCATATATTGTAAATGTGTTTTTGAAGGGGTTGGGGTAGATAGTGAAATTGTCTAAATTTGAAGTATTTGTTTCTGATGTGTTTGTTGAACTATTTTGCTGTATAAATTCTAAATCTGAAGATAAATATGTTTCTTCATTTATAATATTTACCAAATTTGATGCACAATATGCACACCATCCCTCAGGAATCCCATCAGATTTTGTATGAATATATAGTGGGTATTCATAGCAATGATCTATTTTTATTTGAACGCGTAAATTCCATACTTGATCTGAATTACTGTTATTTGGACAAGGTTCAGAATTATTTGGTACTCTACCTGTAAAAAAGTGAGTATAATTTGGCCAAAAATCATAATCTTCATCATTTTTAATAACTTTAATTTCTCCAGTTTCTAAATTATATAAATAAATAAAAAGATGTCCTGAAACCTTAACATCTGAAACTGATGAGGTAATCCACAATTCAAACATACAATCAAGATTATTTCCAAACTGTGCTTCATATGAAAACTCAGGGCATTCATGACATGAGTGTTTTTCGCAAAAATGATTTGGTGGACAATCTTCACTATTTGTACAGCAATTTTCAATTGGAACACATTCGTCATCTATGCACTCTTGACAATTTGCACAATCAGTTTCTCCATCTCCATCAATATCGCACTCAACAATATCAGGGACACAAGTTCCATTTTCACAATGCTCTCCAAAAGGACAATCATTATCATCCTCACATTCAGATTCAAAAGGAACACAAACATCAAATCCCTCAATTGTCTCACAGATATAGCCTTCAGGGCATTCTCCGTCGATACACAGATCCAGACACTCTCCATTCACACACGCATGATTTGCAGGATCGCAATTTCCAGGACAACCTTCAATTATTGTATTACATGGAACAGATAAAATTAGTGGTTCAGAACCATCATAATATATTCCATTTATTTCACAATTGCATTCTGCAAAACATTCGCCAGGGTTATTTGGATTTTCGCTTATCATATGATAAGCATGAATGTTACTTTGAAATATATCGCTTAGATGTGTATTATCAAATGGGCAGTAGTAGTAACCAGAGCAAGGCAATAAATTTGAGGAATATTCAGGATCCCCTTCACAATTACATGAAATTGAGCATCAAATGTATTTGTTCCTAAATCTTCTCCTTCACAAGTAATATTTGAACTACATGAAGGAGTATCGTAATCATAACTTATTTCTGCCTGTACAATATCAGAAATGTCTTCTTCATAAGTACACCCTAAATAATTAATCAGTGCTGCACCTATACCATTTGAACTAATAAAGGCATAATTATATAACTGTTTAAAATTTGGATCATAGGAATTATGTAAAGCAACATCTTGAAAATAATAACCATTCCAATGTTCAAAATTACAAAAAGGAACAATATATTCATAACCTAAAGGCATTTTTATATAATTCCATGTTGGATAAAAATCACAATATGAAGTAAAATACCCACCCCAAACAAAAATTTCCATTAACCTGTTTTTATATCCCGGATCATCTGAGAAATTATTCTTATAACACACCTGCATTAACTGACAATCTTTTAAACTTATAAACTTATTTCTCGTCAGATCGCAATCATCATCTAAAGCCGGTATTAAATTAGAATCATAACAACACCAATCAACATCGTCAGAATTTATATCAAATACTTGTTCACAGTTTCTAATTTTGAAAGACTCACTATAAATATTACAACCGTTATTTATTGTAACATTATAAATGCCAGGATTAACCTTTTGAAGGTACTCTAAATTAGGGTTTTCTATAGGATTAGAACTTGTCCAATTAATAATTGATGTATTATCAATGTTTTGATTTAAAAATATTGAAGTTGTACTCGGATAGATTGTTGCTAAATCAAAATTTATAGGAGTAAAATTTGGAATATCATTTCCATTTGAATTATTATAACAACAAATTATATCATAGTCTCGGTTTAATCTACATCCAGTAACAATATTTGTAACAGTAACTCCATATTCTCCTTCCTCTATATTTTCAATTTTTTTAGTAGATTCACCATTACTCCATTCAATTAAAAAATCATCATAAATACCTTGTCCTTCAATATCTATTTCTAATAAACCTTTTTTACCATTATCTAAATTACAATATTGTACATTTTCAATATTTGATAACGTTACTTTCATTTTTTCATAAAACTCAAATGATTCTGTAAGACGACAACCATTTTCATCAACAATATCTACATTATATTGACCAGAAGGTACATTTGTAAGATTTTTTGATTTTGTACCATTACTCCAAGAAAATTTAAGATTTTCACCTTTAATTATATTTGTTGTGATTGTATGTTCAGAATAAAACCCACAAGGGTCTTCATAATAAATAAACTTGACATCTAAATCACACTCCTCCAAATCCACTTCCTCCTCATCACTACACCCATGATTATCCACTGCTGTGATAGTAAATGTACCGGCACATAGTCCTGTGATGGTCTCTTTGGTATGGGTTGCAGATATCTCTCCTGATTGACCATTACCATCCGAGTAAGACACAGTATAAGGCAGCTCCGACTCCACAAATCCCAGATTGATCTTCCCATCGCATTGTCCTGAGCCAGATGGTTTTATAATACTAATCACCTCTACCTGCGAGAGGAGTGCTGTTTGCATCAAAAATATCAGGGACAGTATTTTATATATCGTTTTCATGGGATGTTTTTTTTGTCTGAATCAGAATTTACAAAATTTGAGAATTTTCAAAATCCTGAGAATTCAATAATCCTGAAAATTCTGATTTTGATAGTTTTATATTTTGAATTTTACATTTGATTTTATTGTAGCTTTTATCTCATTCGGTGAAGTTCCGTATATTATCATATGCATTTTTCTAATCATGTCCTGATTATTTTCTGTATCTTTTGATTTTATAAATATATTTTCACATCATCTGTCTATTATTGTAGTTGGCACAGCCTACTCCGTACAAGGAATTCAATTGCTAACAAATTCAACGATAATGATTTTTAAATTAGTCATTTATAATACTTCTTCAAATACGGTACTCTTTTCCCAATGGAATATATATAATTTATATTTTCTACTGTGCATTGATTTTTACTGACTTTTTTCAATTCAATAAGTTTATCTGTATTATCTTTCATTAAAAAGGCAATGAATTCAGCATATCCAAACTGAAATGGAAATTCAATGGAATAATCATAAACTTGATTTTCTGTAATTGCATTTTTATCAAAATATTCACATGAACTCAATAGATTATTGTCCAAAATATAATTTGCTAATAAAAATTGTATTGATTTATTAGTTAAAATATATTTTTTGTTGTATATCTTACCACTGTCGTAAGTTTCTCCGTATAGTTTATATTTTTTGGATTTTTTCGCAATTAATTCCACTTGTAGGTCTAAGTTTTTTTCAATATCTAAAATATATTTCTCATAAGCAATCCTTTTTAGGTTTACGCTATATGTAGATTCATTCAACAAATAGATAGTACTATCAAGTTTACTTTTTCAATATAAGTAATTTTGTGATACTATCTAACATCAGACTATCTTTTCTGCGTTAGCTCTAATTCATTTTCACGTAAAACTCTTTTTGCAGTAACTACTTCCTGCGAGAAATTAATAGTGGAGTTAAAAGAAAAAAATAATTAAATATTTCATAATATGTAAATCTAATGTTATTAATTTGATTCAAGTTTATTTGTATTATTAGATGGTACCTTTATGACTCTAAACAGATATTCATCACCTTGTTTGAACGGTCTTGCATTAGTACCACTTGCAGAAATTATATTTATGTCCAAGCCATTTGCTTGAATTGACCAAGGACTATTGTTTGAAGTACTTCCTGCAATATTTGTCCATTGGCCAGAAACTGTATCCCAATCCAATAAATAAAATTTATTATCAGTGTGTAATTTTAATATATAATTTTTAAATATATTTCCCGTGTGTGATATGGTAATTTTTCCATTACCACCAGTTCCTAAATACCTATAACGTGGTTTAGTAATTATTATATCTCCTGCATTTGCTTTAGCATGGTACTGATAAAGTCTATCATATGGATTATATGGATCATGTGAATCATAGCTATATGTTGCATAGTTGATTGACCAATTAATTTTCTTAGAACATCTACTTCCACTAATATGATCACCTTTTAAAAGATTTCCATTTTTAAAAGCTAACCTTGTAAATTCTTCGAAATCAATATCTCTGAATACAACAGCATAGGTTGAAAGAATATTAGTAGTAGATCCAACTTGTTCTGATCTCATGCCGGTTGTTGGTGCATCAAAAGAAAAGATTTCAAAACCTGTTGGAGAATTATCTTCATCCAGATAATCACCAGTTGTTGGAAGATTTTGAGGGTCATCATTTGCTTGCTCATTTTGATATGGAAAATTATAGTCAATTGGAGGAATAATATCTGGATCCACAATTCCAGGTTGATATAACTCGTCTCTTACTTTTTTTCTTCTTGCAATATCAAATGTAATATTATAGCTTGATAATAATGGAACAATATCATGTGGAAATATTTCAAATTCAAATAAAATTCTTCCTCCAAATTTTGAATCTTCATTTGTATAATAGGAAGTTCCTAAAATACTTAATGAATTTTTTTTGCATGAACCAAATCCATATCTTGAATCATCAACGGCTCTATATCCATCAGTTGAAGTATTAATAATATCTTCCAATACGGAATTATTTATCCCAATATTTCCAGGAATTGGCAATTCAATTTTTGAAATATCATCATAATATACATCTTTCTTTTCCACCCAAATAGCTGTAGCCGCTATTTTATCTTCTTCTTTCCCATTTACTTTTGCAATGATTTCTATATCTCGTAATTGACTACTTACTGATCTTGCTTCAACCCATAATGTTGTATTTTGAGTTGCATCCAATTCCAAATTAGTCACTTGAGTACCTTTTGTATATTGATAATAAAAAGCTATATCCCCTATATATTCTAATTTAACTTTGCATCCTGATGAGTATCCAGATGGTTTAATCTCCAATTTCATAAGATCAGTTTCATTTATTCCGGTAGTGCTTACTAATACTTCGACATCATCTTTATCTATTATCCCATCACCATCAGTATCGTTAAGATTCGCAACCGTCAAAGCTCCATCATTATATTTGTCGCGTCCTCCACCAAAAAAACCTTTTTTTACTATTTCTCCTCCCCATTGGCCTGGATTACCATTATCATTTAGACCATCATAGATATCTATAGTAACCTTACCCGAACATAAACTTTGATCATACTCTCCTTCACAATTACAGCTTGAATTATAGACATCATTTACAGTAGCAGGATCCCCATCATCACAAGGAAAACCGGGATAATATTTTACAGAAGGATCTTGATCATCACAATCAATATCTGCACATATACCATCATTATCATCATCATGTTCACAAGGATTAGGGATACCATAACATTCACAATTGCTATCTAAAATATCATCTACAGTATTTGGGTCTCCGTCATCGCATGAGCTTCCGGGACCACCAATAGATGCGGAAAAAGGAGCACAATCATCTTCATCACAGTATCCGTCTTCATCAAAATCACATCCGGCTTGAGTTTGAGTTAAAGTTACTGATGCAGATTTTGTAAAACATCCTAATTTGTCAGAAACTGTAACTGAATAATTAGCAGATACTATAATATCGGCTGTTATTGTCATTTTGTTACTTCCGTCACTCCATAAAAAATCAAAGGGCGGATTTCCTCCTGTCGTTATAGCGGTTAGAATTGTCTTATTTTGATTAGGACCTAATTTAATATCTCCATCTATTGATACATTGAATTCTAAGCTATTGTCGATTTCTCAACGCAATTACAGGCATCATCAAATTTATCGTTGATAGTACATGGATTTCCATCATTGCATGGATCTCCTTTGGCATATTTTTTGTACGGATCATTTGGATTACAATCATAATTATCACAAACTCCATCTCCGTCAGTATCATTAAATATATCCGGACTTAAATTGAAAGATTCGTGAAACTCACAATTACTTTCATTATATGTAATTGTCACATTGTAAGTGCCATCACTATGTACTATTCTTTCCGCATTACTTGTACCATCATCCCATACTACCGTAAAATTATTTCCAATTACTTTTAATTTTATGTCAGTTGGGGGACAAATATTAGGAATCTCTGTTTCAAGGGAATATTCAGCTTCCACTATATTTATATTATGAATAATTCTCTTTTCTATCAGGCCTTGTTCATTTTCAATGATTTCAGTTATTGTAGTACTTTCTTCAGGGCATACTTCGTAGTCCGTATCATTACTTAAAAGATTGCCATCTTTATCCAACCATGCTATACAGTGCTGTCCTTCTGAATGCAACTTTGTACACTCTCCAGGACAAAGATCTTCCTCCTCTATTTCATCTATTGGGATATTAATTGTCTTTTCAAAGGGACAATATTGCTCAATGGTTTCATTCCAGATTTCAACTAATACGGTTTTAGTACCTCCAGTTAAATTTTCTATTATCTGACTACTTTCAGTTGGAGTAAAGTTTTGATCATCTACTTCTACTGTCCAGTCCGGATTTGATTGTGTTGTACCTGTAAGGCTCACTTTTATGCTTGCATCCTGATTTCCTTCTGTTTGATTTGACAGTATTGTTACTTCAAAATCTGTAGAGTTATTGATCAATCCGTTTTTTAAATTTTCAATAAATTGTTCATTTTCGGCAGTATTAGGTTCTCCGGGACTGCTATAACCCGATATCCTGTATGACGATTGATCTGAATAATTCCCGTTTGTAAGTTGAATTGATTGGTTTCTCATATTTGCTTTCCAGTAAAATGATTCTGTAGGATAAACGAATTGATACTGTGTATTATTTGATAACCAGAAATAATCTTCTGTGTCCCAGGCCAGAGCATGTATAATACTTCCATCGGGAGATTTTATTTGAGCCACATCCCCGAAATTTCTGAAAGGCAAGTAACCATTCCATCCTTCAGAATTACTAAAACCATAATTATTGTAAGGGAATAAATTGACTTCATGTATTTCAACTAAAGAAGAACTAAATGGAATTTGATAATTGCCGGAGCTATTAGGAGTTCCGTCATTACTTTGATCGACTACAAAACCATCAGGATCATAAATCAAAATCAATGTACCCGGATAAACAAGAGGAAAATCATCACTTAACTGAATATACCCTGGTTCTGAACCAATATCAATCTCTGCTATATCGTTGTCATCAATTATTGTTCCTCTTAAAGAATTAACAGGAGAATATGGTCTTTCAGGATCACCTAGCTTCAATAATTCTATATATTCTGAATTGATGTGTTTATTATTTAGAGGGTGGCTAACGAAACTGCCAACCTCGTTAATTATTACTAAGGTTGTTCACTTTCTACATTTTTTCACATTGAGAAAATAAATTTTGAATCATCAAAAGAAATATTAATATACAAAAATACTTTTTCATTGATATTAGTTTTTTTCTTTATATTATAAAAAAGGCTTTTTCTACGCTAAATTATAATTTACAATCGTTAATCTTTATTTTAATTATAGCTGAAAAAGCCTTATATTATTTATTTTATTATTATCTTTTCGCTATTTAAATTTGAATTAAAATCATTGATACCTAATTTGGATTTTAATTCAGCTATTGACCCTCTCTTTACAGTCGATTGGGTTAAATTTATTATATAAGAGGCCATTGTTCCGCATAAAAATGAACTTAACTGCAGGAGATTGCTGTCCCGGGTTATAGTTGCCGAAATGCTTTTATCTGTTTTATCGCTAAATGCATCTGTAAAAATACTGTTTGGACCATTTAAACTCTGATATTTCACTATCAATTGATCAGGTATTTTATCAGTAGGTAATTGAGTCATCAATTCTTTGTATAAATCAATTTTTTGATAGCTTAATTTTGAAAAAGAATAATTATTTGGCCCATCCAGTTGAGTAAATTGTACTTTTTTGAATATAAAAGACAAATCACTATTATTCATAAAATAATCTAGAATATTCTGCACAAATGGTGCTTTATATTTGTCATTTGTATAGTAAATCAGTTTACTTTTAAAATTTAATTGACTTCTCAATTGTCTGATATTATTTTCATGAACTTCGTGATTTTTTGCAATCAAAATACCAATAAAAGATGTTTCATCTTTACCATAAATACCACTTTCAGCAATGAAACCTACCGGTAAAGCATCCGGCATTAAATTCCTTTTCAAGTTAACAGTACTTGATGCTTTGGAGGTATTCTTCGGAATCATGGCTCCGGCTATTCCCAGAATTGATGACCTTAAAAAATCTTTTCTTAGCATAATCATTAATTTTTACATAGTATAATTACTCTTTTAACACATTATTAACAAATATTGTGCCAAAAATACCCTCAAACTCAAAACTCTAACAAATTAATAAATTTATATATATACTTTATTGTATAACAATAAAGTATGATGAAAAAAAACTAATAAAAAAATTATCCTTTTATTTTATTAGTTTCAATTACTTAATACATTATTTGATTTTTATGATAGATGTCAATTATTTTGATAAAATTCCTATCCAGATTTCCGGTGATTTGGGGTTTTGTGACGGCTATTCCACAGCCATTAATATCATCTCTTCTCATTACGACATTTCATTGAATAATATTGGGGTAAACAGCCCGATTGAAATCAATAATCCGGGATATTACTTATTGACTGGTTATGATCTTAACGCTTGCATTGACAGTTTAGAATTTTGGATTGAAGAATATCCCGAACCCATTATTTCAGCTCAAGATATGATTGATATCCAGTATTATCCGGGATTAGAATTACATATTGATTACTTGGGGGATATCGTTTCTTATAGTTGGTCTCCCACTCAGGGACTGGATTGTTTTGACTGTCCTTATCCTACACTGATTAGTGATATCGGAGGTAATTATACTGTCTTGGTTAAAAATGCATTTGGGTGTGAGGCATCAGAAACCATAATCGTGAATTTCAAAAAAATTGAATTGCATATTCCCAATGTCATAGCAAATAATTCAGATATAAACGGCTCCTTTTACATCAAAACAAATATAGATGTGAAGTATGACCTTCAGATTTTCGACAGATGGGGAGAACTCATCTTTGATGCAAACCATTTAGATTCCAATGATCCTTATTCCGGTTGGCAGCCAAGTGGTAAATTCAATCCGGGTGTCTATGTTTATAAAATTACTCTTGAAGATAATGGTATTGAAAAAGTCATTGCAGGAGATGTAACTTTGTTGTGAAAATGTAATTAATTTCAATAAATTCACTATAACTTCCAAGCCTATGTGATCGCAGTTACAAACTGCGACCATCGTGGGGATTTCATCCAGTGTTACAATTAATTCGCTCCTCTGGAGCTATTCACTGAATAGTTCCATTATTTATTTTAAAAATAATTCACTAAAACTTCATTTTTTAGTTTAATTTTGACTTTAAATTGAAAACAGAAGTTTGTGGAAAAGACAAGTGAAATATTATTGAAGTTGAATGGTGTAGATCCATTGGAGTTTTTTGGAATACATGATATAAAATTAAATGTACTGAAACAGGCATATCCTGAAGTTACTTTTACAAGTCGTGGAGACTTATTGAAATTGAGTGGAAACAAATCTTCAGCACAGAAGGCTAAATCCAAAGTAGAGATAATGGTAAAATTACTAAGGGAAAATGGGGAACTCACCTTACAAACAGTCCAGGATTTATTGGGAAATAATAATGCCGGAACAGAAAAACTTCCAGCCAATAGTGCTAATACTATTGTTACTGGTAGGGATGGAAAACCCATAAAGGCAAGAACAAAAAATCAAAAGAAACTAATCGAAGCCAGTAATACCAATGATATTGTATTTGCCATAGGTCCTGCCGGAACAGGAAAAACATATACTGCGGTAGCCTTGGCAGTAAAAGCACTGAGAAATAAGCTAGTAAAAAAAATAATACTAACAAGACCCGCTGTAGAAGCAGGGGAAAATCTGGGTTTTCTACCCGGAGACATGAAAGAAAAAATAGATCCATATCTCAGACCATTATATGATGCTCTGGATGATATGATACATGCAGAAAAACTTAAGCTTTTTATATCTAACCGAGTTATAGAAATAGCCCCATTGGCATTTATGAGAGGGAGAACTCTCGATCATGCTTTCGTTATACTCGATGAAGCACAAAATGCCACTTCTGTACAGATAAAAATGTTCCTCACTAGATTAGGACCCAATGCCAAATGCATAGTGACCGGTGATCTAACTCAAATAGACCTACCTCGCCATCAACATTCGGGACTTGCAAAATCTTTGGACTTGCTAAGCCCACTTGATGGTATCGGAATCGTGAGAATGAGCAGAGAAGATGTGGTAAGACACCGATTGGTAAAAAAAATAATAGAAGCTTATGATAAAGAAGATAACAAATATAAAAAAGAAGAAGAATAAAATGTATTTTAAGCATTGATAATATTCAATAGATATATACCCAATTTACAATTTTTTCATACTATATTCAACAATACAAAACAGGAAAAATCTCAGAGATATGGAATTTGAAAAATCATCAGAACACTGTCAAAAAAGGCAAAAAGAAGGCAAAATACGACAAAGAAACAGTACATAAAATTTTTGGATTCAACCTGTTTGTTTTGTTGCTTTTCAATATATAGAAGGCGAAGCATATACTCAACCTGTAAATTTCGGTAGAGATAATGACAAAATATATATTCACGGATCATTACAAAACAGAATGACATCAGCACTGATTGAATCCCAAAAAGTATGCCTGAGCGTTATGATACTCGATGCTATGAAACTGACAAGGTCAGCATATCATCACAGTGTAAATTTCAGATCAGTGGTGGTTTTTGGAACAGTAAGAGAACTCATTTCAAATGAAGAAAAATTAGTTGGACTCAAAGCTTTGATAAATCATTTTGTTCCCGATAGATGGGAAAATTGCAGAGTCCCAAACGACAATGAACTGAAGGCTACAAGAGTGATAGAAATAACCATAGATTCTGCTTCAGCAAAGATAGCAGAAGGACCGGCTAAAGAAGAAGCTTCAGATTATGACCTGGATTATTGGGCAGGCACTATACCTGTGACAACAGTTTTAGGAACTCCCATTCCGGATATGAAATTAAAACCGGAAATAGAATTACCAAAGCATATTATAGATTTCACTAATACTTAAGGAAACTTTGGATATTTACTCCAATCCGGAGTTCTTTTTTCAAGAAAAGCATTTTTACCTTCTTTGGCTTCTTCAAGTAAGTAATACATCAGTGTGGCATCGCCTGCAAATTCCATAATTCCGCGTTGTCCATCAAGTTCAGCATTGAATCCTCTCTTTATCATACGCAATGCCAATGGGCTGTGTCTCATGATTTTCTTAGCCCATTCCACAGTTGTTTCTTCGAGTTTATCAAGAGATACCACTTTATTCACAAGTCCCATATCGAGAGCTTCCTGAGCAGTATATTGTTCACATAGATACCAAATCTCCCTCGCTTTTTTTTGTCCTACTATCCTCGCCAGATATGATGACCCGAATCCTGCATCGAAACTACCTACTTTAGGCCCTGTTTGTCCGAACTTAGCATTTTCACTAGCAATAGAGAGATCACAAATCACATGCAACACATGTCCGCCACCTATAGCAAAACCATTTACCATAGCTATGACAGGCTTAGGAATATGTCTAATCAGCCTGTGAACATCCAGAATATTTAACCGTGGGATACCATCATCACCTACATATCCTCCTTCTCCCTTGTAATTGATATCGCCACCTGAACAAAATGCTTTATCTCCTGCTCCTGTCAGTATTATAACATTAATTTCAGGTCTTTCACGACATATTTCCAATGCTTCATGTATTTCTTTAGCTGTTTGAGGACGGAAAGCATTATACACATTGGGTCTGTTGATAGTTATTTTTCCTATACCTTCATGGAAATCAAATAATATATCATCAAAATCCTTAATTTTTGTCCAATTAATCATAATAATTATAGTTTAATTTCAACTAAAAAAAATATCGATACTATTTTTTACCTTTCTTAAAAGTACCCGGAGCCTGATCCTCAATTATTTTTTTAACATCATCAATACTCAATTTCAAAAGATAATCTTTATCAGGAACTTTACCATCAATCTTTGGCAATTTAAAATTAGATTTTTTATATCGTATAAAAGGTCCCCAACGTCCATTTTCAATAGATAATGATTCACTTTCCCAGTTTTGAATATATCTGTTTGCTTCTTTTTCTACTTTCTTATCTATCAATTCAATTGCTTCATCAATCGATATATTGTCAAAATTTATTTTAGCTGGGACATTGACATAGAGGTCATTCCATTTCAAAAAAGGTCCGAATCTTCCCTTACCTTTAGTAATAGGTAAAGATTTATATTCCCCCAATGGTTTATCCTCCTCTTCCTTTATTTTTATCTTTTCAATAGCCTCTTCTAATGTTATTTCTTGTAGATTTGTTGTTCTGGGAAGATTTACATATTTTTCTCCATATTTGATAAAATTACCATACCTTCCATTTCCAACCGTTATTTCCTGATTTTTATAAGAACCTAAAGATTTAGGAAGTTTAAACAAGCTCATGGCTTCTTCATAAGTGATAGTCTCAATGGACATACCACTCAATAGGTTAGCAAATTTTGGTTTCCCCTCTTCCCCAACTTCTTCTTTAGTACCGATTTGGACAACGGGACCATATTTTAATATTTGTACCAAAACACTATGACCTGTTTCAGGATCTGTGCCTAATACTCTTGTAGCTTTTACTTTTCCTTGGGTTTCAGTTACAGTTTCTACATCATTATGAAATGGGAAATAAAGCTCAGCCAATAATTCTTTCCAATTTTGACCTTTTTCAGCTATCTGATCCAGTTCATTTTCCACACCTGCGGTAAATCCATAATCCATAAGACTATTGAAATTATCATCGAGAAAATCTGTGACTACCATACCCATATCAGTAGGGCTCAATTTATTTTTTGAACCACCGTAAGACTCTTCAAGTTCTTCCTTGTGGATATTTTTATTTTTCAATTCCAATCTTACAACTTGCCTGATATTTCCTTCGATATTACTTTTCACAACATATCCTCTGTCAGTTTCCATTATTTTAGAAATAGTAGGAGCGTAAGTTGAAGGTCTTCCAATTCCCAGAGTTTCGAGTTTTTTAACTAATGAGGCTTCAGAATATCTGGCAGCAGGTTTTGTAAATTTCTCCAATGCTTCCACATAGCTCAAATCAAGCAATTGTCCAACTTTCACTGGAGGTAGCATATCTTTTGTTTCTTCATCTTCATCTTCAGTGCTTTCAAGATATACTTTCAGAAAACCATCGAATTTAATAACCTGACCTGAAGCTATAAAATCCGCTTTATTCCAATCAGAAATATCTATAATCACATCAGTTCTTTCGAGTTCAGCACTCGACATCTGACAAGCCAAAGTCCTTTTCCATATCAATTCATAAAGTCGTTGTTCGTCTCTGTTTTGGCTTACTTCAAGATTGGTTATATATGTCGGTCTAATAGCTTCGTGAGCTTCCTGAGCATTAGCAGATTTAGATTTATAAGTTCTGAACTGGTAGTATTTATCGCCGAATTCTGATTTCACATATTCTGATATCGAAGCAAGAGCTTCATTGCTAAGATTCGTAGAATCAGTTCTCATATAAGTAATAGCTCCATTTTCATAAAGCTTTTGAGCTACCATCATAGTTTTCTTAACGCTAAAATTGAATTTCAAGCTCGCCTCTTGCTGCAAAGTAGAAGTAGTAAATGGTGGAGCAGGATTTCGTTTCAGCGGTTTAACAGCGATATCTTTGATTTTGAATACACTATCTTTGATTTTATTGAGAAAATCAGTAGCATCTTTTTCATTATCAAAAGACTGGCTCAATTCTGATTTTAAAATTTGAGTGTTTTTACCATTTTGCAATTTGAAATATCCGTAAACTTTATAACTTGCAACCGGAGTAAAATTCCTGATTTCTCTTTCTCTTTCGACAATTAATTTTACAGCCACAGACTGAACTCTTCCTGCAGATAATTTACCTTTTATTTTCTTCCACAATAACTGTGACAATTCGAATCCTATCAGTCTGTCCAATATCCTTCTTGTCTGTTGAGCATTCACCAGATTTATATCGATAGTTCTTGGATTCTTAATAGCATTTTGGATTCCGGATTTGGTAATCTCCCTGAAAGTTACCCTTTTGGTAGTAGCACTATCCAAGCCAAGTGTTTCGCTAAGATGCCAGGAAATAGCTTCTCCCTCACGATCCTCATCAGTCGCTAACCATACTTCTTTAGAGCTTTTAACAGCACTTTTCAGTTCTGAAACAAGTTTTGATTTCTGAGGAGAGATAATATATTTAGGTTCAAAATCATTATCTATATCAACACCTATTTCATTTGAAGGTAAGTCTCTGATATGTCCGTTACTTGATTTAACAACAAAATCTTTTCCTAATATTTTTTCAATTGTTTTGGCTTTTGCAGGAGACTCTACAATAAGCAAATTGTTTGCCATAATCCATCGTTTTATTTCAAAAGTTGATGCAAAGTAATGGAAAAACAAATTAAAAATCATAGTAATTGTACAAATATATTTAATAAATTTATTAAAAAAATATAGCAAACACCATATAAAATAATTTTTTTGAGCAATATTTTAACTGTTTTTCAATTTTTTATGAGGGTGCGAATAAAAATTATTGCTTATAAATTTTTTTTATTTCAAATTAAAATATACTTTTGCGCCTCAATTTAATTAAATAAAATAAATATTAAAAAGTGAATACGTTAAGCTATAAAACAAAATCACAGAAAAAAGAGGAAATGGTACGTAAGTGGTATGTGATAGATGCTGAAGGAGAGGTTGTTGGTAGATTAGCCACAAAAGTAGCCCATATCCTTCGCGGAAAGCACAGACCTGACTACACTCCTCACTTTGATGCAGGAGATTATGTAATAATCGTAAATGCGGAAAAAGTAAGATTTACCGGAAATAAATATACAGATAAGATATACTCAACTTATTCTGGATATCCAGGAGGATTGAAAAAAAGATCAGTTCGGGAAATGTTTGAAAAGAAACCTTTTGGCGTAATAGAAAATGCTGTAAGGGGAATGTTACCTAAAAATAAATTAGGAAGACAGATGTTTAAAAAGTTATTTGTTTATGTAGGTTCTGATCATCCTCATCAGGCACAAAAACCGGAAAAAATTTAAAATATAGAACATGGAAATTATCAATGCTATAGGTAGAAGAAAATCTTCAGTTGCCAGATTGTTTCTAAAAAATGGTAGCGGAAAAATTACAGTTAATGGAAAAGATATTAAGGATTTTTTCCCACAAGAATATGTAAGATTGATCGTAGTGGATCCAATAAAAATCACAGGCACTGATACTGAATTTGATATTAAAATAAATGTTGAAGGAGGTGGTTTCAAAGGACAGTCAGAAGCAATAAGATTAGCTCTTTCAAGAGCACTTGTAAAAGTTAATGAAGACTACAAAAAATCTCTTAAGGATAAAAAATACCTTACCAGAGACTCCAGAGTTGTTGAAAGGAAGAAACCAGGTAAACCAAAAGCACGTAAGAGCTTCCAATTCAGCAAGCGTTAATTTTTTATTAAAATTTTTAAAGTTAGTATAATGTCAAAACCTACTTATAAAGAAATGTTGGATGCAGGTGTACATTTTGGTCACATGAAGAGCAAATGGAATCCTAAAATGCAAAAATATATTTTTGCTGAGAAAAAAGGCATTCATATCATCGATATTAATAAATCTATTTCCGAATTGGAAAAATCCGGAAAAGCAATGAAAGAACTTGCAAAATCAGGTAAAAAAATCATCTTCGTTGCTACTAAAAAACAAGCTAGAGATGTTGTGAAAAAAGCAGCAGAAAGCGTCAATATGCCTTTTGTTACTCACAGATGGCTTGGAGGAATGATGACTAATTTCTCTACCATCAGAAAATCCATTAAAAAAATGGAGAAAATAGAAAGCATGTTGAATGACAAATCTCTGACAAGCATTACAAAAAAAGAAAGACTCCTCTATCCAGAGAAAGGGATAAAATGAATAAAGTATTGGGTGGAATTGAAAAATTGAATAAGATTCCTTCAGCAATGTTCGTCGTAGATATCAGCCAGAAACACCTTGCCTCTGAAGAAGCACACAAATTGAATATCAGGACATTTGCGATGGTCGATACAAACGTTAATCCTAATTTAGTCGATTTCCCAATTCTGCAAATGATGATTCTACTAAATCAATAGAAATAATTACAAATTATTTAAGTGAATTCAATCAAAAGAAGGTTTGGAAGAAAAAGCAAGTAAAGGAGAAAATTCTGAGAATTAATTTATAACAAAAAATATACAATCCCTCAATGAGTGAACATACTATTTCTGCTTCCGACGTCAAAAAACTTAGGGATGTCACAGGAGCAGGTATGATGGACTGTAAAAAAGCTCTTAGCGAATCTAATGGAGATTTCGATGGTGCTTATAGATATCTTAGAAAAAAGGTCAGAAAGTATCTGCTAAAAGAGCTGACAGAGAAGCTAAAGAAGGTGTTGTACTTGCTTTCGTTTCCGATGATAGCAAAAAAGGGAGTAATCGTGAAATTGAGTGGCAAACTGACTTTGTTGCAAAAAATGAAGATTTTATCGCATTGACAGAAAAATTCGGAAAACTTGCTTTGGAATTATTACAAGCCTGGAAGACTTATTTGAAAGCTCCATTCGAAGGTGGTATCACTGTAGCTGAAAAAATAGCAGAACAAGTGGGGAGTAATAGGTGAAAAAATAGAATTGGCAGATTATCAATTCATCAGTGCTCCAATGGTAGTTTCTTATATTCATATGGGAAATAAAGCTGCTGTGGTTGGACTTAATAAAGATGATGAAAAATTTGTTGAAGTAGGTAAAAATGTTGCTATGCAGGCTGCTGCTATGAAGCCTGTTGCCCTTGACAAAGATGGTGTCGATAAGTCAATAATCGAAAAAGAAATAGAAATAGGAATGGAACAAGCAAGAAATGAGGGAAAACCTGAAAATATGCTTGAAAGAATTGCCACAGGTAAATTACAAAAATTCTATAAAGAAAATACCCTGCTCAATCAACAATATGTTAAAGATAGTAGTATGGATATCAGAACATATGTTAAATCCGCAGATAAAGAACTTGAAGTTACCGGATTCAAACATGTTGCTCTTGGTTAAAATTTATTAAAAGCGAATTTCAATGAAATTCGCTTTTTTTTTGCTTAAAACTATAACAAAAATGAACGCTCCAAAATATAAAAGGGTATTGCTAAAACTTAGCGGAATCACTGATGGGAGACCAAAATTTTGTTATCGATGCTAAAAAATGCTAAAACACTATTCTCGTGAAATAAAACAAATAGTTGATGAAGATATTGAAGTGGCTATTGTCATTGGCGGTGGAAATATATACAGAGGACTTAATGCTGATGCCACAAGGAATAGATAAAATATGCGGAGATTATATGGGCATGCTCGCCACAAGCATCAATGGAATGGCTCTCCAGTCCGCTATGGAAAAAGAAGGAATGTTCACAAGATTGGTATCTGCTACTCTAGGAAATGGAAAAAATAGCCGAACCCTATATCAGACGTAGAGCAATAAGACATCTGGAAAAAGGACGTGTAGTTATCTTTTGCTCAGAACGAAGAAGCCCATATTTTACTACCGATTCTGCCGCTTGCATTGCGTGCAAATGAGATCAGTGCCGATGTGATTTTTAAAGGTACAAGAGTAGATGGTGTATATTCTGATGATCCCTTTTTTAAAAAATCCAGATGCAATAAAATATGATGAAATTTCATTTACCAAAGTTATAAATGAAGGGGTTGAAAATAATGGATATGACTGCATTTACGCTTTGTAGAAAATAATCTACCTATTATCGTTTTCGATATAAATGAATGAAATCTCTTAAAATTGGTAAAAGGTGAGAAAGTGGGAACTATCGTAAAGTTAAATGCGATATTCCATTTCCAACAATAGCAAATCACCAATAACTCTTATTATCTGAGCTATGATTTATTAGATTATAGGATTACTTTCCATAGCCCATGGAAATATCCATAACTGCTTTCTTTCCAATTTTTGACAAAATACAAAATTCTGTATAGTCCGTAAAATTGTTGATTACCTCTTATACACAAGCTTGCTACTCTTATACACAAGCTTGCTACTCTTACACACAGGCTTGCTACTTTTATGCACAGGTTTGCTACTTTTGTACACAGGTTTGCTACTTTTGTACACAGGTTTGCTACTTTTGTACACAGGCTTGCTACTTTCACACATAAAGCTTCTCAAATCAAACAATTACGTTATATTTCAACAATTTATAGAATCTGTTATAAACCCTCCCGATAAATATGGATGGGCTAAAGCCGCATCCCTATTCATAATTGTTTTATATGGATGCCACGAATTCACGAATTATTTCTTTATCTTCTATATTGTAGGATTTGGAAATGCATGGAATAAATAGCCTGCTGCTTTAGCGGCAGGATATAAATGGGAAATGTAAAATGGGTTTTAACCCAATGAATACAATATGGAATAATGTGGTTTAAGCCAAAACTAACCTCTTGATTGTTTTATATGGATGCCACGAATTCACGAATTATTTCTTGATCTTCTATTTTTATTCTCAATCTAAATTCAAAGTTAATCAATTAATTACAAAAACTGTGTCCGTCTCCTGACGGATCAAGGTTCAGACACTACTTCACAACAAACTTCCCACTGACAATCCTCCCTCTCTCATCCATTGCCTTCATAATATACAATCCTGAAGAAATATCTGAAATATCAATATTTTCAAAATCATTGATTTTATCTTTTACCAATCTGCCCATGATATCAAAAAATTGACATTCTTTGGCATCATATCCTTCAGGAAATACTATAGAGATATGATCACTTGCCGGATTGGGATATATCACTATCTTTCCTGTCAGGTTTATTAGTATCTCTTCTGTTTTAGTAACATGTATTTCAGTCAGTGTATCCTGCCTACATCCGGGAGTGAAACAGCCTGAACTGTCGAGTTTTAATAACCATGATAATCCTGAATTGTTCCATTCGCCATTCAAATCTTCTATTGATCCAACACAATATAAATAGCCATCTTCATCTTCTTTAACCCCAATAAAATAACTTTCATCTCCTAATTCAGGATCAAAATATCTGTGTTCCCATTTTAACTTCCCTTCTGGACTATACCTGCAGATATACCCCTTTTCTCTTATCTCATCCATTGGTTGGTAATATGAGCCTACTCCGACTATATCTCCATTTCTACATGTTAATAATCTTCTTATAATTCTATAAGGATAAGCTTTTCCCGGCGGATTGAGTAAACAGAATAAAGTATCTGTCCATACAATATCACCAATGCTGTCTATTTTATTGAATACTACTGCGCTATAACCATATTCTGTATATTTTGGTGGCGTTGTCCACTCTACAGAATCGAGTAGAAATATTTCATTTGTATAAACTAAACCATTGTCTGGTGTTGCAGTCATATAGGGCCATATATTGAATTTATGATTAGCTCCTGAAGTATTGTTAAAATATTCATACCAGATAACATTTAGATCTGTATCAAATTTGCAAATACCAACATTTTGTATTTGATCAACATCAGGAGTAACCCAATACCCGACTAAAGCCAAATTTCCATCTGTGGTTTGAACCATAGAAGAACCATAATTAGATTGATTTTCACTATTTCCAAATTCTTCCAATTCTGTCTCTTTTAATATATTTCCTGCTCTATCAAATTTTACAATACGGTTTCTGACGAAGCTGTATTGGTTTTTTTCACTTCCATTAAGAAATATATTGTCTCCGATCACTAATATTCCCTGTGCATAATTGATATAATCAAACCTGTCATAAATAAACTTTCCAAGACTATCTCCTTTCATATTTGTTTTGTATACTATCCAAGGTTCGGGGAATTTTCTATTATCATTTCCAAAGTGGAAAATTGTATCTTCTTTTATGTCATAAGATTTTGATTGGGCAAAAAAGAATCTATTATTTTTAAAAGTATCTATTTTAATATTATTTTTATCAATATATACTAAAAAATCACAACCTGCAAAAAAAGTAGTATTAGGATCTGTCACACCTCCACCTTGTAATAAATATTCTCCATTGTCTAAAATTAAAATATTATTTAGATATTCATGTCCATTTACAATATTATACGTTTTGCTAAACGTATTCTGAGCAAGAAATAAACTTGTATAGTAAAAAATAAAAGATATTAAAAATATATATCGTTTCATGGTAGTGTATTTAAAAAAGGCAGCCTGAGCACATCAGGCTGCTATTGAACTTATGAAATTAGTTTTTGTTAGTTACAATTATTTTTTCATTAAAAAGTATGCCACCTTTTTGATCCTGTACTTTTATCAAATATATACCATCAGTAAAGTCAGAGACATCAAAATCAAAATTAGAATTTTTATCAATATCAACGCTTTTTTCAATCATTTTGCTGCCTGTGATTTTTAAATTTTAAATTATACTCAAAGTTAATCAATTAATTACTAAATCACAACTATGACTTTGTGATTTTAATGAATTTTTCGATTTCTAAATTCTTGAATTCAACAAAAAATTAAATGGTGATTTTTTACAATTGGAAATTTCTGCCTAATTATCGAGATATATTTTATAAGATAAATGAAATGTATATCAATAGCCGAGTTAGGAAATTACTGTGTAGTTTAGCTGTTTGAGATGAACAATTATGCAAATTATTTGTTTATAGTAGATTAATTTAATTCAATTAATTTCATAGATGAAAAAGGCAAAAATATCATTTAAAGACCTGATAAAAAGTAAAACTCCTGTATTAGTTGACTTTGCTGCAGAGTGGTGTCAACCTTGTAAAATGCAAAAACCAATCCTTCAAAAACTTGCAAGTGAGGTGGGAGGTAAAATAAAAATCATAACTATAGATGTAGATAAAAATCCTGCAATTTCACAAAAATATAAAGTGATGAGTGTGCCTACATTGTCTATATTTCAAAATGGTGATGTGGTTTACAGGCAGGCAGGAGTACATCAATTGGGTCAATTGAAATCACTTGTTGACCAATATGCAGTGGATTAGCGATACTATTCCTTTTTACATTTTATAAATATATAGGAAAGGCATATATTTAAAATATATTTCTGTTGCTCCTCCGTCATTGACAGGGATAGTGAATCTGATTTCATCATAGTCTTTAAGTATGTGATCCATTTCGAGTTTCAATGTGCCAATACCTTTTCCATGAATTACCAGAACCATATAAAATTTTGTATCGATGGCGGTATCGAGGAACTCTTTCAATTTTTTTATTTGAAATTGCAATATCATCTCTGCCTTTTGATGTTTCATTTTAGGCTCAAGTTTTTCAATATGCAGATCTATAACATTTGAAATTTTGCCATTGTTAGTATTGTCATAATCATTCAATGTCTGAAGGATAGGAATGCTCTCTTCAAGTTCTTCTTCAGGAATCAATTCTAAATCTGATAATTTACATTTATAGTATTTCCCATTAATCTTAATTTTAGCCTTTCCATCCTGCAAGCCTTCAAATTGTCCTTTTTGTCCATTTGAAATTAATCTAACCCAATCGCCAATCCAAAAATCTTCCATTATCAGTAAGTTTTGATAAAAAATATTAATTATTATCAAAAATAAGTTAAAAATATTATTAGATAAAATCCATCATAAATTAGTTTTGTAAAAAAAATGAAATGAAAATTGAAATTGCAGAATTTTTGAAGCAAACCTCACCTGTAATTGATGTTAGATCACCGGCAGAATTTCTGAAAGGTCACTTTCCCGGAGCTTATAATATTCCTTTGCTTTCCAATGAAGAAAGAGCAGTAATAGGAACACTATATAAACAGAAAGGCAGAGAAGAAGCTATATTGAAAGCATTGGAACTTACAGGTCCTAAAATGGCAAAATATGTTTATGAATTAAATGAAATATTAGAAAATTATTCCGAAAGAAAAATTAGAATATACTGTTGGAGAGGGGGTATGCGCTCAGGAAGTATGGCGTGGCTATTTAGTTTATTTGGCGTAGATACTGATATTTTGATCAAAGGATATAAAGCATATAGAAATTTTGTTCAAAATGAATTTTCAAAAATCAAAAAACCCATAATTTTAGGTGGTTATACCGGTAGTGGAAAAACGGAGATACTACATCAGATAACTGGTAAAAATCAACAGGTTGTAGATTTGGAATATTATGCTCATCACAAAGGTTCAGCTTTTGGTTTCATAGGGGAAAAAGCACAACCAAGCACAGAACAATTTGAAAATAATATCGGGATTTTACTTAATGAATTCGACAAGAGTCTGCCAATATGGATAGAAGATGAAAGTCGGACAATTGGAAAAGTATATCTTCCTGAAAATCTGTATGCTACTATTAGAAATTCTGATTTGATATTTATAGATTTACCAAAGGAATTAAGGGTGGAAAATTTGGTGAGAATTTATGCAGGGTATGAAAAATCTCATTTGCTTAAAGCATTGGATAAAATAGTAAAAAGGCTTGGAGGGCAAAATTATAAAGCTGCAGTTCAGGCTTTGGAAGTGGGTGATTACCACACCGTAGCGGATATTTCTCTAAGTTATTATGACAAAGCATATCTGTTTGGTATGAATAAGAGGGATAAAAACAAAGTCCATAAATTGGTATTGAACTCCAATGATAGTGCAGAGAATGCTGAAGCTATTATGGAATTTTATGTGAAAAAGAAATTGTGATTATTGTAAAAAATATCAATGATTATCAGTAGTCTTGAGTCCAGGAAATGAAATTCACAGCAACTACTTGTAATCAATCTATTTTGTAGGAAGCCAAAATAGGGAAATGATCTGAATAATTGACATTGTAATTTGAGAAATCCAGAGTTTTTAATTTATCGGATACTAACAAATAATCTATTCTCAAAAATGGGATTACACCACCATAAGATATGCCTAAGCCAACACCCTTGTCCTTGAAAGAATCATGGAGCTTCTCACTGAATTGCTTATAAGTGTAAGATATAGGAGGGTCATTGAAATCTGCACCGATTATAACAGGATATGGTGAAGAAAGAATCTCTTTTTTCACTATTTTCACTTGTTCTGCTCTTATCTGAACATTATTTTTGTACAGACTCAATATATTCTTGATGTTTTTAGATTCGATCTTCTGATTGTTTTCCATATCATCAACCACTTCCTGTGCTTTTCTACTTATCTGATTGGATTTAAGGTGTACACTATAACATCTTATTATGCTATCACCAACGGAGATATCTGCCCAAACTCCGGAATTTGTTTTTGTGTTAAAATCAATTTTACCACTTATTTGTATATTTATATTTTGATAAAATAGCAGTGCCAAAATCTTTAAAAAACAATCTGTATTTATATTGTTTTAGATTTTTTAAAATATCCAGAATGTATTTGAATTTATTTCCTGAAGCAATAAAACATCAGATTTTTATCTATATGATAAATTTTTCAAATTCTACATTTTCAATTTTATGCTCATATAAGTAGTAACCTTGATTCAGATTGTAGCTCATCACTGATAAATCACCACCCTCAGATTTATTGGGTTTTTGAAAATCTAATAGTATTGTTAATATATTGGAATCCTATAAGCAATGTTATCAATGAATATAAAATGTATTTTCTTTTTTTGAATAACCAAAAAATAATGAATAAAATATGAAATACAAAAAATATAAAAATAAAAGTCCAAAAATGAGAATACCCATATCTTCGATGGATCAATATATGGTGCAATATATGAGAGTCTAGAAGCTATACAGAGTAATATATTTATGAAAACCAATATTTTGTATATTATCTTCATAAGTCATTACTTGATTTGAAAAGAAATTCCTTTTCATTGTCAGTCAAATTTTCATATCCCTCATCATAGAATTTTATCTAAAATCCTATTCAATTCAAAATTATCTTTTTTGTTGCCAGTATTTTCCTTAGATCTTCTTTTTTGTGGATTTATATTTCACATTGAGTTTAGATTTGTTTTTATTTTTTTAAATGCAAATATAGATTTAAACCAAGTGAAAATAGCATTAAAAAATGACTTTATTTTCTTCCCTGATCTGATATCTTTGATATATAGCCATGCTGCGATAGTAGCACCTATAATTGCCCAATAGCTATAATCATTGGAAGCAAATAAAAACAAAAGATCTATTGTAAGTATTGCTAATGCAACAAATTTGAGTTTGACATTTCCTAAAAGTATCAACCTGATATTGTAGTCGGGAACCAAAAAAGCTGAAGCCATCATAACTCCGATAGTCGAAGTTCTAACTCCTGATAAATAGTAATAATTGAAATGTAAAATATAAGAAGCAAAGAAAAACAATGCCGCACCTGATAATCCTGTAAATAAATATGCAGGTAAAATGGTATCATCGCCTATCAGATCTCCTAAAATATATCCAAACCAATACAGAATAAGCATATTCCATATTAAATTATAGATGGATTGGTCAATAAACAGGTGTGTGATTAATACCCAAAAGTGCTTTAATACTTCCGAATAATCACTGCTCAAAAAAATATACTCCGATATGCCAGTATTAGCAGATCCTGCAATAAAAGAATTGAAAACAAGAAATATTAAACTTAAAACGACTATAATTACAATAAGGCTATTGACCATATTGCTTTTAAAAATATTTATTATATCGCTTTTAAGATTCATTAAAAATTGAATTTATACCTGAATTTTGTTAAAATAAAACCTGTAATTGCTCCACCTACATGGGCAAAATGAGCAATTCCATCACTGCTACCTCCTCCTAATCCCAAAAATACTTCCAAAACTATTATTATAGGTATCAATACTCTTGCTTCCATAGGAATAGGGGGAAATAAAAGCATAAGTTTTCGGCGTGGAAATTGGGTGGCAAAAGCCGCTAAAATACCAAAAACTGCTCCAGAGGCTCCAACTGCAGGTATATTTACAATCAAATTCAACTCTCCTAAATTTCCGGTATAGTTTCTACCACTTTCTATTATTTGTCGCCCTTGTTCCAGCATTTTACCATAAGATACAGGATCTACTGAACCATATAGATATTGAATTTCGATATATTTTACAAGGTAGTGAAAAGCTAAAGCTCCAAATCCACTCATCAGATAAACAAACAAAAAGTATTTTCTCCCCAATAATATTCCATCACTGCCCCAAACATATACAACATGAACATATTGAAAAACAAGCTGGGAATCAGGTTTCCATGCATAAACATATGTGTAACTATCTGCACTGGTCTGAACATAGATGAAGCAGGATAATATGCTTCGAAATACATATGCCAGTTTGGAAACATATATGTTACTGCTAAAAATACAATTATATTTATTATTATCAGGTTTTTAACAACTGGTGAAATCTGTAACATTATATTCTTTTATATTTTTTAATTTATACCAATATTTTTTTTAACTGCTCAAAACTCAATTCATAGTAACATTTCTCTCCACTCGGACTATATAAAGGGTTATTGCATGCAAATAATTCATTGATGAAAACAGGATATTCTTTTTTGCTAAGATTTACCGATTTTCGTTTTATTTGCAATGCAGCATTATCTTTTGAAAAACTCTCTAAAAATGTGTATCGGTAATCGATATCATTAAGATATTTAGATATTGCATTTTCTACCAATTCTTTTATAAATGTAGAATCCACAAATTCAGGAATTTCTTTCAATAATATACTGCTTTCCACTCTTTCACAAATAATCCCAATTTTATCCAAATCTAAAATAAATTCATCATAAAGTACATTTTCAGGTTCTTTTATATCGATATCGATAGGGAAAATCAATTGCTTATAAGTCCTCTTATCATTTTTTTCAATCATGGAAATCATTTTATCAAAAAGTATTCTTTCCCATGCAGATTTTTTATTTACCACTATTATCTTATCTCCCTTTTCATATATCAGATATTTGGTAAAAACCTCAATTATTTCAAGGTTTTTGTCCGTGAAAATATCTTCAAAAAGTTCAATTTTGGGTGATTCTGATTCTGGTTTGAAATCATCATTTCCTATATTGTCTATTATTGAATCTATTTTTGTTGATTTCAGAATATCAAAAGAATTCTGCCAATTTTTCTTTATTTCTTTTTGTCTTTCGGAAGGTTTAAATTTCAAACCTGATTCCATTTCCATTATATCAGTGTTTTCATCAACTTCTTGACGCCCTAATTTTTCAAAGGAACTATCCTTTCCAAACTCTAACTTTGGAGATAAGACAAATTTTCCAAGTGTATGTTTAATTGCAACTTTAAGATAATTATAAATCAAGCGTTCCTCTTCGAATTTTATTTCTTGTTTTGTTGGATGAATATTTACATCTATTTTACCTGGATCGATATCTATAAATAAAAGATAAAGTGGATTTTCATAGCTTGAATTAAATTCCTGATATGCGGCATTGATAGCGTGGTTGAGATAATTGCTTTTTATAAATCTGTTATTTACAAAAAGATATTGATTATTTCTTGATTTTTGAGCATGTTCAATATTCCCAATATATCCGTTAATATTGAATAACTCCATCTCTTGTTCCACGGGCAATAGTAGTTTCTCTGCAGACTTACCTATTACATTCAATATCCTTTGTTTAAGACTGTTTTTTGGTAATTGATATAATAGGCTGTTATTGTGAAACATAGCGAATGTCACTTCAGGATGTGCCAAAGCAATTCTTATAAATTCATTAGTGCAATGTTTTAATTCAACAGGGTCTGATTTTAGGAATTTTCTTCGTGCAGGAATATTGAAAAAAAGATTTTTTAATGAAATTTTTGTTCCTCTTTCGCTTTGAACCTGTTCTTGCTTTATAAATTTGGAACCTTCAATAAGTATTCTGGTTCCGAGTCCTGAATTGTCGTCATTAGTTATCAATTCTACCTGAGCAACAGCGGCAATACTCGATAAAGCTTCTCCACGAAATCCTTTAGTTTTTATCCTGTTAAGGTCATGAATATTTGAAATCTTAGATGTAGCATGCCTCTCAAAACACATTCTGGCATCGGTTTCGGACATCCCTTTTCCATTGTCTGAAATCTGAATCAGGGATTTGCCACTATCTTTCAAAACCAATATAATATCTTCAGATCCGGCATCTATTGAATTTTCTAAAAGTTCCTTTACAGCCGATGCTGGTCTCTGAATCACTTCACCTGCAGCAATCTGATTGGCAATAGAATCCGGCAATAATTTTATAACACTATTCATACAATCATCCGCTAATCAAATAATAATATGTCAATATTAGTAAAACAACCAAGATAACAACCAATCTAATATTTGAATTTCGATTGGCTCTTCTCAACCTCTGATCTGATATTCTTGAACTACCAAATCTGTTTTTACCAAAATTCTGTTTCAATTTGTATTTCAATGCTTCTACATCATCCTTATCATCAATTCTTTTTTTAATAGAATCGATATACTCTTTGTCAGGATCATAAAACCTTGGAATCGGTTCAAATTTTCGAGGTTTATTTGTTTTGAAAAAGCTAAAATTCAACATGCTCATAATTAAAATTTAAATGTATGACAATGAAACTGAATTATAAATTAATATTATTTTATAAATCATAAAGTGAATAATTCATTAACAATGTAATTACTTCATTAGTTTTATTATTATAAACCCAAAATAGTAATAATTAATTGTTTTATTGAAATATATATACTGTTTATTAATGTATTTATTAAACTACCTCAAGATTTATAAAATTTTAAAAATCAAAAATACCAAATTTATTTTTGAATATTTTATGATTTTGATTTCATTAACATATTTTGAAATAATTTGCAGATAATAAATACCCGAATTATAATCTGAAACATCTATTTTGAATATTCCACCATCTATATTATTTTTATTTTTTAGGCATCTACCTTGGATATCATACAACTGTATAGTTATATCTGAATATTCATCGGGAAGTTCAATCCAAATAAAATCATGACATGGATTGGGATACAAGGCTATATCTTGTGTTTCCTCATCCAATACAGGATTTATATTATTTGTGTATCCCGGTGTTGGTGTTCCCATTACATAAATTTGTCCGGTACCATCAGGCAATCTTCCAGTAGAAACATCTGTCTGTTGTTCTCCAAATTCAATATCATCGATCACATCAAGATTTGAATCGTATATGCCGATGTATTCTCCTCCAGCACTCAACTTGAAATTTGAATGCAATTCACCTTGTTCTTCATCATCATCAGCCCAAATTAAAAGGTATTCTCCTTTATGAATCCAAATATCAGGCATCGCCCATTTATCTTTTACACCCTGGTTGTCTGTCATATATTTATCGCCTAAAAAGATTGAATCAGTGCCATAATTATATATCTCTATCCAATCATTAAATTCACCTGCTTCATCTGCAATGACATTATCATTGTCTGCCATGAATTCGTTGATGGCAATTGTTATTTCATTTTCTTCAACTAAAAATGAATAAAGCAACGGGTAAAATGAATATTGCCAGGAATTGTTGTATAAAAGGAAATAGTATTTTATAGTATTTTGATCTTCGACAAAATCTATATCTGATGATGTGAATATGTTATCTCCTATAAGTGACATCATTTCCTGTGCCATTATCATATAATTCAATGGGTTCGTAGAATCCATCTCCATCATTATCATAATAACAAGTTATAGAATTGAGATATTCGGAATTTGAAAGTTCTGCCTTGAAATGAAATTTATCAGATTTGGCAATACTCCAATTTTCAATTTTCGGCAATAGGAAATCATAATCAATTTGAGATACGCAGTGTTGTATCTTTCACTAATAAAATCTTAAGGTTGTTTTGACATGATTACCAGACTGATATCTGTATCATAACTATTGAAAAAATCCAAATATGTAAATCCATAATCCTGTGTTCCTATAATTGTCAGAAGCCGCAACTACTTTAATCAAATCTCTTCTGATAAATGTATGAATTTATTTTTCAGGCACATATACATTTTCTAATGCTTCCGAAAATATGTTGTAAAAGGTACTTTTATATTTAGGAATCGACATTATTCTTTGGTATAATGGTCTGGATTCATTCAATGTAGGCCATTCATAAATATTTTGTGTTGACCAGTCAATATTAACCAATCAATACCAAAAGTATTATCGAGATCATAAATGATATATTCAAATTTTCCTGTCTTTGGATTATGGTAGATAAAAATTATTTTTATTGCAAATATAATCATCCCAAGTGCCGTGTAGAATATCAAAAACTATCGATTTGATATAAGCATCCACATTGAATATCTCTTCAATCTCACAAGGAAAATCTTCGTCGCTGGCATATTTTAGAATATGAATAAAATTAGAGAGATCTGAATAGTCATCTTCTTCAGTGTTGGTTTTTAGATCATATCTCTGCCATTGGGATTGGCAATTTTATAATCATCAGGATTTTCCCCGATATAATTCAAATCCGCAGGATACAAGCATTTATATAAATTGCCATCTTTAGAGCCATATCTCAATTTTGCAAATTCTTCATCTATATGTTCAACAGCTAATATAAGCCTTTAAACTCATCATTTATATAGAATCTGACATGATTTGCTCTTGATCCTATCACTCCCAATTCTTTTGCTACATCGGCACAAAATTTAGACCTTACTATACTTGGGTCATTGTGTTCACCATTCAAATTTAATTTTTCTACCCCATAATATTTTCTTCCAGATTCGAATGTGTTGAATGAAACCTTAAATGATTTTGCTGAATATCTGGATGTATTGCCTCTCAATCTAAATCCTACATTATAGATAGTATCTTTGATATTGCCATTGTCATAAATAAATGTTGCAGGATATTCATCATCCGATAACAAATTGTTAATATCCAGAATTTTTGCTAAATCAGCAGCATTTATTTTAATATCAATTCTGGGTACAATATCATCTCTGAAAAGTTCTCCATTTTCAGGAAATGAATCTTGAGCAACTACTTACTCGATGCTCCCCAAAGCAACATAAAGATTAATATGTTTTTATTTCGCATAATGTAATGTAATTTACTGTATGTAAAGCTACTCAAAAATTTATAATAATTTTCAATTATTCAATAATATTCTTTTTTAAAGTAATGAACTTTCAAAATTTCTAATAGTAATTTAAGTGTATGCTTTAAAAATAATGTTGTCATTTATTTTAATAAAAAATACAAGATATGGAATATTATTAAAACAAACATAATAGCTGTGAAAAAATTGACTAAATATGATGAAGTTGCTTTGTGGTTTTAGTACAGATAAACTACAAATATCATGCAAAATATTACATAACTTTTATTATAGTATTTAAAAAAACTAATTTTAACGCTTGAATTGTATTGGGATGTAAGCATTTTTTTGTAAGTTTGTAGCAGTATATTTTATTTCATTTCAATTTTCAAACTTATGAGAATATTAGCATCAATACTTTTATTATTTTTATTTGATATTTCTTTGGTCAGGTAGTCTTTACCGAACCTTCATTTCCCACTGTTAATGATGAAGTCACTGTGTATTTTGATGCTACTCAAGGAACAGGAGGTCTCAAGGATTGTAATTGTGATGTTTATGTTCATACAGGTAGTTATCACTTCAGCAAGTACCAGTAGTAGTGACTGGAAACATGTGGTAACAAGCTGGTGTTGCCAATCCATTATGGAAAATGACAAAAGTAACAGGTGAAGATAATCTGTATTACTATGATATAACTCCAAGTGTGTTTGAGTATTATGGAATTGATGCAAATGAAACTGTCGAAAAAATGGCATTTGTTTTTAGAAATCAATGGTTCCCAAAGAGGGAAAGATACAGGTGGTAGCGATATATTTATCGATATATATGAAGAATCTGAGGATATTCAGGTTAATTTTTTAAGTCCTGATTCAAAAAATCTGTTAGTAGAAGAAGGTGATGAAATCTCTATCAATCTGATAGTTAACAAGACTGTAAATTTAAATATCAATATTGATGATTTCATATTCTATGATTCTCTAACTAATGAATTAGATACTTCGATTATAGCTTCGGGTTCAGGAAATCACTTCTGGTTACATTTGATTTTTTTGACGGAGTTCAAAATCTTTATGATACTATAAGATACACCGTAGTAAAGGAAAACACAATCCTGGATATTCCTCACAGATTATAAAGATGTATAACAATATTAAATGAAAATTCAGGATTTGTACTTTATGTCCAGATAAAATTGGATATTTTTAATCGGTGATTTTCTACAAAATACTACTGATTGGGGTTTCAATGCAGATTATCATTGAATAAAACTCAGATGGATTTGAGATTCTGATACAATTGGATAATCTTAATCCTGATATAGTTTATAGTTTCCAATACAATGTCGATGGAGAAATATTGATAGGAGATCCTTATTCAGAATATATTTTGGATCCTGACAATGATAAATATATAAGCAATACCACATTCCCGGATTTGAAAGAATATCCCGAAGGTAAAACTTCAGAAATAGTATCAACATTTACGACCAACCAACTGAAATACGAATGGCAGGATAGTAATTTTACAGCTCCAGCCAAAGAAGATCTGATTATATATGAATTATGGATTGATGATTTTATAGCTTCACATGATTACCAAACAATGGCTGACACACTGAATTATTTTTCCCAATTAGGTGTCAATGCTATTGAACTTATGCCTGTAAATGAATTTGAAGGAAACATAAGTTGGGGCTATAATCCATCTTATCATTATGCTTTGGACAAGTACTATAGGAACTCCTGATGCTTTTAAGGAATTTGTGGACTTGGCACATAAAAAGTATTGCTATAATACTGGATGTGGTGTATAATCATGCATTTGGTCAGTGTCCTTTGGTGCAGTTATACTGGGATGATGCAAATAGCAGACCTGCATCCGATAGTCCTTATTTTAATGTCACTGCCAAGCATCCATACAATGTAGGATATGATTTTAATCATGAAAGTCAGGCAACTAAATATTATGTAAAACAAGGACTTGAACATTGGATTGAAAATTACCATGTGGATGGATTCAGATTTGACCTCAGTAAGGGGTTTACTCAAAAATATTCTTCCAGCGATAGTCAAATGGCAGCTTACGATGCTACAAGAATTGCCATTCTCGAAGAATATGCTGATTTTATCTGGGATATCAATCCTGATGTTTATGTTATTCTGGAACATTTTGCTGATAATACTGAAGAAAAAGAATTGGCAAATTATGGTTTGATGCTATGGGGAAATAATAATTATCAATATAATGAAGCTACAATGGGATATGGCTCAAATCTGACAAATATGCTTTATACCTACAAGGGATGGAATGAACCTAATCTAGTAGGATATATGGAGAGTCACGATGAAGAAAGACTAATGTATAAAAATCTGCAATATGGCAATTCCTTTGGAGATTACAATATCAAGGATTTGAATACTGCTCTGGACAGGATGAAATTGGCAGGTACTTTTTTCTTTTTGATTCCGGGGCCAAAAATGATGTGGCAGTTTTGTGAGACAGGATATGAATATTCGCTATATACTTGCTCTAATGGTACAACTGTGGATGATGATTGCAAATTGGAACCGAAACCTATAAGATGGGATTATTTGGAAGATGAATATCGAAAATCCATATATAATACTTATAGTTCTCTTACTTATCTTAAAAAGGAATTTGATGTTTTCAATAGTGCTGATTTTACATATTCTCTGAATTATTATGTCAAATCATTACACCTTAATAATGCTGATATGAATGCTACTATTTTGGGTAATTTCAATGTTGTTTCCAATTCTGTCACCACAGGATTTCAACATACAGGCATGTGGTACGAGTTTTTTACCGGAGACAGTATCAATGTTACAGATACTAATATGGTAATTACATTTGATCCCGGTGAATACCGACTTTATACTGATAAAAAAATTCAAAATTCATTTATTACATCTACAGACAATGTTATATCATCTGGTGATTATACTATATTTCCCAATCCTTCATCTCAATATGTTTTCATTTTAGGTGGTGATAATCAATTACATGATAGTCAGATTGAACTATTCGATATTACTGGGAAAAGAGTTATTTCTCAAAAAGATATTTCCTATGATAATCAAATTGTCCAACTGGATATTAGTGGTTTGGAAAACGGAGTTTATATAATAAGAATAAAAACTGATAATAAAATTTCATTTAATAAAATTATAGTTTCAAAATAGAGAATCAGAGATTGGTGATTTTTTATATGTGTCAATAAAAATTTCAACTTAGCATATAAATATAAGTGCCTAATATGTGCTATTTGTCTTGAATTGGTAAAAAACAATATTTACAATTAATTGATGAAATTATAACTAATTGCCGTTTTTATTCGTTTCATTAGAATCATTTTTCAATTTCTTCACAAAAAACATAAAATATGAAAACCAAAATAACCATATTTTTTTTATTTTTATTCTCTTACACTTTTGCTCAGTTCAATGCTAAAATGATACAATATCCTGATGTGTCATCGGATAAAATAGTATTTACCTATGGCGATGATATATGGATTGTAAATAAAAACGGCGGACAAGCTACAAAAATAACAAATCCAGAGGAAGGAAACTTTTGCAAAAATTTTCTCCTGATGGAAAATCCATCGCTTACAATGCTAATTATGATGGAACAAATGATATATATCTATTGCCAGTAACAGGTGGAATACCAAAAAATCACCTCACATGGGATGAGAGACAATATTATAGATTGGTATCCAAATGGTAAAAACATTCTTTTGCTTAGTAATGAGAAAGTGGTAAACAACGTTTTGACCAGGTTTACAAAGCTAATTTGGATGGTAGTTTGCGGAAAAACTTCCTCTTGCTATGGCTGAAAGAGGCTCACTATCTCCCGATATGAAAAAATAACTTTCACTGATAAATCAAGAGTTTTAGAAATTGGAAACGTTATCTAGGTGGTATGGCTCCGGATATTTATGTTTTTTAATCTGGAAACTTATGAATCTGAAAAATATTACAAATTCTATTTCCAATGATGATATTCCTATGTGGAAGGATGATAAAATATATTACCTCTCAGATGCAGGAGCAAAAAAAAGGAATAATATCTGGGTTTATGACACCAAAACTAAAGCTAAAAGGCAAATAACTTTCTTTAAGGATTTTGATATTAATTTCCCTTCCATCGGACCAGAAGATATTGTATTCGAAGCAGGAGGAAAACTGTATCTATTAAATCTTAAAACTGAAAAATATAATGAAGTAAAAATTGATGTGGTTAGTGATTTTGCTGAATTGAAACCTGAATACAGAAATGTGAGTAAGTTCCTTCATTTTTATTATCCAAGTCCCGATGGAAACAGAATATTAGTTGAAGCGAGAGGAGAAATATTTTCAGTTCCAAAAGAATATGGAGTAGTAAAGAATATTTCCAATTCTTCAGCATCGGCAGAAAGATATCCTTCATGGTCACCAGATGGGAAAAATATAGCATACTGGAGCGATAAATCCGGTGAATACCAATTGGTGATTAAAGATGCCAAAACAGGTAAAGAAAATGTTTTAACAGATTTTAAAAATGGTTTTAGATATAGTATTTATTGGTCTCCGGATAGTAAAATGGCTGCATTTATAGATCAGGAGGGTTATTTTAGTACCATTGATATGTCGTCAGGAACTATCAATAGAATCAATAAAATAGATGGCAATCATTACACCATGCAAGGATTCAGGGTGAGTTGGTCTCCCGATAGCAAATGGGTAACTTATTCCAAAGCAGGAAGCAATGACAATGGTGTGATATATGTGTATGATTTAGAAAATAAAAAAAGTACAGCTTTAACTTCAGGATTTTATAATGATTTTAATCCCGTATTTGATTCCAAAGGAAAATATATCTATTTTGTTACTAATAGAAATTATAATGCCATTTATTCAGATTATGAAGGATCATGGGTCTATCCAAATGCAACCAGCATAGGCATAATGCCACTTGAAAAATTAACTCCATCTTTGTTTTCTGAAAGAAATGATACTGTTGCCATTAAAATAGAAAATGCGGAAGAGAACAAAGATAGTACTGATAAAAAAGATGTAACTGATAGTAAAGATAAATTCACTATCGATTTCAATAATATTGAAGAAAGAATTGAAATAATTCCTGAATTGGTAGGAAACTTAGGCAATATTGCTTCTGCAGAGGATAAGATATTATTTGTAAAATATCCAAACAGTGGTGAGCAGGGTGGACAAAGTACTTTGTCTTATTATGATACTAAAGAAAGGAAAATAGAAAATATTGCTTCTGATGTCAATGATTACGATCTTACTGCCGATGGTAAATCTCTTATGGTATTAAGCCATGGAAAAGCTTATATAGTGGGTATTAGTCCAAATCAGAAACTCGAGAAAGAAGTTAATACCAGCAATCTGGATATGGAGATAGACCCAAAAGCAGAATGGAAACAGATTTTCCATGAAGTATGGAGACTGGAGCGAGATTTTTTCTATGACAAAGATATGCATGGTGTTGATTGGGATGAAATGTATAAACGATATAGCAAACTCATAGATCAGTGTGCAAGTAGATACGATGTGAATTTTGTAATTGGCCAATTACTGGGAGAAATGAATGCTTCACATACCTATGTGAGTGGAGGAGACATGGAATACTCAAAGAATAAAAATATAGGATACCTTGGAATTAACTGGGCCAAAGATGGTGAGTTATACAAAGTAGCTCATATAGTGAGACCGGCATCGTGGGAAACTGAAGTAAAATCTCCTTTGGTTCAGGCAGGAGTAGATATCGATGAGGGAGATTATATATTCTCAGTAAATGGAAAATCACTGTCAGATTTTATTAATCCTTTTGATGCTTTTGTGAATTTAGCAGATAAAACTGTTGAGTTGGTTTACGGTAAAGATAAAGATATTTCTAAAGCAAAAACTGCATTTGTCAAAACTCTCAGAGATGAAACCAGACTCAGAAACCTTGAATGGATTGAAAATAACAGAAAGAGAGTCGATGAAGAGACTTCAGGAAGGGCAGGATATATTTATGTACCTAGTACAGCTTTGGATGGTCAAGATGAATTAGTACGCCAATTTTATGCTCAATGGAGTAAAGATGCTCTGATTATCGATGAAAGATTCAATAATGGAGGTCAGATACCTGATAGATTTGTAGAACTACTAAACAGAAAGGCACTAAGTTATATGCTTTTGAGAGAGGAGAATTAAATCAGGTCCCATACAAAGCAAATTTTGGTCCCTAAAGTGATGCTAATCAATGGATGGTCAGGATCAGGTGGCGATGCTTTCCCCGATTATTTCAGAAAAGCTAATGTCGGTGAATTGATAGGTACAAGGACTTGGGGAGGATTGATAGGTATTTCAGGTTGTCCATATCTTATCGACAATGGTGGAGTAACTGTGCCAACTTTCAGATTGATGGATCCTGATGGTAAATGGTTCAGAGAAGGTCATGGTGTAGATCCCGATATCGAAGTAAATGAAGACCCTTCACAATTAGCTAAAGGTATAGATCCACAACTCGAGAAAGCTATAGAAGTGATAAACGGTAAATTGAAAAATATCAAATCTATACATCCCGATAGACCTAAGAAAGAAGACAGGAGCAAGTAGTAGAAATTAAAAAAATATTTACTTAAGCATAATTTTTTATTTGTTAAAAAATTATGCTTATTTTTATGCAATTTATAATGAATTGTATCATGAATGCTTTAAAATTATCTGTTGCTACTTTATTGTTTTTCTATGTTTCGTATTTTATAAATTATAAAAATAAATCGAATGATATTTATTTTCATAATACGAATCAAATATCTGACGATGAAAAAAATACATTGAAAAGTGATGATAAAATCATCTTTTATCCTGCACAAAATGCAAAAGAAATAAATCCTGATACTCATCTGAAATTAACATTTAACAACAGACCTGAAATTGGGAAAAAAGGAAAGATTCGTATATTTGAGTGTAACACAGATTCCTTAATCGATATCATAGATATGAGTATTCCTGCAGGTCCATCCGAATCGAATAAAAATCCGGATGCCATCTATACTCCTGAACCTTATGTGTATTCCCATGAAAAATTTACCAATGCTAATACTAAACCGGGTACTCCTTCAGGACTTGCACTGCCTACAAGTGATACATTTCAACTGAATATAATCGGTGGCTTTACTGATGCTTTTCATTTTTACCCAATTATAGTACATGGCAATACTGCTACTATTTACCTACATAATAATATGTTATCCTACGATACAGAATACTATGTCTTAATAGATAGTACTGTCATTTTTCTACCCGAAACAAAATTCAAAGGGTTTTATGATAAAAACACTTGGAGGTTCAAGACTAAAACCAATCCTCCTACATTAGAAAGTAATCTTTTGATAGTTGATGTTAAAGGCAAAGGTGATTTCAATACCGTACAGGGAGCAATGGATTTTATCCCTGATTTCTATCGTGATAGAATTGAAGTTTTTATAAAAAATGGCATATATGAAGAACTTGTATATTTCAGAAATAAGTCAAATGTCATCATCCGGGGAGAATCAAGAGAAAATGTTATTGTTCAATATGCCAACAATGAAGTTTTCAATCCTCATCCATGGAATATAAAAACTAATGAATGGCCAGGAACCTTTCCTTCCCGACGTGCAGCTTTTGCAGTGGATAATTGCGATATTATAAAATTGATAAATTTTACAGTAAAGACTCTGTTACAAGGACAAGCAGAAGGATTGCTCATCAATGGGAATAAGATATTTGTTAAAGATATAAATATTGTTGGTTCAGGAGATGCCTTGCAGACAAACGGAACTTCATATTTTGAAAATATAAAAATAGATGGAGGTGGAGATATGATTCTTGGGAGAGGTCCTGCTTTTTTTAAGGATTGCGAATTTTATTCACCTGGACCATTTATGTGGATAAGAAATACAAAAGCTAATCATGGAAATGTATTTCTAAATTGCAATTTTACCGGAACGAATCCTGAAGGCAGTGAACTTGCCAGAGCCCCAGTAAACAAAGGTTATTCTTATCCATATAGTGAAGCTGTTTTGATAAATTGTTCATTGAAAAACATTGTTCCCAATGGATGGGGTGAAGTCGGAAGTGACATAAATAATATGCATTATTGGGAATTTAATAGTACCAATATCGATGATGGAAAACCTGTTGATGTATCTGAAAGAGCATTTTTTTCTAAACAATTGACAATAGAAAATGATGTGGAATTAATTCAAAAATACTCCACACCTTCTTTTGTTCTCGATGGTTGGAACCCAAATGATAAAAAGTAATATATTAAATATATATGAGAGGATAGAAATGATTAGCATTAAATTATCACTAAAAAATATTGTATTACTATCAATGATAATATTTTCATGCAATAGTAACAGATCTATAAATTCTAATTCAAATTTTACTTTAAACAAAAAAGTTTTTTGGGATAATGAAATAAATGATGGCATGGGCAAGTTGGGTTATTCATTTAAATATTTTTTTAGCAGAAACACATATAGAATTGAATTGACAGATGGATATGAAAATAATTGTCCTAAATATATTATTGAAAAGGGAAATTATATTATAAGAGATTCTGTAGTTATTTTAAGACCAAAAATTAAATTTGCTGAGGATTTAGGGATTAATAAAATTTTAATTTCAAGCAGAGATTTTATATATGGAAAACTTGTTAAAAAAGATACTTTAACAAAAGCAAACATTAATAATTTAAAATTTAATGATAGAGAAGTAATTTTAAAAGGAGATAATAATAAATATTATTTTTTTGATAATGATATTAGCTTTTTAAAATTTTCAATATTGGAGTAATATATTGCATAAAATTGAAAAGTATATTTGAAATTAATATCTACAATGAACTTACCAAACTTTCCCACCAACTACCATCTTTTTCACTAGATTTGATCCAAAATAATATGGTAATTGGGCGATATTATCTATCTTTTTAGTGATTATCAGATTTGCTGTTTTACCGACTGAGATACTTCCCAATTCATCCTGAAGTTCAAGGGCATGTGCAGCATTTATTGTAGCAGCATTTATAGCCTCTTCGGGCATAAGTCCCATATATATACATGCCAGGCTGATGATAAAATTCATATTTCCTGATGGGGATGAGCCGGGATTGAAATCTGAGGCTACAGCTATTCCCAATCCGGAATCTATCATTTTTCTCCCTTGAGCATAAGGTATTTTTAGGAAAAATGATGTTCCAGGTAATACTGTAGGTACAGTATTGGAATTTGCAAGGCATTCTATCTCAGCATCGGAAATTCGTTCCAGATGATCGACTGAAATAGCATTGTTTTTTACTCCAACTTGAACTCCTCCGGAAATAGCTAGTTCATTGGCATGGATTTTTGCCTTTAATCCATATTTTGCTCCTTGCTGTAATATTTTATCGGTTTCATCCACAGTAAAAAAACCTGTGTCGCAAAATACATCTATATAATCTGCCAGTCCATTGTCAGTTATATATGGAATCATCTTATAGCATATTTCATCGATATATATTTCCCGTTGTGACTTATATTCAGGTAGTAGAGCATGGGCTCCGAGGAAATTAGCTTTTACAGGGATAGGACTATTTTCCTTTATTTTACGTATTACACGAAGCATTTTTATTTCATTGTCAAAATTCAATCCATAACCGCTTTTTATCTCCACTGCTCCTGTACCCATATTTATTATTTCATGCAGTCGTTGCATAGCAGATTCATATAATTGATGTTTATCTACATTATTCATCATTCTGGCAGAATTGACTATTCCTCCTCCATTTTGAGCTATCTCTTCATAGGTAAGTCCTTTTATCTTATCTATAAATTCATGTTCACGCGACTTTGGAAATACTATATGCGTATGCGAATCCACCCAAGATGGTAACACCAAACTACCTGTAGCATCAACTATATCACCTGCATATTGGGGACAATTTTCCATACTGCCGAATGAAATAATTTTACCATCTTCAATGAGCAAAAAAGCATTTTCCATTTCATTCAAAAAGGACATAGCCTTACCCTTTTTGATGGGATAAGGCTTTTCCAAAATACCTATTAACTTATATATGTTTTTTATTAGAAGACTATTATTGTACATGTTATTTTTATTTTTTATTCAAATATCTTTACCATGCTATTGATATTCAATTTTTTGTCTATCTGATATTTCAATTCATCAGCACCTTCTTTATCTGAATAATCACCCACCATTACTTTATATACGGTTTTGTCATTGAGGTAAGTATTCATCACAACAACAGGTTCAGTGAAATTTTCATAGATTTTGTCAAGCATTATTTCCGCATTCGCGTAGTCGGAGTACACTCCGACTTGTACGCGATACGAAATTGTGGTTTTAACAGTTGCTTGGTTCTCAGTATTTAAATTATCATTCTGGTTTATTTCTTTTGGAGATTTATTATAACTATGAGTTTTAGGAGTAGTATTGGCACTTACATTATTCAAAACATCTGTAAGTTTAGATGGTGACATTGATTCTTCGTATCTTTCAATGACTTTACCATTTTGATCTAAAACTAACACAGTAGGTAATATTTTTATTCCATATTCTTCTTTCAATGTATATCCATCAAAATCATCGATATTAATTTTTACTGAAACAAATTTGTCCTGAAGAGAACTGATTACAGATTTATCAGCATAGGTTGTTTCATCCATCCATTTACAAGGAACACACCAATTGGCATAAAAATCAACAAATATTAATTTCCCTTCGATACTTGCCATCTCTTTTGCTGTAGTCAAAGATATATCTGAAAATGGACTGTCAACAGGTTCAGCCTTCATGCTTGATGAACCTAAGGAAAATACAATTAAAATTAATATTAGCTTATAAATTGATTTCATTTTTATTCGATTTTTATATTATTTAATATTGTTAAGTAATTCTATAATTTTTATATGATTATATTCTACAATAAACGTGCCAACTTTTTAATAATCGAATAAAATATTTATTTTATATGTATATAATTTATTATATCAATAAAATAAAATTTGCAATTTATTTTAATATGTTGTCCTTAATTGTTGATGGAAATTAAATAAGAAGTGATTTTTTTAATTTTGTGTTATAATTTTTGATTTTCTAATGTTGAAATCACCATATCACTATAGGATTGATTTAGCAAATCATCATTTTTGATTTCGAGTAGATCGATATAATAATTGCATGTTTTTTCAAGTTCAGCGATAGTTTTTGTATCATCAAGATCTCCGACTTCAATCTCAACAAAATCACCGAAACCTTCGAGATGATCGATATGAAATTTTACGAAATCGATATAAAAAATCTTTCTGACCTTCTTTACTGTTGCCAGAATTCCAAGACTATCGCTTAGAAGTGGCAGCAATTGTTCAGCATTTTGTGCCTGGAATAATCTGAATTTAGATTGTTTTGGACCTTTACTATTTTGTCTGTCATAATATATCAGTGCTTTTTCGATATTTCCAAGCCGCAATTTCAATCTTCCGTTTTGTACATTGAAGTAAGTATCGGTCTGAATATCCAATCCCTTAAAATCTGCTCCATTTTCGAGCAATATCTTTTCAACTTTTGCAGGATCACTGCATCTGGATTTTATTTCTACGTTTTTCATTTTTTTAAAATTCTCACACTGCAATATCCCCCTTAATTACCGGATACGGATTATAATCTACAAGATTGAAATCTGAATATTTAAAATCATCTATATTTTTTACATCTGGATTTATTTCCATTTTTGGAAGTTGTCGTGGGGTTCTTGATAATTGTTCCATTACCTGATCCATGTGGTTAGAATAGATATGAACATCTCCCAATGTCAGTATAAAATCACCATACCCCAGCCCTGTCACCTGAGCCATCATCATAGTCAGCAATGCATAGGATGCGATATTGAAAGGCACTCCCAAAAACACATCAGCCGATCTCTGGTACATCTGGCAACTTAGTTTGTTGTCAGCTACATAAAACTGAAACATAGCGTGGCAGGGTGTCAATGCCATCTTGTTCAAGTCAGAAGCATTCCAGGCATTTACTATCATCCTGCGGCTATCGGGATTGGATTTTAAAGTGTCGATAACATACTGAATCTGATCTATTTCCTTCTCGTCATCTCCTGCCCATCTTCTCCATTGCTTACCATATACTGGGCCCAGATCTCCCCATTTATCAGCAAACTCAGCATCAGTTTTAACATTTTCGATAAATTTTTTCTTCTCTTCCTTCCACTCATCAGAATATCGCGGAAATTTCGTATCCTCTCCATTTGCTTTCAGAAAATCGACAAATGGCCATTCATCCCAGATATGCACTCCATTATCCACCAAATACTTAATATTAGTATCCCCCGTCAGGAACCACAATAATTCATGTATTATCCCTTTCAGAAAAACCTTTTTTGTTGTCAATAAAGGAAATCCATCATTGAGGTTCATTCTCATCTGATATCCAAAAACGCTTTGAGTACCAATGCCGGTGCGGTCGGATTTTTTGGTTCCATGGTCAAGGATGTGCTGTAGCAATTGTTGATATATTATCATTTTGAAATACT
>JAWKLW010000020.1:0-63454 GCA_041392555.1 Saprospiraceae bacterium | reverse complement strand
CTCCCCATTCCTCTGATCAGGGATTTGGGTGTTGAAAAGAGAGGAGAGAGATTTTATTTATATTTTTAAATATTTGTATTATGATAAGTTTAAAAGAATTTAAAGAGTTTGAAGTTAATCAAGCAAATTGTATTATAGGTGGTGTTGAAAAAACTACATATCATACTGCTGGTACAACCAATACAGGTACTGATACTAAAAAATGTTGTGATGGAAAATGGTGGTATGAATTTGATGATGGGACATCGGGATGGGGAAGTGATTGTCATTGATATTATTCAATAAAAAAACAGAATTAGGCATTATAAAAAATGCCTAATTCTATTAAAATTAAGTTTTCATGAAAGTAATTGTTAAAATTAAATATATTTTTATTTTATTATTTTTAGTTAATAAAGAGTATTTTTTTGCTCAAAAAACTTTTGATAATATTAATTCAGTCCCTGTTGAATGGCGTCAAAGATCATTAGATTTTTTAAACCAAACAGAAATGAAATATAAGAAAAATGAAATTAAAACATTGCGAGATTCTGCTACTTACTTTCGCAATATTGCTTCTATGTATGCCAATTTAGGTGAATCTGCCGATACAGTATTTTATTATTTAGATAAAATGCTTTCATTAAGTAGATATTACGGTTGCTTTATGTTGAATAGCCATGAAGGAGTGATGAAAAATTCAAAAAATGGGATGTATTTTGGGAATTTGGATAGTGCAAGATATTTTAAAATATTGCGACCTTGTCAAAAATATTTAGAAGAACGAAATTCAGAAGAAATTCAAAAAATAAAACAAAATAACTCTTATGATCAAAATATGATAAAACTCATTGAAAAAATGCATGATGAAGATCAATTATATAGACAAATAGATAGAATGGACTTACAAAAAAAATACGATGATAAAAATCTTATACTTTTAGACTCAATATTTAAGAATTATGGATTTCCCGGTAAAACAAGAGTAGGTCAACGATATTCATCATATATTATGACTATATTTTTACATACACCAATAGAGTATCAAGAAAAAAACTTACCATTTTTAATTGAAAATCTTAAAACAGGTGAATTAATGATGGGCGATATGACATATGTATTGGATAGAATATATACATTTAAATATCAAAAACAATTTTATGGGACACAGAAATTGTTTGATGGTAGTGGAAATGAAATAAAAATAGAAAAATATACAGAGGAAGAAAAGAAAAAAATCTTTAAAGAATTGGGAATTGATGAATATATGAACTAATGATTTTAATATTGGGAGAAGGTAGTTCCAAGACTATAAACACTGTAATATCTTATTTAGAGCAGAATTCTTTTAGACGATTTAATGATTCATTGCCAATATCAAGTATAAATATTAATTCAAAGGTCTGTATATTTGACAATGAAGGTCAATTCGAAATTTCCAGTGTATGGTACTACAGATCATATTTAAGACTTTCAGAAATTAAAATTTATAATAAAATTACGGCATCTGAATATTCCGTATATCTTGAGTATTTGTTAAATGGTTTTAAGGATAAAGTAATAGGATCATATCATGATTTTTTTCACCAAAATACTTTAATTCAACTAGCTGAAGCTGATAGAGTTGGATTGTTAATACCCAAAACAGTATTAAGTAGATCATTGCCAGATTTTGGTGAAAGTAGAATTAGGCCTAATAGACAAAAATGATGCTAAAAACCTTTAAGAAGCCGATAAATACAGATATTTACAGAAATGAAAGGTTATGAATAAAAAAAATGCTTTTACTGTAATAGTACAATTGTCAAGAAAAATGGCAAAATTAAAGGGAAACAGAGGTACAAATGCTATGCATGTGGAAAACAATTTATAGGAGGCAAAAGAATAATCAAAGAACAATTATGGAAAAAATATGTAGAAGGGAAACAAACATATTCACAATTGTCTCAAGAATATAGTTGTTCAATCAGGACGATCCAAAGATATTTGGATAAGATACAAGTAAATCATTATGAAAAGCAAAGGCGAAAAGTAATCGTGTTAATGGATACGACATATTGGAGGAGAGGGAGTTTTGGAGTAATGTTATTTAAAGATGGTATAAGTGGAGAGAACTTGTTAAAATACTACGTAAAATATGAAACCAATTCATTATATGGTCAAGGAATAGAAGAATTGAAAAGCAAGGGATTTGAGATAATTGCAATAGTATGTGATGGGCGCAAAGGATTAATACAAATGTTTAAAGATATACCGGTACAAATGTGCCAGTTCCATCAAAGTGCAATAATAAGAAGATATTTGACAAGGCGTCCAAAACTGGAAGCATCATGTGAATTGATGGAAATAATGGATATGATGAAAAATACTGATAAAGAAAGCTTTACAGAGTGTTTAATGGAATGGCATGATAAATGGAAGTCCTTCCTTAATGAAAGGACAATAAATGAGGAAAACGGAAAATCTCACTACACACATAAAAAATTGAGAAGTGCATATAACAGTTTAAAAAGGAACTTCCCATGGTTATTCACCTGGTATGATCATATAGATTTGAAAATTCCAAATACTACTAATGCCATAGATGGTCATTTTTCCGATTTAAAGAAAAAATTGAGATGTCATAATGGAATGAGTGAAAGACGAAAAAAACAATTTATAGATGAGTTTTTAAAGGCATAAAGACCTCTGCAAAAAGTCTATATCATTGCATCTCTGAACAATGGGTTCTATCCTAATATTAAAAAAAGCCACACAAAGGTGGCTCTGATATATTGACTTTTTTTCGTCGGTCATCTGTACTATCCCTGACAAGTTGCTCTCCAGCAGAGCTTGGTTCCGTTTATACAGATACATAAAATTATTTATAAAAATTTATTTTAACAACAATCAAGAAAAAAAACAGCATCATTTTTGTCCATTATGAACATACATCTAAAAATTAGCATCATTTTTGTCCATTACACCTAGAATTATAAATAAAATAATTGGAAATCAATAGTGTCCTAAATAAAAATAATCAAGACAAAAATAAAAGTAAAAATTGGGTTTTGAGGTAAAAATTGGGGTAATATCAAAAAAGAACCCCCTGAAATAAATTTTGATTAGATATTTTACCTACATCATCATCAAAAGGTTTGTTGAGCCAATGAGCAAGGTCGATTTTTACAAATAGGTTAATTCTAAGAAAAGCAACCAGATTGGACAGATGCCATGAGTACTTTGCAATAGCTTTGAGGAACTTTAATATCAAAATTGTTATCATAGCCGTCCATATCTGTATCAAAACTGCATTTTCTGAAGTCCCGATGAAGGATTTAATGTGCAATAATTGCTTTACTTCCCTGAAAAATATTTCTATTTGCCAACGACTTTTGTACAGTTCTGATATTGTGTTAGCAGACCACCTTAGATTATTTGTTATCAATTCAATAATTTGACTGTTTTTATCATCCCATATTGCAATTCTTCTTAATTTGCCTTGATATTTGTCTTTACTACCTTTGTGTGTTAATTCAATAATTTCATCTATTAAAATATGTTCATGCCTGTTTTGTGGTAATTCATTTTCTTTAATTGAGTGGTATTGAAGATTTTCTTTATGTCTTATTACAAAAAATATCTTGTTGCTGTCCCATATATTAAGCAAAGGAAAATCATTGTAAAACCTATCGGCTACTATAACGCTGCCTTTGAGCAAAGGTATGTCATAAGCTCCTTTATTATCAGCTGTCTTGCCATTTGTAATGTTGATATAAGCCGGTAAATTGCCGTCATAATCAAGCAATGTGTGAAGTTTTATCGCTCCTTTAGCTGTCTTGTACTTTGCCCAGTCAAAGAGGCTTAAACACAAACTGATCGTTGTAGAATCTAACAGAAATATTTTTGACTTGATCCTGAATTTTATTTGTTTAAAATTTGCCTGCTGTCCCAAATGTTCCGATAGTTTAAAATAATAGTCTCTGAATATCTCAAAGCTCCTATGTTTATTCTGATAGCTTATTGAAGATTTTGATGGTGCTCTTTGTACTCCTAAGTGATTTAAATTGCCTGTTGCACTTCTCATGCCATTGCTAATATCACGCACTGATTGGCTTTTTGCAAACTGACTGAATAACATCGATACCAAGTGTGTCCAAGAATTATATCCTTTTTGATGTTTATCCGCTTTTTTCCCTTTTACAATTTTACGAAAAATTCCTTTGTCTAATTTTGATATAATCTGCGAAAATAATGTTACATTTGTTATGAGAAAGTGGTTTTTTTTGTTTCACCTCAAATATAATTCTTTGAGTAAAATAATTCACTTTCTCACCTTTTATTTTTTTATCGTTTTGGACGCTATTGATTAAATATATTAAAAACTACTACAAAAAGAGTAGAATTAATAGATAATTACATTTTTGATGCTCAAATTTGCCATGGAGCTTTTGGATTATCTCAAATATATGGTCGATTGTACAATAGATATAATATATGTGATTTTTATATATCATCCCAATATTGGAAAAAACAAGGTATAAAAATGGCAAAATATAGTAAACTTGGTCATATTTATTTTCCAATATACCATAGAGAAGAAAAATGGCCTGGTTCTATAAATTTATTAGAAGGTTTATCAGGAATAGGTTTATGCTTAATTTCACATTTGACTAATTTTGAAACTAAATGGGATGAATCATTTTTTATTACATAAAAAGAATCAAATATAATATAATAGTCGAAGGTTAAGCCTAATTATAAAGCTTGGTTGTATAGAATTGAATAATATTTGTAAACTCAAAAAACAATTTTACATTAATGAAAAATATTATTAATTTAAAAAAAATATCTCAATTCAAAACATTAAATTTTATTATTTTTATTTATTCGCCCCGTATTCGCTCAAGAAAAGAATTTTTCTATTATTGGATTTGTGGCAGAACAAGATTCCAAAGAAACAATTCCATATGCTACAATTCAAACATTTGTTTCGAAAACAACTTCAAATCCATTATATTCTTGCGTTTCTGATAACAATGGAAAATTTATTATAGAGTTAAAAACTACAGGTGAATTTGATATTGTTTTTTCGTACATTGGTAAAAGCACTTTTATCAGGCATATTGTTTTAGACAGTATTACTTCGATCGATTTAGGAATGATTAATTTAGAAGATAAAGCAATTGAATTAAGCGAAGTAAATGTGTACGGTCAGAGAATATTGATGGAAGTACTGCCTGATAAATTTATTTATAATGTGAAAGATGATGCACAGGCATTTAATTCAACCTTATATAAAATAGCAGAAAAAATACCCTTGTTGATAGTAAATCAGGAAAATGGTATTTTATTGAACAGCTGTACCCCCTTAATTCTACTGAATGGGAAGAAATTGAAATCAATCAATAACCACCCTGCATTTTATCTAAAAAATAATACTGCTTCTAATATTGACAAAATTGAAATTATAACGAATCCCGGTTCCAGATACGATGCTGATATAGATTGTGGTATTGTTAATATAATAACAAAAAGAAGTAGAGAAACTTCATTGACATTAGGTAGTGAAACTGACAGTAATTTGGGGTATGATGTATTTGCTAACTATGGTTTTAAATACAAGAAATTAACTGTCAACGGTAATATTGCTTACAATTCCACCCATAAATTTGATACAAAAACACACACAGAACGAATTAATAAACAGGAAACTTATAATTACAAATTAACTCAAAATGAAGAAACTGAATTGCTGTATAATGACATTTCAAAAGAACTTTCGGCTGATTTAAGTTATGAATTTGACACACTTAACACATTAAGTTTTTCTGCAGGATATTTTCACGATAATGTAATCGACACTACATTTCAGGAAAATATAATGAATACATATTCAAATTACCCAGCATATATTTACAATTTAATGGAGTATTCCAATCTGAAATTTGGATATTATAATTTGGGAGCAAGTTATGAATTTGTATCTAAAAACAAGCAAGATAACATAGTAGTTTCGGTCTTAAAAGATGTAAATTTTTCAACAATATTTAACCGGCAACAAACGCTACCAGTATTGGATTGGACTGCTTCTTCGGTGAATTATAATCAAGATGAAAAACAAGATGAGAATACTGTGCAAATTGATTATATCCACAATTTTAAAAATAGTAGCCAATTAAGTATCGGTGCAAAATCTATTTTTCGTAACAATTCGAGTATAGGTTATAAGCTTTTCAGTGATAGCATTGCCAATGTTGAAGAAAACGAAATCTTTAAAAATATACAACAAGTGCATGCCTTATATTCAGAATATGCCCTTAAAATATTCAAACGATATAGCATAAATACCGGTTTACGTTTGGAATCAACAAAAATAAATGGGAATTATAAAAACAATATCGTTAATGATTTCACCACTCACTATGCCAACATTCTGCCATATTTGCTCATTTCTACAAAAATGAAAAACGGTATTTCTTTAAACGGAAGTTACAGCACCAAAATAAATAGGCCAAACGTATATGCATTGAATCCGGCAATATTTATTATTGACAATCAAACAGTTTACTATGGAAACCCGTCTTTGACTTCGGAATATCTAAACACTTTTAGTTTCAGTTATTCAAACTGGTCAACACACATCAAACAATATGCAAAATTATCTTATAGATTTTCTAACAATTTCATTCAAAATATTTCAGGTATCACAGATAATATTTTTTATACCACATATACAAATGATGGAAAATACAATGAACTTACACTAAATTTAAATTTCAGCTCTCAATTAACCACATGGTTACAGTATAGATTAGGTGGATCAGGAAGTCATATCTTTGTTAATATTGATGAAATGGTTAATTCCGGATTTACAGGTATAATATACTCTAGAGCAAATTTTACACTTCCAAATGATTATTATATTGGAATAAATGGAATGTACCGATTTCCTACTATTACCTTACAAGGTTCAGGATGGAATTTTTATACCTATGCAATGAATGCTTCCAAATCATTTTTAGGAGATAAATTAAATATTGAATTAACACTATCGAATCCATTCAGGAAAACTAAAAAATACTCCAAAACAATAGAAACAGATAAAATGCAAATCGATACCGAAATACTAAATATGGGTTGTAAAATAGAAATTTCCGTAAATTATAATTTTAACAAAAAGGATTTAAGCGCAAATAAAGCATGTAAAAACATAGAAAATAATGATTTGAAAGGTTCAAAGGATATACAATAGTATACTCATACCCCGTATAATTTAACATCAAATTGTTCACATAAACCAAATATTAACTTATTAATGAAATAGTAATATGAAAAGAAAATATTTTATAGGAGGAATTATACTCATTATGTGCTTATTAATAGTATTTATAACGTATAATTGGGATAATTTTTATAGGATACAAAAAGTTGAAATTAGAGAAATTAATTGTTCTGATAAAAATATTATGTTGAAAAAGTTTACAAAAACGATCAAAGAATTAGAAATACTGAAGTGTACCTTTCAAAGAATTTGTTGAAGTAGATCATGAGAATTTGGAAATTGTTGTAAGTATAATTGAAAGCTGTGGAATGCCAACATTAAAGGATGTAAATGAATTAGAACTAAATGCAATTTGGTTTGTATTACAACATGCATACCCCAATTATAGAAAAAAATACTTTCCTTATATAATAGAAGCAGTGAAAAATGGAGATTTGGGAAAAGAACAGTATGCATTAATGAAAGATAGAATTTTGATGGACGAAGGAGAACCACAAATATTTGGATCACAAATTAAAAATGGCAAACTTTATAAGCTTCAAGATCCTGAGTGTGTAAATTTTAGAAGAGAGGCTATGGGGATGAAACCAATTGAACAATATTTAAAGCAATTCAATATAGATTTTAATGTTAAACAAAATGCAAGAAACTGCGTACTGCCGCAAATAAATATTGATTGATTTATATATAATTTTTAGGTGGGTTACTAATTAGTGAAGATAGACTATAATCCCTACAAAGCAGGCAGCTATTCGGTATTATGGGATGGAGGAGCTGGTAAAGCAATGATTGAATGAATGAATGATTGATTGATTGATTGATTGACTGAATAACTCAATAACTCAGTAACTCAATAACTCAATAACTCAATAACTCAATAACTCAGTAACTCAGTAACTCAGTATTCCTTCAGTGGACGGACAAGTTCAATAACTTATTAATTCATAAACTATATCAGCTCAAAACTTCTGTTAACCTTGATGAATTTATCCGGAATAATATCTGTGGACTCTTCTATTTCAGGATAATCTTTTTGTAGGAATTCGATTGTAGAATTATTTTCAATATTGTCCAAAAGTTCAGGATTATTTACAATTTGTCTTGCAAAGTCAAAAGTCAAACCTATGTTTCTGTTAATAAATTCTTTATTTGTCATTTTTTCATCTTTTTTAGGTATCTGTTTTGTAAAAATCCCATCTGTCTTTAAAATCTTGTTCTGCATAAATAAGCGCAACTTCAAGATTATCAAATACCAATACTTGTTTTTCTTTTGTGCCATTAGGATAAATAACATCTCTGTGTAAAAATCCATGAGCACAATCATAACGTACAATACCTCTCCATGTTTCATCAATTAATGTCTCATATTGAATTACTATATCAATAACGATACCATTTTCCACATTAATTCGCATCCGAATTCTTTCATTGCTATTTTTATCCAGATATTTTAAAAACTCTTTCTTTCCCAATTCTTAGAAGTATTTGCTTTGCAAATATATAAACTTTCATAATAAATAGTTTATAAACTAAAAGATAATTCATATTAGTGAAAATATTTTGTTGACAGTATTCAATAAAATCCCCTTAAATCCGGATATTATTCCTACATAGGGAGTGGTCGGAGTGGAGCACTAATCCGCTGAATCAGGCAGCTATACGGTATTATGGGATGGAAGAGCTGGTAAAGAAATGATTGAATGAATGAATGATTGAATGAAAGAATGAATGAATGAGTGAATGATTGATTGAATGAAATAATCCAATTAAAAGATATCTTATAATTTTGTTGATATTTAAGCGTTTATGAAGAAAAAATAAGATGGAAAAGAATGAATTTGCTAAGATGGTGAGTCAAAGGACTAAAGAAATTGCAAAGAAGATTGTAATTTTAGTTTCAGGATTTCCTCAAAAAACTGAGTATTTTGTAATTGGAAAACAACTACTCAGATCAGCAACATCCACAGCGGCTAATTACAGAGCTGTAGTGAGAGCAAGATCAAAAAAAGAATTTTACTCCAAACTTTCAATAACAATTGAAGAATGTGATGAAACATTATTTTGGTTAGAAATACTTTCAGAAACAAATCTTATAAATATTGAAAAAATAAAACCTATTATGGACGAAACAACAGAAATTTTAAAAATATTATCAAAATCAAGGAAAACAATGTCAAGTAATAATGAATGAATGAATGATTGATTGAATGATTCAGTAACTCAATAACTCAATAAATCAATAAATCAGTAATCCGTCAGTGGACGGACAAGCTCAATAACTTATTAATTCAATAATTATATCAGCTCAAAACTTCTATTTACTTTAATAAATTTATCAGGGATAACGTTTGTAACTTCTTCTATTTCAGGATAATCTTTTTATAGGAATTCGATTGTAGAATTATTTTCAATATTCCCATGGTATTTGATCATTTTCCCATTTAATCATTTAAGCATTGATTTAAAGGAAATCTTATCCTATCCGATCATTCTTATATTTTTTGACATCCTCTTCCAATATAGGGATATATCTAATAATAATTAGCCATAGTACATCACTTGAAACAGTATCATAGCCATGAATTATTCTATTTCTTGTTTCCACTATTTTTCTTGAATATCTAATAGGAATCTCTGGTTCGATACGTATGATTCGATTCATAGCTTCTCCAATAATTTCAATATTTCTTTCAATTGCCCTCCTTGCTTTTTTATCTTTTTCAAACTCCTAAAATAATTTTGGATTTGGAGTAAATGCCTTTATTTCATCAATAGAGTTTTCAATATCTTCAAGCCATACCAGTATTTGTTCGTTCATAAACAAGCTTTTTTTCTCTATTGATGATTTTTTCTAAAACCCTGTTATTTAGCGATTTTTGTTCTAATAAGTCAATTTTCCTGTCAAAAATCTTTTCAAGTTCAAATTTTAGATTAAAATAATTTTCAGCATACTCTATCGGATCATCCAAAGAAATGGAAACAATAAAATCAATATCACTATTTGAATTAAATCTATCTGTCAAAATAGATCCGAAGGTATATAAATTGTCCACTTTGTAAATCTTACAAACTTGTTGTAATTCTTCAAGATGTTTTAATAGTACCTCCATGTTTTTTTATTATTATTTAACTAACATTATTATCAATTCTAAAGTTTCTATGTGTCTATGTTTTTATTAGTTAAGTCAGTATTACCTATGATTCTATTTCAAAAAATACCGGAATCACAAAAAAGTTGATATAGAAGAGTGCAAAGACTGCAAGTTTCGCTATATTTGCCTGGATTGCAGAGCTATTAGAAGCAGTAATATTGAAACATCAAAACCTTTAAAATGTAATTATGATCCATACACTTCCAAATGGGGAAATTAAATAAATAAAATAAGATAATGAAACCTATAATTTTAATATTGTTATTTCTATACCAAACTATACAATTATATTCTCAAAAGGATTATATCCAATATTATTTGGAGTTGAATTCAATAGATAGCCTTTTTGCATTTGATAATTCAGAGGCTGCAATTGCAAAATTTCAGGCACTTGAAGATAAAGGCTACAATATAAGAATCTTTGAATATGAAAAATTTGCTGATGAAATTTTTAAAAGAGGATTTAATAAATTGGCAGAAAAATATTATAGTAAAGCAGTAGAAGAAGGAGGCTTAAATCAAATGATTTTTGAAAACAGACTGGACAAATTTAAAAATAAGATAATAGAAAATTACGGAATAAAGACTTGGAACAAATACATATTTATTAATCAAAAAGTATTGAATACTGTATCAAAGAAACATAAAAATCTTGCAAGTCAATTATTGAAAATACATAATGAAGACCAAAAACTCAGGAATGATATAATAGCGAAAAGAATAGAGGGAAAGCCTTCAATCACAGAATATGGTGCAGGTTATAGGTTTTTTAAGGACGAGGAAATGGATAGTTCAATACATGAAGAATACATGAGACTATATAGTGAATTTTATGAAAAAGATTCAATCAATAAGCAGCAGTTCGTGGATATAGTTTTGGATTTAGGATATATTCCAACAGAGAATGAATTAAAAGGCCTTGCACATTGTGGTTTTCTTGTTTTACATAGTGCCAAATTCCATTATCCTGAGAAATTTAATGAGATTGTTAAAGAATCTGTAGAAAATGGTAGATTGTGGGCTTCAGGCTATGGATGGTATATGGGATTGAAATCTGATTATCAACATACTGAAAGGATATATTATTATTCAAGTGATCAAGACACCATTTTAGAATTTCCGGAAGATAAGATCCAAAAAATAAATTCTGAACGAAAAAAAATGGGCATGAAACCCTGTCCGGCTGTTATTTGGAATTCCAGGATATATAATGTGAAGAAAGAATAATAAATTTTATTAGCTTACCTGTATGTAAATATATAAAAGCATTTATACTTTTTCTCGGACTTCAAAAAATACTGGAATCACAAAAAAGATGATATAGAAGTGTGCCGGGACTGTGAGTTTCGCTATATCTGCACCGACTGCAGAGCATATCTCGAAGACCCTCATAATGAATACAGCAAGCCCCTGAAATGTGGATATTATCCCTACATAGGGAGTGGTCTGAATGGAGCACTAATCCCCTGAAGCAGGCAGCTATACGGTATTATGGGATGGAGGAGCTGGTGAAGCAATGATTGAGTGAATTGATGAATCAATGCTAAAATGCGAAAATGAGTGAATGCTGAAATTATTAACACATTGCTAATTCAATAACTCTACTTTCGAAATTAAGAATTGAACTAATATTCCTGAAATATCGTTTAGTTAACATTATAAACTCAACATTAAATATTTTAAAAAATGAGTGCAACAGAAATAAAAAGAAGTTTTCATGAGTTGATAGATAGTATTGAAAATGAAGGAATTTTGTACAGTTTTTATGAATTATTGAAAAATAAAACATCAAATGTTGATGGTCATTTATGGAACAAACTAACCGTTGAAGAACAAAATGAATTGCTTCAAACCATTGAAGACAGCAATTACCCAGAAAATGTAATTAACCATTCTGAAATTGTAAAAAAACATAGTAAATGGCTTTAGAAATTATTTGGTCAAAAAAAGCGGACAAGAAATTTGATAAAATAATTGAATATTTGCTATTAAATTGGGGAGAAAATTCAACAAAAACATTTATAAAAAAAGTATTTAATTTCCTGAGTATTTTAGCCGAATTTCCTGAAATTGGTTCAATTGAAAATAAAGAATATGGAATAAGAGGTTTCTCAATTGTAAAGCAAATAAATATTTTTTACAAATCAAAAGGGGATAAAATCATACTTTTGGATTTCTACGATAATAGGCAGGATAATGCTAAGAAACGATTTTGAAATTATTTTAGAAAAAGGTAAAATTGTCAAAATTCCTGATTAGGATACGCTTAACGAGGGTACAGGAACAATAAACTCCCTTGTATTTTTTATTATTTCCGATATATAAATTATTTTATTCTTTCTGTGGAAAGCTTTTTGTATTTACAAGCAAAATATTAGCAATTGAAAGCTTACAATCTCATTTTTGAAAATGAAAATCATAATTGTAAACCTGCATTCGTAATTCTGAAATTGTAAATTGTAATTGCAAAGGCAGTTTGCTTTATTATTCAATTAATACACTCAAAATATTTCCTAATACTTTAAATATAGTAAGAATATTTACCATTGATAATAACTGTTAGACTTTGGCAAAAAACTTGTCCGTCTCCTAAGTCCGTCCACTAACGGATGACGGACTTAAATGTAGTCAGATACAGAATTCACAGGATTATTAAATTCGAAGAATTTCTACAGATTTTATTCTGAAAATTCTGATTCAGGCAAAAAATATTTTTAAAAAACTCACATTTTGATTCGTATTTGGTGTATATTTGCATCAAATAATAAAATAATCATGACAAGACAAAGTATTTCATTGACAAAACCAAATGATGAATGGCTAAAAGCCCAGGTGGATAATGAAGAGTATTCCAGTAAAAGTGAACTTGTTAATGACCTTATACGTCAGGCAAGGAACCAACAAATGGAAATAGATTGGATAAGAACAAAATTGGAAAAATCTGAAAAAAGTGGATTTACAGATCAAACCAAAGATGAAATCTTAAAGCAATCAAAGGCAAAATTTAATGTTAATTTATAGGCTTAGCAATGAAGCTAAAGATGATTTGATCAGGATTCATCATTATGGAATTAAAAAATTTGGAGTAGCACAAGCTGATAAGTATTTTGATTTATTCTTTGATTGTTTTGAAAGTATTGCACAGCGCCCATTTTCGTTTGAATCTGTTAAACATATCAAAAAAGGATATAGAAGGTGCGTTTGTGGAGTAGATAGTATATTTTTCAGGATCAATGATGAAGTTATTGAAATAATGGCAATTATTGGCAGGCAGGATGTGGAAAATATTCTGTAATATCTTTATTATAAGTGAGTTAATTAATAGAGTACTAACCCTTAAAGCAGGCAGCTATCCGGTATTATGGGATGGAGGAGTTTGTTAAAAATTGTACGATATTCTGTTGGATTCAAAAATAAAAGGGGGAAATGCATAATTGGATAGATGAAAAAAGATAGAATTTTTCTATATTGTATTATTTGTTTTATTTTTGAGATTTGAATTATTAAATTTCTATCTATGTATCAGGGAAAACCGGATAATTACTATTTTGATTTAAGTAAACAATTTCTGGAAAATGCAATATCAGTCAATGATATAGAATTATTGCGTGATGTGATCAGATTTCATGAATGGAAGTATTATATCAAAAATAATCCTTTAATCACGGATTATGATTATGATATTTTATTTAAAAAATTGCAACAACTCGAAAAAGATTATCCGGAATTATTAAGTTCAGATTCTCCTACTGTCAGGGTTTCTACCGATCAGGTGGAAGGTTTTCCCACTGTTTCTCATCTCAGCCCAATGCTGTCATTGGAAAATAGCTACAATGAGTCCGACCTTATAGATTTTGATAAGCAGATTAAGAAATTGACAAATCTACCGGAAGATGCATTATTGAAATATGATGTTGAACCAAAATATGATGGAAGTACCATAGTATTGGTCTATGAAAATGATGTTTTGGTGAGAGCTGCGACCAGAGGAAATGGATTGGAAGGAGATGAAATTACTCAAAATACCAAAATGATAATGTCTGTGCCTCTAAAGGCTGATTTTTCATCCTATGGTATCCATAAAGTTGAAATAAGAGGGGAGGCAATGATTTTTAAAAAAGATTTTAATGCCATAAATGAAAAAAGATTGAATAATAATGAATCTCTTTTTGCAAATGCCAGAAATGCTGCTTCCGGTAGTTTGAGGATGAAGGATCCTGTGGAAATACGCAATAGGAAATTGACAGTAGTAAGCTATCAGATAAGTTATTGTATAGATAAAAACGGTGATGATATATTGAAAAATTTTGAAACTCACTATGAAACTATTGAATTATTAGAAAAACTGGGTTTTAAAACTTCCCTCAGTTCATCTAAATTATGTAATGGTATCAATGAAGTAATAGAATTTTGTGATTCTATGGCTACAAAGAGAAGTGAACTCGATTTTGAAATAGATGGAATGGTTATCAAACTCAATGATATATCATTACAAGAACTATGTGGTAGCACATTACACCATCCACGATGGGCATTGGCATATAAATTTCAGGCTCTTCAAGCTGTTTCTACCCTGGAAAGAATAGAATTTCAGGTTGGTAAATTCGGAACTATTACTCCTGTAGCAAAAATTACTCCCGTTCAATTATCAGGAGTTCAAATTCAATCTATTTCATTGCACAACGAGGATTTTATAAGGAATAAAGATATTAGGATTGGAGATAAAGTAATTGTAGAAAGAGCAGGAGAAGTGATTCCGTATATTGTAAAATCTTTGTCTGAATTAAGGACAGGAGAAGAAAAAATCATTGAATTTCCTGAATTTTGCCCAATCAATAATACTATTGTTCAATCAAAATTATATAAATCTGATGATGAAGCAGCATGGTATTGTACTAATTGTGTTTGTGGACAGGTAAGCCTGCAAAAGATGATTTTCCATGTTTCCAAAGAAGGTATGAATATTGAAGGTCTCGGAGAGTCATTGGTAAAGAAGTTTTGGGAATTAGGATGGATTGTGGATATTTCTGATATTTATAATCTCGATTATGATATGATTTATGCACTTGAGGGTTTTAAGGAAAAATCAACTGAAAATTTAAAAAATGCCATCGAAAATGCAAAATCAAATCCAATATGGAGATTTCTTCATAGCTTGAGTATTAAACATCTCGGTAAAAAAGCATCAAAATTACTGGCACAAAAAATAGATAATGTTTGGGATCTTGCTAATTGGACAGAGGAAGATTTTACCAATATTAAAGATATAGGTGGCAGTGTAGCTAAATCAGTAATGGATTGGATGGGAAGTGATGAAAATATAGCTTTATTAAAGAAATTGGAACAAAGTGGTGTCAACTTTTTACAAACTGATGAAGACAAACCTATTCAGGTAAATACAAATTCTGAATTTTCCGGAAAATCAATTTTATTTACCGGCACTTTGAACCAAATGAATAGAAAAGTGGCACAGGAATTGGCAGAAAAAGCTGGTGCACATAATATTAGTGCTGTCTCTAAAAATCTCAATATTTTGGTAGTGGGAGAAAAAGCAGGCTCGAAACTGAAAAAGGCTCAGGAGATCGGTACGATAGAAATATTTTCTGAAGACATTTTTATCGAAAAAATGAAAAAATCAGGCTTATTATAAGACAAAGAGTTTGAAATTTATTGAAAAAATTAGGATTTTTATTTTTTATTACTATTTTTACCGAAAATTAATTAATAACTAAAATTTTTAAACATGAAAAAATTAACTTTTCTTTTAGTATTTATAGCTTTAAGCTTTTCATCTTTTGCTCAATTTGAAGTTAAAATTAACCCTGTATCACTTTTATGGAGTAGTTTTGATATTTCTGCTGAGTATGGATTTAGCGAAAAATTTGGTGTTGATGTTGCTCCAATTTTTGACTTTGGAAAAACTGAATATAACGGTTATGAATATAAAAATTCGAAAATAGGAGCTGTTGTAAATCCAAGGTATTACTTTAATCCCAACAGGGGTATTGATAAATTTTATGTCGGTGCCTATTTAAAATTTTCCACAGGAAAATCAACTTATGAAGATGATACATATATAAAAAATACTCGTCTTGCTTTAGGACCAAATATTGGATATAAAGTTACAAGTGATTCAGGTTTTCTTTTCGATATTGGTTTTGGTGTTGGAAAAGCATTTGTAAATAATTGGGATTCAGACATAACTAGTTTTGATGAAGACTTGTTAAGCTTGTTTTCAATTGACTTTATTGGAAAATTAGCAGTTGGTTGGAGATTTTAATTATATTTCAAAATAAAAAAAAGGCTGCTTTATTTTAAAGCAGCCTTTTTTATTCTTCTATTTTTTTTATCCTTCCAAACTGTGGATAACTAATCCACTTCTCAATTTTGGTTCGAACCAAGTAGTTTTAGGAGGCATTATATGACCTGAATCTGCTATATCTATAAGTTGTTTCATTGATACGGGATATAGCGCAAATGCCACTTCCCAATCTCCGGAATCCACCCTCGTTGCCAGTTCCTTTAGCCCTCTGATTCCACCTATGAAATCTATCCTCTTCGAAGTACGCAGATCCTGAATATCCAGTATAGGTTCCAATATAGTATTGGTCAATACCGTGACATCCAATATTCCTATAGGGTCATTATCATTATAATTGCCCGGCTTAGCTTCTATCAAATACCATTTTTTGTCGATATACATGCTGAATTGATGCAATTTCCCGGTTTAAGTATTTCATCACTTGAATCTACAAAATCAAATTTCTCTTTTATTTTTCCTATAAATTCCTCTTTTGAATATCCATTTAAGTCTTTTACTACCCTGTTGTAATCGATTATTTGCAGTTGATCGTCAGGGAAATGTACTGCCAAAAATAGTTGAATTCTTCATTTCCGGTAAAATTTGGATTTTCTTTTCTCAATTCTATTCCCACCCTTGCAGCAGCAGCAGTTCTGTGATGTCCATCAGCTACATATGTATATGGAATCTGGTCATTGAAAATCTGCGTAATATTATCTATGATTTTTTTATCTTTTATTACCCAAAAGTGATGCCCGATATTATCTTCGGAAACGAAATCATATTCAGGTTCCTGATTTTTGATTATATCGTTTACAATATTGTCCATATCGGTATTTTTTGGATAAGCAAAAAATACAGGTTCTATGTTTGCATTATTTACCCTGATATTTACCATTCTGTCTTCCTCTTTATCGGGTCTTGTAAGCTCATGTTTTTTAATAGCTCCATTGAGATAATCATCGACCGATGCTCCTGCTACTAATCCATATTGAGTTCTTCCATCCATGGTTTGTCCATAAATGTAGTAATACTCTGATTTGTCTTTTTTTAATGTATTATTTTCCTGAAAACTGATATAGTTCTCATAAGATTTGTCATATACCTCTTGTCGATGTTCGTCATATCCTTCAGGAAAATCTATTTCAGCTTTGGTGATATGTAATAATGAATATGGGTTTCCTTCTGCCATCGCTCTTGCTTCTAATGAATTCATGACATCGTAAGGTAAACATGCTACTTTTTCTACCAGTTGTTTTGTTGGTCTAATTCCCTTGAATGGTTTTATTTTTGCCATAATATATATTTTTTTGCAATATTAATAGAAAATAGTGATTATTAACAGAAAAATGGGAAATTGAAATTTTATTTTGAACAATTTTAATCTATTTAATTCCATTTTTTATCAATTCATCACTTAAGAGCTTATATATTTTTTCGTAATTTTCATTATATGTTTTCAAATACTGTTCGTGTTCCTCCATAGTTTTATAGTCTTTTCTTATTGCCGGTCCTGTTTGAATTGATTTTGGGTCATTTCCTTTTATTATTTTTTCGCAGGTTTCTTGTATTAGTGGATACAAATATTCAAATTTAACTTTATTATCTTCTGATATTTTCTTGGATATCGAAAATAGATAATTGACAAAATTATTAGAAAAAACAGCAGCGATATGAAGTGTTTTTTTCTGTTTATCATCGATGAAATCCACCTTTTGTGATACTTTGAAACCTAAATTTTTTAATTCTTCGCTGAATGATAAACTATTAGAATTTATCAGACATGGAACGTTTGTCAAATCTGTGATATCTGTTTTTGTAAAAGTTTGTAAGAAATATAATGAACCATAATTTTTGAAATAATTTTTGAATATTTCGATAGGCAATGATCCTGAAGTATGTACACATCGAGCTTCTTTGTCCAAAACAAGTGATAAATTATTCAATATTGATTCTATAGCATTATCAGGGACTGAAATGATATATAAATCTGAATTTTTATCGATATCACCGATATTATCAGTTGGAATAGCATCGGTTTTAGAAGCAAGATTTATAGCATTTTTAATATTGCGGCTATATATGCTTTTGATTTTGATACCTGAATTATAGAATGCTATTGCTAAATTTGTAGCTACATTTCCAGCTCCGATAAAAGAAATTTTACTAATTTTCAACACAAAAAGTTTTTAATTTGTTTGCAAAAATATATAATCATATTATTAAATAATAATTAGTAGTGGGTAAAACATTGATTTATATCGGAATTTTGTTTATTATTATCGGTTTCATATATTTAAAATGGGGCAATATTTTTAATTGGTTTGGAAATTTACCCGGTGATTTTAAAATTGAAAAAGATAATTTTAAGTTTTATTTTCCATTTGCCAGTGGCATTATAATCAGTGTATTTTTATCTCTATTATTATTTTTGATTAGAATAATTACGAGAAAATAGATATTAATTAAATAAAATCTACATTATGATATTTGACAATATTTTACAAACCATTGGTAATACTCCACTGGTGAAAATAAATAAAATAAATAAAAATCCTGATACAAATATTTATGCTAAACTGGAGGGATTTAACCCAAGTGGAAGTATCAAGGACAGGATAGCGTTGAAAATGGTGGAACAAGCAGAAGCCGAAGGTAAATTGAAGCCGGGAGTGACTATAATAGAACCCACTTCTGGAAATACCGGTATCGGATTGGCTATGATAGGGGCTGTAAAAGGTTATAATGTTGAAATAGTGATGAGTAGCGGAGTTTCTGTTGAGAGACGAAAAATGATCGAAGCTTTCGGCGCTAAAGTTATCCTCACAGAAGCCGAAAAAGGTACTGATGGTGCTATTGTGGAAGCCAGAAAAATAGTGGAATCCAATCCTGAAAAATATTTTATGCCTGATCAGTTTTCTAATAAATATAATAAACTTGCACATTATAAAACCACTGGCGAGGAAATATGGAAACAGACTAACGGCAAGGTGGATTATTTTGTGTCTTCATTAGGCACTTCAGGTACCATTATGGGCATAGCTAAGACTCTTAAAGAATATAATCCAAAGATAAAAATTGTAAGTGCACACCCTGTAAAAGGGCATTATATTCAAGGTATTAAAAATATGGAAGAAGCTATTGTTCCAAGTTTATATGACCCTGAAAAAATAGATATTACTATTATGGTGGAAACAGATAAAGCATTTGAAACTGCACGAGATCTTATGCTTTACGAAGGAATTCCGGTAGGTATGAGTAGCGGTGCTGCTATGTTTGCTGCACTTGAAATTTCAAAGGAAGCTGATAGTGGCAATATTGTTGTTATTTTCCCGGATAGAGTCGAAAAATATTTGAGCACAAAACTTTTTGAGTAGGGTTTTTGCTATATTAAATTTGATGAAAATTAGAAAATCCTCTATTTTTCAATATATAAGAAAAAATAGAGGATTTTCATATTATTGCTTTAATCTTGATTTTATTTTATCAAAACCATTTTCTTTGTGATGATATCTTCATCGGTTATCAATTGATAATAATAAATACCATTTTTCAATTTTGAAATATTTTTATTATCCAAGATAATTTCACCATAACCTTCATCGACATATCCTTCGTATGGTATATCGATTAATTTTCCTGAAATATCAATTATCCTTATCTGCAAATTTTCGGGTTTGGCAGTATTCCAGGATATTTTTGTAAATTCTGAAAATGGGTTTGGATTGTTTTGATATAATTCTGTTAATGATTTATCATAGATTTTATTTATTGTAATTTTACTTGAATAATAAATATTTCCATCATAATCTATTTGTTTTAATCTGTATAGAAAACTATTATTTCCCGGTGATTTATCGGTAAAAGTGTATTTTTCTGAATTTTGATTATAATTATCATTTTCTATGGTACCGATTTTTTCCCAGTTTATAGATGTTGTATTTGAATTATCTGTTCTTTCGATTTCAAATTTCTCTATCTCTTTATTATTATCTACTTCCCAATTTAAAACTACATCATTGTCTAATCTGTGTCCTGTAAAAGAAAGTATTTGTAAAGGTAAAACTACTGTTTGATTTTCTACCCATACTGCATACGATCTTGGAGGAAGTTTTATATTTACTCTTCCACCTGAAACAGTTAACGTAGGTACCAAAGCATTTCCTATCTGATCTCCAAGTTCATCACCTTCGCTCAGTCCTGAACTGTTGACTCCAACCCACATATCGAGAGTATCACCGGCATAATTGATGCCGACTATTACATCTTTGCCTGAATTGGTATTCATCAATTGATACACAAGAGTTGTGGTTTCAGTTCCGGAAATGTAATATGGATTATAAGTAGTACTGAATTTTGTAAGATAATCTCTGGATGAAGAACCATAAATAAAATCCTGATGTACTTGTATAAGTTGATCTATTTGAGTTTTCATACCAGTGCCAGGAAATCCGGAAACATAATAATAATCAGGATAAAAAACACATGGAATACCTATTTGATTGTTGGTCAATATATAAGCATAAGCCAATATAGGATCATTGTCTATGGCTTGTCCGGAATCTCTGAAATCGTGATTATTGATAAATGTTACAGCATTAAAACCACTTCCTCCGGCACCATCAACAAGTCCACTTGAAAATACATTTCTAACATCGTATCCGTATGTGTCGGAAGCATTTTCTAAAGCCTGCCTCAATGAGAAATCAAAAACCCTTGGTAATATTGTAGTTTGATTCATATTGCTGTAAACATCGCTAATCCATGAACTTAAAGTACTCGGATTGGCATCATAATATTCACCTACTACCATCCCTGGATCTATACCATTGGTGTGGAGATTGTCCAACAAGCCTCCTACAAAATCAGGGGGGAAATGTTTTACAGCATCCATTCTGAGACCTCGTACCCCGACATCATTCCAAAGCCATCTTGTCCAATCCTGAAGTTTCAATTTAGTATCAGGAACATTTTGATCATAATCGTAAAAAAACCATAACCAGTCCCAATCGCCACTCAGGCAAGTCATTGGGCTAATGCTATTAGGCTTGAAATTTTCAAAAGTCATCTGACCTTGTCCACTTGGCATATTTGTAAAATCTGTATATGTCTGATAGATTAAATCATCAACAATATCCTCACTCAATGAACTCGACCAAATGCCGAATATTCTCATATCAGAATAATCACTGCTAGCTGAGGTTCCGAAATATATGAACAGGGTGTCTCCATTGGCATCGAAATCGGCAGCAGTTAGGCTCAAATGGAACTCATCGATGCTGCATGACGTTGGGTCATCAACAGTTGCAGTCATATCTATCCCCAAATATATATCATTATTGCTTTCACTGCAATCTCCTCCACCATTGGGTTCTGATTCTGCAATGGCAGTTTGATTTTGCCATCCTACCTCATTTGTTTGCATATATACTTTGTATCCCCTACCTGAGAATCTAGAAAGTTGTGATGCTGAACTAATTTTGAAATAATAATCTCCGGCTCCATTTCCTGAACTTCCTCCTAAAGGTAAAAGCACTCTGTACCTGTCATAAGGAAATGGATTACAAGAATTGGCAATACTGCCGTAATTATTGACGAAATTTTTTAAAACTCCATTATCTTCTGCTGATCCTCCATCTCTATGATTATATACCACATCCGCTACAGCATTTATTCCCACATTATTGAAAGCAGAAATTAATGCATCAACATCACTTCGCGATCCAAAACCGGTAGGTCCCAATCCGTATTCCCCGAGATCATATAAATCTTTGGGATCATATCCATTGCTGGAACTTCCAAAACTTGCTCTTGACATAGGGGGTAGCCATACATAGGTGAATCCTGCATTAGCCAATTCAGATGCTTTTCCTGTCAATGTATTGGCCCAATCATACCCACTTGAGGTTTTTGGGTAATCCCAATACCAGCCTTGCATCATAATATCCTGACTGTTTCCTGAATAAATAAAAAATACGACGAAGTAAATCAAAAGAATTCTATTAACCTTCATTTCAGTTTTGGTTTTAACTTTTTTAAAAAATAAAAAATAGCTTTACCTTAATGTTTAATGGATATTTAGACAAATATATCATTTTATTTTTATTTTTCGAGGAATAAAGTAAATTAAATTGCAGATAAACTTGTAAATAAATATAATTTTGTGATTAAAATCCTTTTTTTCAATAAAAACTTGTACGTATTTATATTCCTAAAATGAATTAAATAATAATGAAATTGAATTTTGTAAAAATGCACGGACTTGGGAACGACTTTATTATTCCTGAAGGTCAATTACCTGAAGGTGTAGATATTTCATACATTGCAAGGGTGCTTTGCGACAGACATACAGGTGTAGGGGCTGATGGGATATTGCTCGTACTTCCTTCTGAAATAGCAGAATTTAAAATGAGGATTATCAATGCAGATGGTTCTGAGGCTGAAATGTGTGGTAATGGTATCAGATGTTTTGCAAAATATGTATATGAAGAGGGTAAAACAAAGAATACTATTTTTGATATAGAAACATTGGCAGGTAATATAAAGCCGGAATTAATTTTAGAAAATGGAAAAGTATTTAAGGTTAAAGTCAATATGGATCTTCCAAAATATTTGAATAATGAAAATGAAATTATTCAAAATATCGAATCTTTAGAAAAAGATAAAATACATAAAGAATTGACTTTAAAAAGTAATGATTTAGAAGTCACAAGTTTTATTATGGGAGTGCCACATACTATGGTTTTTGTAGATGAAATAGATTTTCAGCAAGTTGTAAATACAGGTTCTGAAATTGAAAAGAATCCTGAATTTATAAATGGAACAAATGTAAATTTTGTGGAAGTGATAAATGAAAATGAAATATCATTGAGTACTTGGGAGAGAGGTGCAGGCAGAACATTGGCTTGTGGAACAGGAAGTTGTGCCTCTGCATTGGCATCATTTTACAATGGGATGACTAATAATAACGTGACAGTACATCTTGAACTTGGAGATTTGTTCATAGAGATAGAGGAAAATGCCGTGTATATGACAGGTCCTGCAGAATATGTTTTTAGAGGTTCGATAGAAATAATATCCTGATCATTTCATTTTTTAATTCCCGGATAAAATTTTACAAGAATAGCTTCGTGTGGAGTGTTTTCAAAACACTGTTCAATTTTTCACTATCTACCAAAAAACTAATATTATTATCTGAAGAACCACCGGAAATCAAATCAAAATTGATATGTTCCAAATTTTCAAAAATAGATTTTATTATTCCGGGAATATGCTTCAGGTCTTCTCCTGCTATTGTGATTTGTGATTTTGTGTCATCGATTACAATATCACTAAATCCGGATATATTTTTACAAAAATTTTCATACTTTACTTTATTTTCCAATGTAAACCCTATATTGGTCTGAGAAATGGAGATAATATCTGTTATGATTTGAAATTTATTGAGGTTTCTGAAAATATTTTCAAGGAAATCATTAGCTGTAATTGTGTTTTTGGATTTTATTCGTATAAAAACGATATTTTCTTTGCTCGTAATTGATTTTATACCCTTGTTTGATATTGATTCTTTTTGAATAATTATAGTTCCCGATAATGATGTATTTTTACTATTTAATACTTTTACCGGTATATTTTTGAGTTTAGCTGGTGCTATTGTCAATGGATGCAGTACTTTTGCACCGAAAAAGGAAAGTTCTTCAGCTACTTCAAAAGACATTTCGGAAATGCTCTTTGTATTTTCAATAATCCTTGGGTCAGCACTTCTGATACCATCGACATCAGTCCATATTTCGATATATTCAGCATCTATTACATTTCCAATCAGTGTAGCAGTCAGATCCGATCCTTCTCTTCCCAATAAGGATGATTCTCCATTTTTTGTTGAAGAAATAAATCCCTGAGTGAGGACAGTATCATAATTTTCAAATGCTTTTAATATTTCCGCTGGTGCTTTTTCAGCTATCAATTTTAAATCAGCTTTTCCATTTAGATGGTTATCATCGGTAATTATAAATTTTCTGGCATCTATTTTATTGCATTTAATACCATTGTGATTAATTGCATGATGGACCAATATATTTGATAATTGCTCACCTAAAGAAATGATCCAGGCTTGTCTTTTTTCTGAAACTTCACGAAGAAAACTTGTGGCATTTAGTACTTTGTTCAATGATATTAATAACTCATCAATTTCATTTTCAGCCATGAGATATCTTTCTTTATCTTCTCCGAATAGTTCAGAACAAATACTCAGATGTCTTTCTCTCAATTTTTCTATCAGATTGTTACATTCAGTTAAATCTCCTGAAGATGAAAGTTCACAAATCGAGGTCAATATGTTTGTTACTTGTGATAGTGCAGAGACTACCACTACAGGCTTATTATCTAATCTTGACCTCACTATTTCTATAACTCTGCTGATACCTGAACTGTCAGCAACAGAAGTTCCACCGAATTTCATTACTATCATATAGTCTTTTTTGTGTTTTGTTTGAAATGTGTTTGTAACTTAAATTTGATATATAAATTTTTATTTTAATTCTTTTTTAATATTGAAATAGATTTCCTTCAATGTTTTTACTGCTTGATTAAGTTCAGCTAAACTAATTTTTTCATTATCGGTATGAGCATCAAATATAGACCCTGGTCCATACAGTACTTTTTTTCCGAATTTTGTCAGAGAAGGAGCATCACTGCCATAAGAAACCACTTCTGTATTTTTAAAGTCGAAAGTTTCAAAATTTATCGGAGAATCACCGCTGATATGTTTTATTTTAATTTTATCATTAGCTTGATTCAATATTTTTTCAATAACTAATTTATCGGTGCTAAATGTTGTTCTGAAATATAATTTGAATTTTACTGAGGCAGAAATTACATTTACAGCATTATTGGATTTTAATAAACCTATATTGTAAGTGGTAGTACCAAGTACAGGATCGATCGGAAAATCTATTGATGCGAGATTGTTAAGGAAAATCCTCATTGTTTCCACAGCATTATCTCCTCGTTCAGGATATCCTGAATGTGCATTTTTACCTAATATTTCAATTTCAAAAAGTTTTGTGCCTTTTGCTGCTCTTATAAGTTTATTTTCGGTAGGTTCACCTATTACCATATATTGACAATCTGTTTCCATCAAATTGGCTTTCTTGGCACCTCTGGATCCTATTTCTTCACCTGCCAGCAATAGTAATCCAAAATTATTTTGTCCTTCTTTTTCAAGCTCTAGGCATGTTTGATACATAGCAGCTATCTGGCCTTTTGCGTCACATGAACCTCTGCCTTTGATTAATTCTCCTTCAATAGTCGGAGCAATATATGGAGGAACAGTATCGAGATGAGTACAAAATAGCATCTTGGGATTTCCCCATTTTATCAAAACATTGAAGGTGTTATCTTCATTGTCGTGCATTTCAATAGAATTGTAATCGGTATTAAAACTATCTCTTATATAAAATGCCAATTCGCGTTCCTTGCCTGAAGTGGAATCTATTTTCATTAATTCTATAAGATTGTCTATCATATAACTTTATTGTTTGAAAAAAATAATGTATTCATTCATACGAAAAAAATACAAAGCTATAATAAAAATTTTATTAATCGTTCACTTTAATCAAACTGTAATGACTATTAATAAAAATATCAATGTTGATAAATTGGGAAATTAATGAAATAAATATTTAATTTTGCCAAAATTTTTTTTCTGTGAAAAATGAAGATTTAAAAAATTTACCTATTGGTATTTTTGATTCCGGAATTGGTGGTATTACAGCATTGAAAACGGCTATGACGTCCTTGCCAAATGAAAAATATATATATTTTGCTGATACAGATAATGTGCCTTACGGTACAAAAACAAGCGAACAGATTATAAAATATATTTATGATGCTGTAAAGTTTCTCGATGAACAAAAGATTAAAATTTTGGTGATAGCATGCAATACTGCAACTTCGGCAGCCAGAGAGTATATAAGGAGTTGTTTTGACTTTCCTGTTTTAGGTATGGTGCCGGCAGTGAAGCCTGCTATTGAGATGAATAAGAGCAAGAGGATATTGGTTTTAGCTACAACATATACATTGAGAGAAAGACATTTAAATAGCCTTATTTCAAACCTTGATAAAAATTCAGTGGTCGATAAATTACCATTGGATAAGTTAGTGCGTTTTGCTGAAAAATTTGATTTTTCATCTCAGGAAATAGATGATTATTTGATTGATGAATTTTCAAAAATTAATGTTGAAGACTATGAAACTGTAGTTCTTGGCTGTACTCATTTTATTTTTTACAGAAATACTATAATGAAATTTTTCCCTCAAAATATTGCCCTCATCGATGGTAATGAAGGAACTATTAGAAATATGGTGAATATAATGCACCAAAACGATTTGATCTCTAATAGTGAATCACCCCAAAGTATTGATTTTTTTAGTTCTGGCAGACCTGATTCCGAAGAAAGAGTGATAAGATTGAAAGAATTGTTGAGTATAGGAGGCATTTAACTCATATTTTAGACACATAAAAAACGGGATTATTTTTAATATTAACTTTCCTCAATAAGGATCTACATCCACATTTATCCTTAGTGTTTTAAAACCCTCGGAGGTTAATACTTTTTCTTTGGCTTTTGAAATAAGCCATTTTATTTTTCCCGACTTGTACCAATTAGTGCGACAAATTGAAAATAGAGATAAAGGATAAAATTTGATCGTTATATTTAGATCTAATTTTAATTTCTTTGTTAGATAATTTATTGAGGAGTCTGGCATCAGTAATTTTTTTACATTCTGTTACGAATTTTCTTATGGAAACATTTGTTTTTAATTCAATATGTTTAGATATTGCAAGGGAAATAAAGCAAATTAAAATATGAAGTTGTATAGGATCTTCTTTGAAATGATATATAGGTCTTGCTTGTAAATCATTTTTAGATATTCTAAAAGCATGTTCAACTTTGTATAATTCATGATAGCGCTCTATGATTGTAGTAATGCTAAGGATATTTTCATCAAGATTAGTGTAATATCCTTTAATTCCCAGTAGTTTGGTAGTTTTTTCTATCAATTCTTCATTTAGCATATGTTTACTATCGGTAGATTTTATAAATTTTACTTTTTACTTTTTGAAGGGGTTTCAATGATGGATAATGCTTTTTGAATTTGCTTTTTCATTTCCATATTTATCTTTTCTATACCTTTAACATGAGTAACTGCATATCAAAAATCCATTGTTTGTTTTAATCCTGATAATTTTTACCATCTTCGCGAATGATTTTTTGATCAATGGTATTTAATATTTTTTTTCAGAGATATTTGCTAATCTTGCTCCTACAATATAATTTATGTTGCTTTAAATAAAAGCTCAATATTTTTAGAACTAATCATTGCAGCATCGGCAACGACTATGAAGTCCTTGACATTATATTTATCAATAAATTTTTGTACAACAGGTATTATCGTGTGACCTTCAAATGTATTCCCTTGAATATTTACAGCTTATAGGAAAACCTTCACTCACCATTAAGCCAATTAAAATCTGCGGCTGTTGTGATTTATTGTCCTAAAACCGTTTTTTCGTAATTCATCTTCTTCAAATGTTTCAAAATACAAAGTTGTAACATCATAAAATAATAAATCATATTTGAATCCATAATTTTGCCTGGCAAAATCAACAATTGCTGTTTCTGTTTTTGATTTTAATACTGCCCACTTTGATGTAGATTTATAATAGTTTTTCCTTTGATGTTTAATACCAAAATATGTTTCTATAAGCTCAATAGAACGCAATTTTGATGCAGGTTCAAATATCCTTATGATAACCAAATCTAATAGAAGTTTATTCTTTATTTTTTCTAATCCAAATTGGATTATCAATTTTGTAATTACTTCGTAAAATAACGAGTAATATACCCCTAAAAAATCACATTGATCCATATAAAGTAAATTGTCAAACTTTACGGGCTCTATTATTGGTAATGGGGGAATATGATTATCAATAAGATCCTGGGCTACTATTTTTAGTTGCTCAATCTGTTCATCTGTTTTTGCTGAACCAATATGTTTATATATTATTCGCTTTCTATTGATATAATATACTACCTGTACTGCTCTGGATCCTGATCCTGTTTTAACGACTCTTATATATAGCATAAATCTGGCTTAGTGCGACAAATTTACACTTTTTTTACTATAAATATCTGTTTATCAACTCACTTTTTTTATCTTTTTGTCAAGGGGTACAAGTCGGGATTGAAAGAATTGTTATATAGGAGGCATTTAACCATATTTTAGACACATAAAAAACGGGATTATTTTTAATATTAACTTTCCTCAATAAGGATCTATATATCCACATTTATCCTTAGTGTTTTAAAAACCCTCGAGGTTAATATTTTTTCTTTGGCTTTTGAAATAAGCCATTTTATTTTTCTTATGTTGACTCCGCTTTTTTCTATTTTTATTAAAATGTTATACAGATACATACCTTTTATTTTTCCGATTCCTGGAATTGAAGGGATTTCCAGTATACTTCAATATCGGAAGGCTGGGCCAATTCATTGAAAAGCTTTTGCGCTCCCAATCGGGTTTTATCGGCTTTTTTATGATAAATGCTATTTCAATTAATCTGTTGTAAGGTGGATATTTGAATGCTACTCTTTCTTCCATTTCCCTCTCTGTAAATGAACTCAAAGCCAGTGTTCCTGAACATTTTTGATAAAGAGTGAATCAGGATTGTAAGTCTGGAGCAATACCAGTCCTTGTTTATTTCGTCTTCCTATATATTTTTTGGCAACCTGAATTGCAAGTTGGAAAAGCTCTTTCATTAGCTCTGAAATCGGGAAAATGCATCAATCTGTCTATATCAATTATTCCTACTAAACCTAATTTTTCAAAATTCGCATCTTTGGTTATCATCTGTGTTCCTACAAGAATATCTATTTTGTGAGCATCGAATTCAGCCATAAGGTTTTCCAAATCATTTTTTGATCTGGTAGTATCGAAATCCATTCGTTTTATTTTCATGTCAGGAAACAATTGTTCCAGTTCTTTTTCTATTTTTTCAGTTCCATAACCGAGATAATTTAATTTCAATGAACCGCAATCAGGGCATTTGTCAGGATTATTTATCCTATATCCACAGTAATGGCATCTTAGTTCATTGCTAAATTTATGGTATGTAAGTGATACGTCGCAATTGGGGCATGAGCCTGTCCAACCACAACTATTGCATATTACAACCGGAGAGTATCCTCTGCGATTTTGGAACAGAAGTACTTGTTCTCCATTATTGATAGAGTGCTGAATACCTGCCATTAGTGGTATGCTGTATTTTGAGTTTTCAGCCATCAGAAGTGATTTGATGCGCATATCTATCACTTTGATTTCAGGTAAATTAACATTACCGAATCTTGCATTTAATGGTATATATTTATATTTTTCCGCCTTACAGTTATAAATTGTTTCCAATGAAGGAGTGGCAGATCCAAAAATTACTTTAACATCGTATTTGCTACCTATGTAAGCAGCTACATCTCTGGCATTGTAATAAGGTGACGGACTTTGTTGTTTGAATGAATTATCGTGTTCTTCATCGACTATTATCAATTTTAGGTTTTTGAAAGGTAAAAATAATCCTGATCTTGCAGCTAATATTATGGGCTTACCTTCACGGGCAGAATTCCAAATTTCAACCCTCTCCTGACTATTTAGTTTACTATGGAAAATATGTACATCATCAGCAAAAATATCTGTTAGTCTGCTTATCAATTGTGATGTTAATCCAATTTCAGGTACCAGATACAGCACTTGTCCTCCTTCATCGATTATTTCTTTTATGAATTCCTGATAGATTCTTGTTTTTCCACTACCTGTAACTCCATGAAGTAAAATATGATTGTGATTTTCGAATGAATTTTTAATGTTTTGAATGGTTTCTGTTTGTATTTCTGATAACGGAGGCAGATCATTTTTCGATTTATTCCATGATTTTAATCTGGATATCACTTTGGAATTTTCTATAAATATACCTGAATCCACCATTTGTTTTATCACATTACTTCCTGCATTGGATAGTGTTAGTAATTCAGATTTTTCAACCAATTCTGAGTTTTTACTCAATTGAAAATATGATAGCAATACATTGGTCTTGTGTTTGGACCTTTTGACTCTTTCCAATAATTCCAAAGTCTTTTCATCATTTAATTCTGTATCAGTAAGGCTGATAAGTTTAATTTTCTTGGGTTTGTAAGTGCTTACCATTTCTTCATGAAGGGAAATAATATTCTTGCTCATCATAGAATTTATAATGGGTTGAATATGTTTTTTCCCTAAAATTTCCTGAATTTCTTTGATATTCAACTTTTTCTGAAGTTCCAATGCTTCAAATATCATATATTCATCATCGGTATATTCGGTAAAAATATCATCTTCATCACTTTGAATCAATTCTATGATAGTCTCGCTCGACATTTTTAGTCCGGTAGGCAATGCGGCATTCATTACTTCACCTTGTAGTACATAGGTAATAATCAGGAAATCCATTGCCATAATTCCCAGATGTTTTTGTTCACTATCGGTATTTTATCGATAACTGTTATAATATTTTTGTCGATAGGTGTGTGAATTTTTCCACCATGTGTTTACCGATAATTCCTGAGTAGAATTTATTTCTTAGCATAACTTCTACTTTTTACCAAATTCTATTTCATTTGCCAATTCATCAGGAATAGCATAGGTGTAGTTTTTTGGCAATGCCAATGGCATTAAAACTTCAACATATTTAGGAAATGTATTCGACATAAATACGAAGGTAAGAATATTATGATTATTATTCTTTCAAAAAAGTTAATAGAATTATGATTAAAAACTTTAATTTTACATTTCATTAGTGTCCCATTAAAATTGGGACTTTATTAATAATTAAACAAATTTGGCTCATTAAGCCTAAATCGTTCTTTGACATTTTGAAATTTAGTTCGGTCGAACAAGTCTCGAAGATGTGTTTTATCTGTTAATGATATACTCAAGATTTCAGGCACTACATGTGCTTCTGTCAAGTTGCATATCTTTTTTAATAATTGCGACTAAACAATAAGTGCACATTGCGATTACAATTTGATTCGAACGGCATTTTCAGTCGTTCCCCTTAAAATTTCTTTTATTTTCGATGTTGTTTTAACCATTTGAAGAACAACTCGACTTGCCAGCGGTTCTTGTAAAGTTCGAAAACCTGAAGTGCCGAAATGTGCATCGTGCATTGGTTAAGAAAACGAACTCACGTTCTTGTTCTTCATCCCAATATCTGATCAATCGAAGTCGTTCTGGATAGTATTGACTTGGGTAAAACCAGTCAAATTCAATCGTCAAATCTGAAAGCACGTTATTGGGCATTCGTTTCCACTTGATTATTTTGAACTGAAGATCTTTCTTTGCTCTGACCACAAAAAGCACCTATCTGATGTATCTTATACAGCATTTTGAAGTGATTATACGCACGGTCAAATATATAATAAGATCCTGATTCATAGGGAATTTCCCCTCATAGTTGTAGAATCATGAACTGAAGCTTCAGCATATAAGAATGCTGGAATCTGTGTCTCTTACATCATATAATGTGTGTATTGATTCCGCTCTTTTTCTACGAAACTTTGCCCACCAAAATACGGAGAGGCACAGATCAATAGTAGTAGAATCAAAAGCATAGACATTACCATCAAGTTTGAAAATTTCAGTAACTCTTTCTTTCTGGCTTCGTTTACCAGATAGTAAGCATACTCTTCAAAGATGTGGTAACATGATCTTGATTGGCTCTGGCAAGGATGATTTTAAACATTCTTGCCCAATCCTAAAATGATAAGATTTGGAAGGTGAGCATCAAGTGCGACAATCAAATCTCGCAAGCTTCTCGGTTGGACAGTTGTCCAAACATCAGATAGCAGTTGATTCCAACAAGTGAAATGCTTCACATATTTGTCTCCATCATACTTGGCTACAATACGATTGAATTTACTTCGGTTCAGAAACGATGACAGTTGGGCGAAAACGTATTTGTCTTGATACATATGCAATCAGATTAACTTAATTGCAAAACTAAACTTTCAAGTCCGTTCGCTCGTAAAACATCTGTAACTAACTAAATTTCATATGTTTCAAAGAACTTTTTCAGATTTTAATGGGACAGCAATGTTTACATTTTAGTTATAAATTAAAAAAGGCCTATCCTACCCCCGTAGATCGACCTTTTTAATTTTAAACTTAACTTTCTGAGTATTCTTTATTAATACATCTGATTCGTACTACATATAGCATATTCCTTGCCAAAATCTTCAATTTGTGTTCAATGTATGTGGTATAAATTATATTAGTGTAAAACGCAATATAAATCTTACTGAAATTTTGTCATTGAAAATATTTTTATTATTCATATATTTACAAAATAATTTTATTTTTTTACATAATTTATCTAATTGCCTTGAAGTCTAATTGGTCAAAATTTATACTTTTTGTATTTTTATTATCATTTTTTGGATTTAATTCAGCTAATGAATGGGGATTTTATGCACATAAAAAAATAAACAGGATGGCTGTTTTCACACTTCCTCCTGAAATGATGGTATTTTTAAAAAATATTGAATATATTACTGAGCATGCTGTTGATCCTGATAAAATGAAATTTACTGGACCAACTGAGGAGTTAGGCATTATATATATCGATAGATGGGGAACATATCCATTTCCGAAGATCTTCCCGAACATGGATAGGTAAGTATGGATAAGTATGTTGAAATTAAAGTAATCGGTACTGATGCAGAAACTGAATTATTCGACCACGATTAACAATTATAGTGATGATACAATCTATGGAAATAAATATCATGTACTTCATAAAGCAACATCGTGATTTTATTTATTCAAAAATAGCATATAATATACTTAGAGAAGATATTCTTATGCCTAAAGATTCAATAGGAGAAATTTTTAATATTGACTTATCTAAATTTGTTGGTAATCAAATATCCGTAACTGAGCATTTTAGTGAAGAAGGAATTTTACCTTATCACGTTATCAGTTATTATAAGCAATTAGTAAAGGCATTTAGTGAAAAAAATCCTAAAAAGATATTACGCATAGCCACCAATATGGGGCATTATATTGGAGACATGCATGTTCCACTACATACCACTTCATGAATTATAATGGTCAATTGACTAATCAGGTAGGTATCCATGCCTTTGGGAAAAATGCTATTCCTGAATTTTCGGAGAGGCAGATTATGATTATTTTGTTGGAAAGGCAGAATATATAGAAGATATTAATGATTTTGTTTGGAAAACTGTTCTTGAAACCCATTCATTGAAAGATCCAGTATTGAGAGCAGATCTCTTGCTAACGTTCTATTGCCAGATAACAGAAAATTTACATTCAGAGAACGAAATGGAATAAGGGTCAAATCTCGTCTGATGATTATATAAAATTGTTCAATGAAGAGATGAATGATATGGTTCAATCCTTTCTCAAATGAAAAACAATAAAAGATCTCGGTAGTATATGGTATTCAGCTTGGGTAGATGCAGGTCAACCTGACCTTGAGAGCATTAGTAATCCCGGTTGGAATGAAAAAGACCTTGAGGAGATAGAGAAGGTAACTAAAATGACTGGTAAGGGTGAATTACATGGATGTAGTTCAGGAAATTAACACATTGGCATATCAAAACACAAAAATAGTAATCAAAACAATGATTTTTTGGGGTTTTTTACTCTATTGGCTTACATTTTTATTATCTTTGTAAGCTTGCTTCCTAATTTTTTTAGGTCAATATTTATTTTTTTGAAAATTCAAATAACTTATAATGGAAAAATTACAAAAATATATTGCTGAAAATAAAGAACGAATATTGTCTGAATTGACAGAATGGTTAAAAATACCATCAATAAGTTCAGAGGAAAATCACAAAGAAGATATGTTGAAAGCTGCTGAATGGGCAGTAGAATCATTAAAAAAATCAGGAATAGAGAATACAAAAGTTTACCAAACCAAAGGGCATCCAGTGGTATATGGAGAAAAAATAGTAGATAAAGAACTTCCTACTGTTTTGGTTTACGGACATTATGATGTTCAACCGGTTGATCCAATAGATTTATGGGATTCCAAACCATTTGATCCTGTAATCAAAACAACTTCAGAACATCCTGACGGAGCTATTTTTGCACGGGGTGCTTGTGATGATAAGGGTCAGGTATTTATGCATATCAAGGCTTTGGAAGCTATGAATGAAAATGGAATTAATCCGGTGAATATTAAAATAATGATAGAAGGAGAGGAAGAAATTGGTTCTCCAAGTCTTGGTGAGTTTTGTGAAACCCATAAAGAAATGCTAAAGAATGATGTGATTCTTGTTTCAGATACTTCCATTATTTCCAATGATGTTCCATCAATAACATCAAGCTTGAGAGGCTTGTGTTATTTGCAGGTAGAATTGACGGGACCAAATAGGGATTTGCATTCCGGAACATATGGTGGAGCTGTGGCTAATCCGCTAAATATATTATGTAAAATGGTATCTAAATTGACTGATGAAAATAATCATATTATAATTCCGGGTTTTTATGATGATGTCTTGGAAGTAAGTGATGAGGAAAGGGTACTTATTAATAAAGCACCTTTTGATCTTGAAGAATATAAGGAAAAATTGGATATTGAAGCCGTGTATGGAGAGTCGGGTTATTCAGTTTTAGAAAGAACAGGGATAAGACCTTCATTGGATTTGAATGGAATATGGGGAGGTTATATAGGAGAAGGTGCAAAAACAGTATTGCCGGCAAAATCTTTTGCTAAAATAAGTATGAGACTTGTTCCAAATCAAAATCCGGATAAGATAGCAGAGTTATTTGAAAAATATTTTATTTCAATTGCTCCAAAGGGTGTTAAAGTAAAAGTGAAAAATTTACATGGCGGACTACCTGTGATAACACCGATAGATACTCCTGAATATAAAGCAGCAGAAAAAGCTATGGAAAAAACTTTTGGTAAAGTACCGGTAAGTACTAGAGAAGGTGGTAGTATCCCTATTATTGCATTGTTCGAGCAGATTCTCGGAAGTAAATCTGTATTGATGGGTTTTGGACTCGATACCGATAATATCCACAGCCCTAATGAAAATTATGGACTTTTCAATTTTTTCAAAGGTATTGAGACTATTCCGTATTATTATAAGTTTTATTCAGAGTTGAAGAAATAATTAATATTTTTTTAAGATTATAGAGACAATTAAAACACTATTAGCATATTTAATAATTAGATTTATATATTAAAGTATTCGATTTTTGGGGCTTATATCATTTTTTACTAATCTGAATTTTAATTGTAAGCACAAAAGATGGTTTTGATATGTAATTTTTGATATTATTTTTAATTAAACAAAAACACAATTTTAAACAGATGAAAAAAATACATTTGTCAATTTTATTTTTAATTTTAGCATATACGACTTATGCACAACAAGGTAAGCCGAAACTTGTGGTTGGTATAATCGTAGATCAGATGAGAGATGAGTATATCGATAGATTTTATGATGACTTTGGTAATGATGGTTTCAAAAGATTGATTAGAGAGGGATATAGGATGAAAAATTTTCATTTCAATTATATGCCTACATATACAGCTCCTGGTCACTCATCGGTTTATACCGGAACCACTCCCCGATATCATGGAATAGTTGGTAATAATTATTACTTGAGACAAGAGCATAAGGAGATTTACTGTACTGATGATGAAACTGTAAGTATTTTAGGTCCCGGAGATCCCAATGCAGGAAAAATGTCACCAAGCAGATTGAAAAGCACAACGGTGACGGATGAACTTAAACTATCGACGAATCTCAGGGGAAAAGTGATAGGAATGAGTATCAAAGACAGGGCAGCAATATTGCCTGCGGGACATTTTGCAGACTGGGCTTTCTGGATGAATAGCGATGGACAATTTATTTCAAGTACCTATTATGGTGATAAACTTCCTAAATGGGTTGATGACTTCAATAATAAAAAATATTATGAATCGTATCTGAAAAAAAACTGGACTCCTTTGAAAGATCCAAAAGAGTATGACGAATCATTAACTGATAAAAATCCTTATGAGGGGAAATTGAATTATAGAATAGATCCTGTTTTTCCTATAGATTTATATAGTGAATATATTAAAAATGGTGCTGGAATTATCAAGGTTACTCCTTGGGGAAATAGTATTCTTGCAGATTTAGCTATGGCTGCTATCGAAAATGAAGATCTTGGTCAGGATGATAATACAGATTTTCTTGCAATTTCTTTTTCCTCGACTGATTATGTTGGTCATGCTTTAGACCACGTTCTATGGAACTTCAGGATATGTATCTTCGATTGGATATTACAATTGGCGAGTTTCTCGATTTCCTTGACAAAAAAGTAGGAAAAGGTAATTATCTATTATTTTTAACAGCTGATCATGCTTGTGGTGAAAATCCAAATTTTCTCAATGACCATAAAATGCATGTAAAAAATCTAGATAGAAATGAGGTAAAAAATAGGATAATAGAAATTTCAGAAAATTTATATGGAGTTGATCTTATAGAAAATTATGATAATCAGAATATTCATTTTAATCTATCAAAAATAGATTCTCTTGGATTGAATAAAGAAGAAGTTTATAATAATTTTCAGGAAAAACTTCAAGAATTAGAATTTGTGAAACATGCTTTTACCGAGGAAGAATTGATGAATTGCAGTCCTGATTTTCTTCAACAGGAGTGGCTAATGGATTTGATATTAAGCAAAATGGGAAGTAGTGCTGTTGTTTGAACCTGCATATATGGAATATGGGTACACAGGTACTACTCATGGAACTCCTTATGGATATGATACTCTGTACAGAGTTGTTCTATGGTTGGCATATACCTCATGGAATAAATTATAAAAAGCATTATATCACTGAGATAGCTCCTATACAGTTTCAGAACTTTTGCATATTACATTGCCCAATGCTTCTGAGAATAAAAGGTAATTAATGATTTTAATAAGTAATAAGAGTATAGGACTGTGATGGGAGTTTCATGTATGTTGTGTGAATTGAATTTGATGGTTGATACTATGATTGAATAAATGTTCTTTTTATTTTAAATTCAAAAATAGAATTCTGTAATATCAGTCTATAAAATAAATATACAAGGAATACCGATTATATAATTTATGTAATATTTTAAATTTTGTAATCAGTATTCCTCATTTATTAAAAATTTAACTCCATCTCACTTCAAATCATACCTCACTCCCAAATAAATTTTTCGTCCCATTATAGGTCCCCATATCATAGTGGCATCAAAATAGTCGTTATATGGATCATTGGCACTTAATATTGCATTTTCTTGCTTAAAATTAAAGAGATTTTCAGCTCCAAGGTATATTTCAAGCCCTGATTTCCACTCTTTAGTTATTTGGCAATTTGATATGAAAAAGTCAGGAGAATAGTTTTCAAGTCTGAATTCCTCTGGATAAGTATCAGTATTTGGCAATCTTTTTGCTCCTTGCCAATTCAATGTATAATCAAATTTCCAGTTGTCTTTAATTGTGTAGGCAATATTTAGGAACGCTCTGTTTTTTGCAACTAATGGCTTTTCCAAAAGTCCCTCCTTGTACTGCGTTTTTACCTCATTGAACCTGTATGCCAATCTTATATCCAGATTTTTTACTAATTCATAATCCAACTGAGTCTGAATACTATTGGAATAAGACTTGCCATCAAGATTGTAAAATACTGCTTCTCGGGGATTTTCGAGGTCTATTACTATTTGATTTACGAATTGACTTCTGTAAAAATCTAAGGTAAATACAATATTTCTGTTGAATACTTCAAATTCCTGAAGGAAATTAATGCCAAAATTCCAAACTACTTCGGGATCCAACCCATAAGGTACATCTGTTTTATCTCCTTCGATTATCAACTTGCGAGAACTCGATAATAATCCGATATTTTCACTGAATAATGTACTTGTGCGTTGTCCTCTTCCAAAAGCAACTCTGAATACTGTTTTTTCTTGGATTGCATATTTAATATTCAATCTTGGAGTGACGAAGAATCCATAATAATTACTATGATCAAGTCTCAAACCTGTTACTAATGTAATTTTTTCATTGGGAATAAAACTATATTCGGTAAATATCCCAGGAGTAATTTCTTGAGTATGATTGTTGTACTCACTTAGATCCTCATCGATATCATCTAATTGGACACTGATTCCGGATTTCAAAGTTTGTTTACTATTCAATATGTCTGTTTGATAGATAAGGTTTCCGTATAGGCTTTTTTGGTTAGCATCGAAAATTCTGTTTCCAAATCTGGAATCCAAAGTATTATATACTGAGCTTAATTGAAATCCAATACTATTATTAAAATCTCCTTCAAATATCTTCCCTATTTTCATCCATGCTTCCAGTCTATCATTTTTCAGATTTGTAGTCCATAGATTTTTATTATTGTCAGTATTGGATAGTTGTCCGGCATTTTGATTATATCTGTTGAACATAATACCAAGCTGTGATTCAATATTTTTGGGAAAATAAAATTTCCATCTATTTACAATATTAATCTGATTTCCAGTGGCTTCATCCATGAAACCATCATTATTTTTATCAGTTTCATTAGATTTGTTATTCATATTGAAAAATAATCCTGTATATACCTTATCTGATATTTTTTGATTTGAAATGAGATTTATTTCACTTGCCAGATGTTCATTTGTGTATAAGTTTATGAACAATGGTTTTCTATTTTCAGGTTTGAAAAACTCAAGATTTATCTGTCCTGTCATACTTTCATATCCATTTATTACAGATCCTGTTCCTTTTATTAATTGGATGCTCTCAATCCATGGACCGGGAGTGAATGACATACCATAGACAGAAGATAATCCTCTGATATAAGGCATGCTTTCTTTTGTAATTTGAACATATTTTCCGGCTAATCCCAGCAATTCTATTACTTTTGCCCCGGTTACTGCATCAGTATAGCTTACATCGACAGATGGATTGGTTTCGAAACTTTCTGACAGATTGCAACAAGCAGCTTTTTTCAATTCCTTCAATCCAAGTGTTTCAACCTTATAAGGTGCGGTATAGGAAAAATCTGTTGATCTTTTCTTGTATGTTATATGTATTTCATCCAGCAAATATGAATTTGATAGTGTGATTTCATAATGGTCATATTCATGTAAATCTACATCGATTGTATCATTTTTATATCCTATGAAACTCACAATGATTTTGGAATGCGGTTCTTCAAGATTTATTTCAAAATTGCCATTTCTGTCAGTTGTTACTCCTGTGTTATCATCAATGCTAAAAACATAAGCTCCGAGTAGTGGTGTTTTGTTGTTTTTATCATCTAATTCAAATACAGTCCCTGTTAAATGTGTACCCATATCGCCATGTTCAATGTCTGATTCGATATCTCTGTAATGGCAGCATGGAGGTAAATTTTGATAAATATCATTTGGAGCACTTTTACCTTTTAAATCGTGTCCTGCATTTAATAAATTTTCTTCAAGATTTTCCTTTTGAAATGTTGACTTATCAAATTCATAACTCAATATATGGTTATCTTGGTCCCAATGTGCTTCGATAACACCCTTGGTATGTTTTGCTGCTTTTTCAATTCTTTTTTCGCACATTCCACAGACTCCATCTACCCACATCTGATCTTGATTGGGGGAGGAAATATCTTGAGAATATAGATATAAAGTATTAAATATCAATATTATTATAAGATTTATAATTTTCATCTTTTTATTTTTTATAATTAAAATAATTGCAATCAATTCTAATATATTTTGAATTGCTTAAAATCTTTTGAAATTTCAAATATGCTATATAATTTTACTTAAAAAATTAAATAAACAAAGAAATAAAAAAATTAAATAAAATGATAAAATTGTCTAACAACGGAATACTTGAAATAGCTTAAGTTGAGATGTGTTGTATTGGGGTTTATTATAATATAGATTGGGGTTGTTGTTTAAATAATTATTATTTTCAATATCAATATTTATAAAATAATCATTGTAAACAACCAATATGGGTTTTATCTGAGATTTACAGGCTTTTTTAAAATTATTTAATATTGAATTGATATCAGCTTTGATGAACTGAACATTATCCTTACAACAATTACTTTTGGAACAATTATTTTTGTGATTTGAATTTTCTGTATGGGTAAAATCACAGCAACTATCAGATTGATTAATAATACATGCATCCTGGCAACTATCAGGTTTAATAACCCATTGGATTTTTTTTAAATTTCCTTGGCAATAGTGTTTATGTAAAGGCAAACCAATATTTATAATACCGAAATAAAATAAATAAATTATCCAAAATAACCTTATTGATCTGTTTTTATTCATTATGCAAAAATCAAATTATTAATCTGGCTTCATGATGATTTAAAAAATTTAAATGTCCGTTAATATTAACAATTAGTTGTCCATTCTGTTTAACTCCTATTATTTTACCTTTAAATATATTGTTTTTTTCATCTGAAAATTCTGAATATTCACCTATTCTGAACAAATTTTTTTCATATTCTTTTCTGATGTTTTCAATGTCAGTATCATAATAATATTCAAAAATTTCATCAGCAATATCGATAGCAAAACCTGTAATATTGTTTTTCCCGCCAATTTCCAGTATTACAGATGTTGCATTATTCAATGAGTTTTCGAAATCAGTTTGGTTAATATTGAGTCCTAATCCTATAATAGTACTATTGATTTTGGTACTACCTAAATTATTGACAATAAGCATACCTGCAATTTTTTTCCCATTAATAAGTATATCATTAGGCCATTTTATTTTAATGTTTTCCAAGCCTGATTTCTTTAGAATATTGGAGGTGGCAATGGCTGTAATCATACTAATTACAAAGAAATTATTGACATCAAACTTTAGGTTTTCTATGATAAGCGACATAAGAAGATTTTCAGCTCTATTGCTAACCCAAACATTATTGCGTTGCCCTTTGCCGCTAAATTGAAAATCTGCTAAAACTATTGTCTTATCAACTTGTTTATTAGTGGAGATTAATTTTTGGGCATAATCATTTGTCGAATCTATCTCCTTTAAATGTATGATATTATAATTATCATGAGGCATTTTGTAATAAATTTAGCGATTTCATTTAATAAAAAGTGAAATTAATCAGTTTATTATAGTTAAAAATGAATATTTTTGTATTTTTTAATAAATCCAATAATTTTGACAATAAAAACAACAGAAAAAAAACAAAACGATGAAATTCAAAGTATCAATGATTTAATTATTGATAGTATAAAAGATATAAAAGGTAAAGATATAATTAAATTAGATTTGAGAAATATATCCGGTGCTCCGGCAGATTATTTTATCATCTGTGAAGGGGATTCTTTTGTGCAGGTTTCATCGATAGCAGGAAATATATATAAGCGTATGAAAAATGAAATGGCAATAGTTCCAATATCATATGAGGGAAAAAGTAATTCTTTGTGGATATTGGTAGATTATTTTTCTACGGTGGTACATGTTTTTTACAGAGATACAAGAAAATTCTATAATTTGGAGTCTTTATGGAATGATGCCAAGATCGAAAAGATTGAGGAATATTGATAAATAAAATTAAAAATTAATGAGCGATAATAATAAACAGAATAATAAAAATGATAAATCAAATAAGGGAATAAAAATTGATCCCAATAAAAAATCTTCTAATTCTTATTGGATATATGCCCTTATAATTCTTGCTATGATCATATTGCAAGTATATTTTTATCCATCTTCTTCTGCTCAGGAAACTACCATGTATAAATTTATAGAAATGGTAAAAGCAGGTGATGTTAAAAGTGTGGAAGTTGTAAACAGAACAGTAGCAGATGTTTATATAAAAAAAGAAAGTAAAGAAAAATATAAAGAATTAGATAAAAAGCAGGAAATTCCCGGACCTGATTTTAGTTTTGAAATAGGTGATATAGGAAGTTTTTCTGATCGTATATTTGAACTTAACAAGGAAGGATACGATATAGATCCTGAATATATTACAAAGCAGGATTGGGTTGGACCTGTGTTGAATTGGCTTCTACCAATAGGAATTCTAATTGCTATCTGGATGTTTTTTATGAGGAGGATGGGATCTGCCGGTGGTCCTGGTGGACAGATTTTTAATATCGGTAAATCCAGAGCAGCATTATTTGATAAAAATGCAAAAGTGAATATTACATTCAAAGATGTGGCGGGTCTGGAAGAAGCCAAGCAAGAGGTAATGGAGGTTGTGGATTTCTTAAAAAATCCCAAGAAATATACTGCTTTAGGGGGAAAAATACCTAAAGGTGTGTTGTTGGTAGGCCCTCCGGGAACAGGTAAAACACTTTTGGCAAAAGCTGTAGCCGGAGAAGCAGATGTTCCTTTCTTCTCTATCTCAGGTTCCGATTTTGTTGAAATGTTCGTAGGAGTAGGCGCAAGCAGGGTTAGGGATTTATTCAAGCAAGCAAGAGAAAAAGCTCCTTGTATTGTTTTCATCGATGAGATAGATGCTATAGGAAGAAGTAGATCCAAAGGTTCGATTCCAGGTGGTAATGATGAAAGAGAAAGTACATTGAATCAGTTATTGGTGGAAATGGATGGTTTTAAAACCGATGCGGGAGTTATACTTATGGCAGCTACCAACAGACCAGATGTTCTCGATAACGCATTGCTAAGACCAGGTAGATTTGATAGACAAATAGGTATAGATTTGCCGGATTTAAAAGAGAGAGAAGCTACATTCAAAGTTCACCTTAAAGATATCAAAGTTTGTTCAGAGGTGGATACTAAATATTTATCAGAAATGACTCCAGGATTTGCAGGTGCAGATATTGCCAACGTATGTAATGAAGCGGCATTGGTGGCAGCACGAAGAAATAAAACCTGTGTGGAAATAGATGATTTTAATTACGCCTTGGATAGAGTGATTGGTGGTTTGGAAAAAAGAAATAAATTTATTCCTCCTAAGGAAAAGAAAACTATAGCTTTTCATGAAGCTGGACATGCTATATGTGGTTGGTTTTTGGAAAATGCTTCACCATTGGTTAAAGTAACTATTATACCAAGAGGTATGGGGGCATTAGGATATGCTCAGTATCTTCCAAAAGAAGAATTTATAGTGAGAAAAGACCAATTGCTGGATAGAATGTGTATGACGCTTGGTGGTAGAGCAGCTGAAAAACTCATTTTTGATAAAATCAGTACCGGAGCGCAAAATGATCTTGATCAGGCAACACAAATGGCATATAGCATGATTACTATATATGGAATGGATGAGACTTTAGGAAATATATCTTATTACGCTATGTCAAAAGATTCCTATGCAAAGCCATATAGTGAGCAAACTGGGGCTATGATAGATCAGAAGGTAAGAGAGTTGATAGAAGAGCAATATCAAAGGGCTCAGGATTTATTGAGAGATAAACATGAAGAATTAGAAAAATTGGCTCATACTTTACTGGAAAAAGAGGTGCTTACTAAAAGCGATGTTGAAAACTTGATAGGAGAAAGACCTTTTAGTGAACCGGATAATGTCCACTTTGATGATCCGGAAGTATAAATGATAAAAATTATTGGCTTAATATTTGCTAATATTCATTTAATATATTAATATTGAAGTTGAAATTGAATTTTATTTAAGTTTGTATTTGAATTTTATTTTCATAAATAATGGCTTTGTAAAATATAATAACAAAAAACACAAAAATAAAAAATTTAATTTCGATAAATAAATGTTTTTTAGAATAAAATTTGAAAAACAAGTAGAACTATAAAAGTAACATTAATGAATTTTTACATTACTTTTTTTGTGTAAAAATTTAATAGATAAATATTATTGATCATTTTTAATTAATTTAAATACAATTTAGACAATAAATATATTTCACCATATCGATTGATAATATTCACTTTTTTAGATTTACTATTTCCAAATTTTATTTTTTGTAATGCCTTAGGCATATTAATATAACTATAAATAATAAAAAATGGTAACTAGTATAATAATTGGTCTTGTTGGAGGTGCAATTGTATCTTATTTCATAACTTCTTTTTTAGTAAAAAAAGGAATTTCTACCAAAATTGAAGAAGCTAATCACAAGGCAGATCAAACAATTCAAGATGCGAAATCTTCTGCTCAAAGAACTATTGATAATGCAAATTCTAAAGCTGAGAATATATTATCAGTGGCTGAAAGTAAAAATGAACAGATAAAACAAAATAAAATTCAGGAAGCCAGAGATAAATACAGTAAACTCAGATCTGAATTCGATTCTTATAAATCCACTCAGATGATTGATCTTAAGGAAAGAGAAATGGAGCTGGTTAATAAGGAAAAAGATTATGAATTCAGTATTAGGGAATTAAATTCAAATAAAGATGCTTTTGAAAGTGAAAAAGTTGAAATAAAAGCTATAAGGGAAAATCTTGAAAAACAACTTGTGATAGTTGGTAATAAGCGTAAAGAGCTTGAATCTGCAAATGAGAAAATAATTAAAGAGCTAGAAAATATAGCAAAATTAAGTGAGGCTGGTGCTAAGGAGCAATTGTTGGAAGCAGTAAAAGCAAAATCTGAAATGGATGCTCTTGCTATAGAAAAGGAAATAATCATGAATGCTCAACAAGGAGCAAATAAGCAAGCTAAGAAAATTGTCATTCAAACTATTCAGCGTATGGTTGCTGAATATACAATTGAAAATACTGTATCGGTTTTCAATCTGGATTCTGATGATATAAAAGGACAAATTATAGGTCGTGAAGGTAGAAATATCAGAGCTTTGGAAGCAGCAACAGGGGCAGAGATAGTTGTCGATGATACTCCTGAAGCAATCATAATTTCAAGTTTTGATCCTATCAGAAGAGAAGTAGCAAGACTTTCACTGAAAAGATTGGTTGCCGATGGTAGAATGCATCCGGGAAGAATAGAAGAAGTGGTAGCTAAAGTTAAAAAAGAACTCGATGAGAAAATAGTGGAAATAGGAGAAAGAACAATCATAGATTTGGATATCCACGGATTAAATGCTTACCTTGTCAAAATGGTTGGTAGAATGAGGTTTAGATCTTCTTATGGTCAAAATCTGTTAAAACACAGTATTGAAACTGCTAAATTGAGTGCTATGATGGCTGCTGAATTGGGTCTCCCTCCTAAACAAGTAAAAATGGCTAAAAGGGCTGGATTGTTGCACGACATTGGTAAAGTAGTGGAAGAAGAATCAGAATTGTCACATGCTCTTCACGGTATGAAATTGGCAGAAAAATATGGTGAAAGTCCTGTTATAATAAATGCTATCGGTGCTCACCATGATGAAATAGAAATGAACAATATTATCTCTCCTATTATTCAGGCTTGTGATGCAATCTCCGGAGCAAGACCAGGAGCAAGAAGGGAAATTCTCGAAAGCTATCTAAAGAGAATAAAAGATATGGAAGATCTTGCTATATCCTACGAAGGAGTTCAAAAAGCTTATGCAATGCAGGCAGGAAGAGAATTGAGGGTTATTGTTGAAAGTGAAAAAGTAGATGACCAATACGTTGAAGATTTGTCATTTAAAATTTCACAGAAGATTCAAAATGAAATGCAATATCCTGGTCAAGTTAAAGTTACTGTTATCAGAGAAAAAAGAGCAACTGCATTTGCAAGATAAGTTCAGATTTAAATAAAGAATAAATTTTATATCAATTTGGATTGATTTCATAAAATTGATTATATTTGTATATAATTGTATGAAATCAGATAGTAAAATATTGATATTTATCGCCTCAATGATATTATTTTTATCATATTTGAGTAATTCTGGATTGGTGAAAATATCATCAAAATGGATTTTCAATATTGAAAATGAATGGATTCCCAATGAAATTATTGATGATTCTGATATTAAATTGATAAAACACATTATTTTATTATCGATAGAAAATATATCTAACGATTCAAAACAAAATACTAAATCAAACCCTAAAACGGATAATTACAATTCTATATCAAGCCTATTTTTAAAAATTAAATGTGAATTTCATTTAGCAAATTCTGAACTTAAATATAGGTTTTATTATTTGTTTAATTACCGATTTTTACAACAGATTAGGTTCTTCCATCCTCCTATTTCCTAAGGATTCTTGTGTCTTGTAGTTTTTGAATATTACAATTTGTTGAAAACAAGTGTGATATGATTGTTTCGTTTATAATTTTTATATTTTACTAATTTGTTTTGAGGGTTAAACTAAGTATATTTTTTATAGTTCTTTATACTTCCACTCTTTTCATTAATATGAATCCTGTGATACATTATGTATTGCACAAAAAATATTATTCCGAAGTGTTGTGTAAAAACAAAATAAACCTCAAAAGAAGTGCACAGTAAATGTCATTTGAAAAAAGAAATATTGCTGGAGAATGATGAAAATAATACAAATACAAAGTCAATTCCATCTGTGGAATTAAGAAGTTTGAAAAAATTGTTATTTGTATTTAATTTGATGATAGATACTATTAACACATCAAAAAATCAAAAACATATTTTTGTATATAAGAGAAAGATATTCAAATGTATATATAATGAAGTATTACTGCCACCTCCAAAATTATTATCAATATATTAATTGTTCGTTTTGTTAGAATGAAAATTCCCGGAAATAAATTGTCTTTTAACAATTAAATTTTCGGGGTTTTCTATTTTTTGATTTTAAAAAAATAAATATGAGAATATTATTATTTTCATTATTTGGATTATTTATTTTTAATAGTGTATTGATGGGTCAGAACATTGAGGGAAATGTATATGATTCAAAAACGAAAGAAGCGATAGCTAATATTAAAATAACTAATTTGAATAATAATATTACAGTTTACTCTGATATAGATGGTTCTTTTAAAATTAATGGTTTAAAAGAAGACAATTTTGAGTTTACTCATTTTCTTTATAAAACTAAGATAGTAGATTTTGTTGATGGTACAAATATATATTTATCATCTCAAGCTATTAGTTTGAATGAGATAGTCGTTAAATCTGATCCAATGGAAGATATAGTTCATAGTGTGATAATAGCCGATGATATTAAGAAAGGTTCGCAGATGAGAAATTCTGCTGAGTTATTTAGTGATATTCCCGGCTTCAGTATTCAGAAGAGGTCAGCTTCAGCTATTGAGCCTTCGCTCCGGTCATTTAAATACGAAGAAATGAATATAAAATTCGATGGTTGTGCGAAGGTAATAAATGCTTGTCCAAACAGGATGGACCCTATTACTTCACATATAATTCCTGAAGAGATTGACAAACTGGAAATTATCAAAGGACCATATACTGTAAGATTTGGTCAGACATTTGGAGGTATAGTGAATATGATAACAAGTGTGCCAGGTGATGATGATATGGGATTGCATGGTGATTTGTAGCAGGATATGAGACCAATGGTTCCAATATGGCTTATCGAGGGGAATTGGGATATGCCAATAAAAAATATGATATTTTATTGAATGGAGAATATCGTGATTTTGGTGATTATACTGATGGAAATGGAGTGGTGGTGCCATCATCTTTCAAGACTCTGAGCTATAGTTTGAAATCTGAATTAATATTTCGGATAATCAAAGATTGCAACTTAATTGGCGTCAAAAATTTGGAAGTGATATCCTCCATGCAGGTTTGCCTATGGATTCTCCAAAGGACAATAGTGATTTAATAGGTTTGGATTATAAATATGGATTCAGATCAGGATGGATAAATTCGTTTACTTTCAAAAGCTATTATTCCCATGTAGATCATCTTATGAATAATTATTTAAGACCAAATTTTGTTTCTATGGATGCTTCGACTCCAGTGGTTTCAGATGCTTATGGAGGAAAACTTGAGTTTAAAACAGAACCCATTAAAAAAATGATTTTATATCTGGGTGCTGATATGAATGCGGAAGCCAGAGATGGATCCAGGACGAGAATAATCAAAAGAAAATCTGATGGCACAGAGATTCCTGAAGGTAGTAGACCTGTATATATTGATTCTGTTTGGCAGGATGCACATATCACGGATATTGGAATATTTGCTGAGGCTAATTACAAAATTTATTCTAAGTTATTTGTTACAGCAGGATTGAGAACAGATTTTGTAAGCAGTCATATAGATGCACCAGCAAGTGGTTTTTATGAAATATATGGAGATGGCTTTGATAGTTCCAATGAAAATACTATCGGAGGAAATCTGTCTTTGAAATATATTGCAGGCAATACCAATATGCAATTAGCTTATGGATTGGGAACGAGATCTGCTTCGATGGCAGAAAGATATATTTGGCACATGGCAATTTCTTCCGATGGATATGAATATGTAGGAAATCCATTTTTGAAGGCAGAAAAAAACAATCAGATAGAATTTTCTGTTAGCCAGAGATTGAGTAAATTCCTATTTGGAGGAAGTGTTTTTTATTCCTATATCAAGGATTATATTTCTGCTATTTATAAGGATGGAGATGCAAATTTTGCTAAAATTTACAGCAATGTTAATCCTTATGCAAAGCAATTTGTAAATGTTGATGCGGAGCAAGTTGGTTTTGAAGCTTTTTTGGATATTGATTTGTATAAAAATATCAAATTAAATTCAAATATAGCATATACAAGAGCTCAGAATCTGACATTTGATGAACCTTTGGCACAGGTTGCTCCACTTACTTCTCACGTTGGATTGAAATATGAAAACGAAAAGTTTTGGGCTGATGTCAGAGTTATGTTTGTTGCTAAACAGGATAGATTGGCACTGAGTTTTAATGAAACTACAGTTACTCCGGCTTACAATACTTTTGATTTCAGAGCTGGTTATAAACCATTAGAAAATTTGACAATTGGATTGGCAGTTCTAAATGTTTTTGATAAAGCTTATTACACTCATCTGAGTTATTCATATACAAATACCACTGCGGAATATCTGGGAAATAAAATCTATGAACCAGGAAGGAGTTTTAGTTTTTATATCAAATATAAATTTTAGCTAAAAAAAGAGGGCAAATTTATTTGCCCTCTTCTATATATATATTTTTTTTAATCGATTAATTTTGTTTGTTAATCATCAAAGCATTTTTATCAACAAGTTTTCCTTTTGAATCATATTGCACATGAGATGAGGATTTTTTACCTTACCTGATAATCATAAATATCTCCTTTAGGTGAAGATACTTTTTGATATTTATAACTTTAGCTTGTGGAAAATCTTTTTGAATGCTGAAGATATATTCATAGGAACATTTTCTTCCGAAATAGCATTTTCAGTTTCTATCCAATTTCCTTTTTTATCAAATGTAGTTCTTGCATATTTTCCCCATCATTGAATTTTACATTGTAAGTATCATTTTTACCAACATTGAATTTAGCATCTGTAGCTTCAGGATATTTTGAAGCAAAACCTCCCATTACTGCATTTGGAACTTCCTCTTCTTCGATAAAATCACTTTTTTTCAATTCGTTAGCATCAGCTTTTTGTAATTCTTTAACTTCCTGATTATTTTTTACAGCTTTTTTAGCTTTAGTGGATTTATTAGCTTTGTTTTGAGTAGGTTTTTCATTGATAGTTGTCTGAGCAAATGTCATACCTGCAAAACTTATAATAGTTATAAATATAAATAATACTTTTTTCATTTTTGCTTTTTTAAAAAATTAATAATTGTCAAAATTAAACGGAAATAAAACAAATTCCAAATTCTAAACTATTTTTTAACTATAAAATTTGATTTTGTATTAGCCTTAACAAAATAATAACACCAAAAGTTCTAAGTTGTGGTTTTTTTATAATTCAATATCGCCAATGTATTGATGATAATTCCAAAAATTATCATGATGAAAAAATGATGCCTTACATTCATAAAAGTACTTCCCTTTAACAATACCATCCTCATAAATTCGATGAAATACCTTATAGGATCCAATAGTGTGATGTTTTGTGCCCATTGTGGCATGCTTTCAATAGGAGTAAACAAACCACCCATCAATATAAATATCATCAATATGAACCAAGCAATGAACATGGCTTGCTGTTGGTATTGGTGATATGGAGATAAACAATCCTAATCCTAATACCACAGGCAGATACATTGCAGCAAAGGCATATACCAATAGCAGACTTCCCACGAATTCAATCTGGAATACTAATTTGGCAACTAATAAACCTATAGTTAATTCTACCAAACCTATTATAAAAAATGTCAATAACTTCCCTATTAGAAGTTGATATTTTTTTATTGGAGTCACATTGAGTTGTTCTATAGTTCCTATTTCTTTTTCTCTCACAATCAGTATGGCTGCAACAAAACTTCCTATCATAGTTAGGTAATACTACCAATATACCTACACTCATAAAAGTAGAATAATTCATATCTGGATTGAACCAATAGGAATATCCTATTACTATTGGGGCTGTAAATGTTTTACCTGTAGAATTTGATATGATTTCACTATTGAATTCGGTTATGATTCTACTTGCATAAGTATTTCCAACTGTTCCTTTAGTGCCATTTACAGCATCAATTTTGAGGTTAACAGGAGATTTTTGTCCTGTTATTATTCTTTCAAAATTCTGTGGTATTTCAATTGCAATATCTATTTTGCCATCTAACATCTCTTTTTCACCTTCTTTGTAATCGAAGGAGGTATTAATTATATTGAAATAATCAGAAGCCTCAAACTTAGATATAAGATTTCTTGATACTGTGCTCTGATCTTTGTCTATTAAAAATAGATTTATATTTTTAATTTCCAAATTGGCTGCATATCCTAATATAATAAGTTGTATTATAGGCATGGCGAATAATAGAGGAAGAATAATTTTATTCCTCTTACCTGTAATAATTCCTTTTGAAGTATTATAAAAATTGTTCTCATATTAAAGAGGATTTAAAGTCTGATTTTAAAATTCCTGATACTGATAACTACAAAAAATAACATCATGCCAATCAAAATAATAGTCTCAACCATACATTACTGAAGGTTGCTCCCTTGATCATTACACTTCTTATTATTATCAAGAACCATTTGGCAGTATGATATTACTGATATATTGGAGTATTAAAGGGAGACTTTCTATTGGAAATATAAATCCTGATAGGATAATTACTGGCAACATCAACCCTAGCATAGATATCAAAAGGGCATTTTGTTGGCTGTTGACCAATGTGGAAATAAATATTCCCAATGTTAGTGCGGTTACAATAAACAATATAATTTCTGCAAATAATAAAATATGGTGACCATTAATAGGAATTCCAAAGACAAATACACCGAGAATTAAAATTGTGATTGCATTTATCAATGATAATAGTATATAAGGCATTACTTTCCCTACGATTATTGTTGATGGTTTCACTGGCGATACTAATAATACTTCCATACTGCCTTTTTCCTTTTCTCGTGCTATGGATATGGATGTCATCATAGCGGAAATAAGCATTAAAATGATGGTGATGGTTCCTGGTACGAATAGATATACACCTTTCAGTTGAGGATTATATTCCATATTTGATATTACTTCGATGCCTTTATTAGAATTATTGGTTGAAATAAACTTTTGTTGATAATCTCCTATAATTGCCGTCAGATAACCTATCAGGGAAGTAGCTGTATTAGGGTCTGTGGCATCAGCAAGAATTTGAATTTGGGGATGCTCATTATTGGAAAGTTTTTCTGCAAATTATCTTCAAATACTAAAGCTGGCTTACCTTTCCTGTTTTGAATGATTCTTCTACTTCATCGATATCATCAAGATATTGATTGAGTTTAAAATATTCTGAAGAAAGGATTTTATTGCTTATTTCTTGAGTGACATTATCTTTTGAATAATCCAATATTGATATTTTAGCATCTTTTATTTCGGTAGTGATAGCAAAACCAAAGAGTATAACCTGAGCTATAGGCATACCTATCAGAATTATAAGAGTTCTGACATCTCTGGTGATGTGATAAAATTCTTTTTTAACAAATTCCCAAAAAACTTTCATTTGTTTATTTCTTTTAATTTTATGTTATTATCTCGTCAATTTTATAAAAACCTGCTCCATATTATCGACATTAAGCGATTTTTTTAGATTTTCAGGTGAATCCAAAGCTTTGATATATCCATCTACCATTATCGATACTCTATTACAATATTCAGCTTCATCTAAATAGTGAGTGGTGATAAATACTGTAGTGCCTTTTCTCGATGTCTCATATATCAATTCCCAAAATTGTCTTCTTGTTATTGGATCAACACCACTGGTAGGTTCATCGAGAAAAACTATATTAGGATCATGAACCAATGCTACTGAAAATGCAAGTTTTTGTTTCCATCCCAGAGGAATATCTTCAACCAATTTGTTTCTGTATTCATTCATCTGTAGGTTATCGAGAAGTTCTTTGGATTTTATCTTTATTTGTTTGTTGGACAATCCATAGATTCCAGCATAAAGTCTTATGTTTTCATATACAGTGAGGTCATTGTAGAGAGAAAACTTTTGGCTCATATACCCAATATTGTATTTTACCATTTCGGTATCTTTTTCAACATCATATCCTGCAACTAAGGCAGTTCCCGATGTTGGAGTGGATAATCCTGTAAGCATTTTCATAGCTGTGGTTTTGCCTGCTCCATTGGCTCCCAGAAAACCGAATATCTCACCTTTGTCCACCTCAAAAGAAATATTATTTACTGCGGTGAAGTCACCGAATTTCTTAGTGAGATTTTTTACTTTTACTATTTTATTAGATTCTGTCATAATCAATCAGCTATCATTTTGTCCATAAAACAATCTTCAATATTGGCATTGATGATTTCGGTACTTGTGTTTTGACCTGAAGCATTCATAATTTCTGCATTTAATTGTTCAGGATTAATTTTATTTTTTGTTGTTAAGTGTATTGAAGTACCGAAGAAATATGCAGATTTAGTGATATCCATTTTCCTAAGGATATTTAATAATAAATAAAAATCCTGACCTTTGACGGCAAAAATTGGGTTTGAATATTCATCTTCTATTTTTGAAGGCGAATTTATTTCCATTATTTTACCATTTTGCATCAGAGCCACTCTATCGCACATTTTTGCTTCATTCATATATGGTGTTGATACTATAATGGTCAGATTTTGTTTTTTTAATTTTGTCAACATATCCCACAATTCCATTCTGGAAACAGCATCGATTCCGGTAGTAGGTTCGTCGAGAAATAGAATATCAGGTTTGTGTATCAATGCACAGGAGAGAGCTAATTTTTGTTTCATCCCTCCCGATAATTTTCCGGCTCTTCTGTTTTTGAAAGGTTCAATTTGGCTATATATTTCCTCTACCAAATGATAATTTTCTTTTATTGTAGTATTGAATATTGTAGCAAAGAATTCAAGATTTTCCTCTATTGTCAGATCCTCATACAAGGAAAAAGAACCTGGCATATATCCTATGATTTTTCTCAGCTTTTTGAAATCTTTTACTACATCATATTTTCCTATTCTTGCATTTCCGGAGTCTGTTAATAGCAATGTAGTGAGAATTCTGATGAGCGTGGTTTTACCGAACCATCGGGACCTATAAGACCGAATATCTCACCTTTTTCCACTTCAATATTGATATTATCGAGTGCTTTAACTTCTCCAAAGGATTTTGAAATATTATTTATATCTACAAATATGTTGTTCATTTTTTCTTTTTTTGACAATCAAAATTGACATGTTATTTTAAAGAAAATTTCTATTCTTTTTCGTTTTTAGAATCTTGTGAATCATTATTAGAAGTATTAAATCTGATTTCACCCGGCATTCCTATTTTCAGACTACCATCATTTATTACTTTTACTTTGATGGCATATACCTGATTGACTCTTTCTTCCTTTGTTTGAATTGTTTTAGGAGTAAATTCTGCCTGACTTGATATCCATGTTATTTCTCCATCCAAAGATCTATTGGTTGTTTTGGTGTCATCTATCAGTACTTTTACTTTCTGATTTAACTTCACATGTGGCAACTGATCACCGGAGATATATGCTTTCAAATTGAGATAACTGAGGTCAGCGATTTTATACAGAGGTATTCCTGCTCCGGTAACCTCTCCTGCTCGTTTATAAACGGTAAGAACTGTACCATCAATAGGGTTTTTTATTTTGCTTTTATCTATTTGTTCTTGTATTTGTTTCAATTGTTGAACTAAAGGTTCTTTTTGAGCTAGTATTCCTCTGTTCAATTCAGCATACTTTGACTTAGTGGCAGATATTTTTTTATTAAAAACATCTATTTGAGAGTTTATGTCATCGAGTTGTTTTTGGGTAGCTGCACCTCCTCCCAAAAGATTTACCAATCTGTTTTTTTCCTGTTCGACATATGCTTTTTGTTCATTCAGGACATCAATTTCAGGTTTTTGATTTTGTGTTTTAGAATTTATGGCATTGATAGAGGCTTTGACTACATTTTTTTGTTTTTCCAGCAATGTAGTATCTATAAGTCCTATTTGTTGGTCGTTTTTCAATGTCATTCCTTCTTCGACATTCAGAAACAATAATTTTCCTGGCATTTCGGAAGAAACCATTATCTCAGTAGCTTCAAAATTTCCATAAGCATCGGATTTGTTATTATCATCCGAACAGGAAACAAAAAATATCACTGTAATTATCGGGATTAAGATTTTCAGTAATTTCATATTTTTCAGATTTTATGTTATATTAAATTATTATTCAATGAATTAAAATGAGTTATATAATTAGGATTATTTATTCAATAAGATATTGAGTTTATATTGAGTTTTTTCCAATTCTATATCATGTATAGCTTTGTTTATTTCGCTTATATTTTTTTTGCTCAACTCTGTAAGATAATCGCTTATGGTAGCAACACCATTTTTGTACTGATTTTCGACTGTTGTGATAATTTGTTTTTGATTTTCTATTATTTTATTATCGAATTTTGCATTTTCCTTAAGTCCAGAAATCTGTGATGCTAATTTATCACTTTCGAGTTTTATATTTTCATCAAATATATCTTTATCATTATCGACTAAGTCTTTTTCTATTTGTATTTTTTGTTTATCTATCTTTGTTCTTTTCCAGTCCCAGATATTCCATATTACATTGACTCCACCTATGGCAAAAGGTGAAAAACTGGTATCGAAAAAATTCAGTGGATTGGGGTAACCTACTCCGGCTTTGGCAAATAATGCTACTTTAGGTTTGTTTTTGAGATCAATAATTTTATTGCTGTGATCGAGTAATTCATTTTTTAATTCAAAAAGATTTAATTCAGGCCTATTTGTCCAATCAGTGTTGTCTATATTTCCAATTGCTTCAGGTTCATTCACTACAATAGTATTTTCTTCTATGCCTGTAAGGTTGGACAATACATTTAACAAAGTCTTTTTACCAGATATTATATTTGCAATATTTTGTTCTGTTTTTATTATTTCAATATCTATTTTGTCTATATCGCTTTTCATTATCACACCATTGGAATACATGGAATTCATGACCTCTTTTTTGGTATGTAAAATAGATAGGGAACTGTCGAGAACTTCTTTTTGTCTGTCGGCTAATATAATATTGTAATATATCTCCACCACTTTGTCTTTGAGGTTGTAAAGTTGAACATTGATACTTTGTTCTGATATTTTGGCTTTTATTTTTTCATTTTCTATCAATGTTTTTGACACTCCTCCATCATAAACCACATAATTGGCATCCAGTGTGCTCTGAGCTTTGTATAAAGGTAAATCAATAGGGTCAATTCCAGGAATTGGTAAATCCAGACTGATATTTTCACTTTGAATCGAGAATTGTGTGTTCCAGGTTACAGTAGGAAGATTTTGCTTTTTATATTTTTCTATTTCATTATTACTACTTTGGAGTAAAAGTGGTATTTTGTTATTTACTTTGTTTTTGGCAACAGTGAGTTCAATAGCTTTGTCCAAGGTCAATACCTGGCTTTGGCTCGTTAAGTTTACATTTGTGCAAAACAAAAATAAAACAGAAAATATAAAAATATTTACACTTTTGGGTAACATACTTTATTTATTTAAACTTTTAACAATAATATCGATAATATTTTTTTTCCTTAATCTCATTAAATATATAAATTGATCTTCATTATTTAAAATTATTTTTTCTATCAATGGCTTCATTAAAAAAGGATATATGACTAATGAAATAAAATTGAAAAAAAATTGTATTTGATCAATTTCAGGATTCCTTTTTGTCAAATCATCTGACATAATAGTAAGGATGCTCTTTAATTTTGTGAAAATCTCTGTTTGCTGTACTGAATTTATAAATAAATCCTGTTCAGATTCATTTCATTGAGAACGAATGGAGGAAGTTGTGGATTGTTTATAAGAAATTCAATGTATTCATCTACAATTAGTTCCATTTTGCTCTCAAAGTTAATATCCAGATGCACTATATTGTCAACCTTTGGAATGAATTGAAATGTAGCCATTTGTAATACACTCTCAAATAATTTGTTTTTGTTTTGAAAGTAGTAATGCAATAGCCCTTTATTGATATTGGCATGGGTTGATATATCCCTCATAGTAGTACCTCCGAATCCTTTTTCAATGAATAATTCCTTGGCTGCTATCAATATTTTATCCTTTGTACTTTCTTCCATAAATTTTATTTTACCCAAAAGGGTAATGCAAAATAATGACAAAAAAAATTATTTTCCAAATTTTTTTATAAATAATTTAGCCTTTTGGGTAAAAAAATAACAATTTTTATCAAATCAGGATATAAATTGAGTGAAAATTAAATTATTTTTAATATTTCATAATTTGAAATATTTTTAATATTGAGGTGTTTAATTAGTATTGAAAAAAAATTAGTGATAAAATGAATTCAGAAAAAATAATAAAAGATATTGAACAAATATGTCAGGAAGGTGGAAAATTCATTAGAGAAAATTTTAATAAAATTACTGATTCTGATATTATTGTCAAAGAAAAAAACAGTCTTGTAAGTTATGTCGATCAGGAAGCAGAGATCATGATTACCTCCAAACTGTCAACACTACTTCCTGAGGCAGGATTTCTCACAGAAGAAGGCACTGTGAAGAACAGTGATAAGTCCTTTAGGTGGATAGTTGATCCATTAGATGGTACAACAAATTTCATTGCAGGCATTCCGCATTTTAGTATCAGTATAGCATTGGAGGAAAATAGCGATATATTGCTTGGAGCAGTGTATAATGTGATGACTGATGATTTTTATCATGCCATAAAGGGTAAAGGAGCTTTTGTGAATGGAAATGCCATAAAAGTAAGTGAAACTGAGAGATTGGATAATGCTATCATTGCTACAGGATTTCCTTATGATAAGTCCAGAATCAGTGAATCATTGCAAAAAATACTTTTACACTATGTCACCAAATCCAGAGCACTCCGTCGTCTTGGATCAGCAGCACTGGATCTATGTTTTACTGCTCAGGGTACATTCGATCTGTATTATGAAACCACATTGAATCCATGGGATATAGCTGCAGGAATACTGATAGTGGAAGAAGCTGGTGGAAAAGTGAATGATTTCAATGGGAACAGAGATTATTTGAGTAATGGAGAAGTCATAGCTGCCGGAATGGGAATGAATAACGAAGTGAAGTGGATAATTGATAATTGGTTACAAAAGTAATATTGTAGGTAAGTAATTGTATTCAGGTTATGCTACCCATAATATAGGTTTTTACTTAGGAAGAATAGTATGTTCATTTTTTCAATCTCAATTGATTGCGAAATTTAACTTGAATTATTATAAAAATAATTTGAACATTTTGAAAAACCTTATTATCTTTGACCATACTTTAATAGTTATCAACGAATATGAACCAACTTAAACTTTTCAATATCGACGATGACGGGATTATTGTTATAGACAGAGACTTTATTTTTATTCCTTTAATAAAATCAATTTTACGTTGAGAAAGACATAGAGTTGTTGGATATCAGTATAAAAGAGATGTGTTTGAATTGTTGAGTAAAAAGTAAAATTGTATTTAACTTTTTGAAAAAATATGAAAACAAATTTATTTTTTACACAACTACGATATTTAGTATTGGCTTGTTTTTCAATCTTTTATTTAGTTAGTTTGAATGGACAAGTGGATACTGTAGCTATTATGGAAAAAATAAAATCTGATTATTCAATAGCACTGAAACTTCAACATGATGAAAAATATGATGAAGCATTTCAATACTTAAAAGAAATAAATGCTTTAAGTGATTCAATAGGTCAAGTAACTCCAAAATTTACTATACAATTAGCTATGATATCATCAATTATAAAGATGAATAAATTAGAAGAACTGGACAAGTTGTATAAAGAAATGGAGCTAAATATTTCAAAGGTATCACCTTATTTACAATGTTTTTATTGGTATGATAAGGCAAATTATCTTTATCAATTAAATAGGTTTGAAGAATCAAAAAAAAATCTTTTAATTGGTAAAAAATTGTTAGATAAATCATTTGTAGATTTTCCTGACCTTTTTGTTAGATACCTTGATCTTGAAAGTGATATAGCATCTCAAAATAAAAATTATAGTTATGCTCGTGATTTGCTTAATACTGTAGAAGATTCACTAAAATCACAGACATTTGCTATCAAAAATAGGGATAAGAGTTTTTTTAATCTTTATAATTCTCTTGCAATTTTGTCTAAGGATATAAGTGATTTTAATTCAGCACACCAGTATTATTCCATGGCTTTAACCTATGCAAGTAGTGATAAAGAAAAAAATGTAATAAAATATAATATAGCCCTATTATTGTTTAAAGAAGAAAAAAATAATGAAGCTCTTACCCTATTAAATGAAATAGAGAATGAGAATAAATCTATGTATACATCTACAAAATTAAGAATATTAGATTTAAGATGTCAAATTTATGAAAGATTAAATGACCAAGATAAATTTATATCAGAATTTGAAAAACTTAAAAAACAGGGAACGAAAGAAGATTTCAAGCCATTGATGATTAATTTTGATTTGTTGGAAGCAATAAAACAATATTATTTAGGTAATTATAATAAAAGTATAGAACTATGCAATACTGCTATTGAAAACTATAAAATGGAAGAAGAAAGCTTTCAAGAATCAATGTTTGAGGCAAAAAAATACCTTGCATTGTCTAAGGCAAAACAAAAAGATAGTGACCTCTTAATCGAAGATTTTAATAATTTGGTTAGTCAAAATGATTCTCTAAATGAACTCAAAATCAGTAATGAAGTTAACAAATTAAATATATATTACCAAACAAAGCAAAAAGAAGCTGACAATATAGCTCTTAAAGAACAGCAGTCATTACAACAATCGATTATCTCAGAACAAAAAAAAATACTTTTAGGCGGAAGTTTTGGTTTAGGAATAATATCTATTTTGTCGCTCTTATTGTATAGGTTGAGTTATAAACGAAAACTAATGAATCAAACCTTATCTCAGCAAAAGGACAAAATTCAGCTCCTTAATCGCGAACTCAATCACAGAGTAAAAAACAATCTGGCTTTTATGACTTCTTTGCTTGAAATGCAGGGTAGAAGAACGGAATCTGAAGAAACAAGACAGGCGCTCATTGAAAGTGAAGCTAGACTCAAAGCTCTTTCTCTAGTACATAGCCAGTTGTTCAAAAGTGATGCTGACACAGAGGTAAATCTTAAAGATTATCTCGAAGAGATCAAAGAGAACCTTCTCCATATATTCTCAATTCCTGGTAAAAAACTCAATATCATTACTGATTTCTGCGATTACAATATCAATGCCGAAGATGCAATGAGACTCGGTCTTATAGTCAATGAATCTATCACAAATAGTGTGAAACATGCATTCGCAGATGTGGCAAATCCTGAGATCAAAATCAGTACAAGTATAAATCCAGAAGGTAAACTATCCTTATATTATAGTGATAATGGACCTGGAATTACCATGACTTTAGATGAAAAAGAATCATCTCTGGGTAGAAAATTGATAGAACTACTAAAAAAACAATTAGGAGACAGGTATGTATTCATGATGTATTAGAGCATTTTTTTCCAATATTCCTTAATTTTTGATATATCACTGCAATTGCTAAAGAACAAATCAATAATTTCATTAAAATTATCATTTGAATAAAATGTTGATAAATGAGGAGAAATTTTTAGTAAAGTTGGATAAATAAAATTTGTCTTTGAATCATTAAAGTTCTTTAAAAAAAGCTGAAAATCTGAATGAAAATCATAATTTTGATTGTATTTAAAAGTTTAAATATTCCATAAAAATAAACAAATGAAAACATTCTCAAGCTTTATTGAATTGATAGAAAATGGAGTTATACCTATTAAGAAGAACAATCCTGAATGGATTAGAATAGATGGGCAAACTCAAAAAGGAAACAGATCTGTTTTTGCTTATTTTAATTACAAAGGTAATAAATGGAGAATAAACTCTGATACTCATATTGATAAGTTAATGAAAGCTTATTATTGTTTTATTAAAGGAGATGATCCTTTCATAGAAATTCCAACCAGAAATTTAAGTAATAAATGCTTGGTTCTTAAAGATGAAATTGAGAATAGGAATAAGCACATATATATTTATTTGACTAAATAATTTAAAGTCACAAACTTATGAAAATCGAAAGATAATTAATTGAAATATAAATTCATCATATATTTTGTGGAATTACAGCATTGGTTTCTTATAAAAAAAGAGATGAAATTGTATATTGCTCTCTGTTTTTTATGTACTTTTGTCGAAGCCGATGTAAGCGATGGATTCATAAGATCGGGTGTTACTGAAGAACCGGACAGGTTAGAGTGGATTGATATGCAACATCATAATCATCAGGAATTGAAAACAAGCGGTGCTTCAAGAACAGAATTAGAAAATTTGTTTAATCATGGAGGTAGGTATCAAAATGATAATAAATTTGAATATTTTCATCTTAGACCAAAACAATAATGAAAATTAAAATGTACTTATATATTTTAGCCCTAACAGTTTTTTTAGGATGTTGGGAAAATAATAATCCACCAAAAGATAATAGAATTCTTTGGGAAACTGAGATTATTGGTGGTGATGAAACCGCAAGTGATCGTATTTTACCTTTGATATTTGATGATAATGTTGTGATTTCAAGAGCTAATTTTGATAGATCACAAAGTGCTTTAATGTGTTTTGATAAAAATACTGGTACTAAAAAATGGGAATGGACTGATACATATTTTAATAGTGAGGGAACAGAAATACCAATTGAATTATATACTAAATTATTAAGCTATAATAATATAATTATCGGGCTTGACTACAATAAAATGTATGGGATTAATGCAAATATAGGTCAAACAGTATGGGAAAATGAATTTGATAGTCAAATTAGCGATAGGTTCTTTTTGTATGATGATAAAGTCTATATGTTAAAAGATGACAATTATAGTACAAATAAGTTGACATTTTTGGAGTTAAATCCTTTGGATGGTAGTTATAATGTTTTTTATGATGTTCAAGGATATGAAGAAGGTTATAATATAGTATCCGGTCCTTTTCTCATATATAAAAATATAGTAGGAGATAAATGCATTTTACATGGAGTTGCACATAATAAAGATCTGTATACTACAAATGAAACCTGGAAATATGGTATGATTTGTTATAATCTCGATAAACAGGAAATTGTTTTTAAGCAATCTTATCCTTATGAAGTAGGATTAAGCTATCTTTACATAAATGATGACAAAATATATAGTACCGGAAATTATTTTTCACAATATGAGTTGTCAACTGGTAATTTGATTGAACAATTCAAGCAGGATCAATCAACTATAGACTATACTACGCTTTATGATTATCCTTATGCGTATTTGATGTATAACAATACTTCCAACAGGCTGGTAAAAGTTAATATGATTACAATGAAAGAAGTAGGTCGATTATCACTTGATGGAGATCAGTCATATACAATAAAAGAATGGAAAGATGATTTATACTTACATACCCGAAGTGGAAGAATTTATGTGGTTGATAAAGATAATTTTCAAGTAGTAGAGAAAATTACTGCTCCACATTATGACGAAAATAGTTACTACTCATTCGATGAAAATTTTTCAATCGATGAAGAAACAGGTTACATGTATTGTACAGACTACAAGCACCTTATCTGCTATGATCTGAACAAATAATAGAAATGCTGAATATTAAAAAAAACAGAGAGGAAATTGTATGTTGCTCTCTGTTTTTTATGTACTTTTGTCGAAGTCGATGTAAGCGATGGATGCATAAGATCGGGTGTTACCGAAGAACCGGACAGGCTGGATTGGATAAAACTTGATCATCTAAATCACCAGCAGTTGAAGATTGATGCTTCTTCACAAATGGAATTGGAAAATCTGTTTAAAAATTGGAGATTTTATTCAATTTAAATGTGTAATTTTAAAAAATATTGTTTACATTTGTAAAGGAAAGATGGTCGTTTTTTTAATAGTCAATTTTTTATAATATGGGACTTTTAAATTCAATTTTAAGTAAAATAGTTTCGGTTATTGTTAACAGCAAAGTTGAGAATATTAAAAAACAATTAAGAGATGATAAATCATTACAACAAAAATTAGATGATTTAGAAGAAGATTATCAAAGTATAGAATCAACATTAAAAAATTATTGTAAAATATATCCTAATTCTCCTCTTTGTAAGGAACCATTTAAACGAGGAGTGGGTACAGGGTTAAAATAGGGGAAACAATTA
>JAWKLW010000002.1:0-300545 GCA_041392555.1 Saprospiraceae bacterium | reverse complement strand
TTATAATACAAATGACGGGATTATCTGAGCAACAAATTAATGAGTTGAAAAAATAATGTACAATACATGAATAGAAATTTCCAACACCATAATAATTTGATTTTTGAAAAATATAGAGCATCAAAATTTTCGCCTCAGGAATATCAGGAATATGAAAACAGTTTAAAGTATTACAGAGATTTGAAAAATTCTTTGAACACAGCTAAAGAAGAAGGATTCGTAGAAGGTAAAATCGAAGGTAAAATCGAAGGTAAAATCGAAGGCAAAACAGAAGGTAAAATCGAAGTTGCTCGAAATTTATTACAGGAAGGTTTGGATGTTAAGTTTATAATACAAATGACGGGATTATCTGAGCAACAAATTAATGAGTTGAAAAAATAAATTAATGTTTATTTATTACAAAATATAAATGGTCACATTACTATTAAATTATTTAAACTCAATAACGTATAAAATGATAAATGTATAAATTTTTCAAAAGATTATTCGATATTTTAGCTTCGGGGCTTGCTTTATTAGTATTGTCTCCATTGTTAATACCTATAATAATTGGTCTAAAATTGACAGGAGAGCATTATATCTGGTTTTTACAGGAAAGGGTAGGGTATAGGAATAAGATATTCAATATTTATAAATTTGCTACTATGTTGAAAGACAGTGCAAATATGAAAGGAGGATTGATAACTCTGAAAAAAGATCCAAGGATAACCCCTATGGGGGGATTTCTGAGGACATATAAAATCAATGAATTACCACAGTTGTTCAATATTCTCAAAGGCGATATGAGTGTAATAGGTCCACGTCCGGTAATGAAAAAAAGCTTCGATGCATATCCAGCAGAAATCCAAAAAGTGATATATAATGTAAAGCCCGGACTCTCAGGGATAGGGTCTATAATATTTCGCGATGAAGAGACTCTTATCACAAAAGTAAGAGATGAAGGTGGTGATACCTGGGATTTCTACAAAAATAAAATCTATCCCTACAAGGGAGACCTTGAACTGTGGTATCAAGAAAATGCTTCGATGATCACAGATTTTAAGATAATTTTCCTCACAGTATGGCTTATAATATTTCCGGATAGTGATTTACCGGAAACATTCTTCAAGAATCTCCCTCCTAAGCCGGATTTCCTAAAAAAATAGTTTTATACATTTTGGCTTTTGCCTAAATTGTAATGTGATTTTCATATTGGGCTGAATTCTCTGCCATGTTTTGTTATAGGATATTGTTAATCAATTGAATTTAAGTTTTATAGGTAATTTTTTAGATTGTTGGTGGAATTGGGATATATTAAAAACTTACCAAATAAATTTTCAAATTCCTAAAAGTTTTTGTTTTATGATAGTTTTAGGAATTTTGCTTATGTTTGTATAATGCAAATAATAGCTCGTAAACGATATTTAGAAAAATTATGAGTTCTTAATAATGTATATATCATGTCAGAATCTTTATTGTACGACTTAGTAATCTGAAAAAATAGAGCTAATATTTAAGGTATATCTGAAAAATTAGAGCTAATATTTAAGGTTAAGCTGAACAATTCAATCTATTTTTTTAATATTATCAAAAGAAAATTGTAATTTTGGATTTTTAAATCTAATTTATTATTATGATACCCAGGTTATTGCAATCCAGCATTTACAATGCAATCAACAATGATAAAAAGATAGTAATATTGTATGGTCCACGTCAGGTGGGGAAAACTACTTTGATCAATAGTTTGATTGAGAAATTGAACATAAAAACAATCAAAGCAAATGGTGATGAATTGATATACCACGATGTTTTTTCAACCAGAGATTTGAAAAAAATGCTAGATTTTATCGATGATAATGAATTACTTTTCATAGATGAAGCTCAAAATATCAGTGAAATAGGGATAAACCTGAAAATACTTCATGATAACAATCCTCAATTAAAAATAATAGTTTCCGGTTCATCATCACTCGATCTTGCAGATAAAATCAAAGAACCGCTCACGGGCAGATCTATAAGTTATCTTTTATATCCGGTTTCAATATCAGAGGAGAGACAATACAGGTCAAAATTTGATATTTCTCAGAATTTATCAGATTATTTAACATTTGGAATGTATCCTGAAATTGTAAGTATTGAAAGCCGACAAAAAAAAATTACGAGACTTAAAGAACTGGCTTCATCATATTTATATAAAGATATATTGGTACTATCCAATATAAAAAATAGTGATAAAATATTTAAATTATTGCAATTGCTTGCATATCAAATTGGACAACCGGTATCGATAAATGAACTATCAAATTCATTGGGTTTGAGCAGTGAAACAGTGAATTATTATATTGATTTATTGGAAAAGTCATTTGTAGTTTACCGATTGTCAGCATTAAGCAACAATCCAAGAAAGGAAATATCGAAGATGAGTAAAATATTTTTCTATGACATAGGTATTAGAAATACCTTGATAGATAGTTTTCAGGATATCGAAATGAGGAATGACAAGGGTCAAATTTTTGAAAATTTTATTATTAATGAAAGGATCAAAAGAAATGCATATTTAGAAGATTATGCGAGGTATTATTATTGGAGGACATATGGTGGAGCCGAGATTGATTTCATAGAATCGAAGGATGACAGGTATTTTGCATATGAGATTAAATATAGATCAAAAAAAATTAGGGAGCCGTTGTCATGGAGTGCGAATTATGTAAATTCAGAATTCAAAATTATCAATCCGGATAATTTTCTGGAATATGTATTGATATAGGAATAAAAAAATAATTGTATTAAAATTGAACAACTGAATTTCCTTGTAAAGTTGTAATGATGAATAGTGATAGTGCTTTAGCTTATTCCGGGAAATGAGCAGGTTTATTGGCTTTTGCCTAAATTGTAATATGATTTTTAAATTGGGCTAAAACCCGAAATTCTTCCATGAGAAAAATAAAATACAATTAAATAAAATCATTACAGAAATAATCCACACAGATAAAGGTCAAAATACTGTATTAATATGATATAAATAAAATAAAGATGATAATAAATATGTTATAAAATCAATCAAGAAATTAAAGATAGTGAGTTTAAAGATAGGAATGGTTGTTGATTCATATTATCCCAAAGATATTAGGGTCAGAAAAGAAGCCGAGAGTTTAGCTTTGCAAAATGAGGTATATGTTCTATGTGTTCGGGACAAAAATCAAAAAGAGGAAGAAACTATTAATAATGTTCATGTGTACAGGTTAATTGAATATAAGAACTCTAAGGTCAGAGGGTTCTTGGATATGATAAATTCACTTTGGTATATACATCCGATATTTATTAAAAAGCTTGAGGAATTTGTTGAAAAGACCAATGTCGAAGTATTGCATGTTCATGACCTTCCATTAGCTAAAACAGGTTATAAAATAGCTAAGAAACATAATTTGCCTGCAATTTTGGATTTACATGAGAATTACCCTGAAGCATTGAAGACCTGGTTTATCTGGAGAAAGAGCAAGGTTGTTAGATTGAAAAATAAACTTTTTTTTAATTATAAGCGATGGCATAGTTATGAACAAGGTATAATTGGGAAATATGATGTTATTATCGCAGTTGTTAAAGAAATGAAAAATAGATTGGTTACAAAACAGAGGATATCTCCTGATAAAATAGTGGTTGTATCCAATACAGAGAAAAAGGATTTTGCCAATGTTTATAAAAATATAAATTCAAATGTAATAGGGAAATTTGCTGATAAATTTGTAATTTCTTATGTCGGGGGATTCGGTCCACACAGAGGACTCGATGTAGCCATAGAGGGTATGGTAGAGGTGTCAAAGCAAATAAAGAATGCAATATTACTATTAGTAGGTCCATCGAATAAAGATGTAAGAGAATATTTACAAGGAATTATTGATAATAATAATCTTGGAGAATATGTTAAAATAATAGAGAGCCAGCCATTCAATTCGGTTGCCGGTATAATGAAAATGTCGGATATCAATATAATTCCACATGTTAAAAATGAGCATACTAATAATACAGTTCCACATAAATTATTTCAAATATTGCTATCTGGAGAAACCACTTTTAGTGTCAGATTGTGATCCGTTTGTGAGGATAATTGGAGACAATAATGCCGATATATGTTCAAAGCCGGAGATTCATAGTTTTGCAATGGAAGTGATAAATATCTATGACAATTATAGTAAAGCTTTGGAAAGGACAAAAATGGTAAGAAAATAGTTCTGGAAGGTGATTATAATTGGGAAAAAACATCTAAGATATTATTGCATTTATTTTGTATTAGAACTGGTGCATAATATGTTTTATAATATTTTATGAATATGTGGGATAATTACATATTTTGATTATTATCAATATCTTTGATTTCAGTATCAATGGAAGTGTTTTTTATCAATTATAGTATTTCAATTATCAAATAAAAAAACAAAATTGATTAATGAAAAAAATTTGACATAATAGCAGAGCTAGCCTAAATTTTATGAAGATATGCCCATAACTGATCTGATGGAAATATAATGAGACTGCGATAGGAAAAATTGAATACAGACTGATACATACAGGGCAACATTATGACCGAGTTATGAGTGGTAGTTTCTTTGAACAGCTAAATATTCCACAGCCGGATATCAATCTTGGTGTGGGAGTGTTTCAGGCATATCAGACAGCTAATATTATGATTCGTTATGAAGAGGCTATAAATGATTGGAAACCGGAAATGTGTATAGTAGTAGGTGATGTTACTTCAACTATGGCTTGTGCTTTAGTGGCTAAGAAAGCTGGTTTGAAGGTAGCACATGTGGAAGGGGGAATAAGGTCAGGAGATATGTCAATGCCCGAAGAGATAAACAGGATAGTTACTGATAGTATTACCGACTATTTTTTTACCACTTCCAATGTCGCCAATGCTAATTTGAGATCGCAGGGAGTATCGAGAGAAAATATATTTTTCGTTGGAAATACTATGATAGATTCATTGATGGGTAACAAAGATAAATTGATAAAGCCTGATTTCTTTGATGATATAAGCCTTGGTGATGATCCTATGCCATTGCTATCTCTCGTGGCTACACTACACAGCCATCTAATGTTGATAATCCCAAAAATCTATTGAGATTACTTACTGTATTGGATTATAACTCTGGAGGAAATCTCATAATATTCCCTATGCACCCGAGAACTCAGAAGGTATATAAGTCACTGAGTATAGAGTTTGCCAATATATTTATCACTTCTCCAATGTCCTATCTTGAATTTATCTATCTTATCAAAAAAAGTATGGGTGTGATCACAGATTCCGGAGGTATCACAGAGGAAACCACCGTGTTGGGAGTTCCTTGTATGACGTTAAGAGATAGTACGGAAAGACCGGAAACTGTCACAGTAGGTACTAACGAAATAGTAGGAACCGATCCTGATAATATTATCCCATACCTCAAAAAGATGAGCCAGGTGAAGGAAAAGGAGGAATCAGAATTGTGGGATGGAAATACAGCTGATAGGATATGGATGTGATGGTGAAACTGTAATGTTTTTGAATTTTGTAAATAGTGATGTTTTCTACTTTGAAAATGCAAATTGTGAATTTCAAATGTTTTACAGAACTAAGATTGAACTTGTCATTTCATATTGTATTTCTTGATAAAATATTCAAAAATTAATATTCAGATTTATGAATAAAATAATAAATTTAGAAGCCATAATATCTCAGATAACAGGTAGAGAAAGTAGCTTGTTTGAAAAAGATATTGATAACAATAAAGCCAAATTAGCACAGGAGATAGAAAATAGAAATATACTTGTTATAGGTGGAGCCGGAACAATAGGAATGAATTTTATAAAGGCATTGTTGAGGCAGGCAAAGCCTTCAAAATTGGTGGTTATAGATATAAATGAAAATGGACTTACAGAATTGGTAAGGGATATCAGAAGTTCTAATGATCTTAATGTCCCTGAAGTACTTTTGACATATCCGATAAATTTTTCAGATAGTGTTTTTAAAAAGATATTCACTGCTGAAAAGCCATTTGATATTATTGCCAATTTTGCCGCTCATAAGCATGTGAGAAGCGAAAAGGATATTTTTTCTATTCAGGCTATGGTGGAAAATAATGTCATAAATGCTTATAATCTATTGAAATTAATAGAGATGAATCCACCAAAACATTTTTTCTGTGTTTCCACTGATAAAGCAGCTAATCCTGTGAATATCATGGGAGCAAGTAAGAAATTGATGGAAGATATGATACTTTCATTTTCTGATAAAATCCCTGTTTCTACTGCCCGATTTGCCAATGTGCTTTTTTCCAATGGGAGTTTACCTTTTGGCTTTATAGAAAGAGTGATGAAAAAGCAACCTTTTTCTGTGCCCTCAGATGTGAAGAGATTTTTTGTTTCTCCTCGAGAATCCGGAGAACTTTGTATGCTCGCTTGTATAATGGGACAATCCGGAGATATTTTTTTCCCGAAGTTGGATGAAGAAAAAGATATGAAGCCATTTACTCTGGTTGCTGAAAAATTCCTTGATTCATTGGGATATGGACTTAAGCAGTGCAGCTCAGAAGAAGAAGCCAGAAAGTATGCTGAAAATATGGAAGATAATGATCAAAATTACCCTGTATATTATTTTAAATCTGATACAAGTGGCGAAAAAGCATTTGAAGAATTCTATACCTCTGATGAAAATGTATCTTTGGATGAATTTTGTGAATTAGGAAAAGTAAAAACCACTGAGCATAAATCAGGAATAGAAATAGAAGTTTTGATAGAAAATTTAAATTATATTTTCTCTAAAGGCAATCTCTCTAAAGCTGAAATTGTGAAGTTTTTCAATAAGGCTATTCCAAATTTTGAGCATATAGAAAAAGGCAAGAGTTTGGATCAGAAAATGTGATCATAGCTTGAATCACCCATATTTACTGACATCAATGACTTTTTATGTATATTTGCAATTTAGTTTATGTAAATTTGCAATTTAGTTTATGTATATTTGCAATTTAGTTTATGTATATTTGCAATTTAGTTTATGTATATTTGCATTTTGGATTATGTATATTTGCATTTTAGTTTATAAGTAATAGATTGTTAATATGTTTATAGAGAGATTTATTGAAAAATATATAAATGAAGTTTTAAAGTATTATCCTGTCTTATTGTTAATAGGTCTGAGGCAAGCGGGTAAAACTACATTGTTGAAAAAAATGTTCAATGATTATCGATATATTTCAATGGAAAATCCTGAAAACAGAACATTTTTAATGGATGACCCACTTGGTTTTATGGGATTATATGATGAAAAAGTTATTTTCGATGAAGCACAGAAGACACCGGAACTTTTTTCATATTTACAAACAATTGTTGATGAAAATAGGCAACCTAGGAAGATTTATTTTGTCAGGATCTCAAAATTTTCTATTACATTCTGGTATTACACAGTCTTTGGCTGGAAGAGTAGGGATAGTAAAATTATTGACATTTGATTTTGATGAATTGCGAAACACTGAATTTTGGGATACAAAAGCAGAAAATCTTATATTAAATGGATTTTATCCTGGTAAATTAGTTGATAAAATACCTAGGTAGATATGTTTTACTCTAATTATGTTGCAACATATATTGAAAGGGATGTAACAGATCTTGTAAATGTTTCAAGTTTGAAGACTTTCAGGCAATTTATAAAGAAATGTGCAAGTCTTTCTGGTTCAGTATTGAATTACAATAAAATTAGCAATGAGTTAGATGTCAGTGTAAATACAATTAAAAACTGGATTTCAATTTTGGAAATGAGTTTTATTGTATTTACTATAAATAAACACTACTCCAATTTAGGAAAGAGGATCACAAAAAGCCCTAAATTGTATTTTTTGGACACTGGTTTATTATGTTATTTACTTGAAATTGAAAATACTGAAGAGTTAATTTTATCTCAGGATTTTGGTAAAATCTTTGAAACTTTTATCATTTCACAGTTCTATAAAAAATACTTGCATTTAGGGAAAACTCCTAATTTTACATTTTTCAGGGATTCAAATGGAAATGAAATAGATTTTATAAATACCTACAAAAAAAATGTAGATTATTATGAGATAAAATCAGGAATTACTTTTAAAACAGAATTTACAAATGTAATGATGAAGCTCTTGAAAGAAGAGGATAAAAAGAATTTGATATATCGTGGCGACAAAAAATTTAATTTCAAATCAGTGACTGTTATTCCCTGGAATGAGGTGGATTATGGCATGATTTAATAAAAATAGAAAATTAGTTTAATATATTATAAAGTATTTCAATGCAAACCAAAAAATCAGTAATAGATCTCGTAAATATAGCTTATGCTAAGGGCATAAGAAAGGTAGTGTTTTCCAGTGGCAGCCGCAATGCTCCACTTATTATAGCTTTCAACGAACATGGAGGATTTGAGACTTATTCCATTCACGATGAGAGATCGGCGGCATTTGTAGCTCTGGGGATTTCTCAGCAGACGAGGGAGATTGTAGCCATAGCTTGTACTTCAGGAAGTGCAGCTCTCAATTATGCTCCTGCAGTAGCCGAGGCTTATTATCAAAGGATTCCATTGCTGGTGATCACAGCAGACAGACCATTGGAATGGATAGACCAGGGCGAAGGACAAACCATGAGGCAACATAATATTTATGCTAATTATATAAAAAGAAGCTTTGAGATTTTTCAGGAAACAGATCATCCCGATGAAGTGTGGTACAATACCAGAATGTTCAATGAAGCCATAAATCTATGTAAAATATCTCCTTGTGGTCCCGTTCATATTAATCTTCCATTGCGTGAACCATTGTACAATGTGGATTATGATTTTAACTCAAACATCACAAAGGTTATAGAAAATATATCTCCATTACCATATCTGCCGGATGATAAAATGGATGAATTGGCAGAGATATGGAATTCGAGCAAACGAAAGATGATTCTCACAGGAATATTGCCTTTTGATGATGAATTAAAAGATGTATTGCTGGAATTATCAGAGGATGATTCTGTGATAGTACTCACTGAGACAACTTCTAATATTTCCGATGATAAATTCATAAATAATATCGACAGATTTATAATGAGTATTTCTCCTGATGAGGAAGAAAAATTTAAGCCTGAAATATTAGTTACCATTGGCAGCAATATAGTTTCCAAAAAAATAAAAGCACTATTGAGAAAATGGAGTCCGAGAGAACATTGGGATATTGATGAATCAGATACTTTTATGGATACTTACAAGGCATTGAATAAGCATATAAAAAGCGAACTTAAATCATTTCTTAAGGGTTTGGGAAACAGAAAGAAAAATATTGATAGTTGCTTCAGAGATGTATATCTGGAACGTGAAAAACATGTTCAGGAATTGCATAAGAAATATCTGAATGATAATTTACCATGGCCAGATTTGCAGGCTTATGAGATATTATTTGAGGCTCTTCCTGCCAATGTGAATATCCAAATGGCAAATAGTACTGCTGTGCGTTATGCTCAATTGATGCCTTCGAGATATGATATTATATACAATTCCAATCGTGGAGTTGCAGGTATAGATGGGTGTACTTCCACCTCTGTGGGTGCAGCTATGGTTAATCAGAGATTGACTGTATTATTTACTGGAGATGTGGCTTTCTTGTATGATAGCAATGCATTGTGGAATAATTATCTTCCCGAAAATTTGCGCATAATTGTCTTTAATAATCATGGTGGAAATATATTCAGATTCATCAAAGGACCTGGTGAAACAAAACAGTTAAAGGAATTTTTCGAAGCTCAGCACGATGTCAATGTTGAAAAAATAGCTGAAGCTTTCAATGTGAATTATTACACCGCAGAAAATATTGAGGAATTGAAAGAAGTACTAAAGGTATTCTTTAATGAAAATAGCAATAACAGACCTTCGATTTTGGAATTGTTTACTCCTCGAGAAAAAAATATGGATATACTAAAAAATTATTTTGCAAATCTATTGAATTAATTATGGAATATTTAACAATCAGAAAAGGAGAAAAAAGTGACTATCCTGCTATTTTGGAGCTAATCAAAGAGCTTGCATTATTTGAAAAAGCACCTCATAAAGTGACAAATACTATAGACCAAATGAATGATGAGGACTATTTGTTCAATACATTTGTGGCTGAAGATGAAAATGGTAAAATATTAGGGATGGCATTATTCTTTTTTGCTTACTACACATGGGTAGGAAAATCCCTTTATCTCGATGATATTGTGGTAAGTGAAAAATTCAGAGGGCAGGGTATAGGAACAAAATTACTCACAAAGGTGATGGAATTTGCCAAAGTCAATAATTGCAAAAGAGTGAGATGGCAGGTTCTTGACTGGAATTCAGATGCCATAGAATTCTACAGAAAATGGGGTGCTAATCTCGATTCCGAATGGATAAACTGCGATATGGAAGGGTTTTAATTCTTTTTCACTTTTATATCTATTGTTGAAGCGGGATAGTTTGATGATTTCACTACAAGGTCAAATAATAAACTATCATTTTTTAATATTCCACTGCTTGGATAAATAAGTTGCAATGTGGAATCTCCATTGGTTTCATAGATATATAGAAACTGATTGCTGATAAAGATACTGTCGTCTTTTATATTTGCAGCCAGCATTATTGAAGTGCCATTATCTACCTCTATGGAAACATCCCTTGGGGTTTCAAAGTCATTTTTTATATTTACATTTATTGGTAGGATGATATTGTCCAATTCTTCAGTTCCCACATATAATCCCACAAATTTATCACTCTCCTTGATCTCACAATTCTCTCCTGAATATCCATCTTCACAAAAACAATCTCCTTCAATACAATAACCTTTGTTACAGTTTTTATCAATACAAGGATCTTTGCATGAAAATAGAACAACAAATATTGACATGAGTAAAGTGATATGATATTTCATCGTTCTGATTTTTATTTATTAAAATGAATAGATATATAAAATTACGTAATTTTAAACAATTCCATTGCTGTTCACGTTAATATTTTTTCATTATTTTTCAAATCTACAATTAATTATGCGAAAAATCTCCATTGTTGTTATTTTACTTTCATTTTATTTTGCAGTCAATGCATGTACCAGTTTTTTGATTAAAGGAGCTTCGGAGGAAGGAGCCAATATGATAAGTTACAATGCTGATTCACATGTGATGTACGGTGAATTGTATCATTGGGCTGCTGCAAAATATCCTGAAGGCGCTTATGTTAAGCGTGTATAATTGGGATAGTGGTAAATATATGGGAGATATAGCTCAGGCAGAGAAACTTACAATGTAGTGGGGAATATGAATGAATTCCAATTGGCTATAAGTGAGACCACATTTGGGGGGAGAGGAGATATGGGACATCAGGAAGGAGCAATTATGGATTATGGAAGTCTTATTTATATCACTCTTCAGAGAGCTAAGTCGGCAAGAGAGGCTATAAAGATTATTGCAGAATTGATGCAGGAATACGGATATGCCAGTCATGGAGAATCATTTTCCATAATGGATAAAGATGAAGTGTGGATTATGGAAATTATGTCGAAGGGAAAAATTGATAAAGGTGCTGTATGGGTGGCAAGATTGGGTGCCTGATGGTATGATTACCGCTCATGCCAATCAGGCAAGGATAATGCAGTTTCCGCAGAAATATAAAGATGGAGGGATTTCATCAGAACAATGGGAAAAATTATATGACACTAAAGTCAATACCATTTATGCTGCAGATGTTATAGAATTTGCTAAAAATCAGGGATATTTTGCCGTAAAAGACAGTGATTTTTCATTTTCAGATGTATATAATCCTGTGGATTTCGGAGGAACGAGGTTTTGCGAAGCCAGAGTATGGTCGATGTTTCGACAAGTAAATGGAGATATGGAACAATATGAACAATATGCAATGGGCTATGATCTCAAAAACAGAATGCCATTGTTCATCAAGCCTGATAAAAAAATAAGTCTCAAAGATATGTTTGATTATATGGGAGATCACTATGAAGGCACAAATATGGATTTTCGCTTTGATTGTGGAGGCGGACCATTTGAGATGCTCTTACCGATGGGAGACCTATGACATGGGAGATAGATGGGAAAAATATCTTAATGAAGAGATCTACAAGCACTCAACAAACGGGATTTACATTTGTGGCTGTATCACGCGCTCAATATCCTGATCCCATAGGTGGGGTATTGTGGTTTGGGGTCGATGATTCCTATTTTACCGTTCATAATCCTATTTTTGTGGGATTACCAAAAGTCCTCCATCCTATGCAGAGGGATTTGGAAGTATGATAGATTTCAATCGCGATGCCGCATTCTGGGTTTTCAATCAGGTTTCGAACCTGGCATATACCAGATATAATCTTATAGCACCGATAGTAAAGGAGCATCAGTCAAAGTTGGAAGATGATTTTTTGAAAACTATTGATGCTGTATCCGAAGCTGCAACCAAAATATATAATATCGACAAACAGTTGGGATTGAATTTTATTACAGACTATTCTGTCTCTCAATCTGAACATACTGTGGAATATTGGAAAAGACCTGTATGGATTTCTGTTTTCCAAATTTGTAGATGGAAATGTGAAAAAACAACTGGAATGACCATCGATGATAATGGAAATGGTATGGGAGTTCCAAAATATCCCGATCAACCGGGTTATGGTGAAGAGTATTACAGAAATGTTATAAAGGAAACCGGGAGAGGTATCGTATGCCGGAGTAGTGGTTATATGAACGTAAATTTTGATTTATGATTTATGATTTATGATTATCGATTTTTGAATATTTTAGGAGAGGCTTACATCTTTTTTAGTCACAATTGAAAATAATATTCTATACCCGATCTATAATTTATATGATTTAAAGATTATTTTGATTATAAAAGAAAGTAAAATAAGGTATTGCTAGATGCCGGAGTAGTGGTTATATGAACGTAAAATTTGATTTATGATTAATGATTTTCGATTATCAATTTTTTGAATATTTTAGGAGAGGCTTAGATCTTTTTAGTCACAATTGAAAATAATATTCTAAACCCGATCTATAATTTATATGATTTAAAGATTATTTTGATTTATGATTAATGATTTTCGATTATCGATTTTTGAATATTTTAGGAGAGGCTTACATCTTTTTTAGTCACAATTGAAAATAATATTCTATACCCGATTCATAATTTATATGATTTAAAGATTATTTTGATTATAAAGAAAGTAAAATAAGGTATTGCTTAATGCCTGGAGTAGTGGTTATATGAACGTAAATTTTGATTTATGATTAATGATTTTCGATTATCGATTTTTGAATATTTTAGGAGAGGCTTACATCTTTTTTAGTCACAATTGGAAATAATATTCTAAACCCGATCTATAATTTATATAATTATTTGATTTTAGGATTTTTTTTGTCAGAATCCGTCGGTAGTCGGACATGTCAGAATTTACACAATTATTTTAAATTTTAAATTTATCATTTTACATTTTACATTAAATTCTACTTCCCTTTCACCACCTGCGTCCCATAAAACACCCGATGGTCGATGTTTCCAGACTTCGATCGAGTATTCCTATCAGGATAAAACTCCACATTATACCTGCCGCTCGACAAATAGCTGATATTTATCCTCTGAAACCGATCGTCGAAGTCTGAGACTTCGATGTCATACACCACCTGCCCCTTCATATCATATACCACCACCTTCCCTGCTCCTACATCCGGCAGCTCAATATTAAAAATACCGGACGAGGGATTAGGCCATACAGTCATATCCCTGCGATACCACACATACTCTCCAAAGATACTCGTAAGTGTACTATCACATACTTCTGATTCATCTATGCGGAAGTGCGGGAAATTCGGTAATGAGCCATTAAAATTTAAATTTGGAAGATGAAACGAATGTTGTTTGAAATCACATGCTTTTCCTTTTTCATTGGGTTTATTGATAACATGCAGATCAGAATTTGTGCCTCCGGGAACAATATATATCTTACAGTCTGGTCCTAATTGTGCCAGACTGAAATCACTCACAAATCCGGGAGTTGCTTGAAAATAGTCAATATGATCAATATGTACTAATGATGACTGAATATCATCAGCCCAAAGGTCTATTTGATAGAGATCATATTTTGCTGAAAGATATGCAAACCGGGAATTGGGCGATACTGCTACTCCGACAAACTTTCCACTATCCTGTGGATTTATCCTTATCAGATTTGAAAGTTCTCCTGATTCCCTGTCAAAATCATAGATGATGACCTTCTCATGTGAATTAAATGCTATCCATTTACTACCATCAGGGGTAAATACTGCCTGTCCTCTGTTATTATTATGATCAAATTTACCGGTCATGTTTAGCGAATCAACAACTTTTACTGTATCGGCTGTCAATAAAATCTTGAAAAAGATATTTGTATCTTGTTTTATCTGGAAAATCCACCAGTCCCTTCCATTAGCATGTTTGCATGCTGTAAGGTAGCCCTGTGCAAGACCGGGGTCAGATGTTCCAAAAATCAGCTTATTCTTTTCTGTAACTTTCCCCTTACCACCATTGGCATTCATATCGACATAACTAAATGCCAATCCGGGGCACCATGTACGAAGGGGATTGTGCAAATATTCAGTTCTTTTGTGAAAAAGGTAATACCCGTTTCTACCTTCTTCCTCATTTCCGGGATCAGGCAATATCAGTGAATTTTGTGAAACAGGATAACCAAAGCTAAAGAGATCGGTACAAAAATCTTCCCATGATTCTCCATAATTTATACTGTCTCCGTTTTCCATTATATTATGGGTTCTATCAGCAATTGCACATCCATTGGAGTACATTAGGAGATTCCCTTCTCTATCACAAACATTCACACAATTTGGTCCCATTACCGTGCTAAAAAACCTGTGTCTATAGATAGTTTATTTTCAAAATCTATTATATCTCCTCCTCGTAAATTACTTACATTCAAGCCCATGACCCATTTATAATCCATTTTGTTTTGGGCATTAATATTTATGGTAATTAATAACAAGAAGATAAGTTTTATATATTTTATATACATAATGCAAGATTTTATATAAAAAGAAGAACAGGGCAGTGAATACCCTGTTCAATTTCTAAAAAAAATTAATTTATTTGGAAATTACCAATTTTTCAACGCTATCTACTCCATAGTCAGAAATAAATTTGACTAAATAAATGTCTAAATTGTGATTCATATAATTATTTGATTTTAGGATTTTTTGTCAAGATCCGTCGGTAGCAGGATATGTCAGAAAAACCAAAATTATAGAATTACAGAATTTTACTTTTGATATTTAGGATTAAAAGAAGTTTGTGTTCTAAGCTCTTCCCTCCAAAATTGATAAATAATCCTAATGGAAAATCATAAACTACCACATATTGCTGTGCATATCGAAGAATACAATTTTATCAGGAGTACTCAATTTACAATGCTAAGTCGCTCCTTAAAATAACTATAATGTATTAAATATCAATAAAACGAAACAAGGGAATAATATTAGGGTAATATTGCAAAAATGTTATATTTTGTGGTATAAAATCTTGTAAAAATGATAGGGGAAATCACCAAATCAACTCCAAAGAAATCTATTCAATCCATTGTTGAGTGATTTTATAGATGGGAATCTGAAGCTAGTACTTTTACCTTGGCTCGAATAGATTGGAATTATTTTGAGAAAACATTTGGATCATTGTATTCACATACGGGTCAAAGCAATGCCAATAAGATTTTCAGTAGGATGCTTGTTACTCAAGCGACTATATAATCTTGGGGATGAAACACTTACGCAAGCATGGGTAATGAATCTATATGCAATATTTTACAGGAGAAGCACATTTTAAACACAAATTTCCATAGATCAAGTGATTTTGTACATTTTAGAAAACGCTAGGAATAGAAGGAGTAGAAAGATATTTGCATATTCGGTAAAGATACATATGGCAAAGAATCAAAGACAAAAAGATGTTATCAGATACTACAGTACAGGAAAATAACACTACCTTTCCCACCTGATGCAAAATTGGCAAAACAAATAATGAGTAAGTGCAACAAAAATAGCTTTAGAACAAGGGATAAAACAACGGCAAACATGTTCGAAAGTCAGTAAACAATTAATGAGAGATTTCCTACAATGCTAAGCATCCCAAAAGAGAGCAAAAAAAAGCCAAGAAAAGCACAAAAGAAATTAAAGACAATAGCTGGAAGACAGATTAGAGTTGGAGCGCAAACTTAACCCGGAGGTACTGCAATCAAAATTAAAAGAAATAGAAATATTTAAACAAATGCCAGTTTTCAAAAGAATGATAGTAAAAATAAAATTTATTCAGTACACAAACCATATACCGCTTGTATAGCAAAAGGCAAATCCCATAAGCAATATGAGTTTTTGGAAATAAAATAGAGGCTAACAACTACAACAGGTAAAAAAAGAATTATCATCACAGCCATAGAAGCTTTTAAGGGCAATCCTCATGATAGTAAAACGATAGAACCATTATTGGAACAAAACAGAAGTTACATGACCATGAACCAGGAAGAATAATTTATGATAGAGAGGAGGAAAAGGGAAGACCAAAATAAGAAACACAATAATCTCAACCCCCTAAACCACCCTTAAAAAGTGATACAAATTATCAGAAAAGTAAAACAAGAAAAGAAATTTAGAAGAAGAGCAGCCATAGAACCAGTAATAGGACATTTAAAAACACAGTTTAGAATGGGACAGAACTATCTATGGCGAAAATTCTTCAAAAATAAATGCAATGTTAGCAGCAGCAGGATAGATTTTAAGAAAATGATGGAAAAACTTTTAAAAAAAGATTTTCTTGGCTCTATTGGATTTTAAGAGCTATTCTCAGTAAATCAATTTTTTAAGTTCCATTTTTAAGTTCTTAAGGATTGACTACTAAGTTTTATATAATAATTTCCAATATATATATATATGTATATCTGAAATATACAAAACTTTAATTTAGGTTAATTTACACTTCAAATATTCCCAAAATAAATATTTGTTAAAATTTATATTTTTATTGAATATGAATGATTCAAAATTAAACTTTATCAATCATTTTAGTTATAATTTTCTATTTGATGAAGGAAAGTCTCAAAGGTAAAATCTCAAACTCCACAGGAGTATTTCCAACTAACTCTCCGTCCAGTTCAAGTGCAACTGGAGTATTTTCAAGGCTATCAATACGCAATTTCTCAAGTTGAAAAGATCTGATTTTTGGATGATCTAAAAGTGTGAAATTATAAAATCGGTATGTATTTAATATCACTTCTAATTTACTTAGCCTTTCACTAATGTCTACCAAACCATCATCGTAAATTTTATATGAGGAACTAAAGACATTCCACAGAGGAATTACAATCCATTATTTATAGTGTAAATTGTCTTCAGCCACACTCATTATTTACCTAAACTTGCTTTTGTAATTTGCTTGCCTGAAACAAATATTTTATCAAAATAATAAATATATTCACGTTTATTTTTAGTTTTTCTTCGAGTTTTTACTGATAAGCATCATAAGCCAATCCTGCCACATTGTTGAAATATTCAGTTTTACTTCATTATTTGAGACGAATTTTGCTATTCCAATATCCTGTGTAGTTACCTTATTGTTTTTTATAGAATTACATATTTTTTCTATATTGTAATCTATATCATGATGCTTAGTCCAGTCATTTCCGATGCCAATTAGTATAGCTGCTAAAGTCAATTCTTCAGGTTCAATAATATTTTGTTTCATCATACCATTTGCTTATTGGACTGTTCCATCACCACCTATTGCGATAAATTTCCTATATCCTTCATTGATGAATTGAATGGTTTTGCTTTCTGCATCTTTTTTGCTGTGGTATGATACAATTTGTATTTTATATCATATTTCTTTAATCCTTCTTCAATTTCCCTTTGGATGTAGTAGAAAATCATTTACCTTAGAAGCAGTAGGGTTTAGTATACAGTACCAGATATTATTTTTATTTTCCATTCACTTTTCAATTAAAAGACAATTATAAAATTTTTTTTGCTTATAAATTCAAGGTTTTTAATATTTTTTGTTTAGATTAGCGAAATGAAAAAAGGAAATAAATAATCCACACGATAAAATATTTAAAGCTTTATTATCAAAAAAGAGAAATTGCAATAGATTTTTGATGAGGAGAATTTCTACCGAAGTATATTACTAATTTGTTGGAATTAAGATAATAAAGTCATACTAATAGTAGCTTTGTAGATGGAGAATTGACGGAATATTTTTCTGATATAGTGTTTAAATGTCCCATAAAGGATACTGGGGAAAGCTCATATGTTACAATTTTAGTTGAACATAAAAGTTTTCCTGATAAATTTCTTGCAGTACAATTACTTCATTATATTTCTGTTGCTTATCAAAAACAATTATTACAGCAAAATAAATTAGAAGCAGTAATACCTGTGGTCTTTTATCATGGAAAGAAAAAATGGAATGTCAAGTCAGTTTATGAATTATTGGAAAACTTACCGATTGAATTTAGAGAATTTATACCTTCCTTTAATTGGAAATTTATAGATGTTAATAGATTAAGTCAAAATAAGTTAGATGGTATAAAAAACTTTTATTTATTATCAATGTTGAGGGCACAGTTGAAAGATGTTGACTTTAGAACTTTACTAATAAAAAGTATAAATCTATTATATAAATCAGGGGAAATTGAAAATATGAACTTATTTAATTCTCTGATTGTTTATTATTTTGAAATTTCAGATATTGAAATTGATGATTTGAATAAAGTGTATTCTAATATTCCAAATCCTGTAAAACAAGAAATTATGACAACATACGAAAAGATTAAAGAAAGTGGGAGAAAAGAAGGTATAGAAAAAGGTATAGAAAAAGGTATAGAAAAAGGTATAGAAAAAGGATATGAAGAAAAATCAATTCAAGTTGTTTTAAATTGTGCGAGACTCAATATGGATATAGATGTGATTTCTGATATTTCAGGACTTAAAACTGATGAAATTAAGAAAATCATGGAAAAATATAAATGATTATTTCCCTTGTATTTAAATCTAATTTGGATTTATTTTTTGAATATAGTCTTTGAAAATAAATTATATTTCACTGACTTGAGTAATAATATCCCGGCAATTGGCAATACTGCCATATTGAATTCCTGAGGTATAAATCTATTTCCTACAAGAAATATAAACAGAATTACAGAAATAACAGATGTTGCCAAATATTTGAATGTGCTTGCCTTTAAAAAGAAAACAAAGTACAATATATTTAATACTAATATATTATAGTTTTGCTTCGTGGCATTGTGGTCTGTGAAAAACCATAGGAATGTTATCAGTATGCCTCCTAATAGAACTCCACTAAACCATAGATAATCATACCATCGAAATAGAATTTTCCCTGAATTATATGAAAAGTAGAATAGCAATAATTCCAGCATAAAGAGAATAGTAAAAACCCCTAAAGGTCTGAAAATATATGGAAGAGCTTTTTCATTATAATCATATTTAGTAATGAATTTTTCTTCGATTACAAGTGGTTTTTCTTTCGTAATCGAACCTGTATCGGATTCTATAATCACACTATTTAAATTGTCAGACAATTTTTGAGGCAAAAAGCATGTCTCTCTTGGGGTAGTTACCTTATCTGCCTTATTACCAATGATCAAATCTATTCCGAAATTCAACCAGTAATCATAAGGTATTTGCCAGTCAAGGAGTTTTCTGAAAGTTAAATTTGTTTTGTTTTCAGGATATATAAGTTCTCCGTCTATGCTGTTTTCTATCATTGCTCTGGGTCGGGTGCTGCAATTGTCATTGAAAAAGTCATAAAGATAATATTTATTTTCATCCTTAGCATTTTCAAGTAATGATGCATAGAGTTTGTTCTTTTCCTTATATGTTAAATTCAATTTTTGCTCATAAATACTCCTTTTAAAATAATTATAATATCTCAGTATTACCTTGAAATTATCAATGCTCAGATAGTATTTTAATTTTCCTCTTAGGAACTTCATTATGAAATTAGGCTCGTCGAACATATATGTCCCATAATTGAAGACGATATCTACACCTGATTCTGGATCATTAATTCTTATTCCTGAATGCCCCCATACATTTTCAGGTCCAACACCTTTGGAGAATGTGAGTAGTGAAATTTCTGATTTTTCACTCAATAGACTATCTATTTGAGAATATGAAAATAGAGTAAAGATATTTAATATTACTATCAGGAATATTATCTTTTTTGTCATCAGTTTATTTATTTTTTTTCAGAAAACTGTTAGAATTCTGGAAGTAGTAAGCCATTGAAAAATCAAAAATAGGAATTTAATTGTTATTGATAATATATTTCTTTACAAAGTACATTAAGAAATTATGTTTTTTTCACAATTGAATTATTTTTATTTGAATAAACAGAGAGATAAATAAAAATAAAATTATTCTGATTTTGGAAAAATTAATTGATATCACATAGTACAACATATATAAAAATGGAATTGCATTACAAGGATTATGGAAGTGGAGAACCTTTGTTGATATTGCACGGGGTTTTTGGAATGTCGGATAATTGGCATACAATAGCAAAAATACTGTCCGAATATTATTGGGTGATAGTTCCTGATCTTAGGAATCATGGGAGGTCAGGACATTCTGAAGAGTTGAATTATGATGTTATGTCCGGGGATATCCTTCAGTTAATAGAAAAACTTCATATAAGAAAGTGCAATATTATCGGGCATAGTATGGGAGGCAAATTGGTAATGAATTTTGCATTAGAATATCCTGAATATATTGATAAAATGATGGTTTTGGAAATTGGTGTGAAGCAATATTCAGGCAATCATGAGTTTATACTCGAGGCATTAAATAAAATTAATCCTGCGAATTATAATGATAGGAGAAAAATAGAAATGCAATTGTTGGAATATATTCCCAATATCAGGATTGTAAACTTTCTTATGAAAAATATTAAGCTTAATTCTGATAATACTTCTTATGAATGGAAATTTAATTTAAAGGCTATAAGTGAAAATTATAATCAATTACTTTCATCAATAAATTCAGATCATGGATATTTAGGCGAAGCTTTGTTTGTAAAAGGAGGGAATTCAGATTACATTTTGGAATATGATTGGAAAGATATTTTGGAATTATTTCCCAATGCTCAGTTGCATACCATAGCAAGTGCAGGACACTGGATTCATGCAGATAAGCAACAAGAATTGGTAAATGAAATTAAGAATTTTCTCAAGTGAATTTATTTCTTCTTGATATCATACTTGACTCCAAATCCAAAATAAATATTTCTGTCTTTTTTCTCTTTACTCGAATTATCATTTAAATCTGAAGCAATATAATAGTCGGATAAATTACCCTGCTCATAGTAATTTGAGTTTAAAATATTGTAGTAAGCCAGATTCAGTTTAGAGAAAACAGATACATTTTTCAAAACCTGATATTGGAAACCTAAAATAAAACTATAGTCGAATTTATTATATATTGATTGATTTTGGTAATTGTCGCTTAGAGATATTGAGCTTAAGTTGTTGTTGCGAACTATATCGCTATTTTGATTTTCATCATATATATTATTCAATAGATATGACACCTTAACTCCGGCTGATAATGTGAATTTATTGAAACTATACATCACTCCAAGAGGAATACCTACATAATACAATTTGTCTTGTATGTTCTCATCTGCACCGGCTAATTCAGAGTTGTTGGTTTCAGCCCTTTGCACAGGAATGGGAATATTGTTGGAACTGTTGTCCAATTCATAATCAATACGCGATTTTGAAAATATAGAATGTTCTATACCTGCCATAAATCCAATTTTATTATTCATTTTATAGGAATAATTGATACCTCCATCAAAACCACCGATTGAAGCAAAATTCTCATTTATTGAATTTACTGAAATAGATATTGTATTATGTTTGATTTTTTTATTTTTACCAAAATCTGGATATTGTGAATTGTTAAGTTGATTATTTACAGTATAATTGTTGAAATTGTCCTCTCCTGTTGAATTTTCCAGGTCAATTATTCTATTTTCCTGGTTTTCCTGAATTATATCTATCTTTTTAGGTTTTATTATATTATTTGTATTTTGGGAATAACCATTTATTGTGATTTCATTGAGTTCGTTTGTGTTTATTGCATCTGTATTTATATCTGAATTCAAAAATTCATTTTCTTTAGGGTTTGTTTTATGATTTTTGTTCTCCGAACTATCTACGATGGAAATATGGTTATTTGAAAATTTATCGAAAAATGATGTTGAGTTATTCACAGAAATCATCATGGATCCAATCAATAATAATACAAGAGCAGCAGTATAATAATACCTGCTTTTGAAATGAAATTTATTTGTTTTCAAAGGTAAATTATGATCCAAAGACTTGGACATTTCACTCCATCCTCTATTCAGTATATCATTGTATTCGTCATCCATATTTCTCAATTTCAAAATTTCTCATCACATTCAATTTTTCTCTGGCTTTGAATACATGCCATTTCGAAGTCCCTACGGAAATTCCTAGTATTTCCGCTATTTCTTTATGTGAATAACCTTCAATCGCAAACATCCTGAATACTTTCAATGTCTGTTCGGGCAAATCCTTCAAAAGATCTACAAGGTCATCATAAAATAATTTTTTAAATATCCCCGGAGACTGAGATTCGTCAAATTCCTGTAATTCAAAAAATTCCAGTTCCTGACCATTTTTTCTGTGGTAATTAAAAAGGCTGTTTTGGATAATCTTAAATACCCATCCTTCAAATTCTCCCTGACCAGTAAAAGTATTGATTTTGGTAAATACCCTGAGCATACCATCGTTGAATATACTTATTAAGTCATCTTCATTTGTAGTATAGGATTTTAACCATGGCAGCATTTTTTTTAAGAAATACTTGTAAAGAGACTCCTGTGCAAGTCTGTCATTTTTCTTACATGCCGTGATGATGTCATCATTTAATTTTGCTATGTTTATAATTTTTACCACAGAATAAATATTACAAGCTTATTTGTCGAACAAAATTATGAATAAAAATGATAATTTACAAGAAATCTTAAGGTTTTAATTCTTTGGGACACTATATTATCTAATTGTATTAAATCAATCAATAAACAAATCTTTTCACAATATATCTTGTTTATTAAAATAACTGGCTAATTTTGTCGTAATTATCATTTGGAAGTTATTTTTAATACCATAATGGTAATAAAATAGAAATTATTTAAAATTCTAATTGTAATTCAATATGCAGTTTTTATTTCCCGGATTTTATGGGCTCTTTTTGCGATTTTAATACCTGTAATTATTCACCTTTTTTATTTTCGTAGATTTAAGAAGGTATATTTTTCCAATACTAAATTTTTGAAAGAGATAAAGGAGGAAACCAGTAATTCCAATAAACTGAAAAATTTTTTAATCTTGCTTTCAAGAATATTGGCAATTGCTTTTTTGGTTTTTGCTTTTGCCCAACCTTATATCCCACAAGGTAAAAAACTTGAACAGGGAATGGAGGAGTCAGTATTTATGTCGATAATTCTTTCAGTATGCAGTCCAATTCTGCAGAAACATCACTGTTGGAAAAGGGAAAGAAAATTGCATCAGAGATCGTGGAAGCATATCCCGAAAATTCAAATTTCCAGATAATAACCAATGATCTTTTGGGAGAACAAATGAGATGGGTGGATAAAAAAAATGCATTGGAAAAAATCAGTAATATATCTCTGTCGCCTGTATTGCCTGGAATAAAAAATATTAGCAACAGACAAATTCAGTCTTTTAATAATAATGATACTAAAAACAGATATTCTTTTTGGATTTCTGATTTTCAGGCTAAAGCTTATGATTTGGATACTATCCCTACTGATTCCACTATTCAATACAATATTGTAATACTAAAATCTGTAAATGAAAATAATATAAGTATAGATAGTTGTTATTGGGATAAACCTTTGATTATTAATAATTATGTAAATAAGTTGTTGGTGAAAATCACTAATTATGGCGATGAATCTGTCGATGATTTTCCATTGAATTTGGTTTACAATGGAGAAAATATTCCAATGGGTAAATTTTCTATTATGCCTAATTCTTCTATTTTGGATACACTGGATATAAGAATTAAAAAACAAGGGTGGAATGAAGCAAAATTATCTATAAAGGATTATCCAGTTATATTTGATGATGAATATTATTTTACTTTCAATGTCCCGGAAAAAGTTTCAGTGCTCGATATAAATGATAAGAATTTACCTGATTTTTATCTGAAGTCTGTTTATTCTGAAAATGATTTCTTCGATTTTCAACATTCCAATTTTAATAATGTAGATTATCTTGGACTTTCAAAATACCAACTTATTATTCTGGAGGATATCAGCAATATATCTTCAGGATTGTCAGGTGCATTGAAGTCTGCAATGGAAAAGGGTACAAATGTCGTGCTCTTCCCATCATCGAAAGCCGATATTGGATCTTTAAATCAATTTCTATCCGAAATAAATGCTAATACTCTAAAAGAAGCTCAAAACAAGGATTTGGAAGCAGTAAGCATTAATGAAAATGAATTTGTAATGCAAAATGTGTTTGATAAAATTCCTTCAAATATGCAGGCTTTGGCAGTAAAAATGTATTATGATATTTCTAATGAAAGTAGAAAAAATAGCTATAATATTATTAAATTTAAAAATGGAAATAGTTTCCTCAATAGATATTCAGTAGGTTCAGGTAATTTTTATTTATTTTCCAGCCCTCTGGATGAAGAATTTAATAATCTTGTAAAATCTCCTGATATTTTCGTGCCTTTATTTTTTAAATTAGCTATTTCAAATGTCAATTCTGAGCATTTGGCTTATTTTATTGGTGATGATAAAACAATAAAAATACCAAAGTTTGATATCGCAGGAGATGATTATTTGAAACTTTCAGGTAATGGATTAGAGATTATCCCTAAACAACAAAAATTACAATCTGAATTGCTACTGGGATTCGATAATGAAATAAATACTGCCGGAATCTATTCACTGGTATTTAAAGATAGTTTAATCAGTAAGTTAGCATTTAATTATTCGAGAGATGAATCGGAAATGAAGTTTTTGGATGAAGAAATGATTAAAGAAAAATTAGATAATAATGTAAAAATATATAATAATAAAAATATTAATTATAATTTTACAAAAATGATAAATGCCGAACAAAATGGTATCCAATTATGGAAATGGGCTATAATTTTGGCATTGATATTTTTAGCAATTGAAATTCTGTTAATTAGATTTTGGAAATTTTGAAACTATTAAAGATGGATTTGATATTAAAAAATGTAGTTGTTTTTGACCCTAATTCTGATTTTCACAATCAAAATACCTGCATTCTTATTCAACAAGGAATTATAATGAATATTGGAGAATTTGAATTCCCTGAAGGTGTCTCAGTTGTGGATTGCAATGGTGCTTATGCATCTCCAGGTTGGTTTGATATCGGTACAAGACTTTGCGAACCGGGATTGGAAAGCATCGATGATATTGACTCTTTGTCTGCCTCAGCTTGTCAGGGTGGTTTTACAGAACTCGCTGTGTTCTCAAATACCAATCCTGTAATTGACAACAGATCATTGGTGGAGTCTTTGGTGAGTAAAAATAAAGATACAGTCGTCACTTTATATCCTATAGGAGCGCTTACAAAATCCAATAATGGAATTGAAATTTCGGAAATGTATGATATGGTGGAAGGTGGTGCAATTGCATTCTCCGATGGTAAAATCCCAGTTTCTCATGCCGGTGTTCTATCAAGGGCACTTAAATATACCTCTCAGTTAGGAGTGAGAATATTGAATCATCCCGAAGATTATACTATCAGTGAATCAGGAATAATAAATGAAAGTGAAGTTAGTGTGGAATTAGGAGTGAAAGGAAGACCTGTATTGGCTGAAAGTGTGATGCTTCGACGTGATATTTCTCTGGCAGAATATAACGATACTCCTATTATAAGCCATTTGATTAGTTCAAGTGAATCAGTAGAAATAATCAAAGAAGCTAAAAAGAAAAATATCGATGTGAGTGCAACAGTTTCATATCACAATATTATATCTGATGAAAATGTGCTCAAAGATTTTGATCCAATGCATAAAGTCCTGCCACCACTCAGAGGCAAAAAAGATAAGGACGCTTTGTTGAAAGCTGTAAAAAGTGATATCATTGATGCCATAGTTTCAAATCACTATCCTCTCGATGTCGAAGATAAGAAAAAGGCTTTTTATGATGCAAAATATGGCGCTCTTGGTCTTGAAAATATGTTTGGCTCCCTTAATAAATATATTGGAGATAAGATAGAAAAAGAAAAATTGATAGATAAGATTTCAAATGGACCAAGAAGAATTTTAGGATTGAATATAGTTTCTGTATCTAAAGGGGAACCTGCAAATTTAACTTTGTTCAATTTTGACGAGGAATATGAATTCAAATCTTCAATGATTAAGTCAAAATCTTCTAATTCTCCTTTTATTGGTACAATTCTCAAAGGAAAGGTCATAGGAATATATAATAATAATAGATTACATATCAATAAATAATTATATTATAGTTGTATTCATATTAGAAATTTATTTTTTGATTTATTTGTAAAAATAATGTGAGAAATATTGATTCCTAAAATTGCCCTTCAATTTTATATCATTTTAATATTATTGTAGATTTTATTAATCTTCTATAATTAATCTCTTTTGGATAAATTGAATTTTTTATTCATTTTCCTATCTTTATAGTGTAAAAATACACTTAATATTAATTTTTTTAAATAAAATTGGACGCTATTGATAATATATATAAAAATTTAATATTAAATTAATGTAATAATTTTAATTTTGCATTTTCAATTAAATATTAAAACATGGCTAAATTTAAATTTGAATATATCTGGAGAGACGGATATAAACCTGAAGCTAATTTCAGGGGAAAAACAAAAGTTATCGAAATGGAATCTTTTGATGGTGATGTTAATAAATTACCTGAATGGTCATTTGATGGTAGTTCGACAAAACAAGCAGAAGGTCACTTTTCTGATTTGATATTAAAACCTAAAAGGGTTTATCCTGATCCTGAAAGGAAACAAGGATATTTAGTTCTTTGTGAAGTTTACAATCCTGATGGAACACCTCATGTTTCCAATACGAGAAATTTGGTTGCTGATGATGGGGAATTATGGATTGGTTTTGAGCAGGAATATGTTATTATGAGCGAAGGAAGACCTCTTGGATTTCCAAAAGATGGTTACCCTGCACCTCAGGGACAATATTACTGTGCTGTTGGTAAAGGAAATGTGGAAGGAAGAGAATTTGTGGAAGAACATATGGACCAATGCCTTGCTGCAAATATCGATATTACAGGTATCAATGCTGAAGTGATGTTGGGACAATGGGAATTTCAAGTATTTGTTAAAGGATCATTAAAAGCATGTGATGACCTTATGATATCAAGGTATTTGTTACATAAATTAGGAGAATACTATGATTACAAAATTGATATTCATCCAAAACCTGTAAAGGGAGACTGGAATGGTTCAGGAATGCACACTAATTTCTCTACTGAATTGATGAGAGCTAAAGGTGGTAAGGATATGATGTCAAAAATATGCACTGTATTTGGTGAAGCTCATGCTGAACATATCAAAGTTTATGGAGCATATAATGATCAAAGACTTACTGGTCTTCATGAAACTCAGAGTATCGATACATTCAGTTATGGTGTTAGTGATAGGGGAGCTTCAGTAAGGATTCCTTCCTCTACAGCTACTACATGGACTGGATATCTCGAAGATAGAAGGCCAGCTTCTAATGCTGATCCATATTTGATATTGAGTACTATCCAAAAGACTTTGAAAAAAGTAGACTGGAATAAATTTTAAAAAAAATGAAAAGGGTAAGTTGTTAAATTTACCCTTTTTTTATATCTTGCAGTTTATTAAATTAAATATAATAAATCTGGCAAATATATGGAATATAATAATCTATTAATTGAATTTGAAGAAGGCATTATCACCCTTACAATTAACAGGATCAAAGGCTTTGAATGCTTTAAATAAAGTATTTGAAGAGTTGGATTATTTTTTTCCAACATGCTTTTGAAATTGAAGCATTAAAGGAATTATCATTACCGTGAAGCGGTGATAGGCTTTCGTCATGTGCTGATATTACTAGAATTCCAAAGAATGGATGTTGCTCAGGAACAGAAAAGTCTAAATTAGGAATGTCTGTTCTTGATAAAATTGAGAACCTTATGTTCCTGTAATAGCAGTGGTGAAAGGTTTCACTTGGTGGTGGAAATGAATTGGCTATGGCTTGTCATATGATTATTGCCGGTGAAAAAGCTAAATTTGGTCAACCTGAGATGAATCTGGGGCTCATAACTGGTTATGGTGGCACTCAGCGATTGGTGAGATATATTGGTAAACAAAAAGCTATGGAATTATTATTGACTGCCGATATAATTAATGCAGAAGAAGCACAAAGACTTGGACTTGTTAACCACGTTGTCGCAGTTGGTGAGGAGATAAATAAAGCTAAAGAAATATTAAATAAAATAGGTAGTAAAAGTCCTTATGCAACAAAAAGAATGATACAGGCAGTAAATTCATATTTCGAAGATGGAGTAAATGGTTTTGAGGCTGAAGCTAAACTTTTTGGAGAAACAATAGGTAGTTACGATGGACAAGAAGGGGCTAAAGCTTTTGTGGAAAAAAGAAATCCTGAATTCTTAGGCAAATAATAATATTGAAAATCTATAAGTATATTTATTTTTTTATAATCCCATTTTCTATATTAACAATGTCATGTTAATTTCTCTAAGTAATTTTATGGGAGTGAAAATTATAAAAAGCATATCTAACATAATAAGTGGCTTAAGTCATTATAAAATAAGTGGTTTGTAATTTTATTTGGAATTAATCCATATCTATATATAGGATGGTTTAAGTAATTTGTTTACAATTTATATCAGATTTATAAAATATTATTAATTTAGCATAAATTTTTTAATTGCTATGGAAGCAATATATCTTTTAATTTTTATGGGTGCGGTAGTCGCCTTAGGTTTTTTAGTGGCATTTTTTATTTCGGTAAAGAATGGTCAATTTGATGATGATCAGACACCTGCTATCAGGATATTGTTTGATGATGACAAACCAAAAGATAAGGAAGAAGCAGAATAAAATATTGATAATAAATTATTTTTTAACAAAACGCAAGAATTAATGACAAAAATTGATCGATTTTATTATGACAATAATATCGTTCGCAAATTTGCAATTGCATCGATATTATTTGGAGTCGTGGGACTTCTTGTTGGGTTGATAATAGCTTTTGAGTTATTTATTCCCGGACTTAATATGAATACCCCATGGCTTACATTTGGTAGATTGCGACCATTACATACCAATGCAGCTATATTTGCATTTGTAGGAAATGCTATTTTTACTGGGGTGTATTATTCTACGCAGCGACTTGTAAAAGCAAGAATGTATAGTGATGTGTTGAGTAATATTCATTTTTGGGGTTGGCAATTAGTTATAGTTTTGGCAGCTATTACATTGCCTTTGGGTTATACCAGCTCTCATGAATATGCAGAATTAGAATGGCCTATTGATATTCTTATAGCCGTAGTATGGGTTATTTTTGGTATCAATCTTATAATGACATTGTTGAAAAGAAGGGAAAGTCATATATATGTTGCCATTTGGTTTTACATTTCTACCTGGATTACTGTAACTATGTTGCACATAGGAAATAATCTTGAGGTGCCATGGTCATTCTTTAAGAGTTACCCTGTATTTGCTGGAGTTCATGATGCACTGATTCAATGGTGGTACGGACACAATGCTGTGGCGTTTTTCCTTACTACACCATACCTTGGATTGATGTATTATTTCGTTCCAAAAGCTGCAAACAGACCTATTTATTCATATAAATTATCGATTATCCACTTTTGGACTCTTATATTCATATATATATGGGCAGGACCTCACCACTTATTGTATTCAGCATTGCCTGACTGGGCTCAAAGCCTCGGTACTGTGATGTCAATCATGCTTATCGCTCCATCTTGGGGAGGTATGTTGAATGGTTTACTTACATTGAGGGGAGCTTGGGATAAAGTAAGACAAGATCCTGTGTTGAAATTCTTTGTAGTAGCTGTTACTGCTTATGGTATGTCCACATTTGAAGGACCTATGATGTCTATAAAATCAGTAAATGCTATTACTCACTTTACTGACTGGACAGTAGCACACGTTCACGTAGGAACACTGGGATGGAATGGTATGCTTTCTTTTGGTATGTTTTATTACCTATTTCCAAAATTATACAATACTAAACTATATTCAGTGAAAATGGCTGAATGGCATTTTTGGTTAGCTACTATCGGTATTATTTTCTGGGTAACTCCTATGTATTGGGCTGGTATTACACAACAATTGATGTGGAAACAATTCAATCCTGATGGTACTTTGGTATATGGAAATTTCCTTGACACGGTTACTCAATTGATACCTATGTACACAATTAGAGCTATCGGAGGAACAATATATTTTACAGGTTTACTTATGGCAGTTTATAATCTGTGGAAAACTGCTGCAAAAGGAAGTTTTGTGAAAAATGAAGAAGCTGAAGCTCCTGCATTGGAAAAAATTCATCATGAAAATAAAGGTCACAGATGGATTGAAAGTAGAATGGGGGCATTCTATTTCTGGTCTTTTGTTGCTGTATTTATTGGGGGAATGATAGAAATTATACCTACAATATTAGTGAAATCCAATGTGCCTACGATATCAACAGTTGAGCCTTATACTCCACTTGAATTGGAAGGTAGAGATATTTACATCAGGGAAGGTTGTGTTAGTTGCCACTCACAGTTAGTAAGACCATTTAGGTCAGAGACTGCAAGATATGGACAATATAGTAAAGCAGGAGAATTTATCTATGACAGACCATTCTTATGGGGTTCAAAACGTACTGGTATAGATTTGGCAAGAGTAGGAGGGAAATATCCAAATAAATGGCATTACGATCACTTATTTGACCCTCGAAGTACTTCGTCAGGTTCTATAATGCCGCGATACCCATGGTTGCAGGAAAATGATCTCACTTATGATAATTTAGAAAATAAGATCAATGTTTTGAGAATGTTAGGAACTCCTTATGCTCCGGATTTTGCTGCTAAAGCTGCTGATGCAGCCAAAGCTCAAGCAAAAGTCATAGCGGATAATTTGAAATCAAATGGAGTTAAAACCGAAAATTTAGAGAATAAAGAGATTGTAGCTTTGATAGCTTATCTTCAAAGACTTGGAACTGATATTAAAAAATCGGAAACAACTAGTAACTAATGATTGAAAGAGTAAAATACATTTTGAATTCCGGAGAAAATGGTTATAATTGGATGGCATTAGGCCCACTTATCTTTTCTTCCTATTACTGATCGTTATTATCATAGTGACAATGGTAAGAAGTAAAAAGGCAGATGAACATGATTCGAGATTACCATTGGAGGATGATACTGATGTAAGTTCTTTTAATAACTAATTTTTTTTAAAAATATAAAAAATATACTATGGCGAATAAAATATTAGAGTCTTTGACCAAAGCAACACCTGTAGAAAAGGAAAAAGACGTATTGTTGGATCATGAATATGACGGTATCAAGGAACTTGATAACGTATTGCCACCTTGGTGGTTATGGTTATTCTATTTTTCAATAGCCTTTGGAATTATCTATCTAGTGAAATATCATATTGCCAGTGATTGGTCTTCAAGTAAAGAATATAGTGAAGAGGTAGCAATTGCAAAAGCAAGTGTGGATAAATATATGAAAGATAATGGATTGGATTTAAATGAAGCCAATGTTACATTAGCCACTGATGCAGCCTCTATTGCTGAAGGTAAAAAGATATTCAATGAACCGGGTAAATGTGCTACATGCCACAGACCCGATGGAGGTGGATTGATTGGTCCTGATCTTACTGATGATAAATGGATTCATGGAGGAGACATCAAGGACTTATTCAATACTATCAATAAAGGAGTTCCCGAAAAAGGAATGATTGCATGGGGTGGTACTTTATCTCCTCAACAGATTCAGGACGTGGCTAGTTATATCCTTGTAGAATTACACGGTACTAATCCTCCGAATCCTTTTGCATATCCTGGAGATCCTAAATAAATTAATTAGAAGATATTTAAATTGTTATAAAAAGGCTGCAACTTAGTTTATTAGTGCAGCCTTTTTAATTAGTTTTATTCAAAATTTTAATTATAAATTTATAAAAATGGAAGATAATAATACTGAAACAAGCTTTAGGGACAGAATATCAACTGTTACTGAGACGGGAAAAAGAAAATGGATATATCCTAAAAAACCTCATGGTCAATGGTATACAAGAAGAAAAATAGTAAGCTATATTTTGATTTTGGTTCTAATTGTATTGCCATTTTTGAAATATCAAAATGAACCATTATTTCTATTGAATATTATAGATAGGAAATTTATAATTTTTGGAACAATATTCACTCCTCAGGATTCATACTTGTTTGCAGTGGGAATGATAATGTTAATAATTTTTATAGTTTTATTTACATTTGTGTTTGGACGATTATTTTGTGGATGGGTATGTCCTCAAACCATATTTATGGAGATGGTTTATAGAAGGATAGAATATGCCATTGAAGGAGATGCCAGAGCACAGATGAAACTCAATAATGGTCCATGGACAGGTGAGAAAATTTTCAAAAAAACCCTGAAACATACTATTTTCCTAATATTGGCTTTGGTTTTCATAAGTTTATTATTATCACTGGTGTTGGGAATTGATAATATTTTAGCAGCATATAAAAATCCAGGTCAAAATTATAGCCTTGTTCTTGCTCTTTTATTATTGTCGGGTGCATTTTATTTTATTTTTGCTTTTTTCCGCGAGCAAGTATGTACCAATGTATGCCCTTATGGCAGGATGCAAAGTGTTTTACTTGTTGATACAAGTGTTGTTGTGCATTATGATTACTATAGAGGTGAAGGAAGAGCTTCTGTTAAAGACAGGAATAATTCTATAAAATCCGGAGAATCCAAAGCAGAGGATTTTGGTGATTGTATAGATTGCAATAATTGTGTTGCTGTTTGTCCTACGGGAATCGATATCAGAAATGGTACTCAACTGGAATGTGTAAATTGTACCGCTTGTATGGATGCTTGTGATGATGTAATGACAAAAATGAATAAACCAAAAGGACTTATTAGATATGCCTCAGAATTATCTATTGCTGAAAGAAAACCATTTACTTTGTCAAAAAGAGCCTATGCTTATTCTGCAGTTTTGTTGGTTATAGTTGGAGTCTTTGCTTTTCTTGCATTCAAAAGAGCAGGTTTAGAAGGTATTATTCTTAGAACACCAGGTATGACTTATCAATATGCACCTGGAGATAGTACACGAATTACAAATTTATACAATTTTAAATTGATAAATAAAACTGCGGGAAGTATTGAAAATGTAGAAATAAAAATTAAAAATATAGATGGGGCTGAAGTAGTTCAAGTACCGGGAGAAATAAAAGAAGTTAAAGAATTCGGAATTTCGTCAGGAACATTGATACTCACTATACCAGTTTCAAAAATGGAAGGTTATAAAACTCCTATTGTTTTTGATGTTTATTCCAATGGAAAATTGATGGATGAGGTGAAAACAAATTTCCTTGGACCTCATTGATTTTAAGCACTTTTTAAATTAAATTAATAAACAGGAATAGATTTTTTTAAATAATATCTATTCCTGTTTTTGTTTAAATAAACACTATAAATATCGTTTCAAAACTGTTTTGAAAAATGATTATTTGAATATAAAAGTAGCTTAATCTGTCAATAAATAGATGGAAATTGATTATTTTTGTTTTTTATATATCAGCTAATTGAAATTAATATTAAAATTATAAAAAATGAAATTTAAATTTCACTGGGGATGGGCAATAGCAATATTCTATTCATTATTTGTTTTGGCAATGATCTATCTTGTTCTTTATTCAAAGACTGTTGATCATTCGTTGGAGAGAGATAATTATTATGATTATGATATTGGTTATGAAAAGCTTATAGGGGAGAAAAAAAGAAATGCTAATGACCTTAAGACTCCTGTGATAATCAATTATAATGGAGGTGAAAAAGCAGTGGAATTTAATTTTCCGGAATATTTGAATGGAATTTCTGGTGAAATTTGGTTTTACAGAGTAAATAATGAAAAACTTGATGTGAAAGTTCCAATAAACGTTGATTCATTAAATCATCAAAAATTTGATGTGAGTGATTTTGTTCGTGGTAAGTGGACAGTAAGTGTTGATTGGGTAAGTGAAGGAAAAGACTATTTGAATTCCTATGAATTTTATATGAATTAGTATGGAAGTAATAATTTCAGGACTTATATTTGGGTTGGTCACAAGTTTTCATTGTGCCGGAATGTGTGGTCCTATTGCAATTGCATTGCCATTGCATGGTAATACAAAAATGGAGAAATTGCTGGGAGGAGTGATTTATAATTTAGGAAGAACTCTGACTTATATTTTTCTTGGTACTCTTCTGGGATTGTTGGGAGAAGGAATAAATGCTCTTGGATTCCAAAGATGGTTGTCTATTATTACAGGATTACTGATGATTTCAACTGCCTTATTTCCTTCGCTATTTACTTTTAGTTTTAAATCAAAAAACAAAACGGGATTTTCATTTCTTAATTATATAAAATCAAGTCTTGGTAGTTTGTTTTCAACAAGATCTTATGCAAGTTTACTACTGATAGGTGTGCTAAATGGTTTTTTGCCTTGCGGACCTCTGTATGCTGCTATTATAGCATCAGTAAATACTGGAAGTATGATGAATTCAATAATATTTATGGCAATGTTTGGATTAGGAACTATGCCTATGTTATTAGCCATTAGTTTATTGGGGAATTTTATGAGCCTGTCCATGAGAAGAAAATTAAGTAATTTTATTCCGGTAGTTATTATTATTTTGGGAGTTTTATTTATTCTCAGAGGGTTGAATTTGGGGATTCCGTTTTTAAGTCCTACACAACAGAAAATTGAACAAAAAATCAATAAAGAAAAAGAAAAATATCATAATCAAACTAAAATTATTGGGGAAAAAGATATTGAGAAAATTTCTGAAAGTACGATTGATAGAACTTGTTGTGGTAGTTAATCAAAACGAATTTATTACACAAAAATAAAAGGTTAAAAATTAAGGAAAATACTAATCAATTTTATCTACTTTTTTAAGAAATAAGTGTTTTTTCTTTTTTTTAGCTCAAAAGAATTATTTTTGCACTAAAATTATAATTATGTACAAGAAATATAGTGTTAAGGATTTTTTTACCAAAGAATTCGGAGAAGAAAAAGTATGCCTGGATGGGTGGGTGAGAACATTCAGAAATAATCAATTTATATCCTTGAATGATGGATCTACAATAAACAATATTCAGGTTGTCATAGATTTCAACGATTATGATGAGAATTTTCTGAAAAGAATAAATCCAGGAACTTCATTACATGTTGAAGGAATTGTTAAGGAATCACCTGGAAGAGGTCAGAAATATGAGATTAAGGCCGAAAAAGTAGATATATTGGGAGATTGTGATGCTGAAGTGTATCCTTTGCAACCTAAAAGACATTCATTGGAATTTTTAAGAGAAATAGCTCATTTACGATTCAGAACAAATACATTTTCTGCAGTATTCAAAGTTCGAAATACGCTATCTTATGCTATTCATAATTACTTTTTTGAAAGAGGTTTTGTCTATTTACATACTCCGATCATCACTGGATCCGATGCTGAAGGAGCTGGAGAAATGTTCAGGGTTACAACTTTAGATATTGAAAATGTTCCAAGAGATGAACAGGGAAATATAGATTATAAAAAGGACTTTTTTGAAAAATCCACTAATCTTACTGTTTCAGGGCAATTGGAAGCGGAATTGGGTGCTATGGCTTTTTCAAAAGTATATACATTCGGACCTACATTCAGGGCTGAGAACTCAAATACATCGAGACATTTAGCTGAATTTTGGATGATTGAACCTGAAATAGCATTTGCAGATTTGAATGATGATATTGACCTTGCAGTGGATTTTTTAAAATATATTATTAAATTTGCTTTAGAAAAAAATCGTGAGGATATTGAATTTTTAGAAAATAGATTGTTAGAATAAGAAAAGCAAAAGCCTCAAAATCCGAGATCTGAATTATCATTGATAGAAAAATTGAATTTGATAATTGAAGAGGATTTTGTTAAATTGACATATACGGAGGCTATTGATATTTTAAAAAATTGTAATTACAACAAGAAGAAAAAATTTAAATATTTGATAGAAGGATGGGGTGCTGATTTACAATCAGAACACGAGAGGTATTTGGTTGAAACACATTTCAAAAAACCTGTGATACTTATTGATTATCCAAAAGATATCAAGGCATTTTATATGAAACTCAATGATGATGGTAAAACTGTCAGAGCTATGGATATCTTGTTTCCCGGTATAGGTGAGATAGTAGGAGGAAGCCAAAGGGAAGAGAGATTGGATGTGCTACTCGACAGAATGAAAGAAATGAATATTCCTGCTAATGAAATGGAATGGTATCTTGACCTTCGTAGATTCGGAAGTGCTCAACATGCTGGGTTTGGTTTGGGATTTGAAAGGCTGATACAATTTGTGACAGGAATGACCAATATTAGAGATGTGATACCATTTCCAAGGTTTCCGGGTAATGCAAGATTCTAAAGATAAATGAGATATTACGATTCTTATAAACATAAAGGATTGAGGAAAAAACTGACTGAGGTAGTCAGAAGTAAAGGCGTAACTGACCAAAGAATTTTAGATGCTATTTTGAATATTCCAAGACATTTTTTTATCGATCCGGCATTTGATGAATGGGCATATAGAGATGTTGCATTCCCTATCGATTCACAACAAACTATTTCTCAGCCTTTTACTGTAGCTTTTCAAACATTATTGCTCGATGTAAAACCCAAAGATAAAATACTTGAAGTAGGTACTGGGTCAGGCTATCAAGCTGCAGTTTTGAGTTATATGGGAGCCAAAGTTTATACAATAGAAAGGCAGGAGGATTTGTTTGATAAAACTTCCGTGTTGTTAATTGAAATTGGATTTGAATTGATTAGGACATTTTTAGGTGATGGATACAAAGGGCTTCCACGTTATGCCCCATTTGATAAAATTATTGTTACTGCAGGGGCGGAGGAGATTCCTTTAGAACTTCTAAAACAACTCAAACCAGGAGGCAAAATGGTAATACCTCAGGGAAGTGGCGAAGATAAAGACATGATAAGGCTAACAAAGATAGATGATAAAAATATCAAAAGAGAAAAATTTGGTAAATTTCGATTCGTTCCGCTATTAAATGGTATTGAAAAGAACAGAAAATAAAACCCTCAAAATTCATCATTGTTTTTCAGTGGAGCTAACGGGATTCGAACCCGTGACCTCTTGACTGCCAGTCAAGCACTCTAGCCAACTGAGCTATAGCCCCAATTCTGAACTTAAACTCAGAATGATATAAATTAAAATAATAAAAAATTATTTTAATTCTACTACTACTATTTTATTGCTTTGTCCTGCAACGGTATTTCCCTCTATAACTTTTTGATCAATATCCACTCCTTTGATCTTCATATATGCTAGGATTGATTCAAATCTTCTTTCAGAAAGAATTGAAAGTCTGTATTCAGGTTCATTAGCAAAACCATATAGTTTTATAGTATTGATTTGACCGGAATTTAATGCATTGATAATCTGATTGAGTTTTTTGATCTCATCTTTTTGTAATAGGGCAGTTCGACCTTTGAAAAATATATCTATTTGATTTTCTGATGAATCATCATCATTGAATTTGATAGGATTATTATCTTCCTCAAATTTTGTCAAATCTACCTTTTTCATAGTTGAAATGTCAGGTAAGGAGTCCAAATCAACTTCCCCATTTTCAAAAGTCTTAAAGTAATCAGGAAGATAATTTAATTTTGCAATTACATCACCATTTTGATTCATCAGCACTTCGTAAGGGCTTGCATTGATAAGGATTACTTTTTGTACTACATTTTTATTTAAATCATCACTATAGGATTGAGAAAATCCAATATAGGAAATAAACAAAAATAGTAACGAAACAATTACTTTTTTCATATTCATGGGTTTTAATAAGATTAATACAAAAACTATACCAATAAATGGTATGGTTTTTATTATTAAAGTGTATAACGAAAATGTTAATAGAAAAGTTCCATTAAATAGAAAAAAATATTAAAATTGTTAAAAAAGTTAATAAATTTTAACTTTCAGATGATTTTTTATCAATTAAATTTTGTTCTGTAAGATCTTTTATGACTCTGTCCATAACTCCATTGATAAATTCTTTGCTCTTATCAGTTGAGAATTCTTTTGATAATTCTACATATTCATTCAATGTCACATTTGTTGGAATGGAAGGGAAAAATAATACTTCAGCAAGACTCATTTTATTAGAATCCATATCTATAACGGTAATTCTATCTTTATCCCATTTTAATAATTTTGGGACTACATATTTTTCCAATTCCGGTTCTATATCAAGACATTTTTTTAGTAAGGAATCTCCTAACTCTTTTATAGTGTCATCATCAGGGTAGTATGATTCAATGAAATTTCCATCAAAATTTGACCTTTTTATGATTTTTTTAACTGTACCAATTACAACGGATTTCTCACTTGTCCATTGAAAATATTTGTCTTCAATGAGCTCTACGAAATTTTCATTGGCTCTTAGGAATCTGTATAATTCTAATAGTATGTTTTGGTCGTCTTCGTTATTTTTTCTGTTGTGCCAATAGTCAGAATATTCAGTTGTTTCAGAAAAACTTTTATATAGTTTTCTTATGACATCCTGATCTATTTCTTCCTGAAAATTTAATTTTTCCAATTTAGATTTAAGGTCTTTGTTATTGACAAGTCCTTTTATAATATCATTGTGATAGAGGGTACTCTTGAATAATTTATCATCTACCGTGGTGAGATACTTTGAAATTATATTAGATTCATCTTCGACAGAAACTTTGGTTATTTCTATCAATAAATATAAATTAAAGAGAAAAAGATCTATTGTACCATCAATTGAGTGCTGATAGTATTTCAATACATCTTTATCATTTAATTCTTTATCTCTACTTTGAGCATAAAGAGTCTGCATTACTTTTACGCGGATACTTCTTCTACTTAGCATGGGATTCTAATAATTTTCGAAATGCAAAGGAAACATATTTTTTTGAATTAAAAAAACAACAATATGTTAAATTATATAAAATTTCAATATATTTTTATTTATAGATGCTTTAAAGCATAAAAATGTTTACTGGATTTAAAAAAAATTATTTTATAATAGGGATAAATAAGAATTGTGCTCCAATTTCACTTAGAACAAAATAACATATTTCATCCTGATGTAATTTATAAAGTTTTTTGAAATCCTCTAATTTTGATTCTTCAATTAGATTTTTTGTATAGAATTCCTCCAGAGTTGATGCATTCAGAGACCATTCTCCCAATCCATCATCTTTGTTTAATAAAGGAATACCAACATTTATCTGGTCCTGATGTGCTATTATTATTGGGTAAATACTGATATCATTGTCGATAATAGTTTTTGAGGCATTATAAGCTAAATCAGTATAAGGTCTCAATTCATCTTTTAATAATAGTATTTTTTCAGTTAATCCCGGAGAATCTTCAATCATTTTATTGTAATAATTTTTTTACTATAGCAGATATTGTTTTTCCATCAGCTTTGCCTTCAAATTCTTTTGAAGCCATCCCCATTACTTTTCCCATATCTTTCATAGTACTTGCTCCTGTTTGTTCTATTATAGATTTTATTTTTACTTCCAGTTCTTCTTCAGACATTTGTTTTGGGAGATAATTGCTGATGATATCTATTTCTTGTTTTTCAATATCAGCGAGATCCTGACGATTTTGTTTTATGTAAATATCATAGGAATCCTGGCGTTGTTTTACCAATTTTTGCAACATTTTTATTTCAGCACTTGAGTCTATATCTTTATTTGATCCATCTGTTTTCATCAGTAGAATAGCAGATTTTATAGCTCTGACACCTCTTAGTCTGGCTTGATCTTTGGCTTTCATAGCTTCTTTTAGATCGTTGTTTATTTTTTCTTCTAAAGTCATAATATTTGATGTTTTTTATATTCAGAAATAGTATTTGTTAGATTAACGAAATCCGATACAGATAGTTGTTCAGGTCTTAGTGTAAAAAAATCGGATTGTAATATTTCCTGGTCATTGATAAGTGATTTCAATGTGTTTCTTATCATTTTTCGCCTTTGATTGAAAGTGATTTTTACTATGCTCTTAAAAAGTTTTTCGTCGCATGGTAATGTCAATTCAGGTTTTCTTTCTAGTTTTATTACGGCAGAATCTACTTTAGGTGGAGGGGAAAATGATCCTGGATTTATTTTGTATAATATTTTACCTGTATAATAAGCCTGAGTAAGAACACTTAATATTCCATAGTCTTTGTTTCCTTTTGGAGATACAATTCTCTCTGCTACTTCTTTTTGAAACATCCCTACCATTGCAGGTATTCTGTCCCTTGATTCTATCATTTTGAACAGAATCTGGCTTGAGATATTGTATGGGAAGTTTCCGAATAGTACAAATTCTTCATTGGGGAAAACAGTTTCAAAATCCAATTTCAAAAAATCCATATGCATCAGGTGGATATCTATATCTGGAAAATTTTCCTGCAGGAATTCTACCATATCGATATCTGCTTCCACTGCCATGAATCTTATAGATTTTTCAAATAGATATTTTGTAAGGACACCTTTACCGGGGCCTATTTCCAGAATTGGAAATTTTTCGCTTAATTCAATAGCTTCTCCAGCTATTTTTTGAGCTATGTTTTCATTGTTTAAAAAATGTTGACCGTAAGATTTTGCTATCATTTATCCTAAAGGTGTAACTGGTATCGATACTAAATACAAATAACTTGTTTGCATTTGGTATTAATATTTTTATGTTATTACAAATAATAGAATAACACTAAATGAGTATGTAGTGTTCATATTTATTCTTTTGTTTTTTAATTAATATCTGTTGATGATATGAGATTTATTGTCCAAAGCTGCAGCTCGTGTTATGGAATTTATACCAAATCTGTCTCGTATTTTGTCCATGGATTGCAGAAGGCTTATATCTTTTTCAGTGTCTTCGAAAAGGTCCATTTGGTAGAATCCATATGACAATCCGCTGAATTTGACTCCTATGAGTCTTATCATTTGTCTCCTTTGATAGAGGCTGTCAAATAATTCATTGATGTATTGGAGTAGAATCCTGTCATTGGCAGTGTATGTGATTTGTTTTTGTTTTGTAAATGTGTTGAAATCGGCATATCTGATTTTTACAGTTACTATCGAAGTGAGTTTGTTTTTGTGTCTTAATTCATAAGCGAGTTTTTCGGTCATGTCTATCAATATGGCTTTTATCATTTTTATGTCGAGAGTATCTTCATTGAATGTTTTTTCCTTCGATATTGATTTTTGTTCCATGTATGGTATTACAGGTGAATTATCGATGGCATTTGCTTTTTCCCAAAGAACAAGTCCATTTTTACCCAATTCCCGTTGTAGCAATTTTGGAGGGATTTGTCGTAAGGTTTCTATTTTTCTTACTCCCAGGAAGCTGAGTTTTTTGTATGTGACATTACCTATTCCCGGTATTTTTTTTATTGATAGAGGGGCGAGGAAAGGTTTTTCTAATCCTGTGGGGACTTCGAGTTCTCCGTTGGGTTTTGCTTCACCTGTGCCTATTTTTGATACTAATTTATTGATTGATAGACCTATTGATATTGGTAGTCCTGTTTCTTTGATTATTTTTTGTCTTAATTCTTTTGACCATTTGTAGCATCCAAAATATCTGTCCATACCAGTGAGATCGATATAAAATTCATCTATTGAGGCTTTTTCATACATGGGGGAATATTCTTCTACAACTTCACTTACCATATTGGAATGTCTTATATAAGAGTCCATATCTCCACGTAAGAATATTGCCTGTGGGCAAAGTTGACGTGCTATTTTTATTGGCACTTTTCTGAATGAACACCAAAGTATCGTGCCTCATAGCTACATGAAGCCACTACTCCACGATTACTCATGCCTCCTATTATTATTGGTTTGTTTTCAAAAAAATTGTTTTTTAATCTTTCTACTGATACGAAAAATGTATCGAGATCCATGTGTAATATTGCCCTTATACATGTCTTCTTTGTTATAAAATTATGTTTAATAATTCTCATTTAGTGATTATTACATATATTAAATATTATAAAAGATCTAGAAAACCGACAAAAATATATATTTAAAATCCGACAAAGTTATAACTTTTTTATATTTGCAGTCAATATTTATTAAATATTAGTTGTTGATAAAAATTTATGATTAGATGATAAATAAAAATATAAAATACCTCAGAAGTAAGAGTAAGGTGTCACAGCAAGAGTTGGCAGAGGCAATAGGTGTGGAAGAACCTCTTTGGGAGATTATGAACGAGGAAGGACGGGAGCCGGATATCAGAACATTGATGAAGCTCTCAGATTATTTTAGCGTTCTGATAGATGATATGATACGAAAAGATATGCAAAAAGAAGATTATGAGATTATAGGAATAAACATATGAGAGCACCATTACTTGTAGATAGTGACAATAGGGAAAATATAGAACTGGTAGAAACAAAGGCAGAGGCTGGATATTTGAGAATTTTAATGATCCGGAATATATTGGTGAATTGCCAAAAATATTTTTTCCATTTATTCCTGAAGGAACTTTCAGGGGATTTGAGATAAGAGGGGAATTCTATGTTGCCTATAGGCAGGTAGTATTGTGATATGTTCATATGTGGAAAATCTATGGATATTAAAGATGACAAAACATATGTGGTGATAAGTAAAGAAGGAGGAATTGTATATAAGAGACTTAGATTGATGAATGATCAAAATGGCTTGTTGATGATGTCGGATAATAATGAGTAGGAGCCATATACGCTAAATTATGAAGATATATCTGAAGTTTGGCAATATTATGCCTATATAAGTAAATCTGATCCTATATCCATGAAAAAATATATTCACGAAGAAAAGATAGAGGAAATGAGTAAGAAGGTATCAGAAATCCATAAGGAGGTGGTAATAGATAGGCTGTTGAGAAAGTAATAAGGGGAAAAAGTAAGATGAATTTACTGAAAGTGTTTAATTAATTGAACTATGGGATGCGTATAAATTAGTTTACTATACTATTAATAATTCAACTGGTACTTTATCTAAAACTTTGTAATAACAAAATGTATAAAACACAGAAAACATTTATAACAAGAAGTAATAAAGCATTTGAACTGATAAATGAAAATCATTCTTTATTGCTTTGTTTTCAGCATTTTAGTATTGATTTTTCAGTCGGAAATAAAAACTATTGAAGAATTGTGTAAAGAGAATAGTATTGATATTGATGCTTTTATGTTGATTTCAAACTTGTATAATGGATTTTATCCTTCTGAAAAAGAACTTAATCAACTCAAAGATATATCTACGGTATTATTGTATTTGAAAAATAGCCATAGGTTTTATGTAAATGAGAAATACCCTGAATTAAAAACTATATAGAGATATTAAGGAAAACCAAAACAATAAAGATATTCAATTGATTGAAAAGTTTTTTAATGAATATTTTGATGAAGTTATGGATCATCTCAATTATGAAGAGCAAGTAGCTTTTCCATATTTTTCAAATATCTGTGGTCATAATATTAGAAAAGGGGACACCTCATATTCAGCTGAAGAATATGGGAGTCATCATACAGATATAGAAATGAAATTGGCGGATTTGAAAAACCTGTTGCTAAAACATATTAAAATTGCCGGAGACATAAATATCAAACGCAAATTTCTGTATTCACTTTTTGAATTAGAATATGATTTAATGATACATTCAGTTATTGAAGAGCGGGTATTGATACCTATTGTAGAAACTATTGAAGCAAGTTATAATTGAATAAATCACAAAAAAATATTATAGTACTTGAGCCTTCCAATCTATTATATGAAGGTTTGGTAGCTTCAATATCAAAATTGGAGAATAATTATTCATTTTTCTATTTAGATAGTCTATATGAAACGGAAATTCTTTTTATAAGAAAAACATTCTGTCGTATTGATAAATCCTGTATCGTTCAAATAAAATTAATGAATTCATAAAAGTTAAAAATCAATACCAGGATGTGTTGTGGATTGGAATTGTTTATTCATTCTTATGAGCAATCGGTATTAAATTTATTTGATGATACTTTTTCCATAACAGATGGTATATCAGAAATAGTAAAAAATCAATAGGACAAATAATTTTCCACAATCATTTGAAAAAGAAGATAACCAATTGTCAGACAGGGAAACGGAAGTACTACAATTATTAGCACAGGGATTATCTACCAAAGAAATTGCTGATAGATTGTATTTAAGCATACATACTGTAAATACTCACCGAAAAAATATAATGAATAAAACAGATATTCGAAGTCTTGCAGGATTGACAATATATGCTGTTTCAAAAGGAATTATATCATTAGATTAATATAGCATACCTACAAGTAGTTATTTTTTTAAATATTTTCATCATTTTAGGCGATTGTCAGATTTTTAGTTGAAAAGTAATTTTGCATTTTAATTATAATAACTGAAAATTATTGCAATGAAGAAAATACTTTTATTAATAATTATTATAACAATAAGTATAAGCGGGAAAAGTCAGGGGAAAACCTCTGCCAATATTTTTGGTAATGTAATAACATCTGATTCTAAAGAGTATTTGCCATTTACAACATTACAGGTCAAGGGTACTACAATAGGGACTACAACTGACGCTACAGGGCATTATCAAATAAAAGATTTACCATTAGGAACTCATATTTTAGTGGCTACATATTTAGGATACAAGACAATGGAAGTAAAAGTCACAATGGAAAAAGGATTGAGTCAGGAGATAAAGTTTGATTTGGAAAAAGATGCTCTCGGGCTTGAAGAAGTGGTTATTTCAGCTGATAGAAGTGAGATGAAACGTACAGAAGCTCCAGTGATTGTAAATACAATATCACATAAAATTCTAAATACATCGCAAGCTGTTACTTTGGGGGAGGGATTGAATTTTTCTCCTGGTTTACGACTTGAAAACAACTGTCAAAATTGTGGCTTTTCTCAGGTTCGAATGAATGGTATGGAAGGTCCGTATTCCCAGATATTGATCAATAGTAGACCGATATTCAGTGGTTTAGCCGGAGTGTATGGCTTGGAACTTATCCCTGCCAATATTATTGATAGAATAGAAGTGGTACGAGGTGGTGGTTCAGCATTATATGGTAGCAATGCTATTGCTGGAACTATAAATATCATAATGAAAGAACCTACGACAAATAGTTATGAAGCAGGTACAAGTTATGCTATAACAGGGTTAGGAACTGATGGAAATGAAGCTTCGGATTTTTCTGCAAATCTCAATGCATCACTGATTTCTTCAGATATGAAAACGGGAATGTCAGTATATGGTTTCAAACGGGATAGGGCAATGTATGATGCTAATAATGATGGATTTTCAGAGATTGCCCCACTTGAGAATTTAAGTTTTGGAGGTAGAGTCTTTCATAAGTTTGGATATCGAGACAAATTATCGTTAGATTTTATTGGAATCAAGGAGCAAAGAGATGGTGGTAGTGATCAGAATTATCCCGTGCATCAGAGAAGAATAGCAGAGGTGGTAACACATGATTTGAGTGTAGCAGCACTAACTTATGAGAGATATTTAAGAAAATATGATATGCTGTCAGCTTTCGCATCGGGGCAGTTTCTCAATCGTGATTCATATTATGGAGCAGAATATTCAATGTCTGATTATGGTAATACCAAAGACAAAACATTTAATATAGGGTTACAATATAAAGCAATATTTAATGCATCTTCACTTATTATTGGTGTAGATAATACAAGTGGATTTCTAATGGATAAAAAAATAGGTTCCCCTATTTTTAGTGTTGATGATGAAGACAATGTGAAGATAATTGGTAATAATCCTAATACCATTGTTTCAGATCAATCTTCTATAACTTCAGGAGTATTTGCTCAATATGATTTCAGATATAATTCATTTAAGGCATCTCTTGGTGGAAGATATGATACTTATGAAATTAATAATAATGAAAAGGAAGGGGAAAGAAAATATGGTAGTGTCTTTATTCCTCGTATTAGTTTGATGTATGGAGTTATAGATGAACTTCAATTTAGGGCAACTTACTCTCAAGGTTATCGTGCTCCTCAGATATTTGATGAAGATCTTCACATAGAAACATCAGGTTTAAGGCAGGTTATTCATGAAAATTCTAAAGATCTAAAACAAGAAACAAGTCATAGTGTAATGCTTTCATTGGATTATAATAAGTTGATAGGGACTGTATATTCGGGACTATTGATAGAAGGATTTTATACTAAATTAGTCGATGCTTTTGCTAATGAACTTGGTGACCCTGATGAAAATGATGTTGTTACTTATACTCGTATTAATTCCTCAGAGCCACAGTTAAGGGTTTCAATATAGAACTTAGACTTAAACCCTACAAAAGTTTGAATTATCTTCGGGTTTTACTATTCAGACAAGTGAATATGAAGAAGTTCAGGATTGGGGAAGTAAAAATTTCTTCGTACTCCTGATAATTATGGTTTCTTTGTTGCAGATTGGGATATTTACAAAGGATTTTGTTTTTCTGCAACTGGCAATTATACAGGTCCAATGTCTGTCTTATATGAAGGAATAGAATCAAGTCAGTCGATGCAAATGGACTTATTATTTCGGAAAGATTTTTTGATTTTGGAATAAAATTGAGTTATACAATACAATTAAATAATTCGTCACTTCAATTTATGGGTGGTGTGAAAAATATTTTCAATTCATATCAAAGTGATTTTGATACCGGTATTGAACGTGATCCTGCATATATTTATGGACCATTGTCTCCAAGGACATTATACTTTGGTTTGAAATTTGGAAATATAGATTAAGAATATCCACAGTTATTAATTAGATTATGAAGCAGGAGATTTTCTACTGCTTCATTTTTTTATGATAAAGCCCTATTCAATATTTGATTATATTATCTGTATAGCATTTTAATACTCAGCCCTTTTTGTGCAGACCATCCTTCTTTGTCCGTAAGGCTGATAAAAAAATGATAATCCCCTTCGTCATATTGTCCATTTCCTGAAGGTATTGTTATTGACAAGTCCGTTTCATATTCTGTTGTGCCTGAAGGAATCTCATAGTCATTGATAAAAGTTAATGGATTAACTGGTGTTTTTATATCATCGAGACTACATTCTTCAACTTCAGTGCTATGTGAGTGGTGGTCAAAATTGTTGTGAATATCGATGCTAAAACTTCCTAATTCAGCATTATCTGTAAATAACATTTTGAGAGTAAAAGGTTCACCAAAATATATAGTATCACAATTTAATGGGAATGCATTGTCAATAGATAAATCAATAACCGGTTTTTCTGTATCTATATTTTTATCATTACAAGAATATATCATTGGGAAAAATGCTAATAGCAATAACGAAATTTTAATTTTAGACATGATTTTATTTTTTTGAATTTCCACCTCCCGAATCCTTATAAATTATAAAATTTGAGAATCAGGAGGTGGGAAAAGATTTTAAAAATATTTTTAATATTAAATATTACCTATAAATTGACTACAATAGGATAATGTTCTGAATATACCCAATTGCCACCTGCATCGACAGCTTTAACTAAGATGTAATAATTTCCAGATTTCCAAGCATTGTTACCTTCTATATTTGCAGGTTCTATATTGTTGTCTTTAGCTGCACCTACATTTATGGAAGCAGAAAAATCTGTTTCGTCAGGATCATCAAAATCGTGAGTGTGAAGCATAACTACTACTTTATCATTGTCTCCGGCTACATCTTCATCAGAAATATTATCTGATTCATATACCAAAGCTACTATCATTCCTCCTAATGCAATATTATCTTCTACATGTCCAGCTATTGTGATTGATTGTCCATCGGAAAAACTCTGTCCATTTGTTGGGGATGATGTTACAGATAATTCAGGTGCTTCGTCATCCACAAGGTCTTCGATTGATATATCTTTTTCTACAGAACTTTGATTTCCTTCCTGATCAGTTACATATAGATGGAAATGATATTCTCCTGCAGTGGTTCCTTCAGGTATGTCAATATGTTTGTGAAATGTGGTGTTTTTCAATCCTGAAAATTCATCCCATACTTCCTCTATTTCTTCTCCTGAACCATCTTCTTTGTGAATATCTACAGTTATTTTATCTATTCTTCCTTCTGCTACTATTTCTGCTTCTACATGCAGGTCTGCACCTATGTATGCCACAAGACTATTATCTAATCCTACCTCAAGATCGTTTATTTCTGGTTTATTAATATCTTCTCCACAAGATGAAAAGAAAGTTATCACAGCAAGTGATAATATAATCGATAGTATTTTGAATTTTGTATTCATTATTTTATGTTTAAAATGTTTTTTTAATTTATTTATATTTATAAGAAAAAGGAATAGATATATTTAATATAAAATTCCTTCCTGGTTCAGGCACGTTTATTAGCCTATAAAAACTTGTATGGTTATAATATTTTGTGTTCAATAGGTTCTGTACTTGCAATGCTACATTGATTTTTTGTTTTCCAATAAATAAATTTCCTCCAAGGCTTAGATTGATTATTTGATAACCATCAGTGGTTTTTTCCGGAGGTACTATATTATTTTGTGCTGCGGTAATCCTCAAATCACACGAAATATAACCATTCTCTAAAAATTTCTGTTTATTAATCTGATATTTTAATCCTATTATACCTGATGCAGGAGGTGAAAATGGCAATGTGTATCCTTTCTTTTCTCCTGAAAGTTGAACTGAGTACACATATTCTCCCATCAGTCTCAATTGCAATGATTTCAAAAGCTCATAATGTGCATGTATTTCAGATCCATATCTAAAAACTTCGCTTTGTGTGTAGTAATAAATCTGATTTCCATTTCCATAAAGACGATCATATTCGGAAGTTGGATTCAGATAAATATAATTCGAAAAATAATTGACAAAAGGTGATATCCCTATGGCTATTTTATTTGAAGTATATTCAATACTTTCATCAAGTTGATAGGAAATTTCCGGATTTAAATCGGGATTCCCTATTTCATAACTGAAGTGATGGTAATTTACTCCATTGGCTGCAAGTTCTTTAGCTATTGGCATTCTAAAACTTTTTCCTATATTGGTCTTGAATGACCATTTATTGGTTTCATAATTATATCCAATAGACCATGATATATTTGAAAAATTTCTGTTGATACTGCCGGCTCTTTGCAAATATTGATATGAAGTATCTCCATTTTCTACAATTGGGGTTTCGAACCAATCATAATATTCTTTAGTTTTTATATTTCCAAAATCATATCTCAATCCTGCCTGAAATTTGCTTTTATCAGATATAGTATATTTTGTAATGGCATAAGTTCCAAGATTCAATTGGGTAAATGCAGGTATGATAAATCCGCGTCCATCTATTTTATTATCTTGGTACTCACTATTAAATCCAAAATTAAAATTGTATTTATCATTAGGTGTATAGTTGAGTTTTAAATTTCCTGAATAGACATATTTGTCAAATTCTCTTTCCAGATTTGGGTCAAACCCCAATGTCTCATCAGGAACAGCAGGCATATAGCCATGGCTGGTATATTGACTCCATTCTTGCCTGAAATTTCTTTGAAAACCAATATCCGTTTCAATATCCATTTTGTCCCATCGATATTTAGTAGTGTTAATTGCTTTGAAGTGCGTGACAGTTTGGTAAGGGAAATCTATATCTCTGTTCGAACTATCATACAATTCTGTATCAATGTTTCTCGGTTCCAAACCATGAGCATTGGCAAAAAAACCACTTTTGCTATCGACATTGCTAAGGTATAATTTACTCTGGAGCTTATCTTTCAAATAACCTAAAGTGAGGTGGAAATTCTTTTCATTTCCGGCAGTATTCCTCAGATGATGTTTGTAAAGAGGAGCTCTGTATGAGTAAATATCTACGCTATCTGCAGGGACTTTATAATCAGCATAATCGAGAATAGTAGCACGGAAATCAGCGAAAAAAGCTTTGCTTCTTCCATATAGAGATATCGAAGTACCTATGAAATCATTATTGGATTTTCCGGATATGTCTATAGTTCCTCCGATAGTATGTTCAGCAGGGACTTTCCTGTTTTTCATATCTATTACTCCACCTATAGCATCAGATCCATACATCAATGAAGCAGGACCCTTTATTACCTCGATATCATCTACAGCATATTGATCTATCTCAAGTCCGTGATCTGCGCCCCATTGTTGTGATTCATGCTTAATATCATTTTCAACAACTACAACTCTGTTGAATCCCAAGCCTCTGATTACGGGTTTCGATTGTCCAGATCCAATATCTATAGTACTTACTCCGGGTAATCGTTCTAAAGAGTTCATAAGACTTGATCCTAAATGCTGTTTTAGATAATCATCATTGACAATTTCAACATTGAGGGATGATTCTTGCTTTCTGTTTTTTATGTAATTATCTGTTACAACAACCTCATGCAGATTTACACCTCCAATTTCCATTATGAAGTTATAAGTACTCTGTTTATTTAGGTCAATTGAATCGATAATATTTCTATATCCTATATAAGAAACTTCTATTTTATATTTTCCAATTGGTAAATTAGAAATTTTATAGTTGCCATTGTCTTCGGTAATTGCTCCTTTTTTTATTGGATATAGATATACAGTAGCACCAATCAATGGGTTGTTTTGTTCATCCACAATTTTACCCTTTAAGTCGATGGTTGATTGACTGCAAATATCACCAATCAATAAAAACATCCCTAATACAAGAATGAAAATTCTATACATTTAATATGAATTAAAAAATTAATTATTTGAATTTAAACCTTTGATGTCTAAGTTATTGTGGGGGGAGCTCTGGAAGATTTTGGTGAGTATTCAAGCTTATAAATTCTATTTATAATTATTTCATTCAATAAATTATCACAATCAGTAGCTAAATTTCCCCAAAAAGGTAGTTTTGGTATGTGATTTGTTGATAATTGATAGCTGGAAATCAAGCAGTAATTCTCTGATTGATATTGTGATAAGGTATGTTGTTTATCCTTGTTTTTAGGATTTTGATATATTGTAACTTGTTGGTTGCTATTGATAGCATTATGATTGTGAATAAATATTATATGCAATGACTGGAATATAACAGGAAAAATGAAAATTCCTATTAAAAGTAAAGCAATATATTTTTTAATTTTTCTCACAAAATTATTTATAATTTACATTTTGAACACAGTCCTTTAATCAAAATATCTGCCTCAACAAAAGAATATCCTTCAGGTAAATTGTATTTGTTAGTCATCTCAGTTTCTATGCATTTTACAGATTGACACTTTTCACAATAAAAGTGTATATGTTCTATTTCTTTACTTGTTGACTTATTATAAGCATATTTTATGTTCTGATTATCAACTACTATTTTATGAAGAATATTGTGTTCTTCCAACGTTTTAAATGATCTGTAAAAAGTCGTTCTGTCATAATTGCCTTGCAATTTTTCTTTGATCTCATTTTCAGAAAGAGCATAATCCGAAGAAGTCACGACTTCTATTATTCCTTCTCTGCAGCTTGTCCGCTTGAGTTTATGATTATTTAATACTTCTACAGCTTTCATCTGTTTAATTCCTTTAATTTTTGTATCAAAGTAGTAACTACAATTTCCATTTTCATGCAAAATTGAATTAATTGCAACAATGATGCAAATGTAACAATAAAAAGGATTTAATGTTTAAAAAATAATTGTAAATCAAAAAATACGTTTATTTATAAAAGACTGATTATTGATTTTTCAATTCGATAAACTATATTTTGGTTGATTCTTATGGGCATAGAATATAAAAAAGAAAATCTTATAATTTTTGATGGAGAGTGCATTATCTGTGATTTTTTTGTTCAATTGATATTAAAAAATGAAAAAATGACAAAGTATTATTTTTATGACCAATTTTTTCTTAACGACAAAGGAATTAGCGGAAATGTAGATATAAAAAGATTCCAAGATACTGTAATATTATATGATCAAGATGAGAAGAAATATTATTTTGAGGGAAGAGCAATTCAAAAGATACTTATTACATTAAAATTTCCATATAATATTTTAGGAAAGGTGCTGAAATATATTCCTTTATCCATTGTGAACTATATTTATACAATCATAGCAAAAAATAGAAGCAGATTTTTTAAAAAAAAGTGCAATATTGATTATCGATTTAGCAATGAAAGATTCAATAACAGTTCAAAGGCAGTTTTTTTATCCATAGGTAATTGAAAAATGCATATAGATTTAAAATTATGTTAAATTTAATGTAACTTATCACGATTTATTCGTCTATATAGTTATATTTGTTATTATTAATAAATTAAAAAACTAATCATGAAAAAAATTTACATTTTGATAATATCAGTTTTATTTGCCGCTTCAGGTTATACTCAAATTTTGGAAAAGCAGGCAAATATTAGTCTTGGTGTGCAACCTAGTTTATCTACCAATGTGGCAGATATCAAAGATAATGATGTTGAAAAACTCTGGAAAGATTATATGGATAAATATGGTAAAACCAAATATAATAAAAAAGTCAAAGAATATTCTACATTAGGAGTGAGAATCAATGAAATAAAATCCGGAGATCCAATCGATGTATATGCTGTGTTTGACGAATTTGCTGATGGTGTAAAAATGGATTTTTGCTTTGATCTTGGTAATGGATTTGTGAGTAAAAAAACATTTCCTATGGAATATGATGGTGCTGTAAATTTTGTAGCAGATTTTGTTTTAGCTATTGAGAAATTCAAAGTAGAAGAGAGGCTTAAAGATGAAGAAAAAGCGCTTGATAAATTGAATGGAAAATTGAAAGATGCGGTAAAAGATAATCAGAAATTACATGATAAAATTACTGATTATGAAGAAAAAATAACTCAAGCTGAAGAAGATATCAAAAATAATGAATTGGAACAGGAAGATCTTCAAAGTCAGATAGAAGCACAGACATCGAAAGTAAAAGATGTACAAAACGAATTGAATAATATTGGTAAATAGTATTCAATTTTTTAAAAAAATAAATACAGGCAATTAAGTGGATTTTATAATGATTTAAGATTGAGGAGTTGCTTGTAAATTAACTAATTAAAAATTTTATACAGATGAAAAAAATAGTATTTCTATTGATGATTATCGGACTTGTATCTTGCGATGCTGCTACTTTGCAAAAACTTATGGATTCAGCTGGTCAGACAAGTATTTCAGATCTTGAAATTTCAAATGGTCTTAAAGAAGCTCTCAATAATGGTGTGACTTCTGGAGTAAATTACCTTTCAGCTAAAAATGGATTTTTAGAAAGTCCATATAAGATTCTCCTTCCTACAGATGCACAGAAAGTGGCTGACAAACTAAAAGTGATTCCGGGATTTGATAAAGTGGAAAGCGAAGTTACTACAAGGTTAAACAGAGCTGCTGAGGATGCTGTGGCTACAGCAAAACCTATTTTTATTGATGCTATCAAACAAATGACATTTAGCGATGTAAGAAATATACTTTTTGGAGATGATAATGCAGCAACTCAGTACTTACAAAAGGCAACCTCTTCAAAATTATATGATGAATTTCATCCTATTATAGTGAATTCACTTAATAAATACAATGCTCTAACTTATTGGTCTGATGCTGTGAATACTTATAATAAAATACCATTTGTGAATAAAATGAATCCTGAACTTGATGACTATGTTACACAAAAAGCAATGGATGGTTTATTCTCTTTAGTGGCGGTAAAAGAACTTGATATTCGTACCAATCTGGCATCGAGAACAAGTGATTTGTTGAAGAAAGTGTTTGGACTTCAGGATAGTAAGTAAAAAATAAATTTCGTTTTGAAAAAGGCTCAATACTACAATTGAGCCTTTTTTTGTTGATTTTTATAGTATTATAGATTGTGGTTTTTGGGAATTATACTTTTTTGATTTATATTTGCTATGCAATTCAATTATAGTGATTATATATGTAACAGGATTATTATAATTCGAAATTATGGATGGGAGATTTTCGATGATTTTTTTTAATTTTTTAATAATGAAATTATGGCAATAACATATGATAAAAAGGGATTGAAAAAAATGGAGAAAATGATTAATATGGGCAATAATAAATTTGCAATAACTCGTGCCTTGTATTTATCTATTTTCAATGCTGTATTCATAAGTTTGTTTTTATTTGTATTCGATTATAAAGATGGAATTGAAACTAATTGGAAAAATTTAATTATCAAATTTTTACTTCTATTAGTATTATTATTTGTTACGTATTACTTTTTTCAAAAAATACAATGGAAAGAAATGAAAAAAACATATGAAGAATCTAAAGAGTACTGGGATAAAACTGATCCTGATTTTTTAAAATGATAATCTTATTTGATTTTTAAACAAGGTGAACTAAGTTTATTTTATTATAGTTATTGATTTCTTATCCAATCCGAAATCAACCTTTAAATGATTTTAATTTTATAGGCATTTCCAATAAAAAATGAATGAAAAGATAATTTAACGACTTTTATTATTCGTTTGTCGAAAGAGTTTGCAGATTTATTGATATCGATATAAATTTGAAGAAAAAATATAGATGAATCTCTTGATTTTAGTAGAATGGTGGAATGATTTAAATTTGAGTGCGCAGATATTTTGGACAATATCTATAGTATTCACTGTATTATTTGTGATTCAATTGATTTCAAGTATAATAGGATTAGATTTTGATTCTGATGTGCCTGATGATTTTGATATGAGTGTGGATTCAGAAGCACATTTTGGTTTAGATCATGATTTTACTATTTTTTCTATAAGAGGTATTATAGCATTTTTTACATTTTTTGGATGGGTGGGAGTAATTTCTCTCAATAATGGATTGAGTCTTTATACGACTATTATTATATCATTTATCTCAGGAGTTATAGCTTTGTTTTTTGTAGCATTTATACTTTTTCAATTAGTAAGACTTGCAGAAGTTGGCACAATGGATTTAGCTGATGTACTAGTAAATATGGTAAGGTATATGTTCCGATACCTGCCAAAAGAGGAGGTTCAGGATTAGTGAATATAGAATTGAAAGATAAGATAATAGAATTAAGAGCTGTTACAGATGGAGAGCAATTATCAACCGGAACTGTGATATATGTATTGAAAATATTGGATGATAATATTCTTTTAGTGAGTGAAATCAAAGATAAAAATAATTAATATTAATAACGTAAATAAAAATTGAAATTATGGAAGGAGCAGTACTATTTACCGGTGTTGGATTGCAGTATTAGCAATAGCTCTTTTGTTCTTTTTTATATCGAGATACAGAAGATGTCCATCAGATAAGATATTAGTAATATATGGAAAAACAGGTGGAGGTTCGGCAAAATGTCTGGCAGGTGGAGCAGCATTTGTATGGCCTGTAATTCAGGATTATGATTATCTTGATTTATCTCCGATATCAATCGATGTCGATTTGCAGAATGCTTTGAGTAAGCAAAATATCAGAGTTAATGTTCCATCGAGATTTACAGTGGCTGTCTCAAATGAACCTGGTATTATGTGTAATGCAGCAGAGAGATTGTTGGGAAAAAGTACTCAAGAGATTAAAGATATAGCTAAAGATATCATATTTGGACAATTGAGATTGGTTGTTGCCATGATGGATATCGAAGAGATCAATGCAGATAGAGATAAATTCCTTGCAAATGTTTCATCCAATGTGGGAAATGAACTTAGAAAGATAGGACTAACCCTTATAAATGTTAATATTACTGACATCGAAGATGAAAGTGGATATATTGAAGCTCTTGGTAAGGAAGCAGCAGCTCATGCTATAAACGAAGCGAGAAAAACGGTAGCTGAGAAAAATAGAGACGGTGCAATCGGTGAAGCAATGGCGATGAAAGACCAAAGGATAAAAACTGCCGAGGCAAATGCTATGGCTGTAGATGGAGAAAATAAAGCAAGTGTAACTATTGCTCAATCTGATGCACATAGAAAAGAGAAAGAAGCTGAAGCTACAAAAATAGCATTTTCAGCTGAGAAAGTTCAACATGCTAAGGCATTGGAAGAAGCTTATCAGGCAGAGAAAATTGCTGAAAATGCAAGGGCTGAAAAAGAGAAAGCAAGCAAGGAAGCTGATGTGATTGTGCAAACGGAAATCGAAAAGAGAAAAATTGAAATTGAAGCAGAGGCATTAGCAGAGAGATTTAGAAGAGAAGCCAAAGGTGAAGCTGATGCTATAGTTTTGAAAAAACAAGCTGAAGCAGAAGGGTTATTTGAGATTTTAAAGAAACAGGCTGAGGGTTTTGATAAAATTATTCATGCTACAGACAATAATACTAGGGATGCTGTTTTATTGCTTATAGCTGATAAATTACCGGAGCTTGTTAAAACTCAGGTTGAGGCTATTAAAAATATCAAGTTTGATAAAGTTGTGGTTTGGGAGAATGGTGGAAATTCTGAAAAAGGTGGAAATGCCGCTAATTTCCTTTCCAATATGTACAAAGCTGTTCCTCCAATGACTGAATTGTTCGATATGGCAGGGTTGGAATTACCTTCTTATCTGGCTGAAAAGAAAAAGGAAGAAGTAAAATCCGATAAAATTGAGGTTAGTGAAGCTAAATCCGCAGAAGAAAGTGAAAAGTAAAAACTAAGAGTATTAATATTTTGTTAGAAATAATTATTATAGTTAAAAAGACTGCTGAATAAAAGCGGTCTTTTTTTAACTTCAATATTTGATATTTAGATTAAGAAAAATAGTAATTGGTGAATTTTCGAAATGTAATAATTGAGTTATCTTATATTCCGATAATTTTCACTAATTTATTACCTTTACAAAAAAAATTAAAAAATGTTTGAGTTAAAAGACAAGTATGTCGTAGAATTACAAAAAGATAAATTACCATTTAAAGTTAAAGATATCAATCTTGCTAATTGGGGGAGAATGGAAATAGAGCTTGCTGAAGCTGAAATGCCCGGATTGATGGCTTTGAGGGAAGAATATGGTAAAGAAAAACCACTAAAAGGAGCCAGAATTGCAGGATGTCTTCATATGACTGTACAAACTGCTGTTCTTATTGAAACCTTGATAGAGTTGGGAGCTGAAGTTTCATGGTCTTCTTGCAATATTTTTTCTACTCAGGATCATGCTGCAGCTGCTATTGCTGAAAGAGGAGTGCCTGTATATGCATGGAAAGGTGAGACTGAAGAAGAATATTGGTGGACTTTGGAGCAGACATTAGATGCATTTACAGGAGGTCAGAAACTGAATTTAATTTTAGATGATGGCGGAGATCTTACTAATTTGGTGTTAGATAAATATCCTGAACTTGCAAAAAATATTTTTGGTATTAGCGAGGAGACTACAACAGGAGTTCATAGATTATATGAAAGAGAATCATCAGGAAATTTGCCACTACCTGTTATTAATGTCAATGATTCAGTTACTAAATCCAAGTTTGATAATAAATATGGAACACGAGAATCAGCAGTGGATGCTATCAGAAGAGCAACAGATTTGATGCTTGCGGGGAAGGTCGTTTTGGTGGCAGGTTATGGTGATGTGGGTAAAGGAACTGCAGCAGCATTCAGAAGTGCCAATTGCAGAGTCATGGTCACAGAAATAGACCCGATATGTGCTTTGCAAGCTGCAATGGAAGGCTATGAAGTCAAAAAAATGGTAGATGCAGCACCTCTGGCTGATATTATTGTCACTGCTACAGGAAATCTGAATATAGTCGATTCAGTGCATTTTCTGACATTAAAAGATAAAGCAGTAGTTGCTAATATCGGACATTTCGATAATGAGATAAATATGAAATGGTTGAATGAAAATTACGGTTTTTCAAAAGTTACAATCAAACCTCAGGTCGATAAATATAAAATTGAGGATAAGGAAATAATAGTATTGGCAGAAGGGAGATTGGTAAATCTTGGTTGTGCAACAGGCCATCCATCTTTTGTGATGTCTAATTCATTTACTAATCAGGTATTGGCACAGATGGAGTTATTTCACAATCATAGTAATATGGAAAATAAAGTATATGTGTTGCCTAAAAATCTTGATGAAAAGGTAGCAGAACTTCATTTAAAGAAACTTGGTGTGGAATTGGATGAATTGACCGAAGAACAAGCAAAATATATAGGTGTGGATCAGAAAGTGCCTTTTAAGCCTGATTATTATAGGTATTGATATTTTTAAGTTACCCTTAATAAAAAAAAGCTGCTTTCAATTAAGGAAGCAGCTTTTTTTATTTTATGGATTGTGATTATTAGAAGAAGTTACTTCTATTATCCACAACTTTCGCATTTTTCATCAATTCTGTGATGAGTTTATATCCTATTTCACTTCTTTCTTTTTCAGTTTGAGATTTAACCTCAGCATCAATATTAGGTTCGCCAACAGGTTGTTGTACTGAAGTAGGAAGAACCACATAAGTACCACCATTTCCAACAATTGGAGTAGATGGCTTATTGATTTCTCCATTGAAAACCCAACTTAATACTTTAGGTTCTGTCCAAGATTATTTATGAATTTAGAATCATAAGTGATTTGATATACAGAATCTACTTTGACATTAAATTGTTGAGCTACTGCATTTAGATTATTGTCAGTAATCATTTTAGCAATCTTTTGTCCTTTGAGTTGATTTTTCACCAATAATTCAAGGTCAGATTTTGAAGATTCCACTGTTCTTAATCCTTTTTCATATATTTTATCTAATTCTACTATTACATATTTTTCACTATAATAATATTTTTTATTATCAAAGGAATAAACTGTAGGTGCAATATCACCGACATCATTACCATCTTCATAAGCCCATTTGATGATATCTCTTGAGTTTGTCCTGAACCTAATCCATTGATGTTGAAATCGTTTTTCTTAAGTGGTGTAGTTGCTTTTACCTCAAAGTTCAATTCTTTAGCTTTAGCTTCAAGATCATCAATATTTTCATTTTCAATAACCAACTGAGAAGCTATTTGATAAACAAATCTTGAGTTTCCTGACTTGGCTCGATTCCAAGATTTACATAAGCAACTTGATATTTAGGATTTCTATTGATAAAAATCTGATCCTGAACATCTATAAAGGTGAACACCAAATTGAGTTGTTACTACATAGTAATTTCCTTCAGATCCCATGAAGCATGCTTCATTGAATTCAGGACTGCCCATTCTACCTTGTGGGAAAGTACCGAGATCTCCGCCTTTTACAGCACTTCCCTGATCCTGACTATATTGTTTTGCAAGTTCAGTAAAAGTTCCCTGACCTGATTCCAAAACATTTTTTAAACTGTCAATTGTATTTTTAGCTGCTTTCAATCCTTCAGTATCACCAGGTTGAACAGATCTTAGAATATGTCTTGCTTTAACACTGTCAGGAATCACTTTGATACCTATAACTTTGGCTACTGTAAATTTTTCACCATCTGAATATGGACCTACAATAGTTCCCAATGTAAGAGAAATACTATCATCTTTTAATTGTTGAGGTAATTCATCTTTTTTGTAATAGATATTGGTATATACACCATCGTGTGTTAATGTGAACAAGCTATCATTTTCAGAAGCAGCAAAATCATTTTTCAATTGATTTACTTCTTCAAAAAGTGTTGACATATCTGAAGCTGAAGGTTTAACTGGAATTTCAACATATTTTAGAACTCTCGTTTCTTCCAGGTTAGTCATAGCTTTTTTGTGATTGTCGATAAATTTTTTAATATCACTATCATTTGACTGTTACATCTTCATCAGCAACTTTATCAAAAGGAACTTTAACGAAGTTGAGAATTAGCAGTAGATTTATTTACTTTAAATTGATCTTCTACAAACCATTTAGGAGTGTAAATAGCTTTTTTTATAAGATTAAGCATTTTTGTTTGCTGACGATCATAGATGATATCCTCTTCCTGAACTGCCCAGAATTTAGCATATTCAGGATAATCTTGAGCCAATGGTTCCTGATCGATCATCTGTTTGACCTGGTTAAGTTGCTCTTTATTTATTTGACCTGTATTTGGGTCTCTGAGATCTTTGTACTATTATTGGACTTGGATTATCACCAAATTCGAGGTCTAATAATTCTTCAGTACTTACTCCTAATCCTATCTGTTCGGAAATAGATTTTACTAAAGCTTTATTTTTGAAATAATTCCAAAGGTTTGCTTTATTGGAATACATATTGTCAGCACCTGAATTTTTATATAGAATGCTTTCAGTTTCACTAAATTGTGTGGCGGAAATTACTTCACCATTTACTTTTCCCATTTCATTTCTGCTTCCAGCACTGTATTGAGCACTTCCTGATACGATACTTTGAAGTATGAATCCTCCCATAGCCAAAGCTATCAACACCACCAATAACCAACTATTTTTCCTTATTGTTCCTATTAATGCCATATTGTGTTATTTATTTTTCAAATTTTTAAAAACCGTGCAAAGGTATTATTTATTATTGGAATTTCAAAAAGTTGTAAGTAAGTATTTAATTTAAAATTGATTAAAATGCCATAATTTGCGTATATTTCCCATTTAATCTAAAAATTAATAGCTATTATTTTTATTCTGCGTTTATATACATATCTGCAAATGATGGAAATCTCGCTGTCCCATAATGTGAAAAATTGCTTTTATACTTCAATCTTGGATTGTAATATGAGAGAAATTTTTCAAGAAAAGCAGTGAGTTTGTTAAATCCATATTTCTGGAATTTGGTTTAGGATAATAGGACATAAAGTCTATTTTCCCATTTTTATTCCAAAATACATTTAGCCATATTTTAATACCATTTAGGTCGAAATCTGCTTTCTTTGCAAAATCTTCAATATCCTTTAGCAAGTACATCCAATTCAAATATGCCAATTCCATGGAATCATTGCTTACTGTCAATAAACTAACAGGATAATCATTTAAATATTGGCTATATTTTTCATCATTGTCACCTATTAAGAAAACAATGCCGTTTTGCTTAATGTCTTGAGAATAAGCAATATTCGTATTGTAAATACAGAAATACAATAATAGAAACGATATTGTTCTTAATGTCATTCTTTTTTTGTTAATTTATTTGGTTATTTGATATATGCAAAAATATTAATTTATTTCAAACTAAAAAATTTAATGTTATATTAATATTAAATATCTTACTATTCCAAATAAATCCTTGTGGATTCAGTAGTGCTTCCCGTATCATTTGTAGCAATTAGTTTGATGATGTTTATACCTTTAGAAAGTTTTAAATCTGCCTTTATTACATTTTCATCCTTGTAATATTCTATATCATCAATCAATAATTCATTTACATATAATTTTACAAATGAAGAGTGTTTTATACCTGTAACTTTAGCTTCGAGAGTATATTTCTTATCAGAAACTGTAGTATTTGATTTAGCAGGATTAGTAAACAATATCTCAGGTTTGGTTGGAGGTCCTGAAAATGTTACATTTATAGTATCAGCAGAACTTCCTGAATCATTTAAAGCTTTAACCACTATTTCATTTGTACCTTTAGATAGATATAATTTTGATTCGAGTTTCTCATTGCTAAGAGTGAATGATTTATATGGACTTCCATTGATAAACATCAAGACATCTGTAGATTTTTTTACATTTTGGACTATGGCTTCAACGTATATCAATGCTGTACCAGCTATAACACCATTTTTTGGAGTTGTTATCTGTACTCCGGGTAAATGTTCCATTTTGCACTTGAAACTAACTTCATCAAAATTGCTTCCTAGTTTATTTCTGGCTTCAACTTTTACTGTGTTTGTACCTAATTCTATAGGAAGGTAGCCGAAAATTATTCCTCTGTCCTTATCATAATCATAATCTTTGAAAATTTCGCCATTCAAGTAAACAGTCAAGTCTTTGGTATCTTTGAGATTTTCAACACTGGCTTTGAATATTGCAATTTTATCTTCTGTTGTAAATCCATTTCTTGGTGAATTTATCAATACTTCCGGTGGGCCTGCCAAAGGCTCCTCGTAATAGAAAGATAGATTTTTTTCAAATGTACCACTTGAATTTGCGGCTTCTACTTTGATATCATATTCTTTTTCCTCAAGGTTTTTGAGTTCAATGTTCAAAGTTTCAGAATTTTCATCATATACAAAAGCATAGAATGGCTCATCGTCGATAAATACATCTATGTTATATTTGTTTTCAATGAATTTTACCAGAGCTTTTACTGTAATGTTTTTCATATCAATAGTGGCTCCGGAAGCAGGGTAGAGGAAATCGATATATGGTTTCATCAATGTATCCTGATCTTCATTATTATTATCAAAATTTGTATCATCATCTGATTCACCGCATCTTACATCATAGGTGGCCGTTTCTTCGGTTCCATTGTGATTGTAAATGATTTTTATTTTGTTTTTACCTTCATCGAGATAAATTGAATTTTTTATTGTACCTGAGGAACTATTGAATGAGAAATTTTTCAGTTCAAAGTCATTTAGAAACATAGACACCTGGTTCTTACTATTTGCGCCATCAACTTGTACTACAATATTTACATTACAATCTGCATCAGGTTCTGAAACGCTGACAAATGTTATCGATTCTTTTGATCATCATCGTTGTCATTTTTTTATTGAATTTGACATTAATTTCATTAGATGAATCTCCAAAAGCATTTGAAGCAACTATTTTTATAAGAGTCTCTTCATCGAAAATACTTATTTTATCGGAAACAATTCCCGTGTTTTCATCATAATCAAACATTTTGTTTTCCATACCATTTACTGTAAATACTATATCTGATTTGTTTTTTATTCCTGTAACCTTTGCTTTGAAATCTATAAGTTCATTAGAAATATTTTCAGTATTTTGGTTTGGTGATATAATAGTGATTTCAGGTAAACCGCCTGTGTTATTGTCTTCAGGTATATCCACATTATAGTAAATATCAAAAGTAGCATCGCTTGAGCCATTTTCATTGCTTGCAGTGATTACAAAGGTGTTAAGCCCTTCTGCCAGTCTTACTTTAATTTTGAAATCTCCTGATGATTTAGAAAAGTTGAAACTATTTAATGGGTAATCATTGGCAGTTATTGAAATATCACTTTTGCTTTTTACCTCTTGAATATTTGCTTTTATAGTAAATACTTCTTCATCAGATTTGAATTTCAAACTTGAAGGATCGATAAGATTGATTACTGGTTTTGATGGTTTTGCACTTGTATCTTCGAAGAATACTTCTATGACATCTCTTGCCTGCCCGTTGTCATTATTGGCATAAACCTGGATTTTATTTTCTCCGGGAGTTAATTCTGCAACAAATTGTACATAATTTTCACGATATTCAAAATCAACAATTTCATTGTTTACTTTGCAATAGATATCGTTGGCTGAAGCTACATTTATTAGGCTTGCTCTTATGTTGATGTATTTTTTATCGCTAATAGATTGTTTTTCACTTGGTTCTATTATTTTTACTTCCGGTAGATTATGGTCTTCTACTTCCTGAGGTATATTGTATCCAGATTGCTTTCTGGTCGATGGAACTGGTTCGGCATCACGTTTTTGCTCACTGTAATTATATCTAGCCTTTTGTTTTTTACCAAAATAGAAGTTTAATCCGGCGCTGAGATAATTCAGATGATCATTATTCGAATCAAAATGTGTTTCGCCATCTATTTTGTTGGAAACGCCGATATATAATTTATCAGAAACAAAAAATGAAAGGAAGTCTGTGATATCATAACCTAATTCTACACCAACTGAAGGCATCAAAGCGATTTTTAGAGGAAAATTCTCGAAACCTTCTGCTTTTGTCTCATAATCTCCATCAAGGATTTCATTTAATTCTTGTTTTTTATCAGCTTTGGTTGAGTTTTTTATTCTTTCAAATTCAGAAATATAATAATTTCCATCGCTGTCTTTTATGTCCATATTTACTGTATATAAGCCTGAATTCAAGCCTAATAACAGTGATGCATACCATCTTTGGTCTGTTCTGTTTTGATTGTAGGTAGATTTTAAATCTATTCCTAACCCTCCCATTCCCATTTTGTAATTATAGAAAAATGCGTCATAACCTGTGTTTTTAAGGGCTTCATTTTCTGCTATATATGGGTAAAGATTTATATCCAATCCTTTTGTTTTGGCATAAAAAGCATTACCTGCAATATCAAAACTTAATTTTGAGTAATCTTCATAATACAGAGTCTTTCCCATTCCTATATTAAAACCCCAACCTGCTTTGGATTTTACATCGCTAAATTCTGAGGCTAAACCATAGGATGAGGTGATGTAATATCCATTTTTTGATTTTCCAAGCTCAGCAGCAGAAAGTTGGCTATGAACATACTGGTATCCAATATTATTATGGATAAAATGATAAACAGGCTTTTTCGAGAAATCATAAGTTTTGTTTTATTTTTTTATTTTACTATGTTTGAACTATAAACATGATATAATACAAACGCAAACAATAAATATTATTATACTACAAAATTGATAAAAAAAAATTAATTCATATATTTTGTAACTGAATAATATTTAATTAAATGTCGAAATAGAGAAATAAAAGTTACTCATATTTCTGATTTAATACTTTTTAACAAATAATAAGCTAAAATTGATTGATTAAAACGTATGAAATTATACTTTTGTCATAAATTTTTATAAAAATGACAAGCTTAACACCTCAGATTATAATACTTGTAATTGCTATTTATTTCGCATTATTATTGGTTGTAGCCTGGCTGACAGGGAGAAAGAGTGATAATCAGAATTTTTTCTTGCAGGCAGAAATTCTAAATGGTATTTGGTTGCATTTGCTATGATAGGGGCATCTATTTCCGGAGTAACATTTATTTCTATTCCCGGAGTTGTGGGGAAGACAGGATTAAATGAAAATTTTTCCTACATGCAATTGGTGTTTGGTTATTTATTGGGTTATTTTGTTATAGCAAATGTCCTGATGCCAGTTTATTATAAATTGAATCTTACTTCGATATATGAATATATGGATCAGAGATTTGGTTTTTACAGTTATAAAATTTCTGCATTTTACTTCATGATATCGAAGATAGTGGGTGCTTCATTCAGATTTTATCTTGTTTCATTGATATTAGATAAATTTTTGACAGGACCATTGGGTATTTCATTTCCAGTTACTGTTGCTATTTCAGTACTTTTGATATGGTTATATACTTTCAGAGGAGGAACGAAAACTGTGATTATCACTGATTCACTTCAGACTATTGCTTTTTTGCTTTCGGTGGTACTCACCATTTTTTATATTGGCAAGGCTATGAATTTGGATATTTCAGGAATGATAGAAACCATTAAAGATTCAAAATATAGTCACTGGCTATACTTGAAAAATGGTTGGAGTGGGGAGAATTACTTTATCAAGCAGTTTCTTAGCGGTGCACTTATTGCCATTGTTATGACCGGTATGGATCAGGATATGATGCAAAAAAATCTTACTTGTAAAAATATATCTGAAGCAAAAAAAAATATGTACACTATGAGTAGTCTGCTGATAGTTGTCAATATTCTGTTTTTGTCATTAGGAGCATTATTATATATTTTTGCTGAAAAAAATGCTATTTCTGTCGATTCTTCAGATTTGTTGTATCCAACCATTGCTTTAAATTATCTGCCTCCGATAGTTGGAATTGTTTTTCTCATAGGTATTACAGCCGCTGCATATAGCAGTGCTGATTCTGCATTGACAGGGTTGACAACCTCTTTTTGTGTTGATTTCTTAGGGTGCAATAACAGTTCTAAACCACAATCGACATTAAAGAAAATGAGGATGGCTGTGCATTTTGGATTTTCTTTGGTATTGTTTTTTACAATTATCGTGTTTCATTTATTGAATAATGATGCGGTGATAAATGGATTGTTTATTGCAGCAGGATATACTTATGGTCCATTGTTGGGATTATTTACATTCGGATTGACTACAAAAAGGCAAATAAAAGATAAGTTTGTTGTTCCTATAGCTATTATGGCTCCGGTGATTTCCTATGTTATAGATATAAATTCTAAGGAATGGTTGAATGGATTTACATTTGGATTTTTCATTGTGGCTTTAAATGGACTTCTTATGTATCTGGGATTATTTTTGATATCGAAGAAAAAGAAGATATGGTAAAATGATTTTAATGTCATAAAAAAACTTCGGTAAATGGATAATATTTTACCGAAGTTTTTAAGATGTTTTATCAATGATTTTTAAGGATATATTATCTTCTGTTTCCTAAGATTCTCAATAGCATTATAAATAAGTTTATGAAATCGAGATATAATGTCAGTGCTCCCATAATGGCACTTTTTTTACTTACATCAGATGTATTTTCTCCAGTGAAATAGAGGTTTTTTATCTTTTGTGTATCGTAAGCTGTCAATCCAACAAAAATCAGTACTCCTACGTAGTTGTAATCCAGTAGAGCATAGAGTTTTGAAAGAAAATATTGATTACGGAAGCTATTATTAAGCCTATCAATGCCATAAAAGGAAATTACCTATTTTCGTCAAATCTTTTTTTGTGAAATATCCATACAGGCTCATAGCACCAAATGTCAGAGCAGTGATAAAAAATGTTGAAGCTATGGATGCTGAGGTATATGCTACGAAGAGCACTGAAAGAGTCAGCCCATTTAATACTGCATAAAATACGAAAATCAATGTGGCAATCTGAGAGGACACTTTATGTACAAATCCTACCAAACTTCCTACGAGTATCAATTCAAAAATCAGTAATCCGAAGAATAATGCCCTGTTACTCAATATTAAATATAATAATTGTTGAGATGATACTGTCAATGAAGCTGTTATCCCTGTGATAAGAAGTGCTATAGTCATCCACCCATATACCTTTGTCATAAATGACTGAAGTTCTTTTGAGAGATCTTTTGATTTACATATGAAATTGTTTCAGGAATCATAGTTGTGTTTTTTATTTTTAATGATATAATTTAATATTTGAAATGTCATTTTTTATAATTAAACTTATGATGTTTATTTTAAAAATACTTATGACAAAAAAACGAACTTGTATTATAAATAAATATGCAATTATAAATATTTTTAAAAAATTAACATATTACTAAAAAAATATAACTATTATTGTAAATAAAAAGTTCTTATTTTGTTATATTTATTGTTGTTTGTTATAAGTTTATTTGGTGGTTTTTTATCGGGATTTTTAGGAATTGGTGGTGCAGTTGCTATTTCCCCGTTGTTATTATTGCTTCCACCGTTATTTGGATTGGGTGATATATCGATGAAGACAATTGCCGGATTATCTTCGATGCAGGTTTTCTTTGGGTCACTATCAGGAACTATAATTCACAGGAAGAATAATTTTATCCATCATAAACTTTTTATTTATTTGGGTATTCCTCTTGCTATTTCAGCATTATTTGGTTCTTATATCTCCAGATTTTTACCAAATGTGAGCTTATTGATAATGCTTGATTTTTTTATTTTAATATCTTTCATAATGATGTTGTATATGTTGAGGATTAAGGATCATATGTTGGAAGATACTGATAAAGAGCTCAATGTAATATATGCGATAATAGTCGGTATTACTACCGGATTTATTTCAGGAATAATAGGAGCAGGAGGAGGAGTGATAATGATTCCATTGTTTTTAAGTGTTTTTAAGCTGAAAGTGAAAGTTGCCATAGGTACCAGTCTTGCTATTGTTTTTTTAGGATCGATTTTTGGAGCTGCAGGAAAAATATTGTCAGGGCAGGTAGAGTATTTGATGGCAGTACCAATAGTGGTAGGCTCATTGATTACAGCACAAATAGGGGCAAAAGTAAATAAAATTACTCCACCTCAGATGATAAAAAAGTTGCTTATAGCTGTATTGATATTTAGTCTTTTGCAAGTGTCATATAAGATATTGAAATATATGGGTATTTTGCCTTAAATATCATGAATTATCCTTTTTGTATATTTCTGAAATTGAATTTCACTTTTTACTTTTAACCACTTTCTCTACCTGCAACATTCTGTTACCATCCATAAAAACACAAAAATATAATCCCTGAGCTAAATGAGATAGATCAACGATATTCATATTTTTTTTGTCGGAATCAGTTCCAAAGGCTTTCGGAATTTTCAAAATTACAAAAGTTTCAGGATGAAAACAATTGATTATAAAATAATTTAATGAAGTCTCTATTGTTTTAAGTATTTATTTTTGTGTACATAAAAAAAGCGTTTAAAGTCTGTACTATAAACGCTTTTTATTCCATTTAATATTTCTCTAAATCCATTTCACAAGAGGGAAATCCATTCTGTGAGGAAGTAGGTCATTTTTAGGAGTTACTCTGAATGTGAAATCATAGACTCCTGTTAATCCTGCTTGTATTTCTCTTTGATATATTGCTATATTATCTTTGGTTTTGCCCAGTTTCAATGGGAAAACATACAATAGTTCTTCTGTCCTATCTTCATTTTTAGACCAAATAGCACTTCGACACTAAGATCTCCTGGAAGAAGGTCATGGATATCGAGAGTTATTTTGATATTTATTTTTTCACCCAGATACAGAGACCTGAAGCTTGAGTCAGGATATTCAGTTTTCAGTACATTGATAAGATTCCAGTTGAGCATTATTCTTTCTTTCCACTCTATGATATCCTTAGCTTCTTTGAAATTATCTTCTTTGAGTTTGTGGAATCTTGCAAACTGTTTATTGTAGAATTTATGAATATAATCATCTATCATTCTTTTCATTGTAAATTCAGGAACAATTTCAGCAATATTCTTTTTTACCATTTGAACCCATTTTGTTGAGATATTTTTGCTGTTTCTTTTATAGAAAGAAGGCAATATTTCATCTTCTATGATTTCATATATAGTTAGTGCATCGAGGACATTTTGATATTCCTGATTTTCATAAGTTTTTTCTTTTTTCAAAGCCCATCCGGCACCTTCTTTATATCCTTCAGCCCACCAGCCATCAAGGACACTCAAGTTCAAAACACCATTCATGATAGCTTTTTCACCACTTGTACCTGATGCTTCGAGAGGTCGGGTAGGGGTATTCAACCATATATCGACACCTTGTACCAGGTGTTTGGCAAGAGTGATATCATAATTTTCGATAAAGAATATCTTACCAATAAAATCAGGTGATTTGGAGTATTCTATAATCTCTTTTATTAGATCTTGTCCTGCTTTATCATTAGGGTGAGCTTTTCCGGCAAATATTATCTGGAGTGGCATATTAGGCACACTCATCAAAGCCTTTAATCTCTCTATGTTGTTCAGAATCAAAGCACCTCTTTTATAAGTTGCAAATCTTCGAGCGAATCCGATTGTGAGTATATCATCTCTTAGTCCCTCAAGCGATTTGTAAATTACTTTTGGAGATTCATCTCTCTGGATCATTTCTTTTTCCAATCTGTGTTTGAGATAATCTATGAGTTTTTTTCTGAAATAATTTCTCGTATCCCAAATAACTTTATCTTCAACATCATAGATTTTTTCCCACATGGATTTATCTAATTGATTTTGTTGATAATTTTCAGAGAGGTATTTTTTATATATTTCATTCCATTTATTTCCAACCCAGAAAGGAAGGTGAACTCCATTGGTTACATAGTCTATATGTAATTCATTTTCAAAATATCCTGAATACAATGGATTAAACATTTTCCTGCTGACATCTCCATGGATTTGACTTACCCCATTTATCTCCTGAGATAATTTAGCAGCGAGGATACTCATAGAGAACTTACTGTTTTTGTCTTCAGGATTCCATCTTCCTAGGCTCATGAAATCATTCCATGAAAGATTGAGTTTCTCATTGTAATTAGGCAGATATGCTCTGATAAGATCTTCAGAGAATTCATCGTGACCAGCAGGAACAGGAGTATGTGTAGTGAAAAGACTGGAAGCTCTTACTAATTCTTTTGCTAAGTCGAAACTGAGATTTTTGTACTGAATAAAGTTTCTCAATCTTTCTACACCTGTAAATGCGGCATGACCTTCGTTGATATGAACTAAATCAGGTTCAATATCCAATTCGTGAAGTAATTTTACTCCTCCCATACCGAGTACTATTTCTTGTTGTAGTCTCATTTCCATACCACCACCATAAAGTTGGGAGGTGATTTTTCTGTCTTCAACATTATTTTGTTCTATATCAGTATCCAACAGATATAATTCATTTCTACCGATATGTAATTTCCAAGCTTGTGCTTTCAGTATTCTACCAGGCAGAGTAATAGTGATCACAATCCAGTCTCCGTTGCTATTAGTAGCAGGTTCGATAGGAAGGTGAGTAAATCTCTGTGGAGTTAGAGAAGATATCTGATCTCCCAGAAGGGTAATCTTTTGTTTGAAATATCCAAATCGATAAAGTAGTCCAACCCCAATGATATTTACATTGCTGTCACTTGCCTCTTTCATATAATCACCTGCGAGTATTCCCAGACCTCCTGAGAATATTTTAACAGTATCATGCAATCCGAATTCCATGCTGAAATAAGCTATTTTTTTGCTTTCTTTTTCAGCTGCCATGTAGCTTCTGTATTTTTTTTCTAAATCTCCGAGTTTCTTTTGGAATTCACTGTCATTTTCCATACTATTCAATTGTCGCATAGAAAGTTTTTCCAAAAGAGCTACAGGATTGTTTTCTGTCTCTTCCCAAAGTTCCGGATCAATAGATGCGAAAAGCGATTCAGCATCTTTATTCCATGTCCACCAAAGATTTCTACTGAGTTCTTCCAGGAATTTTATACTTGAGTCTAAATTAGGTTTTATGAAGATTTTTTTCCACACAGGTTGTTTGGAATCCAGGGCTTCAGTTTGAATTTCCCTGACTTCATAATCCATTATTTCATCTAAATTTTCTTTTCTTTTATCTGACTTGTTTATTGCTATTTTGTAGGCTGCATAATAGTTTTTTATAAGGTTTTTCCACAATGCATGTTTTGATAATTCACTTGCCTGAGATGAAGCGAGTAGTTTTTCTCCTTCAGATAATTTTAAATATTTTTCAAAAATTATAGTAAGTTGTTCGACTACTTCTTTGTCATTGATATCTGTCCTATTTATTACAAAAGCACCATTATTGCTATCATCAAGGTATTGTTTGATCCAAGAACCAAAACCTGCCAATGAGGTAGTAATAGAAGGCACCAAAAATGCAATACTTTCCATTGGAGTATATCCCCAAGGTTCGTAATATGAAGGGAAAGCTGAAAGGTCGATACCTAATAGGAAGTCATAATATTCGAGATTTATTATACCATCTTGCCCATTCAAATATACAGGCATAAATACTATTTTTACTTTTTTGTCCCTGCTGTTATCCAGTTTGAGATCGTATGAGAGTCTTATCACAGGGTCATGGAAATAATCTGAAAGGTCGTGAGTACAAATAAGGTTTTCTTCACTTGAAATTTTCTCCATTCAATCTCTGTAATACTGTATTATTGGGGCCCTAAAATTCCTGCAGGAACAGCTATTATTCCTACTACTTCATTTTCAGGATTAGTATCTTCAAGTTTAGCTATGCTTTGAGGAAAAACATCAATACCTTTGTTTTTGAACTCATATCTTCCACTATTTAATATATAAGTTGCATTATCACTCAAATCATATCCAAGCACAGCTTCACAAACTTGTTTGATTTTTGATTTAGCAATAGATTTTTTGATATTATATTCATTTTGTACTGGCACTAAAGAGTCTCTTCAAAGCCATTTGGTAATCTACATCAACTTCTTTTTCCAAAAGATATTTGCATTCATTGGCAGTGATATCTGATACTGTTGTGAAGGCATCAGCTTCATTGGCTGAAATTCTTTTCAAGTGAATATTTTGATGAAATATTAAAGTTATTTGCCATCAGTTTAGGGTTGTATTCACTTATTTGATCATAAAGAGGCATATTGTTTCCTGCCAGTGTTCTGCCTAAAATTGTAGCATGTAGTAAAAACAGTACCTATCTCTAGAACAAATTCTTTAGGTAAAGGATACCTGCACCAGTCATCCATTCGTGGAATTGAGCTACTACAGATTCATATTGTAACAGATGATGTTTGTAAAATGATTCTATCACTTGCCCTACAGCATAACCGAATAGAGTAGGTTCTACATAGTCCCAATCACCTCGTATAGAATCGAGTTTATATTTTTCCCAAAGTTCTGCAAAATTCTATTTTTTTATCTTTAAATAAAGAAGTAAAATCAACTAATATGCTTATAGGTTTGGAAGGGATATTCCATCTTCCAACTCTGAATTTCAATCCTTGTTCGTGGGCAACCATTCTCCAGGATTCAAACAATGTTTTATCTTCTTTAAATGTATGATTGTCACCTTGCTCTTTAGCAAGTTCAGGTCCTATCATAATCACCTGATCATATTTTTCTGTTAGTGTTTTTGCTTTTGATGACAAAACAGTATAAATCCCCCCAACTTTATTACATACTTCCCAGCTCACTTCGAAAAGTGTTATTTTCTTTTGATTCATAATATTTGGATTGAAATTATTAATACGGTGTTTTTATTTAATAACCGATTTTGAACAGATATAATATTTTTTGTTTAATTAAAATTAAATAAAGTGCAAAATTAATAAAACTTATCTAATGCCAATAGAAAATTAATAAATAGACATATTAATTATTTAAAATATTGCATTAAATAACTTTGCAAATGGAAGAAATATGCTTAATACACTATTGTTAGTATATTAATTTATAAAATGACTAAATAACAAAAATATTATTTTTTAACACTTATTTTGGGGTAAATAATGAATTATTTAGCCTTTTTGTCTTTGCATTTATTCAATCTTATCTCTTCAAATCTGACAACACATTCATAAAATTAATATAAGCATCATAAGGTGAGCCATATGGATTGAAATATGAATGAACATCGCCATCAGAGAACCATTTGGTGCACATGTAATAAAATGATCACTTGCCTGAAGGTATTCCCAATTTTTACCAATTTTTATCCTTACAATTTTTTACTTTACCTTCGAGGTCATATAATTTTTCATCGCATCATCTTGTAATTCATTTCCCAGCCATGCAGTTAGATCTCTTTCTTCATCTGCCCAGGATATAGGGAATGGAACATGTATTTTTCCAATTGGCTGTACTTCTGATGATATTTCCGAAGGTGTTTTGAAATTGAATTTTGAATTTGGAAAACAGTTTTTGGCAATGCTTTAAAGAAATCAAATATACCAGTTTCTTCCCATTGGTGTTCACCAAATGTTTCATAATCCATAAACAGATTTACAACTTCATCTTTTTCATCAAGATTATTGAGCCATTGAACGAATTTTTCAGTAGTAAGTGGCCATTCGCTCCATTCTTTATTTGAAAATCTAAAAGCGATGTCATCACTAAGTCTGAAATTTTTGAGCAGAAGTTTAAGTTTAGGATTAGAAGCTCCGGTATATAGATAATTTGGAGATTTCCAGCCTAATATATGTTTTGCTCCTTCTGTAAGCATAGTGTTGAAACCGAGTTCGGAAACCATTGTTCCAATATCATCAGAATATATCAACTCTGTATTTCTGAAAGTTGTAGGTTCTTTACCGAACAATTTTTTGATTTTTGCTTTGTGTTTATTTACCTGATCAAAGAATTCAGATTTGCTCTTTAAGGATGACAAAGAATGTGCATAAGTTTCAGCTAAGAACTCAACAGAACCAGTTTTAGCAAGTTTTTTGAAGCTTTCTAAAACTTCAGGAGCATAAAGTTCAAATTGGTCAATTGCAAAGCTCTGAAATAGAGAAACTAATCTGAATTCATTGCCATATTCCTTGATGAGCCCAAGAATTAATTCATTCATAGGGAGATAGCATTTTTCTGCTACTCTTTTTACAATGTAATCATTTTGAAATTCATCGTAATAAAAAGGATTTTTCCCAATATCAAAAAATCTGTATTTTCTTAATCTGAATGGTTGGTGAATTTGGAAATAAAAGCATATCGATTTCATTTGTTATAGTTTTATTTTTATAATCTCAATAAATATGAGAATATGTTATATTAAAGTTTCATAAAATTCTTTCATTATTTTTGTGGCGTATTCCCACTTCAATTCATCTACTTCTTGCCTGCCATATTTGCTGAACATCTTGGAAATACCATCATAATGCAATAAAGCATACATGTAGTCAGACATTTCATCAATATCCCAAAAATCAACTTTTAAGGCATATTTTAGTACTTCTGATACACCGGATTGCTTGGAAATAATGACGGGAACATTGGATCTCATAGCTTCCAAAGGTGATATTCCGAATGGTTCTGAAACACTTGGCATAACATAAACATCGCTTTGAACGAACATCTTATCCACTTCCTGTCCTTTGAGAAATCCTGCAAAGTGAAATTTAGTACCCATACGCACCTTAGCTACCCTTTCAACTATTTTCGGCAACATATCTCCTGAACCTGCCATTACAAATCTCACTTCATCATCTTTTTGTTGCACTTTGTTGGCTGCCTCGACGAAATATTCAGGTCCTTTCTGAAATGTGATTCTACCGAGGAATGTAACTATTTTCTCATTTACTGCTTTTTCTTCTATATTTTCATCTTTACTTTCACTAGGTTCAACACCATTATGCACAACTTTTACTTTGTCTGCATCTATACCATATTTATTGATTACGATATTACGCGTTAAGTTACTAACAGCAAATACCATATCAGCCTGTTCCATACCTCTTCTTTCGATATCGTAAACAACCTGATTTACATTTTCTCCTGACCTATCAAATTCAGTAGCATGCATATGCACTACTAACGGTAAACCACTTTTTTGTTTTGCAAGAATTCCTGCTTCATAAGTCAACCAATCATGAGCATGAATAATATCATAATTGTCCTGAGTTACCAGTTCTGATGCTATAAGAGCATATCTGTGCACTTCTTCAATAATATTAGCTCCGTACTTGCCTGAAAATTCATATTTTTCAGTATGAACGCTACTAAAGTGTTCAATATGACCACTTTGTGAACTATTTAATATATTGAAATACTCTTCATCAGAAGCATAAGGAATTAGTTTTGAATTGACTTCAAGGTACTTTAAGTTGTTTTGGTATTCTGTTAGAAATTTATCATTGAGATTTAAGGATATATCACTGGCATTTACCAATCTGATATTTGAATCTTCATCTCCATAAGCTTTAGGAACTACGAAAGTAACTTCAACATCTTGTTTCATGAGACCTTTTACGATTCCATAACAAGCTGTTCCTAATCCTCCGGTAATATGTGGAGGGAATTCCCACCCAAACATTAGTATTTTCATAGTTTGTAATTATCGGTTTTCAATAAATAGTTAAATCCATAAATAAGTATAAAGTATATATTTTATTTTTCATTTTTCAATCTGTCAATTATATCCATGACTCTCAAAATCTCCGATACGCTCCAGGCTTGTGAAATAGCACCTCTTGGAGTATGAGGAGGGTCTCCATCAAAAATCTCGGATATAGTTCCAATTCCATGTTCATACATAGTTTCTTCAAACTGTTCTAAATACCATTCTATTTTACTTAATCCTGCTTTTTTTCTGATTTTTAGATAAGCTTCTGCAAAATGTCCAAATAACCATGGCCATACTGTACCCTGATGGTATGCTTTATCTCTAGTTGCTTGGTCACCTTCATATTCCTTTGTAATCTGGATTCAAAGGTGAAAGAGTTCTCAACCCTCTGGTTGTCAATAATTCTTCTTTTACTTTATTTACAACTGCAGCTTTTATTCTGTTTGCCACAGGACTATAAGGTAAAGAAGCTACAAAAATCATATTTGGTCTGATATCCCAGTTTTTGTAATCTCCATCAACGTAATCAGCCAAATAACCTTTCTTTTCATCCCAAAATGTTGGAGTAAATGATTTCTCTATTTTTGTAAGTATTTCTTTCCATTCATCTACATCAGGGTTTTTATCGAGTTTTTCAGATAGCTCTACATAGAATTTTACAGCATTATACCACAAGGCATTTATTTCTACAGGCATTCCTATTCTTGGTGTTGCTGCTTTCCCTTCAGCGATAGCATCCATCCATGTCAGCGCTTTCCCTTTTATACCTCCATAAATAAGACCATTTTCCTGCATTTTAATATTGTACATGGTACCATTTTTGTAACCATCCAATATTTCCTTCATGTTTTTCTTATAACTTTTCCAGGTGTTGTCGTAATCATTAGTTTTGTCGATATACTGTTGAATAGCCCAAAAATACCAAAGAGGAGCATCGATAGAATTGAAAGCAGGATCGGAATCCGAACCCATATTGGGGAACAATGGCCCATTCATTTTTTTACTCATTGTATCAAGAATAGCTTTAGCTACCTGATTTTTGCCTATACTTAATGTTAATCCTGGTAATGAAATAAATGTATCTCGACCCCAAACTCCAAACCAAGGATATCCGGCTACTATTTCTGTGTTTTTACCCCTTTTATTTATGAATTGTTCAGCAGCATTTATAAGTGAGTCTTTGAAACTATCCCTCTTTATTCTTGATTTTACTTCATTGGTGAACATTCTTTTTATTGATTCAGGGTTTATCTCATCTGTGCCTAAAGATAGGATCACACTTTCCCCTTTTTTCATATCAAATTCAAAAAAACCTGGTACCAAAAGATCTTCGAGGTAGTCATAACCTCTTTCTCTTTCCCTATCATATTCTATATTGTAATACCAGTCCGGTGAGTGGACATATTCTACTTCTTTAGTGAATTGGAAATGTACTGGGGTATATCCCTGATATAATTTGAAATTCACACCATTTTTTGATAATTTATAAGAAGTGTCAGCAAAACCATTTGCCTTACTTAAAGTATGCCTTTGTCTAAAAGCTAAAAATGGTTGGAGTCTTATAGTAGTAGGAGAATGACAATCTTCGAGATTATATCTTATCAATATCCTATCTGAGGATGACATGAAAATGGTTTCCACGGAGAATAATACTCCTCCAACTCTATAATTTATTTTTGGTATAGAATCGATATTTATTTCACGAATGTATTTATGTCCCTTAGGAGAATAATTACCTCCCTTATATTTGTGAATGCCTAAGTGGAATTCTGCATCTTGTTGTATTATGGTCGGATCTATACTTGATACAAGTACATGCATTTCATCATCGACAGCAGGTTGTGGAGCAACGATAAGTCCATGATATTTTCGTGTGTTGCACATCAATAATGTAGTAGTGCTAAATCCTCCACTTCTATTGGATCTAAGTAATTCCTTACTTAATGAATATGATAAATTGATTAATTTATTCTTTTCAAATTTGAGGTAACTCATAAAAGTTTTGTTTTTTAAATATGGATGAACAAATATAAAATTTTATACTTTATTTTCACACAATTTATATTTTATTTTTATATTATATTTTCTTAGTGTTAAAATTTAAATTGATATTAAATAGTAATAATTAAAAAATTGACTGTTCTATAATATTATCTTCAGGTGATTCAACTATCAAATCCTGGCTATTGTTTTTTACATTATTTAATTTTCGCGATACCGGATAAGCGTACATTAGTTCTGAAGGAAAAGGTTTTAAAATGCTCTTAACTTCTTCAGATTTTATTTGTTGGTCTATCCATATTTTTTCTTCATTTTCAAATAGAATCGCTGGCATACGATCGTGAAATTTACCAACGATTTCATTTGCTTTTACTGTTAAAATAGAAAAAGTAAATAATTCATTTCCATTTTTATCTTTCCATGATTCCCATATTCCTGCAACAGAAAAAATTTCTCTGTCCATTTTTATGAATCTATAAGGTTGCTTTGCTTTTTTTGTTTTATCCCATTCGTAGAATCCATCTAAAGGGATAAGGCATCTTCTGGTATTGAATGCTCCCTGGAAAATCTTATTTTTATCAATATTTTCTGATCTTGCATTGATAAGATTGAAATAATTTTTAGAGTCTTTTGACCAATAAGGTACGAGTCCCCATTTGAAAATATTAAAATGAGAAGGGTCTGAATTGGTTATTACTGGGAAATATTGACCTGGAGCAATATTGAAATTTGGTATTGGATTATATCTTTCAATATCTTCACTATAAAAAGTAGAACCAAATCTATTTTCTAATTCTTTTTCATTTTTCGTTAAACTTGCTCTGCCACACATAAAAGAATTATTGAATAAAAATAAGTATTAGTTTTTTCTTTTATGAACGTAAGAATCTATTCCTTTATTTTTCAATTTTGAAGCAGTATTTGCAGCTTCACCATTTGAAGAGTATCTACCGGCTATTACTGTATAGTATTGAGAGTATTCGAAATTGACTATTTCTGGATTATATCCTAATCTACTAATTTTATTTTTCATGTTTTGGGCATTGCTTTCATCCAAAAAATTACCTGCAACTACTAAAAATGGCTTATTGTCATTATGAGTTGATGATGTATTAGTATTAATAACAGTATTAGTTGTTTTTGTTTTTGATACTTGCTTGTTTTGAGGAACTGGTTTAGAAACTGACTTTACTGGTTCAGGATCAGGTTTGTCAGTATAATTTGTGAGGTCTCCACTGATTTCATCCTGAACATTAGCAGAACTTTCAGTTTCAGGTTTAGTATCTGTGTCGTTTTCTTCTATTAGGTTGTCAGAAAAAATATCTTCCCCAAGATTTAAAGTGTCCTGAACTATGACAGTATCAACTGCCGGCTGTTCTTCTGTTATATTTGCTTTTTCTTTGCACGCAGTTTTTCCTGTAATTATCCAAATTGCAACAATAAATGTTATTATGCTGATTATCAATATCTTTAATATTCTTTCCATAATATTGGATTTGTATTAACTGAAATATTTTGTAAAATTATAATAATTAATAATATATAACAATTTATAGCTCTAAAAAATTCAATAATGTTAATAAAATTTTAAATAGATTTTTATTTATATTATTTTATTTAAGCTATTGAGTTTATATATATTGGTAAATATTAATATAAATTCAGGGTGATTCGATGGTTGGAAGATTTTAAATATGATTTAAAACTTTAATGAAATCACAGATATGATTAAAAACAAAAAGCCTCACAGAATGTAATCCTATGAGGCTTTTTCACTATAAATAGAGTATTATTTTTTAGCAAATTTTGCAAATTTTTTGTTGAATTTGTCAATTCTACCTGCAGAGTCAACGAATTTAACTTTACCGGTAAAAAATGGATGTGAAGCCGCAGAGATTTCCAATTTAATCAATGGATACTCATTGCCGTCTTCCCACACTATAGTTTCTTTAGATGGAGCGCAAGATCTTGTAAGAAAAGATTCTTCTGCGGAAAAATCTTTAAAAACTACCATTCTATAATTATCAGGATGAATACCTTTTTTCATTTTATTATATTTTTAATTTTATCTTTAAATATACTCTTTTTTCAAAAGAATCGCAAAGGTATAAAAAATATGGATAATAAGTAAAATATTTTTAAAAATTATTCAAAATTTATATAAAAAACCTAATTAAATCAAAAAAGCATCTTTGAAATGGTTGATTTTAGGTATTTTAGAATCAAAAACAATGCTTATAATATCAAATCTTATTTCCCAACTGTATGAAATTTTTTCCATGTAGGCAGCAGCTGCATCGGAAATTAGTAATATTTTTTTTTCATTTACCGACAATTCAGGTTCTCCAAAATAGTCATACGATCGTGCTTTTACTTCAATAAAAACCAAAATATCTGTAGCAATTTCTTTTGCTATAATATCGATTTCAGCTCTTTTGAACCTCCAGTTTCTTTCTAATATTTTATATCCTGACTTTTCAAGATAATCTATAGCAGTAGTTTCACCTTTGATTCCTGCTTTTGTTTTATTCAACATTTTTTAGATTAAGATTAGGCACCTAGATAGTGTTTTAATAACTTACTTCTCGATGTTTCTCTTAATTTACCTATTGCTTTATCTTTTATTTGTCTTACTCTTTCTCTTGTCAATCCTAACATATCTCCAATATCTTCCAAACTCACAGGGTGTTCAATACCTATTCCAAAATATAATTTTAGCACATCGTTTTGTCTTGCTGTCAATGTACTCAATGATCTTTCTATTTCTCTTCTGAGAGATTCATTATATTCGAGATGGGCATCAGCTTCTATTGCATTTGGATTTTCCAATATGTCAAGAAGAGAATTGTCTTCTCCATCGACAAATGGGGCATCCATTGAAACGTGTCTTGAAGCTACTCCCAAAGTTGTTTCTATTTCTTCAACTGATATTTCCAGTGTTTTGGCTATTTCTTCCGGAGTTGGTTCCCTTTCAAATTCTTGTTCCAATTGAGCAAAAGCTCTATTGATTTTATTTAAACTTCCTACTTTATTTAAGGGGAGTCTCACAATTCTGGATTGCTCAGCCAATGCTTGTAATATGGATTGTCTTATCCACCACACTGCATAGGAAATAAACTTAAATCCTCTTGTTTCATCGAATCTTTGAGCCGCTTTGATAAGTCCGAGATTACCCTCATTTATAAGGTCGCTTAATGATAGACCTTGATTTTGATATTGTTTAGCTACTGAGACTACAAATCTTAGATTGGATTGTGTCAATTTCTCAAGAGCTTCTTTGTCCCCTTCTTTAATTCTTTTGGCTAAATCCACTTCTTCTTCAGGTGTCAGAAGATCTACCTTTCCTATTTCTGAAGGTATTTTCCAGAGATTGACTTTCTCTGTTTGTAATGGATTTGGTTATTTTAAGTTGCCTCCTCTTTATATATTTTTTCTAAAATAAATTTATTGAAAATGCATTTTTTTAAATAAATACTCCAATGCTCATGGGAAAATATAAATTACATAATAACATTTACAATAAATGGTATAAAAAAGTTCAATTATTAAAAATATTATTTACAAATATTATGCCGAATAAAAATTAATATTCAATTTTTTTAGTCTTATTTATATGTATTATTGAAAATATTATAACATTTTGTATTTATATAATTATATAATACAATAAATTAATGTCGAAAGGTGTTAATTAACTCATTGTAAACCTAAAATTTGTATTAATTTCAATATTGTGATATTTTTATAAAAAAATTTTTATTTAAAAAATATTATATTACTTTTGCACTCCGAATTTTTAAACTTAATAAAAAATATGTTAATAATTAATATCAAAGACGAAGAATCTATTGACAGAGCTCTAAAAAGATACAAAAGAAAAGTTCAGTCAACAAAATTGATTAAAGAATTGAGAAACAGGAAAAATTTTGAAAAACCTTCAGTGAAAAGAAGGAATGAAATTTTAAATGCAACTTACAGAGAAAAATATATTGCAGAGAAATAGTATTTTATTTCTTTAAATATGTTTTTATTGGCAATTTGAAATTTTATAATAATTTTTCAAATGTCTTGATGTGGATATAAATCAATTGGAAATTGTGTTCGATATTATTGTTAATCAGTAATGATACTACTAATAATATGGAAAAATATATGTAAAGCTCTCTATTGTTAATTGATGGGGAGCTTTTTTTGTTGATAAAATGTTGATTGTTTAATAAATAAAATAAAATATGATTATGGCAGGAAATAAAATCAAAATTGAAAACGGAAAGTTAATTGTACCTGACAATCCGGTGATACCTTTTATCGAAGGTGATGGAACTGGACCTGATATTTGGGCAGCATCAGTCAGGGTTTTTGATGCAGCAGTAAAAAAAGCATACAATGGAACACGAAAAGTAGATTGGCTTGAAGTTTACGCTGGTGATAAGGCTGTAGATGTGAAAGGTGAATATTTGCCTCAGGATACAATAGATAAAATAAAAGAATATCTTGTTGCAATTAAAGGTCCACTGACAACTCCTGTTGGCGGAGGTATCAGATCCCTTAATGTTGCATTACGCCAAATGATGGATTTATATGCATGTGTAAGGCCGGTAAGATATTTTGATGGAGTTCCTTCTCCTGTATGTCATCCTGAATTGGTTGATATGGTTATTTATAGAGAAAATACTGAGGATATTTACGCGGGTATTGAATTTTTAACCGGTACTGATGAATTGAATAAACTCAAAGATTTTCTTATTAATGAGATGGGAGTTAGTAAGATAAGATTTCCTGAGACATCATCATTGGGTGTTAAGCCTGTTTCTGTGGAAGGAACTTCAAGATTGGTAAGATCTGCTATTAATTATGCTCTTGAAAATAATAAAGATTCTCTAACATTAGTGCATAAAGGGAATATCATGAAATTTACTGAAGGTAAATTCAAGGAATGGGGATATGAGGTTGCTAAGAAAGAATATGGAGCTGTAGATTATCAAGGAGGACCATGGCAAGTAATTAAGAAAGATGGTAAAGAGTTAATAATCAAAGATGTTATAGCTGATGCTTTTTTACAACAAATACTCACAAGGCCTGCTGAATATTCAGTTATTGCAACATTGAATCTTAATGGAGATTATATCTCTGATGCTTTGGCTGCTCAGGTAGGTGGTATTGGAATTGCTCCGGGAGCCAATATAAATTATGATTCAGGAGTTGCGGTATTTGAAGCTACACATGGTACTGCACCAAAATATGCTGGTTTGGATAAAGTTAATCCAAGTTCACTGATATTATCTGGAGAGATGATGTTTAGATATATGAAATGGAATGAAGCAGCAGATTTGATCGTGAAAGGTGTTGAAAATGCTATAAAAGGTAAAAGAGTTACTTATGATTTCCATAGATTGATGGAAGGAGCAACTGAACTTAAATGTTCAGAATTTGGAGATGAGATAATCAAAAATATGGATTGAGATTCATAGAGAAGGTTGATTTATACTTTCTGGTTGAAAAAAAATCAATAAAATAAAAAAAGGCTGCCTTGAAGTTATTCAGGCAGCCTTTTTAATGGTTTTTCGATTTATTAATTCACACTTTTTACGTTTTGAGCAAGAATGGCTAATTCATTTTCTATTATTTCTATAAATCCCCCTTCGATTTGAAAAACAGAAATATCACCATTCAGGTTTTTTATTTTTACTTCTCCGTTTGATAATGAAGAAATCAAAGGAGCGTGATTTTCCAATACTTCAAATTCACCGGCAGTACCGGGAACAGTTACTGATTTTACACTGCCTTTAAAAAATTCCTTTTCAGGAGATAATACTATTAATTCCATATTATTATCAATTTTGAGATTCATTCAGAATCTTTTCACCAGCTTCCATTACTTCTTCTATAGTTCCTTTAAGGTTGAAAACTACTTCAGGATATTTGTCCATATCACCATTTAATATCATTTTGAATCCTTTGATAGTATCTTCAATAGGAACTAATGCACCTGGAGTTCCGGTAAATTGTTCTGCTACGTGGAATGGTTGAGACAAGAATCTCTGTATCTTTCTTGCTCTGTTTACTATCAATCTGTCTTCTTCAGATAATTCTTCCATACCAAGAATAGCAATAATATCTTGAAGCTCTTTATATCTTTGTAGAATGTTGATAACATTTTGAGCAGTATCATAATGTTCATCACCTAAAGTCTCTCTATTCATGATTCTTGATGTGGAATCGAGAGGGTCGATAGCTGGATAAATACCTAATGCTGCCAATTTTCTGCTTAATACTGTTGTGGCATCTAAGTGAGCAAAAGTAGTAGCAGGTGCAGGGTCAGTAAGGTCATCAGCAGGAACATATACAGCTTGTACTGATGTTATAGATCCTCTTTTTGTGGAAGTAATTCTTTCCTGCATAAGTCCCATTTCAGTAGCTAGGGTAGGTTGGTATCCTACTGCCGATGGCATACGACCAAGAAGAGCAGATACTTCAGAACCAGCTTGTGTGAAACGGAAAATATTATCTATAAAGAAAAGGATATCTCTACCACCATTAGGGTCAGTAAGATCACCATCTCTGTAATATTCAGCAACTGTCAATCCAGATAATGCAACTCTGGCACGAGCACCAGGAGGTTCATTCATCTGTCCAAATACTAAAGTAGCCTGTGATTTGCTCAAGTCATCCATGTTTACTTTGGAAAGATCCCAGCCACCTTCTTCCATGTCGTGCAAAAAATCTTTACCATATTTTATAACATTGGCTTCGAGCATTTCTCGGAGCAGGTCATTTCCTTCCCTTGTCCTTTCTCCAACTCCTGCAAATACAGAAATACCATCGTAACCTTTAGCGATATTGTTGATTAGTTCCATAATAAGAACTGTTTTTCCAACTCCGGCACCACCAAATAATCCTATTTTCCCGCCTTTTGGATATGGCTCAATAAGATCTATAACTTTTATACCGGTATATAATACTTCAGTTTCTACTGAAAGGTCTTCAAATTTAGGTGGTTTTCTGTGTATTGGATAAGCATTTTCAGTTTTTTTAATTTCACCGATACCGTCAATAGCTTGTCCAATGACATTGAAAAGTCTTCCTTTAATTTTTTCTCCTACAGGCATAGTGATTGGTAATCCGGTGTCGTAGGCAAGATCACCTCTTTTGACTCCGTCAGTTGAATCCATGGCAACACTTCGGATAGTATCTTCTCCCAAATGTTGTTGAACTTCCAAAACCAGCGTTGAATCACCTCTTTTAATTTCCAGAGCATTATAAATTTCAGGTAATTTGAAGCCATCGCCAGAAAAAGTTACATCTACTACAGGTCCGATAACCTGGCTTACTTTTCCATAATTTGTCATATCAGATATTTGAAGTTTATTTTAACACTGCAAAGATAGTTATTCAATGTTAAAATAAAAAAATTAATTGTTCATTTTTAAGTTCAAATTTGAAATTTAGGATATTGATTGATTGAAGAATATAAATTATATTAGATGTTGTAAGTGATATTAAATATATAACAAATATATAAATTTATGATACTTAGGTTGTGATATGTAGGATGTGTTGTTTTGTATAAATAAATTAATTTACCAATTGTTAAAAGCTTTATTGATAATATCGTCGAGAATATGGTCGAAAATTTCAGATATTAACTCATCTTGGACATCATTAAGGCTTTTATCAGCTGAAAAATCACTATAATATGAAAATTTTTGATTTTCCCAATTTTCATTTTCATGTTTAACATTATTAAAAGAGACTTGTATAGAAATCTGTAGTCTGTTAATTGAGCTACCATCGGAAGCCGGAGCTTGTGAACTAACATCGTAGGAAGCTATGAACCCTGAAAATGTAATATCCGGATCAATTTCTGCGTAGGTCAAACTTGTCTCTTTTCGTATTTTATCTCTGAGTTGTTCTGAAAAATCAATATTTATCGTAGCAGGTGAATTAAAAGCATTGTTTTGGAAATTCTGCACAAAATATGTTTTAACATCAGGGCTTATGGAGATATCTTTGGAAGAATAGAACAATAGTGAGCAAGAAGATAGCGATAAAATAAGTGAAATAAGAATAATAAATTTATTTGTTTTCATGTGTTGAAAATTTATTGTTAATATATTAAATAAAAGTTCTAACTACTTATGTGTTAATTTCGTATTCTTTTATTTTTCTATATAGAGTTCTTTCAGAGAGCCCTAATTCTACAGCTGCATTTTTTCGTTTACCATTATTTTTTTTAAGAGCTTTTATTATCATGTTTTTTTCCATATCAGCAATATTGAGATTCTCGTCAATTATCTCAACTTCATATTTGGAGTCTTCCTTCTTTCTGCTGATATTCATGTTAGGTTCGCTATGTAATTGTATTTCAATATCGTTATTGAAATAATTTCCTTTGTTTTTTTGTGTTTCAAATCTTGGTATATCGGATTCATAATTAGATTTTGAGTCAATATTAGAATTTATATTAGGTAAATCAAGATTATTTATGCTTACAAGGTCATAAAATAAAGTTTTAAGTTCTCCCATATCTTTTTTCATATCGAACAGGAATTTATATACCAATTCTCTATCTTTGATGTATTCTTTTGGATCTGAATTTTCCAATGAAAGTGGGAGATTCCTCCTTGTTATATCAGGTACTATTTCAATAAGGTCTTCAACTGTAATAAAATTTTCATCTGATAATATTGATAATTTTTCCACTACATTTTTAAGTTCTCTTATATTTCCGGGCCAATTATAATTTCTAATAAGTCTGAGAGCGTCTTCATCGAGTTCCAGGGTAGGGCTTCCATATTTATCGGCATAATCTCTTGCAAATTTTTTGAACAGCAATAGAATATCATCAGATCTTTCTCTAAGTGGGGGGATAAAGATAGGCACAGTATTTAGTCTGTAATACAAATCTTCCCTGAATTTTCTTTCCTTGACTTTTTCGCGTAAATCTACATTTGTGGCTGCAATAACTCTAATGTCAGTATTGAGAACTTTGGAAGAGCCAACTCTTATGAATTCTCCATTTTCGAGAACCCTGAGTAGGTATGACTGAGTATCCAGTGGCATTTCTCCAACCTCATCGAGAAAAATTGTACCTCCATTTACAGTCTCCAAAATATCCTTTTCTATCGGATGTAGCTCCTGTAAGCTCCTTTTCTTGACCAAATAATTCGGAATTTATGGTAACGCGGCAGGGATTGCGGCGCAATTGACAGCTATAAATTCATTGTGCTTTCTTGAACTTAAGCTATGAATTATTTTAGAAAATACTTCTTTTCCAACTCCACTTTCTCCCTGAATTAGAACCGTAAGGTCTGTAGGAGCTACTCTGACTGCAGCGCTAAGAGCCCGATTGAGTTTTTCTGAATTGCCGATGATTTCATATCTTCTTTTTATTGCTTGAAGTTCCATTATAAAATATATATATTATTGTGTAATGATTTCTCCGAAAAGTGTGGCACTATTTGCATCATTGATTTTGACGTAAATGTAATCTCCTTTTTTGATATTATTTTTCACGGGGAAAATAACTACTTTGTTTTGAGAATTTCTTCCTTTAAATTCTTCGGCTGATTTTTTTGATTCTCCTTCAACGAGAATTTCAAATATTTTACCGATATCCCTTTTATTGTGTTCTAAACTGATATCCTTTTGTAGTTTTATGATTTCATCCAATCTTCTTTTCTTAGTTTTTAGTGGGACATCATCTTCCATAGTTCTTTCTGCGATGGTTCTGGGTCTTTCGGAGTAATAGAACATATAGGACATGCTGTAATCGGCATATTTCATAGCTGCTAAAGTGTCTTTATGGTCTTCTTCAGTTTCTGTACAAAATCCTGCAATTATATCTGAGGAAATAGCACAATCAGGAATAATCTCCCTTATTTTGTCAATTCTTTGATGGTACCAATCTATATCATAAGTTCTGTTCATTAATTTTAAAACCCTTGAATTACCTGATTGTATGGGTAGGTGAATGTATTTGCATATATTGTGATGTTTTGCAATCATATATAATACTTCATCGGTCATATCCTTTGGGTGGGAGGTAGCAAATCTCACTCTAAGTTCCGGATTGACCAAAGCCACCAATTCAAGTAATTTGGCAAAAGTTATTTTTTCATTATTTTCAGGATTAATCCAAGAATATGAATCGACATTTTGTCCTAAAAGAGTTACTTCTTTGTATCCTTTTTTGAAGATATCGTGAGCTTCGGCTACAATAGAAAATGCATTTCTGCTTCTTTCCCTTCCTCTGGTATAAGGAACTACGCAAAAAGAACACATATTATCGCAACCCCTCATTATAGTAATAAAAGCTGAAATCCCGTTTTCATCAAGTCTTACAGGTTGTATGTCATCGTAAGTTTCTTCTTTAGAAAGTAAAATGTTTATTCCTTTATTGCCGTGTTTTGCCCAATCCACGAGTTCAGGTAAACTTCTGTAAGCGTCGGGACCGGCAACAATATCTACAACTTTGTTTTCTAAAAATTTTTCTTTTAGTCTTTCAGCCATGCATCCCAAAACTCCAACTTTGACTTCAGGATTGATTTTTTTATATTTTTTAAACTCTGTTATTCTTTTTAAGACTGTTTGTTCTGCTTTATCTCTAATACTGCATGTATTGACAAATATCAATTCAGCTTCTTCTATGTTTTTAGTAGTTGAATATCCTGCAGAATCCATAATAGAAGCTACGATTTCAGAATCGCTAAAATTCATTGGCATCCATAACTTTCAATATATACTTTTTTTTGATTTGGGATTAGTATTTTCATTATGAAAAACTACTCCTTGTCTGTCATGAAGTACAGTATTATTATCGCCTTCAATTTCTTTGAACATACTTTATAAGTATTATAGTTAATAATAGAATTTACAAATATAATCATTTGTCACAATAATAAGACAAAATGACAGATTAAACAACATTTGTAAAATTATTAAGTTTTTGAATTTTGAGGAAATATAGAAAAATGCAATATTAAGTAAATGATTAATTTTTAATTGAATGATTTGTTTGTTTTTTTTAATTATTATAAAATCAAAATATTATATATTAAGTGGTTTTGCTATTAGTGATTTTAATTGATTTTTGGACTTTCATTTATATAAATAGCATTATTTTTATGTTTTAATTAGGTATAAAATATAATAACAAAAGCACTATGGATATAAATTATTTTTATTTGATTGGAATAGGGATATTATTTTTATTAGCAATTTCGGATTTAATTGTTGGAGTTAGTAATGATGCTGTTAACTTTTTGAATGCTGCTGTTGGAAATGGCTGCAACTTTCAAGACGATCGTAGTGTTGCAGCTGTTGGGGGTATTTGTGGGTGCGGTTTTTTCAACTGGGATATAGTGGAAGTTGCGAGAGAATTATTTTAATCCTTCGTATTTCACTTTTCACAAGGTCATGATAATATTTATTGCAGTATTGACAGATGTGATAATGTTGGATTTGTTCAATACTATAGGGTTACCTACAAGTACCACAGTTTCACTTGTTTTTTGAATTATTGGGAGCTGTAGTGGCAATATCTATAACAAAAATAATACATGATCCCGGCATTGTCACTTAGTGCATATATAAATTCATCAAAGGCATTGGCGATTATAACAGGAATATTAGTGTCAGTAGTTATTGCATTTACTGCAAGATTAATCATACAATATATAGTAAGATTTGCATTTACATTTGACTATAAGAAAAATTTAAAATATTTTGGAGGAATATTTGGTGGTATTTCAGTAGCGGGAATTACTTATTTTATTTTTAGTAAAAGGAGCAAAAGGATGCAGCATTTATGACCGATGGAAATGTCTTCATGGATTGTATCACATTCTTTTCATATAATTTTGGTAGTTTTATTTTTTGGACTTTAATATTTCAACTTTTATATGTGTTTTTTAAAGGTAAATATACTTAAATTTATAGTTTTGATAGGTACTTTTGCATTAGGATTGGCATTTGCCGGCAATGATTTAGTTGAATTTTATCGGAGTGCCAATAGCAGGTTATACATCATATCTCGATTTTTTTCCTTAATGCCAATGGTACGAGGCCAGAGAATTTCTTATGACTAATATGGCAGGGAAGGTAAGACTCCTTCATATATGTTATTATTAGCAGGTATTATAATGGTTGCTACATTGGTAATATCAAGAAAGGCAAAAAATGTAATAAAAACATCTGTTGATTTAGGGAAGTCAAACAGTAATGAAGAGGAAAAATTCAAACCATCATTATTTTGCAGGTACGCTGCAGTAAAGTTTTTAATGGCTAAAGGATTTAATTTAATATATAGTGTTATTCCGGGAAGGACAAAAGAGAATGTTGAATTAAGATTCGATCAAACACCATTTAAAAAAGAAAGTGCTGTATTGGGAGTTAATGCTCCATCTTTTGATTTAGTCAGAGCATCTGTAACTCTTATGTTGTCAGCTATATTGATATCTATGGGTACAAACCTTAAATTACCTTTATCTACAACTTATGTTACTTTTTATGGTATTTATGGGAGCTTCGTTAGCAGATGGTGCTTGGGGTAGAGAGAGTGCAGTATATAAGTGAGTGGAGTGTTGTCAGTTGTTGGAGGTTGGTTTTATGACAGCAATGTTGGCATTTATGGCAGCAATGGGTTTAGCATTTGTTATATATTATACTGAGTTTTACGGACTTTTTGTTTTGGTGATTTTGGCGGGTTTTTTTAATTTTTCATACATACAAATCATTCAATAAAAGGAAAAGATAAACAAAATACTGAAGATGGAGTTGGGATTGAATTTGATATATAAAGAGAAAAACTATGGTGAATATATCTTTGATAAAACATTAAAATTTTCCACTTTTAAACTGAATGTTGAAACACCTCAGATAATTGAATATATTATGGGGGTTATCCAAAAAGAAGATCTTAAATATGTGCATAAAGCTCCAGGAATTAAATGATGTATGGCATGTGAAAACTAAAAAGCTTAAGAATAAAATCAAAAATGTCGTTGAAAAACTTCCTGCAAACAAGTTTTTGCTGGGAATCAGTATGTTAGGGTAGTGGAAAATCTTAGAGATGAGTACTATGCTATTCAAAATATAATTTCACCGAGCAAAACAATATATTATCAATTTTCATAAGCCACTGAGCAAAATTCCAAATGAAGTACCTTAGTGAGATTAATGAAAAATACAAATTATTTCAAAAGGAAGTTGTTGAAGCATGTAAAATTGCTGATCAAAAGGAAATAATGGATGTTAGGATTAAGAGAATGAAATACTTGATTTACTTGAAAGAAAGTTAGAAAAGAACATTTGAAAAATGTAAAAAAGGTGAAGTTGGTGTGAGAAATAGTATATTGTTCATCAATATTATAAATAGTATAAAAATCTACTTTTATAGTTATAGTCTGACAAAAATCATGAATGATTTCAAAAAAAGAATTGAATTTTGAGGAAGTAAATGAACCAGAGAGTTAATAGGGATTATAAAGTTTTTGAAGATCTCATTTAGGATCCAAAGACATAACGTATTGATAGCTTTCTTCCAAGAGTTGAACTATTCTTATATGATCGTCCCACATTGAATCAGGTATTTTTATATATCCTTTCATCGTTGCACCATAGGAAGTGAAATTGGAAGTATTGAATTCTTGCATGTATTTTTCCTGAATATCTTTGGGGAATCTGATTCCGAGTTCTCCTTCTTTATTGATTTGAGAGAACATATATCCATTTGCGGAAGTATAGAGCATATTTTTTCCTTTGAGTTCAAATTCTCGGCATTGGGATACTAATAGTTTATATGTTTCAATTTTTGAATTAAGCATAATGGAGGTTTATTTAAATTGAATAAATTAAGGTTCAAGTCCTTCTATTTTAGTATTGGCATAGCCAGAAATTTTTATAAATGCGATCATTGCTTTGTCGTTGATTTCCATTTTTTCAAATTCCATATTAGATATTTTACCATTTACACTTACTCCTGTCATAGGGCTGTAGTTAGTGATGAATTCTTGTAGTGCTAATTTAGCTTCGTCCATATTCTGGGCGATACTGTATCTGCTTAATGTTTTTATTTTAGATATTATAAAATCTCCCAACATCCACGATGCAGATTTTAGGAGTACATTTTTGGAGTCAAGTACATATTGAAGATTATCGAAATAAATTTCTTTTGTTTCAGAATCGTATTTAGGGTTACCAGAAAGATATATTGTGCCGGTCACACTGCCAAGTACTTTCATGGCAATAATCACATTACCATCTTTGTACCATAAATCTACTTTATCTACTTTGAATCTTTTATTTTTATATTTAAAAGTATAATTATGAATATTGTTATAGATAAGATTTGAAGCATTTTCATAAGTTGAAACTGCTGCTAATGATACTTCAAAATCATTTTCTGATTTTGGAATTGAAGAAAAAACGATATTATTTCTATTAAAACTTTTGGCAGGTTCCTGACCTATCATAGTCATAATGGTGCATTTAAGTCCCATGTCGATATTTACATAATGGTCTGAAACGCTTATTTGTGATGACCAAACTTCAAGTGGATTTATCTTAAGCCATGATTCATATTCTTCTTCCATCATAAAAGGTTGGCTCAATGTATCGAGGAAATCCAGTAGGCTTGGTTTATAATCATTGCTCTCAGGAATAGATTCATCTATTATTTTTGTGATTTTTTTCTTAAAAATACTAATTGCAGGATTTACAATATATGTTATTGGTATTTTTTTGCCTGCAATTTCTATATTTGGTGATTCATCCCACGAAAAATCTATAATTTCAGAATTTGTATGCAGAGTATAATCAATTAGATTAATTTTACTCAATAGGCTGAGTTTACCTTTTAGATTGATGGTTTTTGTATCATTCAATCCAAGCCAAGATGTTCCATATCTGACCTTGAGTTTTATTTTCAAAGGAATTTGGGTTGATATTTTCCCTGATACAGACTCCAATTTTATATAATCAGTTTTCCAAATGCTCATCTCAATATTATCATCATCGAGAATAGTGTCTTCGTAGATTAAGTCTGACAAGATAGTATTCATTTGTTTTTCAATATCTATCAATGATATACTTACTGGCATATTAAAATATGAAGTATTGGAAGTGTAAACCAATGGAGCATCATTGGAAGGTTCAGGCTTAAGGCTATAGATTTTCTTAGAAGAAGAACATGATGACAACGAAACAATAATTATTAAAATTAATAAAATCGCAATAATGATTATCCAGTAAAATTTCATTTGTTTCAAGTTTTTATTTTTCAAATACCATTAAATCTATTATTATTCAACCAATGGGAAAATTTTTCTAAAACTATATTTATTTTCAGATGATATTTATAATGCAATGGCGATAAATATATTATCCTATTTGTTATATATATTTGCGAAAATAAGTATAAATATAATTATAATTAATTAAAGTAAATATTTTGTTTTTTATTTTAAATGTGGAAATCGTTAATTTGTCGAACTATGACTGTATAATATCTAAAATCAATATTTTAATATAATTTTTTATTATTTTTGGGGTTTAATATTTTTCAAACAAAACTAATTGAATCGTGAGTCTATTAATTTTTCTTATTGTTTCTTATATTTTATTGAGTATCAGTTTATATTTTTTATTTCCAAAAGCCGGAGTTGCCGGATGGAAAGGCTTAGTTCCTGTATTGAACTATATAGAGGTGGCAAAATTAATTGGGATGAAATCCTGGAAGATTATTTGGTTGTTTGTTCCGATAGTTAATTTATTTGTATTTATCAGTATGTCAATAGATTTAGTAAAGTCATTTGGTAAATACAGTTTTGGCTGGACAGCATTGACATTTTTTTATGTTCCGGCATCATTTTTTTTATTAGCCTTTGATAAAGAAGCCTCATATCTTGGAAAAGCTGTAGAAGTAGAAAAGGATATAAATAAAAGATTATTGGAAGCCAAAAAGTCTGGTAATCAAAGAGAATATGATAAAATAATGTCGAAAAATCCATTTAAGAGACCGGTATGGAGAGAATGGGTGGAATCATTGACATTTGCAGTTTTTGCAGCTGCATTTATCAGGATGTTTTTGATAGAAGCTTATGTTATACCGACACCTTCTATGGAAGGATCGCTGAAAGTCGGAGATTATCTTTTTGTAAGTAAAGCACACTATGGAATCAGAATGCCTATGACATATATTATGGTGCCTTTATTGCATAATAGAATTCCCGTTTTGAATACTGAATCTTATATCTCAGAACCGAGTTTGCCTTATTGTAGATTGAAATCTTTAGAACCGGTTGAAAGAAATAAACTTATAGTTTTTAACTGGCCTGCAGGCGATAGTATTTATCTCACTTCTTCTCGTTCTTATTCTGTTGATCAGGTGAATCAAAAGCCAAATGATTATTTCAGAGCAGACCCGGAATTAAGGAAAATGGTGCAGGACAAGGATATCATTGTCAGACCAATTGATAAAAAGGATCACTATATAAAAAGATGTGTTGCTCAAGCCGGTGATACATTACTTGTCAAAGATAGAGAAATATATATCAATGGACAATTGGAATCAAAACCTTCTCACACACAATTTAAGTATTATGTAAAAAAACCTTTGGCAATAAGTAAAAAGAAATTGGAAGAGTGGGGAGTATCTGAAAAATATGGTCAGGGAGTGGTTTATTTTCTTGATGATGAGCAAGTGAAAAAAATAAATGAAGCCAGTGGTGAACAAGTTTTATTTTTAGCAGAAAATGAGATAGATCCAACATTGTTTCCAAATGATCCTAAACACTTTAACTCATGGAGTATCGATAATTTTGGTCCTGTATGGATACCCAAAGAAGGAGCTACTGTCAAAATAGATGCTTCAAATATAGCTTTGTACAAGAGGATTATCGATGTGTATGAAGATAATGATCTTAAAATGGAAAATGGCAAGATTTATATAAATGGGAAAGAAGCTGATAGTTATACTTTCAAACAAGATTATTATTGGGCGATGGGAGATAACAGGCACAATTCTGAAGATTCAAGATTTTGGGGATTTGTTCCTGAAGATCATATAGTAGGAAAACCACTGTTTATATGGTTTTCAACTAAGGAAGGTAATATGAGCAATGGAATAAACTGGAGCAGAATATTCAAATCTGCTGATAGTGTTTCGAAATAAAATTAAATTAGCCTGCTGTAAAAAAATAATATCGGTTTTTTACAGCAGGTTTACAAATTAATGAATGTTATAAAACTAACTGATTCTATCCATGTGGTAATCTTTAAAATTGATAAAGTCACCATAATGATTAGGATATTCTTTTTTGTATTCATACCATATAACATCCAGCATGGTTACTATTCCTACTAATTTATTGTCGTCATCGACGATTGGAATAGCTTCAAAAAGATTTTCAAGGAAAATTTCAGCTACAGAACCTATTTTATCTTCAGGATGCAATCTGGCAACATGAGAAGTCATAACATCACCAACTTTAATGTTTGGATAATCTTCATGTTTTTTATTTAATTCCCAAAGATCATAAAATGAAATTATACCTATTAATTTTTGATCACCATCAATTACAGGCAGATGTTCAATTTTAAATTTTTTCAGTAAAGTACTTACTTCCAATAAACTATCATCTTTTGAAATAGTTATCGGGTCTTTAGTCATTATTGACTTAACTTTTTCGTTCATCATAACAATAATGCTTTAATTTATAATATTAAGATTTTAAATGATTTATATATAAACTTCTCTAAACTAAGAGTTGATATTTATAATTCCCAAAGTTAGTAAATATTTTGGACAAATACAATAAATTCAATAAAATTATTAAATTAAAATCGAGGACAGAAAATTTTATAATGTTTAGGGGTGTCTCCTAAAATGTAATTACAATTGAATTCAAAAGCTCCATTTCCTCTTGATAATTCTGAACTATAGCCTATATTCAAGTCATAACTACATCCTATTTCAATTCTATTGAAATTGAATATAGCACTTAAGGTTAAATCGGAGAAATCCAATGTTTCCTGAGTATTTATTATTTTTGTCCAAAGTCCAAATCTGACATAATTATATTCACTGTCCGAATAATAAGCTCTGATGCTACTTCCAATTCTATATGTTGCAAATTTATTTTGTATATTTATGATAAGTGATGGGAGTAAACTTAGGTTTTTGTTAAAATTGATTTCTCCTCCTACCAATGCAGAATATCGTCGTTGTAGTTTATCATTGCTGCCTTCTATCAAGCTATATATGGAAGAATTGATATGGTAAATAGATGCTCCGATATAAAATGAATTGTATTTGGTCGAATTGAAATATAATAAACCAGCATTTATATCAAGAAATGGGTCAGAATTTACCAATTCTTCGCCATTTGGTGTGCTTGTATTGAGAGATTCGCTATTCTTATCGAATTGGATACCAAAAAAGTAATTATTGAAATCTGAATATAATTTTCCTATTCCTGTTTGTGTGCCAAAAATCAGGAATTGACTTCGTGAGCTATATTTATTGTAATTTAATTTTTGTTGATAAGATAGATTTAAATGAGCCATTCCAAGAGAAACATCGGCTGTGCCACTATTTTTTTCTGAAATACTTATTCCTAATCCCAAATAATTGTCCCCAACAATATTGAATTTAGTATCAGCGTAAAAATCCTTGATATTAAATGAAGAATTTTGACTTATCCTGAACCATTGATTTCGATAAGCAATGCCTAATCTGTATTTACCATCGAATACTCCTGTAAGAGCAGTATTGATGTTTGATGGATTACTGTTGATTTGTGAATATAATTGGTCCTGACTTATAAGGTATTTTCCTGATAATATTAATATGAGTATAATTGTATATTTTATTGTAGAATGCATATTTACCTTAGTAGTGTTGTAGTTCCTTTTAGTGTTTCTGTTGTACCATCAATATTAGTTATTTCTAAAATCCATAGGAAAGTTCCTGTATTTAAAACAGTATTTTTATAAATCCATCCCAACCTTCAGTTTCATCATTGATATCAAAATTATTTCTCTCATAGACAATATGTCCTTTGTTGTTAAAAACTCTAGAGTGATTAACTTTAATTCCGCTACTACCATATATGAATAACTTACTGTTTTCATGATTGACACTATTGGGATTAAAGGCTGTAGGAACAAATATATTATCTGGTTTTACCAATATTATATTCTTTGTATCGTAGGCAGAACAACCGTTGAAATCCGTAATTATTAGTTTTATCTCAGTATTATATTTAGGATAAATAATAGGAGAATAACAATTGTTGCAACTAATTTCCGTGCCAGTTGGTACTATCCAGTTATAAGTAATAGGATCCAACTGATTGGATATCATTGGAAATAATTCTAAAGATTGATTGTATTCCATGATAGTATCCAAACCCAAATCCACAATAATCTTTTTCCCTTCATTGATAGTAATATTGGATAAAGTATCATAACAATTATTATTATCTTTAATAACCACAGTATATTCTCCTGCAGTCAATCCAATTAATTTGTTTGAACCATAAAATTCATTTCCTATAACTTTATATGAATAGGGTGGGCTACCACCTTGTGCATCTAATATTAATTCTCCATCATTGCCACCGAAGCAGGTTGCATCCACAGCTTCAGCATCGAAGGTAATTTTATTTTCTGGTTGGTTTACTGAAACTGAATCATAAATAATGCAGCCATTCAAGTCATTGATTTTTATGTGGTATATTCCTGGTTTTAAGTTATTAATTACTGTATTATGCAATGAGTCTTCCCATAAAACAAAATATGGTTCGGTACCACCACTTATGATTGCCTCAATTTTTCCATTACTACCTCCATTGCAGCTCACATCATCTACTATGAAATTGGTGTTGATTTTAGATGGTTCAGTAATATTAAACTGTTTGTTAGCCTTGCAGCCTGATTTATTTGTTATAGTAACCTGATATATTCCTGATTTTAAATCAGAAATAAAATTTGTGTCATTGTGTTCAGTGGTATTCCAATTGTATGTGCAGTTTTCATAATTTGCAACTTCTATTTCTATATAACCATCATTTCCATTAAAGCAAGTCACATTGCTGATTTGATTAGTTTTAATTTTCATCTCTTCCGGATTCTCCAAAATTATTGAAGATTCTTCTTTGCAATTTAACTTATCAGAAGCAGTAACAATATATTCTGTACCTCCAGATAATCCATAAATATAAGCTCCGGAATCAGCATTTGGTGTATTCCAGATATAATCGAAATTAGATTTTCTAACTTCAGTTGTTCCATAATATATTTTATCAATCCACACTTCGCCATTATTAAAGTCATGACAAGATGGATTTTTAAATCCAAAATCGATATTTATTTTTCCTAATTCAATAATTTCTACAGATAAGTCTTCTTTGCATCCATTTTCATCTATAATAGATACATTGTAAATTCCTGGCAATAAATTAGCCTTTGAATTACCTGAAAATCCATCATCCCATTGTATTGTATAATTTTCATTTGTTGGGTAGTTTATTGATATTTCTCCATCAGTAGTCCCATAACAAATCGTATCGTTAGATGTCACAGTATAATTAATTCCGATGGCTGGTTCTGTGACAATGTAAGTAGTATCCTTATAGCAGTTATTGGCATCAGTTAGGTGAAGATTGTAGGCACCTGCCGGAATATTTATCAGATTATTCTCTGTGGCTAAACCTATTGGAGTGTCCCAGTCATAGTAAAAAGGGGGAGTGCCTCCACTTATATTTAAAAATATTTTACCATCACTGTAATTTTTACAAGTATTATCAATGATGGAGTCTGTAATAATGATTTTTTGTGGTTCTGTAATATTAAAAGTATCTATAAGTTTACAATTATTTTTGTCGGTAATACTTAAAAAATAAATACCACTTTTTATATTTGAAATATTTTTATTGGAAGAAGAAAAAGTCATATCACTATTATACAATTTATAGGTAAAAGGGCTTGTTCCTCCATTTATTTCAGAAAGTATAGATCCATCATTATACCCGAAACAAGATATGTTATTGATAGTAGAGGAAATATTTAGTTTTTCAGGACTATAAATATTAAATACAAAAGGGATTTCACAATTATTTCCATCTTTTATGAAAATAGTATCTTCGCCAGCTTTTAAGTTTGTAAAATAACCTGAATTATTTATTTCATTATTGTATCTGAAAGTATAGGGACCAATGGTACCATCAGCTGAAAGGCTTATTTCACCATTATTATCGCCATAGCATACCAGATTTTTTTGAGATAATAATTGTATATCAGGAGGAGGGCAGGGGAATGATTCACATTGTTTGGTTATTGAATTATTTGGGCATTTTGTATTTTTTACCCTTACTTCTATCTTCACGATTTGAGAAAATCCCAATCCTGTTACATCATAATAATTATCTGTTGTTTCAATCCAATTTACTGATTCATCGATTTTTATTTCATAGATATCACCTGCATTTTCTGATGACCAAACAAATCTGATGAAGTCTGTAGATATGCTGTCACAATCTATGAATAGGATATCTTCAGTAGTATCAATATCTGCAAATATAGAATCTCTAACCTGACAACCATAGGTGTCGGATGTATTTAGGAAATAATACTGAGATAAAGTTGGGTATATATTAGGAGAAAGACATGTAGTGCATGAAATATTATTAGCTGGAGACCAATTATAATTCAATGCATAAGAAGAATTGAATGTGATATGCCATGATTCAAGAGTGTGTTCATATCCTGATTCATCGGTTTGAATAAACAGTTTCCAATCTCCATTTGATTGTGAGTTGATTAGGTCACTCCAATTGCCTTCTGGTTTGAAATTGCCGGTATATGTTGGGTTTGAAGGGAAAATGTCGCCTAAAACCGGATTACCGTTATTGATGGGAATTGTAGCTGATGGAGTGAAACAAGTATTTAACATTTTATCTTCAGTATTGGTAGGAATGGCTCTGTACCCATTGTCGGTACTCAACTCCATAAATATATTATCAGGAGATACAATATAAATATCCAAATCATACAAATCAATTCCATGAAGATTGTCAATGCAAATCTCTTTTATCATTTCATTATTTAGTGTTTTTGGATAAATCCCATTAACATTAATCTTTGAATAAATAAAACTGCCAGCAAGTGAAGACAGTATTTGAGATTGATTATTTGAAAAACCTGATCATCGATTATTTGGATATCATTAGGCAGTATAGCTCCTATATTTTTAGTGTCTCCTTCACATATTTCGATGGAATCAGATATTATGATATCTTCAATTTTATTATCAGAAATGTATAATATAATAGTGTCGAGATTACAAAAGTCCTTTTTGAATTCAAGAGCAAAATACTCTTGTTTTCGACAATATTGTCCTCTATAACAGTGACTTCAAATTCAAATGAATTTGTTCCGGTGGTAATAATCATATCATCAGGGATGCTTAAATAATCGATTCCCCTCAATAGATTTGCTTCCTATTCCCTGAAACAGATATTATTCTTGGTTGTAAATTGAAATCTTTGGTTTGAGGATTTTGAAGCTGAATTTTATTTTTGCGGAGTACATCCTTCAGCGATGGTGTTATCAAAAGAAGGAGTTCCAATATCTCTAGTCAGTCCATCAGAAGCGAAACTTTTTGCTTCCAGAAATACCGCAGAATCGTATAGCAAATCAACGACATCAGCTATTGCAATTTTAATTGTGTACTGAGTACATGGAACGACTTTTACTGAAGCTGTAAATACACTGGTGTATCCATTGTATGTCATTTTTTTGCTTCCGGTAGGATTTTCGTTATAGAATTCTTCATTTTTTGCTATACAATCTGAACCATAATCAGGGTGAATATTATTGATGCTTACAACCTCATTAGGTACCGGGAATCAGAGCGATATTTTTTTTGAATAAATTCCCCCATCAGGATTCTGACCTGAAATAAAAAAACCAAAGACATCATTAAATTCTTTGCATGAAAATGATGGATATTCCTCAGATGCAAAAACATAATTGAAGGAAATAGAATCAAAAAATGGAACAAATGTAATCTCGTACCGGGCTATATCTTGTAATTTATTTGTATTTACAGCATTTGAAAGGTCTGTATCAGTGTATATTGTCCCTGAACTGGATTTCGATACCGAGAAGCTCCATTTATAAGTGATGCATCGGAGCATTGTCCGGTTGTCATTATGATACCTCTATCCAATGAAATAGCACTTGTGCCATTAGAAAAATAACCCACAGATTTTTCTACTCCATCATATTTGATATTTTGAACCGAAACCCCATTTCCTAAAAATATTTTTTTATTAAATCGGTTGGGGTAAAATCAGTATTGTTGGAAGGTCTTACCTGAATCTGACCTGCCATCGAGGAACTAAAAAAAACGATAAAATATAAATAAATAATTTTTTTCATAACATATTACAAAGATATGTAATTAGTTGAATATTTATATATGGTGATATCAATAATTGTTTATAAATCTTAATTTGGATATTTATTAACTGTGAATTGAAGATTTATAACTTTCTAAATAATGATTTATGAATGGTTTTAACCTATTTATCTAAAAATACAGTCATGTAATCTAAAAACATAATATAATAAACAGATAAAAATTAATTTTGCTATATTGTTTTGTAATTAAAATTGAAATTAAAAAAAATATCCGATGAAAAAATTTTTTACTTTTGTATTCGCATCGTGTTTTGGAACACTCCTGTTCTTTCTACTTTTGTTTTTAGTATTCGCTATAATAGGTCTTTCCGTTAATGGAAAAGAATCCATAAGTCAAAAGTCAATTTTACATGTTAATATCAATGGTGAGTTTAAAGAAAAAGAGGAGTCAACTGATAAATTCAAAGTGATATTTGAAGAGAATTTTAACCCTGACTTAGGTAGTGTGTCGAGTCTATAGAAAGTGCAAAAAATGATGATAAGATTAAAGGTATATTTGTAGAAGCAGGAAGTCCTCAGATGGGGTATTCAAGTGCTAATATGATTAGAGAAGCATTGAAAGATTTCAAATCGAGTGGAAAATTTGTATATTCTTATGGTGATCATTATACACCATTGACATATTACATCGCTTCGGTTTCTGATTCTATATTTTTAAGTCCAGGTGGTATGGTGGAGATTACCGGTTATGCTAATGTAAGTCCGTTTTTCAAAGATTTGTCTGATAATATTGGAGTTAAATGGAATATCTTCTATGCTGGTCAATTCAAGAGTGCTACTGAGCCATTGAGATTGAATAAAATGAGTGATCAAAATAAGTTACAATTGAGGGAATTCTATAATGGTCTTTATGAAAATGTGACATCGAGTTATTTGGGTAGCAGAAATATCAACAGAGATAGCTTCGAGTATTTTGTCAATAATTTAAAAGGTATGTTTCCTGAAAATGCTCTTAAGTATAATATAGTTGATGGATTGATGTATAAAATAGATTTTGATAATTTCCTGAAACAAAAAGTGGTATTGAGGATAAAGAAAATTAAACCTTGTCTCGATTAATAAATATTTGAATCTCGGAGATGTAGAAAAATTGAAAATAAATAAAGATAAAATTGCTGTTATATATATGGAAGGAGAAATTGCAAATGGAGGTAAAGAAGAAGGTACCATTTCTCCGGAAAAATTTGAAAGTGCATTTCAGGATGTTTTGAATAAAGATAATATTAAAGGTGTTGTACTGAGAGTGAATTCTCCTGGAGGAAGTGGTTCTGCATCTGATGAAATACTGAGAGCTGTGGATCTGATAAAGCAGGCTGGAAAACCGGTGATAGTTTCAATGGGAGATTATGCAGCTTCAGGAGGTTACTATATTTCTTGTCATGCTGATTCTATAGTTGCAGATTCTAATTCATTGACAGGAAGTATTGGTGTTTTCGGTGTTATCCCGGAAGTGAGCGAGATGTTCAATGATAAACTAAAGATTCATTTTGACTCTGTGAAAACTCATAAAATGAGTCTTGCTATAACCACTGTTTTCCCTATGGAAGATAATGCAAAACAAATGATGCAGAATTATATAGAACAATTTTACGACAGGTTTTTAACTGTAGTGGCTTCAGGTAGGAATATGACAAAAGATCAGGTACATGAAGTAGCTCAGGGAAGAATTTGGTTAGGTACTACTGCTAAGGAATTGGGATTGGTGGATGAACTTGGAGATCTTGACAGAGTTTATAGAGATATGTGCGGAAAAGCACATCTCGAAGAGTATTCTTTGGACAAAATATCCAAGTGCTGAAAAATAATGTTATGCAGGAATTAATGAAAATTGTCACAACAGAATGACATGGAGGCTAAAATTATGAATAACAGATATATAAAAGAGTTGAAACCTATGCTTGATATTATTAACGATGAAACTCAGGTAGGTCAACCTCAGGCGATGATGCCTTATATGATAGAATTCAGATGATTTAAACTTTGGTATTAATAGTTTTTTTAAAAGCAGGAAGGGAATTAAACCCAGTCCTGCTTTTTTTATGTTGTGATATGAAATTTTAATTGCTTTTAGAAATGGTTAATATATTTTAATTTACCGATATTGTTGAAGAGGTTTTGAGACTGTGAAACTTGAACGCAAAGTTCCGCTGCTGTATGTTCCATCTATTAATAGTCCTCCTGATTCAATACCTGTGCTTGTGCCACCAGTATATAATTTATAAGATTGACCTTTACCAATAGTGGTGATGAAAATATAAAGGCACTTGAAGATTTCGATGATTTCACAGTGATAATTTCATTTCCATCAGTATCCTCTATATGAAATAATGTATTGGATGAAATAGTTTTGCTAAAGGTAAAAACTATAGAACACTGTGAAGAAGTATTAGTAAAGCTCCTTCCAACATATTACCCCTTGCACTTAGTGCAGCAAGAGTGCCACCGGATATTTTAAATTTCCCATTAAAATCAAGAGATACTTCAGGTTACGATGTTGGGCCCGGACTACTACACTCCCTCCATACATATATACATTTCCATTGGAACGATTCCATCGGCAGAACTTGTGATCACTATTTTGCCATCATTGATGTATAATACTGAATTGTCAACCTGCTCAACATCGCCTCCGCTATGGTATTTATTCCATCATCGGAGCAGTGATATTGATGTTTCCACCATCTATGTTGATAGTTTCTGCTGTTATGCCTTCGTCTGATTTTGTAATGTCTATATCAGCATTTATTGTTATTGTATTATCGGATTGAATGCCATCATCAGCAGCAGAAATCTCAATTGTTGAATTATAAATTTCAACTTTAGTATTTGCCTTGATACCATCGTCGCCTACATTCATGGATATTTCTGCCCCTGAAATGCTAATGTTGTCTGTGGCTTTAAAACCTTTGGCAGAATTGCTAGATAAACTTGAACTTCCTTTGCCTGTTTTTATACTGAATTTTCCTCCGGAAATGTTAATATCAGGAAAGCATGAGAAGGCATCCGACTGAGTGTTGACTGTGAAGTTGCCTCCATATATTTCTATATTGCCATAATCCAGATTTTCATCATCTCCTGATACTACGGCATCACCATCACTTTCTAAATTTATTTCACCATCATATATTTTAATGAATTCATTACTCGAAATGGCATCATCTTTAGCGGTAATTGATAGATTTCCACTTTTAATAACTAATCCTGCTTTTCCATGGATACCATCATTGTAATTTCCTCTATGTTCAAAGTTCCATTTCCATAAATAGCTAAATATGAATTGGAAAAAATAGTACCTGATTGGTTTTCAGATTCTTCACTGTACGTAGAGTTATCTGATAATGTGTTTTCTGTTTCATCTAAAAGTATAATTACGACTTTATCAGCACTGAAATCCATAGTGGAGAAGTAGATGAAGAATGTATGTTTACTCCGTTCATCAATAATCTTATAATATCTTCAGTTGTGTTTTCTATTTTTATATATCCATCATCCAATTTTCCTGATAATTGGTAATTGCCACCTTCTGAAATTACCAGATTGCCACCGATAACAGATGCTCCGGAACCCTACAACGGAAATGGAGCTGCCATCGAATTCAATATATGTTATATCCGAACCCAGATATAATCTGTATCGTCCTCGCTTCCAATTGTTGTTGTATTATTGTTGTCAGAAAGATCCAGAACATTCTCAGGATCACATCCAAAAGAATACTTATAAATAATAATTTTATGATAGTACTATATTTCATTTTAGATTTTTACTTTTATTTTTTTTTAAAAATAGAATTATAATTTATGTTGATAACTGAATCCTAAGAGATATCTCCCATAATCATCTTCTGATTCAATATTGGAGTTGTATATGAAATTCAATTCAACTCTGTTTCTTTTATTTAATTTATAATTGAAAGACATTTTTAATCTCAGGTTATCATATTTTGAATATTCAGTCTCATTTAATTTAAATATTGTTTCAGCTGATATTTCAGGAGTGAGTTTGCATTTGGGTATATTATATTTTAGAGAGATAGCCTGTTTTTCCATTCCCAAACAGGATTAATCCTATAAGTATCTATATGTCCATAAGAGTCCAGTCTGTTATTTTCATTTTTTTTAGTTATTTGGATTTTTCACGGAGTTTAAACGTAAAATCTCCTGGGATTTCAATTTGCCCTCTGTTTGTATATACCACTTGTTTCTGAAAGAGATATTTGGCATATTTCGTGTCCAATTGATTTTTGAGTTCATATCCTGCCCCTAAATCTATGTGCTTGGATAAATTATAATCAGCCTGAAGTGACCAAGATCCTCTTTCTATCAACCTTAAGTAATAAATAGTTCTGAGTTCAAATTCTGTTGATAAATCAAATTTTTTATTTAGCTTTTTATCAAATTCTATATTCCAAATACTCCCATAAAGGTTGTTTTGTGCAGTTGCTAATACCGGAATTGATATTATAAAAATAATTAATATGATGTATTTTTTAATATTATTCATAGTAGTATGCTTTTAATTCAACAGTATTGTTTTTGATATTTATTTTTTTTACGGTTATTCTGTTAATTTTTAGTCCTGTTATACTGGAAATTTCATTTACTAATATTTCCCTTTTATCAGGATGTATTAATTCTAAATTGTTATATAAAATCATCTTATAAAATTCTCTTTTAATAAATAAATTAGAATCTAAAATCACAATTAAAACAAAAATCATTGAGAATACTATGAGTGTGTCTTTTATTCCTAATTGTATGGCACTCAATAGCCCCATGGCTATGAATACAAACAAATAAGTCATGTCTCTCATATTGATACTGGAAGTTCTGTATCTCAGCATACTGAATATGGCAAATAAACCAAATGCTGCTCCTGTTGACATTTTGATTCCATTGAGAAAATATGTCAAAAGGTAAACAATGATATTGAACAAAACAAAAGTAAATATGGTATCACTTTTTTTGTATGTAGGATAATAAACGAACAGAAGTATAAGCAACACAAATATTATATCTAATATGATCCCATAAAAGAAATTTGGGTTGATAAACATAATCTCAATCCTTTTATTGAATTTTTCAACCGGATCTATGTTTTCTGTTTTGTCAGAAGCAGTGGTTTTTAAATCCGGGAATAGAGGTAGTATTGATGTTGATGACGATGGTTCAAATAATACTAACTGTTCTGAATTATTACTTTCAAATGTATTTTGTGATTTTAAAAAGTTATTATTTAAAAATGATATAATTATGATTGCAATACCGATGATTAATGATTTCATATAGATATAAATTGAAAAATTAAAACTTAACATTAAATTAAGATAGACCAATTACCAATACATATCTGATTGCATATTTAGTTGCGTATTAGATTAAAAAAAAAGAATCAAAGTCAAATGTTTTTAAATTTATGTAAAATGAAATTTTAATATTCAATTTTAATTGTAAATTTATTATTTAATAATGATGAAATGAATTAAAAAATATTACCTTTACATTATAAGTTAAGGTTTTAAGTCATTAAGTACCATATTGTGAAGAGAATTCTTATAACAGGAGCAGCCGGATTTTTAGGTTCTCATTTATGTGATTTTTTTATTCAAAAGGATTATCATGTAATTGGGATGGATAATTTTATTACTGGTAATATTGCCAATATTGAACATCTTTTCCCATTGAAGAATTTTGAATTTTATAATCACGATGTGAGTAAATTTGTTCATGTACCTGGAAAACTCGACTATATCTTACATTTTGCTTCGCCTGCGAGTCCATCAGATTATCTCAGTATGCCTATACAAACATTGAAGGTTAGTTCTCTTGGAACACATAATCTGTTGGGATTGGCAAAGGATAAAGGTTCCAGGATTCTTATAGCGTCATCATCAGAGATTTATGGCGATCCTGATATCAATCCTCAACATGAAAAATACTGGGGCAATGTCAATCCTGTAGGGCCCAGGGGAGTATATGATGAAGGGAAGAGATTTCAGGAAGCATTGACTATGGCATATCACAATTCTCATGGACTTGAGACCAGAATAGCCAGAATATTTAATACTTATGGACCCAGAATGAGACAAAATGATGGAAGAGCTATTCCTACATTTTTTGATCAGGCTATGAGAGGAAAGGAAATTACAATTTTTGGAAATGGTAAACAGACCAGGTCTTTTTGTTATGTTTCAGATCTTGTCGAAGGGGTTTTTAAGTTGTTATTGAGTGATTATCATCTGCCCGTAAATCTGGGTAATCCTGAGGAAATTACAATAAATCATATAGCCAATGAAATTGTAAATATAGTGGGTGATAGTAGTGTTAATATCAATTATTATAAATTGCCTGACGATGATCCTAAAGTGAGATGTCCTGATATAAATCTGGCAAAATCAATTTTAAATTGGGAACCAAAAATTAGTAGAGAGGAAGGATTGATGGAAACATTTCAGTATTATAAATCGCATTTTACTAATGAATAATAGAAAGGTGTTTATATTATTTATCGGAATTTTGTTTTCGGTTTTTATATCATCAATAAATATCTATTCGCAAAATTTGGATATTGATATTTTGAGAGAAATAAATTTGAATAGAAATACAAAATTTGACAGGACATTTCAATTTTTAAGTAATTCTACCAAACCTATAGTTATCATCACTCCGATAGCCTTGTATTCTTCAGGTTATTTAATGAAGAATGAAAAATTAAAGAGAAAATCAATATTTGTCGCTACTTCCATAGCTATAGATGCTATCTTCACTACTGCAGTGAAATATAATATTAACAGGACAAGACCATTTATAACATACCCTGATTTGGACAAAAAATCCGATGGAGGAAGTCCTTCATTTCCTTCCGGACACACTTCCAATAGTTTCGCTCTTGCCACTTCATTGAGTATAGCCTTCCCTAAATGGTATGTTATAGCTCCTTCATTTGTCTGGGCGGGATTAGTAGCATATTCGAGGATGGATCTTGGAGTTCATTATCCTTCTGATGTATTAGCAGGAATGATAATAGGCATTGGAGTAACATACCTCAATTATAAAATAGGTAGCAAATATTTTAACCGGTAATTACATTTGTCAATATAGCAGAGTTTGTATCGCATGAGGTAGTATCTCTACTTCAGCAGTTTTACCATCGATCACAAGAAAGTATTTTATATTATTAGAAGTTTTGTTGAGCACGATAGTACAATATTGTCCATCAGGATTTTGAAATGTAGTGCATTGAAGTTGACTTCTGCTGCATGCATTACTGATTCTCTGAGCTCCTTCCTGAATATATTTTGAAAAATGTCCGATATAGTAATATGCAGGAGTAAATATGAGTTCATCAGTATCTGTATTGGCATGAACCGGAGCAAAACAATAGTTACCCACATGATTAGGTCCTCCAAATTGGTCTAATAATATATTCCAATCTGTCCATGCTACTGTTCCACAATTAAAGTCATTGATCATAGAATAAGCATATTTTTCACCATGAGACCAATCCATTATTCTTGATGAATCATAACTATCTGCACATCCTTCAGTAAACATCAGGTTTTTGTCTGGATACATTTTATGTACCTCTTCAACATTTTGAAACATCATTTCGCCTCCACTTCCATGGTTCGTACCAGTGAAAACCTATTCCCCACACATATTTAGCTGCTTCAGGGTCATTGAGCATTACATCTGCTCTTTCTGTTATAAGATCTCTGTTGTGATCCCAGAATATTACTTTCTTGTCTATAGATTATTTTTATGTAGTGTAGGTCCGAGGTAGTTTTTTAAAAAATCTCTTTCCTGTTCTGCAGAATAAATACAGGATTCCCATGTTTGAGTCGCCATAGGTTCGTTTTGAATAGTAAGTCCCCATATATCTATTCCTGCTTCTTTATATTTCTCAATAAATTTAACATAATAGTCAGCCCATGATTGGAAATATTCAGGAAGTAATTGACCTCCATGGAGCATATTGTCATTGGATTTCATGAATGCCGGTGGACTCCAGGGGCTAAGAAATAGTTTTGAGTTTCCTGAAGTTTCTATAGCCTTTCTTAACAAAGGGATTTTGTATTTTTCATCATGAGATATATTGAAAGATTTTAGCTCCTTATCACCTTCATCGATATAGGTGTACATATCAGAACTAAAATCACAACTATTCATATTTGTTCTGATAATTGAATAGGAAATTCCTTTGTTTTTATCGTAATATGCTTCTATCAGTTTATTCTGATTTGTTTGGGATAGTTTGAAAAATGTCTCAGCACTTGCATCGGTAATCGCACCACCTATGCCTATAAAATGTTGATATTTCTTTTTCGGATAGACAAATAGCCATACTTTACCTTCTGATAATTCTGATACAGGATTGAATTTTACATTTCCTGTTTCTTTTATTCTCAAATCAGTATTTTCAGCAGTAATTATTATTTTGACATTGGAAAATGCATGTTTTGTTGTTTCATTACTTTCAAATGGTTTGCATTGAAAAGATATGATAGTAGAAATAAATATTAAAAATAAGAATTTGTAAAATTTCATTTGTAAATTATTTATGATTTAATATTATAAATACAGGAAAATGGTCTGATGGATATAACATGTTTTTATTGTCTGTGAGAATCGCATATTTTTTGACAATGAAATCACTGTTTTTATTTAAGAAAATGTAATCTATGAGATTTTCAGGTGCTATGTTGAACTGGAAACCATTGAAACTTGCATCAGGGCCAAATGGCTTGTCTATGGAAATAAGTCTGCTATCATCCATTTTTTCTCGGAGTGTTATTATTCTGTCAGAATCGGGAGTAGAGTTAAAATCTCCCATTAGGAAAACCGGTTCGTTATCAGAGTTTATTGTTTTTATTTTGTCCAGAATGAGTTCGATTCCTTTTGTTCTTGCCACTTCACCTATGTGATCCAAATGGGTATTAAAGACATAAAAATTTATTTTCAATTCTTTGTCATAGAAATATCCGTAAGTGCATATTCTTCTATAAGCTGCATCCCAGCCTTTGGAGATAGTTTCAGGAGTTTCTGACAGCCAAAATGTGTTTTGTGCCAAAAGATCGAATCTATCATTTTTGTAAAACAAACAAGATGCTTCACCTGAGCCGTTTTCATCCCTGCCTATTCCTATTTTTGTGTATCCGGGCAATGTATTTTCAATATAAGTGACCTGTTCCGGTTTAGCTTCTTGAAGACCAAAAATGTCGGGATCATAAAAAGCAATCTGTGAAGTCAGAAATTCTTTTCTATTGTCCCATTTATTGATGCCATCAGATTCTACATTCAATCTTATATTGTATGTCATCAATTTTAATTCCTGACCATATATTGAAAAAGATGATAACAGAATTAAAATGTATAGAAGTGATTTGATTTTATAGTTCATTTTCTCAATGATTATTGTTAATAGTGTTTACCTCCACAAAGTTAATTTATTTTATCATGATATGTGAATGTAATAAATTTATTTTTTAAAATTATGATAAAGATGATATCTGCAGGTAATTATTTTAAAGGGAATTAATATTATTTGAAGACAAACAGTTAAAATAAAGTTGGGAAGCATGAACAAAATTAAATTAAATTAGTTATCAAACAAAAACATTGAAATGAATTTACGATTAATCAATATAATTTCTGTAGTAATTCCGGTAGTTGTTGTTTTGCTCTTACAAGTAAATTTGCCCGGAGATTTTTCTTATTTCCTCATATCTATGCTCCAATAAATGGTGTGGTGGCTGTACTTTTGATTTCTGCCATTGTCGCTATCAAGAATAAAAAGTGAAATTGCATAAGACTCTAATGCAGATAGCAATATTTCTTTCAATTGTATTTTTGGTAATGTACATAATGTATCATGGTACTACTGAAGAAACTATTTTTCCAAGAGAAGGATTTATTAAATATGTCTATTATTTTATCCTTGCAACTCATATTTTAATGTCGGTTGTAGCTATACCACTGGTTCTACGAGCATATTTTTATGCTTCTAATAAGGATTTTAGAAAACATAAAAAAATAGCTAAAATTGCATTTCCATTGTGGCTTTATGTCGCTATAACCGGTGTAGTAGTATATCTGTTTATTTCTCCTTATTATGGGCAATAATTTGGATTTTATCTTTTAATATTTTCTTTGGTTGTTTCTGTAAGTTGGCATTCTATAAATTGAAATTATCTATATGGTAATGGTTTATAAGTGGTTAAAAAATCATCAATTATTAATAGTTTTGACAATTTAATTATCTTTGTACTATGAAAGATTTAATAGAAAAAAAGGAATATTTTGATAAATTATCAATTCTTACATGTCGTCTGTTAAATGATTTTATAGAAAAAGCGGGAGAATCTCCACTTTTAAAATTAGATAATATTGAGAAGTCAGAAATACCGGTTGACTATTTTCGATTTTATAAATCAGTATCTTCTGTTTATTCTTCAAAAATTGAGGGAGAAGAAATTGATTTTGACAGCTATTTTAAATATAAATTTTTAAATATAAAATTCAATCCTGATTATACCAGAAAAGCTGACGACTTATATAAGGCATACGATTTCATTGACGGTAATAGATTGAATCTTGAAAATCTTCAAAAGGCTCATTCTATTCTGAGTAACAACATTTTACCTAAAAGCCAACAAGGATTGATAAGGACGAATCCAATGTTTGTAATCAATAGCGAGGATAAGATTGAATACGTGGCCGCAAGTCCTGAAATTGTAAAATCTGAATTGATTAAATTATTTGAGGATATTGAGTTATTGATAGAAACGAATTTGAGTGATCATGAAATTTTTTATTTTGCTTCATTTATTCATTTAGTATTTGTGAAAATCCATCCATTTCAGGATGGAAATGGAAGGACTGCCAGGTTATTGGAAAAATGGTTTTTAATTCAAAAAATAGGAGAAAAAGCAAGTGCTGTTCAACTTGAAAAAAATTATTACAACAGAATCAATGACTACTATTCTAATATTAGAATTCTTGGGTTGGAATATGAATATTTAGATTATGACAAAAGTTTGGATTTTCTGTTGATGACAGTATCAAGTATAGGAAATGAAAAATAATGTACTTTCTATAATTTATAATTGAATTTAGATTTCAGAAATGCTCATTTCATAAAGCAAAAAAATAAAGCATTTGCAATATAATTTTGAATTTTAAAAACTGTTCATTCGGATATCGCCTGTTATACGTGTTTTACCGGGATTTCATAATTTACTTGCATATTGAGAAGTTATGGACTCAATACTTGTTTTTCGGGTATTTTATCCGATTAAAATGTCAATCCGCGACATTTTAATTTATTTTTAGTCTAAATATATATTTCAATCAATAGCTTAATTTAAATTTGCTCTAAATAAAATCAAGGCTTTGTGCGACTTCTTAAAGACTTAGGCAATCTCATCAAATTTAAGGTTAACCTGGTGGTGGTATTTACATCTATTCTGGGTTATTTGGTAGCTTCCGGAGGAAGAAATATCGATTTATATCAACTTTTAGGTATTACTTTGGGGGGATTTTTTACTACCGGAGCAGCACATGCAATAAATCAAATAATAGAAAGAAAACACGATTTGAAAATGGAAAGGACTAATAATAGACCTTTACCATCCGGATCGATGAGTGTAATGGAAGTTGCGATATATGCTGCAATCATGGTATTGCTTGGATATTTGTCCTTCAGTCTATTCAATAATGAATTGACCTTGATATTGGGTATGGGTTCACTTTTGGTGTATTCATTTTTATATACTCCGATGAAAAGAGTTAGTCCTATAGCTGTGGCAATAGGTGCTATTCCGGGAGCTTTGCCTCCTACAATAGGTTATGTTGCTTTTACCGGGAGGATAGATGGATTAGCAATTGTATTGTTTCTAATACAGTTCTTTTGGCAATTTCCACACTTTTGGTCAATTGCCTGGTTATATTTCGATGATTATAACAGAGCAGGGTACCAATTATTTCCTACAGATTCTGGGAAATCAGTGAAAAATGCCTTTTATACATTTATTTCTTCGTTGACACTCATTCCATTTGTTTTCTTACTTTTTACATTATCTAAGATGAATATATATGCTATAGGATTAGTATCGGTTTTAACATTGGGTTTTATACTTTATGCCTATGTTTTTTATAAAAAACTGATAATTTGACTGCGAGAAAATTGATGCTGAGTTCAATTATATATTTGCCTTTGGTATTGATAATTTTAGTAATAGTAATGTGGATTAAATAAATATTAAATCAATAATCAATCATAATTAAAATGAAAGTATTTCCTGAAAGTATTAGCCATATTGGTAGTGAAATAGATTCCATATTTTGGATAATCACTGCAATTACTGGTTTGGCTACTGTAATTACACTTTTCCTTTTTGTATTTCCAATGTTCAAGCGAAATAAATCGAGAACAAAAGATGAACTATATATGAAAGGAAACACTCACAAAAAGAGGATGTGGATATATGTGGGTATGGTTTTGTTGCTGGTAGGAGATTTGTATATATTATTTGCTGAGCACCATATATGGCATGATGTGGAACAATCGGTTCCTGAATCAGATTTTAAAGTAGCTATCGTCGGGAAACAATGGATGTGGATGATTTATTATCCGGGGCCAGATGGCGAATTATACACCGCTGATGATGTCATGGCAGTAAATGAACTTCACGTACCAGTAAATAAAAATGTGGTATTGGATTTGAAAGCCATGGATGTGCTGCACAGTGTATTTTTACCTCAAGCCAGATTCAAGCAGGATGTACTACCGGGAAGGACTATAACAAGATGGATAAATCTTAATAAAGAGGGGAAATTCGATATTTCTTGTGTTGAGATATGTGGTATCGGACATACCATAATGAAAGGTAATTTATATGTAGAAAGTGAAGAGCAGTGGAAGGAATCTATGGATAAAATATATGGAATTAAAAAATAAACAAAGCGAAAATTATTAAAATGACAGAACATAAAAATCAGGATTTTGGAAAAGATATTTCTTTTCATTAGACCATAAGGATATTGGTTTTCAATACTTTTTAACGGCTATGTTTATGGCTGCCTTTGGTGGTTTTTTTGCTTATGTTTTCAGGTTCAACAATGCTTTTGGACCAGAGCATATTCCACTTTATGGCAATCTTACTGCTAAAACATATAATCAGCTCATCACCAATCACGGTGCTATCATGATATTTTGGGTAGGAATGCCCATGCTTTTAGCAGTTCTCGGGAATTATCTCATTCCTATTATGATAGGTACCGATGATATGGCATTTCCTACATTGAATAAAATATCTTATTGGACATTTTTATTGAGTTGTATAGTGTTGTTAAGTGGATTTTTGATGAAGACCGGAGCTTTTGGAGGAGGATGGACTATGTATCCACCACTGAGTGTTTCGGATTTCGGATATAATAATCCCAACACTTCATTTAAAGCCAATTTTTTTACCGGAAATACTTTCTTCCTGATGGCGGTTGCACTTGAATTTATTTCCATGTTGATGGGAGGAATTAATTTTCTGGTCACTACATTGAATAAAAGAGCAAAGGGTATGACATTGATGAAAATGCCTTTTGTGGTGTGGATGATAAATGTCGCCAATCTATTATTTATGTTTTCTGTAGGACCATTGATAGCGGGAGCATTTATGTTGTTGATGGATATACTTATTGGTACCGGATTTTATGATGCATATAGGGGAGGAGATCCGATATTGTGGCAACATTTATTTTGGTTTTTCGGTCATCCCGAAGTTTATGTTTTATTATTACCTGCATTGGGAGTTGTTGGGGAGATATTACCTACATTTTCACGTAAGCCATTGTTTGGTTATAAATTTGTAATAGTAATGGTACTGTCTGCTGCTGTATTGTCATTAGTAGTATGGGCACATCACCAGTTTGTAGCAGGAATCAATCCTAGCGCTGCAAATATATTCAGTTTGCTGACAATCATCATATCTATACCATTTGCAGGTACAGTGTTAGCATTTTTAGGAACATTATGGAATGGTAAATTTCAATTCAAAATTCCTATGCTTTGGGCAGTAGGTATGTTAGCAACATTCACTTTTTTCGGTGGATTTACAGGATTGCATTTAGGTTCAAATGTTTTTGATATTTATGCTCATGATACTTATTTTGTTATAGCGCATTTTCACTATACATTGTTCCCAACAGTATTTTTAGGAGGTTTTGCTGCTATTTATTATTGGTTTCCTAAGTTTTCAGGAAGGAAAATGAATAAGACATTGGGTTTAATTCATTTTTGGGGAACTTTTATTTTCTTCAATAGTATTTTTATTCCGTTGTTCTGGCTTGGACTTCAGGGACAACACAGAAGGATATTCGATTATAGTGCGTGGAAAGAATTATTGATGCAACCAGAGCATATATTAGCAAGACAGATAGCTACTGTGAGCCTGATATTTCTATTGATTACGCAGTTTGTTTTCTTATTCAATTTCTTCTATTCTATGTTTAAAGGTAAAAAATCTGAAGATAACCCATGGAAAAGTAATACATTGGAATGGCAGACATCATCACCTCCGGGACACGGAAATTTCAAAGAATATCCTGTGGTTTACAGATGGCCCTACGATTATAATAATCCGGAAAGTGCTGAAGATTTTATTCCTCAAAATGTTAAATAATTTAGGTAATGAGCAAACATAATATTGAAAGACCAAAATTAAATGAAATCCCTCAAGCCCGATTGGGAATGTGGATATTGATAGCCGGAGAATTTGTGATTTTCGGTGGATTGATAGTGGCATATCTGCTTTATAGATTCAGGTATCCTGAATGGGCAGAAATGGCATCCCATACTAATGTATGGTTAGGGTCTGTGAATACTTTTGTGCTATTGACAAGTAGTTTTTTTGTTGTTAAAGCACATGAAGGAGCAGTTAAAAAAGATACTAAAAAAATAATGTTATATATATCATTGACAATTGTTTGTGCTTTGATATTTTTGGTCGTTAAATCGACGGAATATGTTCAAAAAATTCATCATGGATTTACTTTTAGTGGAGATGAACTTGTCAAGCAAGGGGAATCCATTGAAAGTACATATTGGGGCTTCTATTTTTTGATGACTGGTCTTCATGCTTTTCACGTTATTGTGGGAGCAACTGTTTTATTTATTGTGATGATGGGAGCTAGAAAAGGTAAAAATACTCACAGGATTGAAGTGGCAGGTTTGTACTGGCATATGGTCGATTTGATATGGATATTTTTATTTCCATTATTATATATTGCTGATTAAAAAAAATAATAGAAATGAGTGAATTAAATAATATTGAAGGATTAGAACACGAAGTGGTTTATCCAAAGGAGAATGATTATCATGGCCATCCCAATTATTTTAAAATATATTTGGCTCTATTGCTTTTATTTGCAATAAGTTTGGTAGCATCTGAATTGCAGAATTTCATGTTGATGATAGTAATTGTTTTTACAGTTTCAACAATGAAATCCATTTTGGTGTTAAATTATTTTATGCATTTGAAATGGGAACCTATACCACTTCAGATTATAATTTATATGTGTCTTTTTACTTTGGCTACATTGATATTGGGAGTTTATTTCGATGTGTCAGCAGTTCCAAAGGATGTTTTCAAAATGTAATTTATCAATAATATGTCTGAAGATAAAAAAAATATTCCGGGGATAAAAATCGCATTTTATATTGTGGTTTTAACAGAAATAATGTTTTTTGCCGGTATAATTAGTGCTTATTTGATAGCAGCTGCAAAGGCTACTGATTGGCCTCCGATAGATCAACCACGATTGCCATTAGCAGTTTCCGTGGGCAATGTGTTAATATTATTGTCCAGTGCATTTACGATGAATTTGTTTTCCAATAATGCTGCAAAGGAAACTTAAAAAATCCTTGCTATTGATTACTATGTTACTCGGATTAGTATTTTTGGTAATTCAGGGCTTTGAATGGATAAGACTTGTCAATTTCGGAGTACAGAATTTAGCAGGTTTGTATTCTTCTTATTTTTATACGATAATAGCTCTCATGGTTTCCATGTATTAATTGCTATAGCTCTGTTAATAGGATTGTATATTAGTTTGAATGGAAAATCGAAAGAAATAAATTATCCATTGATATCAGCTATTTCATTTTTTTGGTATTTCGTTTCATTTCTATGCCAATATTATATATTCTACTCTATCATATTTGAAAATGAAAAATATTAAGAAATATATATCAGTAATTATTCTTATTCTTTTTGTCAGATTTAAGTCTTATAGTTGCTCTGTTTGTGCAGGAGATTTTACTGATGGTGAAATTTTAGCTTATGGGATATCCATAGCTTTAATGATTTTTATTATGTTTGTAGTGATATATCTGATTTACAAAAAAATTTCGAATCACTATGATTTGGATTGAAATGTAAATATCTCTATTTTTTAAATTGTTATTTTTTAAATGAAGAAATTACAAATTTTAGTTTGGCTGTTATTAGCATTGACATTTTATTCATGTAAGCAAAAAGATGTAAAATTACCTTATCTTGGGGTACATGAACTATAGGGAAAGATACTATTTATTATTCAGTACCTCAATTCTCTTTTACTGATCAGGATAGCTTACAGTTCAATTCGGATGAATTGAAATCCAAGCCATATATTATATATTTCTTTTTTACATCCTGCCCTTCTGTTTGTCCAAGAATGACACAGTCTGCAAAGAGAATTCAAAGTGCTCTTGGTACTGATAGTTCTGAATACAATATTGTAGGAATTTCCATAGATCCTGAAAGGGATTTGCCATCTAAAATGAAGAAGTTTGCTCAGGAATATGATGCTGATGAAAATAATTGGCATTTTTTGACTGGAGATGAGCAGGAAATCAATGATTTGGGGATAAAAGGTTTGTATGTGGGAATAACTAAAAGTGAAGATGAGCCCGGAGGATTTTTACATTCTGAAAAATTGATTCTTGTCGATAAAGATGGTCATCTCAGAGGATATTATACCGGAACAGATGCTGACGAAGTAAAACTTTTGATAAGAGATATGAAATCTTTGATAAATGGATAATGTCGGTAAAAACCATTTGAATTCGATGAGACCTGTCATTATTTGGTTGTATTCCGGAATTATTCTTATTTTACTTATGGTGGCAGTAGGTGGAGCAGTAAGATTAACTGATTCCGGATTGTCTATTGTAGAATGGAAACCGGTTTCGGGTATAATACCACCAATGAATAATGCAGAATGGCAAGAAGCTTTTGATAATTATAAAAAGATTCCTGAATATAAAATTGAAAATTATCAGATAGATTTGAATCAATTTAAAAAAATATTTCTTTGGGAGTATTTTCACCGATTGATAGCCAGGATTATAGGTCTGGTATTTATTATACCTTTTGTGTTTTTTTGGATTCGTGGATATTTTAGGAAGGATAAGTTATTGTTTAAAATATTATTGATATTTATTCTTGCTTTATTTCAGGCTTGGCTAGGCTGGTATATGGTTCAAAGTGGATTTACAAAATTGACAGATGTAAGCCATTACAGACTGGCTATTCATTTGTTTTATGCCACTTTACTGGCATCTTATGTATTGTGGGTTGTTCTCGATATTCAATTCAAAAATGATAATACTTTTTTTATATCCGGACTATCTAAATTTACTTTGATTTCTTTATTGATACTGGCAGTGCAATTATTTTACGGTGCATTTACCGCAGGATTGAATGCAGGATATTATTTCAATGATTACCCAAAGATGGGAGGGGAATGGATACCAACTCTTGGTATTAATGCTATAAAGGAACAAGGAATTCAAAGTGTCATCTCGGATCCTGTAGTAGTGTATTTTATTCACAGATGGTGGGCTATAGTGTTATTTGTGTGGTTATTGTTTTATTCTTTCAGATTTTTACGTAAAACCGATAAAAACTTATTGAAGAACTTATTTAAAACTATAATAATATTGATATCATTTCAGCTGATATTGGGTATAATTACCGTATTGAGCAGTGTGAATATATTTTCTGCAATTATTCATCAGGTGAATGGGATAGCTATATTTTTGGTCTTGGTATCTATATTGTATTTTAGTTTGAAACCCAAACGAGGTTTATAATAATTTCCGTTTTTTAATAACAGATTGTATGTGACTATTTTGTAGTGGTTGCGTCTAATTATTTGTTAAGATTCACGATGGTATTCATCGTTGAAAATCATTTTATAAAAATCAAAAAATAAGTATTATGTCAGTATTGAAAGTAATAGAGCTATTGTCTGATTCAGATAAGAGTTGGGAAGATGCTACTAAAAAAGCAATTGAAAAAGCAAGCAAAAGCGTAAAAGATATAAAATCTGCTTATGTTCAAAGTCAAAGTGTAGTGGTGAAAGATGGTAAAGTGAAAAGCTTCAGAGTAAATTTAAAAGTTACATTTGATGTGAAATAATAAAAGCTCAGAATGAAAAAAAGTCCCTGGTTAGTGTTTTCTGATCAGGGACTTATTGTTTGTTTTCTTTCGTTTATAATATTGGAGAAATATTTTTATTTTTTTAATTCCCTGTAAAATCTTGTAATAAATCCTCAATAGAATAGAATCCCGGTTTTTGTTTTGTAAGCCATTCTGATGCTAAAATCACTCCTTCTCCATATCCATTTCTGTTAATAGCCCTGTGAATCAATTCTATTTTATCAGAGTCACTATCAAACACTATTTTGTGCTCGAAATTGTTAGTACCACCTCTTGTAGAACTAAAATGAAATTCATTATCAGCTATTTTTCTATTAAGCCTGTCTTCAACTATTTTTTTCTTTTTTGAAAAATTATTTAATATGATGTTTTCTATTGTTTTAGCTGTTCCGGAAGGAGAATCTATTTTGTTTTTATGATGAACTTCAGTGCCCCAAACATCATAATTATCGACATTATTGAATAATCGTGCTGCTTCCTTCAATATGAGAAGATAAAAATTGACTCCAATACTAAAATTGGAAGCCCAAATGGCTCGGATATTATTTTTTTCTATTATCTCAGTAACATGATTCATTTGGTCATACCATCCTGTGGTTACTATTACCATATCTTTTTTTAATTCGGCGAGTTTTTCTATATTGCTTACAGCACTTTCGGGCAATGTGACTTCAATTACAATATCAGCATCATCCAATTTCCATATATCACCTTTCCCATAACAAGCGATGATATTATGTACAGTATTTTCTGCCAATGAATTTATTGAAGATGCCATTTTCCCATCACCAATTATTGCTATATTCATAATTCAGTTGTTTATGGATTAAAATATCTATTTGTTTTCGTTATCTATGATGTACTTTGCTATCTGAACAGTATTCAGTGCAGCTCCCTTCAGCAATTGGTCCCCGCTTACGAAAAAATCTATTCCATATTCTCCAAAAATGAGATTTTGTCTTATTCTACCTGCTTCTACATCGAATTTTCAGACGAAGTTAAAGGCATAGGATAGATTTGATTTTGAGGGTCATCTACAAGTTTCACTCCGGGAGAATTTTTCAATATTTCCCTCACAGCATCAGAATTTATTTTTTTCTTGGTTTCTATAGTTACGCTTTCTGAATGAGCTCTGAAAGTAGGTATTCTTACTGCGGTTACAGAAATATTGAGGCTTTCATCACCAAAATCTTCCTTGTTTCCCATACTACTTTCATCTCTTCTTTAGTATATCCATTATCCATAAATTTATCAATGGAAGGTATTATATTGAATGGTATGGGATGAGTGAATTTATTATTTTTACTTCTTTATTGTCCAGAAAGTTTCTTGTTTCATCTCTTAATTCCTGCATGGCAGAATATCCGGCTCCTGAAGCAGCCTGATAAGTTGATACAATTGTTTTCTGTAGTCCAAATTCTTTATAAATAGGATATAGAGCCATTACCAATATTGCAGTAGTGCAGTTAGGGTTGGCAATGAGAGGAGCTCCAGGGCTTTGAATCCATTTATTTCAGGGATTACCAATGGGATATCATCGTCATATCTGAAATACGAAGAATTATCGATAACATGTTCATTGTTTTTAGTCAGAGATTTACCATATTTCTCTGAAAAAGATCCTGAAACGCATAAAAAAACAAAATCGAAACCTGAACATTGATTTTCATCGAAAGCAATTATTGTTTTTTCTCCGAAAGGTGTATCTATTTTATTTTGCAGAATTTTCTGAAGCAAAACAACTCAATTCTGTTACCGGGATATCGAGTTCTTTTAGACATCGCAGAGTTTCTCTTCCTACTACTCCGGTGATTCCACATATTGCTATCTTCATAAGTTTTTAATTTATACTTTTTTATATTTTATCAAACCCTCAATTCTACTAATTTCATATGCAAATTTCTTATTGCTTTCTTAGCTTCGTCGGAATGAACGACAATTAGTTGAGCTACTTCTGATGCATTTTGAGAATACATTTCTACACTCACTTTACTTTCAGCTATCGAAGTGAAAATCTTACCTGCAACTCCAATTTGTCCTTTTACATCGGCTGGTGAAACAATGCATAATACTTCCCTTTCGCTCTTCACATTGTATGGGCAAATATCTTTGAAAAGTTCCAGGAATTCTTTGTTTTGCAGTTGAAATTCCTCAATACAGAAAGAGACCTCTGCTTCAGATGCTGCTATCATATCGATGGAAATATTTTGTTGTTTAGCCAGAATAAACAAGTCTGAAAGTATCTGTTTTCTGTTTTTCTGTGTAGCGAATAAATCCAGAGATACCATGCCGACTTTTTTGAAGATATGGAAATAACGGCATATTTATTCTCTTCAGCTTTCCTTTTAATTCTGGTTCCAGGATTATTGGCATTGAAAGTATTTTTTATCCACACTTCGCCATCCAGATCTATTACAGGTCGAATTGTTTTGGGATGAAGTACCTTAGCTCCGAAAAAGCATAATTCTGATGCTTCCTGGAATCCGATTTCGTCTATTATTCTTGCATTTTTTACTATTCTGGGGTCTGCAGTTAAGAATCCATCGACATCAGTCCATATTTCCAGGGTTTTCCAGCCCATGCAGACTGTGAGTACAGCTCCTGTCAAATCCGAACCTCCCCTGCCAATAAGTGAAATTACACCTTGTTTGTTAGTGCCGAAAAAACCTGTTACAATAGGTATTTCATTTTTTTCAATTGACTGTGAAAGTATTTTATTAGTTTCATCAATGGTTTTTTCCCAATCTATTTCATCTACAGTAAAGTTTATACCCTGAGTTTTGATAAAACCTGAATCGAATTGTCGGGCATTTATGTTTAATTTATTGAGATATGCAGTAAGCAATCTTGTGGAAAATCGTTCTCCGAAACTTTGCAAATATGCATTCGACCTTTCCGAGAATTCTCTGATAAGACTTATTCCCCTTATCAGGTTTTGAAGGTCTTGGAATAAATGAGTTGTTTGCTTTTCAAATTCAGATTTAATACCAAGAGCTTCAGCTGTTTCGAAATGCCTGTTTTTTATATTATTGTATAAATCTATTGCTGATTCTTCATTGTTGTTTTCAGCGAGATGACCTATTTCTATCAGGTTGTTAGTTACACCACTCATGGCAGAACAAGCGATAATCATCTGAACAGAATTATCGAGGTTCTCTTTTATTATTTTAGCGATTAAAACCAGAGATTCAACTGATCCCATCGAAGTGCCACCAAATTTTAGTACTTTCATCAGATTACTTTAATTGAGAATATATGATTTTAATCTATTACCGAATTGTTCTATTTGCAAATCATCCAAGGCACCATAACAAATACGCATTTTAGATTCTTCAGCGCCAAAATATCTTCCGGGCATCATAGAAATACCGACTCCTTTTATCAATTTTTCAACAAATTCTACAGAATTGGAAATACCATTTTTATTTGCCATAAGGTATATCGCTCCTTTTGGAGTTTCATATTGCCAATAGATATCATCTAAGATGTTCATTATAAGATTTCTCCTTTTAACCATTTCAAGTCTCAATCCTTCGAAGAAATTAGCAGAGACAGGTATGAATTCTGCTAATACTTTCTGGAAAAAAGAATTAGGGCAGGAATTCATGTTTCTGTGTATTTTAGTTATATCTGTGATTATATCATTATTTCCAATCAGCCAGCCTATACGAATTCCAGGCATACAAAAATTCTTGGATGCGGAATTTAAAACTATAACTCTTTCGGGGCATATTGAAGAAATGGAAACAGGGATTTCATCAAAATAAATTCTGTTATACACGGCATCCTCTAATATTATCCAGTTTGTTTTTTTGCTAAATCAGCAATTTTATAAAGAGTATTTTGACAATAAATCTTTCCTGTTGTTATTAGAGAATTTAATAATACCAATTTTATTTTACTGTGATCAAAATTTTTGTTGGTCGATAGAATCTAAGTCTATATTTATCAAATTGGGCACCTGTTATTTTTGCGAGATTGGAATATGGAGGATAATAAATACTATCGGTAAGTATTCCATCTCCGGGATTTATTAGAGTCAGAATAGATGCAAATAATGCAGCCTGACCTCCGGATGTAATCAATATTTTTGGAGATCTAAATCTGTCTATTGTTTCCTTATCGAATTCCTTAATGGCATTTAACAACATAGGATCACCGAAAGTAGGAGCATAGTTGAATTGATTTTTGTCAGCATTTATTTTAATGCTTTCTCTTATAGAATCGGGAACAGGATAATTGAGTTCTCCGATATCGGATCTGACACAACCATCAACTCCTGAAGCAAGATCTGAGATGTACCTTAAATCGAAACTAAGATTTTGAAATTTATTAATATAAGTCATTTTTCAAAAAGATCTTAAGAAGTTGCTTATTCAAGTTTTTCACCTGTTTTTTGGTTTTTGTAACCTATGATAATAGGAGTTTGCAATAATATTTCACCTTTTGTCGTGCACCCGTTATGACTACAATTGCATTTTCAGGGATGAAACTATTATATTCATTCAGGATTTTACCTTTCTTTATTGATTTCTAATATTCTTGTGCTTGCAGAGATTACAACACCAGGAGCCAAAACAGCATTTTTACTCACTAATACTCCTTCAACAACTATTACTCCGGCACCAATAAATGCATTGTCTTCGATAATGACAGGTTGTGCATTGGAGGGTTCAAGGACTCCACCTATCTGTACTCCAGCTGAAAGGTGTACTTTTTCGCCTATCTGAGCACATGATCCCACCAAAACATTGGAATCTATCATAGTGCCTTTACCTACATAAGCTCCTATATTGACATAGCTTGGAGGCATCATGATGACATTGTCCGATAAATATGAACCATAACGAATGGAATTTCCACCCGGAACTATTCTCACATTTTCAAATTTATTTTTCAGAGGAATTTTATCTTTGAAAACAAAATCCCCTAAGGACATATCTGTATTTTCTGTATATCCGAAATATTTTATTACTGCTTCTTTGACCCATGTATTTACAATCCATGTCCCATCTTTTTTTTCTGCCACTCTTAATGAGCCTGCATCCAGCTTAGCTATTATTTCAAAGATATCCTCTTTTGTTGCAGTGTTATTTTCTATTTTGTCTTTCAATTCATTCATAGAATAGTTTTTATGTGGTTAGATGGAGAAATTATTATCGGTTTTCCATTCTTTCCAAATATTGAATAATTTTTCTTTATTATACGCTTCCATAGTGGTTAGAGGCAATCTGAAATTTTCATCGCAAAGAGTTTCAAAAGACATAAGTGTTTTTATAGGTTGAGGATTTGTTTCAATGAATTCAGCTTCAAAGAGAATATTCAGTTTATCATGTATTTTATCAGCTTCAACTTTATTACCTGAAATGCAGGTATCGACAAAATTCTTCATTTCAGTAGGTATAAGATTTGAAATTACCGATACTAATCCGTGACCACCCAAACTTATCAATTTCTTAGTTATACCATCATCACCAGATAAAACTGTGAAACCTTCAGGAACAGAATTTATAACCTCTTCTATTTGTTTTAAATCTCCTGAAGCTTCTTTTACAGCCACTATGTTTTCGATTTCAGCTAATTGTAACAGGGTAGGGGTTTCGATATTCACTCCTGTTCTTCCTTTGATATTGTACAAAATTACAGGTATGTTTACAGATTCTGCTACTGCTTTGAAATGCTGATAAAGTCCTTTTTGTGTAGGTTTGTTATAATATGGATTGACTACCAATAATCCATCAGCTCCTGCCTCTTGGGCAAAAATAGAATTCTCAATAGTGCTTTTAGTACTATTTGTGCCTGTGCCGATAATAACCTGACATCTTTTTGTTTATGAAATCGATTGATTTTTTTATCAATTCTTTTTTTCAAAATTTTCAATAAAAGTGGGGCTTTCTCCTGTTGTACCCAAAATTACAATCGATTTGTTTTGGCTTTTATCTGGATTTTCTATCAGATTAAATAATGAATCATAATCAATGTTATTTTCAACATCGAATGGAGTGACAAAGCTGTGTATAATCCGTGAAAACTACTTTGCATAACTTTTTATTTTTTAATTATCGCAAAGGTATAAAAAATAAATTTGATCTGTATTTCATATAAAAAAATTAAAAGTATTTTTTATGGAATTATCTAATAAAGTTTGATTATTGCGGCATGTTTTATTCCTTCCCCACAAATTAAGCAATACCCTTCCAGTAAAACACCCATATCACAGCTACGAAGTAGCGAAATCATCTAAGCATGGGCGCAGCTTGATGGTGAAAAGCCCTGAAGGGACGAGTGCAATAAAGTGGCCGTTGGGAAAGCCACGCTCTTTCAGAGCTTGCTTTTAATTTATTTTATTAGAAAGGGCCGATGTCTTTCCTAATGATAAAGTCTTTATACAGAGCTAAAATAAATTTAGTTAAATATAGAAACTTATTGTTGTTTGAGAAGATACTATGCACATTCATTCCATTTTTATGTATTCATTCTATAAGTTGATTTGGTATACTTTTGATGATATTCAGTTGTACCGTTTTGTTGGTTTACTAACCCCCATATCACAGCTACGAAGTAGCGAAATCATCTAAACCATGGGCGCAGCCTATGTCTAATAACCGGATGGTGAAAGCCCTGAAGGGACGAGGTAATAAAGTGTAATGTTGGGAAAGTCACGCTCTTTCAGAGCTTGCTTTTACTTTATTTTATTAGAAAGGGCTGATGCCCTTCCTTATTGATAAAGCTCCTCAGAGCTAAAATAAATTTAGTTAAATATAAAAACTTATAGTTGTTTGGAGATGGAACTATACCATTTTTTATTTCTATAAAAATTATTCTCTATAAGTTGATTTGGTTTACTTTTGGTGATATTTAAGTGCACAGTTTAGTTGGTTTAAAAAACCATGTCACAGCTTATGAAGTAGCGAAATCATTTAAACATGGGCGCAGCCCATGTCCAAGACCCGGATGGTAAAAAGCCCTGAAGGGGCGAGATAATAAAGTGTAATGTTGGGAATGTCCCGCTCTTTCAGAGCTTGCTTTTACTTTTATTTTATTAGAAAGGGCTGATAAGCCTCTTCCTTTTATTGATAAAGCTCCTTCAGAGCTAAAATAAATTTAGAAACATAGAAACTTTGTTTGGAGATGGAACTATGCACATTTTTTACATTCATTCTATGTTGATTTGGTATATTTTTGGTGATATTTAGCTGTACCGTTTTGTTGGTTTATAAACCCCCATATCACAGCTACGAAGTAGCGAAATCATCTAAGCATGGGCGCAGCCCATGTCCAAGAACCAAATGGAAAAAAGTCCTAAAGGGGCGAGATAATAAAGTGTAATGTTGGGAATGTTACGGTTTTTCAGAGCTGAAAGATGTTTTATTAATGGTGAAAAATATTATTTGAAATAAAATATTAATTAAGCTACCAAGTAGCGAAAAATATAAATAATAGTTGAAGAACATATAAAAAGTGGCAGTGTAAATAAACATTATATATAAAATATAGTTAAATTTGTACATAATTTTAATGAATAAATGTTTACTAAAATAGATATTGACAAGGACAAATTAACTATAATGGGAGTGAAATTTTCAGATTTGAAAACTCTTGAGAATATTGCAAATGCTATAGGTAGTAATATGTTTGAAGGATTTGAACCTACTCCTAAATCTATTGAAATTATCAAAGATTATGTAACGGGTAAAATTACATTAGAGGATTTTATTAAATTTGCTAAGGGGAAAAAATATGTCTGATTCATACAATTTCCTTGATCCTGATTATACATATACTGATCCAAAAACTGGAGTATTAAGGAATATTTTAGAAATTTATGATTCTAAAATTCTGCAGTTTGTGGAAAGTGGAGCAGTGACAAAAAGACTCAGTGAACTATATGAAAATCCTATAAAAATAAAAAGTACAGAAAGTCTTTTTGTGATTCATCGTTATTTATTTCAAGATATTTATTCATGGGCTGGGGAAGAAAGAAATGTGGAAATAAGCAAATCAGGAAAGCAATTTTTCCCAAAATCACTTTTTGAAAATGCATATAAATTCATAGATACATTGATTCACGATTTCAATAAAATTCCAAGTGATGATAAATATTTTTTGGCGGGAAAATTAGCTGAGATTTTAGATAATATTAATTACCTACATCCTTTTCGCGAAGGAAATGGGCGAACTCAAAGAGAGTTTATAAGATCGTTGGCATTGGAAAAAGGTTTAATTATAAATCTTAATCCTCCTGATAATCAAAGTGTTTATGATAGGTATATGTATGGAACAATCAATAGTGATTTAATTACATTGACTGAATTGATATTTGATTTAATTGAAGTACAAAATCAGTAGTGATAAGAAGTTAAATTTAGAAATTGTCATATCTAAAATGTTGTTATTAAAAATTACAACCTCCACTAAAATATTTGCCTCACTTTTTTTTAAGCACCCATATCACAGCTACGAAGTAGCGAAATCATCTAAACATGGGCGCAGCCCATGTCCAAGAACCGGATGGTGAAAAGCCCTGAAGGGGCGAGATAATAAAGTGTAATGTTCGGAATGTTACGCTCTTTCAGAGCTTGCTTTTACTTTATTTTAATAGAAAGGGCTAATGCCCTTCCTTATTGATAAAGCTCCTTCAGAGCTAAAATAAATTTAGTTAAATATAGAAACTTATAGTAGTTTGGAGATGGAACTATGCACATTTATTCCATTTCGATGCGTACATTCCACAAATGAGGCACATATTTTTGTGGTATACTTTTGATGATATTTAAAGGTACAGTTTAATTGGTTCATAAAACCCCATATCACAGCTACGAAGTAGCGAAATCATCTAAGCATGGGCGCAGCCTATGTCTAATAACCGGATGGTGAAAAGCCCTGAAGGGGCGAGGTAATAAAGTGTAATGTTGGGAAAGTCACGCTCTTTAAGAGCTTGCTTTTAATTTATTTTATTAGAAAGGGCTGATGCCCTTCCTTAATGATAAAGCTCCTACAGAGCTAAAATAAATTTAGTTAAATATAGAAACTTATTGTTGTTTGGAGAAGATACTATGCACATTCATTCCATTTTTATGTATTCATTCTATAAGTTGATTTGGTATACTTTTGATGATATTCAGTTGTACCGTTTTGTTGGTTTACTAACCCCCATATCACAGCTACGAAGTAGCGAAATCATCTAAACATGGGCGCAGCCTATGTCTAATAACCGGATGGTGAAAAGCCCTGAAGGGACGAGGTAATAAAGTGTAATGTTGGGAAAGTCACGCTCTTTCAGAGCTTGCTTTTACTTTATTTTATTAGAAAGGGCTGATGCTCTTCCTTATTGATAAAGCTCCTTCAGAGCTAAAATAAATTTAGTTAAATATAGAAACTTAAAGTAGTTTGGAGATGGAACTATGCACATTTATTCCATTTCTATGTATTCATTCTATAAGTTTATTTGGTAAACTTTTGTGATATTCAGCAGTACAGTTTTGTCGGTTCACTAACCCCCATATCACAGCTACGAAGTAGCGAAATCATCTCAAGCATGGGCGCAGCCCATGTCCAAGAACCGGATGGTAAAAAGCCCTGAAGGGGCGAGATAATGTGAATGTTTACAATGATTTATGTATATGATGGCATATTTAGCAAAAGTTAAAATAATATCTTTTTTTGAATTAAATGTTCAGACTAGTTTGGAATTTCGATATATTCGTGTACTTTTGTATTACAATAATACAAAAAGTCTCAAAAACAAAAGCTAACCATAAAAAATACCCAACAATCTTTGCAGAGATTGCCGGCATTTGAAAAAAATTCAAAAAAATTAGAATTCTAAGGTGCTGATTAGGATATAGACTTCAGAATCAGCACCATATTGAGTTTTAATATTGGTTGATTCTGTTTGTTCTATCCTTTAGCTCCCTGTACTTCGCCAATCTATCTTTTTTATTTAATTTCAATTCCAATTTCTTGTCATTGATAGTTGAATTAAGGTCGATTATTGAAGTGAGTTTAGCATTCAAACTCTCCAGTTTGAATTTTTCAGGTCCGGGATTATAATTACTAAATCCCGAAATCGTAATGACGAAATCCTCAAAGTTCTTTTGCATTGCTGCATATCCTTTGTCAGAATTTCTGCGTGTCTTCTTTACTTCGGCTGGAGCACCCTCCTCTGTAGAAGATTCTTCACTGGTAGTTTCGGACATTAATCCGGTGCTGACCATTCTGCCCCAGATTATATCCAACGATTTGAATTCAGTAGAATCAAAACCATATTGATACCCAACAGTGGATTTCAATGCAGTAAAGCTTCGCGACACTGAATCCTGCCCTTTATAAAAAAGAACATACCTTGCATCTGTCAATACCCTCGTCGAGTCCTCAGACTGAGTTATGGTATTGTTGATGCTGCGTATTGAACTGACGAAATTTTGAAAATTTTCAAAATTTTCCTCAGCTCTTGTAGGATTAAAATCCTCAAGCGATTTGAGGATTGATACTACTTCAAGGGCCCTACTGTACCTTGCAGCAAAAGAAAATCTAGTCATATTTGAAAGATTTTAAGTGATAAAATAATAACTATACAAAACCGGATCGCATCCGATTTTAAATTTTTCTGCCAATTCGGGTTTTTGTTGGTGAAGCTCCCGAATCTAATCGCTAACTTAAATTTCATTAATAAAAAGATTTTGTTTAATTCCGCTTTTTGTTAATATAATTCACTAAAATTTCCTTCTCATGTGATCAGAATTTCTTAAAAAATATAATTTATTAAATATTTCCCATTATTTCAAAATTCGCTCCTTGCTTTGATAATTTAAACTGATGATTATTAAAAGTTCGTTATATTTTGTGCAATATGGCAAACTTTAAAAAGAAGTTCGTTATATTTTGTGCAATATGACAAACTTTAAAAAGAAGTTCGTTATATTTTGTGCAATATGACAAACTTTAAAAAAAAAAGTTCATTATATTTTTGTGTAATATGACAAACTTTAAAAGAAGTTCATTATATTTTGTGTAATATCCCTTACTTTTGATATCAATCCATTTTCTGACAGACAAATCAATTAAATTCAATTGACAATATCAATAAATAATCCTCACACATAGAATGCAAGAAGAACTGATCTACCCATGATACTTTTACCTAGGTATAAAATAACCATATGATATAATATAATATGATGCTATTTTTCCATTGATTATTCTGACATCATTCTATGAAATGAGAATGATGATATTCCACAATGTGGAAGGCAGGATAATAATATGTAGAAAAACATTGCTGTCCCATTAAAATCTGAAAAAGTTCTTTGAAACATATGAAATTTAGTTAGTTACAGATGTTTTACGAGCGAACGGACTTGAAAGTTTAGTTTTGCAATTAGATTAATCTGATTGCATATGTATCAAGACAAATACGTTTTCGCCCAACTGTCATCGTTTCTGAACCGAAGTAAATTCAATCGTATTGTAGCCAAGTATGATGGAGACAAATATGTGAAGCATTTCACTTGTTGGAATCAACTTCAAGTTATCTCTGATGTTTGGACAACTGTCCAACCGAGAAAGCTTGCGAGATTTGATTGTCGCACTTGATGCTGCTCACCATTCCAAATCTTATCATTTGGGATTGGGCAAGAATGTTTCAAAATCATCCCTTGCCAGAGCCAATCAAGATCGTAATTACCACATCTTTGAAGAGTATGCTTACTATCTGGTAAACGAAGCCAGAAAGAAAAGAGTTACTGAAATTTTCAAACTTGATGGTAATGTCTATGCTTTTGATCTTACTACTATTGATCCAGCTCCGTATTTTGTGGCAAAGTTTCAAGAAAAAAGGCGGAATCAAAGTACATACATTATATGATGTAGAGACACAGATTCTGTTATTCCATATTACTGAAGCTTCAGTTCATGATCTTTACAGCCATGAGGGAAATTCCCATGAATCAGGATCTTATTATATATTTGACCGTGCGTATAATCACTTCAAAATGCTGTATAAGATACATCACAGGTGCTTTCTTTGTGGTCAGAGCAAAGAAGAATCTTCAGTTCAAAATAATCAGTTGGAAACGAAGAATGCCCAATAACGTGCTTTCAGATTTGACGATTGAATTGACTGGTTTTTACCTAAGTCAATACTATCCAGAACGACTTCGATTAGTCAGATATTGGGATGAAGAACAAGAACGTGAGTTCGTTTTCTTAACCAATGCGATGTACATTTCGGCACTTCAAGTTGCTGAACTTACAAGAAAACCGGCAAGTCGAGTTGTTCCCTCAAATGGTTAAAACAACATCTGAAAATAAAGAAATTTGGGGAACGACTGAAAATGCCGTGTTCGAATCCAAATTTATGTCGCAATGTGCACTTATTGTTTAGTCGCAATTATTAAAAAAAGATATGCAACTTGACAGAAGCACATATGAAGTTTTGCAAATCTTGAGTATATCATTAACAGATAAAACACATTTCGAGACTTGTTCGACCGAACTAAATTTCAAAAATGTCAAAGAACGATTTAGGCTTAATGAGCCAAATTTGTTTAATTATTAATAAAGTCCCAATTTTAATGGGACACTAATGGTAGAAAAATAAAAAATCATTTTCATAATATCTATGATTAAAAATCAATAGTGCAAATTTACTTTACATATTTGAATATTTTTAATATTTAAGTGATTTTTTTAATTTTTTTTCTGCGTAATCAATTATTTATAAATTCAAAATATTTTAATATATTTTTTAATATGAGATGAGAAAAATTATCTTTTTTGATTTTAGTTGAGGTTGCTGATTGAATGTGATATTTGTATAAAATTTTTATTAATCATTATATTCTGAAATAAAATGTGTTAGTATGTTATTATAAGTTGAATATTAAATTTATATTTGTAATATGTCTTTTGTTTTGTTTGCATTATAAATTAATTTTTTTATTTTTTAAAAGTAAAAATTTGATAATAGTAAACCAATCAACCTATTTATTAATGCTAAAAGTTTTTTTTTTAAACCCAAATTCAACAAACAAATGCAACTTACAAAAAGATGAGAGAGAGATGAGATAAAATAAATTTTTTTCAAAACAAAGAAGAAGGAAAAAATCCTACTTCTCTGCTTTGATGGAATTTGATTATCTTAGCTCCCCTGTCGTCCAAAAAAAGTTGCTATGAATAAACATTTAACCTTTGGAGCAAAGATATACAATTTCAGTAATGATACAAAAATAAATATTCTCAAACTGACATTGCAAAAACAATTGGCAAACACAAATCTAGGTTTGTAGAGAATTGGAACGCAATAGTGGACAAACGTAATGGAGAATACAAAGCTGATTTAGCACAAAAAATATACTAAAAGACTCAAAGAAAAACCTAAAAAAACATAAATTTATCTAAATCAGTCAAATTTTATGTTATTGATAAACTTAGACAAGATTATAGTCCTGAACAAAATTGTAGGTAGAGCTAAAGTTGAAAAAAATATCCATTGTGTCTCAAGATGAAACCATATATAAATTTATTTGGGATGATAAAAAACAAGGAGGTAATTTATATAAACACCTAAGGCACAATGGAAGAAAATATCGTAAACGAGGTGCTTCAAAAGATAAAAGAGGTATTATTCCTAACAGAAACTGATATCTCTTTGAGACCAAAAATAGTAGATGAAAAAAATCGTTTTGGAGATTTTGAGATGTAGATACTGTTATCGGTAAAAATCACAAAGGAGCTTTGCTTACAATGAATGACAGAGTTGTCAAGCTATTTTTATTCGTAAATTAGTGTCTAAAGATGCTATCCCAGTCTCATCACAAAACTATCGAAACTCTTAACTTTTTAAAAATTTATTACATACTACACAAGGATAATGGAAAAGAATTTTCTGATCATCAAAACTATCTCTCAAAATCTAAATATTCAATTTTTCTTTGCCCGACCATATCATTCTTGGGAACGTGGTGCTAATGAAAATACCAATGGTCTTATCAGACAATATTTTCCTAAAGGTTCTTCTTTTGAAAATATTACTGACAATGATGTAATTTCAGTTCAAAATATATTGAATAATAGACCTAGAAAAAAACTAGAAGTTTTCTAACTCCGATTGAATTTTTTAATCGTAATTTTGCCAATGACATATTTTTATCTAATGTTGCATTTGTCACTTGAATTCAGCAAATAAAAACTTAAAATCATGAATTACCTTGAATGGAATAATGCAATAATAGATCATTACTTCAACTCATATAATGAAGAAAAAGAAGTGATTTTATATTTTAGTGAGCGAATAATTGAGGAAATTGGGCAACAAAACTTTGAGAGACCAGAAAGTGGTTATATAAAAGATTTCTACGCTGCTTTAAAAAATGGAGCTAATGGATTATCAAGTGATTATATTGATCGAATTATATGCTTAGATAATAAATATAATGAAGGACTAAAATCAATTGATTCAATTAACTTGGGGTATCCACCCTATTTTACATACATGCTATCATTTATCCTGCCTTTTACATCTGGTAAGGCAGTTAAAGATTTTAATGCTAATAACTTTTACGGTTATGTGAATTCCTATTTTAATGAAAAGGATTTAATTTCTGAAAAAAAATATTTTTGTTCAAAAAAGTTTAAAGAAATTCATTGCTTATGGAATAAAATTAACAATTGGTTGATTGAAGAAAATAATTTCATATTAGGTTATTTAGAAGAAATAGAACCACCACAAAATAGAAAATATGTAGGAAAATTTGCCTATCATATTCTTTTCAGGAAAGAACAAGAAGAGAAACTATCGACTGTTTTTGATAAAGAAGATTTGTTACCAAATGAACTAATTGATGAAAACAGAATTAAAGAAATTCTGCTGAACCATGCTGACGAACTTCATCTAAAAGAAAAAACTATTAAACAAATTAAAAAGAATGATTATTTTGGCGAGTTAATAGTAAAAAGAGCATTAAAATACTACAACAATTGGGATGGGACAAATTATGACAATAGTGGTTCAAAAGGATATTCCAGGTCATATTTGGCAATGAGCTTTGATTTTCAAAGAATTACTAAAATAATTAGTTTTAAACATTATAGAATATATACAACCAAAGGTATTCCTGAAAACGGCAGAATTCTATTTAATGGTAATGAAATTAAGGATATTAAGTTGATTTCGGAATATCATTCAAGTCCAATTAAATTAGAGGTTAATCTAAATGAAAGAATTGATTTAATCGACAACATAAATCGTATTAAATATTCTTTTAAACCAAAAGATTACTATATCTTCAAAAAACATCCTGAATTTAAAGAATGGATACAAATACCAAAAGTTGAATACAATGTTGGAACAACTTTTATCATTACCAAAATAGAATTTTTTAAAAACAAACTAAAAGACTGGTTTGAAAAAATAGATAATGAGAATAAAAAATTATTATATAATAATCAGAAAACAGGATTGCCAAATGATTGGCTGGCATTTACAGTTGATACAATAACAAAATTTCCACACTCTGAAATAAAATATTTAGCACCTGACACTGGTAACAAACCAAAAATAGATTTTGACAGAAGTTTTTATGATAACGGAAGCTTTTTTATTGATAAATTGCCTGCTGTTTGGATTGAGAATACTGATGATTATAATGAAATAATTGCGGTATATGATGATAAAACAGAAATTCCACTTTCAAGAAAATACGAAGAGCAAGGATTTTTTATTTTTACAGATGAGCATAAAAAAAGAAAAGAGTTAAAATTTAAACTTGTTTCTGGTGAGATTGAATCTCAACGATTTTACCAGATAGTTGATTTCAAGAAAAAACAAATTTTGAAATAGAATCTTTATTACCATAAGAAATGAAACAGGAAAAATTATTTATACATATCCTGAAAATTATTTAAAAGGAATTGAACCATTTTTTGATAACTCACATATTTCCAATTATACGATTTACCAAAGACTACTTGATAATCAAAATGTATTTATATCCAAAAATAATGCTGGTAATCTCACTTCAAATTTTGAATACATTAATGACAAAAAGGGTAATATCCTGATAAATTATTTATCTACAAAAGGAAAAATTTCAAAGCAGGATTTTGATAAGGCTGTTTTTAGATTACTTGGAAATAATGAAAGTGAGGATCTACAAAAAAGAGCTAATTATTTGAGATACAGTTTGCAAGATGCGGGTTACATTGATTATGATTCGATGAACGGTAATATTATTGTAAACAAATCTCACTTATTAATTAAACCAACTGACAAAGGAATTGTAACTTTTTTATCAGGAGCAAGGGATAATGTATTAATTGAACATATTATCAAATACTGTGAAACTTATAAGATTGTTCTTGAAATTCAAGATGACATTGATTTTCTACATCCCCAAATAATTTATGTTAAATTCAAAGAATCAAATATTAATGCAGTTCAAAAATTTGCATGTGAATTTGATTTAGTATTTAAAAAAAATGGTTTGCATACACAATTTGCTTTAGCGTCCTTTTTCCCTGACATCGCGGATTGGGAATGTTTTATCCAAGAAATAAAAAACGAAATTAAAGACTTCCCTGGCGGTCTCATTTTTGATATTGACGAACTTCAGTTTAAAGCTAAATCAGAAAAATTTGACGAAAATCTTTCATTTATTAAATATTCTAACATAAGTGGTTTTAAAACGGTTTATCGTTTTTGGTATGAAGGTAAAGTGTATTCAATAGAGGATCAGCAGCTTGGTGTGTATTTATATTTGTATTTGTACAAAATGCAGGCTTATAAAAATTATAACAAATGTGTAGAAGAAAGTGGAAAGCAAAATTGTAGGAAAGAACAAAATTCATTTGAAGAAGCAAAAACAAAAACCAACATTATTCTATATGATAAGAAAAAAAAGTATTTAGCAGTTCCCATAAACTGTAGATTGCCAAGGAATTTATCTATAAGTGTAGCACTTTTGAATGGACAAAAACCTGAAATAAAACACCTTAATGGAAAAAATTTTAGAAAAGGTCTCTATATCATTTATAAAAATGTTCCAAGTCTTTTTTTAACAAATACTATAAATTTACATTTACTAAAAAAAGAATTACAAAGTTTAAATGAAACAACGATAAATATTGAATTATGAAAAATCCTATTCAAGTTTACGAAAAAATAAAAGAGAATTTTATTCTTTATGTAGAAACTGCTTTTAGTACTCGTTATAAAGGGTTAGAAGAACGACGGAAGAAATTATTAAATGCTGATAAAGTTTTTTCAAGAGCACCTTGGATAGAGCCATTACCTACCTATAAACTGTCAGAATATAAGATACAAGATATACCAAAATTACCAAATTTAAGTAAGGAAGAACTTGAAATATTTAAAGAATATAACGCAAGCTGGGTTAGTTGGAGATTTTAAAATCTATAATCATCAATACGAAATGCTTAAAAAGCATTAGAACGAAATCATTGTGTTATTACTTCCGGGACTGGTTCAGGAAAAACAGAATCTTTTCTTTTTGCCCTTGTTTGCTTATTTGAGCAAAGAAATGAATAAATGGAAAGGGAATGAAAATATCGTTAATAATACAAATTGGTGGTCAGGTGGGTATGGACTGCAAGAATCGTTGGAACAGGAAATACAACTTTAAAGGAAGAAGTAAGGCAAAGACCAAATCCACAACGTCCCCTGCTATCAGAGCTATGTTAATTTATCCAATGAATGCACTTGTTGAAGACCAAATGTCACGATTACGGAAGGCGTTGGATTCGGATGATGCAAGAAAAGTTTTTGAAGAGAAATATAATAACAACAGAATATATTTTGGACGTTACAATTCTATATCGCCTGTTGCAGGTAAACTTTACAAAGAGGAAAATGATGAAATTGTTCCAAACAAATCAAAAATTACAGCTTTGAAAAAGGCTTTAAAAGAGATTGAAGAGAATAATCAGCAATTAGATGAATATATTCGAATAAATCCTGATGATTTAGATAAAGAAGACAAAAAAGATTTAGTTGCTAATTTTCAAAGACTTGATGGTGCAGAAATGCGAACCCGTTTCGATATGCAAGAAACACCACCGGATATTTTTATTACCAATTTCAGTATGTTAAGCATTATGCTAATGCGTGATATTGAAAATCCAATTTTTGATAAAACAAAACAGTGGCTTGAATGTGATACTGAATTTGATGCAGGATTAACAGATGAACAAAAAGACAAAGAGAAAAAAGAACGTATTTTTCATATTATTGTTGACGAATTGCATTTGTACCGTGGTGGCAGTGGTTCTGAAATTGCATATTTAATCAGAATGCTGCTAAATCGGTTAGGTTTGACACCGGACAGTGATCAATTAAGAATTTTAGCATCAAGTGCTTCACTTGAAGGAGATGAAGGGAAAGCTTTCTTGAAAAGTTTCTTTGGTGTTGAAAATAAAGAAATCACTATCATTGAAGGAACAGAAGAAAAACCAGATGAGAAAGAATATTATCCGCTTCAAGATTTAGTTGCTGACTTTGAAAAAATTGGAAAAAATTCAGAAGAAATTGGAAAATTGAGCAATGAAAAAGAATATGACGAATTATTTTATGCTATAAATAATGTAATCCCAGAAATTCTAACTACTAATGTATTTGAATTACTGATTAATGATCAATACCAAGAAACAGGTAAACTTTTTAATAAAAAGGTTTATAATGCACTTTATACTTCTTTTAATGTAAATGGCAGAACAAGAGCGATTCCTGCTTTCAAAAATGGTGAAAACGACAATACAAAGGGAGCAAATTTTTTATCTGAAATTCTTTTTGGACAAGAACACAAAGAAAATTATAATGCTGTAAAAGGCTTTTTATATTCACTTGGAATACTTGAAAAATACGAAAAGAGATTACATTATCCAAGGTTGCGGTTTCATTTGTTTTACCGGAACATTCCCGGAATGTGGGGAGAACTTATTCCTGATTCAAAAAAAGCCAATGATGAGCCCCCTGTTGGTAAAATATTAACAACCCCTATAATTTCTTATAATAAGCACAGAGCATTAGAGCTATTATACTGCGAAAACTGTGGAACAGTAGCTTTTGGTGGTAGCCGGATTCAATATAAAGATGAAAATGGATATAATATTACAGAACTTATACCGGTTAGCCCCGATATTGAAGGTGTGCCAGAAACATCACCTTCCACAATAGTGGAAAAAAGGAAATACAAGGATTTTAGTGTTTTTATTCCGGGTATTTACAATAATATTGAGCCTGATTGGACTGTTGAGAGAAAGAGAAATACTAAAAACAATAATGATCTAATCCATATCTGGCAGGATGCTTGGATAAATGTTTTTTCTGGAAAAATAATAACTAAAAACCCAAATGATATTGAAAATTATATCAAAGGAAAATGGTTAAGAGTAAAATATAATGGATTTGATATATCTGAAAGTGATGAAGACTCTTTATTAAATTATCTAAAAATATTAAAGCATTACCCCATACTTGCCCGCATTGTGAGTTTCGGATTATTCACATCCCCCAAAAAAGAAAACAATCACCATTCAGAGGTTTTAGAACAGGTTTTGGGAAAGTAACACAAATCTTGTCCAAAGAACTTTTGATCCTTTACCAGATGGTAAAAAAACAAAAAATTCGGTTGCTTTTTCTGATAGCTTAGAAGATGCTGCAAAACTTGCAAAAAATATAGAAGAAGAACATTACAGGTCACTATTAAAGGAAGTAATTATTCATAATATTACAGATGACCTTCAAATGGAAATAAAATAATCTATGCGTTAGAAAATAATAAACAAGAAAACATTGAAAAATATCGTAAAGAAAACAATGACATTTTTACGAAAATCAATCAATTATATGTTTTAATAATTAATAATGCTGCGACTTCAAAACAAATTCAAGAATATAATGCTATCAAACAAAATATAAAACATTTTAATGATTTTAAGAAGATTGTAATCAAAGAACTTTTAAATTTTGGTATAAATCCAGGTGGGCACTTTTAAATCAATCGAATCGTTTAAATCTAATGAAGAATTTCAACCGTGGTATTACTTTTTTGATTTTGGAAAGAAAGATTATGATGAAAGTAAAGACGGTTGGAGAAAAGCGAAAGAAGAGATTGATAAAAAAATCGAAGAAAATTTAGCATCTTTTATTTTTGGAAGATTGTTTTACAGTTTTGAAGCATCCGGTTTAGGTTTTGCAACTATCAAAAAAGATAATTTCCTAAATCAAAAAGCAAATGAAATTGAATTTCATCAGAAGTATTACAGGAAATAACAAATTCTTTCATGAGAATTTGGGGTAATAACTATATGCATAATAGGACAGAATATCAAGTTACTATTTATGCTTCTTATGATGAATTGCCAGATAACAGAAAGGAAAAAGATATATAAAATCGGTTTCAAAGAATTTAGGGAAAGATGAAATAGCTTTAGGCAATGCAGTATTTTTATTACTTGAGAAAATGAACACAGGGCTATAATAGAAATTAACAACTTATTAATTGATTTATCAGATGAAAATGCACTATTTTATAAATGTGATCATTGTGGTACAATCCATTTGCATAAATCTGGTGGAATTTGCGTATTTTGCCAAAATAACCTAAAAGAATTGCCTAATGGAGAAGTAAAATCTTTATGGCTCGAAATTATTTGACATATAGCTTAAATAAGGATTATAAACCATTTAGATTACATACAGAAGAATTGACAGGACAGACTGATAATCAAATATTAAGGCAACGGCAATTCAAAGGATATTTATTAAACGGGAAGAAAGAAAAACGCAGGAAATAGATTTGTTAAGCGTAACAACCACTTTGACTGGGTGTGGATATTGGTTCACTGCAAGCTATTTTATTAGCCAATATGCCACCGCAAAGATTTAATTACCAGCAAAGAGTAGGGCGAACAGGAAGACGGGACAATTATTTTCTTATGCCTTAACATTTGCAAGAGGTAGAGATTATGATGAATATTATTTTGATAATCCATTAAGCATAACAGGAGATACCCCACCTCAACCTTTTTTAAGCCTAAACCAAGAACGGATTTTTAAACGTATGCTGGCAAAGGCTGTATTAAGGTTTGCTTTTTCTGAATTGAGAATAACCGGAGGAAGCGTGCATGGTGAATTTGGTGATATCGAAGATTATATTGAAAAGGAACTATCAGATATTATTAGTAAAAATATTTACAATATTATTAAAAATATCTTTAATGCACTAAATAAAGGTATTTATACAAATGGAAATTTGACTTTATTTGATTTTGAAGACTTTAAACAATGGATTTTGCAATTGCCCCAGAAGATTAAAGCTAAAGTCAATGAACAAAAATAAAATCAGGAGATTTGGGTGAGTTTCTTGCCGAGTCAGGAATATACCTCAATGGCAGGAATGCCAACAAGAATAAGAAATTTAATTCACGGTTTTAACAAAATTGATAATGACCATTATGAAGTATTATCTATTGACAGGGATTTAAGCATATGGCAATCTATGAATTCGCACCAGGGGTCGCAAAAGACAAAAGATAAAGGTGTAATTCAAGCTATTGAATCACACCCAATATTATTTCTATTGAAAAGAATTATGCTAATCATGGCAGAATGGAAGCTAAAATAATGCAAGATGATGCATTTTTAGAACGGAAATGGTTGATACAAGATACTATTACGAAAACTATAAAATCGGAAAATTTTATTGAAGAAACAAAAGAGGAAGATGAAGACAGGATTAAAGCAGAAAACCCAGATAGCAATGTTTTTATAGGAGCTGTTCCAAATGCATTCAGGACTGATTTCAAAGACCCAGGGATTCTGAAGATTTTGAAATTAATATATCCAAACCTTTAACTTTTGCGAAACTACTGATAAAATATTGTTGAAAAAACTGAAAATAATTTTGTCATTCTTTATGCACAACAAGAATTAACTTGGAAAATAAATAATAATGGTGGAGATTTATTTAATGGAAAATATATAAAACATAATTGGGTTGCAGAATTAGATAACCAATGGATTGAAGTCAATTATCTTAATCAAATAAAAAGAAAAAGAAATAATTACCAATGAAGAAACATTAGCTTTGGCATCTAATAAAATAACAAGTATTCCTTTTAAAACCTAAACGGCTTGATTACGTAATAGAAGTTAATCCTTTTAGTAAGAATAAATTTTAAAGCTGCTGCATCAAAAGGTGCATTTTATTCTGCGGCTTTTCTTTTGCAAAGAACCCTTGCCAATAAATTGATATAGACCCGGAAGAAATTGAAATTGCAGCAATTTATGATGAAAAAATTGAATTTGAAGGCATAACACAAAATACAGCAAGCATTGTTTTAGCAGATGAATTGCCAAACGGTTCTGGTTTTATAAAAATTATATAAAGATTTTCCTGAACATATAAGAATGTGCATAAATCCTGAGCCAAACAGGGAATCAGATAAATATAATTTTCAAATAATTGAAAATATTTCAAATTTGGATGCAGGATATCAAGATTTAAAAAATTACCGTAACATGAATTTTCATCCTTTGTTGGATTGGAGACTTGCAATAGGATTCTTAAGGTTATTAGATAATCCTGCTTTACTTATCTGATTAAATGAGGAAGACTATAATTATCCGGAATTGAAATATAAAATAAAAGATAAGGATTTTACATGGATTGATTATTCTAAATATCTAATTGAAAATTTAGAAAATTCGTTTAGCGATATTAAATATAAAAAATTTGGAAAGCTACACGGCTTTACAATGTTTGATGATTATAATGTAATTGTAACACATCCTTTGTGGAATTGGTCAAAAAATCAGCCACAAGAGGAAAGTAATATTTTAATTGATGCTATAAGTGAAGCTGGTATTGAGAATGTACATTTTATTGATACTTTTAATTTACATAGAAGACCGGTGGTGTTATGGAGAATTGATAAATAAAATTGAAAATGATTAAATCAATTCCAAACATATTGCCAAGTAAATTTTTTTATTGGAAAAATGTCCATTAAAAGCTGTGTTCTATTATGAATATAAAAATACACAATTTTTTCCAAGACATCCAGATGCTGACATAGGTAACATTATTCACAATTTCTATGAAAATAGATATAAATGGAAAATTACAAATAAAAAAAATTTTTCTATTAAATGGAATGAATTGACATTAAAACTTAATGATGAGTATAAAAAAAGCGATTTACAGTCACGATATTTTCCAGTGCAATGGTATTCAAATTTTTATGCTATTAAAAAGCAATTATTAGTAAAAAATCTTTTAAGACCTGTCAAAAGAAAAAACACATATTTATCTATAAAAAATGAACAATGGATTGAAGATGAAGATAATATTATAGCTGGGAAAGTTGATTTACTTATATATAATGATAAGGGAATTATTACAGAGATTTCTGATTTTAAAACCGGAAAGATTTTTGAAAAGGTAAAGAACAAATTAAAAATAAAAGAAGCATTTAAAACTCAACTGGCTTTGTATGCAAAAATAATTATAGATAAACAACAATATAAACCAGAAACTACATTAATTGATATTTCTGGCAAAAAACATCCCGTTAAAATAACCAGTTATGAAATTGATAAAACTTTTAATGAAGCCAAAGAACTAAAACACTCTATTAATATAGCTTTACAAAAAAATAAAATCAATGAATTAGCTAATCCATACAACGAAAATTGTTTTATGTGTAATTATAGACCGGTTTGTAGGGCTTATAAGCAAAAGTTTATGAATTTCCCAATAAATAATAATATTGATATATGTGGGAAAGTTATAATGTCAAATTCTGATATAATAAAAATTGAAAATGAAGCAGGAATTTTCAGATAGCGAATCTTAGAGAAAATATTCCATTGAATAATATAAATATATGTGTTTATAATTTATATTTTCGGACAAGGAAAACAATATAATATATGCACAAAATAGTACAATTGTAAAATATGAGTAGTATAAAAATACTTTCATTTTTTAGCGGAGGTGGCTTTTTGATTTAGGTTTTGAAAAAGCGGGATTTGATACGGTATGGTCAAATGAATATGATCCTGTTTTTAGTGAAATTTATGCACAAGGCTTAACATCGTGGGCTAATTCAGAAAATTTAAATAAGACTTTTAATATTACTACTAATAACCCAATTGAAAATATTGATAGTAAAAAAATAATTAATGAAGCTTTTAATGGAAATAAACCTGAAATTTTTGGAATGATTGGCGGTCCGCCTTGTCAAGATTTCAGTTTAAATGGTAAAAAAAATGGCTTTGATGGGGAACGGGGCAAACTTACTCATATTTACATCAATAAAATAAAGGAAATAAAACCTTCTTTCTTTCTTATGGAAAATGTTCTGGATTAGTTAGTTTAAAACACGCAAAACCAATTTTCAATAAATTAGTGAAAGAGTTGGAAGATGATTATTACGTTGAAAAAATTAAATTAAATGCTCTTGAATATGGTGTTCCTCAAAGCAGAGAAAGGATCTTTGTTGTTGGCTTTTTAAAAAGTCTATTACCAGGTAATTATCCATATTATAAATGGGCCTGAACCAATATATCCTAAAGCATTGAAAGTGTATAATTGGGCCAAAACAAAATGATTTTGGGCAAAAGATTGAAAAAGCCTGCAAACATTCCATTTGAATTATGCTCAAAGCTGCTTAAAAAAAGATAATGAGAAAACTGCAAATATCGATGAGTATTTTAAGTTTAAAAACAATAGAGAATAGAATTGCAATAAAAGAAGGAGATACACAACGACAATCGTTTAAACGTTTGCATAGGTATAGATATAGCCCAACAACATCATACGGAAATAATGAAGTTCACTTACATCCATAGAAGATAGACGAATTTCAGTTAGAGAAGCATTTAGAATACAAGGTGTTCCAGACGCTTATGTTATTTCACTAGAAATAAATATGACAAAAAAATTTAAGGTAATTAGTAATGGAGTACCAGTACCACTTGCTTATGAAATAGCTAAATCTATTAAATTATATATAAAGGAAAACTTGAATGAATATTTGTGATAAATAGCTTTAAAGTGAAGAGATAAGTATTTACCTTAAAAACTCAAAACGAAAGAAAGTAATAGTTCATTTATTCTATGATTTGTCACTATTTTACAAATATCTCTTATGGATATAGTTTCTTAGCTTTTTGGATGTTTATTTCTGATATTTGTACAAAATGGATCACTTTTTTGCAATAATATGCAATACATCGATATTAATAATCATCGCATCCAAAAGACCCTTATGAACATAACCAGAAAGAGTGAAAGATAGCAGATACCTGATTCAAAGGATCAAAGCTCATTTAAAAAAGAAAATCATCAGGTAGTAACGATAGATGAATTTTGCGAGTATATGGGGCTGAAATCACAGGAAGTCCGGGTGCATCTGAATTGTTATTAGATGATGTTAAATTCTGTTATTTTAGTATCGGTTTTCAAGGTTTCCTATGAAATTGAGCATTTAGTACATAGTTAAAAATTATCGCTATGTAGTAATTATTCGGGTTTTTGTTATGAGATGTCCTTTCTAACCCATAATATGAATCCACCATCAACATGACGAATTTCGCCCGTAATTCTAATATCTTTTTCGGAATAAATGAACTATTTCGTTGGCTAAATCTTCGGGGGTTGCATTTCCATGGACTTATTCTATTAGCCCTTTCCACATCTTCAACTTTCAATGTGGCATTTCCTGCTTTTGCTTCCCATGTAAGGAGAAAAACGAATGGCATTGGCTCGTATTCCATATTTATTGCCCAATTCATAAGCCATTTTATGGTTAATCTCTCTAAGGCTGCTTTTGAAATACTGATATTAATATAAGGGAAAAATGATACTTTTTCTGCTGCAATATAGCTTAATGATACAATAGAAGCTCCGTTTTGCAATACACCTGTTTTCAATAATGCACTTGACAATGTTACTAATGAAAAAGCCGATACGCTCATGGTATCACTAAATTCTTCGGGTGTTACTTCGAGCATAGGTTTTACCGATTTTTTTCGAATCGTTTTATCCATAGCAATGGCATGAAGAAACCCATTGAGTTTTATATTTTTTTCTTTTAAATCGTTGGAAAGATAGTCCAAACTTTCTTGCAATGTTACATCTAATGGAAGTGTATATACTTCATTTCCTAACACCTTTTTACAAGCAACTTCAAAGTCGTTATATGATTTGTTGAGAAATTCTTCTGCTTTTTCCGATAAATTTTTATGGAATGGTGTTACTCCAAGTCCGGAACAAACCACTTTCCCTCCATTTTCTATTATTGTAGTTGCTGTTTTCATTGCCAATGAATTTTCGTCGGCAATACCTGTAATTAGAAAGGTTAAATCTTTCAACATATAATGTGATTTTTTAATGTAAATAATTCTATTATTAAACTTTATAAAGTGCGGCACCCCATGTCCAACCTGAACCAACGGCAGCAAATAACAATATATTTCCTTCTTTTATTTTTCCACTTTTATATGTTTCATCTAATACAATGGGGATTGTGCCTCCTGAAGTATTGGCATATTTGTCCATATTGATCATGAATTTCTCAAAAGGAATACCGGATTTGATAGCAGTTTCTTTTAATATATTGATGCTGGGCTGATGTGGAATTACCCAATCCACAGCATTGGTTGATAGGTTATTATTTTCTAATACTTCTCCTATTACTTCGGGTAAAACTTTGGTTGCCGTATTATACACTTCCTTCCCATTCATTTGGAAATAATGAAGTTTTTGTTTTAAAGTTTCTTCTGAAGCAGGCATTTCACAACCTCCCGCAGGTATATTAAAATGGTATTTTCCTCTTCCGTCAGCATGCATTTTGAAATCAAAAAATCCTTTATCTTCAGTCGTTGCTGATAATAAAATAGCTCCTGCTCCATCACCAAAGAAAACAGAATCTCTTCTTTCCCAATCGGTAATGCTTGAAAAGGTGTCTGCTCCGATTACCAAAACATTTTGGTATAATCCTGTTTCTATAAATTGGGAGCCTATAGCAAGACCATAAAGTCCTCCAGAACAAACTGCCGAAATATCAAATGCAACCGCTTGAAAGGCTTTAATTTTTTCTTGCACAAAACATGCTGTTGAAGGAGCTTGTCTATCGGGAGTAGATGTGGCAACGTGTTAAGGTCAACTTCATGAGGATTTGATTGCATTTTCTAATGCTTTCAATGCTGCTTTTGATGTAAATCACTGGTGACTTCTCCCCTTCCAAGCTATTCTTTAACTTTCTCTTATTTCCTAAATTTTTATATATCCATTCATCATTGGGCTAGCTTCAAAAAAATCGTTTTTAAAATTTTTAGGTAGCACATAACCTGTCCCAGATATATATGCTTTCGTCTTTTGTGTATTTTCTTTCATGATTTTAACTAAAAAAAAAATTAATTCAATAATAGTAAATGAATTTAAAAGCGCCAAAATTAGTTAAATATTGTACTATTATAAAAATTGTCAATTTTTTCAATAATAAAAAAATAAACTGGAATTTAGTCTTTGATATTATTAGAATATAAATATTTATTGGTTTTATCCAAATAATATTTTTTATTCATAAAATCGAAAAATGATAAAATTATAGTCTTAATCCTTCCTAAACTGGACATTGGTTTTGAGAAAGTATAAAACATAATAAAGCAAGTAAAAAAACAAAAACAATTAGAAATTTTATTTTGGTACTAATAGAACTATGCTCAAAATAAAGAATCGATAATGGAATAAAAAAAGGGGTAAACAATTGATAATCAATTAATTAACCCTTTAAAAAGTCAGGGTAGTAGGATTCGAACCTACGACCCTCACGCCACAAGCGCTGATGCGCAGAAGAGATAAAATCACAAATCATTTAAAAACCCTAAAAAGCCCCCGTTTTTTAATTTTGGTTTCCAAAGCTCTGGCATCAGAAATATTATCAAAATGAGCAGAAGAAAACGACTTTCCAGTCATTAGCTCTACAAAGTAGAGTATTTTATGATAAGAATTATGTTTAGCAAAGTCTTGAACTGATATCAGAAGAAGTACTACCGGTATAAGATACGGATAGAATCAGAAAATAAAATATAAGTATAAAACATAATAAAACGAAGTAAAAAAAAGAGCTAAGAAATAAGCCTCTCAAAAAGTCGGGGTAGTAGGATTCGAACCTACGACCACTCACGCCACAAACGTGATGCGCAGAAGAGAGAGGAAATCATAAATCATTTAAAAACCTAAAAAGCCCCCGTTTTTTAATTTTAGTTTCCAAAGCTCTTACAGCATCGAAATATTATCCAAAATGAGCAGAGAAAACGACTTTCCGTCAGTAGCTCTACCAGTAAAATCCTTTATGATAAGAATTGTGTTTGGCAAGTCTTAAACTGATATCAGAAGAAATTACTACCATTAAAGATACTGGATAGAATCAGAAAATAAAATATAAGTATAAAACATAATAAAGCAAGTAAAAAAAGAGGCTAAGAAATAAGCCTCTCAAAAAGTCGGGGTAGTAAAGTTCGAACCTACGACCACTCTTCACAAGCGTGATGCGCAGAAGAGAGATAAAATCACAAATCATTTAAAAACCTAAAAGCCCCCGTTTTTTAATTTTAGTTTCCAAAGCTCTGGCATCAGAAATATTATCAAAATGAGCAAGAAGAAAACGACTTTCCAATCATTGGCTCTACCAGTAAATCCTTTATGATAAAATTGTGTTTGGCGATCTTGTTTGATATCAGAAAGTACTATAGAGAGCGTGAATTTTTGGATAGAATCAGAAAATAAAATATAAGTATAAAACATAATAAAGCAAGTAAAAAAAAGAGGCTAAGAAATAAGCCTCTCAAAAAGTCAGAGGTAGTAGGATTCGAACCTACGACCCTCACGCCTAAGCGTGATGCGCAGAAGAGAGATAAAATCACAAATCATTTTTAAAAAACCTAAAAGCCCCCGTTTTTAATTTTAGTTTCAAAGCTCTGGCATCAGAAATATTATCAAAATGAGCAAGAGAAAACGACTTTCCAGTCATTAGTTCTTCCAGTAAATCCTTTATGATAAAATTGTGTTTAGCAAGTCTTGAACTGATATCAAGAAGAGTACTGCAAATTATGGGCCACACGGGTAAGTCAGAAAATAAAATATAAGTATAAAACGCATAATAAAGCAAGTAAAAAAAGAGGCTAAAGAAATAAGCCTCTCAAAAGTCGGGAGTAGTGATTCGAACCTACGACCTGGTGCAAATGGTGTAACCGGACTGCGCTACACCCCGATGTGTATTATGGCAGTGAGGCGGGATTCGAACCACTTGAGTACAAGTTACCCGTACGTCGGTTTAGCAAACCGGTGGTTTAAACTCTCACCCACCTCACCTTTATTGTTGGTTTTTCGTTGAGCCATTGCTCTTATTTGCCAACTTTTGCTTTTTGAAATATATCCAAAAATATGATAGTTTCAAAAGCGAGTGCAAGAATATATTTTAGTATTTAATTATACAAATATTTTGCATTAAAATTTTTATATAAAATATGTTATTTTTTTATTCTGCTATCAAAGCTGTCCTTTCGAGGCCCTACCGATATATATTTTATTGGAACAGATAATTTGATTCCAAATAGGATATATATTTCTTGGCATTGTCAGGCAGATTTTCTCTGTTCTTTACTTTTGATGTATCATCGAGCCAACCCTCTCTTTTTTCATATATAGGTTCTATTTTCATCTACCAGGTCATAAGAATTTGGTCTGTTATAATAAAATCTGATAGTTTATAAGATGGCCATGCTTCGATGTTATCAAAAAGAGTTCAATACATCCAGTTTGGTAAATTACCAATTTCTGTAACGCCATTTTACCATAATGGAATATTTTAATTGAGGAATAATGTCTATCCATCCGCATCTTCTTTCCTTCCTGTGGTGGCTCTATTCATTGCCGATATCTCTGATTTTTCTACCTACTTCATCAAATAATTCCTTGAGAATGGTCCACTTCACCTCTTGTGGTGTATGCTTTTTGCTATTCTATTACTTTTTATTTTTTTGTAGGTGCTACTCCAATCCTACTGAAACACCAGCACTCACTGTGGTGGATGATGTCCTGAAAATTGTGCCATAATCTATATCAGCATGATTCCCCTGAGCACCTTCTGCCAATACTTTTTCCCTGTTGCCATAAATGAATTTATGTAATATTCGCTATCTAAAATATTGTATTGTTTGAGGTTTCTGATGCTTTGGAAAAAGTTCTCTTCTTCTTTTTCAAGATCAGAATTGTGGTATAGTCTCGAATTGGTAGAGGTTTCATGTGTTTTAGCTCTGAAGGCAAAATATTTGTCTTCAAAATTATCGTTAAATATATCTCCGATTCTAAGTCCATTCCTTCCTGTTTTGTCCATATAAGTTAGGCCAATACTTTGAGTGTTGAACCTATTTTTGGATTTTCCTTTAGCATATTCTGAAGTTACATCGAAATAAGTTTATGAGTTGGGAATGATAAGGTGAGCTTTTATTGATATAAGCAATTGATCTCTTACATTGATGTTTTTTACTTCGATTTTGTTTATTTCATTCATCAATATTCCAGGATCTATCACGACTCCATTTCCGATGAGGTTTAAAACGCCCGGGGTTGAATATTCCTGAAGGAACAATATGAAGGACATATTTCTGTCCATCAATATTGAGAGTGTGTCCAAGCATTTGGACCTCCTTGGAATCTTGCTATCATTCCAGCCAATCAGGACTAAGATAGTCAACGATTTTACCTTTGCCTTCATCTCCCCATTGAGCCTATCAAAACATCTATTTGCATTATTTTAGTTTATTATAAATCAAGAAGATAATGTTTCAAGTCAGAATAATAAATATTCTATTAATCCTCGATGTCAGAGTTACGGTCACTGCAAATACCATGAAAGACAATATTGTGATCGAGAACCTTGAAATTATAGGCTTTTTCTATCATATCTTTTGTCAATTCAAGTCTTGGGTCGCAGAATTCTATTACTTTACCACAATTGGAACATACCATGTGGTCATGTTGGACATTGCCCATAGATTTTTTCATACTGAGTGGTGTTTTCCAAATTATTTGCTTCCTTACAAATGACATTCTACCAATAATTCCAATGTATTTGACACGGTGGCTCTACTTACTCTATAGTTTTCGTTTTCATCTGAATATACAAATCCTCTGCATCAGAAATGATCATCGCGGTTATATATTTCTTCTAAAATTGCAAATCTTTCGGGGTTTTTCTAAATTCATTTATTTCAAGATAATCCTTAAAAATTTTTTTTGCACCAAAATTCATTTTGTGTTTTATCGACCATGATTATTTATTATTTTCAATTTCTTTCAACTGTATTTATTCCGTCTGTTGTTTTCAATCTTTTTGTGATCATTGCTACCTGATTGTTGTTTTTTACAAAAGCCCGCTCTTCCTTCAAAATAACCTTCTTCTCTGATATATTAAATGATCTTATATTGTTACATATACCTTATATTTCCTATCTCATCTGTGAGCATATTAATTATTTTCTACTGTATAACCCACCTGATCCTGTATCGACACCTATCACTGGAGTTCCACGACAAAATTAGTATTTGCATTCAGTGCCCCCATTCTGCTTTTACCGCGATATCATGGTGCCAATAAGTGGACTGCATTAGGACAACTGGACATGTGGATTTTTAAACCGCTATTGGATGTTATAAACCCAAATATATCATCGCCTTGTATTGGATTGCAACAATTTGCAAAACTATAATTGTACTTGTCTGCCAGGTTCACCATTTATATAAACAAGTGGTATTTTCACTTTGTTTTGTTTCTTTTTTTATTAATTTATTATCAGAACTAACGGGGATTTCAGTTTCCGTTGGTCAGAACATCTTTTAATCAATTTTGTCCTAAAGTATCAAAGTTTTAATTTTTGAAGATCTACTTTTCATTTGCGATGGCGAAAAACAGGTCAGGTCTGGAGTTGTAACCGAAGAAATCTACGAGCATATCGATATTTTCTTCAAAATCCCTTTCAGGTTTTTAAGTTTTCTTTACAGGGTTTCTTTTCCTATCTCCTCTTTGTCTCCGCTCTTCTTTCATAGCCGAACGGATTTTGGATTTAGCTTTTTACCTGTAATCACCAATTTTAGCCAGTTTTCATTAGGCTTTTGGTTTTACTGGTCATCACTGATATCTTATCTCCATTTCTGAGGACATAACCCATAAGTGCCAACTTATTATTGACTTTTATAGCTACTGCGCCGGTAACCGATGTCGGTATGTATGTCAAAAGCAAAGTCCAGAGCTGTAAGCTCCTTTTGGGAAAATCCGCATGTCTCCGCCAAGTGAATGCATATATTTCCTCTTTGAACAAATTGGTTTTGAAGTCGCTTATGAACGCTCGAGAGCGTCAGAAGAATTAGAGTTGTCGAGCAGATCTCTAATGTTTTCAAGCCATCAGTCATAGACATCTATTTTATTGTCATTTCCTTTGTATTTCCAGTGGGCAGCATAAACCTCTTTCCAGAGATTTCATCCATCCTTTCAGTTTCACCAGTTTAGTTCTACAAATTCCTTGTAGGCTACTGGTGTTGTGCAAAGATTCATAACCATTGCTTTTTGGGTTTATTACCCAGTCTTTTAGTCTTTCAGGTATAGGAGTATAAACATCGGTAATAGCGAATATACCTGCCAGCAAATACTTTTTCTTTGTCTCTGGGTACATCTACTATTATCGCCTGCAAATAAATCATAAATCTCATCAAAAGTTACATTTTTGGTTTTAATCTTATTGTAAATGAGCTTACGGATTTAGGCACTTCCGAGCACTCTATATGGCACATTTAGTTCTTTGAGTTTGCCATGAAGAGGTTCTATGAATTCTTTGATGTATTTGTTTCTCTCTATCTCTGATTCCTTAAGTCTTTGATTAACTTCTTCATATTTTTTGGCTCCGGAAATCTTGAAAATGATGTCCTCAAATTCCTTTTTGATATTGTATAATCTAATCCAGTTGCGCCAGAGAGTACATATATGTAATTAGTCTCAGCTGCAATTCTCAATTGCTTGTGTCGCAACATAGAGTCTAATGTTACGTAAATTGTGCAATCTGTCAATACATTTTTATCAATACCCTTCTTACGTCATATACCCGGTGCTGAGTACTTTTTTTGTAATTTTCAGCTTGTGGTGATTCTACATTCTTCAATCATCAATTGCGTGAAGTCCATCAACAATTTTAGATATTTTATTGCCAAACCGGTAGTTGATCTCATCCAAAGTCACCTCAGTATCCTCCACTACATCGTGAAGTAAGGCACAAGCCAATGAAGTTGCTCCAAGACCAATTTCATTATAGCAAATCTTTGCTACCTCCAGAGGGTGATGGATATATGCCTCACCGGATTTTCTGCGCTGAAATTTATGAGCCTCGAGAGCAAGTTCGAATGCTTCGTTTATTAATTTGAAATCCTCGTCATTAAATGTAGGATTGAGACTATTGATAAAATCATCGTAATCCTTACGAATAATTGCAAGTTCTTCTGCTGTTGTCGCTATATTACTTTTCCCCACGTACTAAAAAATTATAAAATTTATCCTCAAAGATTATTAAAATAAAATCTAAATTAAAATTTATTTTACAAATAATATTAATTATTGAAAAAATATTACAAAAAATTCAAATTTAGTATATCTTTGCAACTCTTTTTAATACGGATTGTTTTAAAAAAGGTTGAAATGCGGGTATGGTGAAATTGGTAGACACGCTAGACTTAGGATCTAGTGCTTTGCGGCATGGGGGTTCGAGTCCCTCTACCCGCACCAACATTTTTGATTCGTATATATTAAAATATTTTAAGTTGCTAAAAACTTACACAAATACTTTATTTTTTTCTGTTCCCTTTTTTTATAATTATTTTAAAGGATTATTTTATGAAATATACTATTAATGATATTGATGATAAGAGATTTGAATTATCTATAGAAATTGAAAAAGATGATTTTATGCCTCAGGTTGAAGAAGAAATGCGCAAAAGGAAAAAAGAAGCCAATTTCAAAGGTTTCAGGAAAGGAAAAGTTCCTGAAAGTTTTTTGAAAAAAACTTATGGCAATGGAATTCTTTCTGAAGTTGTAAATAAAAAAATGGATGAATACCTGGCTCAGATCTTAGGTGAAAATAATATTGAATTGATGGTTTCTCCATTGATTGCTGATAATATGGAGCCTTTGGATATCGATATTTTTAACCCAAGTGACTACACTGTTGTTTTCGATCTTCATAGAAAGCCTTTTCAGGAATTGAATGGTATATCCGCTGAGGATTCTTATCCTTATTATAAAATAGATGTCGATGATGATTTGATAGAAAAGGAAATAGAAAACCTTAGAAAAAGGAATGGCAAATTTATTCCTTCTGAAGGAGATACTGATGATGATACAGTATTGACATTCTCAGCCAATGAACTGGAGGATGGTAAAATTAAAAATGCTGGATATGATACTGAATTTTCTGTGAAATTTTCTGAAATAAGCGATGATTATAAAAATAGTATCAAAGATTTGAAAGTTGATGACGAAATTGATTTTGATATTTATAAATTATTGAAAAATAGTGATGATAAAAAAGTTAGAGATCATCTGCTAAATATTTCTGAAGAAGACTTCAAGGAAGGGGAAGACATTGGTATTGGAAATGATTTCAGAGGTACATTGAAAAGAAAAGAAACATTTGAACTTGCTGAATTGAATGACGAATTGATTCAATCACTTAATATTCCTGAGGTGAATACTGAAGCAGAATTCAAAACTTTTGTGGAAAGTGATATCAGAAAATACTATGATCTGGAAAGTTCAAAATTATTGCACCTTGAGATATCAGATAAATTGAAAGAGATAAATAATTTTACATATTCTGAGGAATATCTTACTAAATGGGTATCTCAAAATTATAAAGATAAAACAGAAGAAGAGGTAAAAGACATAGTTCAAAAAAGTGTTAAAGACCTTCAATGGCAAACAATCGTAGATATATTGATAAAAAAATATAATGTTTCAGTATCTGAAGAAGAACTCAATCAAACACTCTATAACAGGGCTCTTCAGATGATCGGAGGCAATCCTCAATATATAGATGCTATCATGGAATACATCAAAAATGATAAAAAATATGTCGAGGAAGTCTATAATGAAATGTATATCGATAAGGTTTTTGGTGCCATTGAAAATGATATTACCAAAGTAGAGGAATCTATAAGTTTCGATGATTTTCTGAAAAAAACAGAAAAGTATAAAAAAGTAGCTGATACAGGAAAGGAGGAAGAGTAATTTGAACTTCCCATATTTTATAAGGGAATATTGAATATATTCTGATAATCATAAGCTTGTAAATTTCATAATTTACATTTGATGAAATACTGTTAAAATGCAAATGATTTTATCTGCATTGCTATAGTCATGTCATTAATTTCTGTATAAATTTCAATATGATTTTAGATTCATAAATATAAACTTGAAGGGAATTTATCATTTGAAATATGTCAATAAATTATATCAAAGTTTATTATCACTTGAGGAAAATAAACAACAATTCTGGAATACCTTAATTATCCATTCAACGTATGATTTTCCTTTATTTTCTTCTCAATTGGAATAATGTGAACAATATAAACATATAGTTGTTAAAGAATTTATAAAAAAATAAATATGGACTTAGGAAGAGAATTTATAAAATATGCAACAAAAGACAAGGGCATCAGGCAGAATGCACCTTGAGAAATACATGAATACATCAGTACCAAACATTCACGCTTTTACTCCACAAGTTATAGAGGAAAGACAGATGAATGTAGTAGGAATGGATGTGTTTTCACGATTGATGATGGACAGAATCATATTTCTTGGTGTTCCCATCAATGATTATGTAGCCAATGTGATACAGGCACAATTATTATTTTTGGAATCAGCTGACTCCAGTAGGGATGTTCAGATGTTTATCAATAGTCCTGGAGGATCAGTTATACCGGGATTGGGAATCTATGATACTATGCAATATATAGCACCTGAAGTTTCCCTTTGTTGTACAGGTCTTGCTGCTTCTATGGGAGCAGTACTGATGGCTACCGGAGCAAAGGGCAAAAGAACAGCTTTACAGCATAGTAGAATAATGATTCACCAGCCTATGGGTGGTATGGAAGGACAAGTATCAGACATGGAGATTTCTTATAATCTGATTAAGGAATTGCAAACAGAATTGTATGATATATTGGCTCTGCATACTGGAAAAGATTTTGATACTATTAAGGCTGATTGCGATAGAGATAAATGGATGAAAGCGGATGAAGCTTATGAATATGGATTGGTGGATGAAGTGATAAAAATAAATAAAGATTTAACAACTAAAGAAGTAAAAAATCGTAGTATAACAAATGGCAAAACAGGAATTAAAATGCTCCTTTTGCGGCAGACCAAAAAAGTGAGACTTTACTATTAATCGCAGGTATTGATGGTCATATCTGTGATTCTTGTGTAGAACAAGCAAGTGAGATTGTTAATGAGGAGATTGGAAATAAACATGCCAAGAGTTCAGAACTTGACATTCCTGATCTTACACCTATTCAAATTAAAAGAATACCTCGACAAATATGTTATAGGACAAGAGGAAGCTAAAAAACATATTTCAGTTGCTGTCTATAATCACTATAAAAGACTTAAACACAGTTCAGGCAAAAATGATATCGAAATCGATAAATCTAATATTATCCTTGTAGGTGAAACCGGAACCCGGAAAAACACTCTTAGCTAAAACCTCAGCTAGATTTTTAAATGTACCGTTTACCATTGTGGATGCCACAGTATTCACTGAAACAGGATATGTGGGAGAGGATGTGGAAAGCATGCTTTCAAGGTTGTTACAAGCATGTGATTTTGATGTAGAGGCAGCGCAAAAGGGTATTGTCTATATAGATGAAATAGATAAAATAGCCAGGAAAAATGATAATCCTTCTATCACCAGAGATGTTTCAGGAGAAGGAGTACAACAAGCTATGCTCAAAATACTGGAAGGATCTGAAGTACATGTGCCACCTCAGGGAGGAAGAAAACACCCTGAGCAAAAAATGGTGGTTGTGGATACAAGAAATATTCTTTTTATTGCCGGTGGCGCTTTTTCAGGTATCGAGAAGATAATTGAAAACAGAATGAATACCTCACAAATAGGATTCAATCACAGAAATAAAAGATAATATCGATAAAAACGATATCCTAAAACATGTTATACATCAGGATTTGAAAAGATATGGACTTATTCCTGAATTGATAGGTAGATTACCTGTTTTGACTGCTTTGGAAAAACTCGATGTTGATGCTTTAGTGGAAATATTGACAAAACCTAAGAATTCTTTGGTAAAGCAATATACCGCACTTTTCGATATGGAGGGAATTTCGTTGCAGATTCCTGATGAATCCTTAAGGTATATCGCTGAAAAGGCTATAGAATATAATCTTGGAGCCAGAGGTTTGCGTTCGATCCTTGAATCTATACTTACTGATGATATGTATGAACTTCCTTCAAAAAAAGGTGTTTCTGAGTTGGTAGTAGATCTCGATTATGTAGAAAATAAGATAGAAAACAGTAAACTAATCAAGATTAAAGCAGCATAAATGTTGCCTTATATCAATAGTGATAATATTATAATTGCTCTTTCCACACCTCCGGGTTCGGGGGCATTGGGAGTCATAAGATTGTCAGGGAATAATTCAATAAGTTTAGTAAATACGTTTTTTTCCGGTAAAGATTTAACAAAAGTTAAGGCTTATACTATTCATTATGGTAATATCATAGCTGAAAATGAAGAAATCCTGGATGAAGTTTTGGTGAGTATTTTTCATAATCCCAAATCATTTACAGGGGAGGATATGGTAGAGATATCTTGTCATGGCTCTTTTTATATTATAAATGAAATTATTAGATTGTTTTTGAGAAATGGTGCAGAAATGGCTAATCCGGGGGAATTTTCCATGCGTGCCTTTATGAATGGTAAAATGGACTTGTCTCAGGCTGAAGCTGTCAGCGACCTTATAGCCTCTAAAACCAAATTAGCTCATGATATTGCTCTGAAGCAATTGAAGGGAGGATTCTCTTCCGAAATAAAATTATTAAGAGAAAAACTGATAGATTTTTCGAGTTTGCTTGAACTTGAACTGGATTTTAGTGAGGAGGATGTTGAATTTGCAGACAGAGCAAAATTCTTAGAACTTATTGCTGAAATTAGGAGAGTTATAGATATGTTAATTTCATCATATAAACTTGGTAATGTTCTTAAAAATGGAGTACCCACTGTAATAATAGGAAGACCTAATGCAGGTAAATCCACATTGTTGAATTCTCTGTTGAATGAAGAAAGAGCTATAGTTTCTGAGATAGAAGGGACTACGAGGGACACTATAGAAGAAGAACTAAACATCAATGGAGTTATATTCATGCTTATAGATACTGCCGGAATCAGAGAGTCTGAAGATATGATAGAAGTGCTCGGAATAGAAAAGACAATGTCCAAAATTCGTATGGCATCGCTAATAATCTATATCTATGATGCTGTTGTGATGACTGTTGAAGATGTTGAAAAGGATCTTGAAGCACTTGAAATTAAAAATGAAACTTTACTTATCGTAGCAAATAAATGTGATCTTATAGATAAAGGTGAAGTGCCAAAGAACCATATCGGGATTTCAGCTAAAAATGCTCATGATATCGATAAACTCAGAGATGAAATATTTAATTCTGTTATCCATTTAAACATAGATACTTCAGGATTGATAATTACAAATGAAAGACACTACGATCTATTGCAAAAGGCAAATAATAGTCTGGATAGTGTAGTGAATGGACTGGAAAACAATATTCCCGGAGATTTGATAGCAATAGATATTAGATTAGCAAACCATACACTTGGTGAGATTACAGGAAGTATCTCAACAGATGACCTTTTGGGTAATATTTTCTCCAAGTTTTGCATTGGGAAATAAAGACATACCGAAATTTTCATTAATTTTCTTATCAGAAATAATCTACAATTAGCTTATATTGCAACTTTGCATAATGTAATATCTATAGAAGAGATGTTAATTTCAACAATAAATCTCTGGAAATTAATATGCTAAAGAAAGGATGTTAAAACAGATTTTGGATGATATCTTTTTCTGTAACACCTTCAGTTTCAGCTCTGTAGTTTTTGATAATTCTGTGACGTAATACATTGAAAGCTACAGCTTGTACATCTTCGATATCAGGAGAATATTTCCCGTTGAGTGCAGCATTGCATTTAGCACCAAGTACAAGATATTGAGAAGCACGAGGACCTGCACCCCATAGAGGTATTTATTGGTATATTCGCCTGCCAATGAAGTATTAGGTCTGGTTTTAGAACTCAAGCTAACAGCATAATTTAGCACATTGTCAGCAATAGGGATTTTACGTACCATTTTTTGAAAAAACAGTATATCTTCTCCCGATAAAACTTTTGAAACACTTACATTTTGATCTGTTGTGGTATTTTTAACCACTGTCAATTCTTCTTCGAAACTTGGGTAATCAAGGGATATGTTAAACATAAACCTGTCCAATTGAGCTTCAGGCAAAGGGTAAGTACCTTCCTGTTCAATAGGGTTTTGCGTAGCTAAAACAAAAAATGGTTTTGGCAATGCGAAAGCTTCTCCACCTACGGTAACAGATTTTTCCTGCATAGCTTCCAACAGTGCAGCCTGAGTTTTAGGAGGTGTTCTGTTTATCTCATCAGCGAGGACAATATTGGAAAAAATAGGACCTTTATTGAATTTAAATCTTCTGCTTTCGTCGAGCACTTCAGATCCTGTAATGTCACTTGGCATTAGGTCTGGTGTGAATTGTATCCTTTTGAAACCGAGATCCAATGATTCTGCTATTGTGTGAATCAACAAGGTCTTAGCCAATCCGGGAACTCCAACCAAAAGGCTATGTCCGTTACTGAACAATCCAATCAAAACAGCTCTGATAACATCGTCTTGTCCTACAATAACTTTCCCTATTTCTTTTTTTAATGTTTTATACGACTCTGAAAGTTTATCTATCGCTTCAACATCAGATTTATATATGTCACTCATTTTTGTTTCTTTTTAATTTTTATTTAACGCTCTTAATTATGAAATGTTTTCATTTTGGAGCACACATTTTTAAATTCATTTAAAATCATAGCTGTTGCACCCCATATTTTATTGGAATTGAGTTGGAAATAGGGAGTATTATCTATTATCATTCCATTGTTCAATTCTACTTTCCCCGATACACAATTAGTGTTTGCCAGTAAATCTTTGATTCTGATTTCGAGTAATTCCTTGACTTCACTTTTTTGGAGAGTAAATTCAGGTATTTCTTCAGTATAAAATACAAATGGATAGACCTTAAAACTACTAACAGGGATTAGTAATTCATTGAGATCGCCAATATGTGTCAATTTTGTTGACTCAACTCCTATCTCTTCTTCTAATTCCCTCATTGAGCAGTTTAATAGATTTTCATCTGCCAATTCGAATTTTCCACCGGGAAGACTTATCTGACCACTATGTTTGTCATTATTGTTGGAAGTTCTTTTTATCAGTGGAAAATAAAAATCATCGTTTTTCTTGTATATCATTACCGCTACTGCGGCATCTGTGTATTTTGAAGCGGATTTAAGCAGCAAGTCTCTCGATGGAGGCGACATTATGAGTTGCACTTTCTCTAAAGCCAAAGTGTCTTTCATATCGCTGTTAAAAAAGCCTTTAAAATAATTTGAAAACTCCGACATATTCTTTGTTTTTTATAATGGAGAAACTTTATATCCTTCTTTTCTCAATAAATTTATAACACCATTTTCTCCTGCCAGATGTCCTGCACCCACAGCGAAAAATGAAGGAGATTCTTTCATGAATTCTGACATTATAGGAATCCAGTTATTATTTCTGTTGTTTAACAGTAAGTTTTCAAATTTCCCAAAATCTTCTGATATTGATGTGCTGTAGAGGTCATTGATTTTTTGTTCTTTGTACAATTTAATCAAATCATCCATACTATTGGATCCGGCACCCTGCTCTCTAAGGTTAGCAATCAACATTTGAGCTTGTTCTTTGTATGGAATGGAATCAAAGATAGATATTTGATATTCCATAGTTTCCAGTCCGCTTACTTTTTTATTTGATTCCTTAGCCATTTTTTGAAATTCGAATTCATAGGATTTGTAATCACCATTTTGATATGATTCAGGACTGATATCAGTTTCGGCAAATGCTGATAACAGAAGTGGCTTTATTTTCCCCATTATAAATAATGGTAATCCTTTGGCATTGAATATACTGTCAACATATTTATAGTCATCTTCAGAGAGAAGGTCTTCCAGTGTTTGGTTGTCGTTCATCATCATCAATGGTAGCAATGACATTAACTTTCCCATATCTTCCATATCATCCATATCTATTTCGAAAACTATGTTTTCAGCATTGGAGAAAGCAGAATCGAAATTTTGAGGCAGGAAATAATCTTTAGCATCGATAAGATGAATTGTGCCAAATAGATATGATGGAGATTGTAATTCCGGACGTTCTATTTTCCACAGTAGAGAATTACTTAAATTGGAAGTAGTATTAATATGTGATTGCTGTGTTTTGCAGGAAAACAAAAGAGCTGAAAATAAAAAAAGGAAAATAATAATTTTTGATTTCTTCATTTTTTTATAATTTTGAATATTCAAATAAATTAAGATATGATTTCATATAAAACTTTCCTGGTTAGATTTTATTATATATTGTTTTTAGCTGTTTTTTATACTTCTCTTTTCTCACAGTCAGGAATAATAAATTCAAACCCTCAAATCGTTGAGATACCGTCAGCAAATATGCATAATAAACATAAGGCAATGGTTTTTTTACCTGAGATCATATAGTAATAAACAAGATAGTTTCAGTGTAGTTTATTTATTGCATGGATATAGCGGACATTATGATGATTAGTACCCATATGGATAGTAATCTTGTGAATTATGCCAATAAATATAATATTATTTTGGTTACGCCGGAAGGGATTTTGATAGTTGGTATATTGATAGTCCGATAAAAGAGAATAAAAAATATGAAACTTATATTGCTGAGGAGGTGCTACGATGGATAGATAGCCATTATAGAACAAAAAGGACAGAAAGCACAGAGCGATTACAGGATTTAGTATGGGAGGTCATGGAGCTATGATAATAGCAAGTGATTACCCTGATAAATTCGGTGCTGCTGGCAGTATCAGCGGAGTGTTGGATTTGAGACCATTCTATGATAAGTGGAATCTTAAAGATATTTTAGAGATATCAATTCTACTCCATCAAATTGGTTTAGAACTACTTTCGGTGGTAAAATATATCAATTAGACAGGAAAAATCACCCTAAATTGATTATAGATTGTGGAGAGTCTGATGCATTTTTGAAGTCAATAAAAATATTCATAAATTATTGAATAAAAATAAAATTAATCATAAGTTTATTACGGGAGAAGGTCAACACGATTCAGAGTATTGGTTGAAAATGCTTCCAGTACATTTAGAGTTCTTCCACGATTATTTTAAAGAATGATGTTCGCACTTAAATTGAATTGATTAAATAAAAGTATGTTGCAAATGTTAGCTTATTTTAAATGATATATATTATTAAATACGATTAAATATAAGCGAACCTTGAGTGCTTTTTTTGTTTATAAATATTAAAAAATAATAGAAATGGAATATACAAATTTTATTACATGTGAATGGAAAGGGAAAATGGCTTTCGAATCTGAAACAGAAGGAGGAAAGGTAATGCTTGATGCAGGTCCTGCTGTGGGAGGAGAAGGAAAGGGTGTAAGACCAAAACCACTTGTATTGGTTGCATTGGCAGGTTGTACTGCTATGGATGTAGCTTCTCTTTTTCAAAAAATGCGTGTTGAACCTGATGATTTCAAAGTTGAAATAGGAGCTAATCTAACAGATGAACATCCTAAGTTTTATGATAAAACTCATATAATATATCATTTTTGGGGTAAAGATTTAAAAAGAGATAAACTCGAAAAATGTGTAAATCTTTCACTAGATAGATATTGTGGTGTCACTGCTATGTTCAGGAAATTCTCTGAAGTTACATTTGAGATTGTTTACCACGAAAAATGATTTGAACCTTTTAGGTGAATATTATTGTAAATTATTGATTTTAAGGGTTTTGATTTGAAGATGCTTGCTGTTAATGCAAATTTGTAATATATTTGTATTGTGTATGGTGTTTTTTGCAGTATTAAAATTATCTATATGAAAGGATTGTTATATTTCAGCATATTTGTTTTTGCTCTGTTTTTGATTTCATGTTCGCAACATGATACCAATCAGCAAAATGATTCTGCAAAGGATTGTATTCCTTCTGAATTGCAACAAAATGTTATAGCATTTTATCCATTCACAGAGGGAGATATCAAAGATTATTCCGGCTACGATAATGATCTCAACAATCCTTTTATGCTCAGTTCAGTTAGCGATAGATTCGGTAATTCTTCGAGTGCCATAGAATTTGATAATTCTGATGATAGTGTGAGATATCTTGTAGATTATAATACGGATTTTCTTCAGGATTTACAATCTTTATCTATTTCATTGTGGTATTATCCTGAGGGTACCGATAGGGGGAGCAAAGACTATGAATGCCTGATTCAAACTGGAGATGGTGGTAATTGTCCCAATCATGACCAGGAATGGTCGATGGGATTGTATGATTGTAGGCAAGCAACTTTTAAATATCATAATGCCGTATGGGCAAATGCTGTGACTTCAGAGGATGTCCCGGAATATTGTACAAATGAAATAGCAGAATTATCCAATAAGTGGCATCATATAGTAGTAGTGCATTCTGCTAATACCAATAAACTGTATTTCGATGGTGTGTTAAATGATATCAATGAAAGTGAAGGGTGTTGTTGTCATCCAGATGATTCTCCATTGATTGAAAATATGTATATTGGACAAGGATTTACAGGAAAGATAGACGATGTTATAATTTTTGATAAGGAATTATCTGATGACGATGTAACATCACTTTATGAAGCTACTTCTTGCAAGAAATAAAATATATTATTTATTTTTATTATATATTAAGTGTAATCTATTAGATGTTATTCAATATCAAATAGTTCATTTAGTTTCTTTATCTGATATGGTTGACCCAAAATAATCACTGTTGAACCTTTCACTATTTTAGTTTCCGGATCAGGATTTATAAGGTATTCTCCATCGGGATTTTTATAACCGACTATAGTGCAGCCGGTGAGTTTTCTCAGATCGAGGCTTGCAATACTCTTATTGTGATATTCTTCGGGGCAATCATCAAAACTGATTTCTTCCAGATTTGTCCTCCTATTTCTTTCTTCAACTGAGAGTAATTGTAAAAACTCAATGAGTCCGGGAGTTACAAGCAGCGAAGCCATATATTCACCGCCGATTTTGTGAGGAAGAATAACATTATGAGCACCGGCAAATTTCAATTTTTTTGCAGCATTTTCATTTGATGCCCTACTGATAATCCTGATATTGGGATTTAATTGTTTGGCGGAAAGTATTACATATAAGTTGTCGGCATCGGTACTCAGGGTAGTGATTATCGCACTGGCATTGAGTATCCCTGCATTCAAAAGAGTATCATCTTGGGTGGCATCACCTTCTATCAGAATGTGTTTGTCATTATTTTCGAATTCGATTTCATCAGTATCTTTTTCGATAATAATTACATCCTTGTTATAGGTTTTTAATTTTTCAAGAGCCTGAGTGCCATTTCTGCCAAATCCTACCAAGATCACATGGTTGTGGAATTTTAAAATAGTTTTTTCCATACGTTTTCGAATTATATTTTTTACTATTGGGGCATTTATCATAAATTCTGATAAGATTGATATCGCATAGGCATAGACAATTATATTACAAATAATAATAAAAATTGTAAATATCTTACCTGCATCATTTAATGGTTCTACCTCACCGAAACCTACTGTTGAAAAAGTGATTACAGTCATATAAACAGACTCCAACCAGGATAAATCTGAAAAATAATGATAACCTATCGTTCCAAGGAGAATTACAAAAACGAAGATTAAGAAGGCTATGAAAAGTTTATTGCGAATCCTATTCAATGTAATCCTTTTTTATTACCAAAATATAATAATCATTTCCAAGATAAGAATAACCCTGGTCATAGACATATTTATATACTTTACCTGATTTCGTGATATATTCGCTTGTAAAATAATTGAAGTTAAATCCTTTGTTTATTAATTTGTCTTTGTGAAGGTTGATTTTCCCTTCTGGATTCAATTCCTCCAATATATTCCTATTCGATCTGAGAATTCTATTGACATTTCTCATGAAATTATTTTTGTCTTTATTGTGCCTGTTATGATATGAAATTCTGCATTCTGAGCTACAAAACTTTTTGTCAGCTCGTCCGAAAAATTCATTTCCGCATTCAAGACATTTTGGTTTCATTGAATCAATTTTATTTATTAATGATAAAATCAAAAGTCAAATTTACAAATAATCAGTTGATTAAGTATCTTATACCTATTTTTTTTATTGTTTGAATAAAATCATTATTGACATTTACTTTTATTGTTTTAGATTGAGTATTTATGATGCTTTCACCAGTAGAATCTGATATTACAATTTTCAATTTATGGTGTCCTTTGTATGTTTTGAAAATATTTTTTAGCTCTTCAATAAGAATATCAGATATGTTACGGGCATGGAAATACAGAGTTATAGATTTTGTAAGAGCTTTTCCCACTGTATCAAGTAGTTTTATATCTGATACTTTGAAATAGTATGCGTCGTTATAAGGAGATTTTTGATTGATTCCCTCCAGATATATTACCTGACCAACCTTAAGCAGAGGTCCAAATTTTTGATAGGATTCATTGGTAAGTGAAAATTCGAGAGTGCCATCATAATCCTGAATTGTAAATCTGCCATAAGGAACGCCTCGCTTGCTCTCACCGTGATATTCGTTAGTGACCATTCCTGCTACTTTTACCAACCTATCTTTGATGAGGTTGATATCTGAAAGTTCATTAGTGGTGAAATTTTCGATTTCAAACTCGATATCTGCCAATGGATGACCTGTGATATATATCCCCGTTACTTCTTTTTCTTTTTCCAGCAATTCCATATTAGTCCAGGGTTCGACATCAGGAATAGGTGGTTTTTCTGCCATTACATTAGTGATATCACCGAAAAGTGTTTGTTGAGCTCCTTCAGCTAATTTTTTTACTGTTTGTCCATATTTAATAACATCTTCGATGAATGTATCATATTTTCCCGATTCTGAAAAGAATGCAGCTCTGTTTAAATGTCCAAGGCTTTCCAGAGCTCCTCCTAATATGAGAGCTTCATAACTTTTCTTTGTGATGTTTGAGGAGTCAAGCCTTTTGACAATATCGTAAATATCGGAGAAATTGCCTTTTGCCACTCTTTCGTTCAGTATTTCCTGAACTGGTCCATCACCCACACCTTTCAGTGCAGATAAACCAAAACGTATATTTCCATTTTTATTTACGCTGAAATTAATATTGCTTTCATTGATATCAGGGCCGAGAACATTGATGTCCATCCTTTTACACTCTCTGAGGAAGAAATTGAGTTTAGAGATGTCTTTTTTATTGTGATTGAGGACAGCAGCCATGAATTCAGAAGGATAATTTGCCTTCAGGTAAGCTGTTTGGAATGCAATAAAAGCGTAGCATGTGGAATGAGATTTATTGAAAGCATAAGAGGCAAATGCTTCCCAGTCATTCCATATTTTTTCGATTGTAGATTCCGGATAACCATTTTGTTTACAACCTTCCATGAAATTAGGTTTGATCTCATCAATGATATCCTTTTTCTTTTTCCCCATGGCTTTTCGCAATGCATCTGCCTGACCTTTGGAGAAATTTCCAAGTTTCTGAGAGAGTAGCATAACTTGCTCCTGATATACTGTGATACCATAAGTTTCAGAAAGATATTCTTCCATTTGAGGGAGGTCATAAGTTATTTCCTGCCTACCATGTTTCCTTGAAATAAAATCAGGAATATATTTTATAGGGCCAGGTCTATAAAGGGCATTCATAGCGATGAGATCCTCAAATTTATTTGGCTCCAGATCTATCAGGTATTTTTGCATTCCAGGTGATTCATATTGGAAAATGCCAATAGTCTCACCTTTTTGAAATAATTCGTAGGTCTTTTTATCTTCGAGATCAACATTATCGATATCTAAATCCAAATCTTTGGTTTCCTTGATCAAATCCACAGCATCTTTGATAATGCTAAGAGTTTTTAATCCCAGGAAATCCATTTTTAGAAGTCCAGCTTGTTCAGCAACACTATTATCGAATTGTGTGACGAAGGAATCTGTACCTTTAGCAGTAGCAATGGGTACATACTTTGAAATTTCATTAGGAGTGATTACCACTCCGCAGGCATGAACTCCAGTATTCCTTACCGAGCCTTCGAGTTTTTTAGCGGTATTCAGAAGTTGAGCTATTTGATCTTCACCTTCTGCCATCTTTCTTAGTTTATTGGCATTTTCAAGTTCTTCAGAACTCAATTCGTCTTTAAGTTTTGGGTTTACATCATTTTCTTCGAGTATGGCATTCAAAGTAGCTTTCAGATGAGAAGGAAATATTTTAGCCACTCCATCCACAATGTTTAGTGGTATATCCATAACTCTTCCTACATCTCTGATAGCCATTCTGGCTTTCATGGTACCATAAGTGATTATCTGAGCCACGTGGTCATCCCCATATTTCTTTTTGACATATTCAATTACCTTTGATCTACCATCATCATCGAAGTCAATATCGATATCCGGCATTGAAATACGTTCAGGATTGAGGAATCTCTCGAAAAGCAGATTGTATTTTATCGGGTCTATAGCTGTGATACCAAGGCAATATGCTACTGCTGATCCGGCTGCGGAACCTCTTCCTGGTCCCACTGTAACACCTGCTTTCCTTCCTGCACTTATGAAGTCCTGAACAATAAGGAAATATCCCGGATATCCTGATTTGCTTATAACATCGAGTTCAAATAATAATCTGTCTTTTACCAAATCACTCAAATCACCATATCTTTGTTTTGCTCCTTCGAAAGTGAGATATTTCAAATATTCATCTTCATTGTGAAAACCTTTAGGTATAGGGAATTTAGGAAGCACAACACTTCTTGCAAGGTCAAGAGTTTCCACTTTATCATTTATATCCAGAGTGTTGTCCAATACATTATGGTGATCATGAAAAAGATTTTGCATTTCCTTTTTCTCCATAAAGTAATAATCCTTACTTGGAAACCGGAATCTGTCTTTATCATTTAATTTTGAGCCTGTATTTACACTTAGGAGAACATCGTGTGCTGACCAATCTTCCTGATTGACATAATGAGAATCATTGGTAGCTATAGTCTTCAAATTATATTTTTTTGCCAGCGATAGCAAAATGTTGTTTAAGTCTTCCTGAGACATAGAAGCATTGTCGATATTTTCCATTCCATCATGCCTCTGAATTTCTATGTAGAAATCATCACCTAACAGATCAATCCACCATTTTAATCTTTCCTCAGCTTTTTCCATATTCCCCTCGAGGATGGCTTGTGGTATTTCTCCTGCAACACAACAACTTGTAGCAATAATGCCTTCATGATATTGCTCTATCAATTCTTTGTCAATACGTGGATATTTTCCGTATTGTCCTTCAGTATAGCCCAGAGATGCGAGTTTGGAGATGTTTTGATATCCCTTTTGATTTTTTGCTATCAATAATTGATGATATCTTTTATCTCTTTCACCTTTTGACCTTTCAAATTTTTTCAGATGTCTGTCTTCAACCATGTAAAATTCACAACCGACTATAGGTTTTATCCCTCTTTTTTTTGCTTCATTAACAAATTTAAATGCACCAAACATATTGCCATGGTCGGTGATGGCAACAGCTTTTTGTTCATCTCTTTTTGCCTTATCCAATAATACTTCTATATCGGAAGCTCCATCGAGTAATGAAAATTGAGTATGATTGTGAAGATGGATAAAATCAGGCATTTTATAGGTTTTAGTTAAGAGAAAAACAAATATAAATAATTTTAGTTGTTAATCTTAAACTTTTTAAAAGTAAATATATATTTTTTTTAGATATAATAACTGGTAGTGTTTATAGTAAGTTGACAGAAAATTATTGTTATTTATTTTCCTTCGAAAATTTTCTAATAAACAAACAAATAAAAAACCGGACTAAATTTGAAGAAAATAATTGATTAATATTAAAAATGATATTATAGTTTTATGTTTTTTTTAAATTTGTAGCGTTATTAAAATTGTAGAGTTAAATAAAATTTATCAATTTATAAAATTAAGAAATATATAAAAAATGAAAGGACCAATATCAAATTTTATCATGCATCACTACAGGCACTTTAATGCAGCCACATTGGTTGATGCAGCAAAAGCTTATGAAGAACAATTAAATCAGGGAAATAAAATGTTGATCACTCTGGCAGGAGCTATGAGTACTGCAAACTCGGGGTTTCTCTCGCTGAGATGATACGTCAGGATAAAGTACATATTATTTCCTGTACAGAGTGCCCAATCTCGAAGAGGACATCATGGATCTTGTGGCACACAGCCACTATAAAAAGAGTACCCGAATATCGTGATTTTACTCCCGAGATGGAATGGGAATTGCTCGAAGGTGGGTTAAACAGGGTTACAGATACATGTATTCCTGAGGAGGAAGCATTCAGGAGATTGCAAAAGCATATATTTAAAATTTGGAAAGATGCTGAAAATAATGGAGAAAGATATTTCCCTCATGAATTTATGTATAAAATGTTGCTTTCAGGAGTACTGGAGCAATATTATGAAATAGATCCGAAGGATAGCTGGATGTTGGCTGCTGCTGAGAGGAACCTTCCGATTGTAGTACCCGGATGGGAAGACAGCACAATGGGAAATATTTTTGCTTCCTATTGTATTAAGGGAGAACTCAATGCAAGGACCATGAAATCAGGGATAGAATACATGCAATGGCTTGCCGATTTTTATACCTCAACAACCAAAGATAAAGGTATAGGATTCTTCCAGATTGGAGGAGGTATTGCAGGAGATTTTCCGATTTGTGTTGTGCCAATGTTGTACCAGGATTTAGAGAGAGAAGACACACCATTCTGGAGTTATTTTTGTCAGATTTCGGACAGCACTACAAGCTATGGTTCATATAGTGGCGCTGTGCCAAATGAAAAAATAACCTGGGGAAAATTGGGAATCGATACTCCGAAATTTATCGTTGAATCAGATGCTTCGATTGTGGCTCCGTTGATATTTGCTTATTTGTTGGGGTGGTGATAATTTAATGGAGAAAGAACAATTGACAATTGACAATTGAGAATGGAGAATGGAGAATTACGAATTAGAAATTACGAATTAGTGATTACAGGTTGGATTTAGAATCAAGTTTGCACATTTTTACATGTAGTTGAATTGTTATTTTAACTGGTAAAAAATCCTAATAATCATGTAATCTTAAAAATTATATTTCAGACAAATAAAAGAAGATAATTAACAATTAACAAATTATAATTACGAACTATAGGTTTTATGAAAATGGTTGACAAATTTATGTAAATCGTGAGGTTTTTTGATAACAATTTATTTGGCTAAAAAATATAAATAGTTTTAATTTGTAATGCTAATGGTAGAGGAGTATGATTATGTACTATGATGTAATAATACTTTAATTTAGATTGTATTTCAATATGAAAAAACTATTGTATATATTCATTTTCCTAATGTTTTTTTTAAGTTGCAAGAAAAATTCACCAAAATTAGATGAATATATGGGAATTAATTATTGTTTTTTAGGCAAAGTGACTAATCAGGTAATTTATGTAGAAAATATTAATAAATATAGTGATGATGAAATTTTGAGATTTAGTTACTGTTTATCAAATAAATTTGATTTAAATTCTATCAATATAGAAAGTGATATTTATTTTATTCCTGCTTTTTGGCCAAATAAAAAAAGAGGTTTAACTTTATATAGAATTCAATTTGAATTAATTGATGTTTCTGATTCTGAAAAAGAAGTTTTGTTACAAAATCAAGTTAAAACATTCGAGAAAAACGTTGGAAATAATAGGTTTACTAGAATTGAAAAATATCAAAAAATATTTGATTGTTTATGATAACTATTGAATATTTATTAATGTCCAATTTAATAATTATATTTCTTACATGTTAATGATTAAATATTGAAAATTTACATAATAGAAAATCGATATTTTAAAAAGCTTAGATTGTACTAATCTCAAAAATGTTTATATGTTTATTGCTAAAGTTATAAAATCTAAAAGTGGAAAATGGTTTGGGACTCCATTAGATTTCATCGAAAAATTTAACTTAGGACCAAAGTCAGGTATTCAACATGGCTATATCACAATTGATGACTCAAGTGTTTATTCTGAATTTAAAAATCGATTTCAACAGTTAATTGAATCAGAAACTAATGGATGTGCTGTTTTTAGTGATAGCGGATTACAAAAATAGCACTTCATTTCTTTTACACAATTTTGGCCCGAATATGACATATTCTGCAAGACTAAGCAAAGATGATGATGGCCATGATTATTTAAGGTATGCATTTGGTGAAATCTGTACAACATGTAACCGAATTCCAAAAGGTGAACAAATTCAACCCATTACGCTTGATAAAGAACCAAAACTTCCAAAAAAAAATATTTGGGGTGGCTTTCATGGTGTATCGGGTTATATTTTTACTGACATGGAAAGATATAAAATTTTGAATCAAAAATGGGATTAGGTAAAGGAAGTCTTAATAGGTGCAAAACAAAAGATTTCTAAATCATTCGTTCAGATAGAAGTACCAATTTCAAATAGCCCGCTTTGTTTTGGAAATTCTGATTTTGGCAATACATTTAGGATGGATAATAGCGGAGAAATTGATAATATTGTCCATATATGTCCTGAATGCAGAAGGCCATTATATACAAACCAAATTCTTGATTATTTCCCTTCTTTTTTAATAAAACAGAAAATGAAATTGTTTTCACGCAAGAATGGTTTGGTTGGTACAGAAGATTGGTAATATCAAGAAAGTTTGCTGACTGGCTAATAGAGAATAAATATTTAAGTTGGAATTCTAACTTTTTAATACCTGTAAAGGATTTTTGTGTTTAAAATAAAAAATGTTTTGGTGTGTACTCACATCTTAACAAATGCTTTGTAAATCATTAGTTTTTTAAAAATGATAAAATATGTTCCTTTATCAAGTGAAGTAGTATTTATGAGGCTATTATTCAACTTTCCTTTTTGTACCAAAACACCATTTGTTGAAATAATCTCATATTCTTGATTTTTTATTATTTCTTCATTTCCGGCGGACGAAATATATAGTACATTTTGAACCGGATTTGGATAAATTTGGAAATCACTTTCCGAAATATTTTGTGAATGACTTGAAGTAAATGGAGACCAAAAATAATGGATCTTAATATTGTTTTGCCATTTTGATATAATATTATCCCAGCCATAAATTTCATTATCTATCAGATTTCCATTGCTGTCATAAAAATTTATTGATTTACTCCAATTTTCCCACATAGAATTATCTTTATTCCATACTTTATCAAAAGTTGAATAAGAATTTATATCATATTCAATTGCAGTGTATTGAATATTTTCCCATTCATTGTCCGAATTGCCAATTTGATAAATAAGCCCTAAATAATTATTATCTGCATCAAAGTAATAAGTAGTTTTTCGGGTTTTTTTGCCATAATTTGATAATTCATCCAAGATTTTAGATCCATGATCATTATAAGCGTATATATGTTTTAATTTTTCATTCCAGATTGAATCTGATTCGGAAAAAGTTTGGGCTATGATACTGATTAGTTTTCCATTTACATTATATTTATAGTTTGTCCTAGTGTTTAACTTAAATGTATTTATATCCCAATAATCCAATATCACATAATCTAATAATGTATCATTATAGAAATATGAAAAATGGATATTATTTTCCCATTCATCAATATCTTCATTCCAATTTTGTTGAATTTCATCCGATTTTAAATTAGCTATATTATATTTATAAATGTACTTTTTAGAATTTAGCCATTCATCCTCTTCATGATCTTTTAATTGAATTATTTGATTTTGTATATTTTGGTCGTCAAATATGTAAGTAGTAAGACTATAGTATTCAGGAATGAGCACATCAATATCCCAATGAGTAAAATTGTGATATTTTTTTTTGAAAAGCTTTCCATCATTATAATACTCATATGTTGTTTCACTTAGTATTCCCCAATTGCTATTATTTATTTTTTTAAATTTTTTAAAAGTAGTAATTTTTGAATTTTCATCATATTCACTTATCTCCCTATAAAATATATGAGATTGATAATCATTAAACCCCAATCTGCCCCAAAAACTTGTTATTTTTTCCTTTTGATTTCCTTTGCTATCCAATTTCAAATATTGTAAAGTATCATTCCAGATATTTGTATTTGTATCCCAATTTAATATTGTTGAATCATTTAAATTTTCATTTTGAAAGTGATAAACTTTTGTGTATGTATCTAATATCCAATTGCCAATAGAATCCAATTTTGTTTCCATAGCTGATTTTAATTTTCCATAGGACTCTCTTTCTGTTACTATGTATTTCTTGTTCAATGTCCAATCATCTTCATCTCCATTGAAATAGTATATAGAATCTCTGACCCATATAATATTATCGATTACTTTTAGATTAATATTAGTTTCATCATTCATTGAATTTAAAATATTGCTTTCAATGTTTTGTGAATTGATGTTATTAATAAAAAATATAATAAATACCAAGATAAGTGATGGTTTCATAGAAATGTTTTTAATTATCTTATAACTAATAATATAAACGGTGCAAGAAGCCAAAATGTTATCGTATTATATGATTTCTAATTTTACCATAGAATTTTGGTAATGTTTCATTAATGTTAAAAATGTTGGGAGTCATTTCAAGTTGGTCAATTTCTATAATGGATTTTAATATTTATTCAACAATCATTATTCTATCAAAAATATTAAAGTTTTTGATTAAATCAATTACTTCATTACTTGAAACCATATTATTATTTTTTATTTGTATTACAGGCCTAATAGACAAAAATGATGCTAAAAACCTTTAAGAAGCCGATAAATACAGATATTTACAGAAATGAAAGGTTATGAATAAAAAAAATGCTTTTACTGTAATAGTACAATTGTCAAGAAAAATGGCAAAATTAAAGGGAAACAGAGGTACAAATGCTATGCATGTGGAAAACAATTTATAGATGAGTTTTTAAAGGCATAAAGACCTCTGAAAAAAGTCTATATCCTTGCATCTCTGAACAATGGGTTCTATCCTAATATTAAAAAAAGCCACACAAAGGTGGCTCTGATATATTGACTTTTTTTCGTCGGTCATATGTACTATCCCTGACAAGTTGCTCTCCAGCAGAGCTTGGTTCCGTTTATACAGATACATAAAATTATTTGTAAAAATTTATTTTAACAACTATCAAGAAAAAAAAACAGCATCATTTTTGTCCATTATGAACATATATCTAAAAATTAGCATCATTTTTGTCCATTACACCGTATTACATTATAATTAACGTTAAAGTTTCACCTTTGGTTAGCACTTGTTTTTCATTGAGATAAACAAATTTGTTAATAGTTAATGCTTTATCTTTTAAATTGCCAATTTTTTATATCACTCATATATAAAAATATTGAAGATTCCATATCTTTTGATAAAGTTTCAATTGAGATTATTCAAAGTATCAATATATTTCTTTCAGCTTTTCTTTCCCTCCAGCCACTTTCTTGCATTGACAAATGCTTCTATCCATGGACTGAAGTGATTTTGCTTTTGCTCTTCTGTTTTGTATGGCCAATGCCACATGAATAAAGACCTTTCAAGATGTGGCATCATAGCAAGATGTCTGCCATCTTTGGAACAAACTGCTGCGGTATTGAATTGCGAGCCATTTGGATTGCCGGGATATTGCTCATAATGATACTTCATGGAAATATTGTAATCTTTTTCATTATTGGTAGGGAAGTCAAATTTTCCTTCACCGTGAGCTACCCAGACTCCTAATTTACTATTTTCAAGAGACTTAAGCATGATTGATTCACTCGGTAAAATATCAACTGTGAGAAATGATGATTCAAATTTTCCCGAATCATTGTGCTTCATTTTGGGATCTTTATCCATTTCCGGATAGATTAGATTTAGCTCCATCATCAATTGGCAGCCATTGCAAACACCGAGGCTCATAGTATTTTGTCTCTTGTAGAAATTTTCAATGCTTTGTTTTGCCTTTTCATTGTATTTGAATGCTCCTGCCCATCCTTTAGCTGAACCCAAAACATCGGAATTGGAAAATCCTCCCGGAAATACCAGCATATCGATATTTTCCAGATTTTCCCTTCCTGATACCAGGTCAGTCATGTGTACATCCACAACATTGAAACCCGCAGCATAGAGAGCATAAGCCATCTCTCTGTCACCATTTATACCTTTTTCCCTTATCACAGCAGCATTGATCGTCCTTTTTGAGAAATCAATTTTATTATTTTGATAAGCATTAGGGAATATGAAGTTTAATTTCTGGTTTTTATAATTTTTGAATCTAGCTTCAGCAAGTTCAGGTTTGGTCTGCATTTTATCCAGAAGATATGATGATTCGAACCAAATATCTCTGTATTCTTCAATATTGAAACTGAAATTTCCATTATTGGTTTTGATATCTAATGAATCAGATTTTACAACAGTGCCAATTTCTTTAAATTCAATATTATTTTCATTAAGTATAGTTGAGGTTTTCTCAAAATCTCTTACTTGAATAAAAATTCCAGGATTTTCACTGAATAAGTATTTTACGGCATCATTAATATCAGAAATATCCACGTCGAGACTAAAATCATCAGAAGAAAATGTCATTTCAAGTAAACTTGTTATTTTACCTCCATATCCAATATCATGTCCGGATAATATCAAATTTTCATTGATCAAAGATTGAATTATATTAAATGTATTGATAATATGTTTTACGGATGTTATATCAGGAGGATTATTTCCCGGTTTTCCAAAAATAGTTGTAAAAGCACTGAAGTCGATACTTGCATCATCGGAACTAAAATCTATAAACAGCAATTTTGTATTTTCAACAGGTTGTAATACCGGTTCTATTGATTTTGTGATATCTGACACTTCACCTACAGCTGAAATTATCACTGTTTCGGGTGCAGGGATAGATTTTCCATCGCTGTATTTTTGTGACATGGAAAGGCTATCTTTACCTGTGGGGATATTTATTCCCAGCTCGATTGCAAATTCACTCAGAGCTTTCACTGCTTCATACAATCTTGCATTTTCATTTTCTGACCCTGCAGGCCACATCCAGTTTGCACTCAGAGAAATGCCTTTAAGTCCATCTTCTATCGGAGCCCAGATGATATTAGTAAGAGATTTTACCAGTGCATTTCTTACGCTTTTTACAGGATCTTTTACCGCTATCAGAGATGAATGTCCTAGTGCATTGGCGATTCCTTTTTCTCCTTCAAAATCCAGAGCTGTTACCGAAAGATTATTTAATGGCAGGTGCAGAATTCCGGCATTTTGTTGCATAGCTACTCTGCCTGTTACAGATCTGTCCACCTTATTTGTAAGCCAATCTTTACATGCTACGGATTCTATTTGGAGTACTGACTTAGTATAATCTTTTAGTTTTTTAATATCATATTCAGGTGATTGGAAAACATTTTCCGTTTTTTTGCCTATCAAAACAGATTTTGGAGGTTTGCCAAATAGATCATAAATATCGAGTTTGAAGGCTGTTTCTCCGGTTGAAGTATTTTCATATTTCAATATTTTGGTGTCATTTACTTCACCAACATTGTATATAGGAGCTCGCTCTCTTTCTGATATTTTTTGTAAATTGTCAAAGTTTTTTTCATCTATGACCAATCCCATTCTCTCTTGGGACTCATTGCTCAATAATTCTTTGTAGGAGAGGGTAGGGTCTCCTATTGGCAATTTTTGGATTTCAATAATCCCTCCAGTCTGTTCTATAAGTTCTGAAAGTGAATTCAAATGTCCTCCGGCGCCGTGATCATGAATAGAGATTATGGTATTTTCATTACTTTCTGCCAATGCTCGAATAACATTATAAACCCTCTTTTGCATTTCAGGATTTGATCTCTGAACTGCGTTTAATTCCAATGAATTAGATAATTCTCCGGTGTCTAGTGATGATACTGCACCACCACCCATTCCTATTCTATAGTTATCACCTCCCATCACAACGACAATATCTTTTGTGGAAGGAATATCTTTTTCACTGTCCTCAGATTTAGCAAAGCCTACACCACCAGCGAGCATTATCACTTTATCGTAGGCATAACTGACATTATTATCGAAAAATTCAAATGTAAGAAGGCTACCACATGTAAGAGGTTGCCCGAATTTATTTCCAAAATCACTGGCACCGTTCGATGCTTTTATGAGGATTTCAGCAGGATTGTGATATATCCATTTTCTTGGCTCAGAGTGTTGTTCCCATGTTCTGCCGGGCTTTAATCTCGGGAAAGATGTCATATAAATAGCCGATCCTGTCAATGGGAAACTTCCCTTGCCGCCTGCCATTCTATCCCTGATTTCGCCACCACTCCCTGTTGCAGCTCCATTGAAAGGTTCTACAGTGGTAGGGAAATTATGTGTTTCTGCCTTAAGTGATATTATTGAATTGATCTCTCTTTCTGTGTAATTGCTCTGTTCTGCCGGATTTTCAGGATAAAAATGTTTTATCTTCGGTCCTTCTATGAAAGCTACATTATCAGAATAAGCTGATACTATCTTGTTTTTATTTTTATTGGAAGTATTTCTTATCATTTGGAATAAAGACAAGTCCTGACTTTTTCCATCTATTATGAATTCGCCATTGAAAATCTTGTGTCGGCAATGTTCAGAATTGATTTGTGAAAAACCAAATACTTCTGAATCAGTGAGGTCCCTGCCCAATTTCTTGGAAAGATCTATCAGATATTCCATTTCGTCGTCGGAGAGAGCGAGTCCTTCACTTTTGTTATATTCTTTAAGATCGTGGATGTATTTTATATCTTCAGGCTTTTTATCGATATGCAGTGATGATTGTTCAAGATTATTGTAAACCTGGTGCATCATCGGGTCAAAATTAGGGAACTTATCTTTAGGGAAAATAATTTATCCTCTTGATACCTTCTATTCCCATATTTTGAGTTATCTCAACGGCATTGGTACCTGGAGTTATCATTTTCTCGGACCTATGAATTGTCCTTCAAGTTTTGATTTTGATATTTCAGGGCTTTCAAATAACCAGTTGAGCTTAGAAATATTCTCAGGGTCAATATTATTTTTTGATTCTACAAAAAATACAAATTCATTTTCCTGACCGAATAGATATACCATTGTAGTATGATTTGAAAATTAATAAGTTATGAAAAATAAAAATCTATATTTATTCTTCATATTTTGAAAACCCAAAATTACGGTTTTTTATTTATTTATGAATAATTATTTTTGTGCAAAAATTATATTTATCTGTTTTTATATTAACTATATACACTCCGGGTATCATAGGAGTACTGAACTCTATTTCACTTTCATTCCCCATTAAATTATCTTTTGATAACATTAACCTCCCGTTTAAATCATATATTTCTACGGACTTTATGTCCTTTTAGAATTATTAATATATATTTTTTGCCCCGATTTGATTGATTCGGATATATAACTTGATATACTTTCCTTCTTCATCAATAGTATTCGATAATCCTCCAACCCTGTTGAATATAAACAATTCCTGTTCATTTGGCAATCCTTCTATTATATCCTTTAGCCTTCCTACACCTAATATGCCGAAACTATTATCACTATTTATTGTTATGCCATAAATTCTAGATGTAGCTCGTGCTTTATCATGTATGATGATATATAATCCCCTGTTTGCTTATCGACCTCCATTATAATTGAAATCTCCTTCATCTATTGGAAATTCCTCGCCATTTATTCTACACCTGGTTGAATCAATCCTTAGAGTTCCTGTTATTAAAATAGTACTATCTTTGTCAAATATTCTACCTATAGAATTTCCGTTCACTTTCTATAACAGTTGACCATATTAATTCACCATTGGGATCTTTGATTTGAATAAATAGGCTCTCTGTTTTTTTCACCATTATGTATAGTATCTCCTTCATACCATAACACTGATGATTCAGAATCTTCTGAGAAATATATGTTATTATCACCATCTATTTCAATGGACAATATTCGATCTATACCCTGTCCAAATTCGTCACCCCAATGACATCAAAGATTTGAAAAAGCACTTCTCCTTATTTTGCTTATAAAAAACTGAGTTGTTTCTTGTGTTTAAGCTTCCTATAGATTTAGTCATATCAAATGTATCACTTCCAACTAAATAATGAGTCAAAGCTTCAGCAGCAATAATCATATCACCATCAGCATCGATTTTCATCAAATACCCTTCAGTATCACTAAGGGCCCCCTGCTGTATCAATATACAATATACTATCGGAATGCATATCATATATGATATTTAGCATGGTATATGTACCATATCCATTCGTAATCGGATTGATAGTATCTCCATTAGGAATCAGATGGTAATCTTTGGTATATCGAAAATTGCCTGTCATATACAATATATTATCATCCACATCTACTTGTGTAATCTTTACATTCCCATTTTTTTTGTTGACCAAGGGTGTGGAAAATATTAAGGACTTATTAAGATCTTCATCGACTGAATATACTAAATGATTTAACCAATGTGTCTTCAACATGAGTAACTGACATATACATCTTGTCTCCCTTTTGACCAATGTACTCTAAGTAGTTATTCAAAGAATCAAAAATTACGAACTTTTGTAATTCATTATCTTCTCCTATTATAAATCCTAAAATTGAATATGGATCACCTTTAGGTATTAATAATTCATCATTGTACATTACAGCCTCATCATTATAACTAAATCCTATAATATACTTATAATCATTGATTCTAAATAAAAAATTATCGTTAAGATTAAACTTCGAAATCTGACTCCATCAATTATCTTCAAATTCATTTGTCTGGGCGTGAATATATATGATAAATTTATTAAAAATATAATTACCAGAAATAACATAAAATTATTTTTTCATCGGGTCCGATTTATTTATTTATGAATAATTATTTTTTGTGCAAAATTATATTTATCTGTTTTTATATTAACTATATACACTCCGGTATCATAGGAGTACTGAACTCTATTTCACTTCATTCCCATTAAATTATCTTTTGATAACATTAACCTCCGTTTAAATCATATATTTCTACGGACTTTATGGTCTTTTTAGAATTATTATATATTTTTTGCCCCGATTTGATTGGATTCGGATATATAACCGGATATACTTTCCCTTCTTCATCAATAGTATTCGATAATCCTCCAACCCTGTTGAATATAAACAATTCCTGTTCATTTGGTAATCCTTCTATTATATCCTTTAGCCTCACACCTAATATGCTGAAACTGTTATCATCATTTATTGTTATGCCATAAATTCTTAGATGTAGCTCGTGTCTTCTTTATCATATATGATGATATATAATCCCTGGCTTGCTTGTCGACCTCCATTATATAATTGAAATCTCCTCTCATCTATTGGAAACCTCGCCATTTATTCTACATCCGGTTGAATCGATCCTTAGAGTTCCTGTAATTAAAATAGTACTTACCTTTATCTAAAATTCTGTCGAGAATTTCGTTCACTTTCGATATAACAGTTGGACCATATATCAATTCACCATTAGAATCCGCTTTGAATAAATAAGCTCGACGCTTTTTATCGCCATCATGTATTATTTCTCCTTCATAATACAATGTACTTGATTCTGATAAATCCGAAAATATATATTATTGTCTTCATCTGTTTCTAATGCTAAAACATCATCAATTCCCAAACCTAAATTCATCTCCCAATGACATTAAAGATTTAAAAAATTTAACTTCACCATTTTTATCTTGTTTGTAGATAGCCGAATTGTATAACATAAATTGATTATCAACTGATTTTCCCATATCAATGGTGTCACTTCCAACTAACATCGGGATGCAAATACTTGTGCTGCTATTATCATATCTCCATTCTCATCTACCTTCATCATGTAATTGTCATCGTAATCACCCCCTTCTCCAGCTGTATCAATATATAATATGCTATCAGAATACATATCATATATGATATTAAGCATGGTATATGTTCCAAGTCCTGTTGAAATTGACTTAATAGTATCTCCAAAAACAGTAAGTTGATAATCTTCAATATTTGTAAAATAGCCTGTCATATACAATATATTATTATATACATCTACCTGTGTAATCCGTACAATCCCATTTTTTTTGTTGACCAAGGGTGTGGAAAATATCAGTGACTTATTTAGATTCTTATCTATGGAATATATCAAATGTTGGATCGAATCACTTATATTACTTGTCAATGACATATATATTTTATCTCCTTTACCAATGTATTTAAGATCCCAATTTATCGAATCTAAAATTACAAAATCCCTTTAATTCATTATCTTGTCCAATCTTGAATACCTAAAATTGATATTGAATCTTCTTTGGGGACTAATAACTCTATTAACGTAAATAGTGTTTTTTAAAAAAACCCAAATTCAACAACAAATGCAACTTACAAAGATGAGAGAGAGATGAGATAAAATAAATTTTTCAAACAAAGAAGAAGGAAAAAAATCCTACTTCTCTGTTTTCTTTGATGGAATCGATTATCTTAGCCCCCTGTCGTCCAAAAAAGTTGCTATGAATAAACATTTAACCCCGTATAAAGATATACAATTTCAGTAATGATACAAAAATAAATATTCTCAAACTGACATTGCAAAACAATTGGCAAACACAAATCTAGTTTGTGTGGAGAATTGAAACGCAATAGTGACAAACGTAATGGAGAATACAAAGCTGATTTAGCACAAAAAAATATACTAAAAGACTCAAAGAAAAACTCTAAAAAACATAAATTTACTAAATCAGTCAAATTTTATGTTATTGATAACCAGACAAGATTATAGTCCTGAACAAATTGTAGGTAGAGCTAAAGTTGTGAAAATATCCATTGTGTCTCACATGAAACCCATATATAAATTTATTTGGGATGATAAAAAACAAGGAGGTAATTTATATAAACACCTAAGGCACAATGGAAGAAAATATCGTAAACGAGGTGCTTCAAAAGATAAAAGAGGTATTATTCCTAACAGAACTGATATCTCTTTGAGACCAAAAATAGTAGATGAAAAAATCGTTTTGGAGATTTTGAGATAGATACGTTATCGGCAAAAATCATAAAGGAGCTTTGCTTACAATGAATGACAGAGTGTCAAGCTTGGTTTTTATTCGTAAATTATGTCTAAAGATGCTATCCCCAGTCTCATCACAAACTATCGAAACTCTTAACCCTTTTAAAATTTATTACATACTATTACTGCTGATAATGGAAAAGAATTTTCTGATCATCAAACTATCTCTCAAAATCTAAATATTCAATTTTTCTCGTTCAACGGCACCACTCTTTAAATTGCAGTTAAATTAAGAAAAATACCAATTTGCCTTATCAGACAATATTTTCCTAAAGGTTCTTCTTTTGAAAAATACATTGACAATGATGTAATTTCAGTTCAAAATATATTGAATAATAGACCTAGAAACTAGGCTTTTAACCCGATTGGAATTTTTTAATCGTAATTTTTGCCAATGACATATTTTTTATCTAATGTTGCATTTGTCACTCGAATTCAGCTAATATTGATTACCAATAATATATTTACCATCATTAATACTATATAGTCAATCCTGAACTTTAAAAATGGAACTTAAAAATTGATTTACCGAGAATAGCTCTTAAAAAATCCAATAGAGCCAAGAAATCTTTTTAAGTTTTTCCATCATTTTCTTAAAATTCCATCCTGCTGCTGCTAACATTGCATTTATTTTTGAAGAATTTTCATGTAGATAGTTCTGTCCCATTCTAAACTGTGTTTTTAAATGTCCTATTACTGGTTCTATGGCTGCTCTTCTTCTAAATTTTTCTTGTTTTACTTTTCTGATAATTTGTATCACTTTTTAAGGGTGGTTTAGGTTGAGATTATTGTACTTTATTTTGTCTTCCTTTTCCTCCTCTATCATAAATTATTTTTGCTCATGGTCATGTAACTTTCTGTTTTGTTCCAATAATGGTTCTATCGTTTTACTATCAAGTGAGGATTGCCCTTAAAGCTTCTATGGCTGTGATGGATAATTCTTTTACCTGTTGTAGTTGTTAGCCCTATTTTATTTCCAAACATATTGCTTATGGGATTTGCCTTTGCCATACAAGCGGTATATGGTTTGTGTAATGAATAAATTTATTTTTACTATCATTCTTTTGTTCAAGTACTTGTTTAAATACTTTTATTTCTTTTAATTTTGATTGCAGTACCTCCGGGTTAAGTTTGCGCTCCAACTCTCTAATCTGTCTTCCAGCTATTGTCTTTAATTTCTTTTGTGCTTTCTGGTTTTTTTGCTCTTTGGGATGCTTAGCATTGTAGGAATTCTCATTAATTGTTTACTGATTCTCGAATATGTTTGCTGTTGTTTTATCCTGGTTCTAAAGCTATTTTGTTGCACTTATCTATTATTTGTTTTGCCAATTTTGCATCATGGGAAAGGTGGTGTTATTTTCCTGTACCGTAGTATCTGACAACATCTTTTTTTGTCTTTGGATTCCTTGCCATGTATCTTTACCGAATATGCAAATATCTTTTTCTACTCCTTCTATTCCTATGCGTTTTCTAAAATGTACAAAATCACTTGGATCACATGGAAATTTGTTAAAATGTGCTTCTCCTGTAAAAATAATAAAATATAGGGATTCATTACCCATGCTTGTGCAAGTGTTTCATCCCCAAGATTATATAGTCGCTTGAGTAACAAGCATCCTACCGAAAATCTTATTGGCATTGCTCTTTGACCCGTATGTGAATACAATGATCCAAATGTTTTCTCAAAATAATTCCAATCTATTTTGTTTGCCAAAAGTACTAGCCTGTGACTCCCATCTATAAAATCACTCAACAATGGATTGAATAGATTTCTTTGGAGTTGATTTGGTGATTTCCTATCATTTTTACAAGATTTTACACGATAAATATAACATTTCTTGTACATTATCAATATTGTCACTTTTTGTTTTATTGATATTTAATACTTCTTATCGTTATTTTAAGGAGCGACTATAGATAATTGTCATTATAATTTCTAGAAATTCCAAACCTTCAATTATCTTTCAAATCCTCATTTGTCTGGGCTTGAGATCCCAATACTACAAAATGATAAATATCAAAAAGGATATGATGCTAATTTGAAAATTAATAAAACTTAAATAATTATATTTCATAAACTAAATTTTTAATGATGTTTCAAATTTTATTTAAACTTTTAATTTCCTGCCGCTATTATCAACAACAATATGATTTATCAAATGATATTTTAATTTCCCCTTTAAATATATTTAGAATTAAGTTTGTTCTAATTTGCAGTTGGGAAAATACTAAAGCGACTAAAATAATATAGAATTGTGTAATGCATTTTCATTTATTTCTTTATCAACTTTCTGCTACAGTATAAAGATAAAATCAGTTAATTGGCTCAAAATATGGCATTACTTTATCTTTATCAAAATCAAACAAATCATCATAATCTCCTTTTTGTCTCCAAGTAAACAATTGGGAATGCCAATTTACCATATTTTGAATCAATTTTTCCTGTTTTAATAAAATACTCGAAAAATTTGATTTTGCTCCATTATGAGTTGTAGGTTTTAATTCTGCATATAAGAGTAGTGCCATTACTGCATAAACAGTATAATACAATCTATTGATCGAAGAATTCCATTTTTTCTCTTTCTGCAAGAGAATGGATGCATCATCAAGAGTGTCTTTTGCCCTTTTAATCCTATAATTAATCAAATCATCTTTGTTCCATTCATTTTAACCTGATTCCTTCTGTTGAATATTTTCGTATAATGGCGTAATAGAATATTTTGAGTTCCATTCTATTTTCGAATAAATCAAAGGCGAAAAATCTCTCTCGGTTTTCAATTCAAGTTCGTAAAATTCATCCATGAATTTTGTCTCAAATTCGAAAGATACATCATGCAAATTGAGTAATATCAATAAATCCCAATCAGATAGTTTTTTTGCATTTCCACGAGCATGTGAACCATATGCTGATACTTCAGAATCAGGAGCGTTTTTATCAACGACCATTTTTATCATCTTTAGTATTTGTTCTTTTTTTCTCACAATACAAAGATAGTAAATTTAATTTTAATATTTGAATTTGTCGTTTTTTATATCGGTATTATCTTCCAAAAATATTCTTATCAGTTGATGCACATTTATTTTGTATTAAATTAATTTTAATTTTCTATCGGTGACCTTTCGATCCCTAATCTGGTAGCTATCGGGAATATCTGGTTTATTGGAACTGATTGTAACTAAAATTTTAAGTTTTGATGGTTACCTGAGTTTCACCTAAGGTTCTTGATTTATATTTTGACATACTTAGCATCTTTAAAAGTTCCTATTTTTTTTATTCTGCCCTTATGTTTCTACATTTGAGAAACTACAATTTCTATTGTGGATACAGATATATCGGGCAATATATAATTGATTTCTCGTTTGCTGATTGAAGCAACCATATTGAGAATTGTTTGTTCTATTCGTCTGTTTTGAAATTCTTTCGATTGAATGAGGGCAAACGCCATATCGAGTTCTTTATAACAGATTAGTAATTAAAATAAAATTTTCAATAAATGGCATATAATCATTTGCATTGTTTTCCCCAATTATATGAAGATTTTCTCAACGCTTCGTAATAAGAATTTTTGTTTTTATTAATTTGTTCTTCAAAAGAAATATATTTTCCTGCATCAAAACCGGCTTTATATAATAACAACAGAGAAAGTAATCTCGACATCCTACCATTTCCATCAGTAAATGGGTGTATGCACAAAAAATCAAGAATAAAGCATGGAATAAGAAGCAATTTATTTATTCCGGAATCTCTCTCAGCATCAATATATGCATACACAAGTTGTTGCATTGCTTCCTTTGTTTCTTTAGCTTTTGTCGGTATAAATCGAATCTTCCTGTAAACATCACGGTCAATTTCTAAAATCACATTGTCGGAAGTTTTATAGCTTCCACCACCGGTTTCGGTAAAAGAAAGCAAGACAGAATGAAGGTTTAAGATAGTTTGTTCGTCAAGTGTGATATTTTCAAATCCGCTATGAATGATATTGAGTGCATCCCGATATCCGGCAATCTCTTGTTCGTTATGGTTGAGCGGAGCAGATGATTGATTTACGATTTCCTCAATACGCTTGTCGGAGGTAATGATATTTTCAATTGCATTGGACCCTTTTACAGACTGCACTTTAGCTATAATTTCCAATTTAGTGAAAATTTTTTGAAAATCGTGTTTTCGTATCTTATCCAATCCTTTCAGTTCGGCAATATTGTTAGTGATGCCAAGTAAATTACCCGGTAACAATGAACTTTTTAAAAAAGAATAATCAAACTGTCTCATATTTTATATTTTCTGCATTTAAAATTATAAAAAATATGCAGTAATTAAATCTAAAAACGTATTTACTGCATATTATATTATATAAAATATGTAGTATTTGTCGCTTTTGTAATTTTATCAAAGCTTTATTATGTTCGATAATTTAGATTATTTTCGAGGTCTGATAATTACCTAAAAACTATATCCCAAGAAATACCAGTTTTTTATTAAGTTAATGATAAAATAATACATCGTAAAACTAAACTAATTCAATATTGAATTTGAATTTGATCACACAGACTTCTCGGACTTTCACAGAAACAGTTACTAATTTTTTTTTATATTTCATTCATTTTTAATTTTGCAAAATCCATAGTGAAAGGTGATTCAATTCCGGTTATTGCTTTAAAATTATGATGCCATAAGGCTGATACTTTGTCAATTTGAAATTAACGATATAAACTTTTCAAATTTTTTATTTCATTGTTTTCAACTTTAGCCTGATTAATAACTGATATCATATATAGTGAATTTAGAATTCAAGTATATAAAAAATAATTGAAATTTAACGAAAATATCTTTTTTTATTTCAATCCTACCCCACCTCCGGGTACAAAGGAAACTTACTCATAAAAGAGTTTATATCCCCTTTCAGTGATTCCAGTTTTGTGTCATTATCTCTGTTCATAAGTGCAAAGTCTATCCAATCCACGATCTGGCTGCAATCAGTTGCGGAAATTCCACGAGATGTTATGGCGGGGGTACCTACTCTTATGCCTGAAGTTACGAACGGGCTCTGATCATCAAAAGGAACCATATTTTTATTTACAGTGATATCTGCTTTTATGAGAGTGTTTTCAGCTTCTTTTCCTGTTATTCCTTTTGATCTGAGGTCTATGAGCATTAGGTGATTGTCGGTGCCACCTGAGATTATATCATATCCTTTGCTTACGAAAGCCTTTGCCATAGCCTGAGCATTAATTATCACATTGTCGATATAGGATTTATATTCGTCTGTCAATGCTTCTCCGAAAGCCACAGCTTTGGAAGCTATTACGTGTTCAAGTGGTCCACCTTGTGTTCCTGGAAATACTGCACTATTGATTATTGATGACATTTTGATAGTGATACCTTTTTTTGTTTTTCTTCCCCAAGGATTTTTGAAATCTTTACCTATCATTATCACACCTCCTCTCGGTCCACGCAATGTTTTGTGAGTTGTGGATGTCACGAAATGAGCATAAGGCATAGGGTCATTCAATTTTTTTGTTGCTATCAGTCCTGCAGGATGAGCAATATCAGCCATAAGGAAAGCGCCAACAGAATCTGCTATCTCCCTGAATCTCTTAAAATCCCAATCTCTGGAATAAGCTGAAGCACCTGCTATGATGAGTTTAGGTATCACTTTCTTAGCAGTTTCTTCCACTTTGTCCATATCAATAGTTCCTGAATCTTTTTCAACACCATAGGAAGCTACATTGAAATATTTTCCTGAGAAATTCACAGGACTACCATGAGTAAGATGTCCTCCATGAGCCAGATCAAGTCCGAGGATTGTGTCTCCCGGTTGCAATAATGCTAAGAACACAGCCATATTGGCTTGTGCTCCTGAATGCGGTTGCACATTGGCATATTCAGCACCGAAGAGCTCCTTCAATCTGTCGATAGCTATATTCTCAACTTCATCCACTACTTGGCATCCACCGTAGTATCTTCCTCCGGGATATCCTTCAGCATATTTATTGGTAAGTACACTTCCCATAGCTTGGAGCACATTTTTGCTCACAAAGTTTTCGGAAGCTATCAATTCTATGCCATGACTTTGGCGGTCATATTCTTTATTTATCAGGTCAAAAACTATAAATTTCATATTAGCATTTTTTTATAAAACACAAATATAATATAAAAAAATGTTTTTGAAAATAGTAATGAAAATAAAAAAGCCTTTCTCTATTGAAAAGGCTTTTTTATAAATTTATAATAATTAATATTATTGATTAATTCCCAAAGCTTTTAATGTCTCGAAATCAAGGTTGCCTACTGGCAATCCTTTATCTTGTTGGAATTTTTTCAAAGCTGCTTTAGTGTCAACACCAAATACATTGTCAACTCCTGCAAGACCTACGCTATATCCTCTTTCTATCAAAGCTCTTTGAACTTGAGCTATCAATCTTGGAGTTACATCAGCTTCGCAAACAACTTCTCTCCATTCTTCTGAGAAACCACCTGCAGCACTGATTGTAGTTTTTTGGATATTAACAGTTTCGCCTGGTACAGATTCTGTAGATAAAGAAGCATCAGCACCTAAGTTTTCGAATGTTCTGTTCATATATTGTGCAGTAACTGGAGATTCAGTAGCTGAAGCATCTGAAGATAATTTTTCATATTTCCATGTTGTATATTCAGCAGGAACTGTTTCTTCTACTACTTTAGCTTCTGAAACTAATTGTTGGTAAGTTCTTGTTTTGAATTCAGCAGGATATTCTGTGTATTCAACTTTAGCAGGAGTGTCAACAACTTGTTTGGTATAAGTTTTGTAAACAGCATCCACTTTGTTTGATTTTACACAATCACTACCATTGATAGTCCAACCTGCATCGCAACCAACTAAAACTTTTTTAGTTACAGTTTTGTATTCAGCAGGAGTTTCAACAAGACACCAAATCATACAATCATCAGGATCAGCTGAAAGACAGTTTGCATCTGATTTTTTATGTACCCATTTTGTGCTTTTTGGGCTTACGTCGATAGTTTCAACTTCGTCTCTGAAGTTAGCAGGTTTCTTTTGATAAGTTGTAAAAGCTGGTTTTACCATCAAAGAAACAGTTTCAGTTTTATAAGTAGCAGGAACTATTTTAGCAACTTTATAAGCTTCTTTTACTAAAACTTTTTCTGTAACTGTTTTGAATTCAGCAGGGACAACTTTCAATACTTTGTAGCTATCTTTAGCAAGAACTTGTTTTGAAGCTTTTTCAAATTTTGCAGAAACAGCAGAATATGAAGTAGCAGCTTCTTTTGTCATAAATTGTTCTGAAGCATTCACAAATGTAGCAGGTTTGATATTTACTTTAGTTGTAGCGGCTTTGATGGTTACCGGTACTGAAGTTGTTTCATATTTAGTAGGGATCAAACACTTTGCATAGCATTTACCAGCTTCTGCATTTGTTGGCTGTGCAAATGCTGCAACAGCAAACATTGAGATAAAAAATAATACTAAATTTAATTTTTTCATAATCAAGTTGATTTTTTAAAATAAATAATAATTTACAAAATTAATAAATAACGCTTACAATACAAAAAATTTAACACTTTTGTCATTAATGTTAAATATAATTAATTTGACATGGAATATAATTTGTTGAAATAAAAAAATTGGATATATTTAAATTTCAATATCTCTATGACGGAATAAAATACTTAAGTCACTATATTTATTTAATTTTTTTTTAAAATAATGAAAACATTTTAATCGTTAAGTTTCAAAATATAATTTAATATGACAGATATCAAGATATTATGGATAGATGATGAGATAGAAACTCTTAAACCTCAGTTGTTTTTTCTCAATAAAAAGGGTTATGAAGTGCTTACAGTTACCAATGGCTATGATGGACTGGAATTACTTGCCAATGACGATAATATCGATATCGTTTTTTTAGATGAGACCATGCCTGGTTTATCGGGTTTGGAAACGCTGAGCAAGATAAAAGAGATAAAACCCATTATTCCGGTGGTGATGATAACTAAAAATGAGGCTGAAAATATAATGGAAGAAGCCATAGGTGCCCAGATAACGGATTATCTTATAAAACCAGTAAATCCTAATCAGATATTGCTCATATTGAAAAAAATTATTGATAATGAAAGGTTGATCAAAGATAAAACCACTTCCGATTATCAACAGGAATTCAGAAATATAATTATGGAAATCAGTAGTGGTATGAATTATGAAGAGTGGTCCAGTATATATTCTAAATTGGTGAAGTGGGAATTGAAACTCGATAGCTCCAATGTGAAAGAGATGTCGGAGATACCCACAACACAGAAAAATGATGCAAATCAGGAGTTTTCAAAATTCATTGCTAAGAACTATCTCGGATGGATCAAATCCAATGATGATAAACCTGTACTTTCTAATGATTTGATGAAACAATTGGTGTTTCCAAAAATGGAAAATGATGTTCCTACTGTATTCATCCTTCTGGATAATCTCAGGGTGGATCACTGGAAAGTATTTGAACCACTTCTTCTTGATTATTATAAAAAAGAGAGTGAAGAGTATTTCTACAGCATTCTTCCATCAACGACTCAATACAGCAGAAATGCTATTTTTTCGGGTATGATGCCCGGAGAAATAGCAAAGAGATATCCTGAATGGTGGGTCAATGATTTTGAAGATGGAGGTAAAAATCAATTTGAAGCAGAATTATTGGGAGAGCAGATAAAAAGAAGGATAAGAAAAGATGTGAAGTTCAATTTTCAAAAAATCCTGAATGTCAGAACTGCCAAACAAGTACTTGAAAATGCAGGTGATATAGTTAATTATGACCTTAATGTGTTGGTATATAATATGATAGACCTTATCTCACATGCACGAACTGAAATGGATGTGCTCAAAGCTCTTGCCAATGATGAGAGAGCTTACAGGTCATTGATACTAACTTGGTTTAAGAATTCTCCATTGCTCGAAACACTTCAGTATCTGAGTACAAAAAATGTAAGAGTGATAATCGCTACCGATCATGGTACTATAAGGGTAAATCGTCCTTCAAAAGTAATAGGAGATAAGGAAACTACTACTAATTTGCGATACAAAACAGGTAGAAACCTCCAATACAACAATAAGGATGTCTTCGTGATAGATAATCCTGATGATGCAGGACTCCCTGTACACAATATAAGTTCAAAATACATTTTTGCAAAAGAAGATTTTTACTTCTTGTATCCTAATAACTACAATTATTTCAATAAGTTGTATAATGATACATTCCAGCATGGAGGTATCTCGATGGAGGAGATGATATGTCCGGTTATTACTTTGAGAAGTAAGTAAAGTTTATTAGCAAATGACAATAGTTACAAGAATGTGACATTTTTGTGATTTAGCCATTGTTGGTGTCCTCACCAACAATACACCTCACCCGCAACACAAAAATTTATGTTAAAGTTTTTGTAATACTCAAAGTTATCTTATATCTTTGACTGGAAATCAATTATATCATCACCTAAAGATATTATACCATGATCCGCTCCATTATTTTATCCGCTGTTTTTGTGTCATTTTTACTTCCAAGAACGCTTTTTTCGCAAGCTGTGGTATTGCAGTCTCAGGCTGATGTGGATGCTTTTGATCCGGCTACGACTACTATAAATGGGAATTTAAATATTAATGGATATCAAAGTTCTGATCCCATTACTAATCTTTCAAATTTGTCCAATCTGACCTCTATTTCGCTATTTATATACATGATTAGTAATGTTGCATTAACCAATATAGATGGACTTTCCAATTTGTCCACAATTTCGGGTGGTTTAAAGATTAATAATAATGCTGCTTTAAGCAATTTGATGGATCTTCAAATCTGACCAATTTCGGGTGGTTTAGAAATTAGATATAAGGTTGCCTTAACAAATATAGATGGACTTTCAAATCTGACCACAATTTCGGGTAATTTACATATTTATAATAATGATGCCTTAACCAATGTTGATGGACTATTAAATCTGACCTCTATTTCGGGTTATTTATATATTATTAGTAATGTTGCATTAACCAATATAGATGGACTTTCCAATTTGTCTACAATTTCTGGTGATTTACGTATTGAATTTAATGATGCATTAACTAATGTTAATGGACTATTAAATTTAAGCTCCATTTCGGGTGGTTTAATTATATATGATAATAATACCTTAACCAATGTTGATGGACTTTCAAATCTGACCACAATTTTGGGTAATTTACATATTTATAATAATGATGCCTTAACCAATGTTGATGGACTATTAAATCTGACCACAATTTTGTGATTTAAATATTTATAATAATTCTGCCTTAACCAATATGGATGGACTTTCACATCTGACTTCTATTTTGGGTGATTTAAATATTTATAATAATTCTGCCTTAACCAATATGGATGGACTTTCACATCTGACCACAATTTCGTGCTTATATATTCAATATAATAATATTTAACAAATGTGGACGGACTTTCCAATCTGACCACAATTTCGGATAATTTATCTATATATTATAATGATGTCTTAACCAATGTTGATGACTTTCAAATCTGACCACAATTTCGGGTAATTTAGATATTCAATATAATTCTACCTTAACCAATATAGATGGACTTACAATATGACTTCTATTTTGGGTAATTTAAAAATAATTGGTAATTATGCTTTTTAACCAATATAGATGGACTATTCAAACTGACCACAATTGCGGGTGATTTATATATTCAATATAATAAAGTCTTAACAAATGTGAATGGACTTTCAAATCTGACCTCTATTTCGTAGTTTACATTTTTTTAATAATGATGCCTTAACCAAATATGGATGGACTTTCACATCTGACTTCTATTTTGGGTGATTTAAATATTTATAATAATTCTGCTCTAACCAATTGTTGCGAATCCAGGAATTGTTGGTTACTCCAGGAGCTATTGGAGGACAAATATCAATTTTTAGTAATCCATCAGAATGTAGTAGTGAAGAAGAAATAGTAGAATCTTCATGTGGTATAAAATTAGCTGTTCAAACTTTTCCTCCTTGCATAAATGCCAATAATGGCCTTCTACAAATAAAGGTGACAGGATATGATACAATTCCATTTTTTTATTCATGGGAAAGAATTGAAGATGGAGGTCTAAAAGTGGAATAAGCTATGATAATATTTTTGATATTACGGTTTAAGTGCAGGAACATATAATATAACCGTTACGACGGAAACTCCCTGATACATCTATACGAAAAATATAATCCTTAATCAAATCACTGGTTCTGTGTTTGAAATAATCGAGATGAAAAACTACCAATAGCTCAAATGGATATAGCAATGGAAGCATTACAGTAAAAGTAGCAGGAGGCAATCCTCCATGATTTTTCCTGGTCTGGTGTTTCATCAGGTAGTCAAGATGGAGAACATAGAAGATTATTATATGATTTCAAATCTGGCACAGGGAGAATATTTTATAACTGTGTCAGATGATACGGGCAATCAGCAAAGTGTGTAGCTGTTTTTCTGCTTGATGAGACAGTGCCTGTGTTTCCATGTGAAGAACCTTTGGATATTGTTATTCTAAACGATGTTTCCGGTTCTGTAGATGCAACAGAATACAAAGAATCTAAGGAGTTTTTTGTAGATTTCCTCAATGCTGCAAATATTGAACCAGGCGATGATGGTAAGTAGGGTGCGATAATAGGATGGGTCAGATGCTTGAGGCTCAACAAATAAGAATTTTCTATTACAGGAGATAAAAGTACTTTGAATGATTATATAAATTTCACAAGAGCATTTTTTGGAGGAACATCTCCACATGAAGCAATGACTTTTGGGGAAAATTATCTAAAAAGCGTAGAACGTCCTGATGTGGGAGAAAGTTATTATTCTTTCTACCGATGGCTCAGGAGGACAGATATCTCCATCACTCATAGCATTGCAGATGTATATAAGGCAGCAGGATATCATATCATTACTATTGCATTTGATAACGCATTTGCAAATAGTTATACAAGAGATATACTTACTAAGGTAGCATCTACTCCAATGTTGCCTCCTCGGAGCACCTGCTTATTCTCTACTTGATGAAAAATTGGCAGAAAATATCGTCAATCTATATCTCTGTCCTATCGATCCTCGGGCAGTAGTGCAACTGTTTATTTCAATAGAGATGGAGCTATCGATATTCTTGATATTGTACCCATCGGCAATTGTCCATATCCAGATGGTGTGGAGGTGACTTTTACCATAGAGGCTTCCTTTGAGGGAATTATCATTGCGCCGCCGGATTTCCGGTAACATTTTATCATAATGATCCAGTTATTCGGAGCAAATAAAATTCTTACCTGGATAATGCCCTGTGCTTTGCCAGCAGGAGAGATAGATACTTTTTCCGTAGTACTTCCGGTATATTCAGCGAGTAATATTTTTGCATTGCTCAACGATGATGGCAGTCTGTCGGACTTCCTTTGCAATTTCCGATCAATGGATATAGATGAAATTGCATATTCCAATAATGTTGATAACCAAAGTGTTTGCCTGGATGGAGTGGCGACTTTGGTAGGCACTGAAATATACCAACAATTCAACTGATATGCGATACTCTTGTAAGCTACTCTATCGATGTGTGCACATCAGTGAGGTGGATGCATTTGGTGTACTGGTAACTGATATTCCTCCTGATGATTTTGTATTGGTAAGTAGTGTTTTCAATGATAACGGATGTGCTGTTGAAAATCAGGAATCTACGATATAATTCGTTTGATGTTGTATTTCGCTGACTCTACCTATGATGCTTCAAATGCTGCAAATGGATATTACAGCAATCAGGGGTAGATATCAGTGGGTCCCCTCAAATCAGGAATATATCGATTTTGATGGTAGCAATACTACTTGCAGAAGATGTGATAATCGATGGTACTCTGGATTGTCCTTCCACTGTGGTAGAACTTACAAAAGAAGTGAATGTTGATAAATCCTGTGATGATGCATTTTTATTATAAATTCACTATCAATAATGAAATGAATATACCCTTCAGGACTTGTATTCAAAGATGTACTACCGCATCCATGCACTTAAGCGTTTATGAACCTTATCTGCTTGAAAATTTGAGTATTGGCAACCGTAATTTGAATGGAAATACTGCCTCATTTATAATAGATGAAGTTACCCAATGCAGTTGCAACATTCTATCTGGATGCCGGCTAGTACATGGGATTCTGACGGAATACCACTAATTCAGCCACATTGTCCAATGTTCCCTGATCCTGATAATAATGGATTGAAGACTTTGACATCAAATACCGCTTCAACATCGATTACTGCTTCTCCTGTTGTGACATTGTCGGATACTATTTTTATTACTCAATCAGAGTCTGAGGTGGAATTAAATGCTGAGATCAGCTCCACGTTGAAATAACATGGACTACTTCAGGCGATGGTACATTTTCTGATATTGACAAAGCACATACTTATTATATTCCCGGAACTCAGGATTCTATCGACCAGAAAGTTTATTTATTCTGCTCATTGAAATCAGAATGCAATGAATCAGGAAAATCTGTTGTCGTTATTTTTGAACAGTGTAGCCTGTCCATAAAGGCTACTATAAATATTGGAGAATGCGATAATAACGATACCTCTGGATAATACCGATGACATTTGAAGTTGAGCTTCTGGCTTTTCCAGTGCTGAATCCTGGAGGCAGTAATTCATATACGGTGAAAGAAGGAACAGTTAATCTTGGAAATTTCAATTACAACACCGAAAAAAATAAAATCACATTACCGGCAGACGGACTACAACATACACTTGTCTTTGCAGATGTTGAATTGAATTCTGCGAGGTTCAATATGTGGCTTCGCAAGAGAGCTGCTCTGATGAATGCTCTATGAAAATCGAAGAAATAAGCCAGAGTGAATGCGATGACAACGATACACCGTCAGATAATACCGATGACACATTTGAGGTGAGCTTTAATATTTCGGCATTGAATTCCGGCAGCAGCAATTCATTTACGCTAAAAGAAGGAACAGATGATCTGGAAATTTCAATTGGCAACGTTGAAAATAAAATCACATTACCGGCAGATGGGCTACAACATACACTTGTCTTTGCAGATGTTGAATTGAATTCCTGTAAGGTTCAATATGTGGTTTCTCAAGAGAGCTGCTCTGATGAATGCTCTATGAGTATCGACGAAATTAGCCAGAGTGAATGCGATAATAAAGATACCCTTCGGATAATACCGATGATACATTTGAAGTGAGCTTCAATACTTCAGTGCTGAATCCCGGAGGTAGTAATTCATATATTTTGTGAATGAAGGAACAGTTAATCTTGGAAATTTAATTACAACGTTGAAAACAAGATTACATTATCATGCAGACGGGCTACAACATACACTTGTCTTTATAGATAGTGATTTGAATTCTTGAGGTTCAATATGTGGTTTCTCAAGAGAGTTGCTCTGATGAATATTTCATGAGTATAGAAAAAAATATTGATTGGAGAGTGCAATAATAATGGTACTCCTGCTGACAGCACCGATGATACATTTGAAGTAACTTTCAATATCTCAGCATTGAATCAAGGGTCGGGTAATATGTTTCATATTAGTGATGGAGATGAAAATCTTGGCTCATTTGAATATGAAAAAGACAATAAAATTACTTTATCTGCAGATGGTCTTGAGCATGTATTGACATTTTCAGACGATGAAAAGAGCAACTGTATTGTTTTGTCAATAGTTACGCAGGCAAGTTGTTCTGAGGAAGTGGGGGTTGCAGATGAAAATATTGAAATCCCTAATATCTTCTCTCCTGATGGAGATTCATACAATGATCAATGGTATATAAAAACCACAAATCCGGATTTAAAAATACTTTCATGCAGGATTTTTGACAGGTGGGGAGAATTGGTTTATCATTCGGAGAATGACAATAATTTCCGGTGGGATGGAAATTTCAGGGATTCAAAAGCAACTGTGGGTGTCTATGTCTATCTGATAGAGTATCAAACAGGCTCAGGAGAGAAAGTTATGATAGCAGGTGATGTAACATTGGTGAGGTAATGATTTGTAAGCCATGAAATTAATCGGTCAGGTAAAGCTTAAGACAAATTTAAAATATGAATAGGGTTGTGGCTTTAGCCTAACAATAATGTATAGATATTTGGCTAAAGCCCCATTTGTGTTATATTTTAAGTCCTCCAGCTAAAGCAGGAGGTAATTCAAAGGAGTTTGAGGCAATTGAATAAATGACATTCAATGTTGTTGAATACAATTTAAAAATAATGAATAGGGTTGGGCTTTAGCCCGACCAATGGATGAATAAATAGGTTGGGCTTAAGCCCAATTGTTACAAATTGTTTTTATTGGGCTAAAGCCCACAATGTTTTATAATTTATTGTCCTCCAGCTAAAGCTGGAGGTAATTCTAAAGCTGGAGGTAATGCACTAAAGCGGCAGGCTATTCAAGCATCAGACAAATAATATTGTTTGCAAATTTATTAAATATTGAATAGGGTTGTGCTTCAGCCCAGCCTAATAATAAATAGAGTAAGCGGGCTTTAGCCCAATGAAGTAAACAACAAAATCGGAGAAAAATATTGATGATGAAATAGGAATTGGGCTAAAGCCCCATTTTTTTATATTTTAAGTCCTCAAGCTGAAGCAGGAGGTAATTCACTAAAGTAGGAGGTAATTCACTGAAGCAGGAGGCAATTCTAAAGCTATAGGCATGTTTATAATTTGAATAAGGTTAGGGATTTAGCACAACAATACAAAGAGACTAAAACTACAATTTTACTTTATAATTTCTTTGAACTTTTATATTTATTTATGCGTTGATAATTTAATAAAATTAAATATAATGAATCTCCAATATATTTCAGATAACAAAGGTAAAACGACAGGTGTTTTTATTCCGATAGAGGAATGGAATGAGCTTAGAGCCAAATACAAAGGAATTGAAAATGAAGAAATAGAGATACCTGATTGGCAAAAAAAAGAAGTTGACGACAGGATTAGGAGATATAAATCAAACATTGATAATGCAATGGATTTTAATGAAGCTATGAATGAAATTGAAAATAATTTGTAGGTGTATAAAGTTATAATTTTACCGTTAGCCAATGAAGATATCAAAATTGCTACCAGATGGTATGAGGCTAATAAATCGGGTCTCGGAATAAGATTCATAAAAGAAATCAGGAGCAAAGTCGTACTATTCACTCATCCATTGTTGGTATCCTCACCAACAATACACCTCACCCTCAATACAAAAAATTATGTTAAAATTCTTGTGATTCTACCTCTTATACCCTATCTTTGACTGGAAATCAATTATGTCATCACTTAAAGATATTATACCATGATCCGCTCCATTATTTTCTCCGTTGTTTTAGTGTCATTTTTACTTCCGAGGATGCTTTTTTCACAGGATGTTTGGTTGAGTACACAGGCAGATGTGGATGCTTTTGATCCGGCTACTACTGTGATTAATGGGCGTTTGATTATTGGTAAAATTATATATCCTTATGAGGCTAGTGATATTACAGATCTTTCAAATTTGTCCAATTTGACCACAATTTCAGGTGATTTAGTTATTCAGTTTAATGCAGCCTTAACCAATGTAGATGTACTTTCAAGTCTGACCACAATTTCGGGTGGTTTAGATATTCAGTATAATTATGTCTTAACTAATTTGGATGGACTATCCAATCTGACCACAATTTCGGGGGTTTAAGTTTTTATAGTAATTCTGCCTTAACCAATCTTGATGGACTATCCAATCTAACCACAATTTCAAATTTAAATATTTATGATAATGATTCCTTAATCAATCTTGATGGACTTTCCAATCTGACCTCAATTTCGGGTGGTATTTATATTCATCGAAATAAAGTCTTAACTAATTTGGATGGACTTTCCAATCTGACCTCAATTTCGCGTAGTTTAAGTATTTATTATAATGGCTTAACCAATCTGGAAGGACTTTCCAATCTGACTACAATTTCTGGTAGTTTAGCTATTGAAGGTAATCATTATGACTAACCAATCTGGAAGGACTTTCCAATCTGACTACAATTTCGGGTAGTTTAGCTATTGAAAGAAATGATGGCTTAACCAATCTGGAAGGACTTTCCAATCTAACCACAATTCCGGTGATTTAAGAATTAATAATAATTATACCTTAACCAATCTGGAAGGACTTTCCAATCTGACCACAATTTCGGGTAATTTAAGAATTTATAATAATTATAACTTAAGCAATGTGGATGGGCTTTCCAATTTAACCACAATTTCGGGTAATTTTTATATTTATTTTAATTATGCCTTAACCAATATGGATGGACTTTCAAATCTAACCACAGTTTCGGGTAATTTAATTATTGAAATTAATATTGCCTTAACCAATGTGGATGGGCTTTCAAATCTAACTACAATTTTAGGTTATTTATATATTGGTAATAATAGTGCCTTAACCAATCTGGATGGACTTTCCAATCTGACCACAATTTCGGGTAATTTAGATATTGTTGATAATGATGCCTTAACAAATTGTTGTGGTATTCAGGAATTACTTGTTACACCGGGTGCTATTGGAGGACAAATAACAATTTATGATAATCCATCAGAATGTAGTAGTGAAGAAGAAATACTTGACTCTGACTGCTCAAACTATAACTATGCTGAAGGAAATGTATACTTAGATGTAAATGCTGATGGATGTGATAGTGCAGATATTTTGTATCCTAATTTAAAATTCAAGTTTATTCAAGATTCTATTATCAGGTATAGAATAAACAATTCAGAGGGTAACATAGGTTTGCAATAGATGCTGGAGAATACATGATTATTCCTTTATTGAATGATACTTTTATAATATTGAACCAGATAGTCTGTTTATATCCTATCCTGAAGATTCACTTAATCTTGTAAATGATTTTGCATCACTCCGTTAAAAGTATTTAATGATCTGGAAGTTACAATTACACCATTAAATGCTGCAAGGCCTGGATTTGATACACGGTATGAAATTAATTATAAAAGTAAAGGAACTACAACTATGTCCGGCAAAGTTGAACTTTATTTTGAAGAGGATTTAGTTTCTTATGTAAGTTCTGATCCGGTAGAAGATAGCATTATCGGGAATAAAAAGTATGGAATTTCACAGACTTATTGCCATTTGAAGAAAGAAAAATTATAGTCATAATGAAGTTAAATACCCCTACGGATGATCCTCCACTGAATAATGGCGATGTACTTAGTTATACGGCTTCGATCTATCCTGTTGAAGAAGATACCCCGGATGATAATATATTCAAACTTAATCAAACTGTTGTAAATTCTTTTGACCCTAATGATAAACCTGTCTGGAAGGGAATGTATTTGATATTGAAAATATTGGAGGATATGTCAATTATCTTATCAGGTTTGAGAATCAGGTACTGCCGATGCAGTTAATATTAAGGTGGTCGATGTTATCGATCCTTCATTGTTTGATATTTCCACTTGACTATTACTTCATCCAGTCATAGCTGCTTGACGAATATCAACAAGGATACCGTTGAATTTATTTTTGATAATATATTTTTACCTTTTGATGATGAAAATAATGATGGATATGTAGCATTTAAAATTAAGACATAGCCTACATTGACATCTGGTACGATATTGAAAAATGAGGCGAATATTTACTTCGATTATAACCTGCCTGTCAAAACTAATGTAGCCACTACCATTGTACAGGAAATAGTATCGACAAAAGAAACAGATCTGGACGCGGCAGATATTCCCTAATCCTGCAAAAGGCAACTTTTTTATAAGCACTGATCTGCCGGGAAATTATCAGATTACAATATACAACACTGATGGCAAAATGATCTATGCCTCCCATAAATATATTAAAAATTACACAGAATTGGATTGCTCCGATCTGTCATCAGGTCTTTATCTGATGAGGATTTATAATAAAGAAGGTGTATATCATAGCGATAAGGTGATGATATTTAATGAGTAGAGAAACCTTAGCCATTTTTGGGTACTCTCACCAACAATATATATTAACTGTAATACAAAAAATTATGTTAAAGTTTTTGTAATACTCAAAGTTATCTTATATCTTTGACTTGAAATCAATTATATCATCACCTAAAGATATTATACCATGATCCGCTCCATTGTTTTATCAGTTGTTTTAGTGTCATTTTTACTAACCGAGGATGCTTTTTTCACAGGATGTGATATTGCGTACACAGGCTGATGTGGATGCATTTGATCCGGCTACTACGGTGATTAATGGGAGTTTGACCATTAGAAATAATATATATCCTTATGAAAGTGATATTACAGATCTTTCAAATTTGTTAAATCTGACCACAATTTCGGGTGATTTATATATTTATTACAATTATTCCTTAACCAATGTGGATGGACTTTCCAATCTGACCACAATTTCAGGCTCTTTAAATATTTATTATAATAGTGCCTTAACCAATGTTGATGGACTATCCAATCTGACCACAATTTCGGGTTTAGATATTAGTTATAATGCTGCCTTAACCAATGTAGATGGACTTTCAAATCTGACCACAATTTCGGGTTTAGATAATAGTTATAATGCTGCCTTAACCAATGTAGATGGACTTTCAAATCTGACCACAATTTTGGGTGGTTTATATATTGAAAGTAATGATGCCTTAACCAATCTGGATGGACTTTCCAATCTGAACTCTATTTCGGGTAATTTAACTATTGGTTTTAATGATGCCTTAACCAATCTTGATGGGCTATCCAATCTGACCACAATTTCGGGTGGTTTAGATATTAGATATAATGCTGCCTTAACAAATGTGGACGGACTTTCAAATCTGACCACAATTTCAGGTTATTTAGATATAGTTAGTAATGCTGCATTGACCAATATTGATGGACTTTCCAATCTGACCACAATTTCAGGTGATTTAAGAATTTTTAATAATGATGTCTTAACCAATTGCTGTGGAATCCAGCACCTCCTTTTTAAATCCTGATTCAATTGGAGGAACAATTGATGTTTCCAACAATCCCTCAGAATGCAGCTCCCAGGAAGAAATCCTCGCAGCCGATTGTAGTACCTCTATATCAGAAAAATATGATGATATAATAGAGATTTTTCCTACTGTTAGTAATGGAGTCTTCAATATTTATAGCAATGAATTAAATACATTTAAACCCAGTGATATAAGTGTTTATGATGCTATAGGTCGAGAAGTTGAGTTTGAATGTTATGGTGATATTTTACATATCAAAAGCCAAAAGAATGGCATATATTTCGTAAGGTTCAATATGGGAGATGAAAATGTGGTATTAAAGAAATTGGATATGGTGGAGTAATGGACATAGTCCATTAACTTAGTCAGTTTTAAAAGTAAAATTAATATAATAAATCAAATTGCCCATCCCTAAAGGGGATAGTTTTTTTGATAGATCTTTTGTGGGTAAGGGGCACTACCATTGAATATGCTGAGGAATAAAAACTTTTAAGCAGCCTCACACCTCTCCCTCAATACAAAATTTATGTTAAAGTTTTTGTAATACTCAAAGTTATCTTATATCTTTGACTTGAAATCAATTATATCATCACCTAAAGATATTATACCATGATCCGTTCCATTATTTTATCCGTTGTTTTTGTATCATTTTTCCTACCGAGGATGCTTTTTTCACAGGATGTGATTCTTACTTCTCAAGCTGATGTGGATGCATTTGATTCGGCTACTACTACTATAAATGGGAATTTAAATATCAAGGGATATCAAAGTTTTCTCGATCCTATTACTAATCTTTCAAATTTGTCCAATCTTACCACAATTTCGGGTTATTTATATATTAAGAGTAATAATGCCTTAAACAATGTAGATGGATTATCCAATCTGGCCGCAATTTCGGGTGGTTTATATATTGAATATAATGCTTCTTTAACCAATGTGGATGGACTATCAAATCTGACCACAATTTCGGGTGATTTATATATTTTTAATAATGATGCCTTATCCAATTTGGATGGACTATCAAATCTGACCACATTTCGGTGGATTATATATTATGTATAATGCTGCTATAACCAATTTGGATGGATCATCAAATCTGACCTCAATTTCGGATAATTTAAGTATTGAAGGTAATGATGCTTTAACCAATTTGGATGGATTATCCAATCTGACCACAATTTCGGGTGATTTAAATATTGGTTTTAATGATGCCTTAACCAATGTGGATGGACTATCAAATCTAACCACAATTTCGGGTTATTTAAATATTAGGAATAATAATGCCTTAACCAATGTGGATGGACTTGTAAATCTGACCACAATTTCGGGTGAATTATTTATTGCGAATAATGACGCCTTAACCAATGTGGATGGAATATTAAATCTGACCACAATTTCGGGTGATTTAAATATTGGTTTTAATAATGTCTTAACCAATGTGGATGGACTTTTAAGTCTGACCACAATTTCGGGTTATTTAAATATTAGGAATAATAATGCCTTAACCAATGTGAATGGACTTTTAAGTCTGACCACAATTTCGGGTAGTTTATATATTCAGTATAATTCTGCATTAACCAATTGTTGTGGAATTCAGCACCTCCTTTCCAATCCTGATTCAATAGGTGGAGACATTGAAATATACAATAATCCCTCCGAATGTAGCTCCCAGTCCGAAATCCTCGCAGCCGATTGCAGTACTTCAATATCAGAAAAATATGATGATATAATTGAGATTTTTCCTACTGTTAGTAATGGAGTCTTCAATATTTATAGCAATGAATTAAATACATTTAAACCCAGTGATATTCGTGTTAATGATTCTATGGGTCGAGAAGTTGAGTTTGAATGTTATGGTGATATTTTACATATCAAAAGCCAAAAGAATGGCATATATTTCGTAAGGTTCAATATGGGAGATGAAAATGTGGTATTAAAGAAATTGATAGTGGTGGAGTAATGTCAGTATATACAGGATTTGGATTTAAGCTAAATGATTGAAATTAAGAGTGTAAAATTGGACTTGGTCCCGTGGTCTATAGCTTGGGATAAGACAGATGACTGACTACCAACTGAGCTATTTCCGTTTGAAATAGTATTGCGAAAAATGAGAAATTTAAAAAATTAAAAATTTTCCTTATAAATATATTGGTTGTTATTCAGATCAATTCTGTTTGTATTATCGATTTTGATAATTTAGTGCTGTATTCCAATTCCAAAGATAGTATCCTCTCTACAATATTATAAGGCATATCAGGGAATTCTAACTGTATTTTTTGGTCTGATTCAATCCAGTATCTGAAAATATCATATTTTTTATTATCAATTTTATCAATAGAATGAACTCCAAGTAAATTCAAAAGATGTGTGTTGCATTGTTGTTCATATTGATTTTTTTGTGGGATAGCCATCATCTTTTTGCCCAAAAACAAGGCTTCGGAAGTAGTTTCAAATCCGGCATTGCATACTATTCCGGTGCAATTAACTATGCTTGTGGTGAATTTTTCTTTATCGATTTTAAATATTTCAATGTTTGCAGTTTTATAATCGAAAGCAGCATTTTTTGAAAATAATTGCCACTTAGTATTTTTGAACTTGCTTAGAAAATCTATTATTTTTTCATCGCTATAACTTGGTAAATATACTGTATAATGTCCTTGATCAGAAATGACTGAATTTCTTAACTCATTCCTTATCATAGGAGAAAATACCTGCTCATTGAATTTTATATAGCTGTACCCTAATTTTACATTTGAAGGGCTATAATATTTTAATATTGCCAAGGCGAGAAAATCTCTGGTTTTTGGCTTGGGGATATATTTTTCCAATAGAATAGCCTGATTGCTCAAAGCTATAACCGGAACTTTTTTTATTTTTCCTGCCCATGCTGAAATAGGTTCAAAATCGGAAATAATAAAATCATAATCATTAGCAGGGAAAGCCAATATATCCTGAATAAATCTTACAGGATTCATTTTTTTCACAGTCTTGAAATAATCAATACCTCCTTTTTTGCCAAAATAATAAGAGAGTCCTTTGAATCGGTATGTAATCTCCTAAGGTAAATTAATATCCCCCTGATCTCCACTTATGAGTATGTCAAGATCTGTTTTTTTTGCAAGTTCGGGGATTATGCTCAATGCTCTGTTGATATGTCCTTTTCCTGTTGATTGGATGGCATACAGTACTTTTTTCATTATAAATTGTTGCTTGTTGTTAGTTTGAAATTATGATATTGAGGTCTTCTATTAATTTATTGTGTAATTGTCTGATATTGGAATCTATGAGGTCTTCATTTTCTATTTCTTCATAATCATCAGAAGTATAATTGTCTATATCCTTGTATTCGAAAATAGTCCATTTCCCATCCTGATATTCCAGAGCGGTCAGATGTTCTATCCAGTCACCAGAATTGAGGTAATTGACGGAATCTCCATTTTTATCAGTATATAATTTTGACTCCGGCTTGTGGATATGTCCGCAAATAACATAATCATATTTTTGTTCAATAGCAAGGTCGCAGACAAGTGGATCTCGAAGCTATTGATATATTCCAAGGGCTTTTTTGAAACTGTTTTTTACTTTTTTAGAAAATGATATTTTTTCTTTTCCAAATTTACTCCTCATCCAATTTATAAAAGCATTGAGCAATATGAGAAGGTCATATCCTTTGCCACCGAGTTTAGCTATCCATTTACTGTGTTTCATAGTTATATCAAAAACATCTCCATGAAAAATCCAAGCTTTCTTGTTGTTTAGGTTGAGAATCAATTTGTTGGCTATGTTTAAATTGCCTATTTTCAAACCTTCAAATTTTCTTAATAGTTCATCATGATTTCCAGTAATATAATATATTTTGGTATCTTTGGAAAGCAAGGAGATGAAGTATTTAATCACTTTCATATGAGAACGAGGGAAAAATCTTTTATTGAATTGCCAAATATCAATGATATCACCATTCAGGATAAGTGTTTCCGGTTCAATGGTTTTGAGGTATTTCAATAATTCCGAAGCTCTGCATCCGAAGGGTCTAAGATGAATGTCTGAAATGACCACCACTTCAGGTTTTCTTTTTTATATTGTTTCCCATTTAATTATGTGATAAAATTATGATTAATATAAATGCAAAATTATATTTTATAACTTAAGTAGGAATTAGTTAAATATTAAGTTTATATAAATTATACTTAATATTGCTTCTTTGAAATTCAGGATGAACCTTTTATCTTATCGATTCTGTCCATTTTATTTTTCTCGTGACATACATTGTAGCAGCTATTACGCCAAATAAACCTATTGAACCTGCGAGCAAGGCAGTTTTTTCCATTTGAATTATTATATAAATGTAAATGAACAAACTCGTTAGAAGTGCAAGTAAAATCAAGCTGCTTTTTTTAGAATCAAATATTTGCAGGCTATATAGAAATAGCAATATTATAGTAGCTGAAGCAGCAATCAAATATGAAATATCGAAGCCTAAAAATTCAGATATTGATAGTTGAAGTGTGAAAAATATAGCCAATGCGAGTCCTATCAGAAGGTATTGGAATATATGAATTTTGATTTTTTGAACTATTTCAGTCAGGAAAACAATTAAAAATGTAAGGGTGATAATTAATATCATATATCTTCCTGTACGATAAGATTTTGAATAGTTGTCGATAGGGTAGTCTATGGTTAATCCAAACAGATTGTCGCCAAGGTCCACCATATCATCTGTTTTTATGAATTCGGGTAGAGATTTGTTATATTCAAGGATTTTCCAATTGGCTTCGAATCCTGAATTATCGACTTTATTGTCGGGTAGATAGTTCCCAATGAAACTCGGATCGGAAAATGTAGATGCGATATGCACATCTGTGGTTTTAGCTACCGGACAAAAATATAATTTCTGATAACCTTTGATATTAAAATTAAAACTAAAATCATATTCACTTATCGATTTGTCGAGATTTATTTTAGAGTGTATTCCTTCTATAGGTTTAGATTGATTGAAGTCTGTAGGCTGAACTGGAGCATTGTAGCTCATATCATAATTTTGTTGAGGAATCTGATATGAGATTTTCATGTTATTCAATCCCGGACTAAAACCTATGGCATTATTATTCCAATTGATAGTTATTTTATCAGAAATACCTTTGATATCAGATATTCCGGTGGCGATATAAGCTTCATTTAGTCTTAGAGCATCAGGACTGATATTTGTTTTTTCATAATCAGGCAATTTGAATTTTCCATTTATCGTGGAATTAAAACGATAGAGTAGGACAGGGTATATGCTTCTGTGCTTTGATTCTGTAGTTATATTGCCATTGATATTCATAGAATCAGGGAAAACGACAAGATTTTTCTTCTGAGTGATTTCTTTATCTTCATTAGAATTTGTTTTATAATCGTATGGAATTATCAGTAATGGTTCCTGTAAATGTCTGATTTGCACCCCAACCGTAGTTACCTCATATTTTACATTTTCACTCAAATGTTGTCTTTCTTTTATCAAATCAAGAATCATGAATCTCGGAATCAGTAGGATTAATACCAGAATTCCTATCAATGCCAGTTTGAGTGTAACTTGTGTTGCCTGGCTGTTGAAAAATGATTTTATATCTTGACTTGACATAATGATATGATTTAATTTTTAAAAAAATTATTCTATTTAGGATATTTGTTTTTTTAACGTAAAAATATCTTTTAAAATATAAATAAGTGATAAAATATCAATAAATTATAACAATATATTTGTAGAAAATAATCAGTCCTATTATGGATGATGCCAAACTAACAATTAGTACTGTGCCTGCAGCAATATCTTTAATTATTTTTATCCTTTGATCAATTCCTGGTGAGATGAAATCACAAATTTTTTCTACTGCTGTATTCATCATTTCTGATGCTACGACAATTGTGATGCAAAATAATATAATTATAAAATCAATTTTATTTAAATTTAAAAAATATGCTGTAATTATGGCTAATATTCCTATAATCAATTGAATTCTGATATTGATCTCATTGTGCCAGGCATATTTTATTCCATTTAGAGCATGTTTGAAGCTGTGTTTAGAACCCATTTGATATTATTTTTGTTGTTTTATAAATAAATTTTATTTTTTAATGAATCTAAATTGACATATTTTATTAATCAGGAAATAAATATAAAAATATAGATAATTATATAATAAACGCTTAATAAATAAATAAAAAGTATTTATTTTGCGCATTAAAATGCCAAACTTATTAAAATAAAATATAAAAAGATGAAAAGAAATTATTACATTTTTATTGCCTTGATTTTTATAAATTTTACAGCTGCATTTGCTCAAAATTCTGAGGGAAAGCAAGTGACTACTGGTGCAGGATATGCTGATGAAGTATATTACAGCTTAGCAAATGGCGATGTGAAAACTGTTGCAAGAAATACATGGGATATAGCTTTTACTACCACTAAATTTGATGTTACTGTTTTGATAAATGATGGATTTGATACAAGATTGTATGAATATCCAGGAGCTGATATCGGAGATTGGGAGGATATCACTGATACTACAGGCTTGAGCTCATGGGATCAGTTGCATAATTCTGAAGAAACCTGGTTTTGGGGAGCTTTTAATGCCAATTCATCCGGAGATTTTGATTATGGTTGGGGAGAATATAATATCACTACTCATAATGTGGAAGGAAACAATATATACATCATTATACTTCCTGATGGAACGATTAAAAAAATAGCTATAGTACAGAAAAATTCTATCCAAAATGAATGGTATTTTATCTATTCCGATTTGGATGGAGGTAATTTTGTGGAGGTCAGTTTTGATGCTGATGATTATACATCATATAATTTTATTCATTATTCTATAGTTAATCAGCAATTTGTAGAGCAGGAAGCAGCTTCATCTGATTGGGATTTGTTATTTACAAAGTATTATGACAACTAACTCCATATTATGTGACTGGAGTCTTAGCTAATTATTATATTCCTGTTCAGCAAGTAGATATGGCTGGAATGGATCAGGCTAACTTCTTTAATTATGATACTTCACAATTTTCCGAGGTGATGAATACAGGAAGTGATTGGAAGTCATTCGATCTTAATTCATTTAGTTATTTAGTTTCTGATAGCACAGTATTTTTCATAATGGATATCAATGAGGATATTTATAAGATATATTTTACTGCATTTTCAGGAAGTAGTATTGCAGGTGTTTATACTTTCAATCAGGAAAAGGTGTTCACATCTTCTGTTTCAGAAAATGTAGCTTATGCTGGAGTATATCCAAATCCTGCTTGTAGATCAATTGAATGTGATATATAATATAGATTGGAGATTGTGATTATACTATTTATAATATCACTGGCAGAAAAGTTAAATCAGGAGAATTGAGTGAAAATAACAAATTGAATAAGGCTTTGATAGATGTTGCCGATATCAGAGTGGTATTTACAGTGTAGTTATCACTAATGGTAAGGAAACAGCTAATCAGCTAAATTTGTGAAAATTAAGTTTGGTTTAGGTTGATATATTTTCTATACCTTTCCAATTCTGGATGATGAAGTATTTGTTGATTCCCCTTTTTGTATTCTATTTTGGAATATCTTATTCGCAGAGTGCTGTGATTCATGTGGTTAATGAACATGATAATTCGGCTATTCCATTCGCATTGGTGAGTGTTGGAGATAATAATAAGGATAAATTTTCACATTATTATTATGTGATGAAGCTGGGGAGGTTGATATTGAATTGAAAGATACTTCTTTTGTTTTAGTAAGTATAATAGGGTTTCAAAAGGATAGTACATTCCTGTATCCTGGAATTAAGGATTATTATTTTAAGTTGAAACCTGACGCAGTTTCATTAGATGAAATTGTAGTCACAGAGAGCATAAACCAACGAGTATTGACAAGTCCATCTACAATATAAAACTGATAGGAATTCGTCAGATAGAGAGGAAAGCAGCAAATAAACTTGGTGAGCTTGCTCAATAATGAATTGGGAATTAGACTTTCAGATGATCCTTCTACCAAACATCCATGAGATCTATAAGGAATATCCGTGAAAAATATTAAAATATTGATTGATGGAGTTCCATTGATAGGAAGAGTATCAGGAATATAGATTTATCTCAGATAGACCTTTGCAATGTCGATCATATAGAGATAGTGGAAGGTCCAATGTCGGTAGTATATGGCTCCAATGCCTTGGGAGGTGTTGTCAATATCATTACAAGATCCGGAGCCAGTGAAAATATTCACAATACATTGAATATATACTATGAATCTGTGGGAATGTATAATATCAATGATGATTTTACTTTGCGAAAAGGGAAATATAACTTTGGTCTTAACATTGGCAGGAATTTTTTCGATGGATATGATACTGACTTATCTACCCGATCGATGGAATATAAACCTAAGGAAAGTTATAATGCAAGTATCAAGAATAATTACCTGTTGAAGCATGGCGAAATTAAACTTCAAAACTCTTTGTTTTTAGAGAATTTACTAGATCGAAGTGATATTTCATTTACTCCCTATTCAGCTAAAGGATATGATACCTGGTATAGAACTATTAGGAGTATCAATACATTAGAATTTAAGAAGGAATTTGCCAATAATTCAAACTTTAGTGTCATAGCCGATTATAGTTATTATGATAGGACAAAACTGAAGTATCTGAAGGATCTCACTACCCTTGAGACGACTCTTACTCAGGGGAAGCAGTGATCATGATACCTCGAAGATAGTATCATATTTCAGTCGGGGAATATATGCGTATGAATTTGGGGCAAGACAGCATAGTCTGCATATGGGATATGATTTTAACATCGAAATAGGTAAGGAAAAAGATTCATAGATAATACTGAAAATATTCAGGATTATGCATTGTTTTCTGATATGCAATTGAAAATACTCAAGGACTTAATCATTCAGCCGGACGGAGAATAGCTTATAACAATCGCTATAAATCACCTCTCATCCCCGCATTGAATTTGAAATACAATTACAAAAATATAGCTGCCAGAGCATTCATGCACGGGGTTTCAGAGCTCCATCACTTAAGGAATTATATCTAAATTTCTATGATAGCAATCATCAGATAGAGGGAAATGAAAACCTGAAAGCAGAGAATTCGCATAACTATAATTTCTCTTAACTGGAACAATGATAAGAATAAGGATTTAAAATATTATTTTGAGACTAAGTTGTTTTACAATCATATTTTCAATATGATAACCCTTGTTCAAGTGGATCCTAATAATGAATTATTCTATAGAAATGAAAATATAGGTGATTTTAAGTCCAAAGGAATAGAGTTTAATTTTGGGTTGAGATACAAGGTTTATTGGAATTTCAAAGCAGGTTATGGATATACAGGAAGTAATTCAATTACTATAATGAAGATGTATATATCTACAATGGAAATGTTAATACAGAAATATCATATAATTTGATCAAATCAGGGACTAATTTTTCACTGTTTCTAAAACATTTTGGGAAGTTTCCATATTATACTTATTATGAAACATTGGAATTGACATATCTCAAAAGCTATAATAATATGGATATTACTATCAGTCAAAATTTATTTAATGACAAAGTAAAATTGATTGTTGGAGCGAAGAATTTATTCAATGTGATAGAAATATCAAGAACTACCGCAAATAGTAGATTTCGCATGGTACCAGCGATGCCATTTCTTCTCTTGCAGGGTGGGGAAGAACATTTTTTGTAAATGTCAAATACAGGTTTTTTAAATGATCATGAGATTAAAATATAAAATATTGATATTTGTGAGTATGATAATAGTTTTCATTCATGCTTCAAGGAAGATGAGTTGATAGTATTACCACAGACTGCGGGAGATAATACCATCACAACGGTGGGAATGGGTGAAAAATATGAAAATCAGATGTTTTACAATATCCATACCAATACTATTGTGAAGACTAATTCCGGTAACAGCATGGGATATTGGATTTAGTTGCAGCGATTCCACATGGGATATCATATTGAATACTTCCAAATCAATGCTTGCTGCTAATACCTTTTCGTCCGATTTTGATAATATAGTTGATGATGATGGTTATTCATATCATTTTGATAGTCCGGCTGGATTGAGAGATAGTCTTGCATTTCGAGGTTGGTATGATATAATGGAAGACAAACCTGTATCCAATGATTATGTTTTTTTAGTTGACAGAGGGAGAGATGCAAATGGGAAAAGTCAGGGATATAAAAAAATTCAAATCGAGACAGTTGATGAAACATTATACTATATTAAATACAGTGATTTAGATGGCTCAGATCTAAAGTTTGACACCATAGTGAAAGATTCTGTATATAATTATATTTGTTATTCATTTGACAATGGGAAAGTGGATATTGAACCGGAGAAAAATGACTGGACTTTGGTTTTTACAAAATATCAGACATATTATCCTACAACTGATGGCTATTTTCTTCCATATACTGTAGTTGGAGCACTGCAAAATCCTTATAATGTAAAAGTTGTGAAGGATACTAAAACTGATTTTGATGATATTGATTTAGATTTTGTCAATAGTGTTTCGTTTTCAGACAGTCTGGATATAATAGGTTTTGATTGGAAATATTATAATTTTGATCAGGACAATTATAGTATTGTTGACACATTTAAATATATTATCCATAACAATGACCAGTATTATTATAAAATGAGATTTTTGGAATTCTATGATGAAGAAGGCAGAAAAGGCTTTCCTAAATTTGAATATAAGAGATTATAAGCAAAAAGCGAATCTAAAGCAAAACCGATTTTTCCAGGAAATAGAAGTTCATTTTTAACTTTACTTTAATGTTTTTAATTCTGAATTTAGTTTTGATTTATGAGTTATATTAATTTTATCTATTCATTGATTTTTTGATGAATATTGATTGTATATTAGCTTAAGATAAAATTATTTAATACCATTTTCCCCCAATTTCATTTTTAATATTGTAAAATATTTGTTATATTCGTGGCTTATATTTATATCAACTAAATGTATGGTCATGAAAAAAAGTATTTTAATTTTTGAAGCTGAAGGTGGTTCAGATAAATGGATTGATGGACATAGAAAAGACACTATGCCTATTTGTAATGCTATTAAGTCCAAAGGTTGGCATTGTGAAGTAGTTTTTTTCAGGGATGAATGGAAAGATGTCATATATGATTATGCAGTTAGTGATTTTGATGGTTATATATCAAGAATTAACCCCGGAAATTTGCCTCATGGTGAAAAAATATATTTCGATACATTAAGAAGATTGTCAGATGCGGGTCTTGTAGGTATGGCTCATCCCGATGCTATGTTGAATTTCGGAGCTAAAGATGCTTTAGTGAAACTTGCAAGTACCGAACTTGTACCCGATGATACTTATGCATATTATACTATTGAAAAATTCAGAGATACTTTTCCTGTGAGCCTTTCTTATGGGGAGAGAGTATTAAAACAAAATCGCGGTTCAACAGGGGAGGGGATTTGGAGAGTTCAGATAGCTGATGCTATTGATTATAATCCTGGAGAAAGTATTCCACTTAATACAAAATTGAAATGCACTGAGGCGGTTGATAATCATGTGGAATATTTTACATTATCGGATTTTATGTCCTATTGTAAAAAATATATAGTTGGTGAAAATGGAATGCTTGTAGATATGAGATTTATGCCACGAATCAAGGAAGGTGAAATTAGAATTCTTATGGTAGGGGATAAACCGATTTTTGTGGTTCATAAGAAACCTGCCGATAGTGAAGATGCCTTTAGTGCAACATTGTTCTCAGGAGCAAAATATACTTATGATAGTCCCGAAAAATGGAAATCCCTAATCGAAATGTTTGAAGTGTCATTGCCAACAATAGCGGAAAAAGTAGGTGGATTTGAAATTCCTCTTATCTGGACTGCAGATTTTATGTTGGATTGGGATGAAAATAGGAATGATAAGTACGTGTTGGGAGAAATTAATTGTTCCTGCGTTGGATTTACCAGCCATTTGGATCAAGGAATTCAGGATGTAGTTGCAAGTGAAGTTGTTAAAAGAATAGAACGATCTAAATAGAATAATGCATAGGTATTATTATTTAGAATTTATACTCTCTTTACATCTCCATACTGAAAATCTCTGAAGCTCTGCCATGATTTTTCAATAGTATAAAGTGTTGTCTCAATGCATCTAATAGACTGATCTCAACGAAAGATATGTTGTTCTCTCTCAAGTAATCAAAAAGTTGGATTGATATTTTGGGTAATTTATTACAAGGTGTATTCGGCAGCAAATGATGGGTGAGATGATGATTGAAAAACCCATAATAGTGTTCCATTATCGCGGATTTGATGTGTATATGACTTGTGGATCTCAATTGGTGCTGAAGCCAGGTCTCGGGGATTTCTTCATTGTTAAGTTTTAGGAATTGTACTTCCAGATTGACATGAGAAGGTTAAAGAACTAAAAGTGCAAATAAACTTGCCGAAATGGTGAATATTGCAAATCCTATAATTGCATGCCAAAATCCATATATAATTGAAGGTAAAATTATAAGATATCCCACAGTCACAATTTTGAAAAATATAAGTTTTACTTTTTCAGAACTTGGAATTTTTATTCCGAGGTTTTTCATATGTTCTGGATTCATGAAAAAATCTTTGAAATCTCTTATAAGCATCCAGTTTCCAACATAAAGCGGATATAAAAATAAGGCATAAATATGTTGATATCTGTGCATTTTGGATAACCTGCCAAATTTATGAAGTCGTAATGGCCCACTCTGTTCTATATCGCTATCCCAACCGACAATATTGCAATAGTTATGGTGCAATTGCATATGTCGTTTGTGAAATATGTAACTATTGGCTCCTATTATATCAAAGATGTAAAGTATGTTTCGATTAGCTTTCCTGCTTCTGAATACATTACCATGAACACCCTCATGTACAATATATATGAATATAGGAATTAGTAATATTGCCATAAAAAGATATGATATATAAAAAATACTGAGATTGTGCAATAAGAGACCTGATAAATAAATGCTGAAATATAATAAAGGTAATATTAAAACCCACCAATTATTTTTAGGGGCAGCAGTAGGAAAGTTTTCTCTTAATTTATGAATATCCCTGTTTTGAGTTTGAAATTTCAATTTCATAGACAATATTTTGGGACAAATATATTAGAAATGATTGATTTTATACTATTTATGGATTTTTATTTTTAGCTCTGAAAAATTATCTTTTTCAAAAGTGATTATTCTGATAAAAGTTCTGTTTCGGAATTTTCCCTTTCTAAATCCCTGTTTACTGCTATACTTGCATTCAGTTCATAACCTACTATCAATGCGAGGCTGTTCAATTGTATCCAAATCATAGTAATGATTATCGCTCCAAGTGAGCCGTAAATTCTGTTATAATTATTGAATTCATTGACATAATATGCAGAATCCTATACTACTGAAAATGGCTAAAAATGTTGCTCTACCCAGCTCCTGGACTTATATATTTTATTTTTTGTTTCATCGGAGGCCTAAATCTGTACATTAAGGCTATAATGAAATAAGTTATGGATATTACTATTAGCCACTTAAGTATATTGATCATTATCTTGGAGAAAAATTCAGATGCATATAGTTTATTAAATCTCCAAACCATAGATTGCCGACAATTATTAGTCCTGAGGATATAAGCATAAATGAAAATATCAAAAAGGTTATTTGTAATGACATAAGTTTATGCTGAAAGTAATTCCTTTGCTTATATGTTGACTTATAAGTTTTATAAAAGCTTATCAATATCGATGAAACTCCATTGGAGAGAAGTATAGTGTAAGTATAATAGCTATCACCTGTGAACTATAAGTGTTGTTCGCTTCCTAATTCATCCATTAATGAAAATATGTAGTTTTTCTGCCTGAATTGGTAATAATCCTGACAATGATAATTTCCATGTTTCAAGGTAATAATCTGTAAATGGAAGATATGGTAGCAATGTCATCAAAAAAATAATTGCAGGAAATAATGCTATAAAGAAACTAAATGAAATAGCTCTGGATCTCATCATTATATCATCTTTCATAGTCTCATTGTAAACAAATACAAGTGAGTCATACAATGGAACTCCATCAAATCCCGGCAAAGTGGTTTTTTTTGCCCAATATATTACTTTGGCAACAGTAGGAATTTTATTGAAATTCTCGAAATAATATTTTACCTTTTCAATCAAAAAAATGCTTGCAATTTATTAGTTAATTCATCTGGTGCGGATACCCTTTTATTTGTTTTGATGTCAATAAAAAATAGTTTTACTATGCCTTTATTTATCAATTCTCCCGATTCATTAGATATCAAATGGTTGAAAGTTACCATTTTCGATGGTATCTCATCCAATATGGTTTCTATTTCTATTTCTTCATCATAGAATGCTGGCTTGATATACCTTGACTCCATGAATACTACCGGCAATATTATTCCGGATTTTATTTCCCAGTCTGTGTAAGATAGTCCTAATGATCTTATGGTCTCTACTCTCCCTATTTCATAGAATTTTGCATAATTGCCATAATATACATATCCCATCTGATCTGTATCGGCATATCTTATTCTTGTTTTATATTTGAATGAGTACATTTTCGTTATTTTCTGATTATTGGACAAGTCATACAGTGAGAACCACCCCTTCCTCTCGACAATTCAGTCGATGGAATAGTGATTATAGTATTTTCCAATTTTTGAATATCAAGATCACCTTTTATAAAATCCTTAATCAGATTTTCGGCAGAATAAATTTTGTAACCAAATTTTATAAATTCTTCATCTGTTTTGTGATTTCTATCGTATGCTATGGCTACTCCCGGTTTTAGACTTACAAGATTACATCCATCTGTCCATTGTTCGCGTTCCTGAAATGGGTATATGCCTCCACCACCTGCTATGAATATCATATCAGGATTGATTTCGTTTAGAAATAATTCTTTAATCGATCTGTATTCCACTATTTCGCCATTGTGCCTATAGATAGTAACTGCTGATCCTACTCCGTCACAAACGATAGGACAGAATGCAACTATGTGATTATTATTGATTTGAGTAAATATAGTATCCAAATGCATGAAATTCCTTTCATGAGGGATATCTATTTCTACAACATTTTGAATAACATTGTTTTTGAAAAGAAATTCCCGCAATAAATTTATGGCATGCCTTGATGTCCTCTCACTATGACCAATCAATAGATAGTCATCATTTATCATCATCACATCTCCTCCTTCCATCGATACTGCTTTACCTATTTTTGATGGAGGAAATTTATCGACATTGTTCAAATCAATAATTTTTCCTGCTTTTCTTGTTTCTAAAAATAATGGGTGTGCATTGATAATAAATCGTGCCAGGATATTTTCCCTGTGCCTTGCCTGCTTTGCCGCTTTGGTTACCAATACATAATCTTTGATTACTACTGCTATATCTCTTGTGAATATGAAATTGGGAATAGAATCAAAAAAATACGCATCTTCTTTTATGCAGTATCCTGTTATTAGTAATCTGGTAAGATTTTCATTGGACATGCCCTGAAATAAATCGAAATATCTTGATGGCAATTCCTCAAAATCAATTATATCTTCAATCAATTTTTCTTTCATCAATTCAGAGTAATCCAAAGCTTCCTTGAGCAATAATTCTGTATCCATGACATTGTCCTTGCCTATGAAAATATTTAATACCTCCTTGAATATATCATGTTCATGTTGCATCAATGGGAGATAAATGATATCATCAAATAATAACTCTTCAGCTTTTTTCGGAGATATCCTGCTGAGTCCTTCATCAGGCCTATGAATTATTACTTTTTTTAACTTTCCTATTTCTGAATGTATATTAGGTTCCATAGTTTTAATCTTAATATAATGTTGCAAAGATAAGAAATTATTATATTTGCAGTCAAAAGTCTGAAATTTGCTTTAGATTAAATGTTTTTTATGAGACCAAAACTTTATGCAGCTATTGATATTGGTACTAATGCTGCAAGATTAATGATAGGAAAAGTAGTTGAAGAAGATGGTGGAGATTTTGTTCAACAAATACAACTTGTGAGATCTCCTATTAGATTGGGAGAAGATGTCTTTGATAAAGGGGAGATATCAAATTTGAAACTGAAGAATTTTATTTATACTCTCCGTAGTTTTAAACTTTTGGCTAAAGCTTATGGCGTTAGTTCTATAAAAGCATGTGCTACTTCTGCAATGCGTGAAGCTTCAAATAAACAATTTGTTTTGGATACTATTTATCAAAAGACTAAATTGAAAATAGAGGTTATAGATGGTGAAAGAGAAGCAGATCTTATCTTTAAATCGTTTAATATGTCATTTTTTGATGACACCAGACCGCATTTATTTATCGATGTTGGTGGTGGTAGTACCGAATTAACAATTTTTGGAAAAAATGATATGAGATATTCTCAGTCTTTTCAGATTGGTACCATCAGGAAGCTGAAAAATAAAGTCGATGAGAATATTTGGAACGATATTTCAGATTGGATAAATACCTATCTGGATACTGATAAAAATTATACAGGAATAGGTTCCGGAGGTAATATAAATAAAATATCTCAGGTAGCAAGAAAACGATATCTTGAACCTATAACTATCGAAGAGCTTAAAAATACTTACGATTATTTGAATTCTACGACATTTGAATATAGAGTTGACCATCTTAGAATGAATCGGACAGGGCAGATGTTATAATTCCTGCAGGTGAAATATATATCAAAATAATGGAGCTCGCAGGGATAAAAAACATACTGGTGCCTAAGCTCGGTGTGGCTGATGGAATTATTTTAGAACAATTTCTTGAAGACAAATTAAAAAGAAAAAAGAAAAAATGATTATCAAATATTTTATCGCTTTTTTAAGATTACTGATATTTGCAGTGTCTCTTATTATTTCATTTTCATTCTATTTTATTTTTTTAAGACCTTTTGCTAAGGACAAAAACAGGAGTGGATTCAGATACAGGCATTATTATCTGACTTTTATAAATTTTTTCCTTGGCGTTAGAGAACAAGTGACTGGTAAGCCCGAAATTGAACCTGCATTATATGTTTGTAATCACAGGGGAATGGTCGATTTTTTTGTAAATCTTAAGTATATCGATGCATTTATACTTTCTAAAGCCGATGTCGCTAAAATTCCTATTTTAGGTTATTTTGCTCAGTTTACTGGTATTTTTTACATCGAAAGGTCAAATATGGAAAGCAGACTTGCTACCAGAGATGCTATAAAAAAAATACTCATGTCAGGCTATAATGTAATCTTGTATCCTGAAGGTACGACTAATATAGGAAGATTGACCAAAAGTTTTAGCAGAGGATCTTTTGAGGTGACTGTGAAAAATGGATTTCCAGTTGTTCCAATGGCTTTGGAGTATCAATCCGGTGACGACTTATGGAAAAATACAGGCTTGATGACTCAATTTGTTAAGCAATTTGGGAAATTAACTACTAATGTGAAAATGTCATTCGGAAACCCGATTGTCACCGATGATTATAATATTGCAATGTCTGAAGCTAAAAGCTGGATCGATAATGAACTAACTTCTATGCAAAAAAACTGGTCTAAAGCTTACGACGCAGATTAATTGCAGTCTTCAGGTAGTTCTGCTTGTAAAAATAAATCTACTTCAGTATCCATAGGTATGGCATCTGAAGCTGTAGGTGATTGATCTACAACATATCCTGTTGGGTCTGTAATGAGATTGTCATTTAGATATAAGCTTCCTAATAATAAATGTCGTGATTCTATCATGAATAATGCCTGGCTTGCTGACATGCATCTTAGATTAGGCAAATCAGTTATACCTCCTGATTGCTTGGATAATATGAAATCTAAAGTCGATCCCTTTTCAATTTCTATTCCTGATACTGGTTTTCCATCAACAATTATTGGTTTTCCTTTATAATATACCTTCAATATGTAATTTGGGTCTCCCTTGTCATATTCATAACCCAATATTCTAGAGTTTATATCTAAAAGGGACAATTCTTTTTTCTTTGTTTCATAGTTTCTGCCGTACAATGATGGAAGATCCTCTATTTTTATCTTATCAGGATTGTATTTTGAAACTACAACATATATTTTTCTATTTTCTTTGACTTTAGATCCCTTCTTGGGATTTTGATCCCTTATGATTCCACCTTTCATACCTACTACATAAATGGAATCATCCACTATCAATTCAAATTTGCGTTTTTTTGCATCTTTAGCCGCTTCAGTATATGGCACATTGTTATAATCCGGCAGCTCTAACTTCTGTCCATGATGAGTATAAAATTTTAACCAAAGCAATATGATTATTGCAAAAAGAATGTAAAATAATATGATTAATAGGAGATTTTTGTAAAATACCTTACTGGTTAAGAATTTTATTAATCCTGAAAATGTGATTTTGTTTTCGTTTGACATTTAATTGCAATAAATTGTTAGTGATTCAAAAACGCTACAAAATTATATAATATTTTATATACTTCAACAACATTATCAAATATATATTTGTTTTTTGTGGTACTATAGGGCTTTTTAATTAAAAATTATAATTTTTTATTTTTTTTTATTTTAGTGCAACATTCATTATATTTAATGTATCAATAGAAAATAAATTATTATTAAAAAAATGTTTTATTTGGAGTTGTTTTATTCCAGTTTTGGATTTATTGTTAAATCAGATTTTTTATTTGGATGATAATTGATTTTATACTTATAAGTGTTTGTATTAATCAATTTTATATATTTGCATAATATATTTTATTATTATAAGTTGCATTCTGATAATTAAGTGTTTAGTTATTGTCTAATGAAAATGATAAAATGAATATTGATTTCTTTAAACATTTTACCAATTGATATTGATAAGAAATACCAATAAATGCATAAACTAAAAGTAATTAAACATTTTTGTTTAGAATTGCTTATATATAAATTAATTACAAAATTTTAAAAATGATGAATTATAAATTTATTTTTATTTTTCTGATAATATGGATTTTTAATGCTCAATTTGAGGGGAAATATCATTTATGCTCAGTGTAATAATGATGTAGGTACTATCAAAGAAATGAAGTATTTTTAGGCAATAGTACGCGCAATAGTTTGGATGACAATTATATTTTTGTGCGTTGGAATGATAGATTTTATATTGACCATAATGATGATTATATTCTCGATAAGTGACCCGGATAATACCACATTGCCTGGTATAGGCTATGGTATGTATAAAAGTACTCCAACAGTAAGCTGGTGATACAAAATCTGATATATATAATGATTGATATTTGAGACTACCCGGAGACGCTAATATGATGATATATGTAGATCAATTCAATGGAGATGCATTATTTAAAAATTCTACTTATAGCGGTACTAGCATTTCTTTAATGAGTATTTTAGCCCACCTGGGAATCCTACTTATGCATTATGCACCTATTACTGAAGATAATAGAATAGGTAACAGAGGTTATTGACAGTACGGAGGACCTTGTGTCAAAAGCAGCACCAGATGAATCATTTATCGCAGTATATCTGAATCCTATTTCTATTAGCAATGTACAACATAATGTTGGAGGTGATCCTCAAACTGTAAGTTTTACTGTAAATGGAGGAGTTCCTGAATTCTATAAATATAGAGGTGTCACAAGATATTATGATGAAATTGAGATCAAAGACGCTTTCACTGGAAGCGTTGTAGAAACTATGTCAGCCAATAGCTATACTGAAGGGAGCACTGTTACTGTCACTTTTCCAGAGCGGAGTCAATATATAGTAAAGGTTAAAGATAATATTTCTTGTGAGAATGATGCTAAAATTAGTTTATCACAAGGTATAAACTGCATATGTTTTGGATACAATTTCTTTGGAAGCTGGAGGAAATACTAATTGTCTTACTTTTTCTGTTCGTGATTTTCAGAATATCAGTGAACTTGGTATTATCATCAATTACGATCCGTATGTGGTTGAATTTGTTGATATTGTACAGAATATTCCTATCAGTAGTTTGGGGTATTATCTCAATGCTCCAGGGCAATTGATAATTACTGCTTTTAATCCGGGTGTCGAAACTGGATTAAATGAAGAGTTGGAATTATTTTATATTTGTTTTGATCCGATTATGAGTGGTGGTGATTGTTCTGCTGTCACATTTAATGTTGATTATGGTTATGCGCTGTGATGGCGATGGTAATGATCTATCTTATATGAAAACTTTATTTGATATGTGTAGATCCTCCTGATGGATTATTTGTTACATCACGTTATTGTTCTTCTGCAAATAATAAACCTGAATCTATATTGTATTTTAGAGTTCACCATGCTACTGTGCCATACTTATACTATTTTCGATGGAGCCAATTCCAATACAAAGCTTTTTGGTGTTGTCACAGATGCTAATGAAGAAATTCCTATTTATGGCTTGTATAGCAACAATCATGTCTATACAATAAATATAGTCGATAGTGATAATAATTCAATAGATAAAAATGTCACAATATTAAATATAGAACAAGCAGCTTTAGACAGTATAAGCATAGTCAATCCAGCATATAACAGGGATGATGGTAGCATCACTCTAAATGTAACGGATGTGTTTTCGCATCCTGATTACAAATAAAGATGGTCAACAGATGATTATGACACTAATCAGCTTACTGATATCCCTAATGGAATATATTTTGTGACAATCACAAATGAAACTTATTGTGAATTAGATACTTTTGCTCAATTATATACCCCTGATTTTATTGTGGATGGCCATAGTAGTAACTGATGCTTCATGCGAAGGTGTAAAAGATGGATCGATTGATATTTCAATGTCAGGAGCAACCTTTTCCTAATGGATATAAATTCGAATGGCAACAAAATTATGTTGTTGTATCATCCGATACCGCTTTTACTAATAATGTGACAAACCTGGCAACTGGGACAGTCAACTTGAGAATAAAAGATAAAAATGGATGTTTATATAAAGAGTCTTTTGAATTGGAAAGTAAATATCAAATGGAATTATTGGATTCCACTGTTGTCGATCCTGTATGTTTTGAAGATGGAACAGGAACAATTCACCTGGTTACGGATTTGAATGGGTATAATGGAAATAAGAAACTTTGATATTTCTTGTTCCTACTTTCCCTCCTAAAATTATGATAAATTAGCTAATGATGAATTTTTAATTAATGGCTTAAATGGTGGCACTGTAATTGTTCAGCTGGAAGAAGTAAATATTGGTTGTAAATCATTGGATACTTTTTATCTGGATACACCAATAGAAACTAAGTGGCAAACTCCTGATATTTTCGATATCGGATGTGGTGCAGGTGATAAAGGTAGTATCGAAATACCATTTAATGGTGGAGATCTACCATTGACTGTAACAATGGGAAATGATATAAAAACAGTTACCAGTTTACCTGCTGATGTTAAATTCAGAGATCTTGATAAAGGACTATATGTGGTTTATATCGAGAATTCAAAAGGTTGTTTAGATTCTATAGAATTTGAAATTAAAAGGAATGAAAATTTACTTGATATCGATAGCTTGTCTTATGCCCTTTTAGGATGTGGATCTAATTCTGTTACTGATATTGAAGTATATGTCTCAAATGCTAATGGAAATGTAACATATAATTGGTACACATGGGTAAATGGGGATAGTGTTTCACTTGGTAATTCCAATATTTTACAAAATGTCGGTGAAGGTCAATATTTTATTGAAGTAAAAGACGATCAATGTATTTCTTTGGATTCTGTTGAATTGAAATTATTGGAAACATTTTCACTGGATACTCCAAATATTACTCCTGCAGAATGCGGATATGGGGAATCAGGTGGCGACCCTGGCAGTATTTGTATAAATGTGGTTGGTGGCAATTCAGGTTATAACTTTAATTGGAGTAATGGCGAGAATACCAATTGTATTTCTGGGGATGCCGGAGAGTATTTAGTCACAGTTACTGATGCTTTTGGTTGTGTGGTTAAGGATACTTTAGAGATTACCGGTAGTGAACCAATGGAAATAACTGTACTGGCAGTAAATGGAATAAGTTGTAATGATGGAAATACTAATGATGGATCAGTAGCTATTTCTGCATCAGGAGGAAACAATAAATTGGAATTTATAATTTTACATTAAATAATGGTGTGAATGAAACCGGTGACTTGATTACTTTCAATAATTTATCCGGTGGATGGAATTATTATACTGTTTCTTATAATACAATAGGAGGTCATGTATGTGTGATCACGATAGTATAGATATACCAGTACCTGAAAGGTTGTCTTTGGATAGATTGAATTCTAAAGTTCTCGTGAGTGCTCACTTGTAATGGAGATTGTGATGGAAGCGCAATAATATTAGCTCAAGGAGGTAATGACGATGGATATTTTTATCATTGGCAGGAATCAGGTATTGATGGTTCAGTATCAACGACTGGTGCAGGACTTATCATTTTTTGATTACTGATGCCAATCTGTGTACAAATTCAGGATCTGATTGTGGTGACAGAACCAATTGTTTTAAATGTTTACATCGATCTCACTCAAAACAAAAGATATTAGCTGCTCTGGTGATAATACCGGAGAAATATACAAGGTTTAGCGGAGGTAATGTGATGTGATGGACCTTATACTTTTCATGGAGTCCAGATGTGTCAGAGACTTCAGTAGCTGGCAGGTTTATCAAAAGGCACTTATGCCATAACCGTATCGGATTATAAAGGATGTAGCGATTTTGTAACATATCAGGTTAAGGAACAACTTCCAATATCTTATCCTGATCCGGAACCTGATCCTATCATCTGTTATGGTGACCAAACATGTATCATGATAGATGAGAATAATTTATCAGGAGGCTCTGGTTCGGGTTATACCTTTAGTATAAATGGAGGAGCAATATTCCCTATTGATTCCTGCATAAGAGTATATGCCAATGATTTGCCTTACCTCGTTCGTGTTTTCGATTCTGAAGGTTGTTACACTGAAAAAGAAGTATTGGTAACTCAACCTGATGAGATAATTGTTGATCTCGGAGATGAAGTGGTTGTAGATTTAGGAGAGGCTGAGGTGATTCACTTAAATACTAATGCTATTGTTGATACAATTGTCTGGGATTTGGATTTGACAGCTACCAGTTTTGAGTTTTTAAATTCTTCTAAGAGTGAGATAGAAATAGAACCTGTATTGAATAATACTATATACGCCAATGTTATCGATATCAATGGTTGCGAAGGTAGTGGAGAAGTGAATGTTATTGTTAATTCTCTGAGAAATGTTACAGTTCCCAATATTTTTAGTCCTAATGGAGATGGATTGAATGATATCTTTAAAGTGAAGACTGGAAAAGGTGTAACCAAGATGAATTATATGAAAATATTCGATAGGTGGGGAGAATTGATGCATGAGGAAGATAATGTTTATCCTGCAGGTGGATTTTGTGGTTCATGGGATGGAACATATAAAGGAAGTAAATTAAATCCGGGTGTTTTTGTCTATATGATAAGCATTAGTTTCAATGATAACAGAACTATTGTTTACAGAGGTTCGGTGACTATTGTAAAATAAAATAAAATTAATATAAAAATTCTTGATTTTTTGCATTATTTGTTCTAACTTTGGAACTGCAAAGAAAAGTAGAGTTTTTCATGTTCTCTTCGATTAAGGTATTGCCCTTCTCAATGGAGGGCATTTTTTTTATTGCAACATTTTGCTTAAGGTAAGTGCTTTATTCTCAGTTTCCTGCCATTCTGAATCTGGATTGGAGCCTTTTATTATACCACCTCCAAGATATAATACAAATGAATTTTTATAAATTTCCATGCTCCTTAAATTTACAAATAGTGATAACTCATTATTTTCTACAATATTGATGTGACCACAAAATCCAGTATAATATTTTCGCTTATGATTTTCATTTTCCAAGATGAATTTTATAGCATCATCTTTAGGAATTCCGGCTATGTAGCAGGTGTGGGATGCAATTTCAATAAAAGATTATAAAGGGTTTTTTCTGTCGAAAATTTATAATCAGTTGCAAGATGCACTAAATTCATATTTTCATTTCTCGACGCTATTTTTGTGTATGGTCCATTTTTTTTAAATTCTATATCTGATTCTTTGAGTATATTCTCGAGGTACTCCATTACTATTTTCTGTTCGGAAATATCTTTTTCATTCCACGTTACCTCAGAATTGGCATTAATATATTGTGTTCCTGCTAATGCAATAGTTTCGAATTTATTATTTTTAGCTGTCAATAATTTTTCTGGAGTTGCTCCCATCCACAGACCTGTTTCAGGAGTATTGAAAAGAAATACAAAAGCATTTTTGTTTTTCTTAGCCAATCTTTTATATAACTTATAAATATCTGCCCCTTCATTTTTCAATACCTTGATTTTAGAATGAACTATTTTATAATATTTGTCATCCAATACAGCAATGATTTTTTTTGAAATATCTGTATATTCTTCTATGGTAGTTGATTGTAATTCGGTGTTTTTAGTTATTGTTATGTTGAAAAAAGGATCTATTAAGATTTCATCAGCATTGATAAATATTGCCTTATTGCTTTCGATATCAAAAGGATATATTACAAAACCGGATTTCTTTAAACTGGATTCCTTGAAGTTATTATCTGATGGTAAAAATTGTCTGACAAAATATATGGTATTGTCATCAGGCATTTTAAAAATAGCGAAAGTGTCTGTTTCTGTCAGGTTTATCATAATTATTGCTGATATGTTTTTGATAAATTATCACTAACTTTTAAATTCATTTTTATCCCTGTTTCTATCATATATTTCCATGCTTCTTGTTTGTTATTTTCGATTATTCCATCAAGAATAGCTTCTCTAATTTCAGTTTTAATAATCCCCACTTCTTTTGATGGTTTTAAGCTGAAAACTTCCATTATTTCATCTCCGGTGATAGGTGGTTGCCAATTTCGAAGTTTATCTTTTTCTTCAATATCTGCTAATTTCTGTATTACCTTGTCATAATTTTCTAAAAATCTGTCTATTTTGAATTGGTTTTTAGAAGTAATATCTGATTTTGCAAGTACCATTAAATCATCAATATCATCTCCGGCATCAAAAAGGAGCCTTCTTACAGCACTATCAGTTACATTATTATCTACCAAAGCCATCGGTCTTAGATGTAGTTTTACCAGATTTTGAACATACTTCATTTTATTGTCCAAAGGTAGTTTGAATCTTAAAAAGATCTTATACACCATATTTGCTCCCACTATTTCGTGGCTATGAAATGTCCAACCTTCATTTTCTACAAATCTCTTAGTCTTTGATTTTCCAATATCATGTAAAATTGCAGCCCATCTTAGCCAAATGTTATCTGACTTCTCTGATATATTGTCCAAAACTTGTAATGTATGATAAAAATTGTCTTTATGTGCAAGCCCTTCAATGATATCAATTCCTTGTAAATCTGTGAATTCAGGAAATATTATTTTTAATAATCCGCAATCATTTAAAAGTTTGAATCCTATTGAAGGTTTTTTGGAAGCTATTATCTTTTGCAATTCATCTGTGATTCTTTCGATTGAGACTATTGCTATTCTCTCTTTATTTCTTTTGATAGCTTCAAAAGTATTGCTTTCAATATTAAAGTTCAGTTGTGTGGCAAATCTAATTGCTCTCATCATTCTTAGAGGATCATCGGAAAATGTAATATCAGGGTCGAGAGGAGTTTTTAAAACTTGGTTTTTTAAATCTTCCACCCCACCTAAATTGTCAATTATATCTCCATTTTCTATGTGTTTTGTTGAGACAGAAAGGGTGTTTATGGTAAAATCTCTTCTTAATATATCATCCATAAAAGAACCTGGTTCGATATTAGGCTTTCTGCTGTTATAATTATAAGATTCTTTTCTTGCTCCTACAAATTCAATTTCAAATCCCTTTGTTTTAATTTGTGCTGTACCGAAATTTTTGAAAATATTTACTTCTGATTTGACTTTTAAAAGTGATTTTACCTCTTTAGCCAGTGATATTCCATCTCCGATACAAGTGATATCAATATCTTTGGAGGGTCGTGATAATAATTTATCTCGTATAAATCCTCCTACTATAAATGATTCAGTACTAATGTTGTTGGAGGCATTAGCAATTAGAGCAAATAATTCTTTTTCATCAGGAGTGAAAGTGATTTTCATTTCTTTATAGAAAGTTTTAATTAATTTATTGTGCTAAACGAGTAAAACTACTCATAGATATCAATGATACTATCCAGGATTCTAAACAATTCTTCAGGGGAATTAGTTGTTGTCAATTTGATTCTTGTTTCCTTAATGTTTGGAATGCCTCTGAAATAATTGGTATAATGTTGACGCATTTCATAAACTCCTGTTTTTTCACCCTTCCATTCGATACTATATTTTAAATGTCGTTTTACAGCATCGATTTTTTCTTCCAGAGTGGGAGGGGCAATAATTTCTCCTGTTTTGAAAAAATGCTTTATCTCTCTGAAAATCCATGGATTTCCAATGGCAGCTCTCCCTATCATCAAACCATCAACTTTATATGTATTTCTGTATTCCATAGCCTTTTGAGGAGAATTAATATCACCATTGCCAAAAATTGGAATTTTGATTTGTCCGTTTTCCTTTAATGTTTTTAAGTACGACCAGTCTGAATGTCCTTTATACATTTGACTTCTAGTGCGTGCATGAATGGATATGGCTTTGATTCCTGCCTCCTCTAATCTTTGTACTACTTCTCCGATTACTATTGATTCCTCATCCCAACCAAGTCTTGTCTTTACAGTCACAGGTATATCTGTAGAATCTACTACAGCTTTGGTTAGTTCCACCATTTTGTCTATATCTTTCAATATTCCTGCACCACAACCCTTACTGACAATTTTTTTTACCGGACATCCAAAATTTATATCGATAATGTCGGGTCTCATTGGGTTTATTAATTTTACAGCTTCAATCATAGAATCCATTTCTGCACCGAATATCTGAATTCCAATGGGTCTTTCGCCATTATGTATTTCTATCTTTTTAAAACTTTTGTCTGAATTTCTGATTAAGCCTTCCACTGATACAAATTCTGTAAACATTAGGTCACAACCATTTTCTTTGCATAGAATTCTAAATGGAGGATCACTTACATCTTCCATTGGAGCAAGTATAAGTGGATATTCTTCAATTTTTAAGTTGCCTATTTCTACCATTTAACTTTTTTGTCGCGCAAAAATAAACTAAAAATATAAATTGCTTAGTTTGTTGTATTATCCTTTTATGAAAAAATATTATTTAATGGAATTTTAATGATAATAAATTAAAAAGACAGACTTTAATAATATACATTTGATATTTTAGATTTAATTACTAACTTGCATTCTGAAAATAATATTAATTTTGAATTTGGATAGAATTATATTTATTTGGAAAATGGGAATTAAACACTATTATATATATATATGTGTATTTGCGTTTTTTTACAATAATGCATTGTCTCAGGATCTGCACCTGAGCACTACAAATATTTTTGATAAGTATAATGTCAATAAATCTTATGCCGGATTGACTGATAATGTTATTGCAGGGATAACTGCCAGACAACAATGGAGTGGTTTGAGTAAAAGTCCCAAAGCTTATACGGCTTTTGTACATTCTCCTTCATTATTTTATAACGGGGGATATGGTAGCGGAATGGAATATGTAGAAAGGGGTATATATAAGATATTTAGTTTTGGAATTTCCGGTAATTATGTTTTGCCAATTAATACTGGTATGTTATCTTTCGGAATTGCACCCTATTTTGATTATATTAGCATAAATAAAGATAATATTTTAACTCCCGAAGGTTACTTTTTAGATAATATTTATTATTTTGATGATGATTATTTGCAAAATTCCCTTGTAAATTCAAATATTAATATAAATTTTAAAGTTTTTGGTCTCTATATTTATAAAAATATTGAGTTTGGAATAGAATTTGATAAGCATAACATATATCGAAAGGAAAATACAATTTCAGGTAATTACTTTTTGAAATTAAATTATCAGTATTCAAAATCATTAAATCCATCGATGGGAATAAAGGGATTTGGGCTGATGTATTATAATTTTAATAAAATTCAGAATGATTTTGGACTTTCTGTTTCGATTATTAATAAATATGTTGGTGCAGTAATTTTAAGAGGAATAGGGAAAAGTTCTTATGAATCTGTGTCGGTAGTAATGGGTGGAAATATAAATTCTAATATGAAATTAGTATATGCGTATGAAATTCCAATTTCACCATTATCAAGTGTAGAAAGTGGAACCCATGAAATTCAATGTATTATGAATTTTGGGCAATCAAATTCAAAAACAAAATTGCCTCCTGTTATATATAATCCGAGAATATAGTAGCAACTAATTAAAAAATTTATATATTTGCAAAATATTTGTATTAGTATTGAGTTATTGTATAAGCAACAAATATTTTTTATTAATTTTATTTATTTTATTTTGTTTGTATTAAAAACGAACATATCTTTGCTTTCGTTTTTAATATTTAGGGTAAACATATTGGATTAACTATGAAAAAAGCAGTAATTTATTTATTAGGACTCTTTGTATTTATAATAGCCATAAGCTCCTGTGGTAAAAGAGAATCCGGACAATTGACTGGGGTACAAGACAGACCTGGTTGGAAAGGAATAAACCCTTATGGAATGGTATATATACCTTCAGGGTTTATGCACATCGGTCAAGACGATAATGACATTTTTCATACAAATACGAAAAAATCAAAAGCTGTGTCTATTAACGGCTTTTATATGGATGATACTGAAATTACCAACAATGAGTATCGTCAGTTCGTATATTATGTCAGAGATTCAATAGCCAGAGAAATGGCTGATTACACCTATGAAGATGATAATGGTGACACCAAAATCGATTGGGAGACTGATATCGATTGGGAAGATGAGATGCTTGATGATATGTATTATCAGGGTGATATGATGATAAATGGTAAAAAGAACTCGATACAAGACAGTTGGTTTTCCAATATCAATGGCTTGACTGGCAAAGAGCTGCCTATGTTGATTGGAAAATACTGATATTAAGAGAAATGCACTAATTCACAAAGAAAAAGTAGATGTATATCCTGATACTTTAGTATGGATAAGAGATTTCGCTTATGCATATAATGAGCCTTTTTCAAGGAATTACTTTTGGCATCCTGCTTATGATGATTATCCAGTAGTAGGTGTAAATTGGAATATGGCTAAAGCATTCAATTATTGGAGAACTCAATATTGGAATACTTATAGTGGAGCTGAAGTAAACACTGAAGAATTTAGATTGCCATTCGAATCAGAATGGGAATGGGCTGCAAGAGCTGGTCACGAAAGGGCTGCATATCCTTGGGGTTCATACTATGTTAGAAATTCTAAAGGTTGTCCACTTGCCAATTTTAAACCTGGAAGAGGTAATTATGGTGAAGATGGAGGTATGTTTACAGTAAAAGCTGATGCATATTTTCCAAATGATTATGGATTGTACAATATGGCTGGAAATGTTGCTGAATGGACAGAAACAGCATATTTCCCATATGGATATGACATAGAACATGACTTGAATCCAAATATCACATATAATGCAAATGAAGATGATGCATCTGCAATGAAAAGAAAAGTTGTAAGAGGTGGACTCATGGAAAGATGTGTTTTATTATTTACAAAATAGTACTCGTGACTATGAATTTCAGGATACAACAAAGTCGTATATTGGATTTAGATCTACACTTACATCTTAGGTAGATCGATAAATGATTTTAATTAGAATTACTTTTATATTTTAGCAACGATAAATTATTAATTAACTTTAAAAAAACTATTATGAGTTCTTTACATTCAAATTCATTCAAATATCTTAAAAATTTGATTATCGGTGTGGCTGCTGGTGTGGTTATGCTGGGTGCTCTTGGAAAATTAACAAATGCATCATGGGGTAATTTAGCTATTACTGCAGGATTGTCAACAGAAGCATTTATATTTATTTTCTTAGGATTAATAGGACCTCGAAAAGGATTACTATTGGGAAAAATTGTATCCAGGATTGGATAGTTTTAAATCAAATATTGTTCCTTTATCTCAAGGTGGAATGGAGATTTCAAACCATTGAATGCTGATAATGTTGAGAGTAAATTAGGAGGAATGTTAGAAGAATTGCAAACAATGTCAAAAAGTCTTGGTTCATTAAGGGCATTACAAGAAATAGACTTTTCTGAAACTGCAACTAATGTAAAATCAATGCATAATTTCTATACAAAAATAAATGAGGCATTACATACTTTAAGTGAAACTGCTGATGATACTGTTAAATACAAAGATCATATGGCATCATTAAACAAAAATCTTGATCAATTGAACAAGGTTTATGGAAATGTTTTGGCTGCTTATCAGTTCAAAAACTAAGCAGAGTATTTTAATCGATTTTTTAAAACTTTAAAACTTAAATTATGTCAATTCCTAAGGAACCGCGTCAGTTAATGATTAACGTTATGTATATCGTTTTGACAGCGCTACTTGCTTTGAACGTTTCTGCAGAGGTTTTCAATGCTTTTGATATGGTAGGAGAAGGACTGAAAAAATCTAGTGCTGCTCTTGACGAAAATAATAGCAAGATCCCTACTATAATTAAAGATAGGGCAAAAGCAAAACCTGCTTATGCAGTATATGCTACTAGAGTTGATTCTGTTAGTATAGTTGGAGACGAGCTTAGCAAACAAATAGATACTTATATTAATTATCTTATAGATGAATCAGGTAATAGAGATGGCAAAGTAGATGCCGGAGATTATGATGATTTCGGAGATAATGTTATTAAACCTCATGGTGAAAGAAATTTTGATGTAACTACAAGATATTTAGTAGATGAAGGTAAAGGTATGGAGTTACACGATAAAGTGAAAGAATACAGAAATAAATTTCTTTCTTTTATTGATCCTGCTGAAAGAGAATCTTTCGCAGCTAAAATTCCATTACAAATAGATGATGAAGCTTGGAAACATTCCATGACAAAAAGAAAAAACTGGGCAGATTTTACATTTAATCACATGCCTGTAGGTGCTGTATTGCCAATTTTTTCTAAATTTAAAAATGATACTAAAGCTTCAGAAGCAGCAGTTTTAAACTGGATGTTGAGTAAGGTTGGTGGAGAAGATGTTGTATTGGATCAATTTACCGTTGTATCTGCTCCTAAAAAATCTTATATTATTAAAGGAGAAACTTTCGAAACTGAAGTATTTTTGAGTGCTTTCGCTTCTAATAATTCAGGTACTGGTGTTAGTGTAACAATTAATGGTGCCAGAGTTCCTGTTGATAAAGATGGTAAAGCAATTTATAAAGTAAGTACTAACAGTAACGGGGTTAAAAAATATAATGCTGCAATTACTGTAACAAATCCTGTTACAGGTGATGTGAAAACTTATAAAAATGAATTCGAATATGAAGTTGGTGAAAGATCTGTTGCCATTTCAGCTACTAAAATGAATGTTTTCTATATCGGAGTACCTAACCCTGTGGAAGTTTCAGCTGCTGGTATTTCCAGTAATGCTATGAAAGTTACTATGTCTGGTGCAGGAGGTGGAACAATAGCTAAAAATGCTGATGGTACTTATACTGTAAATGTTACTACTCCTACAAAACCTGGTGAAGCTGCTTATGTAAATGTTTCTGCTCCTGGTATTGAAGGTGCTAAAAAAGACTTTAGAGTAAAACTTATTCCTAATCCTGTTGCTATGTTAGGAAATAAATTTCAAGGTACTATGAGTAGTGGAGAATTTAAAGCTAATCAAGGTATTATTCCAAGATTGGAAGGTTTTGATTTTGATGCTAAATGTAATATAGTTAGCTTCAGAATGGTTAGATCTCCAAAAAGAGAAGATCCAAGAATCGCTGAAAATAATGGAGGTAGATATGGATCTGAAGCACAGAATTTAGTGGGTATGGCAAAACCAGGTGATATGTATTTCTTTGAAGAAGTAAAATGTAAATGCCCTGGTGATAAATATGTTAGGGATATAAATCCATTGACATTTAGAATTAATTAATTTGAATTTTAATATAATATTTTAATCATGCAAAGATTACTTTTGTATATATTTATAGGACTTTTTAGTATTAGTCTTAATGCTCAGGACGATGAGCCTCGAGAGTCAAGTGAACCATTTGAAGATAAATATCTTGATGATATTGTTAAAAGGACTTTAACTTTTGAGTCTCAGGTATTGCCTTATGAAGCATTGCGTGAAGCTGATATTCCATGGTCAAAAAAGATGTGGAGGATTATCGAAACAAGAGAAAAGGTAAATATTCCTTTCAGAGCACCTGAAAGACCTTTCTTTACAATTCTTCAGGAATTGATTTCTGATGGTAAAATCAATGCTTTTGATGATGATGAATTTAAAGAAGTATTGACTCAAGAAGTCATTGATAAAAGGTTGTTCAGAGTTGACTCTATAAGGACTTATGATCCTGATACCTATGAAGAAATTGTACAGGTAGTGAGCAGCGAGATTAATCCTGATGATATAAATAGATACAGAGTAAAGGAAATATGGTATTTTGATAAAGAAGCTTCATTGTTGAAAGTTAGAATACTTGGAATTTCACCTTTGCAAGAAGTATTTGATGACCTAACAGGTGAATTGAAATATGAATTACCTTTGTTTTGGGTGTATTATCCTGAATTAAGAAATTTCTTGTCAACAGAACCTGTTATCAGTGATTATAATGATTCATATCCTATGACATGGTATGACTTATTTGAATTGAGGTATTTTTCAAGTTATATTATTAAAACAACTAATACTTTAGACTTGAAAATAGCTGATAAATTTGAAAATAGTCCTACTGAAGATATGGATGTTTTATTGGAATCTGAAAAAATCAAAGAAGAGTTGTTCAATTTTGAACAGGATCTTTGGAGTTATTAATATTATATGTATTCGTAAAGATATAAGGCTGCAATATTTAATTATTGCAGCTTTTTTTTTATAATTATTTTCATATTATGCAAAAATTTGTAAAAGTTGAAAGCTTAAAGAATAGAATATCATTTTTGAAACATAATTTTCAAACTATTGGTTTTGTACCTACCATGGGAGCATTGCATGATGGACATATTAGCTTGCTCAAAGAATCTAAACTCAATAATGATATAACTGTTTGTAGTATCTTTGTAAATCCCACACAATTCAATAATCCGGATGATTTATTGAAATACCCTAAAACAATTGAAGAGGATATTAAAAAGTTAAAAAAAGTAGGTACTGATATTTTATTTTTACCAAATGTTAAAGAAATTTATCCCAATGGTAATACTTACATTGAGCAGGAAGTTAATCTTGATGGTTTAGATTTATTGTGGGAAGGTGAGTTTAGACCAGGTCACTTCGCTGGTGTTGTGCAGGTAGTTCAAAGGCTTTTGAATATTGTTGATCCTGATAATCTGTATATGGGACAAAAGGATTTTCAACAACATGTTATAATCAATAAAATGCTTCAACAATTACACAGTAAAACAGTATTGAATGTAGTTCCTACTAAAAGAGAAAAATCTGGATTAGCCATGAGTTCAAGAAATGTTAGATTGTCTGAAGAGGAAAGGATAAAATCACTAGTACTTTACGATATGCTTAATTTTGCAAAAGATCATTTTGTTGAAATGAATGTAATTGATATTGAGAATTATGCTATTAGTAAAATTAAAGAAAAAGGTCTTAATCCTGAATATTTCAAAATTGTATCAGATAATAACTTGAAACAATTTGATAACAATTCAAAAGGGAAACCGGTAGCTATAGTAGCTGCATGGATGGGAAATGTGAGATTGATAGATAATATGTATCTCAATTAATAATATTGCTTTAAAAATTTAAATATTTTAATTATATTTAATATATAAGTAGTACATTTGCATTATATTCTATTATTATGGTGCAAAATAAAATTTATAATAAATTTTTGATATTCGGTTTGTATTATCTTTAATATTGACATTATTAGATGTTACAAATAAATTTTCATTATTTACCGGTATTGATACTTTTGATTATCATATATTTAGTCCAGCATTAATAATATTTATACTAATATTTTTCTCCTCTGTTTTTATAAAACACTCTGAGAAACAGGATTTTTTGGCATTTGATAAATTAAAAAATGAGAACTTAAAAATATTGATATATTATGGTTTTATAATTATTGGTGCGGTAATTACTATTTATATTATTCAGGGACTATATTACAAAGCTAATTTGGATTTTGAAGTTGATTTTATTTTCAATATATCTGCACATGATATAATTTGGTTTTTGGTTTTCTTATTCATTTTCATAGTTTACATTTTATATTCGAATATTTTTTTTCAAAGAATAGAGAAAATAGCATTAAGTTTTTCAATAAGGATAGTATATGTTATTTTAAGTTCATTAATATTGATATTTTTAATATGGATGTTAAATATTGATATTAGTTATATTGCTCTTTTCCTTTCTATTATAATATATCTTTTAGTATTTGATTTATATATTGAAAAAGAACAAATTACATCAATGTGGATATTTACTTGGATGATAGTTATTAGTGGTTTTACTTCATTGATAATATTTTCAGTATATCATATCTACAATGAGGATAGAGAGAGTGAGGAGTTGAAAAGCAGGCTTGAAAACCGTGATTTTGAATTTGAGAAAATTATCTCAAATAATGCTGTTTATGTTTTAACAGGATATAATTATTTTCCTGATACATTAAATAAACCTATTGGGATTCTCATAGAGAGATTGAATACCGGATATTTCCCTATCGAGGATTTGTTATATTTTAATCCGTTAAATGGTGATTATATACGACAATTATCTGATAAAAATGATGACGATATTATTACTTGGATAAATTATTACAAAAGTAATTCAGGCATAAATAAATTTAGCAATTGGGAGGATTATCATTTTATTGTTATTTATAAAAATAATGTATTATTTAATAATAGTGATTTTGAGAAAATTCCTGAATTAATGGGAGATAAATCAAATGGTGAAGTTGAAAAATTTATCTTTGAAAAACACAATTTTCTAACATATACCAATCGTGATAATGTTCAGATAATAAGTATATCAAAAATTCCAGGATTTTTAAGGCCATTATCTTTATTCAGTTTATTATTTGCATTAAGTGGCATAATAATTTTTATCATCTCATTATTTAATTCCAGATACAGATTTATGCCATATAAATGGGATTTTACCTTTGATGGAATATCAAAATTGCGCAATAGGATTCAATTTACTATCATTGGTTTATTGGTAGTATCATTTATGACAATAGGTATAATTGCTTATTTTTATATATTGAATTCTGCTAAATCTCAAAAAGCTGGAAAAGCCCAATTGGTTTTTAATGAAGTTATAGAAGATGTAACTGATAGAGGAGCTAATACAGAAAAGGAACTCTCAGATGTATTATTGGAAGTTGAAAAAGATAAATTTATTAATTTTTATATTTATGATAACAATGGTGAGTTACAACAGGATAAACGGAGATCAAAAGAGAGTGGTCTAAATATTCCAATAGGTAAATTAGAATATAAAAATGCTAATAAATACTATTCGAAAAGCTATAAAGCCAATAATAGGGACATAACCATAGTAGCTGCTAAATCTCCATTAAATGATTCATTATTGATTGCCGGATATTTTCCCTCTAATCAAAATTTTAATTCGAACGCTTCGAATATTATTTCCAATTTTTTAAATCTCTATGTGTTTTTATTTCTAATAGCAGGAGTAATAGCAATAGCATTGTCAAATTCCATTACATTACCAATAGAGAAATTAGGACAAAAACTGCAAAATCTTGGTTTAAATAAAAAGAATGAAATTATAAATTGGGAAAACAGTGATGAAATAGGTCAATTAATCTCATTCTATAACAATGCGATAATAAAATTGGAAGAAAGCAAAAAAATTATTGCCAAGATAGAAAGAGATTCTGCGTGGAGGGAAATGGCAAAACAAGTAGCACACGAAATTAAGAACCCTTTGACGCCATTGAAATTGAATATTCAATATATGGAGAATGTTGTGAAATCGTATCCTGAGAGAGCCTCAGAAATGGTTTTGCAGATATCTCCGGCACTGATAGAACAGATAGATAATCTCGATAAAATAGCCAGTGAATTTTCAGATTTTGCAAAAATGCCTAAAGCTCAAAATGAAAAAATAAGTCTTAATGAAATAGTTAAAATAGTTCATGATTTTTTTAGAAAAAGAGATGATTTGAATATCAAATTATATATTCCTATTGATGATATATTAGTGTTTGCAGATAAAAATCACCTTGTGAGTATATTAAATAATATTATTAAAAATGCTATGCAAGCTATTCCTGATGATAGAGAAGGCAAGATTAGTATAGATTTATTTACCGAGAATTCCAATGCTGTGATTAAAATTACTGATAATGGTTCGGGAATTCCTGATTCCTTAGTAGATAAAGTATTTTCACCAAATTTTACTACTAAGAGTTCCGGCACCGGATTAGGATTGGCTATTTCAACAAATATGATTCAGGCATTTAATGGGAAAATATATTTCACCACTGAAGTTGATGTAGGGACTTCATTTTTGTGGAAATTCCTTTGATGAGGGGTAGGGAACAAAAACCTGGTGGTAACACTGTGATGCTGGATGATTAAAATAATTGTTACGAGAATATACTTTTAATTATTCTTTCCAGAATGATTGTTGAATCGGTAAATGTGTTTTCATTGTCTTTTTTATATTCATTGAATGAAAAACTTTATCAAACCCAATTTTATTTATGTCTATGTGATTTAATTTATTTTGACCTACAATTCCAATTTTCTCAATATCATATTTTTTAGCTTTTTGAATAATTTGAAAGCATAATTTACCTTCTAGGGTTTGTTTGTCCAGAGAACCTTCTCCTGTGATTATCATATTTGCTTCGGATAGATGTTTTTCGATATTGGAATATTTTATTATAAACTCACTGCCGCTTTTTAATTCAGCATTACAAAAAGCAACCAATCCACTAGCCAAACCTCCTCCGGCTCCGATTCCAGGTATCGTATCTAATTCAATATTGAAATCATTTTTTATAATTGAAGAATAGTTCAACATTCCATTTTCAAGTAGTTTAATATCTTTATTTCCTGCGCCTTTCTGTCCTGCATACAAGTATGAAGCTCCATTTTTGCCAGTTAGGATGCTATTCACATCAGTGAGCCCAATAATATCAATATTTATAGGGATTTCAGGTTTAATGATTTTTTTTATTTTTATGAGGTTTCTGCCGATTGGTTTAAGAATTCCTCCATTAGAATCCAAAAACCTGAATCCTAAAGCAGATGCCATCCCAATGCCTCCATCATTGGTGCCTGTTCCACCTATACCGATAATAAATTTTTGAAATCCATGTGAAATTCCTGTGTTTATAGCTTGACCTAATCCGTAGGAACTTGTATTCATTGGATTTCTTTTGTCATGAGGAATCAGTTCCAATCCATTGGTAAGTGCAGTTTCGATGTAGCATGTGTCATCATTAAATAAAACAAATGAATCAATTTTGTGATTTAAAGTAGGGTCTTGGATTTTTATTTCCTTTTTAATGAGAGAATTATTGTAATAAACTAAAGTGTCGAGTAATCCATCACCACCATCAGACATAGGGAGTTTAAGTGTTTCAGAGGAGAAATTGTTACTTAAAATTATTTTTTCAATTTGATTTGAAATTTCAATAGATGAGTATGATGATTTGAATTTGTCGGGAGCGATTATAATCATTATTTACCTTTTCCTTTGAGTAGAACCAGGACTGTGTAAAAAAGTATCTTGAAATCGAGAGTAAGAGACATGTTTTCAAGATATAGCAGATCGAATTTCATTCTTTGAAGCATTTGGTCCACATTGGAAGCATAACCGTATTTAACTTGTCCCCACGATGTGATTCCCGGACGTACATTTAATAATCTCTTGTAATGTGGAGCAGTTTCAGCTATTTTATCGATATAATATTTTCTTTCGGGTCTTGGCCCCACAAGTGACATATCCCCTTTTACCACATTCCAGAATTGGGGTAATTCATCAAGTCTATATTTTCTCATCACTGCACCCCAAGGAGTTACCCTGTCATCTGATTCATGGCTCAATTGAGGGCCATTTTTTTCAGCATTGGTGACCATAGATCTGAATTTGATAATATTGAATGGTTTCCCTTTTAGACCGATTCTTTCCTGAAGGTAAAAAATAGGACCTTCAGAAGATAATTTTATTCTAATAATAATAAATAAATATAATGGAATTAGTAGAATGATAGCAAGAGAACTGATTACGACATCAATAACCCTTTTGACTTCCATTTCCCATTTTGGCATCAATTCTCTGTTCACTTCCAGTAATACTGCACTATATACATGATTCAGTTTCACTGTACCCAAAAGAATATGATACATATCTGGGATGATTTTGATAAGAATATTATTTTCAGATTCAAATAAAATATTCAATATCTTATTGACTTTATTGTGTTCTTCCGCTTCAACAGCAATTATTACTTCTTCAACATTTTTTTCTTTAAGGACAGAGTCTATATCTGAAATATTTCCTAATTTTTCAAGATATTGTGAGAGTTCGTTTTTACTATTTCCATTAGTATCTATAAAACCGATGAAATTATAACCTAACTTATATGGTATTGAATTCAATTCTTCATAAAGTTTTACACTATTGTTGTTTCCACCAATTACTAGTGTATTAAAATATAATTTTCCGCTCTTGATTTTATTTTTGAAATTAGTGAGAATAAATATTCTTGTGACTACAGTGATGATAAAATGAATGAAGAAAAGGATAAAGAATGATTGAAAAATATTTATTTTATTTAATACAATATCATTTTGCAATATAGTGATAGTTATTATAGCACTTCCGAGCAGGCTCAACCAAAAAGTTCTTCTAATAGTCGCAAATCTGCTAAATCTATAAACATCTTTTATCCTGTCAAAAATAAGATAGAAAAAAAGCCAAAACAAGGGGATTGAAAGAATTCCGAGATAAAAATTATTGTCTTTGAAAATATTGGAAATAGAATGAAAGTTATTTTCGATGATTTTTCGTACAATGAAGAAAACTATCCATGCCAGCACAGCAGCAAGATAATTCCATATTAGATATACTAAAATCCCTCTTTTGTTATTGTCTTTCATTCTAATTTAAATAAAGGAATTTTATGTCATCTAAATAAATTTCAGTCGTGGTATCCAAGCCATTATATTTGGCATAGAAATATATTTTATACAGCCCCAGTCCGGAATCATAGATAGTGCTTGTGAGATTTATATACATCCTGTTCCATTCATCGCTATTTACTACATAAATGACATCTGTATTATATTCGCTTCCTGAGGATTCATCTTGTCCTAATACCCCAACAAAGAATTCATTATTGCATTTGTAGCTAATCTCGAGAAATGTTTGGTTTCCATCTGAAGGTAGATGATAAAAATCGAGAGAACTTGTCACTTCTATTTCATCGTTTTCAGAATCCAATACTATCCTTCCACATGCAGACCCGGAATTGTGTTGTGATGTAGTTGTGGTTACTTTTGTATTGGTATTTTCGTCAATATCTTCAGTGAAAATATTTGTTCCTTCAAAACCTTCGAAGAATAAGAATTTTGCATTTTCATTGTATGAAAACTGTGCATTGATGGTATCTACTTCTCCTTCAGTATTTTCAATACTTTTAGTTATCGGTTGCAATAAAAAATACTCGACAATATCGCTATTACTTCCATTTGCTCTGATTCCGGCTACTATTATTATATCTACAATATCATTATCAGAAACAATAGGGATCAATTTATTTTTATCGAATGCTCCCAATAATTCACCATCAGCATAAACCCAACATTCTTTAATATCACTCACAGCAGAGCCTTGAGTAGGATAATTGGTTTTTATGCTCATGTCACTAATCAAAATGTAGTGAGGAATTTGAGCTTTGCCGAAATAATCAGCACAGGAAATAAAGGATATGCTAATAAAAAATAATATTACAAAATACTTTATTATTTTTATTGGAGAGTAATCTCCAAATATGTTTTTATCAATCATTTTCAAAATCAATTTTTTATTTCACCTAAAATCTCCTCTGCTAATTTAATAGCCTTATAACCATCATAAGCATTTACACTTGTTGGAATATCTTGTTCTATGGAGTTATAAAACTCTATAAGTTCATCAAGTATTGCATTATTGTTAACGAAAGTTTTACTTTCTTTATCATTAATAATTTCCATATTTTTATCTATCTCCTTCAAATAATTATATTTTTCATATATTTTATTATTCAAGTCGATTTCAAAAAAGTCAGATTGTGTCCATATTTTTATTTTTCTTTCGTTGTAAGGATGTATGATGCTTGATTTCAATGAAGCCATGGAACCATTTTTATAATATATATTGGCTTCAGCAAATTCGATATTATTACCAAATTTTTTTATTCCTGAAGCTTGAATATTTCCTATTTCATCACTTTTTAGATAGTGCAGCAAATCTATATCATGAATCATAAGATCAAATACCACTGGAACATCAGTGCCTCGTGGGTTATATTTGGAATATCTTATCATTTCTATATTGATGATTGGATTGGCTTTGAGGTAATTTAATTCCAATTGTCTGATAACCGGATTGTACCTTTCTATATGTCCTATTTGCAGTTTTAAATGATTTTTATCCAATAAATTTAATATTTCTTCAGCTTCTTTGGAATTTGAAGTCATGGGCTTCTCTACAAAAACATGTTTTCCTAAAACCAATGCAGATTTTATTAAATCAAAATGAAAGGAAGTGGGAGTTGTAATATCAATGGCATCTACATGAGACAATAATTCAATAGGAGTTGTGAAACTCTTGATCTTATATGTTTTTTCAATAAAATCAGATCTCTGTTTATTGATATCATAAAATCCAACAAGTTCGAATTTCGTTTTAAGTAAATTATTTATATGGAAATTTCCAAAATATCCTGCCCCGAATACTCCAATTTTTATTTTCCCCATTTCAAATAAAAATAATTTATATTGTTAAAGCAAAAGCAAAGTTTTATATTTAAAGATAATATTAACAATTTATTGTCTAAATGATTTATTAATTTTTATTTTCTTTTAAAATATAGTAACTATTGTATTGATTATTGTTAGTCTTAGATATTAAAATTAAACATGAAATTTGCCATTTTTAAGTTTGGATTGAATATTTAATTTATACAGATATAGAATAGAAACAAATGGTGATTACTCTTAAATTTGTTTCATAACAAATCTTTGAATATAAGTAAAAAGTGGTATTAATATTGGAGGATTAATGGATTTAGACTTTTAATTTCATAGTAATTTAGATTATTTCATATTGCTAAATAAAATATGTAAAATTATAAAACATTGAAAATCAAATGTAGTTAAAAAAATGTGAAAAATTGGCATTCTATTTGTATAATACTTGTTGATCTTTAAAAGGATCATTTAAACTTAACAAAAATAATTTTTTAAAATGGCAGGATACAATATTGTATTAGCTGATGAACACAGGATGTTTGTGGAAGGGTTGAGAGCGAGTTTTTTGGAACTTGATTCTTTAAATTACAATATAGTGTCTGTTGAAACAACAAGTGATGACTTGTTGGAATTTATAAGTAAAAAAAGGATAGATGTAATAGTATTCGAGATAAATTTTATAGGAATTGATCCTGAAGAGTTAATAAGCAGGATTAAGGAGATAAATTCGGATGCTAAACTATTGGTACTAAGTGCTTATAATGATATTAATTTGGTGAAATCGTGTTTCAGAGCTGGTATAGATGGGTATGTACTAAAATCTGACAGCATGAAAGTAATTCCTGAAGCTATAAATACTATAATGCAAAATAGAGTATTTATGGGTGAAAATATCAAAGTGGCACCGGATCTTAATAATGAAACAGAAGGTTCGGGACTTAAAAAAAAACTAGTGCCGGTAGATAGATTTTTGATTAGGCAGAGTATGACTAAAAGAGAATTGGAAGTATTGGAGCTGATATGTGATGGCAAAAGCAACAGGAAAATAGCAGAGCTTTTGTTTATTAGTGATCATACGGCGAGTGTCCACCGAAAACATATTTTAAAGAAGGTAGGAGTCAATAATTCTGTAGATTTGGTCAAATTTGTCGAAGAGTTCAAAATCATTTAATTGAATAATAATTTACACTAGCTCAAAGGAATTGGTGTTTATATTTATATAAGCTTTCGTGAGTATTCTTGTATTGATCCATCTGATTCAAAGGATTAATTTAGAAATAATTTTTGTAATCTATAAATTTTTTAAATACTCATGAAAAACAAGAATTTTACACTCACATTTAATACGATATTCCAACATAGTTATATCGTATTGTTGTTTTTGTTTACAATTGGGTTTGCTCAAGGTTTATTTGCTCAAACTCAAGATTGTCCATTATCTTGCAACGATGCCGTTCAAGTATCACTGGATGATCATTGTCTCGCTACTGTCACTCCTGAAATGATAATTGAAGGAGAAAATGATGGTGTCGATTGCAACTATGAAATTTTTAGTATCACCAGGGCAAATGGAACCGTAGTTGGTTATGCTGAGTCCGGTACTGGAAATTGGATTTTTGGATGGTGATGCTTCACACCCGCATATACATATGAAAATTTGGTTGTCACTGTTGGATTTCAGGGGAGACCAAACAAATTATAAAGGATGATGGGATTGAGACTGGAAGATAAAATAGCTCCAACTTTGAGATGTTTAGATACAGTTCATGTATCATGTAGCGAAGATCTGGATGATTATTTGACTACTGATACAGACTATAAATATTCATATACAGTCCTCAGGAAATAGTGCCAAGTGTTGGTTCCTAACTCTTCCTCATTTCCGTTTACAATAGCTTCAGGTACAAATGTAGTAATACCTTTTGATGTTGATAATCAAGCAAATCAATCAGAAATTGTCAATTATGTTCAGGCAGTTTTGACATTGAGTACTACTTATGGTGTCACTGTTGTATTAACAGATGGTAATGGTAATGTAAGTTCAGCATTATCTACTCCATTTACTGATAATAATTACTATGGAATGCAAGCTACTGATCCAAATCTTAATGGAGATTGGTACATTAAAATTAATAACAATAGCGGAACTACTTTAACTGTTTCAAATGCTCAATTGAGAATTAAGAGTACAGGATTCCTAAGAATAGGTGATGGTGTTATCGTTAATGATAATTGCCATTTGAGCAGTGCTACACTTAAAGTTTTGGCAGATTATACTGAACAAAATGAAGATAATTGTGGTGAATATTTTTATGAAAGAAAAATACAATATCAAGGAACAGATTGGAGAGGAATGAAAACTCCTATTTGTACTCATGTTATCAGATGGGATCATAAAGGATTTGATGATATGGCTTTACTCATCAATTGGGATGGTATAGATACATTGCCATTATCTTGTTCAGGATACTTTATGAAAAAAGGTGTTAGTGGAGCCTTAACTGATACAAATCAGTTGAAGTGGGATACAAATGGTGATGGATATCCTCAACCTGGAAATCGATGTTCCAACAATAGATGGTAATCCGATATGGCTCAGAGATGGGATATTGCATGATGAATGTACTATATACAGATGAGGTACATGAACTTTGTCCAGGATCTTTCAAGATTTTAAGAAAATGGATAGCTTATGATATGTGCGAAGCTGGATCTGATGGTTGTTGTAATGATGATGAGAATCCTCGTACACATTATCAATTGATAAAAGTTATGGACTTGACTCCTATTACATTTGAGACTTATACACAAAATACTTATACAGTTAGTACAAAACCATTTACATGTACTATGGCAGATGTAACATTACCTGAACCTATCATTGAAAATTATGGATGTAGTGATGGTTATGAATATGTTGTAGGATATTGTTCTGATGGAACAGGTATATTCGAAAATTTTGATAATATTACTTATAATAGTACTACAAACAGATATACTATTTATGATTTACCAGAGGGAGAGACTTGTGTTAGATATAGACTTACAGATGAATGCGGAAACGTATCAGAAGGAACTTTAACTGTTTTAGTTGTGGATAATATTCCACCAATTGCTGTTTGTGATGAGCATACTGTAGCAACAGTAGGTACAGATTGTACAGCCAGAATTTATGCAGAAACATTTGATGATGGTTCATTCGATAACTGTACTGATGTGACTTTTACAGTAGCTAAAATGAATGGAAGTACTGTTGGAACATTTGGACCTTATGTAACATATTCAAGTTCTGATGTTGGAAATACACGTACAGTTGTAATGCAAGTTACTGATGAAAATGGTTTGTCAAATACTTGTATGGTAAGTGTATATATCGATGATAAAATCGGACCTACAATAGTTTGTCCTGATGATGTTACAGTAGATTGTGATGTGAATCCTTATGATGTTACATTGACAGGAGGAGATGCAGAATATTGGGATAACTGTAGTGCAACACTGACATATACTGATAATGGTACATTGAATCAGTGTAATGTAGGTACAATTACCAGAACATGGACAGTAACAGATAATGGAGGAAGAACAGCAACTTGTACACAATATGTAACTGTTGAAAATAACGATCCATTCAATATGTTATCATCTAATTGGCCTGCTGACAGAACAAATTTAGTAGGTTGTTCTAATGCAGATACTGATCCTGCTTCAACAGGAGAACCAGACTTGTCAGATGATGGATATTGCAGTATGGTAGCAGCTACTTACAAAGACAGAACTTTCAATGTAGTAAGTGGTGCATGTTATAAAATATTAAGAGACTGGACTGTTATTGACTGGTGTCAATACAATGATCATAGCCCTGAATATCTTGGATTAGCTGGACATCCTTACGTAGGAATGTGGACACATACACAAGTTATCATGGTTAATGATACTAATGATCCTGAATTTACTTCATCTTGTGATAATGTTGAAGTATGTGCATACAATTCAAATTGTACAGGTGATGTTTCATTGACTGCAACTGCAACTGATGAATGTACTCCTGATGATGAATTAGTTTACACTTATTTAGTAACTGGTGGAACAACTTCAGTAAATTACTCAGGAACTACAAATACTTTTGAAAAAGCAAACATGGCATTGGGAACATATTATATCACTTGGACAGTAGAAGACAAATGCGGTAACTTAGCTCATTGTTCTTATACTTTTGTTGTTGAAGATTGTAAAAATCCTACTCCATTATGTTATTCTGAGATTACAACTGTAGTTATGCCAAGCACAACACCAAGAATGGTTTCTGTTACAGCAAGAGATTTTGACAGAGGTAGTACTGATAACTGTACTGAAGGATCAACATGTGGAAGCTGTGAAACTGATTTAAGATTTTCTTTCTCAGGAACAGATCCTTATGATTCAATAAGAGTATTTGATGAATCAAATGTTGGATTAAATACATTAGATATGTGGGTATGGGATGAAGCAGGAAACAGAGATTATTGTACAGTTACTCTTTATGTTCAGGATAATGTATCCGGTTCAGGAAGTTTAGTAGCTGGTCTTGTACAAACTGAAGATGATCAATCTGTAAGTGATGTAAATGTAAGTGCAGAAGATATGGTAGGACATGAATCATTTGGTTCTGAATCAGGATCAACAGGATTATACCAATTCGATCTTCCTCAAAGCACAAATTATAAATTGACAGCTAATAAAAATGATGATTACCTTAACGGTTTAACAACTTTGGATATAGTTTTGATTCAAAAACATTTGTTAGGAATTAAAAAATTAGGAAGTCCTTATAAGATATTAGCAGCAGATGCTAACTTTGATAGCAAAGTTTCAGCAAGTGACCTTGTACAATTGAGAAATCTTATCCTTGGAAAAACTGAATCTCTTTCAAATAGAGGACCATGGGGATTTGTGAATTCAAATTATGAATTTGTTGATCAATACAATCCATGGGAAGAAAGCACTGATGAGATGTATTATATAGTATTACCTGATTTGAGCAGCGATCAATTGGAAAATGACTTTACAGCTTTGAAAATAGGTGATGTTAACAACTCAGTAGTTTTAAATAGTACAAGCGGATTGATAAATCCAAGATCAACTGTAAATCTAGAATTCGACGATCAGATGATTGAAAAAGGTCAAAGTATTGAAATTCCTTTCTATTTGACAGATATGAATGATATAGAAGGTATGCAGTTTAGTCTTGATTTCAATAGTTCAGTATTAAATATTGAATCTGTAACAGGTCAGGAAATAGCATTAGATGACAATTACTATAATATCAAAGATTCAAAATTGAATTTAAGCTGGAATAGATTGACAGAAGGTCAGATAGATGTTACAAAACCATTGTTTACTATCAGATTTAATACAGTAGCAGGAGGTTTGTTAAGCAATGCAATTAATCTTGACAATAGTATAAGTGCAGAAGCATATGATGATAATCTTACAGTGAATGGTATATCACTTAAAGTTAGAAATGGAATTGATGATGTATTCAAAATCTATCAAAATACACCAAACCCATTCACCAATGAAACAGAGATTGGATTTGTATTGCCAGAAGCTGGAAATGTAAATATTACAGTATATGATATAACAGGAAAAGTATTATTCACAAAATCAAGTGATTTTGATAAAGGGTTTAATTCTGTTAATGTGAGTAGAGATGATTTGAATTCTGCAAGTGGAGTTTTATATTATAAAATTGAAAATGGTGTTAATTCAGCAGTCAAAAAAATGGTGCTGATGGCTAAATAGTAATATCAAATCGTCAAAAAAATTACCTTTATCCGCATTTTTTGAAGCGGATAAAGGTTTTTTTGTATCTAATTGTAAATAAATTTGAAGTTTCTTTAGGAAATTAAAAGTTTGGCACAATTATTTCTATGTATTAATATAAGTTGAATTATTTACTCAAAATGAGATTATTCATAAGTTGAAAGCAATTTTGAATATATTTTTTGATAAAAACTTAGAATTAACTATGAAATTTTATGTTTGTTTCAATAAATAGTATAATTTTGTAATATATTACTTAAACATAAAGTATAAAATAGTGTATTATTGTATATTAATGCGCATTATTAATAAATAAATTTTTATTCAATGAGAAAATACGTTTTTTTCGTTTTACTAGTTTTAGGACAATTATCTTTAATTGCTCAAAATCCTTGTAATGTCTATTTCGAAGCAACAAATGTCACTGGTACCACAGTTGATATTGATGTAAAGGCAGATGGATTTACCAATGTAGTAGGTTTTCAAATGTACTTACAATGGGATCTTTCTGTTCTTGAGAGAGATACTGTAATATATACCAATTCTGAGTTGAGTGGTATAGAATTTGGATATGAAGTGTTTGGCGATAATATGATATCATCACAATGGACTTCTAATTTTCAAAATGTCGATGGTATCACTTTAGCTTCAGGTACTACATTATTTACAATTCGTTATGATTTTTCCGGCGATCCTTGTGATGAAACAAGTTTTACATTATTTGATCCAACACCATTAAAAAGTTTGATTACCTATTCTGATGATAGTGAGTATTCAATCAATTTTGATTCAAGTACTTTCCAGATACCCGGAAGTAATTGTGGAGGAAGTCAGGGAGGATCAGGAACCGGATTGATAATTGGTACAGTGACAGAAAACGAAAATGCCGAATTTTGTCTGCCAATAACTGTTGATAGTTTTAAAAATGTTGATGCATTGCAATTCAAAATAACTTGGGATCCATCAGTTGTATCATTTCAGGGATGGAATAATATAAACGGTGGTACTAATGCTCTTGTGAATGTAATTGGCGGTGATACACTTATATTTATTATGGATTCTCCGGATTATGATGAATTACCGGATGGATCTACTCTTATTGAAATTTGTTTTTTGGCAGTGGGTCAAAATGGAGATATGAGCTCTGTTAAGTTTATAGATCTCAATAATTTTGAAATAGATCCAGATAGACCTTATTATCTTACTGATGGTAAAGTAACTATTGGAGAAGTATATGATCCTGTTACATTTATTATAAAAGATGCAAATCCTGATAAATCTGAAACTGTATGTTTGGATGTATTAGGAGTGAACTTTACCGATATAGAATCTTTTAAATACATCGTTCATTGGGATTCTACAGTTTTGGAATGGGTTGGATTAGGAACTGTCAATAATATTTCGATTTCAGATGGTTCATCAGGGCATATCTATCCTTATGGAGCTGATAAGCTTAAGTTTCTTTGGTACACTTCAAGTGGAACCGGAATTTCACTGCCTGATAGTACTATACTATTCCAAATGTGCTTTAATGTTATTGGAGATTGTAATAAAAGCACAGATGTTGAAATTATAGGAGAATCTTCTTATGTGATCGAAGTAACTGCCAATGAAGAGGAAGTGGAATATCTTATGATTCCTGGTACAGTTACTGTGAAATGTGGAATTCAAACAGAATATACATCAGAAAATGTTACTTGTAATGGTAGTACTGACGGTAGAATTATCGTAACATTAGAGGGTAATGTCAATGTAAGTGATTATTATTTTGAATGGTATAAAGTTGGTAGCTCTACTCCAATTTCTGAAGGTGTTGGTAAAAACAGCTTGTTAGGAGTTGGCCCAGGAACTTACTATTATTATATTTATGAAGTTAATACTCCTACTATCGATTATACTTCAGGCAATATCGTTATCACTGAACCATCTGCTTGGGCGGTAACGGCTAATATTACTAATGTGACTTGTGATGAAAATGGAACAATCAATCTAAGTGTCTCAGGTCAAAATTCACCATATACTTATAGCTGGAATCCATCTTCTCTAGGAGATACAAACAATCCTACAGGATTGATAGCAGGGAATTATGCTGTTTCTATATATGATTCCAAAGGATGTTCTTCTTTCACTAAGTCTTATACTGTTGGAAGTGATGTCGCTGCTATAGTGATTTCAGAGGATTTCACTGACATTGGATGCAAAGACGCAAATGATGGTGCAATTAATTTATCAGTATCAGGAGGATGTAGCCCTTACACTGTATTGTGGAGTGATGGTACTTCTGCTAATAATTTTAGCAGAACAGGATTAGCAGCGGGTAATTATACAGCTACTATTACCGATTCTAAAGGTAATTTGAAAGTTTCTTCAACCTTTACTGTTACAAATCCTTCTTCAGCACTTACTGTAAATGGAACTGTTGATAATGCTAATGGAAGTATTTCATTGAATGTTTCTGGAGGTTCAGGTACAGGTACTTATACTTATAGCTGGACAGGTCCCGGTAATTTTACCAGCAATGTTGAAGATTTGACTGGACGTGACTGCTGAAGGTAGTTATACTGTTGTTGTGGAAGATGCAAGAGGATGTACAGTAACTAAAACTTTCAATTTCAGTGGAACATTGATGAAGTAACGATCGATATAGATGTAAATGATAATCAATATAATGGATATGGAGTTAGCTGTTACTGGTAAATGGGAAAATGGTTCAGTGGATCTTTAGTATTACTAATGTTCCTTATGTGGTTTATATCGATAATGAAGTAGTAACTCTGCCTTATAATGAATTGTGCAGGAACTCACACTTTGAAAGTAATAGATGCCGAGAATTTGAAAAATCTGTAAGTTTTACCGTAACAGGTCTACCTGAAAAATTAGCGGTTGAAGTTGATGATGTTACTTGTGAAAATGAAGGAGATTCGATGGTAGTATTGAAGTGGAAGTTTCTGAATTGGATGCTGGATATACTTATGATTGGGATATAAGCAGGGGAGACGAAGCAATAATAGAAGATCTTATTAAAGGAAGTTATGCTGTAAATGTTACTGATGCTAATGAATGTTCAGTATTATCATCTATTATTAAAGTTACTAATTGTAATCAGGAAGATTGTTTTACTCGGTACATTGGTAGTGACTCCTAATGATGATGGATATAATGATTATTTGATCTGAATTGTGCTGATGATTTAAGCAGCAATCATTTACTATATTTACTTTATGATAGATTAGGAAATGAAGTATTTTCTATGTCAAATTATGATGGTAGCTGGAATGGTCTTGATAATAATGGAGATGAATTACCTGAAAAATGGTTATATGTGGGTATTCATAGGAAATGATGATTCAGGAATAAAGAAGTTTACAAGGGATCAGTAACTTTATTGAGTAATTATTATTGATTTAAAATAAAATTCTATTAGAATATCTATAAATTATTAAAAAAAATGAAAAAATATTATTAACTTTATCTATTGTGACTTTTCTGTTTTTTAATAGGTAATAGCTCAACAAAAGATATTTATATACTCATTATATTGTTAATCCGGTTTTATTGAATCCTGGAGCTACTGGATATGATTATAAACATAACGTATTTTTAGATTATAGAAATACTTGGGCTAATCAACCAGGTAAATACTCAAACATTTACTTTCTCTTATGATGGAAATGTAGCTGATAACGTAAAGTTGGGTGCTTTGTTAATGAGCGACAGAATTATAGTGAACACTTGAAACTTTTAAAGGTCAAATATCCTATTCATATCATACATATGGTGATAATTATAAATTTGGACTCGGATTTACAACTGAATATACAAGATTATCATAGGAGGATTAGAGCTGGAGGTGTGATAGATAGAAATGATCATATCTTGCCCATCAGACAGATGGAGACAGATTCTTTGATTTAGCTTTTGGGCTTACGGGTAGTTCAGGAAAAATTCTTGCTTAGTTTGACTCTTCCTCTGTTACTTCATACAAAACTTAATACAAGAGAATTGTGGAAGGAGAAAAAACTTTTAATTATAGGGGGAGTAGGCTATACAGTAGATTAAATGCTGAACAATATAAACTTAAAGTAACTCCAAGTATTTATGTGAAGAAACTTGGGTATTATAATACTCTTATTGATGCCAATTTGTTATTCACATTCAATGATGGTATATTTTCTTCAGGATTGTCTTATGAATTGGGAGATGAAGGTACATTTGGTTTCCTTATTGGAACCAAATTCACTAACTTCAATTTGTACTATTCCTATGATTTTGCATTCAAAGAATTCCAAACATACAATAATGGTAGCCATGAATTAACAGTGGGTTATCAGATAGGGAAATAGAAATAATAAAAAATGAATAGTAAAAAAAGTGGTATCTGTTTTAAGGTATCACTTTTTTTTATCCTCTTTACTTTAAAAAGTATCAATTTTAGGATTTGGGGTACTAACCCCAATTTATTTTAGATAATAAATATAAAAAAATAAGCCCAAATTTGCCGGCGCAAATTCGGGCTCTTTCGACTAAGGTCTCAAAATAAGAAAACTACTTCTTTTATATTCTTAATTAATTATTATCTATTTATTGCACACAATTGTACAGATAACATATTACCTGTTCCAATTGTTAATAAAACATTTTGATTTTAATTATAGTTCATAAAAAAATGCAATTTATTAATTTTTTTTTAATATATATCTCTTTATATTAATAAAGAGTTATGATTATATGATGAATTATCAAAAATAGCAATATGTAGTAATGGGTTTGTTAATTGATTATTGTTATTTTAGTTAAAAAAATGGATTGTGATATTTTTCATGTCCTATTGAAGATTTTATTCCATGACCCGGATAAACGATAGTTTCTTCAGGAAGAGTAAAAAGTCTTTTTTGTATTCCAGTTATCAATTGCTCATAATTTCCACCAGGTAGATCTGTTCTTCCTATACTCATATTGAATAATACATCTCCTGCAATGAGAATATTTTTTGATTTATTGTAAAAACAAATACTACCTGGAGAATGTCCAGGTACGTGAATACATTCTAACTCAATGTTTCCAATGTTTAATGTGGATTTGTCTTCAATATTATTTGTTTTGTTTTCGTATCCATCATATTTTATTCCGTATAATTCAGCTATTTTATTGGCAGAATCCAGAAGAAAGATATCTTCAGAATTCAACATCGGTATGAGGTTGTATTTATTGGTTATAAAATTGAGTCCCAGTATGTGGTCAATATGTCCATGAGTAAGTAGGATAGAGGTGATTTTTATGGAATTATCATCAATAAAAGTCAGAAGTTGATTTCTTTCATAGTCTGAATTACAACCAGGATCTATTATGGCTGCTTCACCGAATCATCATAAATAATATAAGTATTCTCTTGAAATTCATTGAAAACAAAATTTGAATATTCATATATTTTTTGGTTTGTAAGGTTATTAAAATTCACTTAAAAGAGAAATAATCAGTGAAAATAATTAATAGTTTTAAATATTGGTTTAAAATCTTTATTTATTAAATATAATTATTGTTCCCTCATTGAAAAATATATCATATAAGATATTTCAATAATATATATAAGATGAAGTTGAGGATGAATTATAGTTTTATTGAAGAATTTGCAACTGATAAGAACTAAATAGCCTGCTGCTTTAGCGGCAGGATAAAAATGAAGAATAAAATGGGTTTTTATCCCAATAATGACAAAATGAAATAATTTGGTTAAATCCAATAAACACTACCTGATAAATGAGGATGGGCTAAAGCTGCATACCTATTTATTATTAATTATTTAATATATATCACTAATTATAGCTTTTAATCCCTTATAGTCACGCTTACCTGCGATTGGCAGACACATCTAATTGAGACGAATTATTAATAAAATGCCATTAAAATAAAATCTGATTTAGCGTAATGAAACTTGTCTCGATTTGTTCCAATTAGTGTGACAAATTTACACTTTTTGTATTATAAACATCTGTTTATCTACTATCTTTTTGTCAATGTGTACAAGTAGGGAAAAATAAAAAAAGATTGAAAATAAAACTGATACAATATTTTGAAAATTAAATTATTTTTTATATATTTGTACAAATATGTTAATTTGAATCAACTGCTAAGCATATTGACCTTACTACCTTGCTACCTTGCTACCTTGCTACCTTGCTACCTTGCTACCTTGTATATTGGTATATGCATTTGGAGAAAGATATGCATTGCTAAAAAATATAACTATTTTACATATGGAGATTGGTGGTATCATTGTTGTAAACCAAAGGGATATAAGGCTAATCCTCCATTTTACTGAAGTGAGATTTAGAAATTTTATAATTGATAATATATAAATTATTTAATTTTAAATCTAAGATTATGAAAACAAAAATAAATTCAATAGTTTTACTTTAATAATTGTAGCTTTTTGTTTTACTTCCTGCAATAAACAGGATGAATTAATTAATGATAATACACTTTCACAGTTAGAGTTATTAAATAGTAATTATCTAAATTCCATCAGAGCAAATGTGGATTTAAGGATAAATTGGAAAAAAATTCTTGGTGCTGATTTAAAAGGTGCTGTTCAAGGTGGTGCATTAGGTGCAGCGGCAGGAGCTGCTATTGGAGGAGTTAGTGCTGGTTTTGGAGCTGGATTAGGAGCACTTCTCTATGGAGCTGGGGCTTCTATAGAAGCTGCTGGTTCTTTGGCAAATCCTAAACCTATTGTAATTATGCCAAATTCAAACAACCCATTTGATCATATAGGTTATGATCATTATAACTGTTTGAACTCAGCAATACAAAATAGCAATAATTATTTGAATAATGGTGTTTTTTCTACTAGTTTATACTATAATTTTTGTAAAAATTATACAATTGTTAACAATGTTTATAATTTAAATGAATTTCCTTATTTTACTTTAGCTAACTTTGAATTAAATTTCAATTATCTAAAAAATAATGAAAATAAAACTATTCTGGAATTTGTTTTATTTCTACATGACAATGGAAAAATATCAGATTCTGTATTTAATTATTTATACCCTTATTTTCAATGTTATTCATATTCTACTAATATTGAAGATTTTGTAACATATTCGATAAGTGCAGAGAATTTGGTTGTTAATTCAAATTTATCATCAATTGATAAACAATTAGTATTAGAAATGATGAGTACAGCTAGGTATGGAATACAATACTGGGGAATAGAATAAGAAATATTTTGATCTTAAATACAAACAGAATTTATTAAATGTTTATAAATTAAAAATTATGAAAAAATATCTTTTATTCTTTGTATTTTTCTTATTGCTTTTTCAAAGTTTATTAGGACAGAAAAAAGTAATTGGTCAATTAGATTTAAATGTTGGATTTCTTTACATTAGTGATATTCAGATTAATAAAATTCTTAAGACAAATGATCTTCCTGAAGTAAAATTATTAAATAATTATATTGGAATCAACATTGATGTTTGTTTTAGGAAATTTATTTTTTCTACTGAGGGTGGTATTTTAAATAGTAGGTCAAAAAAAGAGGAATATAGTACTAATGTATCTGGTTTAATGGGTGCTATCGGTTTAGGATATTCGTTTTTGAAAACCGATAATGTAAATGTTGGTTTACTTGGATTTGTTTCTGTAATTCCTACTGAGATTAAACTTTCTTATGATAAATCCTCAGTAGATATGGGTAGTTTAGACCCTAAAATCAATTCAGGTTTGGTTAATTTAAATTATACACCAATAAATTTTGGTATTAATCTAAAAAGTACTTTTTTCAATAACTCAACAATTCCTATTGGAATAAGCTTCTCCTATGAAATAGGGATTAATAAACCTGAAGTAAAGTCAGATTATGCCAATATTTCAAATCCAGTTAAAGAAAAAGGAGATCGATTAAGCATAAAACTGAGTATTCTAATAAATAAATATTAACAATCTTAAGATTGTACTGAATATTTTAAAATGATAACCGCCCATATATTAGGCGGTTATTTTGTTTTACAAACCAGCTGTTTGAATTTTAAAATCTTCAAAAGGAAATAAATTGTTATTTAATTTACAAATAATTGACAATAAGTTTTATGTTTGTGCTAATTTGAGGGATAGTCCGGTTTTGGGCAAGATCTTATGGTTGGTGCGTTAAATCATGCGATTCTATAGTGCGTTGATAGGCGATCCTTAAATTTTGCTAATATGCAGTGAATCATAGACAGAGCTTACTCTGAAATATAGAACTAAATAGCCTGCTGCTTTAGCGGCAGGATAAAAATGAAGAATAAAATGGGTTTTTATCCCAATAATGACAAAATGAAATAATTTGGTTAAATCCAATAAACACTACCTGATAAATGAGGATGGGCTAAAGCTGCATACCTATTTATTATTAATTTATTAATATATAATTCACTAATTATAGCTTTTTAATCCCTTATAGTCACGCTTACCTGCGATTGGCAGACACATCTAATTGAGACGAATTATTAATAAAATGCCATTAAAATAAAATCTGCATTAGCGTAATGAAACTTGTTAAAAAAGTTATAAATTTTGAAAATATAAATGTTGAAATATTGCTTTCATCAGAAACTGTGAATATTAAAGGAAGATTATATGTCTTTGAAATTCAAGTAGGACCTAGGGATTTGAACCCCCGACCTCTTGCCTGTCAAGCAAGCGCTCTAAACCAACTGAGCTAAGACCCTGAAAGGTATGCAAAAATACAAAATTATTGATAAATGAGTATATGCAATATTGTTTTTTTTATAATTGTGATATTAATTGTAAAAGTCTCAATTCTGCTATTTTCATATAATATTGGATATTGACCAATTTGGTATTCGATTGTACTAGATATTCTTCTGCCTGATGTACTTCAAGAGAATTAGCTTCCCCCAATTTTAATCTTTTAATGCTTAAGTTCAAATTTTCTCTTGCTATCTTATTGTTTTCCTGTTCTATTGCAAGCAGTTTCTTATTGTTTTCATAGCTTTCAAATGCAGTTTCAAATACAGAAGTCACTTCATCTGTAATCATCATCAATTTTTGTTCAGCATTTTGGAATTCTATTTTTGCCAGTGCCTGTTTCCTTTTATTTTCACCAGCTGTATAGAGAGGGTAGGAGATTCCTGCTCCTATCGAAGGATTCAAATGATGTAGTAGAGGAAATAGTACCTGCTGAATTATTCAGATTATAGAATGATAAATCTCCGGTCATATTTATAGTAGGCATATCGAGTTTTTCTGCTATTTCAAATTCCAGATCCATTATGATTTTCATCTTTTCATAATATGCGATGTCTTTATTTTGATCCAATTTGTTTCTAAAATCTTCTTTATTGATATCTATGAAATTAAAATGGGTGGAATCTGCAACTTCATATTCTGAAGTAGTTCCTAATAATAGATTAAATGTTTTTGTGGACTGAGAAATCACATATTCCTGATTGATAGCGTTTTCCTGCTTATATTCAAATCGATAGTGGATTGCAGTAGCTCTGTTTTTGGTACATTTCCTGAATTGAATTTAGCTTTAGTGATTTTCTCCCTTTCGATATTGTAATTGATAATTTCATTGTAATATTCTAATTGTTGCTTTTGACGAACGATATCATAGTATGAATTTGAAACTTCATAAATAGTAGTAAGAATTTGTTTTTTTAAATTTATATCTGAAATATTTACTATTTGTTCCAGTTTTTCTTTATTGAGTTTTGATATTCCTGCATTATAAATTGTCCAATCAATATAAGCTCCAATGTTTATTGCATTTGAAGCTAAAAAAGGATAATTCCCTATTACTCCTGAAAAATATTTTTGATACAAATATCCCAATTCTACGGCATCATTAGCTTTTAAAGTTATTGAAGGCAGCATACCTGCATTTCCTTAGTATTGTTAGCAATGGCTATTTGATTATCATTTTGAGCAAAAATAATATCATAATTATTTTTTAATACTATAGAAATTGCTTCATCGATACTTATTTTATTTTGTGAAAATAAATTTTCGGTAAAATTTAAATTGAGAATAAAAACAAATATCAATATGAATTTATATTTATTATATTTCATAATTGTTAGTTACTTTTTTACCAGATAATAAAGTGCACATTACCGAATTACATATAATGTCAATACTAGTGAAAATAATAATCCTCCCACTACTACTATCCCAAGGGAAACCCTGCTTTGTGCTCCTGCACCCAATGCCAGAGCTATTGGTAATGCTCCCACAATTGTAGCAAAGGATGTCATAAGAATCGGTCTGAATCTCGAGACTGCCGACTCAAAAGCTGCTTCACGTTTTCCCATGTTTGCTTTCCGTTTTTGGTTGGCAAATTCGACTATAAGGATCTCCATTTTTTGTCACAATTCCTATTAATAATAACATCCCTATTTGAGAAAATATATTGATAGTTTGACCAAAAAGCCATAAAGCTATAAAAGCTCCTGCTATAGCCAATGGTACAGTAAGCATAATGATAATAGGGTCTATAAAACTTTCAAATTGTGCTGCTAAAATCAGATAAACCAAGATAAGTGCCAGTAAAAGTGCAAACGAGATATTAGAACTTGATTCTGCAAAATCCACAGATGGACCTGACAGTGCAGTATTGAAAGTTGGGTCGAGGACTTCATTAGCTATTCTATTCATTTCATCTATTCCTTCTCCCAATGTCTTTCCTTTAGCAGGATTGGCGGATATAGTTGCGGATTTATATCTGTTGTAATGGTACAATGTTGGAGAACTACTGTTTTCTTCCATTGTGATAAGATTGTCCAATTGTACCAGTTGTCCATTATTTGATCTGACATACAGAGATGAAATGTCTTTGGGAGAGTTTCTGTCTTTCAAATCATATTGAGAAATAACATAATACTGTTTGTTGTTACGTAGGAAATATGCTGTTCTACCACCACTAAAGGCATAGTTTAAAGCATCGGAAATATCTTTTTCATTTACTCCTATGCTTGTCGCTTTCAGTCTGTCAACTTTTATATTTAGTTCAGGTTTATTGAATTTTAAATCTATATCAACGTTGCTGAAAACATCGCTTTGTTTAGCTTTTTCGAAAAATTCAGGTAAAACAGATTTTAGCTTTTCGAAATCTATATTTTGAATTACGAACTGAATATCAAGACCTCTTGCGAATGAAGTGGTGATAGTTGGCTCTTGGACTTGCTATTACCCTTCCTTGGGAATGCTTCTGTATATCGGCATCAATCTCTCATATATTTGTTGCTGTGAAGCTAATCTTTCATCAGGGTCTTTTAAGAAAGTTATAAGAAATCCTGTATTGGGACTTTCAGAACCGAATCCTCCATATCTTGCAAGTACATATTTTGCTTCAGGTACAGTATCCATATTTATTTTTGCCAATGTATTCATGAGGTCTTTGGTAGTGGTGTATTCTGTCCCTTCAGGAGTAGTGACAAATGTCCTTATAAAACTATGGTCTTCCATTGGGGCAAGTTCTTTTTTCAGTGTTTTATTAAAAAAAGCTATACTTGCTAAACTCACAACGAGCATAGCTATTGAAAACCATTTGTTTCTAAATGATAATGATAATAACTTTCGATACAGATTTTCCATGCCCTGAAAAAAATGGTTCTGTAGCTGTATAAAATTTTGAATTATAATTAGAAGAACCTCCTAATTTTACGTTTAGTACTTTCGGTATAAGTGTTAGGGATACTACGGCAGAAATTAATATGGCGCTCGCTACTACTATCCCGAATTCTCTAAATAATCTACCTGTAAAACCTTGTAAAAAAATCACGGGTATGAAAACTATAGCGAGAGTAAGGGAGGTTGAGATTACCGCAAAGAATATTTCTCTCGTTCCTTCTGCGGCTGCCTGCCATTTGTTCATCCCTTTTTCTATTCTTTTGAAGATGTTTTCTGTAACGACGATCTCCATCATCCACTACAAGTCCAAGTTGCGAGTACTATCCCTAAGTAATGTGAGTATATTTATTGAAAAGCCAAATATGTACATTACAAAAAATGTTCCTATCAGGGAGACAGGGATATCGATAAGCGGTCTAATGGCAATTATCCAATTCCTGAAAAAGAAAAATATGATAAATACTACTAATATTATAGCTATTGCCAAAGTCTCCAGAACATCATTTACGGATTGTCTGACGAATACTGACCTATCCCTTCCCTATGATCAATTTCTATCCCTTCGGGCACATCTTCTTTTAATTTATCAAATCTTTTTATAAAATTCATCAGCTATTTCTATGGAATTTGCTCCGGGAAGTCCTATTATAGCCATTGCCAAACCTGAATTCCCATTTATGGTAGCACCTGATTCTTCCAATTTCAGGACCGAGAACAGCTTCCCCTACATCCTTTAATCGTACTATTTGATTATCTGTTTGTTTTACTATGAGATTATTGAAATCCTCTTCAGTTTCAAGTCTTCCATTTGTTTTTATGGTCCAATTCAGTAGTCTCTCCACGTATTTTGCCACCGGGCATTTCCACATTTTCCTTGTTCAGAGCATTATTTACATCAGCTACAGTAAGGTTATAGGATACCAGTTTAGCTGGATTTAACCACAATCTCATTGCAGGCTTTTGCTCTCCGTATATTTGAACAGAACTAACTCCTTTTATAGTTTGAAGTTGTTCTAATAAGATATTTTCAGCATATTCACTCAATTCTATTCCATTCATTGTGGCACTTTGCACTATCATGATGATGATAGGGTCACTATTGGCATCCGCTTTTGTGACTGTGGGAGGAGAATTGATGTCTTGAGGCAAACTTCGTTGCGCTTGTGATACCTTATCTCTCACATCGTTGGCAGCTTTTTCCAAATCACTTCCGAGGTCAAATTCTACAGTTATGGTACTTCTGCCTATAGCAGACTGAGAGGAAATAGATTTTACTCCTTCTATACCATTTATGGATTTTTCAAGTGGTTCAGTGATTTGGGATTCGATTATTTCTGCATCTGCACCGGTATAAGATGTTGATACAGTGATCACAGGAGGATCTATGGCTGGATATAGCCTGACTCCAAGAAAATCATAACCTACAACCCCCATTAATACTATGAGTAAACTAAGGACAAATGACCCTACAGGTCTTTTTAATGCGATATCGGAAATTAGCATGATTACTGAACTTTAACTTGTGAGAATTTAATAGGGTTTGCATCTTTGAGAAAAAGCAATCCTGAAGTTACGATAGTATCACCTAATTCTAATCCCTCAGTTACCTCTACTAAATCAGATTTCCTGATTCCTGTAATTACTGGTTTAAATTCTGCTTTGCCATTGTTGGCTATTATTACGGTTTTGTTTCGTGCGCTTGGTATTATTGATTGGGAAGGAATCATGATAGCATCACTTTTTTCTCCAAGATCCAGATTTACATTGGCGAATGATCCAGAAATTAATTTATCGGATTTTTGATTGACAATAGCACGGACTTTGTAGTTTCTCGTATTTTCATTTATTCCCATTTCTGTTGCAATTACTTTGGCAGAATATGTTGTCATATCATTGGTCAATTTAAAATCGACATTCATACCTTTTTTTATTTCATCGGCATATTTTTCCGGTACACTGAAATCGAGTTTCATTTTATCCTTCGATCTTATTGTAGTGAGCACTGTTCCAGGGGCTATATGAGCACCAATACTAACATTTCTAAGTCCCAATATACCATCAAATGGAGCCAATATCTCAGTTTTCCTTATTAAGGCTTTTTGATATTCAATATCTGATTATAAGGAGGCGATTTGAAGTTTGGATTGTTCATAATCATTTTTACTAATTCCTTCAACTGAAAGCAATTCTGCCTGTCGGTCAAAAATTTCCTGCTGTATGTCAAGTTGTGAATTCAGTTTGCTTAGATTTGCTTGCAGGTCTTCGTCGTATAATTTTACCAATAGTGTACCTGATTTGACAAACTGTCCTTCATTGATATTAAGTTTTGTGATTCTACCGGAAATCTCGCTTGTCAATTCTACTTCTTCGTAAGATTTTATAGTACCTGAAACAGAAATAGACTCTATGAGCTTTTGTGGAGACAGAACAACTCCGTCAACTGTGAAAACTTTACTACGAACAGCAGCATTTGCCTGTTGTTCTTTTTTATCATTGCATGAAGTAAGTAATATCGAACTTATGAAAATAATAAATAGTAGGTTTATTGTATTTTTCATTAATAATTGATTGTGATTAAGTAGTAAATATTTTTTGAATATTATCATTTTTAAATAGAGAGCTTATATGAAATCATATAGAATATAACTTTTTTATTGATAAAGGTTTATTTTTTTATTAAAATAAAATAAGACAATATTTTTATTTAATTTGTGTTTTTGATTTGAATTTTTGATATATCACAAATGTTGTTTGGAATTTAATTTTATTAAAATAAAAAGATTGTAAAATATGAAAAAATTTCTTTTGATGTTTGGCTTATTTTTTCTAAGCCTTATTACTATGTATTCACAAAATTCTGATGCATTAGATTTACTTGATGATATTTCAAAGCCTGAAGCAGAATCTCTTTTACCTCAAAAAATGTTGTTTACACAATCAATTTTATGGGGGAATAAAGGACTGATGCGAAATTTCAACAGGTTTGAACTAACATCTGAAAAAAGACAACGCGAATTAAAATTGAGAAGAGGTATGCTCGTAGGACACCAAATAGGAGGAATGGTAACTTTAGGTGGCATGGTGGCTCAGGGAATCGTAGGAACTAAATTATACAATGGAGATATTGGAATCAAAAAGACTCATGAAGCTCTGGCTCTATTGGTGAATACCACATATTTTACAACTGCTGGTTTGGCTTTATTTGCTCCTCCAAAAGTTCTCGATGATAGAAAAGGATATAGCAGTATAAAACTTCATAAATATCTTGCTGCAATTCACCTTACCGGAATGATAGCAACCAATGTATTAGCAGGTCAGTTAGAAGCTCACCCTAATTTGCGTCCATATCACAGGGCTGCAGCATTTACTTCTTTTGCAGCTTTGGCAGCAGCTATGATAGTAATCAAGTTTTAAGTATAAAATTAATATATTTTGTGCTGCATTTTTAGGTAAGTTTAATTGAAGAACTTAGTTTAAATTTGGAAGGAATTTATCTCTTTGGCAGTACTTAAAATGGAAAAATAATACTCTAAATAGCGAGTATAAATTTTATTTATTCAATTATTTTCAAAATTAATTAATATGAAAAAAAATATTTTTTTATCTATAATGATATTATTTGTTAATATTATACTCTTATCAGGTCAAACTGATAAGGACATAAAAGTTTTTTCAGATAAAAAATCAAGTACTATTACATATTCTATGAGTCATCCATTGCATGATTGGAGTGGAGTGAGCAGTGATTTCAAATCTGTGATAGTGACTGATGAAAATAAAAATGTGATTAAGCAAGTAGCAGTAAATGTCAAAATATCATCTTTTGATAGTAAAAATGCAAATAGAGATTCTCATTGTATAGAAGTAACTGAAGCCCTTAAATATCCGGATATCACTTTTGTGAGTTCTGACATTAAGGAAGATGGAGATAAACTTCAGGTTTCCGGAGTTCTTACATTTCACAATGTCAAAAAGAATATTAGTTTCAAAGCTGAAAAAACAAAATCTAAAGATGGTAAACTAAATGTTGTGGGAGGTTTTGATGTTAAATTGACTGATTTTGATATTGAACCACCATCTCTAATGGGAATTGAAACCAAGGATAATATAAAACTGGATTTTAACGTGGTTTATTAAAAAAATAAATTCCATTCATAGTTTTAAAAGTAAATTTTAGGGTATTTGAAAGTTTTATTTCTTGAATAATAGTGTGTTTATCTATCAAAAAAATACCTGTGTCTATCATTTTGTTATTATTTGCTATATTCAGTAAATAGTTAGGAAAAAATAGATTAACTTTGCTGAAATTTAAAATATTTTATTTCAATAATTAAAGAAAATCAGATAGTAATGAAAAAATTAATTTTCGTGATGTTGCTGATCAGTTACAATTTTTTTGCATTTGGTCAGGAAGAAACATCTAAAGATTGGTACTTTTTGGATTTATCAAATGATAATGTGCCAGGTATTAGTGTTTACAAAACTTATAATGAATTATTAAAAGGTAGAAAGAGTGAGCCTGTTGTTGTGGCTGTTATCGATGGTGGTGTGGATTATCTTCATGAAGACTTGAGAGATATCATGTGGCACAATCCGGGTGAAAAACCTAATAATGGTATCGATGATGATAAAAATGGTTATGTTGATGATGTTTATGGATGGAATTTTATAGGAGGAAGTGATGGAAGAGATGTCAATCAGGATAATCTTGAAGTAACAAGGTTATACAAAAAATATAATTATAAATATAAAGATGTAACTGACCCATCAAAACTCAGCAAAGCTCAAAAGAAAGAATATGAAATCTACAAAGAATCTAAAGCTGAATTGGAAGGAGAAAAAGTAAAAGCTGCTGAATCTTTGGACAGATACAAAACAAGAAAAATGGAAATTTTCAAAAGCCTTGATCAAGTTCAAAAAGAATTAGATGCTAAAGGATTGACTTATGCTCAGGTAGGTTCATTGACAGAGACAGATGATGATGGTTACAATACTTCATTAGCTTTGGTGAAAAGAGTACAAGCTGCTGATCCTGATTTGAAATCCATTCAGGATATTAAAGATCTTATAGGTAGTGATTTCCAAAGAGGAATTGATTATTTTACAGATAAAGTTATGTATCATTATAATCCTGATTTCAATCCAAGAAGTGTGGTTGGAGATAACTATGATGATTCAAGTGAGAAATATTATGGGAATGGCGATGTTAAAGGTCCTGATGCTGACCATGGAACTCACGTTAGTGGTATTATAGCTGCAGTGAGAGGCAATAATATAGGTATGGATGGAATAGCTGACAATGTGAAAATCATGGGAGTGAGAGTGGTTCCTAATGGTGATGAAAGAGATAAAGATGTAGCTAATGGTATAAGATATGCTGTTGATAATGGAGCTAAAATTATTAATATGAGCTTTGGTAAATCATTTAAATGGGACAAAAAAGTTGTGGATGATGCTGTGAAATATGCAATGAAAAAAGGTGTACTTTTAGTTCATGCTGCAGGTAATGACAATCAAAATAATGATGTTGCAAATAATTTCCCTACTGATAAATATGATAAAAAAGGATTCTGTGGTAAGAAATATGCTAAAAACTGGATTGAAGTAGGTGCTTCTTCTTATATGAATGATTCACTTTTTGTAGCTGAATTCTCAAATTATGGTGCCAAAAATGTAGATGTTTTTGCTCCTGGAGTTGCTATTTATAGCACAATTCCTGAAAATCAATATGCAAGCTTCCAAGGTACAAGTATGGCTTCACCAGTAGTAGCAGGTGTAGCAGCTGTATTGAAATCATATTTCCCTGGATTGAGTGCTAAAGAGATTAAAAGCATAATATTGGAATCTTCAGTTAAAAAGACTTTTAAAGTTGTAGAACCTGGAACAGGAGAATTAGTACCTTTTAGTGCTTTATCTGTATCAGGAGGTGAAGTTAACTTGTATAATGCAGTAAAATTAGCTATGGATAAATATGGTAAAAAAGCTGCAAAATAATTGATCTTTATTACTTTTTAAGAATTAATCTTAAAAATTCAGAATATTTAAAAGCCTTGCAAAATACTTGCAGGGCTTTTTTTATTCTAAATACCTTTCCTTATTTCAGAAGTTGGTTTATTTGTAGTGTCTTGAAAATAAATTGATTACTAAACAAATACAAGGTAAGATATTGAAGAGTGAAGTTTGAAAATTAATTTAGCCATCAGTATAAATTCTGAAATAACTAAACTTTAATAACTAAAAGCATTAAATTTACTATAAATAGTTGTTTTTAATTGGGTTATAGATATGCTTGGTGGTGTTATTGAACACCTCTTTTATTAAGTTCATCCCTGACTTTAGCTGCTCTCTCATAATCTTCTCTTTCTATTGCTTTATCGAGAATTTGTTTCAATTGAGCCACTGATAATTCATCCAATGGTTTGTTTCTTGATTCACTTTGAGATTTAGTTTCTTTTTCAGGTACATTGTCGCCTAAGAACCCATCTTCCATCTCCACTCCAGCTATTTCCAATATTGAAGAATAGGTAAAAATAGGTGCATTAAATCTTACAGCCATAGCTATAGCATCAGAAGTTCTGGAGTCTATCTGAAATGTTTCACCCTCTTTTTCAAACACTAACTTAGAATAAAATACCCCATCAAGGAGTTGGTTTATAACAACTTCCTTAAGCTCAATATTAAATGATTCCAAAGTGTTTTTGAAAAGATCATGCGTAAGTGGTCTGCTGGGAACCATATTCTCTAGTGCAACAGCAATTGATTGCGCTTCAAAACCACCAATTACAACAGGTAATCTTTTGATGCCATCAGATTCTCCAAGTATTATCGCATAATTGTGCGAATGAGTGATACTATGTGACAGTGCGATGATCTCTAGTTTGATTTTTTTCATATTGAGAAGAAAATTCTAAATTACAAAAGTATTAAAATTCTACAATCTTAAGTCTAAAATGTTTAAAATTTTATGATTTTGATATTTAACCTGAAAAAATTATATTTTGTGCTAATGAATTATCGCGGATTATCACTATTTAAGTTTTTTATAAATAAGCTAATATGAAATTATTATTGTTTTTAGGATATGAACATTTGTTGATTTTTTTGTTTGGTTTTTTGAGTTTTTAGAAAATAAAATAATTGTAAATTTTATAATAGAAATATTTAGATAATGGAAAAAATAAAATGTTTAATCATCGGTAGTGGACCTGCGGGTTATACTGCCGCAATTTATGCTGCCAGAGCCGGATTGAAGCCTGTAATGTACAGTGGTCCGGAACCTGGAGGACAATTAATGCTTACAACTGAAGTGGAGAATTTTCCCGGATATCCTGAAGGAGTTCAAGGACCTCAGATGATGGAAGATTTCAAAGCGCAGGCTGAAAAAGTAGGAACTGAAATAAGACATGAGGTAATAACTAAAGTTGATTTTTCAGGTGCAAAACATTATGTTGTTTCTGAAATGGGACACGAAATCGAAGCTGATACTGTGATTATTGCTACTGGAGCAAGTGCTAAATGGCTGGGAATAGAATCTGAAAAAAGATTGATGAACAAGGGAGTATCTGCTTGTGCTGTTTGTGACGGATTTTTCTTTAGAGGTCAGGATGTGGTATTAGTAGGTGCTGGAGATACAGCAGCTGAAGAAGCCAGTTATTTGTCCAAGATAGTCAATAAAGTTTACATGGTAGTGAGAAGGGATGAGATGAGAGCTTCAAAAATTATGCAGAAAAGAGTTGAGAGCATACCTAATATTGAGATTCTTTGGAATTCTGAAATAGAAGAAATCGTTGGTGGTGAATTTGTTGAAGGTGTAAAACTTATCAATAATAAAACTAATGAAATCAGTGACCTTAAGGTTACTGCTGTTTTCGTTGCTATCGGTCATAAACCAAATACTGATATTTTCAAATCATATATAGAACTCGATGATCAGGGGTATATCGAAACTGAAAAGGTTTCTTCCAAAACCAATGTTGATGGAGTTTTTGCTTGTGGTGATGTTCAGGACAAAATATATCGTCAGGCAGTCACAGCTGCAGGTTCAGGTTGTATGGCAGCACTTGATGCTGAAAGATATCTTGCAGAAAAGGAAATTTGATTTTTTAAAATTATGAATTATTTTGGAGAGAGAGAGTTGCAAAATTCCCTCTCTCTTTTTTTATAGTTTAATATATTGTAAGGAATTTTATTGCTAAATTTGCGATCAAAATTATAATATGTTATATTCGATGACAGGATATGGTAAATGTGAAAGCATTACCAGCAATAATAGAATTGTAGTAGAAATAAAATCACTAAATAGCAGGACTAATGAGATTCGCTTAAAATTGCCTTCAGGATATTCTGAAAAAGAACTTGAACTGAGGAATTTAATCCTTAGTAGATTGATACGAGGTAAAATAGATGTGAATATCATTAATGATCTGAATAGTAATTCCAATATTGCTATTAATGGAAAGTTATTTAAAGAATATTACAGACAATTGAATCAAATAGCTGATGAATTAGGTGAAAATAATCGGGATTATTTCCCTTCAATTGTCAGAATTCCTAATGTCTTTAAGGAATCTGATTATGTTGTTACTGATGAAGATTGGAATGCCACTATGCAGTCTTTGGAAAATGCTATTCATAAACTTGTTGATTTCAGAGTAAATGAAGGATTGAGTCTTCAACAGGATATTTTAAATAATCTTGGATCAATAATGGACAGATTTGATGAAGTAGATGCATTGGATGAAGAAAGAAAAAGATTTTTGCGTGAGAGAATGGATACTTTGATCAAAGGAATGGAACAAAATAATAAGATAGACAAGGATAGATTTGAGCAGGAAGTTCTATTCTATCTTGAGAAATTGGATATCAATGAGGAAAAGTCAAGATTGAAACAACATTGCATTTATTTTCAGGAAGTAGTTGCAGATGATAATTTACTTGATAAAGGTAAAAAATTGAGTTTCATCACACAGGAAATAGGAAGAGAAATAAATACTCTCGGAGCAAAAGCACAATTTAGTGAATTGCAAAAAATAGTAGTTGAAATGAAGGATAATCTTGAGAAAATTAAAGAACAACTCGCTAATGTTCTGTAAATAAAATATATTACTTGATGGATTTTTCACAAAATAAAGTCATAGTCATAACTGCTCCCTCAGGTGCAGGTAAAACAACAATCGTAAAGTACTTACTACAAAAATTTGGTGATATTATTGATTTTTCTGTTTCAGTCACTACACGTTCAAAACGAGAAAATGAGATAAATGGAAAGGACTATTATTTCATAACTAAAGAAGAGTTTTTCAATCTGGTGGAAAATGATGAATTGATTGAGTGGCAGGAAGTGTATGAACAGCAGTATTATGGCACTCTGAAATCTGAGTGGAAAGACTTTGGGATTTGTCTAAAATAATCATATTTGATATAGATGTAAAAGGTGCTACCAATATAAAAAAATACTTTGGTGAAAGTTGCCTTTCAATATTTGTGTCTCCTCCGGATTTGGAAACATTGATAGAAAGGTTGATAAATCGCAAAACGGAATCTCCTTCCAGTTTAGAAAAACGAATCGATAGAGTGAAATCTGAAATGCTATATGAGATTCTTTCGATAAGGTTCTTATAAATGATGAGCTTGAATCTGCTCAAGTAAAAGCAGTAAAAATGGTTGAAGATTTTTTGATAAATGAAATTGATTTTAAAGGAAATTAAAATATAGGAAAATCAGCGAGAGAAAATAAAAACATACAACCCCAAAGAGTTCATTTTCCAAATATGTTTTCTATAGATCTCTATCCAATTAAGTTATTCCTTATCAAATTTTATTTCAACCAGTTCACTTGTATTCATATCTGATTGGAGTACAATATTCTCTTTTTTGCCTTTGTATTCGTATATGAGCCAATTGTATTTGGAGGTCTTCTTCCCACATTCACAGCATATGTAGGATGATGTAATTTCTACCTGATTTGTTGAGGTGAAGTTCTATTTCTTTAGGTTTTTGTCTCCAGTGATATGTTATTGTATATCCAATCGCCATTAAAATTTATGGAAACTATATCGCCATCCTGTATTTTATTGTCAAATAATTCTAATTTAAGTACAGAACTATCAGCATGTATGACACCTGCTGAAGCACTCAGTACTTTTCTTCCATCGAGTTCAGTAGGAAGAGATTGTATATTTGTCATTTTACTGGAGATGGCTTCAATTTTTTTCTCTTTTCTCTGTGGATAAATCACCTTGAAATAATGAGGAAACTCCATTTTCAAAAGTGAATTGAAATTGTTTGATTCTATGAGTTTGTTCAGTATGCCTACAAAACCATTACCATATCTGTTGTATTTTTCTACCAATTTGATATTATAGTAATAGTAGTATGGACCATAGAGTAGGTATTCTTTGCTTACCTGAGGATTGTTTAACAGCTCTTGAGAGATAGAGTAAATATCGCTATTGAGCTTAATTATTTTACTGATATAGCTTGCAGTATGCGGATCTGATATTTTACTTTGTATCTCCTTGCAGCGACTTATGCTATTATCTAATTCTTTGATGTTTTTACTTAAGTCATGCTCATTGGAATACCTTACATCGAGTAGCACTGCCTTCGAGTCAACATAAAGTTTTAGCCAAACATTATCTCCTCCATTGGAAGAGGATATCTCATTATAAACATCTTCAAGACTTCCTTCCAGATTGATCTGCATAGCATAAAATAAATCAATTAAATCCACAGCATTTTCCATTAGCATATAAATGGAATCGAGGTTTTCTTTTTGAGTTAAGTCCTTAGTTGAAATGAAATCAGCAATTTCAAATCTTATTTTATTAATTTTATTATTGGTATTAAATATGTCTTTAGCTTGTGGATATAATAATTCGTAGTACCTGTCTCCTAATATTGTTTTCTCATTTTTAATTTTTCAAACCATTCATAAGGAGTTATATCATAAAACCAATGGTCTTTGTCCTCATAAATATTATGTGGCAGGTCATCATTGCTAATGTTATTGATTTTATATCCAGGCAGGTCAACAAAAGCATTTACTTCCTGATTAGAATTTTCCAATAATCGATGTATCGTCAATAACCCGTGAATAGATTCATTTACAAAATTAACATAGCTGTTCAATGCATTGATTTGTTCTACATTTTGACTATATATGGAATTAAAAGAAAGAACAGCAGTATTAAAAGGTATTTTTTCAACTTAGTTGGTTTATTGTAATTCGAAAAAAAGTATTTTATTTAAATTAAGTACAAATGTAAAAAAATATTGCAAACATTGTATTTTATTGAATTATATTAAATCTTTATTAACGGTTTTTTTATTTTATTGATAGTCAATAATATGTAGTGATAATTTTCTATTTTCAAACTTTCTTTATTTGAGGAGTTAATATATTATAATAATTTCTAATGTTAATTATTTATTAAATTTATTAAAACTAATGGAAAATGATTATTATTATTGCATTTAATTTAATCTCATGAATTAGTATTTATATTGACAAGTTAAGTCAATTAATCAATGATTATATTTAGATTAGTTAAATAAAAGCAGAGTTTTATGATACTTAAAAATTGAAGAACAGGTTGTTGTTATCTGTTGTGTTTGTTGTATTTGGTTATATGGCAGGTTTTTCGCAGATTACACAAACCATAAGAGGTAAAGTGGTGGATGTTGATTCCAGAATACCTTTGATAGGGGTAAATGTGGTGGTAATGAATACCGATCCATTGAAAGGAGCAATTACAGATATCAACGGAAACTATAAAATAACGGGTGTACCATTGGGACGATATTCGGTAAAATACAGTTATATATCTTATAAGGAAAAAGTATTGAATGATATTGTTGTGAATTCAGGTAAAGAGGTGATATTGGATGTGGATTTACAGGAGAGTGTTACAGACCTGGCAGAAGTGGTTATCACAAGTAAAAGAGCCGGAGAAGCAAGTAATGAGATGGCGGTAATCAGTAGCAGGGAATTTTCAGTTCAGGAAACACAGAAATATGCCGGGAGTAGGGGAGAACCAGCGAGAATGGCTCGAAATTATGCGGGAGTAGTATCTTCCGATGATTCCAGAAATGATATAGTAGTGAGGGGAAATACTCCTCTCGGTGTTCTTTGGAGACTGGAAGGAATAAATATTCCAAATCCCAATCACTTTGCCATACCAGGCACTGGAGGTGGACCGGTCACTATTTTGAATAATAAATTTTTGGCTAATTCTGATTTTTTTACTGCAGCATTTCCTGCAGAATATGCCAATGGTATAGCAGGAGTATTTGATCTGAAAATGAGAAATGGTAATAATGAGAATTTTGAAGGAAGTGCCCAATTTGGTTTTCTTGGTACTGAACTGATGCTTGAAGGACCTATTTCTAAGAAAAAAGGAGCCTCATTCTTGGTAATGTACAGATATTCTACTTTGAGTATTATGAGCAAATTAGGAATAGACCTTGGTACTAATTCTCGTCCAACATATCAGGATGGAGCTTTTAGATTTAATTTCCCACTGAAACATGGAGGTAATATAGCATTTTTTGGTATTGGTGGTTATTCGGATATTCCTATTTTGGTGTCTAATCAAACAGATACTTTGGCAACAGAACTTTATGGTGATAATGACAGTGACCAGTATTTTGGTTCTACCATGGGAGTAGTTGGTCTTAGTTATACCAAACCATTGAATAAAAGCACTTTTATCAAAACTGTAGTTTCTGCTTCACATCAAAGAATTCATGCTAATCACGATAAAATAGTACGACATGTGGAAGGTTCTCAGTTTGTAGTTACTGATACTATTCCTATTATGGGATATGTTTTCAGAGATAATAAATACTCAGCCTATTTTTCTTTAACTAAAAAGGTCAATAGACATTTGAGTTTCAAAGCAGGTCTGAATCTGGATTTATATGACTTGCATTATATCGATAGTGTGAGGGTGACATTTTTGAATGAAACAAGTACTGCTTTGGATTCCGTAACACCTTGGAGATTGAGATGGAATAGTGATAATAATCCTATGTTGATACAACCTTATGTTCAGTTTAAGTATAATGCTTCTGATAAAATGATAATAACAGGTGGGCTTACATCAACATTTTTTACAATCAGTAAGAATGCCATTTCTCCTATAGAACCTAGATTGGGTATTTCATATAGATTCAAAAATGGACATAAATTGAATTTTGGTACTGGATTGCATTCACAGACTTTGGCTCCATATTTATATTATTTTGATAAAAATGATTCTTATTCTTCGACTCTTACCCCTTATAATTTAGATCTTGGATTATTGAAAAGTTATCACGTTGTTTTAGGATATGAACACTTAAGTCCTGAAGGAGTAAGATTCAAAGTGGAAACATATTATCAGTATTTATTTAATCTACCAATCAAAGAAGAGTCTTCTGCATATTCACTGTTAAATTCAGGAAGTGGGTTTAGTAGATTTTTCCCTGATAAATTGGTCAGTGAAGGTACAGGTAGAAATTATGGATTGGACCTCACTCTTGAAAAATCATTTAGCAGAGGATATTATTTTATGGTTACTGAGTCACTTTACGATGCTAAATACAGAGGTAGTGATGGAGTGCTAAGGAATTCAACTTTCAATGGTAGATTTGTATTTAACTTCATGGGTGGTAAAGAATTTAAATTCGGACAGCGAAGAACTTTGAATTTAGGAATTAAAGTAACAACAGCAGGAGGTCAACGCTACGGAATTCTCGATTATGAAGCTTCAAACAAAGAACAGGATATTATTTATCTTGATTATGATTATAATGAATTTCAATTCAAGGATTATTTCAGAACTGATTTGAAGATCGCTTACAAACTCAATACCTATAAATTGACTCATGAATTTGGTATAGATATTTCAAATCTTTTTGATACTAAAAATGTTTTGAGTTATACTTTCTCCACAGGAACAACCGATCCTATACATCAAGAGTATCAGATAGGAAGATTGCCAATATTTTATTATAAGTTAGATTTTTAATAGAAATATATTTTTCATATCGAAGAGAGTTAGTTTATTTATAATTAACTCTCTTTTTTATCGTTCTGATATTGTTGTTGTTAACCTGATTAATTACAAAATATTAAATTAAGTGAAAAATCCTTTTTATCTAATCATCCTTTTTACAATATTGTCATTATTGTCATGTGATTTTGATCACAAAAAGATAGTTTACGAACAACCTGATGGTTTTTATCGTGAAAGATATTATATCAATAAAGTTGATAGCCTCAAAGATGGCTTGTATCTAAAATATTTTCCTAATGGAACATTGTGGGATAGCTGTACATATAAAATGGGAAAATTGGATGGTGAGAGAAAAGTGTTTAGTACTGAAGGTTTTATGGAAGTAGTTGAGAATTATAAAGATGGTGTTTTTGATGGTGATTATAAAGTTTTTTATCCAAATGGGCAGCTAAAATTGCTTCAAAATATCAAAGATGGAATGATTCAAGGTTTCTCCTACAGCTATTACCAAAGTGGTGATATTAAAGAAAAAGTGACTATGAAGGATAATGAAGAAAATGGTCCTTTTGAAGAATATTATGAAAATGGGACTATTCACTGGAAAGGGCAATATCTGGGAGGAGATTATGAGCAGGATTCACTTTATGAATACAATGATAAGGGGGAATTGATAAAAAAAATGTTCTGTAATGCCGGAGTTTGCGAGACAATTTGGAAATCTGAAAATTATTAAATTATAAGTTGATGAGAAATAATTTGTTTTTAAGATTGGTTTTAATTATTTTTGGTATTGTAAATATCCATTCTTTGCATAGTCAGATTGGAACCACTTCAACATATAAATTTTTAAATTTATCACCTTCTTCGAGGATTTCTGCTCTTGGGGAAACTAATGTTTCTATTTTCGATGATGATATATGTATGGTGAATGGTAATCCCGGTTTGCTTAATGAGACAATGAGAAAGAATTTGTCATTGAGTCATAAATTTTTATATACAGATATTTCAAGTTCAAACTTGGATTATGGTTTTCTAATAAATAAATGGGCTATGCCTTTCCATTTTGGAATTCAGTATGTCGATTATGGTGATGCTGATTTAGCTGATGAATATGGCGATATAAGTGGACTTGTGGATGGTTCTGAGGTTGCAATAAATCTTGGGACATCATATAATGTTCAGGACAAACTCAATCTTGGTGTTAATGCCAAATATATATATTCTGTATTAGGAGGTTATAGTTCTTCTGGAGTAGCATTGGACATTGGGGCATTGTATCATGCAGGAGATAAGAATCTTGATATCGGGTTTGCAATCAGGAATATAGGAAGTCAGATTTCAAAATATGATGAGACTTATGAGAAATTACCTTTTAATATTACTCTTGGAGTTTCAAAGAAATTAGAACATCTTCCTTTCAGATTCAATATTACAGCTACAAATCTGGAGCGATGGAATGTAATATATGATGATCCTAATGATGAAAATAATATATTATTATTGGAAGATGATAGTCAAAGTGAAAAGAGTAAGTTTGGTTTATTTAGCGACAATTTATTCCGACATTTTATATTTGCAGGAGAATTTTTATTAGGAAAAGGTGATGGACCTCTTAGATTGAGAATATCATATAATTATAGAAAATCCAAAGAGATGGCAGTAAGTCCATATCGAAGTTTTGCTGGTTTCGCATTTGGATTTGGATTGAAATTGCGTAAGATCAGAATTGATTATGCTTATAATATTCAAAACACTATCGGTGGTAAATCTCACATTACCATCGGTGCAAATCTTGGAGAATTTAAGAAAAGAATGTAAAATCATCCTTTTTGCTTATTTCTATTTCAGTATGGTATAAACTATAAAACTGAAAAAATACGCCAGACTTCCCATATATATAAATTGCAGTAGAGGCCATTTTATCGATCCTGTCTCCCTATATACTATGGCGAGTGTACTGAGACATTGCATAGCAAAGAGGTAGAATATCAGAAGTGACCATGCAACTGCAGGAGTATAATTAGATTTTCCAGTATCTGGATTGATATCCGCTTCCATCCTTTGCGAAATTTTCATGTTATCATCAGCACTACCTATACTGTAAATTGTAGCCATAGTGCCTACAAATACTTCTCTCGCTGCAAATGATGTGATAAGGGCTATTCCTATCTTCCAATCAAATCCTATAGGTTGAATAGCAGGTTCTATTTTTTCCTAAAAGTCCTATATATGAATGCTCAAGTTTAGTGGAAGCTATAAAGTTTTCGGTTTCTTCACTGTCCATCCCTTTAGCATTTGCTATTTGTTGAGCTGTGATTTCTGCATTTTGAATACTATTGCCGGGAGCCATAACTTGCCATAAACCATAATATTATCGATATCACAAATATAATTTTTCCGACTCCGAATACGAATGCCGATAATTTATCCTTGAGATAGTATCCTATGTTTTTGGCTCAGGCATTTTATATTCTGGCATTGAAATTACTAAAAATGATGCACCTTTTGATTTGATAAGATATTTCATTACAAATGCTGATATAAGAGCCATTAGTATGCCTGCTAAATATAGCCCCATCAGAGTGAGACCTCGTACATTAAATGGAAACTAATTTGCTATCCATTACTGCAAATAAAATTAATAAGGAAAAAACAGGTAATCTGGCAGAACAACTCACCAATGGTGTTACCATTATAGTTATTAATCTTTCTTTCCAATTATTAATTGTTCGTGTTGACATGATAGCAGGTACTGCACAAGCTCCTCCTGATATTAGGGATATGAGACTTCTTCCATTCATTCCAAAGTCTCGCATTATATCATCAAACATGAAAATAACTCTCGACATATATCCTGTTTCTTCCATTATTCCTACTATCAAGAATAAAATAAATATCTGTGGAATAAAAACTAAAACTCCTCCTAAACCAGGTATTATTCCCTCTGCTAATAGACTTGTGAACCAATTGGTACTGAAGTTTAACTTGATGTATTCTGACAAAAATAAAAAGGCATTCTCCAACATATTCATAGGGAATGCTGCCCACGAGAATATAGCCTGAAATACAAAAAACATTGTGGTAAAGAATATTATCGGGCCCCAATATCCTATTGGTAACTATCTTATCTATTTTATCAGTAATGCTTTTGGAAACAGATTTATCAGAATTATATCTAACAATTGATTTTATGGTATTATCAAATGTTCTGAATCTTGTCAGTGTCTCGTTTATCTGTAATGGAACAGAGCTGAAATTATTATTTTGTTTATAATTGTCGATATCTGCTTTTTGATCTTTAGTCAGGGATTTTATCCAATCAGAATGGTTTATTTCCAATAGTTTTTGGTATTCTGTATTTCCATTAAGATATTGTGATAGAGAACTGACAGCATCTTTTTCAATTGGACTAAGTTTATAATAAGTCTTTTTTGAAATGGTTTTGTTTTGTGTTAATTCAAATACTTTATTTTTAAGTTCCTCTCTGTTTTCTTTAGTTTTATTGCTGATAAATATTACATCACTATCTGAGAACTCCTTTAATTTATTTATATCAACATTTAATTTTCTTACTTCAGCAAGATCTTTCATTGTAATCACCAACAAAACTGGAATGCCAGATCCCTGATTTGGGTAAATAGAAGCATTTGTCTTTTTAGGTCAAATGGATCTGCAACATATATTATAGCATCCGGATAATCTTCGTTTTTAGGATTAGTGAGTATTTCCGCAACTATTCTTTCATCCTCAGAATTTGGATAAAGGCTGTAAGCTCCAGGAAAATCTGTCAATAAGACTTTGGTGTTATCCTTAAGTTTGAAAAGGGAAGTTTTTTTATCAACGGTGACACCAGGAAAATTTGCAACATGTTGCTGAAGACCTGTAAGTGTATTGAATAAACTTGATTTACCACTGTTTGGGTTCCCGACTAATGCTATTTTATAAGGTCTATTGTTATTGCTCATCTACTCAAGTATTAATGCATCAACCTCAGAATTTCTAAGAGCTATGATGTTTCCATCAACTTTTAAAAAATAAGCTCCTCCAAGAGGGGATTTTCTGATAAATTCAATCTTAGATTCTGGTAAAATACCAATATTAAGAAATTTTGAATTAGATTATTTTCACTTATCTCCTTAATTATATATGTTTTTCCAAAACTAATCTCCGATCTTTCCATGTCTATTGATATAATGTCAACTTAAAAGCAAAAATAGTTATTTTTAATTAATCTACATAAATTACTTATATTTAAAACAAAAAAGGCAGGAATAAGTTTCTATTCCTGCCTTCAATATTATTATTATAATTTTATTAGAATCTTGGACAATAAATTCCTCTGTGTTCAGGTCCGCAGATATTGTATATTACGGAAAGTTCAAGAGAATTTGTTGCTGATGATGCAGCTCTCAAACCTGATATTGTTGCATCATAACTAAGTCCAAATCCAAGGTTTTGATATTCGAATCTTGTTGTTAATATCAAAGCATCACTATAAGGCTTGCTTTGGTATTGGCTTACAAGTCTGTAATAAGCACCAATTTGGAATGATTGTTTATTTAATCTGCTACTTCCTAATGCGAAACTGATACTTGTTCCTAAATTTAGTTGAGTGTAAGGACCTTGAATAAATCCTACGAAATAAGGTAATAAACTAATTCTTGGCTGGATTTCAAATTGACCTCCTCCATGAATTGTTACTTTTGAATACAAGTTATTATTGTCGTCAATAGTTCTTAATATAGTACTTGAGGTAGTATCGACCCATGATCTTTTGAATGATTGATTAGGTTGATTTAAATGATGGAATGCTGCTCCAATATAGAAATTGGTGTATTCATCGAATACTGAGAACCATAATAGTCCTGCTGAAACATCACCGAAGTAAAAACTTGGATTGTCTATCCTTTCTTCAATATTGCTATAATCCGGCCAAATATATTTATCTGTATCTATACCTCTTCTGGCAAAACCACCTTCAGCTCCAATTACTAAGAAATGCGCTTTTTTCCTGTATCCTCCCATTTTTTTTGAGTATGAGAATGATAATTTACCTTCTGTGGTACCAAAATTGTGAGTTCCTGCAACATCGCCCCATAATGCTCCACCTATACCAAAATAATCATACCTTCCTACTGGCATTTTCTGATCATACGATAATGAATATGTGTTGTAAGCATTAGATTTCAAAACTGGAGCCCATTGATTTCTGAAATTTCCTATTATTCTCGATGTGCAATTTGAAACTCCTGTCATAGCAGGGTTCAAATTCAATGGAGACATATAAAATTGGGAAAAGTGAATATCCTGTGCTTTTAATCCTAATCCTGATAATAATATCAGTCCATAAACTACTAAATTTCTAAAAAGCTTCATATGTTAATCTTTTAATACCAATAATTTAACTACATTTATTTAATTTTCTCTCGAAAAAAAGAATAATTAAAAACCTAAAATTAATATTATTTTTTATCAAAGGTAATTATTTTATCAAAAAAGTGATAAAATATTCTTTCTTTCCTTTATAGATACAAAAATACTAAAAATGCTGCTTATCCAATTATTTTTTTAAATAAAATGTTAATTATTATCTTCTTTTTTTTTTCTACTTCTTTTATTAATTCTTCTTGATGCTTTAATCATTTGAAAAATAGAGATAAATGATATCATACTAAATAAAAAAAGCCATTGTGAATTCACTATGGCTTTTTTTAAATCTGCTATTATTAATTATTTTTTTAATTCAGCATTCAATTTATCTAAAGTGGCTTTAGCATCACCATACAACATGTATTGTCTTTGTAAATAATGGGTTTTCTCCTGCATAACCACAGCCATAGATCTCTTCATTACTATTACCTTGCCAGCTTTCCTCACCTCGATTACTGGCATACCCATATATCGAGCAAGCATCATCCAAAGCACCTGGACACAATGTCATTGGCACCCCAGTGCCATTACAACATCTGTGTTTTCCATTTCTTCATTTACTTCCATTTCCAATACTATATCATAAGGTACATTGCTTCAGCGAGAAATTTTATTCATGTGTCCTACCGGCTAGGGTGGATACCAAGAGATTACCTCTTGCCCCTGTGATTTGAGATAATCTACCATCATGAACAGGATATTGTGCTTTCTTCTACCATCTATATCCTGGAACAATCAATATTTTATTTGCTTCTTTAAGCATTTCTGTAGCAACTTCTTCATATGTGTAGCTGTAACAGTACCTTCAATGGAGTCCCTTGGAGGCTACTGAACATCGCCAAATCCTCCAAAGTACTGAAAGGAAGATCTTGTTCTACAGCTTCACACATTATTAGATAATATAGCTCCTGAGCTACCAATGCTCCTGTGATTATCAAGGTCAGAACTTCCAAGCATAGATCCTGCTGCTGCTGCTGCATCAGAGTAAAAAATTCAACATTGAAACTACTACTGGCATATCAGCCCCACCTATAGCCATTGCAATAAGTACCCCTATGAATAATGCTATGGCTGTCACTCGACTATACAGATATAACATACCGTTAGTTCCTGAAGCCATAGTAAATAATACTCCTAATGCTACTGCCTTATTACCAATACTATATTTACAGTATGTCTTCCCGGATATAATAGTGGCTTACTTCTGATTTTACCTTCGGGTTTCCCCAGGCAACTTCTTGAACCAGTGATGTATGTACAATGAAAACTCCTATAAATATTTCTACAAGATGAATTGTCGCTTTCGGATCGTAAGATTTGCTGAATGAGGGTCGATATGAACCATAACCAGCAATACTGCTGCTAACCCAACAAAACTATGAAGGATAGCTACAATTAGTAATAGCATAGATGTCATCTCAACTTTACGTGCGACCGGCTGATGCCCTATAGGGGTGCAGCTATCCTTATTGCGATGATTATGTAGATATGACCATCTTTGGTCTAATACTGTCGATAGAATGGCGATTGCCATACCTGTCATTCCGTAGTAAACTCCTTTTTTACCAGATTCTATTGATAATCCATAAGGCTTAAAATAAATAATATTCCTGCAAATAAATATGCTGCTGTTTTGTAGTTGTGTTGTTATCCTCTTCTTTTCTAAACATTTTTAACATTCTGTAGTAACAAAAAATCCTCCAACAATATTAATACTGGCAGCAAAATAGCTATGAAAGCCAATATTGTCAATGGGCTTGAAATTTCATTTTGAACCTGCAGTAAATCCTCCTATAATAATAATACCACTGTGGCATTTGTTACCGCCATCAATGGTGTGTGTAAACATGTGTTACATTCGCGTATTACCTGCCATCCTACAAATACAGAAAGAACAAAAACAGAGGTGTCCCATAAAATCAAGGAAGGCAACTTTCCCCATTAAAACAAGAAAATTCCTATTACCACCAATGATATTAGAGAATTTCAGGCACTTTTTTGAGTTTTCTTTTTCGCTCAGTGCTTTATTTTCTGCCTGTTCCGCTAAATTAACATAGGTTTTGAGGACTAACGAGGAAGTGGTTTCAGAGCTGATTTATTTTCTCTGTCGTAAGTAACCATTGCTCTGCTTACTACATCATCTTTATCAATTTTAAAATTCTCATTTTTCCCATGTCATCAAGAGGTGACAATTATTGTATATATAACTGACTTGCTTGATTTAGGATTGGTCTAATTTTTCCACAATATGAATTGCACCATTATCAGTAGTATAAACAGTATCTTTTTTGGTCAGTGTACAATTTCCTCCCGTTGTTCTGCAAAGATACAATCCACAGAGAACCTGGTTTCTTGGCTTTGCCTCGTGAGTCAGGATAAGTTTTGGTGCCTTCTCTTCCGGTATTTGAGCTGCATGGTTATTATTATATCACATCTTTGCGCTTGTTCTAAAAATAATTTCATTTCAGCATCGATGATACCTGACTCATCGCACCCCGAATATGGAATCGGTAGAACCATCTTCGTCGATTTCAACAGTAAGGAATTCGCCCCCATACTTTCTATTTGCTCTGCAGCACTTTCCTGGTATCAAAAGCTTGACGGTAAGTGATTGGCAGGTTCCTATGAATGTAATCCAAGCAACACCGCTTTTCTCACCAAGTACTTTGGCAGGATCTGCGCATAACTGTAATCTGTCCATTCTTAAATCTACCGAAGTGATCGGCAGCTTCTATTACAGCGCGGTATGTGCAATATTAGCCATTGAGGATAATACATCCATTTTCCTGAGCTCAAGATTCTTGGAATTGCATCCTTGTGAGTTAACTACTTTATTTGCAATTTTTGAAGTAATTCCTGATTTTGTACATTAAAGATAACTTAAAAGTAACTGGCCATAGCCATAAAGTTCAACTTCAGATGTTTTCGGTGGTTGAACTTTGGTATAACTCTCCAGTGCTTTTATAAATATCCTCATTAGAATTGAGAATATTTGCACCTGCATCTTGATAGTCTTTGTCTGAAAATGTTGACCACCTTAATCAAAGCGCCGGAACAAATGTAAACATCAAATCCTTGTTTTATGAGCCTCTGTTACAGTTTTGATTACTGCAGCTACTCGATTCCTGTTCAGAAAGTTCGGTCGAATACCAACTTTCATATTTTTAATTTTTTGTATTTAAATGAAAAAAAACTATTAATATATAATTATTATATAAGCATAACTTACAATTGTTTGGCAAAAAATTTTACTATTTTTTTTATATCATTTTAGTTGAGTCAGTAAAAATTATTTAAATGTTTATAAATTCCCTCTGAACTCTGTATTTTATTTAATATTAAATAATTTTATAAATTTATAATATATTAACAATAATTTATGATATTTTAATTATAAATAATTGAATTATAATAATTAAAATTTATTGTAAAAATATACTTTCACAATAATAATAAATATATAAATAAATATTATATTTACCGATCGATATATGTTTGTGGTATTTATTAGCAAACCAACATAGATGCTAAACGATATAACAAACGAATTTATTGATTGTTATAGGTATTTAAGGAAATTGATAAAATAAAATCGGATCAACGTCGTTTGTTTGGCTTTAGACTATACACCACAAAGCTGAATAAGATTCTGAAAGGAGAAAGGAGATTACATTGGCATTGCTTCAGAATAGTGTTGATGTTTCAATTTTAACCCAAATTATATTTTATCCAGGAGAAGAATATCTTAAGCGCAGATAAAAAAACACACACCGAAAGACAATAATAAAGGGAATTAGATAACACATTTACCAATATCGTAAAAAGCTGGATATCTTGACCAATTTAATAGTGTGGTGTATCAAAATGACCTTGTGGAATATATTTACGCTTGCCCGGGCATCTCATTTTTGGATTTTAGTACTTTTCTCATTTGAGTTGATGGAAGTTATGGAGCCCCATCGCTTTTATCAGGTGAGATTATTATATGATTTTCATAAGTAGATGACCCATCACTTTGGGAATACAATATATTGGTTATGTATGTTGTAGTTTCAATGTCGATATTGTTGTGAAAAGAGTAATAAACAGATTGAAAGAAGATGGGCATATGACCAAGTTGAAGACAATTCAAATTATCAGGATTTGATCCTGGATAAGGAGGAAATTAAGGAAATATGGCTGGTGAAAATGAAGATTACTTCTTTTGCTCATTCTAAGTGAATTTTAAACAGGAAATGTTGAAAAAATATGATTTGACTGAAACAGTGAAATCACAATCGAAATGCTTTCAAAACTTAATTTATTTATAGAAAAAATGCTTCATAAGCAGAGAAATTGATTGAATTTGTAACAAATTTTAAAAAAATATAATATATACATAGATGATTTATTATTATTTTCATATATTTGCATTCTGTAATATATTAATAAAAGAAAACTATTAAAGATGAAAACTTCAATTATACGCTGTTTGCTTTTTTTTTTCATTGGCATTTGTTGTCGGATCTGCTTTTGGACAAAATTCAATCAAGAGTAAGCAGATATTCAATACGATTTGAAAATGCTGATCTTGCGATAGATTCTTATCAGGAATATTTGGAAAGTAATCCTGATGATGAAGCTGCAATGTACAGACTTGCAAAGTCTTGCATATGAAATGACTAATGATCTGATAACGGCTGGATGGTATGATAAATTGATTTCTGAATATAAGTCTAAAACATTATATAATATTCAATATGGTAAATTATTGATGAAATTGGGGCTTTATGATAAAGCTAAAGTTCAATTTGAAAGTCTTATTCCTGTGAATAAATCGCAAGAGCAATATATATATATGAATTCATATGTGATTTTGCAAAAAATGTAATGGCTTTGATTTTTAATTTCACAGATAAATCTTCATCTATTAATGATTTTGGTATTGCTAGTTCCGATGGTCAATTAATATTCAATTTCATACTATAATAAAGGTGAAAATAATCGGGGTTTGATTCTAAAAATAGTACTAATACATTATTTATTTTGTGACAAATTGGTAAAAAGTCATTGTATGAATGTGTTGAATAATTATAATAGTATAGGTCTGTGAGATATTTCGGAAATAAGAGTTGTTTATACAAGGAATAATTTTATTAATAGTGTGCTGCAAATTGCTGGTAATGAGAAGGATTTGAGCATATATATGGCTGATGTTGATGAAAATGGAAATTTTATCAATGAAGAATCTCTTCCATTCAATGGTGTGGATTATTCTGCAGGATTTGCTTGTTTTGGCAGAGATGCGGATGAAATTTATTTTTCATCTAATAAGGGAAGTGATAATTTTGATATTTATTATGCAAGAAAAGATTCAGATGGTAATTGGGGAAGTGCAGTAAAACTGGATGCTAATATCAATACTAAAGGTAATGAAATATGTCCTTATTTTGTTTCTAATAAATTGTATTTTTCTTCTGATTACCTCAATGGGTTAGGAGGTTATGATATTTTTAATTCTGTATTGTACAACGATGAATGGTCATTTCCAATTAATCTTGGTAAAGGTGTGAACAGTCCAGGAGACGATTTATATTATTTCCAGAATGAAAATGATAGCAGATCTTATTTTGCAAGTAATAGATTAGGGGCAAAAGGTGGCTTAGATATTTTTTATACTTCACCTCTCACAAGAGAGATTAATAAAGAAAGTGATGATATAGTTTATACTCAAATTCCTGAGGCAGTAAATTTGAAAAATCTAAATGAACAAAATGCATTGAATATATCTTCTGCCAATATCAAATCTGTAAGCTATGGAGCTGAAGAATCAGAAGTGGTAACATTGGAAGGAGCTAAAATGGTTGCTTATGATGATGTAATATTGGCTCCGTCAAATGTATATTTTATTCAGTTAGCTTCTTTGTCAAAAGACAGAGTGAATAGCTCTCAGTATAAATCATTGACTAAATATGGAAATATATATAAAATTAATGTAAATGGATATACAAAAGTAAGACTTGGATATTTTGTTAGTCAGGATGAAGCAGATGCGGTGTTGTCGTCTGTTAGATCTAATGGTTACAGGGATGCTTTTATAGTTGAAGACCTGTTGAACAGTTCAAAATTGGAATTACTCGAATCATCATATACCTTTACAAATACTAATAAATATGTTAAGCCTGCTGAAGTTGGAGATTATAAAATAAAACTTGCAGCATATACCAATCCATTGTATTTTGATGTAAATAAAGTTAAGGATTTAGGAGTTATAGAACAATGGTCTAAAGGTAAATGGACAATCTTTATTTTGAGTGGATATGTCAATTATGAAGATGCTGAACAAGCATTGCTTAAAGTTAGAAACAGAGGTTTTGCTACAGCTCAGTTGGTTACTGATGATGGAGGAATTCTGACTACTGTAAAAAGCAATTAATAATTCAAGAAAAGTTGTAAAAGATATTAAGGAGGTTCATTTTATGAATCTCCTTTTTTTATTTCAAGCAAACCGTATTTTGTTCCATTTTTTTTCGAGTTTAAAAAACACTGTGCAGTTTCAGCTATGGTTTTTTCAATAGGAATATATTTGTAATTGAGTGCTTTTATTGATTTACTATTATCGTATTTGCTGTCTATGGAGATGTTTCTAATAGATTGTGATGTAAGATTGGAATTGCCTCGAGAAATGAAGTTGAAAATGTCAATAAAAAAAGATATTGATTTTACTATTCCGGACTTTATTTTTATCGTAGGAGGTTTAGTTTTTAATTCATTAGCTATCATCATTAGAAGGTCTTTGAATTTGATATTTTCTCCTGAGCAAATAAACCTTTCGTCTGAAATGTCAGATTCTAGTAGTTTGATACTCATATTTGCTACATCTCTAACATCGACAAATCCATTGCTGCCTGTGGGGTAAAATCTCAATCCTTTGTATATCATGGAAAAAAATTCACCTGTGCCATTATTCCAGACACCTGCTCCGAGAATCATAGATGGATTGATGATAGCACCATTAAGACCTTCTACTATTCCTCTCCAAACTTCCAGTTCTGCTCCATATTTTGAGTTGGCATAGTCAGAGTTTATATCATTATCCTCCCATTGAGCATTTTCATTGTACATATCAGTTCCAGGAGTTCGTCCCAGAGATGCTATAGAACTTATAAATATTAGTTTTTTGATATTATGATCTAAAGATAAATTAACAACATTTGCAGTGCCATCGATATTGGTTTTCATCATGCTATTCTTATCTTTTGGTTTGAACGATACCAAAGCAGCAGCATGGATTATATACTTACATTGACTTATAATATCTTCCAAAAAAACAACATCCAGGATATCTCCTTCCTTAATTTTGATTTTAGCTTTTATATTTTCGGGTAATATTATATTCTCTTTATTGCGAGTTATAGTGATAATATCAGTATAGCCATAGGAAACCAGATATGAAAGTATATAGGAACCTACAAAACCACTTCCACCAGTAACCAGAATTTTATCATTTTTTTCAATCATTGTTGAATTATAATGAGTTTTATAATTTTCCGATTGTAGCTTCTAACTCATCAGGATTAATTGGAATCCTTTTTTTACCCATATTCCTGCATTTATTTTCCGTGATCAATATATCATCTTCCAGCCTTATCCCTCCAAAATCTAAATAATCATTGAGTTTGGCATAATTGATGAATTCTGTAAATTTATTTTCTGATTTCCATTGTGATATCAGAGCCGGGATAAAATAAATTCCTGGTTCATTTGTGATTACATGACCTGGCTGTAATGTACGTGCAAATCTTAGATAAGCTGTTCCAAACTGTGAACTTCTCTTCTGCCCTTTTTCATAACCTACGAGGTCTTCACCGAGATTTTCCATGTCGTGAACATCGAGCCCCATGGCATGTCCTAATCCATGTGGCATAAATAATGCATGTGCTCCCAAGCTTACTGCTTCTGCCATATCTCCACGCATTATTCCTAATTCTTTTAATCCATTGGCAATAGTCTTACAAGCCAACATGTGCATATCATAATACTTGATTCCGGGAGCAGAATTTGAGTGTATCATATTGTTTGCTTCCAGTACTATTTTATATATGTCTAATTGTTTTGAACTGAATTTGGCGCTTACAGGAAATGTTCTGGTATGATCAGTAGCATAACCGAGTGGAGAATCAAAACCAGCATCTACAAGAAGCAAATCACCATTTGTCAATTTATTTTCATGAGATTCATTATGCAATATTTCCCCATGTTTGGATAATATAATAGGGAATGACACATAGCCATCATTTGCTAAAGCAATACCTACCATAGCACCGGCAATTTCTCTTTCATAAATGCCATCTTTTGCCATTTTCATAGCAGTGGTATGGAGAACATAAGCTATATCCATTATTTCATCGAGATACTTGATTTCTTCTTCTGATTTTATCAATCTCATTTCAATGATGCCTTCAATCAATTCCTGTGAAATATAAGAATCTACTTCAGAAACAGTTTTATTTAGTAATATAGAAAGATTTATTTTTATATCTGACCTGTATGGAGGCAATATTTTTATAGTTCTGTTTTTCAGTTTATCTTCAAGGAAATCAGGTAGTTTGTTTAATGGAAGTATTTTTGAAATTCCTACTTTATCACAAAGTTCTTTTACTGTGAATTGTTCTCCCATCCATATAATATCATCGATAGTAAGGTCATCGGCAAAAATATAATCAATATCTTCATCGAAATCCATTATGGCAAAATAACCAGGTTGATTAATCCCGAAATAATATAAAAATGTACTATCTTGTCTGAATCTGTATATATTTGATCTGTAATTATAAGGTGTGTTATTATTGCTGGAATAGTCCTATTCCTGATTGAATTTTTTGATGAAGAGTATTTCTTCTTTTAATATAAGTATCAGTTGAAAATAATTCCATTTCTATTCTTTTAATAAATTTACTTCAAAAGTGTTCATAACTGTTTCGTATCCATGCTCATAGGTTCCAGTCATAAAGACTACTATTTTCATATTTTTAGGAATCCATGTGCCATCACTCTCAGGTATTGAAAAGCTATATGATTTATTGACAACTTCATTTTCTGTAAGATTTCCGGAGATATCGCTACCGTCATATGAGGTAATCATATCTCTCAGAACACTTTCAAACTCATATTCTTCATCTTTAGTGCCATCGCTGAGAAGTTGCACATCAATTATATTATTTTCTACCAAAGCAGCATAAAACTTAAATTGTCCTTCCATATCAATTAGAGGTAAAGCATAGATCAATACTGAACCTGTCCTCGTTAAAGTATCAAAATCTACACTTGCTTCGAGATTAACAATATTTTCTTTTGATAACTCTTCTTCGACATAGCTTTGCCAAGAGGAATATCCGGCAATAGGAATATCAGGTGGTTCAAAAGATACTCTATCGATAGCGGCTGCAGGTTTGCTGGCATAGTCCCAGCTACTTTCAATCTTTTCACCATCTTCGCATCTCAGGTCATATTTGCTTTCAGTATATGGTTCGCTTAGGAATCCGGCATGAATAGCAATAGAAATAACCCTGTCGGGATATAATGCCTGCATTGCCTTGATAGTCTGAGCTCCATCAGGGCAATTCTTGCATCTAACACCTGTCAGGTCTTCAACCAATACATTTCTTTTGGAATCTGTAAGTTCAAATTTTGGAATTTCCAAAGGTACTTCATTGCAGCAACTGCTTATAAATAATATTGACAATAAAAGCCAAGCTAATCTATTCATTTTAATATGATTAATTTATTTTTTAAAATCTCGATGTTACATTAAGTTTTACTCCGCTAAAAGCTGGTTCAAGTCTGCAAACTCCACCGGAGCATACCACTCCTTCCACTTGTTTGACATATCTGACAGAAAATCTGTTTGGTCCGGTAGTATATGTAAGTCCAACGGCAGGATACAATATTTTTTTGTAATTACCATTGTCGTCCAATGGTGCCCTTTCAGTTGGTTTGATATTGTACATAGCTGATGCTTCTACACTCAATGTGGAGCATAGGAATATTCAATAAATGCATTTATCCATTGACCATAATCTTGCTTAGTGATCATATATTGAGATTCAAAATTTATTGATTTTTTCTTGATATTCTGTGCAAAATATCTATAAAAGGAGTATAAGCTACTAACATTTCTGTTCCTTCTCCTTCATATACAGGTTGATTGTAATTTTGATATTGCAAACCTCCGACAAATTTCCATGATCTTGATTTAGTATAATGTACTTCAGAATATAATTCATTGTATAACAGATTTCCATCCAAGTCTTTAATGTCGGAGAAATTGATATTTATTCCTAATTTTTTATTGAAAGCATATTTGAGATCGAGTTGGTATGCAATTTCACTCAATAATTGAGTTGCTGGACTGTATCTTGCTGTTAGTGTATAGGTATTTAGTCTATTCATAGGAGGAATGAAATTAAGAAGACCATCGTTTTGAGTCAGTGTAGGATCTACCCTGAAGTCAAAATTTTCAGTCCTTTTAAATTCTGCTGTTATTCCGAGTTTGTTTTTGGCATAGCTCAAACTTGTATAAACTATATTTCCTGGCTTATTGACATATTTACCATTTGTATAACTTCCATCCAATTGTAATTTTTGGGCATAGCTGTCGTAGAATACTTCTTTTGATTTCATAGCTCCTTCCACATAAAGTGTAAATGCATCATAGGATAAAGTAGAGAAAGCTGTAGCTGCGCAAGTATTATACTTAGGAACTACTCTATCTTCAGGTAGATATGTTTTGATGATATTTAACAGTTTATCTATCGTTTCACTGTCATGAGTTCTGTTTACAAATCCTAAACCCGGTGCTATTGTCAATGGTTTTTCCTTGCCAAAACTGAAATAACCTTCAATAGAAGCTCCTCTTATAATAGCAGGATATGTAGTGAATTCATAATTTTGTTTTCCAGTGAAAACTTTAGCTTTGATATTATCTGTGAGGTCATAGGTCAATCTCAATCCCATCAAGGAATTATCTATAAACAAAGCTCTTTCTTCATAAGCTCTGAAGATGGCTCCACTTCCTATTTGGTCATATATATTACCGGCTGTGATTTCCAGATTTTGTATTTTCTTTTTGATGTACCAGTTACCAATACCATTTCCGGAATAAGTGTAATTAGGATTTTTCAAAATTGAATTGTTGAAAATATCAAACCGCAATCCAAATTCCCATGAATCCAAAGTGTATTTCACATTCAACCACGAATCAGCTCCATAAAGTAAATTGTCGTATTGTGGTAAATCTGATGCTCCTATCAATGAATCCCTGATGAAATAATTGAAATTTGTCTCAAGACCTCCAGAAAGTGTTCCTCTATCCTGAGCAATTGATTTGCTTGCTATTATGGATAACAATAATACAAAAACAGGTATGGTAATTTTTTTTATCATAAGAAATATGATTTTTTAAAATCAAATAAAGCAACAAAGTTAATAAAAAAAGAAAAATGATATTAACTTGTTAAGTTTTCTTTGATAATTTGATTTTTTATGCAAATAATGAAATTGTAATTCTTGGTAATTATAATATTAAACTTATCCCTAGTCTTGAATAAATTTCAATAAAAATAAATTATTATTTTTATGCAATATCTACAACTTCAATTAAAATTTATCCCGAAGGAGATAAAATTGAACAGATGTAATCAGAAAATTTTCAAATGATTGTTTCCACAAGTTACTCATTATAACTTATTTATTATATGATGGATTTGAATTGTCCAAATGTATATTTGGATGAAAATTTATGGGTTGTCTTTATGTTTGTCATCGTTTTGTCGCTGTTATTTGTCATTATCAAATTGTCCAATTCTGGCGTAGCCATTGTTCTTGATAAAAACCAAATAGTTCCTTTCCCTTTCCACTGTTTTGTCGCCCAAATAATTCCAATAACAAGACCTAAGATAGCTACAATAATTCCAAAGAAAAGTCTTGTTGTTGTCGGTTTTGGGAAATAGATGATAGCACCTATAATAAGACCAATCAAAAGTGGAGAAGCCACTATTTTGATCCATCCAATTGATTCAGTAATAAATTCGAATATTTGGAAGTTTCCATCATCACTTTTTTGTATGTTATTTTTCACATTCTTTTTTCATTAGTTCAAGCCAGTTATCCATTCCTTTGTCGAGAATTTTCTGAAAAGATTTACGGAATAATTTTGTCAGAAGTCCCTCCATGCTTTCTTTAACAACTACTTCAGTTACATTTTTTTGTCGATCAAATTCCAATTATGAATTGCAAAAACCCCTAAAACTTTCCCTGTCAACCTAGTCTGTTGTCGGATTGTAAGTATGTATTTTGGAATGAAGCTTTGTTTCTCTGATTTTCCAGACAAATGTCTGACCGGTTCGGATTTCTCCATTAATTTTAGATTCTGAAATGTCAAATTCCAATTTTTCCAATCATTGATATTGGTCAAAACTTGCCATACTTTCTCTATGTTCGAGTTTATGATGATTGATTTTTCTGCTTTTACAGGTGCAGAATAATTGATTGATTTCATATTTATATTTTTTGATTTTTAATCTGTATAGAATTAACATTTTTCCATCGAATTTATTTTATAAACGTTTTTTATTGTATTATCAACGAAGTAAATGAAAAAATCATTTACAATATTAAGCATAATATCTGACAGAAGCCAAAGTTCTTCTCATTATTTGTTTTCAAGTCCATGGTTTGGTTTTTTAGTAAATCTGTCAGATGGTGGTAATACTTGCAGGAGGGTTCCCGCTAAGGCAGGACAGGCAGTGCTGGTAGCTCATATACGTAATTATAGTGATCAGTTTTTCTTTTATAATAATTCCATATTCTGGATGATTTTTATCATATGTATATTTTATTTTCATTATCTAAGTTTCAGCAACTCCAGATCTGATAAAATTCAAACTTTTCAAGTTCTAACGATTTATTTATTTTTATAAAACCTAAATAACTTTCAATTCCTGAACCACAATAACCTGAAGAACTTCTATATGAGCCGATGTTCAAATGAGATTATACAATAAAAGTTATTATTAATTTCAACAGTTGATACAATATCCAATTGATTGTATGTATTCAATATTAGTCAATTTTGATAAATCAATAGTTAAAAGTGGAATATCCCTAATTTCGAAGTCAATCAAAGCCGAAGTATTGTATGAAAAATCATGAATTATTTTCAGGTTAACAGAATATAAAGTATCCATTTTATCAGTTTTCCATTTTAATTCAGAAAAGTCAGCTGAATCATTGTAAAATATTTCCTTATAATTATCAATTCACAAGAATTGCTATTAATAGTATCTAAATAGTCAATCCTTAAGAACTTAAAAATGGAACTTAAAAATTGATTTACTGAGAATAGCTCTTAAAATCCAATAGAGCCAAGAAAAATCTTTTTTAAGTTTTTCCATCATTTTCTTAAAATTCCATCCTGCTGCTGCTAACATTGCATTTATTTTTTGAAGGAATTTTCGCCATGTAGATAGTTCTGTCCCATTCTAAACTGTGTTTTTAAATGTCACTGTACTGATTTCTATGGCTGCTCTTCTTCTAAATTTCTTTCTTGTTTTACTTTTCTGATAATTTATATCACTTTTAAGGGTGGTTTAGGTTGAGATTATTGTGTTTCTTATTTTTTGGTCTTCCCTTTTCCTCCTCTATCATAAATTATTTCTTCTGGTTCATGGTCATGTAACTTTTTCTGTTTTTGTTCAATAATGGTTCTATCGTTTTACTATCATGAGGATTGCTTAAAAGCTTCTATGGCTGTGATGATAATTCTTTTACCTGTTGTAGTTGTTAGCTATTTTTATTTCCAAACTCATATTGCTTATGGGATTTGCCTTTTGCTATACAAGCGGTATATGGTTTGTGTAATGAATAAATTTTATTTTACTATCATTCTTTTGTTCAAGTACTTGTTTAAATATTTCTATTTCTTTTAATTTTTGATTGCAGTACCTCCGGGTTAAGTTTTGCGCTCCCAACTCTCTAATCTGTCTTCCAGCTATTGTCTTTAATTTCTTTTGTGCTTTCTTAGCTTTTTTGCTCTTTTAGGATGCTTAACGTGTAGGAATCTCTCATTAATTGTTTACTAGTTCTGGAATATGTTTGCCGTTGTTTTATCCCTTGTTCTAAAGCTATTTTGTGCACTTATCTATTATTTGTTTTGCCAATTTTGCATCAGTGGGAAAGGTAGTGTTATTTTCTCTAATACCGTAGTATCTGATAACATCTTTTGTCTTTGGATTCCTTGCCATGTATCTTTACCGAATATGCAAATATCTTTTTTCTCTCCTTCTATTCCTATGCGTTTTCTAAAATGTACAAAATCACTTGGATCACATGGAAATTTGTGTTTAAAATGTGCTTCTCCTGTAAAATATTGCATATAGGGATTCATTACCCATGCTTGTGCAATGTTTCTCCCCAAAGATTATATAGTCGCTTGAGTAACAAGCATCCTACTGAAAATCTTATTGGCATTGCTCTTTGACCCGTATGTGAATACAATGATCCAAATGTTTTCTCAAAATAATTCCAATCTATTTTGTTTGCTAATGAATGCTAGTTCATGACTCCCATCCTAAAATCACTCAACAATGGATTGAATAGATTTCTTTGGAGTTGATTTGGTGATTTCCCTATCATTTTTACAAGATTTTATACCACAAATATAACATTTCTTGCAATATTACCCTAAATATTATTCCTTTATTTTATTGATATTTAATACATTATAGTTATTTTAGGAGCGACTAAATATTTGGAACATAGAGTCTGATAAATTCTTCATTGTAATTACTTTGTAATAAACCTAATAATGGAATTTTCTTGCCTATTTTGTGTATTCATATAACCAAATAACTTCCTTGCATTCCATGTATCATTGTAATAATCTCCACAAAAATACCATATTTGAGTTAATAATACATTTTTATTGAGTATTTGTTATTAATTTGTACAAACAAATAGTAATCGTTAATTTTCAATATTTGGTTGAAATTTCCAATTAGCTTGGAAATTGCTACTATTCCCCAAATACAAATTATAAATATTAAAATTTTTTTTTTTCATTATTTTAATGGGATGTGATGTTAATTATTTAATGAATTTCAATGTTTTTTATTTTATTTCATTTCTTTGGCTACAATTCTAAGGAATATCTAAAACGGCATCATAAAAAAAGTCATAGAAAAAGACAGGGTCCGAAAGTTGATGGATTTAGATATTTTAGCCAGTCCGCCAAAACTTATTTATTTAAGGATTGAACAGACCGGAGCACAGAATAAAATACTATTATAAAGAGACGTTTTCAACTGAAAAGTCCTTTCACTACTTAATTTTTTAAATTAAGGATAAAGGTAAAGTGAAAAAACGCAAAGAAAAATTCAGGATTTATTTTATCAATTTTACAATTGTATGTGATTTTAGATGATTTAAAGTCAAAAATGTTGAATTTCAGGCATAGGATTCCTGTTTGCATTTTCATTTATCACAGGAGTGCATAGTTTTGTTTCAAAGCTTTAAATGAATGATTTATCTAAATATCCAATTTATTATTGGTTCTGTTAGAAGAATGTTACTCTATTTTGTCAGCCATTGAACCAAGTTCTTTGATCAATAATTGGAATATTATTTTGTATGCAAATATTCATTAATGTCCTCAGTTCCTCCCTGACATTGGATTGTCCAAGTCGTCATAGAAAATGCCGGTTACAGGTTTTATTTCTTTAGTTCCAATTGCTTTTACAGTATCACGGATTATATAAGCCGCTTTGATTGTATAACGATTTTGATCCCTGAAACATATTTGTCAATAAGATTTTCAGTTTTCTTATTGCTTTTAGATTGATAAATTACTTCTGGGTTATCGGCAATGTTAATGTCGTCCAGAAATTGTTTCGAATGCTTGATTGTTTTTTCCCTCTATGTCCGGGATATGGAGTTATAGCAAAATCTTCTATAGTCTATTGCAATGACTCCTGAAGAAAACAGTTGATCAGAACCTTCGAGATTTCCACTTCTAAATAAAATATTTTTTGTTTTAGATACTAATAAATTTCAAAGCCTTATCAACTTTTTCTTCGTCACCTTCAATAACATTTCTTTTGCCTTCAAGAAGAACAATAGAATTTGGCTTATCGAACTTTTGATAAATTCATTTAATGTCATAGTCGTATCTTTTACATTTTAGCGCTAGCAATCTATTAACTCCCCCACAAAAATATATCAAACATTCGCTTTTTGATAATTTTGCGCACTTTTTATTTAAAAGTTATATTTTGGCACAAGATTACACTTTCAAAGCTTTAGTGGATTGTGACAGGGCAATTTGACTTTTATATCCGATAATATCAATTGATTACCTCCACAAAGGTACGAAATATAACAGAATTATCCAAATATTGGCATTTATTTTGGGGTAGTTTTTTCACTACTTGTCCCGCTTTGCGGTAGTCTGAAGAATCAATTAATATGCAAATTTTTGTTGATTCAATTCAACGTTAAAATTAATTTTAGCGTCTAATGCTTTAAAAACTTTCAAAATGGTTGCAAATCTTGCATCAGTCGTACTATTTTCAATTTTTGAAATTTGAGATTTTTTTACCCCAACCAATTCCCCCAATTGTTCTTGTGTTAAATTTCTTTCTTTTCTCGCTTCTTTTATGGCGTATCCTAATAAATCTAGCGCAATTCATTTTCAAAAAGCATCTCGTTTTGATGTTCCTTTTTTATTCCGATATATTTATCAGTTAATTCATCTAAACTATATGTTTTCATTTCTTTATATTTTTGTCTTTAATATTTTTCTCTCAACCTTTCGGCTTTTTCAATTTCACTTTTGATGTTTTGGAAGTCTTTTTAACAATTCAGTGAGTTGAAACTACAACTGAGTCGCTTTTGTCTGTTTTATCCCAAAAAGCGAACAATCTGTAATAGAATTTATTATATAAAGTTCTAAATTCCCAAGTTTCATCTCGTAATTTTTTGAAAAGTTCTTTATCATTTGCATTTACACTTCTTGATTTCCAGATGTTATAAATAATTTTATTTCTCGTTTTATCATCGAGAGAATCAAGAAATTCTTTAGCCTCTTCTAAAAATTCAACACGAAATTTATATTCACTCATTTAAAACTTTTAACAAAGTTAAAAGTTTCTTAAATAGGAAACAAATTTTTATGAATAAAGTTTGTAAACGCTGTCTTATAACAGCAGTCAGTGGAAAAACTACCTCCAAAATTAAACATAATTTCTAAAGGAAGCCACAGTTCTACTCAGAAAATGGTGAAGATGATAAAAATAGTTTGGAATGGAGTAGTATCTACCGCTCATATTGCTATTTATTGGCAGAAGTTGTTAACTGTGAGTAATCTGTAATTCATATCCTTTCTCTATAGCATATAAAGCAATAGTTTCAATGCTATCAAGTTCTGGTTTTATTCGTAAAAAAAAGTTTTTTCCTCGCAGTTCCCAGTCTATTTGAGTTTTCCGATGTTTTTGTCCGTCAGAATCCATTTCTGCGTAAAATAAAACAGGTTTCTCCTTCGATAAATCAATTCTTTTAATCCAAGAATCAGTTGCATAGTCATATAATTGAAGAGTTGCATTTCCTTCATGAGTACTTATAGTTCCCCATCTGTAGATTTTCTTTGTAAACAGAAATCCTGTTACAGAGTCAACAGTAAAAACCATATTCAATTTCTTACCGTCCTTGTCAAACACACCTTCATATTCGTAGGGTCTTATAAAATCCTTTTCGTGCTTCTCAAATGCAGTCCTGATCGTTTTTATGCATTTTAATACATCATCAGGAGTAAGGCCCAGGTTAATATTATCATTATTACCATAATCAGAATCATTGGGTTTAGTGAAAAAGCTCAGGTCAAACTCTCCACCAGCAATTTGAAACAAACTTCTTTTAAGTTCATCCAAAAAAATCAAGTCATTTAAAAAGTAAATCTGATTTACATTTGGGGCTTCTTTGTCTTCCACTTTTTTTACTATTCCATTTTCTTTAATCACAAAATTTGGTACTACCCAGACACTCATACTATTATATTTTTATGTTTATTTCAATGCAATTGTTTCTTCTACTTAATGCTAACTCCTAAGTGTAAAATGCGTTTTAATGTATTTTTATACATTGTTGTATTTAGTTCTTCTCTCACAATAAACAAAATAATGTCTCGGAGTAAACCGCCTAAGTAGAGGTCTTATTCCAATCTTTTTGGATGTAGATGTATATTTCTTATCTTTTATTATTTTCCATTTTGCTTTGTTTAGCAACATTTCCAACTGGTTTAGGCTCGAACTCATGGTAGTGCCTATCATTTGGATCATTCTCATTCCAGTATGCTATCGAAACCACAATGACAAAGGAACACTAAGCACTATTTTTTTGCAGAAATAGAGTAAAGCAGAGGAAAAGGAGATACTAGATGTTCCAATATCTCAAATCCAATTATAACATCAAAACTGTGGTCTTTAACTAATTAAAAATCGAAGTCTAAATCCTGACCTTCATTCGTATTTGTAATATCATATCCATTTTCTTCTAAAAAGTCTGAAAGTGGATTCTTAAGCCCAAGATTTAATATTTTTGATGATTTCAAATCCAAATCAGCCATAAACTCTAAAGTTTTATAAAATCTTTTTAAGTGGGTCTTGCTGTAAGTGCTATTAGTTTTATTTCTTTTATGAGTTATATAAAGTTATTAAGTTCATAGAAGTGGTTTCCCAGTTTAAATTTTCTATAACTGCAGTATGTGCATTTTTAGATAATTCTTTGTAATAGTCCTTATCCTTATAAATAGTAATAATTTTATCTGCAAAATCTTTAGCGTTTCTATCAGAAAATACCAAACCACATTTATACTTTTCTATCAAATTTTGTTGACTTGTACAATCACTGACTACAATAGGTTTGCCAAAAGCCATATATTGGAATATTTTGTTAGCATAAGTCGTGTCATGATGCAAATTTCTGTGAATCGGGCAAATACCTATCTTAGAAGCAAGGATATAAGATTGAAAAAGATTAAAATCTTGCCACCCTGCCAATGTTACATAGTTTTGGTATCTATTTTCTACTATAAAGTCTTTCAAGATATCATCTTCTTTGCTTTTACCTACAAAAACTATTTTGATATTTGGAATTAGAGGGATTAAAAATTTCAAAGATTCTAAAACAGTAAGCAACCCTCTTCTCAGTCCAGTGTCGCCAAGATATAGCAGCGTGAAAGAATCTTTAAAATTAGAAATGATATTATCATCAATATGATAATCTAAGAAGAATGATTTGCGAACCGTATTTGGTACAACGCAAAATTTATTTAGAGGCTCTGATGTATTTCTAGCATAATAATTAGTTGCTTCTTCTGTGACGGTAATTACCTTATCTGCTTTTCTTATATATTTAAATTCGAACTTTTTCCATACAGCAGGTCTAATTAGTAGTTTTCCTAATCGAGTATTTACATGATAATAATACTTCATTATTTCTGGTCTGTTTTCATGTAAATCAAGGATAATGCGAAGCCCAAATAATTTGTTCAACCAAAAAATACTTCTCGCTACTTGAATGTCATGTATATGTATACTGTCAATTTTAGTTTTTTTAATAAACTTATAAATAGCTATCGATAGAAAACAATGATAGATTGGAATTGTATAAGCAAGTGCTGACAATGAGTATAGTAACTTTGGTAGTTTAATTCTGTAGATATGTATTCCATTTATATCTTCTATGGCTTTTTTCTTTTGGGTGTAGTCCAAGCAAAATAAATGTACTTTATGCCCATTTTCAATAAGTGACATGGCTTCATTTTCTACCCTTGGATCAGGAGGAAAACTATTGTCTAATATCATTCCTATTTTCATAATTTTTTGAATTAAATATAACGTCAGTCTATGAAAAAACCACCCACAAAACTAAGCATAATTTCTGAGAGTCGCCATAGTTCTGCTCAGAAAATGATGTAAGTGGTAAAAATAGTTAGAAATATGAGCCACTATGAGTTGTAAGGTAGCTAAAAAGTGATAAAAAACTGATTTTAGAGCTTTTATGAGCTCATTTTTGCCTAAAATTTGCTTTTATGCCGGTATAGGATGTTCCTTTGCTGATAAATCCCAATTCACCTGGATCAATAAAATTGTAGAAAGCATCGATCACGAAAACATCACTATCAGGCTCAATAAAGTCATCGAGAGTATTGTATTGGATCTGGTTTCGGGCTTGGACAAGGTTTAAAAACATGC
>JAWKLW010000019.1:0-68980 GCA_041392555.1 Saprospiraceae bacterium | reverse complement strand
TTTAAAAATTATGAAATCAAAAATTACATTATTATTTACTATGTTGTTAATCACTACATTTTCTTTTGGACAAATAATTAAACCAGAAAAACACAGAAAATTCGAAGGAATAAAAGCAGAGATGTATGCCACAGATACTTTAAGACATCATGGCTTATACATGTACGAAAAAGTAATGCAACAAAACAATCTCAACCGCAAAAGCAATATGCTCAATTCAGTTCAGGCGACCAAACAAAAGCTGGATAGCATAATTTCAAATAACTGGGACGAAAGCACCAGCCAATGGGTTGTTGATTATAAAGCAGAATACACTTACGATGACAATGGGAACATGACACAATTTCTTGATTATTATTGGGACGAAAGCACAAGCCAATGGGTTGTTGATTATAAAACAGAATACACCTACAACAATACCTATTCATTCAGTGATTTAATATTACCTAATTCCTTTTCTGACATAGGTCTGTATTTTAATCATATGATGACTTCTTATTTTGGTTATGATTGGGATGAAACAAATAGTAAATGGGACGAATCCTATAGTGGAATTTTTTATTATTCTGAGCTAAATATTACAAATGTAAAATCCATTGAAACTGAAATTGCAGGTGTTTATCCTAACCCGGTATCGGACGAGATAAATTTTGACATTACAAACAGTAATAATACGGTTACATTTGAATTGTTTGATATACAAGGACGTAAACTAATTTCACGAGAGGTTACAAATAATGAACAATTAAGCCTTGAAGGATTAACCAACGGTATCTATTTGTATAATTTTATTATTGATGGTAAAGTACAAAGCGGAAAGTTGATAAAGGAATAATCAACAATTCCTAATATTTTGTATAAGTAATGGCAGGCGATGTGGTAAATATCAATCTTTGTAGCCCGCTCAAACTGCGTCGCGGTTTGACAGGAAACTACCACGCAATCTGCCACTACTCATACAATTTACCGTTGTGCGTCAGCTAAAAAGAAGACACCCACGATGGAAATACTCCCTGACAAAAAAGAATTGATTATGAAGGGTGGAACTTTTCAGGAACAACTTTCAGCATTTCAATAAAACATTCTTCCCATTGACTTGGAAATAGATTCACGATTTTTAAGTTCAAATTAATTCCAAATTTTTCGGAAATCTCATTAACCTGACTTTTTCTGAATATTAATTTTAAAGCCGTTCTGACAGATAAATTAGGTTTTTGTAACAGAAAGGATAGGAAATTTAAATATTTGACTTTCTGATTAAAATCAATATGTAAAGGTTTTCGTTCAATTTTAAGAAAAGCAGACTTAACAGTTGGAGGAGGTATAAAACTATTAGGATTTATTTCGTAAACTATCTTCAAACTATAAAATGTATGATATAGGATAGTGTAAGGATTGAAGATTTTGTCTGCAAATAACTTTTTAGCAGGTTCTAATTGCAGGAAAATTGAACCGCCCTGAAAATTTTCCATATTTTCAAACATCAATATTTTTAAAATTTCTGATGTTATACCAAATGGTATATTAGAAACAACCTTAAACGAAAAATTAGGAATTTTATAATTTCTGAAATCACATCCAAAAACTTGAATGTTTTGAGTTTGTTTAAACTTGTGTTTTAGATATGTTATTAACTCAAAATCATTCTCAATCGCAATGACTAATTTTGCCTTTTGTAGTAGATGTACAGTTAGAAATCCTTTTCCTGCACCAATATCTAAGACCGTATCGTTTTGATTAATTCTTGATTGTTTAATTGCATCTTCAATTAGCACTTTGTCAATTGTAAAGTGCTGACCCGTAAATCTTACAGGTAATTTATTTTTATTCATTATGACTTCTTACAGGTGAATACTTGAATTCAAATCACAGCGAAGTGAAAGACAGTATTACCTGACAGCGCAACTATGACAAAGCAATGCATTCATTAAAAATGACGACACACTAAGGCATAGACTGTTTGTCTTACCAAAAAGATTATAGGAATTTTATTTGGGACTGTCTATCACTTAGATAGTCGTCCAAGGTCTGCTGTAATACATAATGAAAAAAAAATTAAATAATTGAATGCAAAATTAGTAACTTTGTTTTAATTTGCAAAAAAAAATGAAAAAAATAAAAGCCGTACGCACAACAGGCGGTATATTTTATTGCCGAGATAGTGCGGGTTTCAGCGTTTCTACATCTAATAAACTTTCGTGTAACTTGACAGGACAGTGCTTCGAAATCGGCAACAAAAACATACCGCCAATCCGTAATATTAGAAACAAATTTAAAACAAATTGGTTCCGATTTCTAAAATTAAATAAATATTTACAAATAACCTTATTTGTAATTCATATCAACCTGAATACCTACAATATATGTATATTAACGATGGCAATTAGTTAACAATAATTTAATAATATTACATTATACATTTATAATTATTAACTTTTTAGTCGATATTATATTACCAAATTTATCTTTTAAACTTATCAAATAAGTACCTTTTCTTAAAAAAGAAAAGTCGAAATTTAGTATTTTATTATTAACATCTATTGTATTTTTCCAAATCTTCTTACCAATTACATTATAAATTTCCATTGAATATTTTCCAGGGCTGATATTTAAAAAATAACTTTTAAGGGTTCCGTAACTAGGATTTGGATAAATAATGAAATCTTTTTTTTCATTTTCAATATTTATGTCATTATTTTTTAAATCATCTGTTTGATATTCGATATAAGTTAACTGATCCTTTCCATAGCTATGCGCTTGTGCAAAATAAAATTTAGTATTATTATTGAAAAACAAATAATATTGAGACACTCCAACATTAGGCATTATACAACTTAAGGCCGAATTTGATAAAAATGGAATTTCTGACCCGCTATACATATCATATAATCTTATTTTTAGATTTTCCGTAACTCTGATTCGTAATACAGGAACATCATATAATTCAAAAATAAATTTACCATCAGCATCACAATGGAAATCTCTGTCTATCTCTCCAATAATTTTGATATTTTTTACTTTTTCCGGTATTAAATCTTTTAATTCTTTTGGGAGTTGAGTTCTTGTAACAGTAAGATCAAAATCAGTATCAGAACTAAATTTTGAACCTAATATTAAATCCTTGTATGAAAAAAGCAGTGGTTTATTAAAATTTATATCAATATTTAAACTGGATTTTCGTAAGTTAAAATAAGAAAGTAAATCAAAACTATTATCACCTTCTTTAAAAACACGAATTGATTCACCATCAATTACTTTTATCTTATTTTTACCGGAATCAGATATTTTTAATACTTTATATAGTGGACTTTCTGAATTAGATAAATCCCAAACTATATTTGTACCATTTTCTGAAAAAAAATCTTTATCTACAACATCTATTTTATAACTCAGTTCCAGGTCAGAATCTATTGTAAATGGAAAGTCCGAAATATCTGATTGGCCAACAGATATTCTTGCTATAAAAAAAATTAGAAAAAATATAATAGTACTTCGCAAATTATAGATTTTTTACAAAAATAAATAAATTTTTATAATTTAGTTAAATTTGTTGAAGTTGGATAAACTTATAATAAGCTCCTTTTAATTCATAAAGATCTTCAGGTTTACCAGCTTCTATAATTTCACCATTTTCAATAACAACAACTTTATCCACATTTTGAATTGTAGAAAGTCTATGAGCAATAATTATAGAGGTTTTATTTTCCATTACTTTTTCCAAAGCACTTTGGACTTTTTTTTCAGATTTGGAATCCAATGCAGACGTAGCTTCATCCAATATAAGTATTGGAGCATTCTTATATATAGCCCTTGCAATAGCTATTCTTTGTTTTTGTCCCCCACTTAATTTTGTACCCTGATCCCCAATGACCACAGAATTTAATTTTTCAAAATCTGGTATAAATTCATCTACAACAGCAGATTTCACCGCAAATTTCATACGTTCATTATCGATATTAGTATCTGAAAAAAGAATATTATTTGCTGCCGTATCATTAAACAGAAGAGAATCCTGTGAAACCATTCCTATCAATTCTCTTAAATCGGCAAGTTTAATATTATTGATGTTTACATCGTCTATCAGGATTTCTCCAGAAGTAATATTATAAAATCTTGAAATTAAATCAACTAATGTTGTTTTTCCAGAGCCAGATAAACCTATTAAAGCTATTTTATGACCTTTTTCGATAGTTAAATTAATATTTTTAAGCACATATTCATCTGAATCCGGATATTTAAAATTAACATTTTTCAATTTTATAGAATCCACAAAATCGGTTTTAGATATTGAATCAACTGAATCGACAATATCATTTTTTTCATTCAATATTTCATTGACCCTATCCAAAGCTGCTGCCCCTTTTTGAAAACTGTAATAAGCAGAAGAAAAAGACTTTGCAGGTTCAATAATTGAGAAAAATGCATAAATAAAAGCAATAAATGTAGCGGGCATCAATTCCCCATTAAAAACAAGAGTAGCAGCAAACCACATTAACAATGATATTACAAGTACTCCCATGATTTCAGCAAGAGGAGATCCCAATGCTTTTCTCCATAGAATTCTGTCAAGAAGATTTTTATAATCTCCATTTATATTATTGAATCTTTTTATAAATGTATTCGAAGCATTGAAACTTTTTATAACTTTAATACTATTAATTGATTCATCCATAATAGTAAGAAGTTTTCCCAATTGAATTTGGGCTACATTTGATTGTTGCTTCATTTTTCTTGAAACTCCGCCGATTAAAAAAACAGTAAAGGGAAGTAAGATTAAAACAAATACAGTAAGTTTCGGACTTACAATCAGCATGAAGATAATCGCTCCGATAATAATCAGAGGTGCTTTAACTAATGCATCAAAACCATTCATGATACTTCCTTCTATTTCCTGCATATCGATACTCATTCGGGAAAGTAGGTCTCCTTTTTTTCTATCTTTAAAAAAAATAACAGGTAATTTAATAAGATGACTATAAATATCGGATCTCAGATCTTTTATAAAACCATTTCTTACAGGAGTAATAAAAAAGTTACCAAGATATACGAAGATATTTTTAAAAAGGAACGAAATAAAAAAAGCAAGAATTACAAAGACAAGCGCTTCAGAAGGTGTTTTTCCATAAATCAATTTAGAAAGGTAATAATTCAAATATTCATTCAATGAAGCACCGGATGGCAATACCGAATAAGATTTTTGTAGTTTATCATTTGAAAAAAGTAATTCAAAAAACGGAATAAATATAGGAATACTGGCTATCGTAAAAACAGACATCAACATATTGGAAATTATACTCAATGTAAGCCAGCCTTTATATGGTTTTAATCTATTGATTATATACCAAAAATATTTCATTAGGCTAATTATTCATTAAAAATTAAAATTGATAATTTAACTAAATAAATGCTATAAAATTATAAAATTTAGTCATTATTATCTTCTTCAAATACAAATGTCTCCATAAAACTAGTATCAAATCTGCCTGAAGTGAAATTTTTGTCATCCATCAATTTTATATGAAAAGGAATAGTTGTTTTAACTCCTTCGATAATATATTCTTCCAGAGCTCTTTTCATTTTTTAATTGCTTCCTCCCGTGTTCGTGCTTTACAAATCAATTTTGATATCATTGAATCATAATATTGAGGTATAACATAACCTGCATAAGCATGAGAATCCACTCTTACTCCCTGACCACTAGCAGCATGATAGGCTGTTATCAACCCAGGGCTTGGAGAAAAGTTTTTGAAAGGGTTTTCAGCATTGATTCTACATTCTATTGCGTGCATTTTTGGAAAATAGTTTTTCCCTGAAATAGGGATTCCTGCAGCTATTTTAATTTGTTCCTTAATCAGATCAAATTCAATAACCTCTTCAGTAACAGTATGTTCTACCTGAACCCTGGTGTTCATTTCCATGAAATAAAAATTCTTATGCTTATCCACTAAGAACTCTATTGTTCCAAGACCTTCATATTTTATTGCCTTACCAGCTTTTATAGCAGCTTCTCCCATTTTTTTTCGGAGTTCCATATTTAAAAAAGGGGAAGGGCTCTCTTCGACTAATTTCTGGTGTCTCCTTTGAATTGAACAATCTCTTTCAGAAAGGTGTGCTATATTTCCATATTGATCTCCTACAATCTGAATTTCAATATGTCTTGGGTTTTCAATATATTTTTCAATATAAATACCGTCGTTACCAAAAGCAGATTTAGCTTCAGCTCTAGCCATATTCCATTGTTCTTCGAATTGTTCAGGTTTATGCACAATTCTCATACCTCTTCCTCCTCCTCCTGCCGTTGCTTTCAAAATTATGGGATATCCAATTTCCTCAGCTTTTTTCAATCCTTTATCCAGGACTTTTAATAGTCCATCAGAACCGGGTACTACAGGAACACCAGCTTTTATCATTGTATCTTTAGCCGTTATTTTATCTCCCATTTTCCTTATCATATCAGGAGTAGGACCTATAAACTTAACTCCATGCTCAACGCATATCTCTGCAAAATCAGCATTTTCAGCTAAGAATCCATATCCTGGATGTATAGCATCAGCATTAGTTATTTCTACAGCTGCCATTATTCTCATAGGATCGAGGTAAGATTGAGTAGGACTTGGTGGTCCTATGCAAACTGCTTCGTCTGCGAATCTAACATGAAGGCTATCTTTATCAGCAGTGGAGTAAATAGCTACGGTTTTAATACCTATTTCTTTGCATGTTCGAATTATTCTCAATGCAATTTCTCCTCTGTTGGCTATAAGAATTTTATTAAACATATTAAAAAGTTGATGATTGAAAAAAACTGGATATTAATTTTTGGTTTCTACTAAAAAGAGTACCTGATCATATTCAACAGGTGATCCATCTTCAACCAAAATATCTACAATTTTTCCACTCAATTCTGCTTCGATTTCATTGAATAATTTCATAGCTTCAACAATACAAACTGTAGTTTTTTCACTTACATTATCTCCTATTTTAACATATGGTTCTTTATCCGGGGATGGAGATCTATAAAATGTACCTACAATTGGAGATTTTATTTCTTTCACATTATTTTTGGAAACAGGCTCTGATGTTTTTTCTACTGCTTTTAAGTCTGAATCAGTATTTCCTAAGTTATTTGGAATAGTTTCCTGATGTGTAATTACTGTCTGAGGAACTGGTTGATAGTTCAAATTAGTTGGTGGTGCAAATACAGCTTTTTTATGATAATCCTTAGTACGAATAGTAAGATCTATATCGTCATTTATCAATTTGAATTCTGCTATATTAGAATCATTAATAAGTTTTATTAAATTTTGAATTTCTTTGTAATCCATGATTTTTTATTTAAGGATTAATTAAAAAAGTTATTTACTCTTTTACTCTTTCTAAATATTCTCCGGTTTCGGTAAGAATTTTTACTTTATCTCCAATATTTATAAAGAGAGGCACTCTAATTTCAGCTCCGGTTTCAACAGTAGCCGGTTTTTGAGCATTGGTAGCAGTATCACCTTTTAAACCTGTTTCAGTATAGGTGATTTCCAATATTGTATGTTGAGGCATATCTGCTGTCAGTGGAATTTCATCCTCTGCGTGAAATAGTATTTCAACAGATTCTCCTTCCAATAAAAACTCAGGTCTTGATAACATATCCTCTTTCAAAACCACTTGTTCGTAGGTTTCAGTATTCATAAAATGATAGCCCATATCATCTTGATACAAAAACTGATAATTTCTTCTCTCTACTCTTACATCATCAATTTTGTGTCCGGCTTGGAAAGTCACATCTACCACTTTTCCGGTACTTACATTTTTTAGTTTAGTCCTTACAATGCTCCACCTTTTCCTGGTTTAACATGTTGAAATTTTGAAACCACCCAAATATCATTATTATAATTGATACAAAGTCCGTTTCTTATATCTGCAGTTGTTGCCATAATAAATTATTTAATTAGCCTGCAAAAATAACAAACTATTGTAAATGTTAACAAAAAAAATCAAGATTTCTATTTTAAAATATCTGTTTGTACAATTAATTAAAAGAATAGAAATGATTTTCAAGCAGATATTATCTTTTAGAAGCTACCAGAGTGTATTTTTTAATATTACCATTATCCTTGATTTTGTAATCTATCTGCATTGAATAATCGTAATAAAACCCGGAGCCTGAAATTTCAATATCGTCAGCTATTTCCTGAGATTTAATATCTATTTCCACTTCCCCATAAGCATCATTATTATAATCAGCACATCCATCAGTATCGGCTTCAATGACCGTCCATATACCATCGTACCATTCTGAATCGATATAAATATCATCATTTTTATCGATTGAAACTGCTAAAACAAATTGTCCTGAAACCCCTAAAATCTGAGCATCATAAATACCAGCTAAGGATTCTGTACATTCATTATAATCACTACAGGAATTAAGAAAAAAGGTAAAACAAAGTAGAATAAATAACTTTTTCATAGTAAAACATTTTTACTACAAAATTAATTTTGAAAAAGAACAAAATCTATAGTTGAATTCCTTTTAACTTAACTTTAAAAAAACGTTAAACACTGTTAACATTTACGAGTCAAAACCGATATCGGTTCTAAAATACTTGTTTTTGAATTTTATTTTTTTTGCGGCTTTTAGTGATTTTTCCAAAGCCTCCTGTTTTGTTTTTCCAAAAGAAGTAATAGTAAGAACCCTACCTCCATTGGTTTTATAACCTGATTCTGTTTTTTCTGTTCCGTTATGAAAAACTATACTATCCTTGATGTCTTCCATATTTTCAATTTCAAAACCTTTTTCATAACTATCAGGATAACCTCCGGATGCCACAACAACCCCAACAGAGGCTTCAGGAGCATGAAATATAGTTTGTTTTTCCAAATCACCCCTATAAACAGAAATTAACAATTCTAACAAATCATTTTTCAAACGAGGTAAAACAACTTGTGTTTCCGGATCTCCCATTCTACAGTTATATTCAATTACATAAGGCTCATTATTAACATTTATAAGGCCAAAATAAATAAATCCTTTGTAATCTATATTTTTTTGCCACAATCCTGCGACCGTAGGCTGAATAACTTTTAATACCGTATTTATCATTAATTCATCATTAATAAAGGATACAGGGGAAACAGCACCCATACCACCGGTATTTTTTCCGGTATTACCTTCTCCTATTCTTTTGTAATCTTTAGCAATAGGCAACATTTTGAATTTCTTTCCATCTGTAACTACGAATACAGAATATTCCACACCATTTAAAAATTGTTCAATTACAACTTTTTTACTTGATTCGCCAAATCTACCTTCCACCAACTCCAAAAATTCTTTTTTTGCTTCTTCTTTACTATCTAAAATTGAAACTCCTTTTCCAGCGGCAAGTCCATCAGCTTTTAAAACTATAGGTAATGTCATCTGATCGATAAATTCAAAAGCTTCTTTTTGGGTTTCAAGGGTAAATAAGCCATATTCGGCAGTAGGAATATTAAATTCCTTCATAAATTTCTTAGCAAAACTCTTAGAACCTTCTAACATAGCTCCGTTTCGTGATGGTCCTATTATCATAATCTGTGGAAGTAATTCTTTAATCATATCATAAATTCCTCCAACCAATGGTGCTTCAGGTCCAACAATCACCATAGAAATATTTTTTGAAGTAATAAACTCTATTAAATTATTTATATCATAAATATCGATATCAACATTTTTTCCATACTGAGCTGTACCACCATTTCCCGGTGTGATATACAGTTTTTTCATCAAAGGACTTTGGCTTAATTTCCATGCAAATGCCGACTCTCTACCTCCGGAACCAATCAATAAAACATTCATTTTTTATATTTTTGTGTGTACTAAATCTTATTCAAATTTTCTTTATTTATCCAACCCTTTTCATTATTAATTAGTTCAACAAAATACCAATTTTGAAGACTATCAATTAATAAAATTTTTTCTCCGGCTTTCAAATTATACAATTTTTCACTTCTTGAATCAGGACCATTAAAAATATTATCATTATTCAATAAAATGTATTCTTCTTTAGAATAATTATATTCAGAAGTGAAAAAAGCTAAAAGGTTCATTATTACAATTAAAGATAAAAAAACCAAAACAATATTTTTAACTTTTTTTCCTATATTTCTATTTATAAAAATGATATAAACAATTACAAACAGAAGAATAATCAAACTTAATATTACAAAATAAAACCAAATTTTGACATTAAAAAATGCTACATAATTTTGCCACCATTTTACAAAAATAAATATAGGTAATTCTTCCAGGTCTGTATCAAGTTTTTTTTGTGTTAAATCCAGGTTTTTATTTATATCTGGATTATTGGGATTTATTTTTTTTGCCTTTTCATAATATAGTCTGGCGTGTGGATAATCTCCCGACATAAAATATGAATTTCCTAAATTATAATAGAGCTCACTGGAAACATATCCACTATCGATTAATGATTCATATAATTCTACAGAATTATGATAATTTTTATTTTCATATTCCTTTTCAGCTTTCTTTAATAAAATATCAGGTTGAGCATAAAACTGAAAAGGGAAATAAATTGATAAAATTACTGCTATTATTAATCTTATATTTTTCATTTTTTTACCGACTCAATAAATTTTTCCGCTATTTTTAATTTAGAAATTGTTCCACAATCAAACCAATAATCTTCACTATGATCATAAGAACAAATTTTCTTTACTTTACAAATTTCTAAATAAAACGCAATTAATGACTTTTTTTGTATATCTCCTATCAATTCAATCAAAGAAGTATTTAAAACTGATATTCCACTAAATGCTTTATCAGTAGAAATTAATCGGTCATTGCACGATTTGATTTCTCCGGTTTTCATATTTTTCCATCCAATCATCAAGCCTGAATCCGAAAATATTATTTTTCTTGAACTTTCCCTATTGCTTGTAGCAAGGGTTATATCATTACTATTATTTTTATGAAAATCAAATAATTTTTTTATATCTATATTACTTATTACATCTACATTGTACAATAGAATCTCATTATGATTAAATAGATTGTTTGCCAAAATCAGTGCTCCGGCAGTATCCAATAAATCATGTTCATACGAAATATGAATATTTGTATTAAAATTGTGATTAATGGTTAAATAATCTTCAATTTTTTCATGAAAATGATGGGTATTTATAACAAAACTATTAACACCTTGAGACTTTAGAAATTCAATATTATAAGCTAAAAGAGTGGTTTTATAAAATGGTGCTAATGCTTTTGGTAAATTATTTGTCAAAGGTTGTAATCTTGTACCCAATCCTGCTGAAAATAATATTGCCTGCATAGTAATAATTTAAAAATTAATAATGTTTTTTCATTTCCAACTCTATGCCTTAATATTACTCTCAACATCATATTTACTTTTTAACATATTCTGAAAAATATTCTGCCATAAATGACAGACCTATGTTGTCCTCCGTACAACCAAAATTAATCATCAAATTAGGTAAATCTCCTTTCCATACATTTTTTTATAGAAATCTCTATTATATTTTTGACATTAATAATAAATTTTTGAACCGTTTGATCATTTTTTCAGAAATTTATTACTTTCTCATCTTTTCCTGTCAACATTTTATATTCCCCTCATCTACCGGGATTTCCAATGCTCTGCAATCGAAAGCAAACCTCCGCCATTCTTGGATATATCGACAGAATTCCTCGTTTATATGAAAAATCCATTTATATTTATTGTCAATGGATTTTCTTTTCCCCCCTAATTCCAATAATTTTTTAGAATCACTTAATTCGGTTAAAACCGATAATAAAACAGGCAATTCGAAAGGTAGCTCAATTTTTTTTAATACATTTTTTAAATTATTTAGTGCTAATTGGAATACTATCTAAAAATGTTGCTTTTTCTCATACAATCCCCCTAAACCATATGCTCCCATTGCTTGCATAATTCTCATAAGAACATATCCATAATAATATTTTCTAAAAATAAATTCATCAATGTCAATATATTTCTTAAGGTTTTCAATATAATAACTAAGTAATTCTTCTCTAATATTTTCAGGAATTTCAGCTTTAGCATCATACAAAGTGAAGCTACATCATATTGTAATGCACCTTTGTCCCTCTTGAAAATCTATAAAATAGACTTCTCCCTCTCTAATTAAAATATTCCTGTGATTGGAAATCTCTGTATAAAAAATATTCCTGTGGTGCTTCCAGAAGAAACTCTTATAAATTTGGAAAAATCATCTTTCAGTTTTTGTTCATCGAATTTGGATATCTGCTAATTTTAAAAAATAATATTTAAAGTAATTCAAATCCCACCTCATTGATTGTTCATCGAATGCAGCCCTTGGGATAACACATATCAAAATGGAAAATCTTGAACAGAAACTACCTGAAATTTGGGAAGCAACTCTAATACTTTTTTTATATAATGGTATTATTTTATCAGGAAAATTATTATTATTTTTTTTATAATACATTAACATTGAAAACAGAGTGCTATCACCTAAATCTTCCACTAAATAAACTCCAGTTTCCAAATCAGTACCATAAATTTCAGGTATATTTAAATCAAATTTTGAAAAGTGTTTTGAAATTCTATATAAGCCAGGTTTTCTTTATAATCATTATTAACAACTCCAATGGCTGTTTTACCATCGGATTGCATTCTCTATAAATACTCTCCTATCAGAACCCGATATAGGTAAAGCGGTTATGATTAAAGGAGCTTCACCAGCCCATTCAATAAATAATTTATTTAAATGATCATTCATAAAATCAGGTAACTAATATTTAATAAATTTCCCAAACATACTTTTTTGAGCGTCTTTCAACCTGATTTCTACAAAATATAATCCCGAATTAAGACCAGATGTATTTATTTCGATTAAATTACCATTTGAGTTAAAATTAAAATCGCAACTTCTTCCTTCAATATCAGAAATTACAATATCATTTATTTCATTTTTATCCAGAGAAAGAAATACTTTATTTGTTGCCGGATTTGGAAACAAACTAATGTATTCTGTACTCTGTGATTCTGTAGATGTAATATTAAATGAAGCAAAAGCCAATGAATATTGTCCAGCTTTCAAGCCCTCTATTGTAATTGTTCCTTTACCATCAGTAGGCAAATATTTCAATTTTGTAAAATTTTGAACAATTTGCCATTCTGTTTTTGAATCAGCCTATAAACTACATAAACAGAATCTTCACTATAAAGTGTAATATTATAATCGTATATCACTTTCTTTAAAACCCAGATATGGAAAACTCATTTTGATATCATTATTGTCTTCTAATATTCCATTCACCACCCAATAATGCTGATCTGAAATAAAAAAATCAGATGATACAGGTTTATTTTTAATACTATCCGGTGCTCCCCAAATATGTTCTATTCTCAACAAAATACTATCAGATTGTAGATCATTAGTTTCTATTGATGTTTTTTCTTCTGTCAAAATATAAGACTTATTAGGTAAATAATATTGTGTCACACCTAGTTGAGAATTATTGAGATATTGATCTTCATTCAATGTCCAAAATGAAGGAATGAAAGAAAGTGTATCAGATATATTACTAAATTGGTCTGAAATCTTGTGTTTAAAATCATATCTCTTATTATCACTGTCATAAAATGAAACAACGATTGGAACATTACAATGATAATTTGGAGCATGATAAAGTTTTTGTTCTATAAATGTATTTGCTATATACTTTCCTTCATAATTGGAAACATTTACAGAATCTATTTCAAAAAGCATTAAACTAGGAATAAATCCAATCATCGAAGAAGCACGATAAGTCTAAACCTGTACTTATTTCTAATTGTGATTCAAATTTTTCCGCATCTATATCGCTAAAAGCATATTTTTCAAGAATAGAACGCATACCAACCTTGAAAAGAGAATCGCCCATATACGTCCTTAGATTATGTATTACCATTTGCTCCTTTATTGTATGTAGTAGTTCCATAAGTATGATCCATAGGCATTCCTGACAAAGACCAGAAACCATCATCATTAATATGTGCACTGGTAACCACAGTATAAGAATTGCTCCTCATCAAATCTTGAAATCTCTTTTTACCAAAAAAATATTCTATAAACTGATGCATTCCATATTCTGAAGTACCTTCTTTTATCCACATATCATAAGCAGTAGTAAGTGTGGTAACATCTCCCCACCAATGATGAGCCAATTCATGTGCCATAATATCCATAGTAACTTCAGGATCTCCATCATTGCCCAAAAAATCCGGAAATGCAATATTAGTAGGATGTTCCATTGCTCCATTTGTTGTCATAGCATATCCCACTCTATTCCATTGATATGGACCATACCAGTATTCTAAAGCCTCCAAAGCAAAAGGTAAATATGCAAAAGAAGATGCCACTTTACTCGTATCAGCAGCTTTACACACCAATTGTATTGGAATATTCTTACTGACTCCCTCAAAATTCCAGTTGATTTCCTTATAATCACTGCCACTCCCGCTTGATATGTTGTTATTGGCTCTGACATACGATAATGAAAAATCTTTTTTGTTTCTGATAAAGTATCTACTCCTAAATAATCACCAGTACAATAAGCGTGGTGATATAAATATGTGATAATATCAAAATCATAAGTTGACCGTTCTACAAAATTATCAAAACAAGGAAACCAACTTCTTCCATAATTGTGAGGAATAGATTGTAATCCAATGCCAAGATTATATGCATAAGAATTTTCAAAATAGAACCCTCCAAATCCTGATGGATCTATCGTTGACTGACCATGATAAAATACTTACTTGCAATGTATCATTTGTAGGTAAATTCTCGTAAAATATATCTTTAAAATATGGTGAACTATAATCAAAACTATCAACTTCAAAATCAGAAAACACAGAATCAACTGTAAAATTCTAACAAATCAAAAGTAATATAATTCAATCCACTCATTTTTGTATTGAAATCAATATCACACTGTCCTGTTAGTATTTTTGAAGTAAATTTGTAGCATTTATTTTTATTCTATAATTGACAATATCATATGTATCCGATCTGAATTCAAGACTTTGAGCATAATCCAATTCTTCCTTTGAATAAACCCTATCGTTCATTTTGGATTTTAAATACATACACCCATACTTATGGATATCTGTTTGAGCATTAACTATAATTCCAAAAAAAAAATGAAATTAAAAATAAAATTGTTGTAGAGTTTTTCATCATAATATGATTTTTTTTATAACTAATAATTTCAAATAAGAATATTAAAGGCTATTAATTGTGTTATGAAACCAATAATATATCCCAAGTATATTTGGGTTTTAGTATGTGTTTTTAAATATAGCCTGGATGTTCCTATTATTCCTGCTATTATAATTAAGATTATTATCAATGTAAAAGAGTCTATTTGAAAGTCTATAATTTTAAGTGATAAGATATGCTTACTTGTTGAATATTTAACAAATATTTAGCTATAAACATAACTGCAATTGCAGACCCAAGACCGATAGTATGCAAACTAATTTTTGTGAAATTATTTATAAAGAAAAGCAGTCATCACTGCTATTGTACTTCCCAGCATCAATGCTGCAAATGACAATGGTACAGAGGTAGTGTTTTTGTAATTGATAAACATCCAAAGATATACTATGCTTACAACAATTAATGACCTATCCTATCCATTTTGTCCGACATATAAACCGACTTAATTATATTTAGGTTTTTCATCAGCAAAATAGAAATTATAGGTATTATTACCAGGCTAACTACAGTGTAAATATAAAATACTATTTTGACATTTTTATCGCCATTGCTAAATACAAATGGATGCGTCCACAATAAAAATAGTAATAAATACAACACAACAAATAATGGATGAAATATTACTGAAACAATATGTGCCAATATCTTTGTCATTCGTTTATTGAATTTTCTTCTTTATCTTTTTTAACAGGTCCTGCAAGTTTATAAATCAAAAATCCTATTCCAACTATGAAATGTAAAATCACAATTCCTACGACTAAATAAATGTATCACTATCTCTAAGCATTTCTTTAAAAAATTGATAATATGCAAATTTAATTAGCTTTAACATTTAAGCAAAATAATTTATTTTTTTTAAATAAAAAATCATTTATACAATAGCATTATTAAAAATATAGTTTAACTAAAAAATAATTTTATGACTGAAATAACTAAATATGATCCTGAGAAGAAAAATGGAATGTAATCACTCATGGGGTGGGACTTATACTCAGTATTCCGGGATTGATAGCATTGGTTATTTATTCAAGTTTATATCTATCTGTCTGGCATATTGTCAGTTTTACTATCTATGGTATTAGCCTTGTTTTACTTTATGCTGCATCTACAACATATCATGCATCAAGAAATGCAACCAAAAGAAGAAAGTTGAATATATTAGATCATGCCTCTATTTATGTATTAATAGCAGGTTCTTATACTCCTTTTTTACTAATTACACTCAGGAGGACCAAGGGGATGGAGTTTATTTGGAATTGAATGGGTAGTTAATATTTTAGGAATAATACTTAAACTATTCTACACAGGAAAATACGATATTTTATCGACAATAGCTTATGTTATTATGGGTTGGTTGATTGTTATTGCATTTTATCCTCTGTTAAAAAAAAATGAGTTTTGAAGGCATATTTTGGTTGGTTACTGGAGGTTTGTTCTATACTATCGGTGCAATATTTTATCTTAAAAACAATATGAAATTCAATCATGCTATATTTCATGTATTCGTATTATTAGGAAGTATCAGTCATTTTATTTGCATATCTCTATATGTGTAAAATTTAAAATAATTTAATTTCAAATTATAAAATTTTATTATCAAATGAAAAAGTATTTTATCTATATTTTTATCCTTTATTGGGCTCAGCTATTGGTTTAGCTATTTCAAACAATGGAAATTTTATCAGTAGCAAGCAAAATAATGAAATCTCAGAACCTGTATTTGAAGACAGTAAGTTTCTCAATGAAGAAAACAGTACTGTATCCACTGAAATGAAGATATAAATGAGCAAGAAAATGACTACAATAAATCATTAAATAGTATCAAGGAATATAAGATGGGGGTCGAATTATTTATTTTTCGCTTCTTAATGCTTCCCTTCCGTGGGCCTATATTACTCAAAAGCTATCAAAAGGATGTGTGGACACGAAATGTATATGAAGTTCCATGGTACAGGAGCTTGATTTATCTGGGATGAAGAAGGACATATTATTACCAACTTCCACGTAATAAAAGATGCTTCTAAAGCTGAAGTGACTTTATCGGATCATACTAATTACCCGGCTGAACTTGTCGGCTACAGTAAGGAAAAAGATCTTGCAATTCTGAAAATTGATGCTCCTAAAAATAAATTAATGCCTATAAAAAAGGGAAATTCCGATAATTTGAAAGTCGGTCAATTTGTTCTTGCTATTGGTAATCCTTTTGGACTTGATTATACTTTGACCACAGGAGTAATAAGTGCCCTGGACCGGGAAATTCAATCACAGGCAGGAATACCAATCAGAGATATTATTCAAACTGATGCTGCAATTAATCCCGGAAACAGTGGAGGGCCGTTATTGAATAGCAGCGGTAATCTGATAGGAGTTAACACTGCTATTTATAGTCCATCGGGTGGATCGTCCGGAATAGGTTTTGCGATCCCTGTTGATGTGGTAAAATGGGTAGTTTCCGATATTATAAAATATGGTGAAATACGAAGACCAATATTAGGAATTAGTCCTATGAGAGATGATCATGCAAGATATTACGGAGTTAAAAAAGGAGTTGTTGTTAATTCTGTTCATCCCGATTCTGCTGCTCAAAAAGCGGGATTCAAAGGTACTCAGAAAAACAGCATAGGTGATGTGATAATAAAAATAAATGACACCGAAATAAGCAATAATGGTGATTTGGTTTTAGCATTGGAAAAATATAAAGCCGGAGATCAGGTTACTGTAACTGTGTTGAGGGATAATAAAGAAAAGAAATTATCTATTATTCTTGATTCTTCAAAATAACTTCAATCGTATATGTCAGGATATTTCAAAGATGTTTATGAGTTGGTCAGATTAATACCTCCGGGTAGAATTTCAACTTACGGAATTATATCTGATTATCTTGGTTTGGGTTCACCGAGGATGGTAGGTTGGGCATTAAATAAACACCTTGAATCGGATGTACCAGCTCACAGAGTTGTCAATCGAAATGGTGAATTGACAGGGAAAAACCATTTTTCACCCCCTACTATTATGCAAACCATGTTGGAAAAAGAAGGAATCAGAGTAATAGATAACAAAATTGTAGATTTTCAAAAATTATTGTGGTTTTTTGAATGAACTAATTTTAATTATCCTTTCTGACTTTCATCTCCTTTTTAATCTTTAATCAATTAAAAATCTTTATCAAAAAGATTATACTAATTCTAAATTACTAATTTTTTACAACTTAAATAAAATACTATTTGGTATTTTATTACTTTTGTGTTTTAATTATAAATTTTAAAATTTTAACATTATGGTTGATTCACAATTAGTATTATGGGGACAGACAATTGCCTATTCTTGCTATGCAATTGTAATTATACTTTTAATGCTTTGGTTTGGAATAAAAATCACAAAACAAGGCAAATCGAGCAAGGTTAGTAATACTTTCTTTTATATTTTTACTGCCTTTCTTATTGTCTTAGGAGTTTCATTACATATTATTACCTACAACACAATTCCCTGGGCATCTATGGATATAAACAGGGCTGATATCAAAGCAGACAAAACATTTGATATAACTATAGCTGATCATGAATTTCAGTTACCGACAGAAAAATTAGAGGTCAAAGTTGGAGAAAAGGCATTATTTGATGTTATTTCTAAGGATCTTACATATGGCTTTGGACTTTTCCGACAAGATAATTCAATGTTATTCCAGATGCAGGTAGTTCCCGGACACAGGAATGATATTTTATGGCAATTTGACAAGCCAGGGATTTACAGTATCAGAAGTACAGAGTATTCCGGACCTAAGGGAGCTCAAATGATAGTTAAGGATGCAGTAATTGTCAGTGAATAATTTTTAATAAATTTTAAATATTTAACCATGAGTTTTAAACATACATTTTTAAATGGAGCTGAAGGAAAATTCATTCCCGGCAGTCTTACACCTATGCAAAAACTTGTTCTGCGATTTGTTGTTGTCGGTCTTGTTTATTATGCTTTTGCAGTTATCGAAGGAATGGTAATGCGTATTTATCAGGTTGATCCTATTGCTGCTGTAAGTGACAATCAATATTTTGCTATTTTAACAGCACATCCTCTTGTAGGGATTTTTGGAAGTACTTATTCATTGGTATTTGGGGCATTTTTGTTTATTGTTCCCTTTTTAATGAAAAAACCATTATGGAGTTTTAAACTTGCCAATTGGACAAATATATTAATAGCGGTAGGCACTTTGATATTTTGGTTAGCTGGATTTATTTCGCATTATTCTCCATTATATACATTGTATTGGCCACTACCTGCTGATTTTAGTCAATTTAGTCCACTTGGAGGTACATTTTTTATTCTTGGAATTGCATTAGTAATGCTAGGAACTGTATTTTTTGTAATTAATATTTTCAAAACTATAGTTTATACACCTAAAGGTTGGGAAAAACAACCTTCAGGAGCATTATTAGCCGATGCAATTGGTTATACTGGTTTAAGAAATCTATTTACAAAGAAAGATAAACGAAACGAACATTTAGTTTCCTTACCTGTTGCAGCAATTGCAAGAGGAACGGTAGATACAGCCCTAAATGCCGGTATAATATTATTTACCGGAGTATTGATTTTAGTATATTTGGTTGCACATCTTTTAGGATTCGATTTAAAGGATACTGCTGTCGATGCTTTGTTATATAAAAATTGGTTTTGGTGGGGACTTGATTTAATTGCTGATGGTCTGGTTTTGATTTTTGTGGCAGGTACCTGGTATTTGCTTGCAATGATGATTTCCGGCAAAAATCTTTATATGCAGAATATTGCCCGAGCTGCACTTTTAGTCGAAATGGTAGTATCATGGACTGTATGGAGCCACCATTTATTATCAGATCAGGCACAGCCAGGCTTTTTAAAGATACTTTCAGGTGAGATGGTAACTGCATTTGAATTAATAACTCAGGGATTGGCATTTTTCATTACATTAGCCACCCTTTGGAGTGCAAGGCCATTAAAAATGACAAATGAATTGAAGTTTTTATTAGGTGGATTACTGGGATTTGCATTGGCAGTACCTGCCGGAATTATGCAAGCGGACATCGGATTAAACAGGATTTTGCATAATACACAATGGATTGTAGGTCCTCATGTTCATGTTGCTATCCTGGTCGGACTTACAATGACACTATATTCTGCTGTATATTTTCTTTTCCCCATAGTCACAAATGGTGCGAAATTATACAGTCAGAAACTTGCAAATTTCCATTTTTGGGCACATCTGATAGGAGGTATTGGAATGGGAGCTTTTATGGGTATGGCTGGTCTTAAAGGTATGCTCCGAAGGACAATATACTACAATGGAGAATATAATCTCTATATGATTATATCAGCAATATGTGGTCTTTTGTTATTACTGGCTTTCCTAGCTTTCTTTTACAATATTGTAATGAGTTTGGGGTTAAACGGAGTATTGGGAATATTTAAAAAATCAAATTTAGATAAAGATATTTTAGTTCCTGAAAAATCAAATTAATATTTCTAAAGAACTGTCTGAATATATAGAAAATCAGACAGTTCTTTATTTATTATATGATGTTTTTCAAAGTTATTAGAGTTCCATTTGTTTTTATTTCTTCGGATAATTCGCGGATAGTCTGCATTTCAAATTTTTCTAAAATATTAGATTTAAAATCTGAAACTATATCATGAACGGGACAAGGATTTGAATCATCACAAGAAGGTAATCCAAGGAAACATCCTTCGAATACATTTTTAATTTCAAGAACATTTAAAATATCACAAATCTTTAGTTTCAAATTCTCTTCAGAAAGGTAAAAACCCCCTTTAGGACCTTTTATTGAACTAATAATATTTTTTTTAGCCAGTTGCTGAAGGAGTTTGGCAATAAAATAATTTGAAACATGCAATTCTTGAGAAATATCTGATGCACTATATCTATTTTCCAAATTACTTTTTTCAGCAAGAAACAATACCGCTCTGATAGCATATTTAGAAGCGTTTGAAAGCATAAACTTTGTATTTTATGTGGATTTTTACTAACTATCTTTTTATTTTAATATAATAAGGTTCTCCCGAGTAAGTGAGTTTTTCGGAAATCATCCAGGGGTTGTATATTTTTAACATTCTGTATGAAATATTAAAATTGTGAGCAAAATCACCTAAGTTTTCAATTGTGGAATCTACCTTTACCTCATAGTAATCATTCAATTCCTTATATTTATCATCATTTGAAATATGAAATCCAAAATCTCCGGGATGCTCAAGAATTTCTTTAATTGCTAATATTCTGAAAAAATACCTCATTGTTTCAGAATTCACATTCATATTGAAAAAATCTTCTTCTTTTTGATCTTCGTATGTGTTTTTTAATTTTGTCATACCCATGTTATAAGCTGCCGCTGAATTTACCCATGTTCCAAATTTTGCTTTAAGTTTTAAAAGATATTCTGCAGCCGCTCTGGTTGATTTTTCAATATCGTACCTTTCATCAATTTCACTGTTGATCTTTAACCCTAATTCATTAGCTGTCGGTTTCATGAATTGCCAATATCCTGCAGCTCCTGCCGATGATACTACATTTCTTAATCCACTTTCTGCAATTGCGAGATATTTAAAATCATCAGGAACACCATACTCTTTTAAAATAGGAGAAATAACAGGAAAAAATCTACCAGCCAACTTTATATTTTGTACGGTTGAACTATGTCCATAAGAATTATTTATTAACTCCCTGTCCAGCCTTTCATAAATATCAAAAGATTCTATAGATACATTTTCACCTGCAAAACTATATTCTTTTTTTATTTGTGGACTACTTATTACCTGAGGCAATGGTTCAAATACTTTCTTATTATAATTTGTCAAATCCTTATTGGTAAAGGAAAATATAATGATTATCAATAAAATAAAAATAATATTTATGTACAAAAGCTTTTTCATTAATCCTTATTTATTCTTCTTCAGATAACGAAATTGCCCCGTCCGATATTTCTTTAAACTCTTTTAAACTTGGTAATTCTTTTAAATTTTTAATTCCCATATAATTTAAAAACTTATCATTTGTAGCATATAGCAGAGGTTTACCAGGACCATCTTCTCTACCATTAATCTCGATAATCTCCTTTATCAATAGTTTCTTTATAGCATAATCACTATTTACTCCTCTGACACGTTCGATTTCAGGCTTTGTAACCGGTTGATTATAAGCAATAATTGCAAGGGTTTCCAAAGATGATTTCGATAATTTAGTTCTACTTGATATTTTAAGGTAATCAGATATTATATCATTAAATTCTGGTTTAGTAGCAAATAAATAACCATTTGAAATTTCTATAATATTAAAACTATAGCTATCATCTGAATATTTGTCAATAAGGGAATATATTGAATTTATAATAATATTGGAACCTACAATTTGTCCCAAATAATTTTCAACAGAAACTTTTATTTCATCAAATGTTATTGCCTTTTCTGATGCAAAAATCAAAGACTCTATATATAATTTTAATTTTTCCAATTATTTTTTTTACAAAATTAAGTAAAAAAACCCAATCTCAGCCATTTTATTAACACATATGGGTTAATAAACACTTTATGAAAAAAAATATTTATCTTTTTTATTCTACCAAAATCTATAATTTTAGATTAACAAAATCTATAAATTAATAAAAAGTCTAAATTCTAATATTATTAAATTTAATTCAATTAAACATTCTGATAATTTATAATACCAAAAAAGGTCATTTTACATATTATAATTTTAATAAAAATGAAGGCGAAAAAACATATTATACTTTTTTTATATGGTATGCTTTTTGCTTTTATGTGTATGTAACAGCAAAAATAATTAAAGTATTATTTAAGAAAAAAAACCAAAACTCATGTATCATAGCAAAGACGAAAGCTTGATTTCAGACTTACGTTTTTGGTTGATAATTTTTTTAACAGGGGTATTACTCAGTTATCTTTTTATCAGCTACCCGGCGTAGGGAAACTGAATTTAAAGGCTTCTATTTTTTAGAAGCCTTTTTTTATTTATCCCAGCCAACCTTCTCTATCGAGGTTTCTATAATTTATTGCCTGAGCCAAGTGATTGGTTTTGATATCTTCACATTGATCAAGATCTGCAATTGTTCTAGCAACTTTCAATATACGATCAAAAGCTCTAGCTGATAATTTCAACTTTTCCATGGCCATTTTCAAAATATTTGTACCACTTTGATCCAACTTACATATTGTCCTTACCATTCTACTCGACATTTGAGAATTGTTATTTACACCTTCTATATTTTTAAATCTTTCTCTTTGAATTTCCTCGCTTTCAAGACTCTTTCTCTTATCTGAGCGCTGGTTTCTGAGGTATATTCTCGTGTGGACAATTCTTCATATGATACCGAGTTACTTCTACATGCAAGTCAATCCTGTCCAATAGTGGTCCTGAAATCTTATTGAGATATCTCTTTCTTGAACCAATTGAACATACACATTCTTTTTCAGGATGATTATAAAATCCACAAGGACATGGATTCATTGATGAAATCAACATAAAATCCGAAGGGTAATCGACACTTATCTTAGCTCTGGAAATAGTGACTTTCCTACTTTCCATTGGTTGCCTTAATACTTCCAATGCAGTCCTCTTAAACTCTGGTAATTCATCTAAAAATAATACACCATTATGTGATAGAGATATTTCTCCCGGAGTTGGGTGAGATCCCCCTCCTACTAATGCCACATCACTTATAGTGTGGTGCGGGGAACGAAATGGTCTGGTACTTATCAAAGATTTATCAGAAGCAAGCAAACCTGAAACACTATATATTTTAGTAGTCTCAAGAGCTTCATCCAATTCCATTGGTGGTAGTATCGTTGGCAATCTTTTTGCTAACATGGTTTTTCCTGCTCCTGGAGGTCCTATTAATATCACATTATGTCCGCCAGCAGCTGCTATCTCAAGAGCTTTTTTTATATTCTCCTGTCCTTTAACATCTGAAAAATCTACCGGATAATTATCGATATTAGTCAAAAATAATTCGTTAACATTGAGTTTAATTGGAACAGGAATTGTAATTTCTTCAAATATATCCACTGCTTCACTCAAGTTTCCAATTCCGATGACATCAATTCCATCGACAATGGCAGCTTCTTTTGCATTCTGAACAGGTAATATAATTCCCTTATATCCTTCTTTCTTTGCTTGAATTGCTATGGATAATGCTCCTTTGATGCTTCTTAAATTTCCATCAAGAGCCAATTCTCCCATAATAATATATTTATGTAAATTATCTCCCGATATTTGATTTGTCGCTGCTAAAATACCTAAAGCAATAGGTAGATCATAAGCAGAACCTTCTTTTCTAATATCTGCCGGGGCAAGGTTGATAATCAACTTCAACCTAGGCATTTTATATGATATATTTTTTATTGCAGCCTCTATCCTCTGAAATCCTTCCCGAATAGCACTGTCTGGCAATCCTACCATATTATAAAAATTCTGCCCTGCAGGTACATTCCCTCCGGCATTTACCTCTATGGTTATGGTGGTAGCTTCAACTCCCATTAAAGCACTGGCATAAGTCTTAACTAACATGATCGTAAAATAAAATTTGTGAAATAATAAAATAAATATAGAGCACTTTTGATAACAAAAGTGCCCCATGATTTCTTTAATTAATTTTTCCCAAACTTTATGAAATCATTAATCACAACTTCTGTAATATACCTAGTTATACCTGAAGCATCATCATATTTTCTGTGTGTTAAAGAACCCTGAAGTAATACCTTATCTCCTTTTACCAGTCCATCAGATAATTTTTCTGCCAGATTTCCCCATGCTACTACATTATGCCATTCTGTCTTTTCGGATTTTTCTCCCTTATTATTTTTATAGTATTCCGTTGTAGCAATACTAAAACTAGCTTTTTTCAGTCCTTTGTCAAATTCTTTTAATTCAACATCCTGACCAAGATTTCCAATCAATTGTACGTAATTTTTTAAAGTTTTCATAGTAAAATTTTTTATGATACATGTGTGTATCGGATTAAATAAAAAATTGAAATAATCATTTTGTCATATCGACGATGCAAAGTTGAATCTATTTGAATTAGCTATGCGAATATTATACGATTGTAGTCGTTTATAATCGTGTCCAAACGTTTACAAACCTTTTTGTGGCTGATATTGTGGCTATTGTAAAATTTGTAAATTGAAAAATTTTTTTAATATTTTGAAAATCTATTAAATTTCATCAAAAAAATTTGAAAAATTATTCTTATGTTTTTACACCAAATTCTGTTTATTTTTAATAAATTTTGAATAAATAAATACAATTTTTAGGAGTTAAATTAAACAAGAATCGCACTCACATGCAAACTGAATAAAAATATTTAATTTTTTGTAGGGTATAAATCAACAAGATTATATATTTAAATTTTTATTATTAAATACAATTTTAAAAAAAATAAATCTTTTTTAATATATATTGCTGATTATTAAAAAGAAAGTTTTACCTTTGCACTCCATTTTGAAAATTAAAATTAATAAAAGTATGTTTGCAATAGTTGAAATAAACGGTCAACAATTCAAAGTGACTAAAGATCAAGAGATTTTTGTCCACCGTTTACAAAACGAGGAAGGAGCCAAAGTTCAATTTGACAATGTGCTTCTAGTCAGTGATGACACAAAAACACAGGTAGGTAGCCCAAAATTAAACGCAAAAATAGAAGCTACTGTTATAGAACACGTAAAAGGTGATAAAGTGATAGTATTTAAGAAGAAAAGAAGAAAAGGTTATAGAGTTAAAAACGGACATAGACAATTATTTTCAAAATTGAAAATTAACTCAATTTCAATTTAACACCAAAATCATAAACAATGGCACATAAAAAAGGAGTCGGTAGTTCCAATAACGGTAGAGATAGTAAAAGTAAAAGATTAGGAGTAAAATTATATGGTGGTGAACTTGCTTTTGCCGGTAATATAATTGTAAAACAAAGAGGAACTCAATTTCATCCGGGAAGAAATGTATATTTAAGCAGGGATTTTTCAATTCATGCAGGAGTGGATGGATTTGTTAGTTTCGAAAAGAAAAAAAACAATAAAACTTTTATCAATATTGAGCCTATCACAGAAGAAATGATAGCTGCTGCTTTGATGGAAGAAGAATAGATTTTATTTTATAATCCTTGTGTTCGTTTTTATCGAATTAGCAAGGTATGGTTTAACCAATTAAATTAAATTAAAAATGGCTGTAAAAATTAGACTCGCCAGAAGAGGAAGAAAAAAGAAACCTTTCTATCATATCATAGTTGCAGATGCAAGATCTCCTAGAGATGGTAGATTTATTGAAAAAATCGGTATTTATAATCCACTTACAGTTCCAGCAACAATCGAAGTTGATAACGAAAAAGCTTTTGACTGGTTAATGAAAGGAGCTCAACCAACTGACACTGCTAAAGCTATATTGAGATATAAAGGTGTGTTATATAAAATGCACTTAGCTAAAGGTGTTAAAAAAGGTGCCTTCTCACAAGAAGTAGCTGATAAAAAATATGCTGAATTCATTAGTGGTAAAGAAAGCAAAATACAAGATAAAGTTAAAAAGATAAGAGAAGATAAAGATAAACAAATCAGAGAATCTCTTGGTGCTCAAATACCTTTAAAAGTAGAAAAAGTAGAAGTTAGAAAAGAAGAAGTCAAAAAAGAGGAAGAATAATATCTCCTTACTGACTTATTATAATATATTTTCAGAATCAATACCTGATAAAGCCCTGGTTGTTTTATCAGGTATTCTATTAATTAAAAACAAAACATTCTTATAATGGAAGAATTATCTAAAGAATATAAATTAGAGTTAGAAAACTTAAAAAATGATATTCAAAATTCAGAAACCCTAGAATTATTTTTAGAAAACGAAGATGAAGAAACTTACAAAGAACTTCAAAATATATTCGAACCAAGAATAGAAGAACTTTACGAAAAAATTGCAGATAAAAATCCATTGCAATTAATTTCTCTTGAAAAAGAACTGCTTGATGAAAATTTCGAGGGGTTGTTTTTACCCAGAATTCTTGGATATTCTGTTTTGAGAAGTGATTTGGATAATTTATATAAAAATAAATATCCCCAGGAACACTTTAAAGATATTCTTCTTACTATCACTGAATCTCCCAATTATGAAAATATTCAATCTAGAATAGGTCAAACTGTTCAAATTGGTTTTGCAATAAGTACAGATATTTGGGTAACTGACCTGTTTAATAATATTCAGAATAAAAATATCAAAAAATTCTTCCAAAGTCAAAGATTAATAAAATATCATAATCCTGAAGAAAGACAAAAATCTTATGAAAGGTATAAAAAACAATTTGATAAATTTAATTATAAAACAGCAATATTCCCAAATGATTATGCTGAATTGAAAAGATATGGTGAAGTGTTAAAAGACTTCTTATTATACAGAGCAACTTCCGAAAATGATAATTCTACATTAATTCCTCATCTCTATGATTTTTTAAATAAAAAAGAACTTATAAATGAACCGGAATTCATAAAAGTCACTCTTTTATTAGGAATGTATTATCAATTGTCTGATAAGAATTTCACAAAACTTAAAGAAGTTTTTAATACTTTAAGAAAGGAAAATGAAAATTTTGATAATGACTTTTTTGAATATTACCTCCAATTCGTTGATGATAAAGCTAATTTCAAAATTGATGCGGTAGGGAATCTATCTAAACTAATTGACAAAGATATCGATGATGAAATGAGCAAGTTCTTTAAAATTATGGATATTGTCTATGAAAAAGGTTAAGTCGCTGCTGAAACAATAGATGCTATCAGAAAATATTATAATGAGCACGAATGGCTTTCTAATCAAAACAGATGCCTGAGACATAGTTTGAACAATCGTTTTTCCAAATTTTTCAATAATCTTTCAGAACAAGATTATCACGAATTCTTTGATATGTTCAAAACATTTGCTATTTATATGGATATTTTTTCTAATGAAAAATTCAATCAGAGTATCAAAAATACAAGTATGGATTATGTAAATAGATTATTAAAATTCTATACAGATAAAAGAGGCAGAGATTACCAGGATATCAAGAAATTCGTAATGTCATCTTTTGTTGATTTGAAATTCTATACAGAAAAAGAATTAGTGGAACTATTCAAAACTAAAAAGGAAAAAGCCCGTTACTTCTTAATAAAGAAATATTATTATGTTATCATATCAGGAAGCTTTTAATGTTTTTGAACAATACTCCGAAAACAATAATTTTACTATTGATCCACAAGGATTATATGATCCGGTAAATTATATAATGAATCTTGGTGGAAAAAAATAAGACCTGCTGTATGTCTTATGGTAGCCAGCATATATTCAGATAACATAAAAAACGCATTACCTTTAGCTTATGCTTTGGAAATGTTTCACAATTTCACATTATTGCACGATGATATAATGGACGATGCTGATATCCGCAGATCAAAACCAACTGTTCATAGCCTATATGGTCAAAATACAGCAATATTAAGCGGTGACCTGATGATGATAAAATCTTTCCAATATATTTTAAATAGCAAGTTGACAGAAAATAACAGAATCAAAATCCTCGATTTATTTACTAAAACTGCTATCGAAGTCTGTGAAGGGCAACAATATGATATGGATTTTGAATCGGAAAAATATGTAAATACTGATTCGTATTTAAAAATGATTGAGCTAAAAACTGCTGTTTTACTCGCTTCTGCTTTTAAAATTGGTGCCATAGCAGGTGGTGCTGATGAAAATATTGCCGAATTGTGGTATAGTTATGGTATTAATGTAGGAATGGCTTTTCAGGTACAAGATGATTATCTCGATATATTTGGTGATCAAGAACTATTTGGAAAATTGAATGGAGGAGACATTATACAAAAGAAAAAAACATACCCATTCTTAATAGCTTTAGAACAAGTAGTGAATAAAGAACAATTGATAATTGATTATAACTCAGATTTTGATAATCCACAAGATAAAGTTTCTCATTTCCAAAAAATATATAATGATTTGGAAATACCAAGACTTGTACAGGAAAAAATCCAATATTACGATAAAAAAGCAATAGAAAATCTTGATTCAATTTCTTCCAATAAAAACGAATTACAAGAAATTATAGACCTACATCAAAAACTTATGAACAGAGGATTTTAATTTTTTCTTGTAGATTTTACATTCTTTTCCACACAGATTCTGCCAATTTTCTTGTTGCACTTTCTATAGCAAAACTTCCTGCCATACTGTGTTTGACTAAATTAATATTGCTTTCAAATATCATAATATTCTGTATATTAAGTACCAAACGCATAAAATCCTGATGATTTGATATTCCATTTTCTTTTGGAGCTATATTTATTGACCTCACCCCGGCTATTCCGGAGGCCATACTTACAATGGTTGAAATTATAAGATCCTGATTTTCATCTTCAGTAAACGCATCGTGATTTATGCCTACTATTATTTTATCATCGACATTTTCAATGTTAAGTACCTTGTTATAATTTTTCCACAACAACTTAAATGCTCTAAGAAAAACAATATCTGTTAGAAAATTTTCAGTAAGAAAAAAATGGAAATATAATTTAGATAAAATATCTTTCATCATTGTTTCATCAATCTCAGATAATTTTATAAAATCAGAAATATCTTTAAATGTTTCTGTCAAATATTTTGCAGGGTTATAAGAAAGTTCTTTTTCACTTCGATACAAATATTTTATTTTAGGAAAATTTAGTTGTAAAAAATTATATAACTCTAACATTTCTTCAGGGTTATCAAATGGCAACCTGATTGCTATTTCTAAACCCTTAGTATCTATATCTTTTTCCTTCAAATAATCGTTGAAAGTCTCCATCAATAAAATAATATCAACCCCATATCTCGTATTGAAAAATATCTCATACTTTGTCAAATCCAAACCATTAAAAATGGTATTAAAATCAAAATTACTATCATCAATATTCAAAACCATGCTTTCTAACCCGAAAGATGAATGTAATTTTATGAAGTCATTAACCTTCTCAGATGATATCAAACTATAATCCAAACCTCGAAGCCATGAATTATCTTTTCTTTTTGTATTGTATTCCGAATCAGCATTTTTTACATCTTCTTCATGTGCAAATACATATCCACTTACATTGTCATCCAATTTCCAAACGAAATCTTCTAATGACCCAACCTTTAATGATTTAGTAATTTCTACAAGCCATTCTTCTTTTGAATATTCCTTAAATTCCAAATCTACAGGTTTCATTTTACTATAATTTTTAGTTAATTTTAATTCTGCAATCTACTGCATAAATACCATCATCAGTAGCAATAAGTGGATTTAAATCCAGTTCTGAGATCTCTCCTATCGAAGAAGTCATCCTGGATAAATTCAATATTATATTAGAGAATTCATTTAAATCTATACCTTTTTTTCCTCTTGCCCCTTGAAGAATTTTATAACTTTTCAATCTACTAAACAAATATAATACCTCTTCTTGTGTAACCGGAGATAATACTTTGGCGGTATCTTTTAAAATTTCTAAAAATATTCCACCAAGACCAAACATCAATAAATTTCCTGTTTTCTTATCTCTGTTACTTCCGGCATATAACTCCATTCCTCCTATCATTTTTTGAATAGTACATGCAGTAACTCCTTCAATTTTCATCAATTCATTATATGCATTTTCTGCCTTTTCTAAACTATCGATATTCAATATAACTCCTCCTCTATCCGATTTATGAAGTATTCCCACCGCTTTCATAACCACAGGAAAATCATTCTTATCAAAATATGCTTTAAGTAAATCTATACTATTTACTTCCACCTGAGGGATATAAGGAATATTAAAATATCCCAACAAACTTTCAGTGTCTTCATTTGTCAGATATTTATTATCATAATTTTTTACTATTTTCTTAATACTTTCATCGACAATTTCGGTTCCGGAATCAGAATTATTAAAAACAGGCATAACATTGAATGTTTTTCCAATTGCTTTAGCCAAAACCACTTCATCCGGAAAGAAAACTTTATTTTTATTACAGAATTCATTTATTGCATCTTCTGTATTTACCGGTGAAGGCAATACAGGATAAATTGGTTTTTTTGATTTATCTATTTTATCTGATAAAACATCATAAACCGGACTTACATCGAATAAACCTGGACTACCAAAGATAACAACCATCTCATCTAAATTATCAAAATAGTCATTACAATAATCTATAATTTCAGACAATTGTTCCTTGTTTCCGGTAGCTAAGAAATCTATTGGATTTTTAACAGAGGATCCAAAATGCAATTTCTCCAAAAGTTCTACCGATTTTTCATTTTTCAATTCAGGAATTACTAAACCTGATTTTTCAGCAGCATCTGCACAAAGTACACCTGCTCCACCTGCATGGGTTATAATTCCAAGATTTTTTCCTTTGGGTTTTCCATAAAATAGCACACCAGCCACATTTAATAATTCTTCTCTGCTATCGCATTGTATAATACCTGCTTTTTGAAATATTGATTGTACTAAAACTTCAGAAGTTGCCATAGCTCCTGTATGTGATGAAGCAGCTCTTCCTCCGGCATCAGTAATTCCGGATTTTATCCCCACGAGATTACATCCCTTGTTTATAAGACTTCTACTGTGTTTTATAAGTTTTGCGGAATCAGATATTTGTTCTAAATATAGGGCTATAACCGGAGAACTTTCGCCGGGTATATAATTATCATCTAAATATTCTAAAATATCCTCAACATCTATCATCATAGCATTTCCTACTGAGTATATATCAGAAAACTGCATTCCCATTTTCATTCCTGCCTCCATCATAAATACAGCAGTAGAACCGGAACTTGATATCAAATTTATACCCTTTTTATTATATCCCGGTATGGGTAAAGTGAATGCACCTTTGTAAGAATCATTTATAATTCCTATGCAATTGGGACCAAATACTGAAATATTTTTTTCTTTAGCAAAATTAAAAATTTCATTTTCTATATCCTTCCCTTCCTGATCGAATTCACTAAATCCAGCAGATATTATTATAAATGCTTTAACTCCTACAGAGTGTAATTGCATTATTGAAGCTAAACAGTCTTTGGCAGATATTGCTAATATTGCCAAGTCTGTCTGTGGTAACTCATCAACTACTCCATAAGATTTTATTCCCTGAACATAATCCTGAGTAGGATTTATAACATATAGATTTTTGAATCCTCCGGAAATCAAATTTTCCAAAACCTTTCCTCCGGGTTTCGAGGTATTATTTGAACCTCCAACAACAACAATACTTTTAGGTGAAATTAGCTCGGTATTTATCATTACTCGATATTTATTAGATGCGAATATAGTGATTAGAAAACTTTTATCAAATTATATGAGCAATAAAACAATTTTAATTTTTAATTGTTAGGTGGATACTTTTTATTTCTATTCAAAATTAAAATTTTAAACTTAAGATTATGAGATCATTAGCTTTTTTATTTTTTATGGTTATGGCTTTTTCTTTTATTTCCTGTAAAGAGAAAAATGATAAAAACACCGAAACAGTAACAGTCGAAGAAACAAAAACGGATTTTGATAGTGTCAAAAACCCAATATATAATGAAGGGTAAAGATATAGCTCACGAATCAGGTAGTGCATTGAAAGCTAAACTAATGTCAGCAATCAAAGATGGTGGCTTTGGAAAATGGTCTCAATGTATGTAATACCGTGCTCAAAATATGATGGATCTTCATCAAATGTTTATAATGTCAAAATCAAAAGAACTACTTTGAAAGCAAGAAACGAAAGTAATAAACCAGATCAGAATGAACTGGAAGTACTCAATTTTTACAATGATAGTAAAAACAATGGTAACACACTCAGGCTCTGAAGCTAAAATATTGGATGATAATAAAGTAGGTGTTTATTTCCCTATTTTTATGGAAGAAAAATGCTTGAAATGCCATGGAAAAATCGGTTCAGATGTCTCTGAAGATTTCTATGCTAAAATCAAAGAAAAATATCCTGATGACGAAGCTTTTAATTACAACCTATATGACTTCAGAGGTATGTGGTCTATTACTATGGATAAGATATAAACAACACTACTTTATAATATTAAATACAAAAAGGGCCCCACTTGGAGAGCCTTTTTTTATTGTTTAATGAATTTTGTGCTTTCGCTTTGATATGCATTACTAAATTGCAAAATGTACTGACCTTTTTTAAAGTCTGTAATATCGATATCTACTTCTCCTTTATTTGTGATTTTTATGCTTTTTACCACCACTCCCATAATATTGTAAATAGTTATTTCCCCTTGTGCAACATTTTGTTCAAATGAACAATGAATCATATTGTCAGAAATAGTTGGAAATACTATTAATCTGTTATCAGCATTGTCAGACAATCTTACCGAAATAACAGGTGAATATTTTATCTCTCCATCATCACCAGTGATTTTCAACCTATAGTAATTATCGTTAATCATAGGTGAATTGTCCATCCATTCATAGGAACTGGTGGTTTCCACTTAGCAACCAATATATCCAAAGTTTCAAAATGCTGTGCATCGGATGACCTTTGAATTTCATAATTTGAATTATTTGTTTCATTATTTATAGCCCAATTCAATGCAATTATGTTATTTTGTTTTTGTGCTGTGAAACTAACTAATGATAATGGTAAAGCTCCAGCCACTATAGTAAATGAAATTGTATAATTTGTAGCATTATTGTTATTATTATCCCATATACTATCATCACAACCTTCACTACTATTTTGACTTCCAGTAATCATGCTGAAAAATAAAACTTATAGTATATGTACCAGGAGTATATGTTGTAAGATTCATTTCTAATCCAGATCCTTTGTAGAACCGGTTTTTGCCATTTTACCATTTCCATTACAAGATCCTCCACCACAAGGAAAAGATCCACTTGAACAATTACAAAACCATAAGCCTGGAAGAATTAAAAGATCCTGCTGGAGATCCTGAAGGATATACCGATAATTAAAAATAGGTTCACACACATTACTACTGTGCCGTCTTTATATGTTAATATCTCAGCACCTTGCAATTTAAGTGCACCGGAATTTTGAGTAAAAACACCTGCTACCTGAAAATGAATTCGTACCAATCACAGTATTATTACAATTATAAAAAGCAAAAAGAACCATCATTTTCAATATAAACATACTTCTGGTAAAAAATCCAAAACTTGCCCATGTAATAAATGGTAGCATAGCCAGTAAAACAATAAAAAATAATCTTTTTCATTTCAGTTTGGTTTTAATTTGAATAAAAAAATATCAGCACTTCAAAGGTATAAATAGCTTTAATGATTGGTTTGTTAATCAAATATAGGACTTTTCGGAGCTTTTCAAAAAAATTAACATAAATTTTATCATAAAAAAGCAGCAAAGTAATACCTTTGCTGCCTTTTAAAAAAATTAAAATGCTGTTTACTGTTTTATGAACTTTTTGCTTATTGATTGTTGATTGTCAATGTATTTTTACAATATACTGCCCAGAACAATATCAGATATTTCCCGCTCTGAAAACATCGATCTCCTCCAGCAATAAAACTCCTCACCAATTGGCCATTCATATCATATATGCATTCTTCCATTTTCCACAGGACTTGAAACTCCACTTTGAGCATATCGGATACTCAACATTAGGCAATTATAGCCATATCTCGACATCAGATTCAAAATATAATGATTTCACAGGGAATGTCTCCTTGTTTCCATCAAAATCCACTTGAGAAAGACGATAATAATTGTAGCCCGCTACAGGATCTCTATGAATGAAACTGTAATCCTGTGCTTCGCGTGAAGTACCATTTGACCCTCCACTCTACCAATATTTTCAAACTCTTTTCCATCTTTGCTCCATTCTATATTGAAATGGGAATTGTTGGTTTCGGAGGAGGTAGAAAAGGAAATAATTGATTTGTTATTTCTTAATTCTAATTTAAAATCATAAAAAATTATTGGAAGCGTTTGTGAGGAGTTTTGCATTCCTGCTGTTTCAGCAATTGGACTACTCCAAGTAAAATCACTATACTGAGATCCATTTCAAAAGTTGTAAAGAATAACTAACAGGAGTTGTGCCAGTTTCAGAAACACCAATATCTACGCTGTTAATTCCATTTGCTGGTTCATCAGTAGCTACAAAATTTCCTTCATAACTTAGGAATTGTATTAATGTTCCATTATAATTCCACGAAAACCATCTGGCGATCCCATTTTGGATTGAAGATGATGTACCATGTATATAATGTAATGTTATTATAAGTTTCTTCCTTCTGTAAAAATATTTGCGTTTGTGAACATATGTTCACCTCCGTTTCCATTATATAATGTAACAGTAAAATCACTTAAAGTATAATCTGAAGCGTTTTGAATTGCAATTTCGAATAAATTCATTGGCATCATCTCCAACATTATCATAATGAAATTCATTGAACCAAGCATTTTGTGCAGCAATTTTATTGGAATTAAAAACAATATGACACAAAGTTAACGTAAAAAAAATCTTTTCATCGCAGTTTGGTTTTAATAATTGAAAAAAGGAAAAAGAGTGGTTAATTCTGTTTCGATTTCATTCTGTGGACAAAACTAAAGTGAATGAGATGAAAAAAAGTTTTTGATGTTAAATTTATTAACATCAAAAACTTTAACATTTGACATTGTATGTCAGTTTATTATTATTATTCCTTAATTAATTTCTTGGTTGTAGTGTAGAACCATCGGTAAATACTGCTTAGTATATATATACTTTTGCAATTCACCGAGATCGATAGTCCCGGATTCAGTATTGTTTGTTTTCATAATCTCTCTTCCATTTATATCTAAGATGGAAATATTTTCCAATTCCATTTTTTCACTATAACTATAATTAAGTAGTCCCGATACAGGGGTTGGGATAAGAAGTGAAAACATCATCAGTATTCATATTATATGATATCACTGGAGAATAATACACAGAACCATCATTATCAGTAATTTTCAGTCTGTAATAATTGATACCAATTAATGCATTATCATAAAACTCATAATTTGTTTTACTATAATTATTTTTTGATGTAATATTTCCCAGTTGTTGCCAAGATAATGTTTTTCCTGCTTTTTCTATCACGAATTCTGTCACATTGATATCTTGTTCTGTTGTCCAGGAAAGTAAAACATTGTCATTTAATGTTTTATAATCAAAATCAAGCAATACTAAAGGCAATGTTTCATTGGTGAGTGCTCCATTGGTGTAAGTACAGGTATATTGACCAAAGGTAATAGTACCGGTAAAACCAGTGCTATGATTGCACCTTGAGCATTTGGTGTTTGATATATTGCAGGATTAGCTGCTGTTCTTCAATACCTGTAATATAGGAATATGTAGATTCGTTCCGATACTATATTACCAGGTAAGGTGGATTAGGTGGTGTTGTCCATACCCATGCATCATTTTTGTCCATTATGACCATACATCTAAAAATTAGCATCATTTTTGTCCATTACACCAAAAATAACATTAAAACAATAAATAATACATTTCTTTTCATTTTCATTTGGTTTTAAATCAGTTAAATAAAACTAAAATATTGGTTATAACATACAAATATCATAAGTCGGTAAACCAACTCTGATTTTCAATTAACTGTTTTATCAATAGCCTTATTTAATAATTGGTGGGGTTGAGATTAAAAAATTTTTTATAAAAATTATTTCAACTTAAACTCCTAATACATAGACGCAAAAAAAATTAAAAAGTTCATTTTTGTATAAAAATTTTTAATTAATTTAACAAAAAATTACGTTTTTTATATCAAAACTATTATAATGTTTTGAATTTACCTATATTTTAATTACTTTTTTTGTTATTGTTTTATAAGAATCCAAAAAATTGATAAAATAAATTCCTGGATTAAATTCTTTAAAAGATATTCTCAAATTTTCAGATTCTATTTTATTTATAGTTTTCAATTTTTTTCCAATATCATTATAAATTTGGATTTTGTTGAAATTCTTATTTTCAAAAGAAACATTTAAAATATCTGACACAGGATTAGGATAAATATCAATACCATCATTATTATTTGCTGTATAAGAAGAATTAGGATCGCAAGGATTTATGATATCTAATTTTTCAAAATTTCCATACAATACATTATTTACCTTATCATTATCTGTTTCGAACCAATCAGATAATATACTGGCATAAATTTGTCTGAAGTTATTTTGCATTTCCATTCCATTACCTCCTTCTTCATCTTCGGTAATATCCGGATTAGTTCCCGTGATACCAGGATTAACACATGCACCGAACATAAATAAATCGACGGCAGTACCATGGTCTGTTCCATCGCTGGCATTGCTACGTATTTGTCTTCCAAATTCTGAAAAAGTCATTCCTACAACCCTTTGTTGCAATCCTAAAAGATTCAAATCATCCTGAAAAGAATAAATAGCATCTGACAGAGTATATAATAAATCAGCATGTTTGCCTATAGTAGTATCACTGGCATCAACCTGACCCGAATGTGTATCGAATCCTCCCAATCTCAATACATAAACCTTGGTACTAAGACCACCTGATATCAATCTGGCAACAATTTTTAAACTTTGAGATAATTTATTACTATCATCATATTTTGCAGAGAGATTATTTCCTTTGGAGTAAGCTTCAGAAACTATTTCAGAATATACATTTGATTGTCTGATTACTCCTCGTATATAATCCAATTCATCACCATAGCAACCACCAGGCATATAATCCCATTCACCTTCGAAAAGCTGGTCCACATTTTGAGGATCTGATACTGCAATACTATAATTGGCAGTTTGACCCTGGCATGTTTCAGAACTGGTACTTCCTAAAGTTATAGCAAATGGAAAATCTATATCTTCATTTGGGTAATTATCAGGATAATCGGGATAATCGAGAGCAAAATATCTACCTAACCAACCAGTAGCTTCTACCACATTAGCATCTGTCGCAGATGTCCAAATATCAGTAGATCTGAAATGCGATCTATTTTGATTAGGATAACCTGCTGCTCTAATTACGTTCAACATTCCATCATCATAAAGGGATTTCAATCCTGTCATAGAAGGATGTATTCCCACTAAATCATTTAATTTGAGAATTTTATTTTCAGGAATAATGATATTAGGTCGCAAAGTATTTAATATAGAATATTTTTCTATTGGAATTACGGTATTCAATGTATCGTTACCACCATCCATTTGTATCAAAACTAATATTTTATCATTAAAAACAGGCGGCTTTACAGGTGAAAGTGAAGATATTGCACTCATGGAAAAACCTCTGAAAATCATAGGTATTGTCAAAAGTGAACCGGCACGTAAAAAATTTCTTCTGTTCATAATAAACTGATTAAAAATAAAATAATTACATCAATTGATTTTCAGGCATATTTAACAATATTAAATTAAGGTTTCTCAATTTTGTCAATATGCTATTTTTCTTCACATCATCATCAGGATCACTCAAATAATCACTATATTCAACTGTCCATTCATAATCGGGAAGTCCGGGTATCAATACTTGAGTTTTCAAATATTCCTTTTGTTCATCTGAAAGATCCTGACTAAGATATAGATCAATAAAGGAATTTATAAGTGAATCAGGATTTTCAGGTTCAGGAAATTCCGTTATCAATGTGAGTAAATCCATACCATATTTTATACCATTGATTTTAGTAGTACCATTGATTAAAGCTTTTATAAAAGTTTTTCTTTCTGATAATGAAACAGAACTCAACCAGTATCTGTAGAAAACTGGTTCCTGATAATAAGCTTTCCATCCCGCTACTGAAGGAATAAGAAAATAAGCCTGATCCAATTCTTTTAGTATTCCTTTATAAAGAAAAATTGATACTTTATATTTTTCAATTTCATCTTCAGGAAAAGCAACTTTTCCAGCGTTTATAGCAGTAAATATATAATCAATTGGAGACCTAACCATAGAGCCAATATTGCATTCATCATAAAAATGATTACTTTTCAATAGAGTTTCTAAAACAGGATACAAAACATAATTATTTTCTCTGAATATTTGTGCAAGAGGTTCTATTATATTTGTTTCTATATCTTCTGTTATATTGTAATTAACAAACCAAATATATAATTGCCGACAAATAAATTTTGATACTTCATCTTTAGAAAAAATTATATCTATTACAGTTTTATATTCCTCTTCTTCAAGATTTTCAATAACGATATTGTCAAATTTATCTGATAATTGTTTTGTTTCCTTATCATGTTGATTGGATTTAAAAAAACCAATATAATTAGTATAATCTATTCTCCAACCCGATAAACATCTAGCAATTTCTCTAACATCCTGTTCTGTATAAAAAGTATAATCTCCATCAGCTATTAATGGTCCTTTACCTATCGTAAAAAGTTCCAATAATTCTCTTGCATAATTTTCATTAGGAGCTGAGGCTGTATTTTCATTTCCATTGAGATATTTTAACATACCTGCTTCAATTGTAACATCTTTTACCAACTGCTTGAAATCACCTAAATAATTATTCCTCAATAGAGAAATGTAATTGTAATTAAAATTAGAATTGGTATTATCTGAAATAACCAAGTGATTATGTAAAAACAATGTCATTTTTTCTTTTATACTAAATTTATTTTCCAGCATAGATTTTACCAACCAAGCTAACAGAGAATTATATCTGGCATTATTAAGATTACTTATTCCTGTTGTTATTTCTTTTCCTACCCATGTTTCACCAATTGGTACCAAAGGATCATCTTCAAAATAATAGTTTATAGGAAGGCTATCCTGATTTTCACTCAATAATAACTCTACTGTTTGGTCTAATCCTAACTCTACTGCCTTAGTTATTTGATCATATCGCGGTCCAGTCAAAGTTCTTCTTAATAAATGAGAAGAAGTTTTGTATTCCATGTTCCTGAATATTTATCTAATTGACCCATAATTTTAATTTTTACTTACATTAGAATAAATCAAACTAATGACTTATTAATATTTAAAATGTTTAATAATGTCAAATATTATGTTGATAAAATAGCAATTATTAACATTAAAAATTAAAAGTATAAAATATGTTTGAAATATGTGTATAAAATTAAATTTTTGAACAGTAAAATAAAAAAATCTTTGTTTTATTAACATTAATTTATCCATCATTTATTAACAATTTAAAATTAACACTTTGTTGATAAATATATTAAATAATTTAAAATCAATATATTAATATAAAAATTTATTGTTGATAAATTTAATAGAAAATATTTATTGACATATTAATACAACTAATAATAATATATATTGGTTTTTAATAAAAGAATAAATAATATATTAATCATGTCAATTGTTTATATTAGCATTTGAAAAAAAAATATTATCATGAATAAAGAAATAAAAAAATTACAGCCAGAGCTGATTTGGAAAAATTTTGTTAATCTCAACGCAATACCCAGACCTTCAAAAAAAGAAGAAAAGGTGATTATATTTGCTAAAGAATTTGGAGAATCTCTGAATCTTGAAACTATTGTAGATGACGCAGGAAATGTTATTATAAGAAAACCTGCAACTGCTGGTATGGAAAACAGAGTACCTGTGATATTACAAGCACATCTCGATATGGTAGCACAAAAGAATAGTGAAGTAGATTTCAATTTTGATACTGAGGGTATTAATATGTATATTGATGGAGACTGGGTAAAAGCTAAGGGAACTACTTTAGGTGCTGATAATGGAATAGGAGTTTCATCTATATTATCAGTTCTTGAGTCTAAAGATATAGCTCACCCTGATTTGGAAGCTTTATTTACTATCGATGAAGAAACAGGTATGACAGGGGCTATTAAATTGCAACCAGGTATTCTGAATGGAAAAATTATGCTTAATCTTGATTCAGAGGATGATGAAGAAATGACAATTGGATGTGCCGGTGGAGTGGATGTAACTGTTACTGATAGTTATAAGGAAAAGGAATTAAAAGGAGATATTGAAAGTTTAGAAATTAAAGTATCAGGATTAGCTGGAGGTCATAGTGGTATGGATATTCATCTTTATAAAGGTAATGCTAATAAAATGATGAATAGAATATTATGGACACTCAATCAAGAATTCAAAATAGGTGTAAAATATATAGATGGTGGTGGACTTAGAAATGCTATTCCAAGAGAGAGTAAATCAGTTATTAGTTTTTTACAAAAAGATAAATTTAAGTTATTAGAAACTCTAAATTCTGTTGTTACTGATATTACAAATGAATATAAAACAAAAGAAAAAGATTTAAAAATATCTTATAAAACTGTAGATGCACAATCTAATGTATTGAAAGGAAAAAAATTAACTAAAATATTAAATGCTGTATATTCTTGTTGGAATGGTATATATAGAATGTCACCGGATGTGGAAGGCTTAACTCAAACTTCAACTAATCTCGCTAGAGTATTAGTAAAAGATGGAGCTGTTTTAATAGAAAATTTAACCAGAAGTAGTGTTGAAAGTGAAAAGTTAGATTTAGCTAATAATATTAAATCAACTTTTGAAAATATTGGAGCTAAAGTAACTTTTGCAGGATCATATCCTGGATGGCAACCTGATGTTACTGCTAAAATTAATAATGTAATGAGGGATATGTATAAAAAGAATTTTGGTTCAGAGCCTCATATTACTGCATGTCATGCTGGATTAGAATGTGGTTTGATAAAAGAAAAATATGTTGATTGTGATATGATTTCTTTTGGACCAAATATCAGAAATCCGCATTCACCTGATGAAAGAGTACAGATATCATCAGTTCAGAAATTTTGGAAATTATTAATTGATACTTTAGCAAATATTCCTTCTAACTAAATCACTTTATGTTTCACGTGGAACTATGTTTTTTTATAAACACACAATGTTTCACGTGAAACATTTTAAAATATAATATTTGTTTTTATCTTCCCATATAAATTAGTAATACAGAAATATCAGAAGGTGAAACACCACTTATTCTACTTGCCTGTCCTATGGTTGTTGGTTTTATTTTTAATAACTTTTCTCTGGCTTCAAAAGATAAGCTATTTAATTTAGAATAATCAAAATCAGGATTTATTTTGATAGTTTCTAACCTGTTCATTTTTTCCGCCATTTCTCTTTCTCTATCAATATATCCAGCATATTTGATTCCGATTTCTGCATATTCTAAATAATCTTCATTATAATTTGTTATAAAAGTATTTAATTCTTCGATATTAGGTGCAAGTTCAGGAATAGAAACATTTGGTCTTAATAATATTTGTTTTAATTTCATTTTTTGTGAAATATTGGAAGAATTTATACTGTTTAGATAGTTGTTTATTTGTTCTGGTTTAACTGAATTATCGGAGAAAAACTGATTTATTTCTTTTTCTGCTTTTAATTTTTCATCTACTTTTTCCATTCTTTGTTCCATATCTTTCATACCCAATTTTGCTGCCAAAGGTGTTAATCTAACATCAGCATTATCTTGTCTCAATAAAATTCTGTATTCAGCTCTGGATGTAAACATTCTGTAAGGTTCTTCAGTTCCTTTATTTATAAGATCATCTATCAATACTCCTATATAAGCCTGGTCTCTTTTTAATATAAATTCATCTTTATCATTTATTTTTAAATTAGCATTTATACCTGCTATTATTCCTTGTCCTGCAGCTTCTTCATAACCGGTAGTACCATTTATTTGACCAGCAAAAAATAGATTATCTATCAATTTTGTTTCGAGGGTTCTTTTAATTGTGTCGGTGGAAAATAGTCATATTCAATTGCATATCCTGGTCTGAACATTTTAGCATTTTCAAAACCTTTGAGTCTTTTGTATTGCTTTATATTGAACATCTTCCTTTGGTAAAGAACTTGAAAAACCATTGATATAAACTTCATAAGTATTTCTTCTTCAGGTTCAACAAATAATTGATGTCTATCCTTATCTGAAAATCTTTCTATTTTATCTTCTATTGAAGGACAATAACGAGGCCAACTCCCTGTATTCTACCTGTAAATAATGGAGATTTTAAAAATCCTGTTTTTAATATATCATAATGTACTTTATTATCAGTGTATGTAATATGACAAGGAATTTGGTTTGTTAATTTAGTGTATTTGTAAAACTAAATCTTTTTGGGTTTTCATCACCATATTGATTTCTAATCTACTATAATCTATAGTTCTTCCATCAATTCTGGCAGGTGTTCCTGTTTTCATTCTTCCTGCTTCAAACCCTAAAGTGACTAATTGTTCAGTCAATCCTTTAGCGGATTTTTCATGTATTCTACCTCCTCCTAATTGTTTCTCTCCAATGTGAATAATTCCATTTAAAAAAGTACCATTTGTTAGTACGACAGCTTTGGATAAAATTTCTCCACCAATTTGAGTTTTCACACCTATGGCTCTATTATCTTTTACCAATACCTCATATACCATATCCTGCCAAAAATCTATATTAGGATTATTTTCTAACATTTCTCTCCATTTTAGAGAAAAAGCCATCCTGTCACTTTGTGCTCTTGGACTCCACATAGCTGGTCCTTTGCTAAGATTCAACATTCTAAATTGAATCATAGTGAGATCTGTTACAATTCCAGAATAACCTCCATGCATCGATCTCTCTTACAATTTGACCCTTGGCTACTCCTCCCATTGCCGGATTACAAGACATTTGAGCTATATTTTGCATATTCATCGTTACGAGTAATACTTTACTGCCCAAATTAGCAGAAGCTACAGCAGCTTCACATCCAGCATGACCAGCACCAACTACAATAACATCATATTCACTAAACATAAATAGTACTTTTAAATTAGAATTTTAACAAAAATAAATTTAAAGTGTTTAAATAACAGAGCCACTCATGGGATTTGAACCCACGGCCTGCTCATTACGAGTGAGCTGCTCTACCTCTGAGCTAAAGTGGCTAATAATTTGGTTAGTTTAATATGCAAAGATAATATTAATTAATAAAAGATTATTTATAATTTTTAAATGAAATGATTAATTTTTACAATATTAATAATTGTGTAAAGACTAAACTTAAAGAATAATTAATATTTTATATTGTTATATTAATATTTCTTTAATTTACCTTTGTCAATTAATCAATACATATCGTATTATGGCTAAGAAAATTCTTATTGTCGATGATGAACCGGATATTTTAGATATTTTAAAATATAATCTTGAACGAGAAGGGTTTGATGTTAGAAAGCTAAAATGGAATAGAAGCGATAAATAAAGCTTCGATGAAATTCGGATGATTCTTTTAGATATAATGATGCCTTATAAGGATGGAATTGAAGTTTGTCGGGAATTGAGAAGGGATCGTAAGTTTAATAATACTTATATTGTTTTTCTGACAGCACGAAGTGAAGAATATTCTGAAGTTGCTGGTTTCGATGTTGGTGCTGATGATTATGTTGTTAAACCTATAAGACCAAGAAGCTTGATTTCGAGAGTAAAAACTTTATTTTCAAGAAACAGATCATCAGAAGAAGAGTCAGAAATTCTTTCTTTTGGAAATTTAGAGATAGATAGAGCAAAAATAAAAGTTTATATTGGCGGAAAGGATGTAAAATTGACAAAAAGAGAGTTTGAGATACTTTTATTTTTATCTTCAAAACCTGAAAAAGTATTCAACAGAGAAGCTATATATCATGAAGTTTGGGGAGATGAAACTATTGTAGGAGAAAGAACATTGGATGTTCATATTCGTAAAATACGTGAAAAAATTGGAGACAGATATATAAATACTATGAAAGGTTTAGGATATTCTTTTTCATATTAATTACTTTTTTTAAAATTAAATGCTAAAATTAATTATTAAAAATATTCCAGTTAAGGTTGCTGCCAGTATATCTATTGTTAATATATTAGCCTTATTTTTATTGCTTTTTTCCTTAAAATTAGTTCAACCGAGTATTAGTTATTTTTATATTATTGTTTTATCTGCAATTTTATTTATAGTTTTTGAATTCTTATTAATATATTTTTTATTAAATTATCAGTTAAAACAAATTAATAACCACATTTTTAATTTGATGAAAAATAATATTTCTAATCCATTGATTAAAGATAAATTAAAGACTTTCGATGATTTTGAAAATGAAATAGAAAAAATTATCAATTATCAAAATTCAGAAATTAATAAATTAAAAGATATGGAAACATATCGAAAAGAATTTTTAGGTAATGTATCTCATGAATTGAAAACACCTATTTTTATAGCTCAAAGTTATATAGAAACTTTATTAGATGGGTCTATTAATGATAAAAAAGTAAACCAAAAACATCTAACCAAAGCATTAAAAAGTATATTCAGATTATCAGATATAGTAAAAGATCTTGAATTGATTTCTAAATTAGAAAAAAATGTTCTTACTCTAACAAAACAAAATTTTGATATAATTCCTTTGGTTTACGATGTCGTCGATTCTTTTGAGTTAAATGCTAAGACTGAAAATGTAGAGTTGATAATAGATATCCCGACTGATAAAAAATGTTTCGTTTATGCTGATGAAGAAAAAATAGAACAAGTAATAACCAACCTTATTGTAAATGCTATAAAATATAGTAAGGACGAAGGAATAATTAAAATAAATTGTTACGATCATAACAATAGTATCTTAATAGAAATTGAAGATAATGGAATAGGAATATCTAAAGAAAATCTTGATAGAATTTTTGAAAGATTTTACAGAGTTGATAAAGATAGATCGCGTAAAAAAGGTGGTACAGGATTAGGTTTATCTATAGTAAAACATATTTTAGAAGCTCATAATCAAAAGATTACGGTAGAATCAACTTTGAATAGAGGAACTAAATTTTCTTTTTCCTTGGATAAAGCCAAACATTGAATTTAAATTAGATTATAATATTAATCTAAGTGTTTTTCAATATTTATTATTTCATAAGCTTCTATTTGGTCTCCAACTTTTATATCATTAAAATTTTCTACAGTAAGTCCACATTCCATTCCGGCTTTAACTTCTTTTACGTCATTTTTAAACCTCTTTAAGGAACTCAATGATATATTTTGATTTTCTCTATTTGGATAAATTACGATTCCATCTCTTACTACCCTTACATAACTATTTTTATCAATAGTTCCTTCTAATACATAACTACCAGCTATAGTACCTACTTTGCTTATTTTGAATGTTTCCCTGACTTCAATAAGGCCTTTTATTCTTTCTTCTTTTGTAGGTTCAAGCATACCTTCCATAGCTAATTTAACTTCATCTATGGCTTCGTAGATAATAGAGTATGTTTTAATTTCAACACCTTCTTTTTCAGCAACTTTTCTTGCATTTCCTGATGGTCTAACCTGAAAACCAATGATGATTGCATTGGAAGCAGAGGCCAATAATACATCTGATTCAGAAATTTGTCCCACGCCTTTGTGAATAACATTGACGTTGATTTCATTTATAGATAATTTTATCAAGGAATCGGAAAGAGCTTCAGCTGTTCCATCCATATCGGCTTTAACGATTAAGTTCAATTCTTTGAAATCATCAAGTTGAAGTCTTCTTCCAATTTCTTCAAGGCTTATACGTTTTTTAGTTCTGCTTAACTGTTCTCTTGCAATGATAGATCTTTTAGATGCAATATTTTTAGCAGTTTTCTCTGTTAAATACTCTTTGAAAACCTCACCTGCTTGTGCTGCACCATTCATTCCCAATATTTTTACCGGTTTAGAAGGACCAGCGGTTTTAATTCTTTTACCTCTGTCGTTGAACATAGCTTTTATCTTACCAAAATAATGTCCAGCAACTATTGTAGAACCAATTTTCAGAGTACCATTTTGTACAAGAATATTACTTACAAAACCTTTTCCTTTATCCAAAGTTGCTTCAAGAACGGTACCTATAGAAGGTCTTTTTGGATTAGCTTTAAGATCAAGCATTTCAGCTTCAAGGAAAACTTTCTCCAATAATTCTTCGATTCCTATTCCGGATTTTGCTGAGATATCTTGTGATTGATATTTTCCTCCCCAGTCTTCAACAAGTAAATTCATAGCAGCAAGTTCCTGTTTTATCTTTTCAGGATCAGCGCCAGCTTTATCAATTTTATTAATTGCAAATATCATTGGAACTCCGGCAGCCTGACTGTGGCTTATTGCTTCTTTTGTTTGAGGCATTATACGGTCATCAGCAGCTATGACTATAATAACAATATCGGTAACTTTAGCTCCTCTGGCTCTCATGGCTGTAAAAGCTTCGTGACCAGGAGTATCTATGAAGGTTATTGTTTTATTATCTCCCAATATAACTTCATAAGCACCAACGTGTTGTGTGATTCCCCCTGCTTCACCACTTACAACATTTGTTTGTCTGATATAGTCAAGCAATGAAGTTTTACCGTGGTCAACGTGTCCCATAACCGTAACTATAGGAGCTCTTGATTCAAGATCTTCTTCATTTTCGATGAAAATTTCTTCATCTTCATCATTCATTTCATCTGCTTCAAGATATTTTACTTCATAGCCATATTCTTCAGCAACTAATTCAATAATTTCTTTTTCAATTCTCTGATTTATAGAAACAATTACCCCTAAATTCATACAAGTAGTGATGATATTGGTAACAGGTTCATTCATAATACTTGCTAATTCAGAAACGCTTATAAATTCACTAACTTCGAGAATTTTCTCTTCTAATTCTTCAGAAACTTCAGTTTTTTCACGTTTAATAATTTTACTTTCTTTACGAATTTTTTGCCTTTTACTTTTGCCTGTTCCCTGAAGTTTGGCTATTGTGCTTTTAATTTTTTCTTCAATTTCTTTTTCCGAAATCTCTTTTACTTCATCTGTTTTTGGTTTTTTATTATTAGCATTATTTTGAGATACCTGATCCGGAGTAATTTTTCTTCTTTTCCTTTTTCTTTTTTTCCTGTTTGCTATATCATTGTTAGCATCTTTTTGAGGAGGTGTTTGTTCTTTTGGTTTTTCTTCTTGTTTAACAGGTTTTTCTGTTTTCTTTTTCGGTTGAAACTTAGAAACATCTATTTTTCCTAATTTTTTTAAGCCTTTTAATTTAGGTGTTTCCATTCTGATAATTTCTTCTTCATTACTCTCATTTACTGGAGTATTTTGTTCTATTTTATTATCAGAATTATTTTCTTTATCCTCAGAATTAGATTTTTCTTGGCTTTCAACTTCTTTTACTTCAATTGTTGTTGGTGTAGTTGTTGGAGTTGAAACATTATCTGTTTTTATTTCAGCTATATTGTCATTATTTTCTTTTTGTTTAGCTGGTTCATTTTCCACTACCTTTTCAACTTCTATCGGTTTTGTTTTCTTTTTATTCAATGCATCTAAATCAATCTTACGCAATACAGTCAATCCGTGTTTTTCTTCTTCTTTTACAGGATTTTTTTCTTCCTCAACAGGTTTTTTTTCTTGAAGAGTTGGTTTATGAACTTCTTTTAAAGGAGTGGATTTTTTTTCTTCTATCTTTTCTTCTTCGTAGGCTTCTTTTCTTTTTTTCCTCTCCTCCAGCAATGCTTCAGCTCTTTCTTTTTCTGCCATAGTACTACTGAATTTTTCCAACAGTATAATGTGTTCCTCGTCGGATATTTTAGCTGTAGGTTTACTTTCAATAGTAATACCTTTAGATGCCAAATACTCAACTATAGTACTGGTAGCAACATTTAATTCTTTTGCAATTTTAATTAGATTATATGCCATTATATTTTAAAATTCTTTGAATATTATTGTTAATTATTGATTTTCTTCAAATTCTGTTTGTAATATATTCAATATGTCATCAATTGTTTCTTCTTCAAGATCGGTTCTTCTCAATAATTCTTCTCTGTTGAGAGCCAAAACACTTTTCGCGGTGTCGCAACCAATATTTTTAAGTTGGTCAATAATCCAGTCATCTATCTCATCTCTGAATTCATCTAAATCGACATCGTCTATTATTTCTTCTTGTTCTCTGTAGATATCTAATTCGTATCCTGTCAGGTCTGTTGCTAATTTAATATTAGCACCATTTTTCCCAATTGCCAATGAAACCTGATCTGTTTTTAGATAAATAGAAACTCTTTTGTGTTTTTCATCTATTTCAATATTAGATACTTTTGCTGGAGTTAGAGACCGTTGGATATATAGTGATAAATTATTGGTATAATTTATAATATCTATATTTTCATTTCTCAATTCTCTGACTATTCCATGAATTCTGGAACCTTTCATCCCAACACAAGCTCCTACAGGGTCTATTCTGTCATCATAAGATTCTACAGCAACTTTTGCTCTAATACCAGGAATTCTTACGATATTTTTTACTACTATCAAACCATCTTCAATTTCTGGTACTTCTTGTTCCAAAAGTTTTTCTAAAAATCTGTTGTCTGTTCTGGATATTATGATAACGGGAACATTGTTCCTCATTTCTACACTTTTAATCACTGCTTTGATCATATCTCCCTTACGGAAAAAATCTCCTTTTATTAGCTCTGTCCTTGGAAGTATAAGTTCATTAGAGGTAGCATCATCTATAACCAATAATTCTTTTTTCATTATTTGGCCTATTTCTCCTAATACTAATTCACCAACTCTTCCATTATATTGCTTGTAAATATCTTCTTTCTCTAATTCTGTGATTCTTGAAACTAAAGTTTGCCTTGCTGCCATAATTGCTCTACGACCGAAAGTTTCAACATCTAATTGTTCATAACACTCTTCACCGACATCATAATCATCATCTATCAATTGTGCTTCTGAAAATGAAACCTGAGTGAGTTCATCAGTAACCTCTCCATCAGGAACTACTGTCCTAACCTTCCATAATTCCAAGTCTCCATTTGTAGTATTTACGATAACTTCAAAATTATCATCAGAACCATATTTCTTTTTAATCAGAGTCCTGAAAACATCTTCTAAAACCCTAACCAAGGTTGGTCTGTCTATATTTTTTCCAGCTTTAAATTCAGAAAAAGATTCAATTAAGTTCATTTCTGTTTTTTGTTAAATTTTATAATTATTTTTCCTTTCTGTATATCTTCAAAATTAATATTCTTTTGATCAAATTCTTTTTTATTTTTTACTAAAATAACAATATCATTTTCATTAACAACCTCCAAAATTCCATCTATTTTATTATCATCAGTTAATAATAATTCAATGTGTCTGCCAATGTTTTTTTGATATTGTCTTTTTATCAATGGTCTTTCGATTCCAGGTGATGATACTTCCAAAGTGTAAACTATATCGGGGAAGACTTCTTCATCAAGATATTTTTCAAGATATCTGCTTATTTTAGTACATTTTCCAATTGTCATTCCCGAATCAGAATCGACAAAGATCTCTATTTTATTTCTGTTACCGATATTTATCTCAACTGTATAACAATCAGAAAAATCTTCTTCGTTATACTTAATTTCTAATAATTCGGATAATTTATTTTCCAGTTTTTCCATACAAAATATATAAAAAAGAGGGAACAAAAAGTTCCCTCTCTATCATTTTCGGGTGCAAATATATGATAATTAATAAATTTAATCAATTTTAAGGTTATTTATTTTTAATATTTAATGATTTTAAATAGATATTCTGAGAAAAGTAGGAAAAAAAATTAAAAGTAATAGATTTTTTTATAAGTCAATTGCTTTACTGTATTTTGTAAATTAATAATTTTAAATACTATGGTTTATAAAAAATGAAAATTAAATATTAGAATTAAAAAAATTATTTATAAACATTTAATTAACATATATTTGTTGTTTAAAAAGTAATTATTGAAAGAGTGAACTCAAAATTATCAAGTAAAAACATATTATTTATTTATTTATTTCCTTCAACTTTTGTATTGAGGGATTTCGATATTTTATCGAAATCTAATAATGTTGTAAAATATGAATTTAAAGCATCAAAAAACAAAATTAAGATATTAACTTCATTAATAAAACAGTTTTTTTATTTATTATTAAATATTAAAAGGTTTGATGTTTTATATATCTGGTTTTCTGATTATCATTCGTTTATTCCAGTAATTTTTGCTAAATTATTTAATATCAAATCAATTATAATAATTGGTGGATTTGATGTAACGGGTATATCTTATTTAAACTATGGAATAAAAGTAAGTAATAAAATACGAATCTTTTTTAATAAATATTCTATTATAAATGCAAAATATTTATTACCTGTACATAAGTCATTAATTAAAAACACTAATACTTATATAGATCCACTTACCCCTATTTTTAATGGTATTTATTCTATTTCAGATGAAATAAAAGGTAGAATAATAGAATTACCAACAGGTTATGATTATAATTTTTGGAAAAGAAATTATGAGATAAATAGAACAAATAGTGTATTTTGTATTGCTTCAATCGATAATTTTAGAACATTCAATCTCAAAGGTGGTGATTTATTGATTGATGTTGCAAAATTATTACTTGACATAGAATTTCACTTTTTATGGAATAAAGAAAAATTTTATTGAAATACTAAATAATCAAGATTTGCCTTCAAATTTTATACTTCATGAATACATTACAAATAAGAATTTAGTTGATATTTATTCTAAACATAAAGTATTTGCATTATTTTAGTTTCAGAAGGATTGCCAAATGTCTTATGTGAGGCTATGTTATGTGAGTGTATTCTGTAGGTTCAAATGTGAATGGAATTCCTGATATAATTGATAAAAATGAATATATATTATCTCATAAAGATAAATTAAAGGCAAAAGAAATTATTTTGCATGCATTAAAAACAGAAGATAATAGCAGGTATTTATTTTAGAAATGAAATTATTCAAAAATATAATATTACATTCAGAGAAAATAATCTAAATATAATTTTAAATGAATAAAAATTTATTCCAGAAAATCTTTAACGTTTAATTTTATTTTATTTGCAATTGGTTTAATATCAATAGGATTTTTGGTGGATTATCCCAATCAAATTTTAATTTTGATGATTTATAAAAATAATTATAAAGATGCATTTTTCTATATAAAATTGATATGGGTCATTGCCGGTTAAAATAGAAATTATTATTATTTATTTTATTAAAATATTTAATTATACCATCAAATCTATTTCTACTATTTTTTTGATTAAATCCTACATCTGTAAAAAGAACAGGAGTACCCAATGCAACACAAGGTAATGCAACATGTATTCTTGAGGTGACAACTAAATGAGCTGATGCATATTTATCAAGTAATTTGAAGCAAAATCCAATCTTTTATTCATATTTTTTTCAATTGGACTATGAGTATGATTAATTATTTCAATGTTTTTTTTAATAGAATCAGGAAATATATCATCAAACATATTTTGTCTTTGTTTTTTAGGTAAATTCTTATTAAATGCGTCAACCACAATTATTTTGTTTGATTTTAGGATTTCCTTCTTTTTTAATGTTAATGTAATACACCCAGAATAATATGCATCTATTCCTATATTGTTAAATAATTCTACAGTGTGGTAATCTCTGCATCCAATAGGTTCATGTTTTTTAAAATATTTATAGTGTTTTTTATTTGTTAATAATTTAGCAGCATTGAAGTTATGGGTTAAGATGAAAAGAAATAAACAAAGGATCAATATTATTGGCAGGAGGCCAATTATTGGGATTTTCCATAAACCAACCATTTGCTACTAATTTGATTTTTTCATCAGAAATTTTTTTATTGAGGTGTTCTCTATCAATCATATAATCTATAGAATAATTTAAATCTTTAATTAATCTGAATGCCGCTAAACTTTGTATATCATCTCCATAATTCTGACTATTGGGGTGCACTATTATTCCTTTTTTAACTTTCATTATAAAAATTTAACGTGATAAATATTTTAACAGAAATATCTCTGCTTTTACAAGAAACGTTAAAAAATGAAAAAACCAAGATATTTGCAGTATTTTTAAGTTTTATTTGTCTATTATATCATTATTAACAAAATATATTATCTTTAAAAAAGCTCAGGATAAAATCATCTTGAGCTTTTTCATAATATCATATAGTTAATTTATATCAATGTGCTTCAGTAGTTATATTATCGATATCTATGTTTTGTTTCAATAATATTTTCCTTACATAAAATGCAAAAAATGTTAAATATCCAAAACCTATAACAGGAATCAAATATGATGAATTTATACTAAACATATCTGCCAATTTCCCTTGTAAAGGAGGTAAAATGGCTCCTCCTAATATCATCATTACTAAAAAAGCTGAACCTTGTGAAGTGAATTTCCCCAATCCTTGCGTTGCCATTGCAAATATACTTGGCCATAACACAGAACAAAACAATCCACCACTTACAAAAGCAAATACAGAAATTGTACCAGTTGTTGACATTCCTATCAACATAGCAACCATTCCTAAAATACCGAAAATTAACATTGTTTTTGCTGGTTTTTCCTGTCCAAAATAAAAACCTATTATTTGTATTATTATTACAAATGCGTATGGTAATATTGGATATATATGCTCGATTGGAAATGGATTTTCTTTAGATATTCCACCTATAACATTTGATAACAATACCACTAAAAAAGCGATATATGGAATAATGATAAATGCTATTCTTTTAGCTTTTGATGAAAGATTGAATACAGAAATAGCACCTGCCCATCTGCCTATCATCAAAGAACCCCAATACAGTGAAATTAGCATAGGAGTCATTTCTGTCCATTTTCCTTTTACTTCATTGCTTTTAAGCATGGATGAGAATTCTTCATACGAAAAACTACTTGTTGAATTTTTAATGAAAGTTACAAAATCCAAGTGTCTAAGAAATTCTCCTAAATTACTTTGGATGGTAACTTCTGTACCCACGTATGTGAATATTCCTAACATACCAAGAACTAATTGTGGATATTTTAATGCTCCCCATCCATGTGAATTTTTCTTGGCACTCAAACTTGCATAACTTAGACCTACCACTAAAATTATTATTGCAAGTAATAGCATATATAGACTTTCATTACCATGACTATTGGAAGAATTATTGGTATATTTTGCAAATATTAAGGCTAATATTATTACTAATATTACAGTGAGAACTGTCATGAATATAGTGGCCTTATTTTCATTTTCTATCGTTGAATCAGCTTTTGCTGAAGGAAGTACTTTTGAATATTTGAATAATATAGCTGCAAATAAAAAAGCTAATCCTACAAAAATATATAGAAATTGTACGGTTGATATACTCAATTGTTTTATTAAGCTTTCATCAAGCTTAGTGGTTCCTAACAGTGCTAAAGCGAAAATTACCGGTCCGATAGTGGTTCCAAATGAATTTACTCCTCCTGTAAGATTCAAACGATGACTTCCTGTTTTCTCATCTCCAAGAGAAATTGCAAATGGTTGAGCTGCCGTTTGTTGTAAAGAGAAACCTAAAGCTATAATAAACAAGGCTCCTAAAATAAAAGCAAATTGATTCGAAGCTAATGCAGGAAACATCAGAAAAGCTCCTACTACACTAATCAACAATCCATAGACAATACCATTTTTAAATCCCCAAGCATTTAAAATATCTTTTTTTATCAGTACAGATATTATAAAAAGCAGGAATGCTCCGATATAATAAGCAAAATAAAAAGCTGAATCAATCAACTGACTTTGAAATTGACTCAATTCGAATTTGGATTTACAGAATGGTATAAAAACACCATTTGAGGCTGCAATAAACCCCCAAAAAAAGAATACCCCCATTAAGGTGTATAATGCCGGATAATTGGTCGCTTTGTTATTATTCATTATTTAATTTTTTTAAAAACTATTCACATTTAATTATATCTGTCTTTTGCGAAATGCCATTTTTATTGAAAGCTTCTATTTGAAAAAAATACGTATCAAAAGCATCCATTCCGGTGAAATAATATTCATTTTTTCCATATACCATAATGCTTCCAAATAATTTATCCGGATATTTACCAAAATAAATTACATATCCATCTGCTTCATCATTATTTTTCCATTTTAACCATGCACTTTTTCTTTCACCAGCTTTATTTGGAGCAGTACGCAAAGATATAAAATTTTTAACTTTATCGGGAATTAGTCCATTTCCTGTTCCAAAAACCCTAAGTCCGCTAATTGCAAATTTGCCGGTAGGCATTTCTATATTTTCTAATTTTATATACCTGATATTTACCGGTGTCATTAATTCGATATAATCGTGAGGTACATCTTTTTTGTTTTTACTTTTATCAGCTATTATAGACCATTTTGTTCCGTCTTTTGAACCATATAAAATATATCTGTGGTATTTGCCCATAGTTTTTCCCATAAATTCAACATCCTGGTCGGCAAAATTTATTTGTATTGCATGCACTGTAGAAATGTTTCCAAGGTCTGATATAATCCATTCTCCAGGATTATTGCTTTCTGCGCTCCAGTATGTTTTTATATCTTCATTTACTGCATAATTGGCTTTATATCCTCCTAAAGTTGATGATACTTCCATTGGTGATTGATAATTTAACAGCATCCAACCTGCAAATGTACCATTAATGTGATTTACATCGTATTGTGGAAGATATGTGGGATAATCTCCATAAGCAGTATTACAATACATGGTACCATTATCATCAAATCCAGCCGGCCAAATACTAATTCTCCTTTCAAAATTATTTTTAACTCCGATTACATTGGTTGAAATATGCCAATACTGATTATTATTATCAATAAAGGTAGCACCGTGTCCTGCTCCTCTGGAGAATCCACCAGGTTTATAAGAAAAAGGATTAAATTTTTGATAAGCAAAACCTCCTAATGGATTATTACTGACATATACCCCATCAGCATATCCACTAAATTCTGTACCAGGAGCACTGTATTGCAAATAATATTTATCATTATATTTAGTCATCCAGGCACCTTCAATAAATGGTTTCAAAAAAGTGTTATCATTATATTCACCAAATCTTTCCCAACCATGTTCTTCTGGATTTAATGCTATTAATGGTTTCACAAAACCATCTGATTGAAGTGTTTTTGTATCTAATTCTGTACCCATTAAAGGCCAAACATTGCTGGAACCCCAATAAAGGTAAAGTTTATCATTCTCTTCATCGTAAAAAAACGCAGGATCCCATGCCCCAACATATAAAGTATCTATTGCTATATGCCAATCATCAATCGTTGGATTTCCACTTTTCCATATAGGAAAATCTTTTTCATGTGTTGAACCGTAAACGTACATTGTATCATGCATCACAAAAATCCCCGGAGCATTCAGATCATGTTTATATTTATCGTCAAGTAAAAACCTTCTGTGAATATAATTCCAGTTTAACATATCTTCACTCCACCAATATCCCTCTTGATTTGTAGAAAAAAGGAAATATTTTCCTTTGAAATTTACTATGACCGGATCTGCTGTTGCTCTGTGTTTTCCATTTTTTATTGCCCAGTCAAATGGTGTGTAACCATAGTCAATATTTATAGGATTACAATAGGTTTTTTGTTGTGAATAGGAGTTATAGCTGAAAAATAATATTACTAATATGTAAAAAAAATATTTCATTATCAATAATTTTTTTATTTACTTAATTCGCAATAGGTTCAAAACTGATAGCTACTCCACCTCCCGGAGCTAAATTTAATTCAATACTGGATTTATTATCTACTATGGATTTTAATATTTCATAGTTTATAGGATCTTTTTTCCAATCAGCGCCTTTTCCATCCTGATATATTGTAGCTTTATATTTTTTCTCCGGAGATAGAAAATCTAATTTAATTGATGTTTTTCTCGGGTTTTCATCGGTAATTGCTCCTAAGAACCATCTTTCTCCATTTTTTTCTTTTCTTACTACTGTTAAATAATCTCCGGGTTCTGCTTCTAAATAAATACTTTTTTGCCAATCGAGGGCAACATCTTTTATGAATTGGAAAGCATCGGGATATTTTTCATAATTTTCAGGCAGGTCTGCTGCCATTTGTAGTGGAGAATACATTGTAACATATAATGCCAATTGTTTTGCCAGAGTGGTATGAACCTGTTCTTTTTTATCAGGATTATATATATTCATTTTTATTTCGAAAATTCCTGGAGTATAATCCATAGGACCTCCTAGTAGTCTGGTGAATGGTAAAATGGTTTCATGCATTGGAGGGTTACCAAAACTCCAGGCATTGAATTCATTTCCCCGGGCAGCTTCGGCAGCGATGTAATTGGGATAAGTACGATTAAAACCAGTTGGTCGGGAGCTTTCATGAGAATTAACCATGAACCCATAGTCAGCAGCTCTTTTTGCGACAAAATTAAAATGATTTACCATTGATTGTCCATCATGATATTCTCCACGCGGTATTATTTTTCCCACATAACCGGTTTTAACAGCAGTGTAGCCATATTTTTTCATCAGATTAAATGCTCTGTCAAGATGCCTTTCATAGTTTCCAACTGAACCTGAGGTTTCATGATGCATAATCATTTTAATACCTTTTTCTTTGGCGTATTTGTTTATCTCTTCAATATCGAAATCAGGATAAGGTGTTGTAAAATCAAAAACATCTTCCTTCCAATTTCCAAACCAATCTTCCCAACCTACATTCCAGCCTTCTACAAGGACACCATCAAAACCATTTTTTGCAGCAAAATCGATATATCTTTTAGTGTTTTCAGTTGTAGCTCCGTGTTTTCCCGATGGTTTAAGTTCTTTATCCTGTGTATTATCCCCATTTTGTGAGCCTGCATAATCCCAAGTGGATTTTCCAACATGCATTTCCCACCAAATACCTACGTATTTCATAGGTTTAATAAATGATACATCTTCAATTTTGCAGGGTTCATTGAGATTATATATTATTTTAGAAGATACAATATCTCTGGCATCATCACTTATCATAATGGTGCGCCATGGTGAGTGTGATGGTGTCCTAAGATATGCTTTATTTCCGATAGCATCAGGAACCAAATTGGATTTGAAACTATATTTATCTGTATCAACATCTAGGTGCATTACCGGATAATTATCGACAGCAGCTTCAAAAATATTGATATAAATACCATCTTTGGATTTCATCATTAATGGAGATTGAACACGGTATCTTGATTTTATTGATTTTAATGAAATTCCATTATCTAAATCAACCTTTGAATTATCTATTTCTGATATTTTAGTTTCATTATATGGATATTCCTGACTGTCATAATCACCGGGAATCCAAAAAACTTTATGATCTCCGGTCATGTTGAATTGCGTTATTTCATCGGAAATTATAAAATATTCTACAGTTGATTCAAAAGGAAATTCATATCTGAATCCTATACCATCATCAAAAATTCTGAACCTTATATCCATTTTTTCATTGCTATCTTTTTGTTTAAGGTGATATAAGATTTCATTGTAATTATTTTTAATAAATGATTCTTCACCAAGAACCGGTTCCCATGTTTCATCAACATATTTTGTTTCTGTATCAATAATTTCAAAACCATAATCAAGATTGGTTTTATCTTTTAATTCTATACCGAGTTTACTTGGAGAAATTACATATTTCCCCTTATATTTTATAGCATACTCCGGAGTTCCATTGGAATCTAAATTAAAAATAAGTTCTATTTTCTTGCTTGGAGAAAATGAGATTTGTGATAAAAGAACTACTTGTGTAAGTACTATAAAAATTAAGGTTAAATAATGTTTCATCTGTTTATTTTTTTATTTTTTGTTTCCATATTGTTCTAAATGTGATTAAAATAACCGCCTATTTCCATATTTTAACGATTATTATAATCACATTTTGGTTTTAGGATATTTGTTTAAATTTATTCCAGCATAAATTTAGAAGTCATGACATCTTCGCTGTTTCCCCCTACAAATACTTCAAATTCTCCTGGTTCGGCAATGTAATTAAGATTGTAGTCATAAAACTTTAAGTCGTCTGTTGTAATGGAAAAACTTACGGTTTTTGTTTCTCCTTTTTTAATAAATATTTTTTCAAATCCTTTTAATTCTTTAACAGGGCGAGTTACAGAACCAACAATATCTCTGATATATAATTGAACAATTTCTTTTCCATCATAACCACCTGTATTGGAAACATCAACAGTGATATTGATTTTACCATTTTTATTTAATTTATCATTAGATAATTTTAAGTTTGAATATTCAAAATTTGTATAACTCAAACCGTAACCAAAAGGGAAAAGAGGTGTATTACAGATATCGAGATAATTTGATCTGAATTTTTCAAATTTGCAATTTTTTAATGCATCATTGCTTAATGACCTTCCTGTATTTTTATGGCTATAGTAAATAGGAACTTGACCAAGATTTCTTGGGAAAGAGGTAGTTAATTTTCCAGAAGGATTTGCATCTCCAAATAATGCATCTACAATAGAATTTCCAGCTTCAGTACCTGGAAACCACACATCGAGTACTGCATCGACAAGAGGTAATTCTTCGGAAAGATCTAAAGGTCTTCCATTGAAAAGGACTAATACAACTGGTTTATTTAATTTTGATATTTTGTAAATCAAATCTCTTTGTGACTGAGGAATCCTAATATCTGACATACTACTGCTTTCGCCACTCATTTCAGCTGATTCTCCTAATGTAAGCACAACTATGTCACTATTTAAAGCTATATTTTTTGCTTCTTCAAACATTTCATCGGCAGATCTTCCATCCCATTTTATTGGTTTTCCAAAAATCCCCACGTTTTTTATAAATTCAGGATTATAATCAAATTCGCATCCCTGAGCGTATTGATAGTTTATTTTAGAATCATCCAAACCCATTAATAATGATATATTTTTACTAAAATCAGCAGCTACACTCCATGAGCCTACCATATTTTCTTTCATATTGGCAAGTGGGCCAATTATAGCAATTTTATTTGTTTTTTTAAGCGGTAGTATATTATTATCATTTTTTAGAAGAACAAATGTTTCAGGAGCATAATTTCTAGCTATATTTTTATTTTCAGGAGTGAAAACATCGTTTTTAACCCTATTTGTATCACAATATAAATATGGATCATTAAAAAGTCCAAGGTTATATTTTGCTTCAAGTATCAATCTGCAGGCTTCATTGATTTTATCAAGAGTAACTTTATGTTGTTCTAATGATTCCGGAATAGTTCTGAGAAATCCTTCACCTACCATATCCATATCCACTCCGGCATTGAGAGCCATAGCGGAAACGGTTTGAAGGTCACCCACACCATGATTTATCATTTCATTAATAGCGGTATAGTCAGTTACTACAAATCCCTTAAATCCCCATTGATTTCTCAATACTTCTGTCATCAACCATTTGTTTCCTTGTAGCAGGAATACCATCTACTTCGTTGAATGAGGTCATTACAGAACCCACACCGGCATCGACAGCAGCTTTATATGGAGGAAAATATTCATTATACATTCTGATTCTACTCATATCGACAGTATTATAATCTCTGCCTGATTCTGCAGCACCATACAGAGCATAATGTTTTACACAAGCCAAAATGGTATTGTTTTTTGTAAGGTCTTTACCTTGGTATCCATTTACCATAGCTTTTGCTACCTGACTCCCCAAATATGGATCTTCACCGGCAGCCCTTCAGCTATTCTGCCCCATCGAGGATCTCTGGCAATATCGACCATAGGAGAAAATGTCCAGTTTATACCTTGTGCACTTGCTTCACTCGCAGCTATTTTAGCCGAATTTTCGATTAAATCCATGTTCCAAGAACACGATAATGCAAGAGGAATTGGGAATGTGGTTTCATATCCATGTATTACATCCATTCCGAATAATAATGGAATATGTAGTCTTGATTTTTCCATCGCTATTTTTTGAAAATCTATAATTTTTTCAACAGATTTAATATTGAACAATCCGCCAACTAAACCATTTTCTATTTTTTTTGCAACTCCAGTATTTTGCATCGAACCGGTATTGATATCACCTGCTGTTGGCAAATTCAATTGACCAATTTTTTCTTCTAAAGTCATTTTTGACATAAGATTATCGATAAACTGTTTCCTGCTTTTCAAATAATCATCAGAATAGACTTGTTGGCTTTGTAAATTAATTTTTAATAGAATGCTTAGTAAAATAAAAATCAAATATAACTTCCTCATAAAATGAATTTTTTTGTGAACAATTAAAAAGTAAAGTTAATAATTAATTGTCATCAAAGTGAGAAATTATAAAATGGGCTTTAATTTATTCTTTTTATAATGTAATATTTGCTTCTACCTCGATTTTGGACGATATTTTATTTAAATGTACATTCACTATTTCATTTTCTATATTTTTTTCTGACTTTAAATTTACTTTTATATAATTATCAGTAAAGCCAGTATATAGATTTGATTTTGATTTTTCAGCCAGTATTTTTCTATTTGTGTTTAAAAAACGAGTATAAAAGTCTGTTTTTTTGTTGTCAGAAAGGTGGGTCAAAATTTCATTTCTTTCCCTCCTGATATTCATAGGAACAGAATTTTCCATTGAAGCCGCAGGTGTATCTTTCCTTTCAGAATATGTAAAAACATGCAGATATGAAACATCCAAGGAATTTATAAAATTGTAAGTATCTTTAAAATCATCCTCTGTTTCTCCTGGAAAACCTACTATCACATCAACACCAATACCAGCATGAGGAATAATATTATTGATAGTCTCAATTTTTTTTCTATAAAGATCCGTTAAATAACGTCTTTTCATCAGTTTTAATATTCTGTCAGAGCCGGATTGAAGTGGAATATGAAAATGAGGCAATATTGACTTGGATGATGAAACAAAATCTATGATTTCATCAGTAATTAAATTTGGCTCAATTGAAGATATTCTTATCCTTTCTATACCATCAACAGCATCTAATTTCTTTAGTAAATATAAAAAGTCGATATTTTCCTGTTCTATGTTTTTTCCATAATCACCGATATTTACCCCGGTTAAGACAATTTCCTTAATACCTTTGGATGCAATGATTTTAGCATCTTCTACCAATTTCATAGGATCGCCACTTCTGCTTTTGCCTCTGGCTTTGGGAATAGTGCAGAACGTGCAAGAATAATCACAGCTTCAGTCTGTACTTTTAAAAATGACCTTGTTCTCTCCCAAATGAAAATGAGTGGTGAAAATCACTTACATCCTCTATTTGGCATGAAATAACATCTGTTTTTTCTTCATCAGTAATATGTTTAAGAACATTGAATTTTTCATTAGCACCGAGTACAATATCCACCTCAGGTATACTTTTAATTTCATCAGGTTTTTAATTGGCATAACAGCCTATTACCACAACTTTAGAATTAGGATTAATTTGCTTTGCTTTACGTATTATTTTCCTGTTTTTTCTATCTGCAAAAATCTGTCACAGAACAAGTATTGATAATGAAAATATCCGGAGTGTCTTCGAAGTTGACAATATTGTATCCGTTTTTTCAAGATCAAAACCGATAGCTGAACTTTCAGAATAGTTTAACTTACACCCAAGGTATAAAGAGCAACTTTTTTTTGTTTAAACATAAAAATTGAAATTCTTATTGACTACTACTTATTATTTTTTTCGTATTCTTTAATGGAAGAGAATGTTTCAGTAATTTTTTCGTAAGATCCTTCAAATAATGGTTTTACCTTAACCATAAGCTTGTTCGGTTTTTTGAGGTAAGGATTCTAAATATGTATATGTAATAGATGAGTTTTTACTATCCTGTGATAATAAATTTAACTTATTGATTCCAAAAAGTGCATAACTATAAAAAACCATAAGCAATAATCCCATTATTACTGCACCTGCACTTTTATTGATGACGTTTATATTGGCTAATTTAAGAAAATCTTCAAGTTTTTTACCGATAAATCTCACAATCATTAAAACTAATAAAAATGTTATTCCAAAACCAAGTAAAAAATTTATTCCGGGATGAATCTTAAACATATTCCCCATCATATCAATGACTATAGGAGAAAGTTTTAATGCCGCTAAAATTCCTAAAAAAATAGATACTAAAGAAAAAACTGTTTTAATAATTCCTCGGGTATATCCAACATATAATCCATAAATCATTAATAAAACTGCTATTAAATCAATTACCATAATTACAATGCATTATAAAATTAAAATGTAAAAATATAAATTCTTTATTAATTTAATAAATAAATATAATTCAATATTGTTTATTTTGATTTTAACGAATGAATTAACCCTAAAAACTATTTTTTTGCAATTCATTTATTTAATTAATTGAATTTTTCAACAAATCCATTATTTTTACAATTCATTTGAAAATATTGTATTATGAATTTAAAAGGATTTCTCTCATTGTTATTAGCAACAATTAGTCCTATATTTCTTTTTGGACAAAGTGGGATAGATGAAAAAATAAATAGTTTATTTGAACCAATTTCAAAATTTGTATCAGATATTGTATTTTTTTCCTTTAATCTGACAGAAAACGTTGAAGTGCCGATAGTATTGGTGATATTGGTATTTGCAGCTGTATATTTTACCATATATTTTAACTTTACAAACATTAGGGATTTTCTCCTTTCAATTAAGATAGTACGTGGAAAATATGATGATTTAGAAAAGGGTTCTGTGGAAGTACATTCAGAAGAGTATGCATTAGAAGAAGGAGGAGGAGATATATTAAAAACGGCAAAGATAGAGGATCATATAGGGGAAGTGAATCACTTTCAAGCTTTGACGGCAGCTCTTTCGGCTACTGTGGGCTTGGGAAATATAGCAGGAGTTGCCATTGCTATCGGGATAGGAGGTCCAGGAGCTACATTTTGGATGATATTGGCGGGTCTTTTGGGAATGTCAACAAAATTTACAGAATGTACTCTTGGAGTTAAATATAGAGATATTGAAAAAGACGGGACAGTACATGGTGGACCGATGTATTATCTGAAAAAAGGATTTGCAAAGAGACATGTTCCTGGATTGGGTAAAGTACTTGCTATATTTTTTGCTATTATGACTGTAGGTGGCTCTTTTGGTGGGGGAAATATGTTTCAATCTAATCAAGCCACTCAACAGTTGATTTCTATATTTAATATAGAATCAGGTTATGCTGGTTTTACTATTGGAATAGTATTTAATTTTAAAGGGGTTGGTTATAATAGGTGGAATAAAAAGGATAGGAAAAGTAAGTGAGAGGATTGTGCCTTTAATGGCTATAGTATATGTAGGTTGGATTGATAATTATTTTACTCAACTATGATAAAATATTTTGGGCATTCGGTGAAATTTTTAACGGAGCATTTTCTGCAACAGCTATTTCAGGAGGTTTTGTAGGTGTAATGGTGCAGGGAATAAAAAGGGCTGTTTTTTCAATGAAGCTGGAGTAGAAAGCTGCTTCAATAGCTCACTTGCAGTAAAAAACCAAAATATCCTGCATCAGAAGGACTTGTAGCTTTATTGGGAACCTTTGTGGATACTGTTGTGATTTGTACTATGACTGCTTTGGTTATAATAATCAATGGATATTATGTCCAACAACCCGGCGATACTGCAGGAGTTCAGGTTACTACTCTAGCTATGATTCGTAATACCTCATTTTGATTATGTTTTGACTATTGCCGTGCTTTTATTTGCATTTTCAACTATGTTACTTCATGGTCATATTATGGTTTGACAGCCTGGAAATATCTTTGGCAGAACTAAAATTGCAGACCTTTCATATAAAATTATTTATTTGGATTTGTTGTTATTGAGCTTCTGCAACTTTAGTGCCGTTGTTGATTTTTCAGATGTGCTATGATTTTTGCTATGGTATTCCCTAATATTATAGGTTATTAGTAATTAGCACCTGAAGTGAAAACGGAATACAAAATATTTGAAGGCTATAAATCATACGTTCCTAATGTAAATTAATGATGTTATATGTAGATGATGGTGTTTATATTAATTAATACCTTTTTAGTTTTTATTTTAGCTTTTCTTGGTAATTATAATTACATTTGTGAAAATAATATTGCTATATATTTTTCATAAATATAAAAATTAGTACACGTTGGAAAAGGTATATTTATCGTTGGGTAGTAATGTTATGACAGTTTTAAAACATAGAAACAGTTAATTGAAAAAATCAGTTCTTATAATAATATTTCTGTATTAAATATTTCACCAGTATATCGAACTGAACCGTGGGGAAATAAAAATCAGGATTACTTTTGAATTGTGCTATCGAAATTGAAACGGAAATCGATCCTTTGAAATTAAAGGGTATTTTTCAGCAAAATAGAACTTGAATTGGGAAAAAATAAATGAACATTGGGGAGAAAGAATTATAGATATTGATATCATTTTTTACGGGAATAAATCATATATATGAAAAAAATTAATAAATTCCTCGCCCAAGATTTTTCTTACGTAATTTTGTTTAATACCTTTGTGTGATATTTCTAATAATATTTTTGATCCGGTAAGTAAAAATAGCATTGAGAAAATATTATTAGAATCAAAAGACGATAATAAAATTGAATTTTAATTTGAAATTGTAATTGACTAAATATACTAAAAAACTCAATATTAAGCAGATTAAATGATGATAGAATTTCCATATAGATATATCACTGTTGAAGGAAATATTGGTGCAGGAAAGACATCATTTACTAAAATGGTAACGAAAGAGTATGAATGCACTCAGATATTGGAACAGTTTGCAGATAATCCTTTTCTTCCTCTGTTTTATGAAAATCCAAAGAGATATGCTTTTACAGTTGAGTTATTTTTCATGACAGAAAGATATAAGCAACTTGAAGATAGTTTTATAGTTCAACAAAATCTTTTTGCTGATTTTACTATTTCTGATTATGCATTTATAAAGACTTTAATTTTTGCAAGAAAGAACCTGAATGAAAGAGAGTTTAAATTGTTTCAACAGCTTTTTTTGACCTTGCAAAATAATTTTCCCAATCCTGACTTATTTGTTTATTTGCATAGAAATGTCGATATTTTATTGAAAAATATCAAAAAGCGTGGTAGGGATTTTGAGAAGAACATTACTAGGGAATATCTTTATAATATTCAGGATTCATACTTTGAATATTTTAGAAATATTGTTACTTTTCCAGTACTTATAATTGATCTGGGAGATATCGATTTTATTCAGGATAACTCACATTATGATTTGCTTAAAACAATTATTGCAAAAAAATATCAACCTGGAGTTCATAGAGTTAGTTTGAATATGTAAAAATATAGATATTTAGTGAAGAACAGTAATATCTCCTGCAAAATTTAATACCTCATCATCAAGAAATCTTATTTTGAATAGATAAACATAAACTCCTGGATTCACAGTTTGACCTTTGAATTTCCCATTCCATCCCGATTGAAGGTCGTCTAAAGGTATATTTTTATTTTCATAAATAAGCTCTCCCCACCTGTCAAATATTTGCATTTCCTCTATTTCTACAGCAGCCTTAACATTGAAGGCAGTGAACCAGTCATTATATCCATCACCATTAGGTGAAAATATATTTGGAATTTTGACTTGTCTGTTTTTAACTATAAACACTGTCATTTGATCCTGATCGGTACATCCGGTACTATCCTGGGTAACAGTTAGAGTATAGGTGGTAGTTTTATACGGAGTAGCAGTAGGTCTCAGATCAAAACTATCTACCAAATTATAATTAGGAGTCCAGTAATAGGAAACATCATTATATACAGAAGTATAATCTCCATCCAAAGTCGTGCTTTCACCAAGTTCTATTGTTTTGTCGGGTCCGGCATCGGCTATTATTATATTATCATCAGTTAAATCGACGTAAATAGAGTCTCTACACCCCTTTTTATCAACAATGTATAATAGATATTTTCCGGCTGGAAGATTATAAAACCAAGGGTTGTAATTAAAATTTGTATCATTTATACTATATCTGTAGTATGGGTCACCTCTAATTCCGGATATAAATATAAAACCATCACTATCACCATAACATGTAGGGTTTTTAATACTATCCACTACTATGTTAATACTTTCATTTTCCGGTAAATCTTCACAACAAGGTTCCATCCAAATATCTTTTACCACATAAGCATTACAACCCTTATCGGATGTTACGCTTAATACCACGGATTTCCAGCCATAAGAATCATAAAATACTTTTGGCGGTGAAGATTCATTGCTGGATTGTGGAATAGCATCCGTGCCAAACACCCAGCTATATTCAGATATTGTTCCCAATTGATAATCGGTATTGTCAATAAAAGTAATAGAATCTTCGCATCTTAACCCTGATATAGGATCAAAAGTGAAATCTGGAATAGGTCCTTGAAATTCTCCTGTGCCACCAAATTCAATATAAAAACCTTTTCCTGAAGATGTCCAATTATTAATTACCAAAGCATATGCTGTTCCTTCTTGCATATTGATATATTTAACAAAGCCATCTTCTCCAAAATCACAATTAGCATCTTCGACGATGTCTGTTGAGAGTAAGCTTAAACCTGTTTTGGGCCCACAATCGACATAATTTCCACCAAAAGTAGCATTACATCTTAAAACTACTCTACTGTCACAATCATCGATACCTCCCGGTAATTCATAAAGTACAAAATCGAGATCATCACTTAATTGGTTTGGTGTTATAGTAAAAGTTAATGTACCATCATTTTTAGCGATCCATTTAAACCATGTAGATTGTTCTTCTGCACTGATGCAAGTTCCATCTGTTTCGTTAGTTAGATTCCCTGGACCTTCAGTACTATTAATGGTAAAAGGAGATTTATCACATAATAGTGATGCGGTGGGGCAATCCTGACCAGGAACAATTGGAGGGAAAAAGTTTTTTATACACAGTTTAAAAGTACCTGTAATTCCATTTTCTGCATCCACTCTCAATAAATAAGATTGTCCAATTATAAGAGCTCCGGAATTTAATTCCAAATCTCCCGTATTTGTATTGTCTTTTTCACACTTGGTGCCATAAATAGTACCATAACAAGCATTGTCGGTATATAATTGAGCTAAAGGTTTTGATATGGTACCATCAGGTCCAGTTCCTGAGATATTTATAGTAACAGCTGTTGCAACAGCTGTAAATCTAAACCAAATATCATTATCTATAGTATCCCAACAATCAGGAGTACCATAGCCACTTGGAGTCGCACCAATATTACTGAATTCACCATTTTCTGAGCACCAATCCTCTACATCTGACAATTCTATTGCATTTTCACATTCATCACCATTTATTTGACTTTTTATGACATTAAATGGTAATAATAATATGACAATAAATACTATATATTTTTTTAAAACTATCATCAAAAATTTTATTTACTCAACAAATCCAATATTTATAACGACAAATTTACTACAATAACTACAAAAAATCAATTTTAACACTAATTTAAGTTTTATAAAGTTAAAGTATACGATTTGACTTTTATATTAAAATTATTCAAAAATCGTATTTTTGTTTCATAATTCCTTATTTTGAAGAGAGAATTTTTAATCAATATTGCATTTTTATTATCGATAAATCTACTTATTAAACCGGTTTTTGTGTTTTTTATCGATAGCAGGGCTCAGGATATCATCGGTACAGATGTATATGGGCAGTATTTTGCTCTGTTCAATCTTGCTTACATTTTGACAATTTTTACTGACTTGGGTATTCAAAACTTCAATAGTAGATCTATTGCGCAAAATCATACACTTATCGATGAGTATTTACCAAATATATTGGGATTGAAAATTTTATTATCTTCTGTAGTATTGGTAATTGGAATATTATTGACCATTTTATTGTCT
>JAWKLW010000018.1:0-71833 GCA_041392555.1 Saprospiraceae bacterium | reverse complement strand
CTTTTTTGTCAGGGAGTATTTCCATCGTGGGTGTCTTCTTTTTAGCTGACGCACAACTAATTATTTAACCTATTAAAATTTTAAAAGTGAAAAAATTATTATTTTTAGCAATATTATTATTTGGATTTTTTGAGTTTAATGCTCAGAGTTCATATTTGAGTAAAGATGAAAGGCTAGTTGGAGATAACTTCGAATTAGCAGGTGGAGTTCATATTGGTGCATTTGATTGTAATCAAACGACAAAATATCCTTATAATTTAGGAGCAGTTTTTCAATTCAATTATATACCAGATGTAACTCAAAATTGGTTTTTTGGTACTGAGATTGGTGCTTTTTATGCTTCAGGCAAGGCGGATGATTATGATAGAAAAATTAAAGATGCTATTTTGGATTTCTCATTTTATCCTGGATTGAGTTTCCCTTTGGGTAGTTCGTATTTGTCAGAGGATAATCCTACTGTGAGATTGAAAAAAATGGTTCATGCTCGTAAATTCAGAATTGGAGCAGGATTTACCATTGCAGTACCTCTGTCAGTAGCATCAGAAGGTGTAGGTGTAAATACTGATATAGTAAAAGCCGGATTTGGTTTTTCACTTAGAACAAGTTTTGATTTGGGTGATAGATTGTCACTATTCGCAAATGCAAGCAGAATCGGTAAAGATCTTGATGGTTTGGGTTTTGTTAGTTCTACAAGTTCAGAGCCAGTTTTAGCCAACGAGCACAATGTAACCTATTATTATAAATTGGGTGTAGTGTGGTATTTCAAAAGATAATTTATTGAATAAATATAAATAAAGAAAGGCGGAATAAATTTATTCCGCCTTTCTTTATTCTAAAATTTTACATTTAATAAGCCAGATAATTCTTTTACCTCAAATAGTGTTTGTTGAGCTATTTTTCTAATTTCTGAACTTGATTGTTTAATTTGATCTTTAATTTCTCTTTTATTTAATAATAGTTGTGATTTGTTTTCATTGAATGTGGAAGTGAGTTCTACCAATGCATCTGCAACAGAGTTTTTCAAATCTACATATTTTAAATTACCAGAATTATAATCAGACATCAATACTTCATGTGTACTATTTTTTCCACAAGCTTTCAAAATATTAAAAAGGTTTTCTACTCCAGGGCTCATTTTATCATCCGTAATTTCTCCTGTGTCAGTCATTGCTGATCTAACTTGTTTCCTTACTTTAGCTTCATCTGCAAATACAGAAATATAATGTTTTTCTCCACCGCTTTTACTCATTTTCATATTTGGATCTGCTAAAGACTGGATTTTAGGGGTTTCAGTAAAAAGAATCTCAGGAAGTTTAAAATATTCTTTTCCTACTGAGTTATTGAATCTAAGTGCAATATTTCTGCTCAATTCAAGATGTTGTTCCTGATCTTTTCCTACTGGAACAAATTTTGGTCTGTAAATCAATATATCAGCAGCCATCAGAATAGGATAGTTTAATAATCCGGCCGATATAAAACCATCATTACCATCTTGTTTTGTTTTTTTACTTTTATCTTTGAATTGAGTCATTCTCGATAGTTGACCATAAGATGTGAAGCAACTCAATATCCATGTCAACTCTGTATGTTCTGGTATAAGTGATTGTATAAAAAGATTATCTGGTTTGATTCCTACAGCTAATAGGTTAAAAATTAAATCCCAGGTATTATTTCTTAATTTAGTATAATTTAATGGAACTGTAATGGCGTGGTAATCAACAACTCCAAAAGCACATTTATATTCCTCTTGTAGTGATACCCAGTTTTTTACTGCTCCAAAATAGTTTCCAAAATGCATTTCACCTGTTGGTTGAATAGCGGAAAGTATATCTATCATGATTTGTTGATTATATTGATTAAATATTGATTGTTAAATTATAATTCTATTTAAACACAAAAGCCCTGCAACAATCATATTGTCCAGGGCATTAATTCTGTCCTTTATAAAAGAATTAATGTTTTTTTACTATTTTGTAAATAAAACATTAATTGTATTTAATTTACAATTCTAAAGTACTGTTATCTTCAATAACTTTCATTCCCCATAATACAGATCACCATTGTGATAATAAGATGGTGATACAAATGGGGTTCATTTGTAACTTTGCAAATATTAATTTGCTGTGACTGTAATTTTTTATGAGTTCTCCTTTTTCTTTTTCTTTGTTTGGAGACTCTACTCTTGGGATGTGCCATTTTATGTTATTTAGTTTTTAATAATATTTTTTAATTCATTCCATATTGGATTATCAAAATTTTCTCCATCCTGATTTTCATCTTCTGTAAAATCCAATTTTTTTAATAATTCAAAATCACATTTAGGATTTGGATCATTTTCACAATCATAAGTATTCGATAAAGGCATTGATAATATTATTAATTGATAGAAGATTTGAGATAAATTTAGTTTATTCTCTCTATCATCAATATAGATTATTTCTTCAGATAAATCTAAAACATTATTACTGTTAATATTCTGATCTACCTTTACTATTAGTGAATAATCAATTTCACTGGGAATATCAATTTCAACTAAACATCTATCACAATTTGCCTTGTATGTACCTTTTAAATCAAAATCTAAAACGAACATACTACCACGATTGTCACATTTTACTTCGATATCGTAACTTCCATCACTTATGACAGAATCTTCAATATATTTAAAAAAATCTTTAGAAATTTGAAACGAATAATAATGACTACCCAATTTTAATCCTTTCAAAGGTATAGAAAATTGATCTAAATACTTCATTTCAAAGCATATTTTTTTAAATAGAACCGCAAAGGTAACGCTTTTTTATTAATACAAATTATTTTCAAATAAAAAAATGTGATATTTAGTCTATATTTTGTTTAATTTTATATTTTAATGAATTTAAAATTGTGATTTTTTTCTTTAGAATATATTTTTAAGAAATAAATTCCTGATTTTAGATTTGATATAGTAATTGGATTATCTTTTGTATAAATCCCTGTTTTCACCTTATTTCCAAATTGATTGAAGATATCGTAAGAATTAATTTTTTGAACAACTTCAGAATTAATAAATATCTGATCTGTTGATGGATTAGGGTAAATAGATATTGTTTCATTATTTTTATTTTCAATTATTGATGTATAATTCAATGCCTCTTCTACAGCTTTTAACGCAGATAATTTTCCATACCCATAAATTGAATTAGGTGATAAATATTCTAAAATTCCAGTACAACTATCTGTTTCTGGTTTAGGAATAGCGGAATTTATCAATATCTCTTCAATTTTATCTGTATTCCCTTTTAATTCAGGATTAGCGGAAAGAATAAGGGCAACAACTCCTACTACATGTGGTCCTGCCATACTAGTGCCATTAAAATAAGCATATTTATTGTTTGGTATTGATGATAAAACAGCCTGACCAGGAGCAGTAATGTCTGGCTTCAAAATATTAGAACCATCTATTATTACCGGACCTCTGCTACTGAAAGAAGTAATGGTATCTACATATACATTATTGATAGTATCTGTGAATTCTCTTAGAGCACCTACTGTAAAGGATTGTTCGAATATAGCTGGTGGTGTATTAATAGACCCACATGTGTTTATACCATCATTGCCAGCTGAAACTACTACAAATACCCCGGATGCCCTTAGATTATTTAATGCAAGTTCCATGTATTGCCAGTTTGTAGCATCACAACCTTCACTTTCAGGACAGCCCCAACTATTATTTATTACATCAGGAGATTTTAATGGGTCCGGATTTTCATTATTGATATCTGTTGGTGCTAAAAACCACTCAAAGCATTCAATATATGTTGATGGTTTACCCCATCCTCTTTCCATATTGCGACAGCCAATCCAATTTGATTCTGGAGCAACTCCTATTGCCAAATTATCTGTACCTCCTACCATGGTTCCCATTGTATGTGTTCCATGCCCATTATCATCACAAGGAACTAATGAATTTAATCCACAAGGGTTGTTAGATGGATCTATGATACTATCGTTATTATTGACATTAATTTCATGTATTGCATCATGCCAATTATATGAATGGTTGGTGTTTCCTTCATTATAACCTCTGTACTTGGATTGCAGTGCAGGATGTGTCCAATCATATCCCGTATCCTGACCCCCTACTACTACACCCTGCCCAAAGTAACCTAAATTCCAAACAGAATCTGCATCTATAGCTTCAATACCCCAAGTGGTTAATATTTCATTACTATTACGATTGTGGATATCCATGGAATATGTATTTACTATTGGAGAATCATAAGAAATATATGCTACGGATTTATAGTTAGTTAGCTCTTTTACTAAATCTATATCTCCATATACTGATATGCAATTGACAATAAAAAATCTTTTGTATTTATAGTTATTGTTTTTTAACACCTCAACTATTTCTTCTTGTGATGCATAATTTTCTTTCATCAATTGTTCATAAGCTAATTTACTTTTAGTGTTTTTATCGACATTTTTTTCTAAAACGACAGATTGCTTATTTAGATAAATTACAAAAAATTCATTTTTGTTTTGATTTAGTTTTTGAATTAGGATAGGAGAAACTTTATTTTCCCAATCATTGTTGTAAATGGCATAACTATTTATGCTAATACTGATCAAAAAAAAGGTAAAAAATATAGAAGTATTGAATTTTGACATAATTATAGTTTTAATAAAATAATTACTTGATTACAAAGTTAATGAAGTTATTGAATGTAAATATACTTTATCTATGGAAGATATAAATAAAATCAGATATTCTGACGAAGAATTAGAAGAATTCAGACAACTTATAAATACGAAAATAGAAAAAGCTCAAAAGCAATTAGAGTTTTATGAAATTCAAATTGAGGAATTGACAAATGGTCCTGATGGTAGAATCAAGGGTCTTGATGATGGTATAGTAACAGCTGAAAGTGAGCAAATAATGCAAATGGTTGCAAGGACAAAGAAACATATCAAACATTTGGAAACTGCTCTAGTGAGAATAGATAATAAAGTATATGGAATATGCAGAGTAACAGGAAAATTAATTTCAAAAGACAGATTAAGAGCTGTACCTCATGCTACATTGAGTATGGAGGCTAAGCAGAATCAATAAGTATTTTTACATACCTACTTCTTCGATTTCCTCCAATTTACGCATATTTTCTGCTATTCGCAGTGCATTTACAATTTCATCTATATCTCCTTCCACAATTTTATTGAGACTATAAAGTGTTAACCCTATCCTATGGTCAGTAATTCTATTTTGAGGATAATTATATGTCCTGATTTTATCTGATCTGTCTCCTGTTCCTACTAACGATTTTCTTTGTTCCGATTTTTCACGGTTTTCCTTTTCTCTTTGTGCATCCACAATTTTTTGATATAATCGTTGGATGGCAATTTCTCTGTTTTTTAATTGTGATCTGGAATCTGTACTTTCTGCTACTATTCCGGTGGGGATATGGGTGAACCTTACACCGGATTCTGTTTTATTGACATGTTGTCCTCCTGCACCACTTGCTCTGAATGTATCGACCCTTAAATCTTCTTTTCTAACTTTAATATCTTCTTCCTGATACATGGGAATCACTGCCACAGTAGCTGCTGATGTATGAACTCTACCTTGAGATTCTGTTTTTGGAACCCTTTGTACCCGGTGTGCTCCGGACTCAAATTTTAATTTACCAAAAACATCATCCCCAGTTACTTCCATAACAATTTTATTAAACCCACCTACAGTACCTTCATTTGTATAAACTATTTCGACAGACCACCCCTGAATTTCAAAATATTTTGAATACATCCTGAATAAGTCACCTGCGAAAATACTCGCTTCATCTCCTCCTGTTCCTGCTCTTATTTCGAATAATACATCTTTGCTATCATCCGGATCTGTTGGAACCAAAAGCATTTTTAATTCAGATTCTGTTTTTTCTTTTTCTATCTCTAGTGCATCAAGTTCGTTTTTGGCCATCTGCCTCATTTCTTCATCTTCATCTTTTAGCATAATTTTTGAAGACTCAATATTTTCAATAATGTTATTATAATTATCAAAAACACGAATAATATTATCCAACTCTTTGTATTCTTTATTGACTTTTTTGAATTTGTCTATATTTCCAGCAATATCAGGATTGGATAATTGTTCTTCCAAATACTTATATTTATCTTTTAATTGATCATATTTTCCTAAAAAATCCATATGAATAATTTGTGTTTATAGTATTAAACCGATTAATTAAGCATAAAAAATATTTTCTAATTTTCAAGATAAAACTTAAAGGTTATCAATATGTTATAATGCTTATTGTAGAAAAACTTGTAAAAAGATATAAAAAAAAGCCATCAAAAATGACAGCTTTAATTCATTAAGTTGTCTCACAAGGATTCGAACCTTGACAGGCAGAACCAAAATCTGCAGTGCTACCGTTACACCATGAGACAAAATACTACTTTCAAACGGTTTGCAAAGATATAACTATATTTTTTTATTGCCAAAATTTAATCAAAAATTTTTTATTTGCTTTTTAATTTAATTGTAAATTTTTCTTCCGATTGAAATTAATATTAATTAATCTAATTAAAAATAAAATTATTTTTGTTTATTTGCGTTCGGAAATAAAAATGTTTTAATACATAATTTTATAAATTTTAAAAATTGTAGAAAATGAAAGTAGAAAAAAATAAAGTTGTAACATTAAATTATCAGGTTAATGATGATAATACTGGTGTATTATTAGAATCGAGTTTTCATTCTGCTCCGTTATCATTTATCTTTGGTGTCAATCACATAGTTAATGGTATGGAAAAGGGAATAGAAGGAATGGTTATGGGTCAGACAAAAGAATTTACAGTTCCTTCTTCTCAAGCTTATGGTTCTTATGATGACAATTCAATTAAAGAATTTCCAATGGAACAATTTGAGGGAATTGAATTAAAAAAAGGCATGACTTTGATGAGTATTGATGATAATAATCAAAAAGTGTATGTAAAAGTTGCTGACTTTGATAGTGAAACTGTCAAAATAGATTATAACCACCCACTTTCCGGTAAGGATTTAAAATTTACTGTTGAAATTATTGATGTACGTGAGGCTTATGAAGAAGAATTAGAATCTGGTATGATATATCAGGAAAGCAGTAGTTGTGGATGTGGTTCAAGTTGTGGATGTCATTAATCAAAATATTTTAAGTTTATTTAGAGTTGTAATTGATTTTTCAATTACAGCTTTTTTTATTTTAAGAGTTAAGCTTATTTAAATATTATTTTTTTTGATATTTATTCGATAGATATTTTTTATTAAAATAATATTTATAATTTTGTTTTTTAAAATTAATTCAAAAATTATGAAAGTTAAAATTGCAGAGTTATTGAACCAACTTTATTCTCAAGCTGAATTATTGAAAGGAATTTCTCTTGGCGAAGAACCATTAAGATTTGATGTTGCTGCTCCTATTATTACTGAATGGACAGATATTCCTCACGAAAGACTTGAATCTATAACATCTACAAGGAATCCTAAGAAATTTTTATTGAGCATAGTGTCTGTTGCTAATGTACAAATTCCTGTGGACAGAAAAGATACAAAACAGATTATAGATAAGGGAATATCTTTCGTTTCTGTATTGTTCTCAAGAAATGATGATGGAGATCCGGCTATTATGCTTATTGCGTATATTCCTGAGGATAAAAAATGTTTGGAATTTGAAAGATTGACTTCTATGATGTCCAAAACATATTGTCCTGAAAAAGGAATCTCATGGGAAAATCTGTATGAAGATGTTTCGGCTTTGGGTATTCAGGAAGAATTCTTAATGATAGTTGATGAATTTCAAAAGTCAGTCAATGAAGTAAAAGACAGAGAAGAACTGGAAAAGAAAATACACAAGACTATAATTAAATTCAATTAATTATAACGATATCAATTAGAATTTTGAAGAAATAATTCATATCTTTTCAAAGTTCTAATTGTTTCTTGATCATCCATTTTTGTTGCGAGTTTTAAGGCTTTTGCATATTGTTCTCTGGATTCATTAACTTTATTATTTTCTATCAGAAATTTAACATAATATGCTGATAATTCAGTTGTTTCTTTGGATTTTAAAGCTGATTTTATCAATGATTCTTTAAATTCTGCAATATTTTCTGAATATTTGAAATTTTCACCTGCATTTTGGATAAATTCTATTTTATCTTTGTCATTTGAAAGGTCATTTATGTATTTTATAGCACTTTTGGAATACGATTGAAAATCACCATTATTTTCAGAATTGTAAAGATCTAGCTTTGTACAAAATTCCGAATACCTCTTTTTATCATATTTTTTCATTTTGTTTTTTGCATCTTCCTGAAGAGACATAACATCATACTCATAGGATTTTTCGATAGTTTTCCAACATGCATTATATATTTTGTCAGAAATTTCTTTTTCAGAATATATTTCTTTAATGTTTTTCATATAATCATTAGAAACCATTTTATCAAATAATTTGCTATCGCTATCATACACTGCTTCAAATATTAATACTGCTTTTTGATCCTTTGAAATATCCGGTTTCTCACTTAAATAATCATTTGTAATCTTAATTGTAGATTTTTTAGAGGAATTCAGTGCTTTGATGTAATTTAACACAAAATCATAATCTCTATTTCCTTTATCCCATTCTTTTTCGAGATCTACTGAATTGTCAAAATTTGATAATGCTTGTTTCCCTAAATTTATCAATCCATCCACATCGGTACCACCTACATGGCTATTAATTATTTTTCCATTGCTGTCAATATAAAACAGTGTTGGATATGCTCTTACAGGATAAGTAACACCGAATTCTAATCCTGATTGTGACTCCATATCTATTTTGAAATTGATAAAATTTTTATTATAAAATGCACCAGCCTCATCAGTTGGGAATATATTGGTCTGTAATCTTTTGCATGGACCACACCATTTTGTATATGAATCTACAAAAATAATTTTATTTTGCGCTTTTGCTTGACTCAATGCTTCATCCCAGGAACCTTCAAAGAAATTTATCCCTTGGCTAAAGATCATATTTAAACCGACTATAAAATTAATTGCTGTTATTAATATAATTCTATTCATATACCTGATTTTCTTTTATCCAAAAATAAGAAAACCATTCATAAAACCAAAAGATTGTATGAATGGTAAACAAAATTAAATACTTTCTCAATTATTTTGAGATAATATTTTTAAAATACGATAAGAATTATTCTTTAGTACGCTTACAAGTATTTATTTTAAATATACTGTATAATGGGCAATATCCTACTAATGATGTAATTAATAAAATAATTCCTAATAATAATAATACCATTGCTAAAGTACCTGTAATAATACCTTGCCAATATAGAACTAAAATTACCAAAGCGATTAAAATTCTAACCCATAGTATCGATTTTACCAACATTTTTCTTCATAATTAATAATTTTAATATTAATAACAGAAAAATATAAATTAGTTTTAAATATAAAATAATTATTTATGTTTTATTTCTTGATGATGTTTTAATATATTTTCTTTTAAATAATTTGTATCCAGATGAGTATATAATTCAGTAGTTAATATAGATTCATGCCCAAGCATCTCCTGAATAACTCTCAAATCTGCTCCTCCTTCCAACAAGTGTGTAGCAAAAGAATGCCTGAAAACGTGTGACTTATTTTCTTTTAATACCTGCATTTTCTGCTGCTTCAACTATTATGTTATATATCATGATCTTGGTTAGTTTTCTTCCGCGCCTATTCAGAAACATATAGTCTTCATTTCCATAGATGATTTTCATTTTGTCTCTATATTCCGAGAAATAAATTGAAATACTTTTTATAGCTTCATCACCAATAGGTATTATACGTTCTTTATTATTTTTTCCTATCACCTTTATAAATCCGACATCAGGATAATAATTTGACAATTTCAGATCTATCAGTTCACTTACTCTGGTACCACAAGCATAAAGGGTTTCTACAATGGCTTTATTTCTTAAACCTAAGTCTGAACTAAGGTCAAAAGTTGCCAGTATTTCATCAATTTCTTCAACGCTTAATACTTCAGGAATCTTCCTTCCTATTTTAGGGGCTTCAAGTAATTCGGAAGGGTCATCTTTTATCAAATCTTCGATAGAAAGATATTTGTAAAATGCTTTTATTCCGCTAATTACCCTTGCCTGACTTCGTGATGAAATTCCTATGTCATTTAGTTCATTTAAATATTTTCGAAGATCATTTAATGTAATATTCAATGGTGATATATCCAATGAAGTAATCTGTAAAAATTCTACAAATCCATTAATGTCTCTGAGATATGCTTCAACGGTATTGTCTGATAAAGATCTTTCTAAAATCATAAATGATTTGAATCCATTGATAGCAGATTTCCAATCCATTCTATTTTTTTATTTTATTTGGATTATCAGTGATAAAACTTTTCCATCCTGAATATTTTTTATTTCCAGATTTGAATGAGGACATTTGATTGTAGTGGCACATTGCTACTCCAAGTGCATCCGTAGCATCAAAAAAGTCATTTTCCATTCTTATTTTTAACATATTTTGCAGCATTGCAGCAACTTGTTCTTTCGATGCATTCCCGTTTCCGGTTATTGATTGTTTTACCTTTTTGGGTGAATATTCTGTGATATTTAGTCCCATAGTTATTCCGGCTGCTATAGCAACTCCTTGAGCTCTGCCTAACTTTAACATTGATTGAACATTTTTTCCAAAAAAAGGTGCTTCAATTGCTAATTCTCGCGGTCCATATATCTCTATTATTTCCTGAGTTTGCAGGAAAATTTCTTTGAGTTTTTCCTGATGATCTTCGTATTTTTTAAGTTTTATAACCCCTAGTGTTTCCACTTTCATTACAGAATTGTGAATTATCAGTATTGCATATCCCATAATCTGAGTTCCGGGGTCAATTCCAAGGATTTTTATTTCATTGAAATCAGTCATTTAATTTTCCGCTTCTTAATTTTTCCAATGCAACTTTTACTTCACTGAATGATATGGTTTTGTCTGTAAAATACTTTGTTATTTTTTCTTTTTCAATTTCATTAGCTTCTAAAAAAGTTAATATATTCGATAAGTGAAGTTTCATGTGTCCTTTTTGTATTCCGGTTGTTATCAATGATTTCACTGCAGAAAAGTTTTGTGCTAACCCTACTGATGCTACTATTTTCATCAATTCTTTTGCATTGGGATAATCCAACATTTCAAGAGAACGGCTTGCAATAGGATGTGTAGTTGTAAGTCCTCCCACAGTACCAATAGCTAATGGAATATCGAGCCAAAATCTAAATATTCCATTTTTAATTTCACATTTGCTAAGGCTACTGTATTGACCATTTCTGGAAGCATAAGTATGCCCACATGATTCTACTGCTCTGAAATCATTTCCTGTAGCAATGATCACAGAATCTATTCCATTAAAGATTCCTTTGTTGTGTGTGGTTGCCCGATATGGATCTTTTTCTGCTATTTCAATTGCTGTTAAAAATTTTTCGGCAAATGCTTTTCCATCAGTTATCGATTGACCGTTTACAAGTTCATCTACATGGCAGCTTACTTCTGTATGTACTAAACTTTCTGGGGTATAATTCGACAAAATAGACATAATAATTTCTACATCCTTCTCATTATTGCTAAACTTATCATTGGAAATGAAATATTCTTTAAGAACGGATGCAAATTTTTCCAATATAGTATTTATAAAATTAGCTCCCATGGAATCACAGGTATAAAACTCTCCTTTCAGCTGATATACATTTGGTATTTTATCAGTAAAATCAACCAATTCAAGTTTATGGATACCTCCACCTCTTTCTTCCATCGATTTTACTATTGATTTCACTTCTTTTCTAAGTGTATTTTCAATTTCCGGAAATATCGAAAATAATTTTGATTTGTCTCCTTCCCATTTGAAGTGTACTTGTCCTACCTTTTTCATATCGATAACTTCTGCCTTAAATCCACCTCTGTCAAACCAAAATTTGGCAGCGCTGGAAGCAGCAGCTACTACAGAACTCTCTTCAATAGCCATAGGAATGGCATATACTTTTCCGTTTATTTTAAAATTAGGAGCAACACCAAGTGGAATTGGAAAATTTCCAATGGAATTTTCAATAAATCCATCCAAAATACTTTGAAGTCCTGGATGCCAATAGCTGATTAATTCATTCATAACAAGATCAGGATCCTTGAAAAAATTTTCAACTATCCATTGTATTTTTCCAACTTTTGATAGTTTGGAAAATCCGCTAACTACGTTTTTATGCACCTTGAATGTTTTTAATTTTTAAATAAGCTTTTGCCATCTGCAAACCTCTGACATGTGCTTCAAAATACATTTCCAGCTTTTCATATCCCTGAAGAGCAAATTTTAAAAATTCTGAAGCCATACCATATATTGCCGGAGCTTGAATTTTTTCTATGCAATAATAACCATCTAAAAAAGATTTGATTCCTCCGGAAATTATAAAATTATTGCAATTGTCGTTTTGATCTGAACTTTTTTTAATTTCATTCACAAAATCTACCATTTCTTCAGTACGATGTCCAATATTTATCAATGGAGCAAATTGAAAGGCAAATTCAGATGTATTTCTCAATAGTTCCAGTTTAGTGAAATTTGTACCTCCAAAAGCTCCGAATTCTATCGCTTCCAAAGGTAATTGCATTAAATAACGTAAACTTTCAGGACCAAATCCCTGTCCTACTTCTTTTACTATTATTTTTAAGTCAACTTTATCCAATAATTTAGTTAATATGTCTATTGGTCTATTTGTGATTTTATCTCCTTCAGGTTGCACAAATTCCTGAAATGGATTAATATGTACTATCAATCCATCTGCTTGCAGAGATTTTAAGAGTTCATTTATTTTCGAAAATTGATTATTATCTACAAGGTTTTCAACTTGAGCGATACCAAGATTAGCATATAATGGTCTGTCCCCAATAATTTTCCTGACATCAAAATCATCTATATACTTATCGCTATCATCAAGTAGCTGACGGCAAGAGCCTAACCCCATTCCTAAATTATATTTATTGCAGAGTTTTGCCAGATTTGTATTTATTACTTTTGCTTTTTCTGCACCTCCTGTCATACTTGATACCCAAACCGGATATGAAAAATCATAATTCAAAAATCTTAATGAAAGATTGATATTCTCCGGATTACCAAGCATAGGTTCATAATAAAACCTGGTATCTGAACCAACTCCTGCAAGTTGAGATTCAAATGCCAAATCTATATGATCAGATTTTCTTCTCGATAACTCAGACATATCTTTTTGTTCTTTCATTCTGAATTTTTTTTCTAAAGTAAATGCAAAAATAGAATTAAAATCAGAATAGTTGGTGATTATTAGAATATAATAGCATTTTGTTAATATTAAAAAGCAGGATGGTGTTGTTCCTAAGCTAAATATAGGGCATATCTTTATGCTTCTAAACCTAAGAGTTTGCTTCTAGCTACCTCTTAGGTTTACAAAAAACCAATTACTATGAACTTTGCACGAGAATTATTCGTTATTCTTATAAAATTTCGAACAGATGAGTTTTCAAGAAGCGAAGGAAAATTTAAATAAAAATGGTTTTTTGAACTTAACAATAGACAAATCAATTGATATAGTCGAAGAAATCAAAAGACTTAAGAAAGAGAAGAATGCAGTATTATTAGCGCATTATTATCAGGTTCCTGCTATTCAGGATTTAGCAGATTACATTGGAGATAGTCTTGGTTTGGCACAGCAAGCGGCTAAAACAGATGCAGATTTAATATTGTTTTGTGGTGTGCATTTTATGGCAGAGACTGCTAAAATGTTGAATCCCGATAAAAAAGTACTTTTGCCTGATTTGAATGCTGGATGTTCACTAGCAAGCTCAGCCCCGGCTGATATTTTTCAGATGTTCAAAAATCAATATCCTGATCACCTAGTAGTGTCATATGTGAATAGTAGTGCTGAATTGAAAACGATGACAGATATTTGTTGTACTTCCAGCAATGCTGAAATTATTATAAATAGCATACCCAAAAATAAAGGTATTATTTTTGCTCCCGATAAAAATCTTGGAGCTTATCTTAATAAAAAGACAGGTAGAGATATGGTTCTTTGGCATGGAGTATGTCAGGTTCATGAGATGTTTAGCTGGGAAAAAATAGTAGAAACTGTAAATCAATATCCTGGATCTGAATTTATAGCACATCCTGAATGCGAAGAGCATGTGTTGGAAATTGCAGATTTTATAGGGAGTACATCTCAGTTATTGAACCATGTTAAAACATCAAAAAAAACAGATTTTATAGTAGCTACAGAACCGGGAATATTATATCAGATGCAAAAACAAGCTCCCGGAAAGAATTTGTATCCAGCTCCTCCTAGTACAACATGTGCTTGTAATGAATGTCCATTTATGAAAATGAACACTGTGGAAAAAGTTTATTTAGCTTTGAAATATGAAATGCCTGAAATTATTTTAGATCAAAATATAATAACAGAAGGAAGAAAATGTATCGACAAAATGTTGGAAATAAGTGCAAGAGCCGGATTATAGAAAAATATTGAGGTATTTATAATTTTGATAAATTTTAGATATGAAGCAATATAAATTTTTTTAGATTAATATTAAAATTTTCATTACTTTTGCAAAACTTTGGAGAGGTGCCGGAGTGGTCGATCGGGGCGGTCTCGAAAACCGTTGTTCTGCTATGTGGAACCCAGGGTTCAAATCCCTGTCTCTCCGCTACAGAAAAAAATTTTTTTAAAAATACTTGATAATTTGTATTTTGGTACAATTTATGATACATATTAAAGAATACAAAAAATAAATGAAACAGAATTGAGAATTTCTTGATTCAAATGCAATTAAATATTACACAGATGAAAACAAAATTAATCCTTTGGGGAAAAACAGAACAAGATCAAAAAGTATTAGTCGCTATTGAGTTACTTGAAAATGAGAATAAAGTCAAGACTTATGTTTTTAGTGAAGAAGTAGCTACTGAAGAATTTTATAACCTGATGTTAAATGAATGGAGGTTTGATAGGGATATTGATTTTCCTGCAGTGATGCAAACTTATGAGACTTCTTTGACTGCTTCTGAAGATATTTTACCGGAGGGACTTTTGGTTGAAAAACCAGATCTTATCAATAGAGCAAAAACAGAATGGCATTTTGTTGTTTTGTCAAAAAAATTATATGATTTATATAAAGATGAACTTGAAGATATTAAGGATCAAATATCAGAACTTAATGAATTTAGTTCGATAAATGGAATGAACTTAAAGTATTCTGGGAAAAGTTCAAGGAGTCACGTAAAAAGAAAAGAAATTTATTTAGAAATCATATTTGAAAGCTTAAAAAGAACAGATGAATTGTTCAACAACCTCAAAGAATTGAGAAATAAATCTGATGATGAATTGAAAGTAAATTCAGAAAAATACTATAATGAATTCAATAGTAAACACGATGAAATGAATAATAAAAATTGAAAAGGTTTGGGTTTAGCCTTTTATTTAAGGAAATGAAGATCTCCAAGTAGAATTCCAGAAATAAAGAATTTACAAGGAAGCATAGAAGAAAATTGTGGAATAGAATTGATAAGACTTTTAAGATTATAAAAAGAAAAGAAATTTGGTAGTGTGGTAAAGAAAAGAGTCCATTGCACAAGCAAGAACGTAGATTGAATGGATTATTGGGAGCTATAGATAAAATGGAGGAATCTATCAAAAGAGATCAGGATGATTTTGATCATCAGCAACAAAAGATTGATGATAGCGAAGGACAATTGGAATCTGAATTGAGAAAAGCAAGATTGGTATTGATCTGAAGAAAAATCCAGTCAAAAAATGAAAAAGAAAAAATTGAATGATATGCTCAAAACCAAAGAAATGCTTGTAAATAGGATTGATTTGGAAAAACAAGCTGAAGGCAAAAATATGAAAAAGCGAAAAAAGAAGCTGAATGCAATTCAAGAGAAAGTTAAGGAAAGTGAGGAACTATTGAAAGAAATGAAGATAAAAATATTGAAAGCGACGGAACAGTTAAAGCTGATGAACACAGGGTTAGAAATAATGATAGCATCGCTGATAAAGCAGAAGACTTGCTCGAGGATATCAAAGGTAAATTGAAGATTTCGTCGATGATGTTTCCGAAAAAATCAAAAAAAAGTACTGAGAAACTATAAAAGACATTAGGTCTTTCAGAGGAGGAATAATATTTCTTATTAATTTTATACAAAAAACCTTGAATATAAAGCTAATATATCGGGGTTTTTTTGTTTTTATAGATACGGGAGCTTTTAGTCCAATATAGCCAGTTTATTACATCGAGCATATTATTGACATATTCGAATTCTAAGCCTTTGATATATTCGCTGTTGATTTTCAATATCATTTTCATTTTCTGTCGATGAGATATCTTTTTTATTCAAATCGTTTTGCTGCAAGTACTTTTCTTTTTAATTCCACCCTTATTACATCGCCTCTGAGGGTAATTTCCCCTGTCATAGCTAAATATGGTCTTATTTTTTCTTTTTAAAAAGCTGAGGTAAGACTTGTCATCATGGTGATACCTACCTTTAGGTGCATCTTTAGGTATTGCTCCTTCTGAACGTGGATATGAACATCTGTTTTAGCAAAAATATCTTCATCTATACCTAGTTTTTTTGCATTTGCTTTGATAAAACTCAATGCTGTAGTTGCAGACTCTTTCATCACATTTCCAAGATTTCCTGTTAATATCAGATTCCCTTCCGGGATTTAAACTTGTCTCAATGAATAGAATATCACCACCCACCACAGTCAAGCCAGCAATAACTGAGTATTTTGATGTGTATATTTATCTGTTAAATCTTGAAAATCTCTAATATTTCTTTTATGTCTGCAGATTTTAATTTTGGATCATAGGATTCTTCCATTGCCACTTTCTTGGCAATATTTCTCATTATTTTACCTAAAACCCTATTCAGGTTTCTCACTCCTGATTCTCTGGTATATTTTTCGATAATTTCTTGTAGAATTGTTTTATTGAAACTTTACCATATTTTTTGAGACCATGTTCTGTTAAAAGTTCCAGGAATAAGGTGTTTTGCTATTTCTATTTTTTCTTCTGGAAATATCCTCCAATTTGAATAATTTCCATTCTGTCTATTAATGCAGGCTGAATGGAGTTCAAATTGATGGCAGTAGCGATAAACACTTAACTTTTGATGGTCATAGTCTATTTCAGATAATTGTCATGAAAGTTTTCATTTTGTTCAGGATCGAAACACTCTAACAATGCAGATGAAGGATCTCCTCTAAAGATTTCCCTACTTTATCGATTTCATCTAAAGAATATAAATAATGGATTGGAGTTTCGCTTTTTTAATAGATTGAATTATCACTGCCGGCATAGCTCCAATATAAGTTTTTCTGTGTCCTCTTATTTTACTTTCATCATCACAATCCCATAGAGACATTCTTATATATTTTCTTCCAAGTGCTTTAGAAATAGAAATACCAAGACTTGTTTTCTCGAATCCCTACCAGAGCATAATATTGGAGCTTTCATATCTCCCTTTATTTTAAAACAACTAAATGCTCAAATTCTCTTTTGCATCTTCGAGACCATAATGATCTTCATCCAATATTTTCTTTACCTTTTTGAATCTGAAATTATCTTTTTAGTATATTCATCCCATGGAAGATCCAGAAGTAATTCGATGTAATTCAACATTACTGAATAATCCGGCATATGGGATTGAGTTCTTTTCAGCTTGTTTAGTTCTTTATAGAATTTCTCTTTAACATCTTCGGGCCATTTTTTTTGTTTTGCCCTTTGTTCAAATTTTGTTATCTCTTCAGAATTTGTGTTTTGTCCCAGTTCTTCCTGAATAGTTTTAAGTTGTTGATTTAGAAAATAATCTCTTTGAGTTTTTTCAATGTCTTTTCTTACTTTTGTTTCAATATTACCTTTTATTTCCAACATATGTAATTCGTTGTCAACAAGCTGTAATATTTTCTGTGCTCTTAATTTTATATTTCCTATTTCGAGTAATTCTTGTTTTACTTCGATAGAAACATTCAGATTTGCTGCTAAAAAATTTAAAAGGAAAATTTTACTTTTTACATTTTCAAGCATTATTATTGCTTCATTTGGAATTTGGGGTGATAGTTCAACTATTTTCCTTGCTTTTTCAGTAATTGCTTCCACTATGGCAGTAAATTCAATATCAGATTTTGGAATTTCATCTAGAATAATATCTACTTTACCTTTCAGAAATGGCTCTTTTTGCACTAGGTCTATAAGATTGAATCTGTATTTTCCCTGAATGATAGCTGTATATGAACCATCAGGCATTTTAAGGTTTTTCAGTATTTTTGCAATCGTGCCTGTATGGTATAAATCCTTTAAATCAGGATCATCTAAATTTTTATCTTTTTGAGTGAGTATAGCTACATACTTATCTTTTTTATCTGAATATTTTATTGCAGCTATTGATTTATCTCTGCTGATAGTGATGGGAATAATCATTCCCGGATACAATATAGAATTGGTAAGAGCAAGGATAGGAAATTCTTCGGGTATATTTTCATCATCAAAGGTATTTATCTCATCATCGGTAATTCCAAGGATAGAAGATATGTCACCTTCGTGAGCTATATTTTGAAAGATTATTTGTTTAGACATGTTATTATTTATAAGTTTATTATATAAAATCAATTTTTGTTCCAAACGTGAAAATGAAGAAAAATCTGCCATTTAGGCAGTTAAAAACACGTTTAGACTGCAATATAAACAGCTATATGGGGAAATGTAATATTAGAATAGATAGATAATAATATAAAAAAAGGGAATCTTTTGAATTCCCTTTTTTGCGGTCCGGACGGGACTCGAACCCGCGACCCCATGCGTGACAGGCATGTATTCTAACCAACTGAACTACCGAACCTATTCATTTTATCCTGCTTGTCTTTCAAGCTTCAAAAATGCGAATGCAAAGATAAATTATATTTTTGAATAAATAAAATATTTTTAAAAATATTTTATTTATTTATGCTTATCATTTACAAATAAAGTAAATATAGCAGCGATAATCATAAATCCTCCTGCAAGTAAAATTGAGTTTATAGGTTTATTGTTCAAAAAATATTCTAATATCAGACCACCTGTGATTCCATTTACTATTTGTGGTATTGTTATAGACATATTAAATAATCCCATAAACATTCCCATTTGTTTGGCAGGAATAGAATTTGCCAGCATGGCATAAGGCATTGCTAAAATACTTCCCCATGCTATTCCTATACCTATCATGGGTATTATCAATAATGTGGCATTTGGTATAATTCCAAAGGAAAGAAATGATATTCCCCCTATAACCAATGCGATAGAGTGTGTTGCTTTTCTTCCTATTTTTGAAGCTACTATTGGTAATGATAATGCTATTATAGCTGAAATACCATTGTAAACTCCAAATAAAATACCTACCCAATTACCTGCTTCCTGATAACCTGCTGAATTAGCATCAGTAGCTCCATAGAATTTTTCTGCAATGGCCGGAGTAGTAAATACCCACATAGAAAATAATGCAAACCATGAAAAAAATTGTACTACCAATAATTGAATCATGGTTTTTGGAATCTTGAATTTTACTTTTTCAGTATCTTCTTTTTCTGCATAAAATTCAGGTGGATATTCAGGTGTTTTGAATATTGTCCATAAAATAGTAAATAGCAATACAAAAGCTCCAAAGTAGAATGAGTACGTAACATTGTCCGGAACCAAACCCGTGGTTTCTCCTTCTGTAGCTACTCCAAACCAATTTCCCAAAATATATGGCAACCAGGATCCTACTACTGCCCCAATCCCAATTAGCAGGGTTTGGACTGAAAAACCCAATGTCAATTGTTCATCCGGTAATTTATCAGCCACTAAAGCACGAAATGGTTCCATCGATATATTTATAGATGCATCCATGATCATCAGCATTCCACCACCTATGAGCATAGGAGATATTGCATGTGTTAAATGTGGTGCATTGGGCATCAAAATTAATGCTATACTTGTCAATATTGCACCTACTAGAAAATAAGGTCTTCTTCTTCCGAATTTATTCCATGTTCTGTCACTAAAATATCCAATTATTGGTTGGATAATCATTCCTGTAATGGGAGCTACTAACCAAAACCAAGGTAAGTGATGAACATCGGCTCCGAATGTTTGTAATATCCTGGAAGCATTAGCATTTTGCAATGCAAATCCAAATTGAATTCCTAAGAATCCAAAACTAAGATTCCATATCTGCCAAAAACTGAGTTTAGGTTTTTTATTCATTTTTATTTATTTATTGTTTTTCTAATACCAAGTATGACCAGGCTTTTAAATTATTGTTTTTTTCTGCCAATCTGCAAGTTTCATTGTATTACCTGTCATAATATCTTTATACATTACTTCACCATCTTCGAAATTGCATGTCAATTTTTGATCTTTTTCTGATAAATTTAATATTACTATTACTTTTTGGTCATTTTTTCCCTGCTGAAAGCAAATATTTTATCATTATCACAATTATATCTTTTGGCCATTGCTCCATAATTTCCATTCCATAGGGCTTCATTTCTGAGGATGCAGATCGAGAAGTTTTTTGAAGAAATCCGATTTTGACATATCACTCAATCTATTTCATCCTTATCAAAAAATGATAGTCTTTTATTAAGTCCTGCCTCTTGTCCACTATATACTAATGGCATTCCTTGCCATGTAAATGCTAATACCGTCATAGCATCAGCTGCTTTCCCCATTCTTTCATACACAGTACCATTCCAGGAATTTTCATCGTGATTGGTAGTGAAGTTCATGCGGTATGCTTCTTTTGGATATCGTTCGGAATCTTTCATCTGAAAACTGTCAAGCATGATAGGTTCCATTTTACCTTTTGCTATTTCATTCAGAATATGATGCAGCTCCCAACCATAAGTCATATTAAATCCGGAATAGTGCAATGAAGGATCATCCCATTCTGCAAGCATAAATAAGTTAGGTTTTACTTTATTTAATGAATCTGTAGCAGCACTCCAAAAATCATTAGGAACAAATCCTGCTACATCGCATCTGTAACCATCGATATCAAAATCTTTAACCCAATATTCCATATCTTTGATCATTTCTTTTCTCATATCAGGATTGTCATAATTGAGATCAGCAACATCAGTCCAGTCTGTAGTAGGTGGATAAGTGATATTTCCAAGGCTGTCTTTGGTGTACCAATCGGGGTGTGATACTGTCCACTTATGATCGAAAGCTGTGTGGTTTCCTACCCAGTCAAGTATAACTTTCAAGCCTAGTTTGTGAGCTTCCTCTACCAGATTTTTAAAATCCTGTTTTGTACCGAGATCAGGGTTTATTTCAGTATAGTCAGAAATAGAATATGGACTTCCTAGTACTCCTTTTCTGTTTTTTTCTCCTATCGGATATGGTGGCATTATCCATAATATATCGATGCCTAGATCTTTTAATCTTTGGAGATTTGGTATAAATGCATTTATAGTACCTTCCTTAGTATATTGCCTGAGATTTACTTCATAAATGGTGGCATTTTTTGACCAATCGGGAGGTGTAGCAACAACTCCTAAAGTATCCAAAGGTTTTTCAATTTTAGATAATTCCTTTGCTTTATCTGTATTGCATGAAAATGCAACTATAACAATAGCTAAAATCAGAATAAGATTAAATAATTTCATTTAAATATGTTTTTAATTAATAAATATATCAAATTTCATCGGTTTTATTTTCTGTATTTCAATATTTTTTTCGTATTAATTTCAAATTTTTATTCTACCACAACCACCTTCTCCATATAGTCATATTCTTTGGTACTTATTTTTACTAAATACATGCCTGGAATAATATTTCCTATATAAATTACTCCTTCATTTTCTCCTATTTTTTCCACTTTCAATAATTCTCCTTTTAAATTATATATACTCACATTTTCTATTTTCAATCCTTCAGGTGCCTCTATTTTTAATTCATTACCAGACCTTACAGGGTTTGGGTATATTATTCCTCTTTCCTTTTCTGTTCCTGGTTCAAGCAATTTTGTTAGACCCCCAATTCGGTGAAATAAAAATAATTTAAAATATGGTGATTTTGTATTAATAATTTCATTTCCTTTTTCTGACCCGTAAATTAATAGTGTATCTTTCCCGATATAAGATAAATTATGCATCACTGCATCTCCTTTAAATCCGAATGAATTTCTATATTCTCCCGTTTTTTTATCCAATCCGATGACGTAACAGGTTTCATGTCCAAGATACGGCAAACTTACACTATCAATATTTACATATAAATTCTCATTATAAAACGTACTTAATACACTTATATAAACCAATTCATCTCCTACTTCTATTGTTCTGGTATAAACATATTTTGCTCCGTCAATTTTTACTTTCCATTTTACATCTCCTTTTTCGTCCAATTTCAATATATTTGTCTGTTCGCCACCGATACTATCATTCGCTGATAATATTGTTTCATCAAATATTGACGTACGTCCATGCGAATTTGTAGTTATATATGTATTGTCTTCATCATCATAATCAAGCCTGTAAATATAATCTCCGAGATTGGAATATAGTATTTTAGCAAATATTTTATTTCCATCTGCATCCAGTTTATATACAAAGCCCTTTTTGGATAACCCGATTTTCTTGGAGCATCTATCGTCTCATTATTAACCATAAAAGTATCTGCTATACATTTTCCACATACCATCAGTTCTCCTTTTTCATTCATTTCTACATCATAAATCTTATTGTCGCCAGAACCCCTGGATGTGCTTTTTAATATAAAAGAATCCTGTTCTATATCCTTTATAACCGTAAATATGGTGTGATCTGCCTGCCATTCTCCATAGCCCTGAATATAATGATGCATTGGCAGCAGTGAATCTCCTTCTATCACATTTATACCTTCTTCCCATCTAAATGTTCCGAGTAATATACATTCTGCCATTTTTTATAAATGAACCACTCATTAGTACATAATCTTTTGTAGAAAAGATCTCTTTTCCTGACATAAGGCTATCAACTGTATATACTCCTTCAGGATTAATGATGTCATCATCTGACCATTTTGTTCCACTAAACATAAAGCATCCTTCAAGCTACCTGAGTTAAGAGTTATATTCAATGAAGTATCTGTTACAAAATGTGATACATATCGATTTAATGAATCAAGTTTTATTACTACTACACAGTGTTTTGCTATTGGTGGATCATTCTTATAAGTTACAACTCCATCTATAATTAGTCAGTATTATGACTATCTCCCACTATCATATAGGTATTATTTCCATCATTTAAAAGACTAAAATCTTCCATTGCACCTCCTTCTATGATTCTCACATTTTCATTTCTCTGGGAGTAGGAATAAAAAAACAGAAATATAAATGCAAGTATACTTAAGATTTTTATATGTTTTGTGTTGTGCATTATATTGTTACTTTTATATAAATTCTTCTCTTTTTTCAAATATTAGATTGCAATAATTTTATTGTTATAATTACCATTTTGCATATAATTATTAATTCGTAATTCCTAATTCGTAATTAATTCCAACCGTGTAACCTTCTAACCTTCCTACCATCACTCCATCAATATATCAAATTTCATCGGTTTTATATCGATTATAAGTTTATCATTTTCAATTTTAATTTCATTATTTAGAATTGATTTTAGATTTTTCTGATTTTCTGAAACCGGAATTTCAATATGTTGAACCTCATCGCTTGTGTTTATAATTACGATTGCAGATTTGTCAAAATAATTTCTGGAATAAATGAGTAAGTCTTTTGTAACTTTGATGAATTTCAGATCACCGAATAAGAAAAGAGGATTATTTGACCTGAGATGAGTCAGGGTTTTAACTGTGTTGAAAAGTTCGGATTGTTGTTCTGTCAATCCTGAAAATTTCATATCTCTCCTATTATCAGGGTCATTTCCCCCTGTCATTCCGATTTCATCACCATAATATATTACAGGTATTCCGGGCAATGTCATTATCAGTGAATGCATCATTGCCAATTTTTCAAAACCTTCCTCTGTTGTTTTTTCGATATTTCTTGACCAGCCTGCCAGTTTTCCATCTTCATCGAATTTTACATCACCTGTGGCTAAGGACATAAATCTGTTTCTATCCTGATTGCCAGTCATATTTCCCATAAGGTTATGTTCTCCATAATATTGCATGCTTTGCTTCAATCTGGCTTCGAGATCTTCGAATCCTACATCGTCTTTTATTACAGAATTCAATATCGCATCGAAAACATTGAAGTCAAATTGTGCATCGAGCATACCCGATCCTATATAGCTGCTTATGAGTTCAGGTGTTCCGTATGTCTCTCCTACCTGATAGTAAGTTTTGCCTGTTTTAGCACTTTCTTCCTTGACTTTTTTCGTAAGTGTACGCCAGAAGTTTAGTGGTATATGTTTGGTAGCATCATGTCTGAAACCATCTACATCATATTTATCCAGCCAATATACTGTGCTGTCTGCTACTATCTCTGCCACTTCGGGAATAGCCAGATTCAAAGTAGGTAAAAAGACGTCAAACCATGTAGTTAGTCGATGTTCATCCCACTTTTCGGTGTTGAGAGTACCATCCGGAAGATATAGATTTGTAGTCCAGTTTTTATCTTTATTTTGTTGGTAAAAAGGACTTTTTTCATGAACATGATGTGCTACTATATCGAGTATCACATTATCATTGTTTTCATGAGCTGTTTGCACCAATTGTTTTAAATCGTCTGATGAACCAAATCTACTGTCTATTTCTGTGAAATACAAAGGCCAATAACCATGATAAGCGGAAAACTTGCTCTTATATCCATCTTTATCGAAGAGCCCGTATTTTCCCTCAGGGTTTTTGACAATCGGTGAGAGCCAAAGACAATTTACTCCCAGTTCTTTAAAATAACCACTTTTTATTTTTTCAGTGATACCGCTAATATCTCCCCCATGAAAATCAGCTTTTGGACTTACTTCAGGGTCATTTAACGGTTTATCATTGTTTTTATCGGCATCATAAAATCTATCGACCATCATGAAGTACATGATATTTGTTTCCTTGTCTTGCCTGGTAAGTTGTGATGATTCTGTAATTACTTTGCCAAAATCCAATGGAATGAATACTTCGTTGGAAGAATAAGAGTTATTGTATGCCAATACTCTGATATAAGTTCTTTTTATAGTTTTTGCAATTTCGGGAATTTTAATTTTGATTTCATTATTATTTTTGGAAGTTTTGATTTCATAATTTTGAAATAGTGCTATTATCTTGGAATTAGAGTCATTTACAGAGAGTTTTATTATATTATTTTCCTGAGCTACTGTTTTCAATTCCGGTATTATATCCGAATTAGAATTTTCGATTTTTAATATTGAATTCCATCCACCCATGCCATTGGAAATACTATCTGGATTTTGTGGGTCAACTATAGAATTCCCATCTAAAACAATTCTGTAGGCATAATTGTCTGGTTCGAGATAAAGGTTTGTTTGCCATTTTCCATCTGAATAATTGAAAATGTTGTTTGCAGGATTCCATGCATTCATATCTCCTGCTATTTGGACACTTTTATATTTTTTCTCAGTATCATCAAACACAAAAGGGTATTTTATTTTTTTTGATTTCAATAGAATCAGATCATAAATATCGCTATTGATATATACTTTTAATATAGAAACCGGATTAAGTTTATAATTGTCGCTATTTACTAAAGTTATGGTGTCGTTGGATTTATTGGACTCTATGATTATGTTTTCCGGAGCCATTATTTTAGTTATGGTTGAGCAATCATTAAAATAATCACTCAAGAATATTGTTGTAGTATCTGTATTTAATTTGATAGTTGTGGCGAGACCTGTGATATTATTTTCTGTAAGATTAAATTTGGGTTTATTGTCAGGATTACAGGATTGGAAAAAGAAAAAAATGACAATAAAATACAGAATCGGAGTAAAACTAAATTTCATTTATATTAATTTAATATTTTTGTGAATTATTTTAACTTTAAAATTTCAGCAATAATAGTGAAAAAAACTATCATTTGCAATACAATAGTGAATATTTATTCAATTTTTTAATCAATCCTTAAATCATCAATAATGATATTATGAAAAATATAAAAGTTGTTATAATTAATACAATTTTCATTATTTTTTCATTTGCTTGCAATAACAAACTATCAATACTGATAAAATAGATCAGGATATAGAGTTAAGGTTATATATCGATAAGCAAAAAGAAAATCCAACAATGTCGAATAAATGCGATTATGGATGCAGAGATATATGTGGATCTTGTTATCACTCATTATACTATAGAATCTTTAGGGCTGGATACTACATTTCCAAAGAAACCTCTCAGAGACACATCCTTGCTGACCAATATAATATAGTAATAGACAGTGTAAACCTGAATAAGATTCGAGACAGCATATTCACAATAGATAAATAAACTATTTATAATTAATATTTTTAAGATTCTTAGAGGTTAAAAAATTTTAGTACCGAAAAAAATGTTAAGTTTGCAAATAACTTTGTAAAGTTTAAAAGTACACTTGATATTTATTTGGTTTAAAGAAATAATTAAATTGATTGCAATGAATTGGTTTATAAAACTATTAAGGTCGAGTTTAGGAAAAAAACTCATTATGGCTTTGACCGGATTATTTTTAATAATATTTTTAAAAATTCATCTTATTGGAAATTCATTATTGTTATTGGATGATAATGGAGCTGCATTCAATGGATTTGTAGAATTTATGGAACATAATCCATTAATTAAACTGATGTCTGTATTTCTGATATTAGGATTTGTTATTCACATTGTTCAAGGTATCGATGTGTACATTAGGAACAGGAAAGCAAAAGGTAAATCATATGCAGTTACCACAACTGCCAATGCTTCCATATTTTCGAAATATATGTTTTGGTTTGGTATAACTATATCCATTTTTTGGTAGTTCATTTAGCCACTTTTGGTATGGATTGAAAATTGCACATCAGTTTACCAATGATGAATTATATGATAAAGTAATCATGACTTTTAAAAATCCCGTAATTATAATAATATATGAAATAGGAATTATAGCCTTGTTTATGCATTTGAAACACGGATTTCAAAGTGCTTTTCAAACATTAGGCTCAACCACCATAAGTGGACTCCTCTGATTAAAATAATAGGTATTCTATACAGCATATTAGTACCACTGGGATTTTTTATTATTCCTATATATGTTTATTTGTTCAAATAAAAAGATTTGGTAATGGAACTGAAATCAAATATACCATCAGGAGAATTAAAAAATAAATGGACGGAATATCGTTCAAAAATGAATTTGGTATCTCCCAATAATAAAAGGAATTTAGAAATAATAGTTGTTGGAACAGGATTGGCAGGAGCTTCAGCTGCAGCTTCATTGGCAGAGCTGGGTTACAGTGTCAAGGCTTTTACTTATCACGATAGCCCGAGAAGAGCCCACAGTATAGCAGCACAAGGTGGAATAAATGCAGCTAAGAATTATGCTAATGATGGTGATAGCATCTGGAGATTGTTTTATGATACTATCAAAGGTGGAGATTACAGATCAAGAGAAGCAAATGTGTACAGATTGGCAGAAGTAAGTGCTAATATTATCGACCAGGCAACTGCTCAGGGGGTTCCTTTTGCTCGTGATTATGGTGGATTATTGGACAACAGGTCTTTTGGTGGTGTTCAGGTATCCAGAACATTTTATGCCAGAGGACAGACAGGTCAGCAATTATTGATAGGGGCTTACCAATCATTATCGAGGCAAGTATCGACTGGGCAAGTCGAAATGTTTACTCGTGAAGAAATGATGGATTTGGTTCTTGTCGATGGAAAAGCCAGGGGAATAATAACAAGAGATTTATTAACCGGAAAATTAAAAAGGCATGCTGCACATGCTGTGGTATTGGCTACCGGTGGTTATGGTAATGTATTTTATCTATCTACCAATGCTATGTTTTCCAATGCGAGTGCATCGTGGAGAGCAGCTAAACGAGGAGCATTGTTTGCTAATCCTTGTTATGTTCAGATTCACCCTACATGTATCCCTCAATCAGGTGATTATCAGTCCAAATTGACATTGATGTCCGAATCTTTGAGAAACGATGGTAGAGTATGGGTGCCAAGAAAACTCGAGGATGCTCAGGCTATCAGAGAAAAGAAGAAAAAAGCTAAAGACTTATCGGAAAAAGACAGATATTACTATCTTGAAGAAAGATATCCTGCTTTTGGTAATTTGGTTCCAAGGGATGTGGCTTCCAGAGCTGCTAAAGTGGCTTGTGATCAGGGATTAGGTGTAAATTTTACCGGAAAAGCTGTTTATTTGGATTTCGAATCTGCAATTCACAGATATGGAAGATCAAAAGCTACTATGGAAGGTATTCATGATCCTGATGAAAAAACAGTTATAAAATATGGAGAAGAGGTAATATCGGAAAAATACGGTAATTTATTTGAAATGTACGAAAAAATTACCGGTGACGATCCATATAAAACTCCTATGATGATATATCCTGCTATTCATTATACTATGGGTGGATTGTGGGTAGATTATAATTTACAATCCAATATTGAAGGACTTTTCGTAGCAGGTGAAGCTAATTTCTCCGATCATGGCGCCAATAGATTAGGTGCTTCTGCTCTGATGCAGGGTCTTGCAGATGGATATTTTGTACTGCCTTATACTATAGGAACTTTCTTGTCAGGTGAAATTAGAACGCCAAAATTCGATATTTCTCTCCTGAATTTGATAGAGCAGAAAGAGAAACCAAAGAGCGTATTATCAGACTTATGAATATCAATGGTAATAATAGTGTGGACCATTTCCATAAAAAACTCGGTAAGATAATGTGGGAATTCGTAGGTATGGCAAGAACAGAAGAGGGGTTATTAAAAGCTATAAATGAAATTAAAGAATTGAGAAAAGAGTTTTATAACGACCTTTATATTCCTGGTAGAGCCGAAGAAATCAATATAGAATTGGAAAAAGCATATAAGGTGGCAGATTTTCTCGAATTAGGTGAACTTATGGCTTACGATGCCGTAAATAGAAAAGAATCTTGTGGTGGACATTTTAGAGAAGAATACCAAACGGAAACAGGTGAAGCATTGAGAGATGATGTTGATTTTGCTTATGTTGCTGCTTGGGAATGGGATGAAAGTGGCAAACATAAAATGCACAGAGAAGATCTGAAATTTGAAAATGTTGAATTGAAAACCCGAAGTTATAAGTAAACAATTTTGAATTACGAATTACGAATTGTCAATTACGAATTGTCAATTATGAATTATGAATTACGAATTATGAATTACGAATGAAATATTATAAATTTACTGAAAACTGTTTAACTAATAACTGAAAAATAAATAAATTGAAGTAATGAAATTAAATCTTAAAATCTGGAGGCAAAAAGATAGTTTTTCAAAAGGTAAATTTGAATTATATCAGGTAGAAGCAAATGAACATATGTCATTTCTGGAAATGCTCGATGTTCTTAATGAAATGCTTGTTAGCCAAAAAAGGATCCTGTTGCTTTTGAGCATGATTGCGGAAGGTATCTGCGGAACTTGCGGTATGGTAATCAACGGAAGCGCCTCACGGACTTCTTCAGGGTACTACTACTTGTCAATTGCATATGAGGTTTTTAAAGATGGTCAGACTATCGTTATAGAACCGTACAGAGCCAAAGCATTTCAGGTAATTAAAGATTTGATGGTTGATAGATCTCCACTTGATAAAATAATACAGGCAGGTGGATTTATTTCTATTAATACAGGGCAGGCTCAGGATGATAATAGCATTCTTATCGATAAAGATACGGCTTCCAAGTCTTTTGATGCTGCTGCATGCATCGGTTGTGGAGCTTGTGTTGCTGCTTGTCCTAATGGAGCAGCCATGCTTTTTACTTCTGCTAAAATATCTCATTTAGGATTATTGCCTCAGGGAAAAGTCGAAACAGATAGAAGAGTGAGTAGGATGATAGCCCAAATGGATAAAGAAGGTTTTGGTAGTTGTTCCAATATTGGTGCTTGTGAAGTTGAATGCCCTAAAGAAATTAAACTTACAAATATTGCAAGAATGAACAGATATTATTATAAATCTACCTTTGTATCAGATTATTAATACCTGTATTTGATTGGTATATTCATTATTTGCTTGTGGATTTATAGATATTACTTATTTTATTTTCTTATTTTTGCTAAAAATATGTATGTTTTATGGCAATAATCAGGTTAACAAAACAATTTGACTTTGAAGCAGGGCACGCTTTGGAGGGTTATGAAGGTAAATGCAGAGATATTCATGGACACTCTTACCACCTCGATGTCACAGTAGCCGGAAATGTAAATCACTTATCAGGGAAACTTGAGGATAGTATGGTCATTGATTTTAAAGATCTTAAATCCATAGTCAAAACTGAAATTATTGATAGATTTGATCATCAATTAATATTGCATAAAGAATCCAGGTTTATAAGTCTAAAAGATGATAATCCCAGAATGATGATTGTGGATTATGTGCCTACTTGTGAAAATATTTTGTTGGATATTGTCACCAGATTGAATAAATGTATCCCCGATAATATTACCTTGGAATATGTTTTTTTGAGAGAAACCCCCCGTTCTTATGCTGAATGGCATAGAGAGGATAATATGGTGTAGGAAGTGAGCATAAACTCAAACTGCAATGGTGGTTTTGAGAATATGTTTTTTCTGCATATAGTTTATAATAGCTATAATAATAATAATATTTCAAGTCTTAAAATTTCCAAGATGATTATTTATATTTGTCCGAAGTTTTGGAGTTGTCCGGCTTTTGACGGAAACTTCGGGTAGTGTGGTGGAGATAAATAGTTAAACGTAGGCACAGCCTACGCTTAACGGGGGAGATGTTGACAATTTACAAAACCTAACTCTACACAAATCACAGAATTAATAGATGATATTGAATTTGAAGCTTTGAAGTTCTTGAAGAATGGATACCATCAAAATTGAATTAGATATGAAAGTTTATAGTTTAAAATTGGATACACTAAGACAAGGAGATCCTCTGATCGTCAAAGTTTGCAACTTTGATGATGATTAATAATTACAAAACAAAATTGCACTTTACTAATGTTATATTTTGACAATAATGGAAATCAAATTAATTTTGTATTACTTATATGAGTTTCAATGCACGGACACAAAATAATAAATCAAATACTACACATTTTTTAACCATGACAGTTGTAGGATGGATAGATGTTTTTACAAGAGATGAATATAGACAAGTAATAATTGAAAGTTTGAAATATTGTCAGGAAGAGAAAGGGTTGGAAATAAATGCTTATGTGATTATGACAAATCATTTACATATAATATGTAGAGCAGAAGAAGGGAGTGACGGTTTATCGGCAATCATAAGGGATTTTAAAAAATATACGGCAAAAAAGATCATCAATATGATAGAAGAAAGTAAAACAGAAAGCAAAAAAGAGTGGACGCTAAAACTGTTTGAGTATTATGCAAAAAAGAATAAAACAATCACATTATCAATTTTGGCAACATGGAAATAAACCAATCGAAATAGTAAGTCCAAATGGACAATGCAAAGCTTGCATATATTCATTTGAATCCGGTGAGGAGTGGAATAGTAAGAGAAGCAGAAGATTATTTATAGCAGTGCTGGTGATTATAATGGTAAAACAGGATTTTAAATTGCAATTATTTGATATTTGATCGCAGTTACAAACTGCGACCATCCAAGTAATAAAACACTAATATGACAATTACTTCTTATGATCCAATTGCCGTATGGCATTTTAATAGTAGAAAATCAAATGAATATTTTAAGCATATTATAGAATATGGGATTATCAGTGTGGATATTTTGGAATTTGAAGAAAGCACTAAATGTTTTATCTGATTCAAAGTATTGCTGGTTGATGACTACTTTTTAGGTGTAGAAGAAGTAGTTATTGATTTTCAAGGAGAAAATAAAAACGGTAGACGAGGTTATTGAAGTAATCGTAAATGCAATAGATACCACTAAAGCGTCACCATCAATTAGGTTTACAGGGCGAACAATTTAATAGAGGATGGGAAAGAGGTAAGCTTTTCAGATATAGTTCAATTTCACTGTAGCTTAAACTTAGGTTCTTTTACTATTTCTTTGTTCTCTGATTGTTGGGTGCCAATAGATCGAAATGACAAATTACAAATCGATTTAGCTGAAAAGTGTAGCCCTGTTTTGAGTGAGACTTTATGTAAGATAAAAGAATTGGGATTTGAATCTGTAAATCCAGATTCAACCGAAGAATATACAGATGAAATACTTCCTCAATATGGTTTTAAGGTGTATCTGTATGACTCTGCACTAAATGAGATAGAATATAATAAACTTTCAAAAGAGAATGGGATGATCATTGTTAAGTATCTATGGACAAATAGACTTACTCACCCTGCATAAGCCTTTTGAGTTTTGTAATCCCTCTGATCGTCAAAGTTTGCAACTTTGATGATGATTAATAATTACAAAACAAAATTGCACTTTACTAATGTTATATTTTGACAATAATGAAAATCAAATTAATTTTGTATTACTGATCGCAGTTACAAACTGCGACCATCAGGGATTTGATAAAGTGAGAGTCCGGGCAATCGACGGAAAATGCGACCAAAGTGGGGTAATTTGTGATAGAATGATATTATTTTCTACCAAAATCTGCTGGTATCTCACCCCAGATTTTAGTTTGCCATTTTAATATATTATTATTATAAGTGTTTTCCGATAGCCATATTTCAGCTCTTTCTATTAAGTCAAATAATTCGCTGTTACTTTCATCTGCATTTAATTTTGTATTAGCTTTTTTGTTTTTTACCCATTTGATGGCAGTATCAGAATCAGAATATATTATAAGGTCAATGTTTTTTTGTTTTAATAAAGCCAATGCATGGACTATGGCAAGAAATTCCCCGATATTGTTAGTTCCATTTTTGAATGGGCCTTGATAAAAAATCTGTGAGCCATCTTTAGTATATACACCTCTGTATTCTAATATCCCGGGATTTCCGGAGCAAGCGGCATCAACACATATGCTGTTTTTTTTAGGTTTTTCAATTTTTGTGTCGATATTTAATATTGTTGGCTCTTGTTTATATATATTTTTAGCATATGAATGGTAACCCATGTTATAAGCTTCTTCAGCCTGAATCAAATTTGGAAAAGACTTATATTTAGCTCCGGGAAAATTCATTATTTGTTCTTTGCAACTATTCCAATTATGATAGATTCCCGGTTTATTTCCTGCCCACACAACATAGTATTTCTCTTTATTTTTGCTCATCAGATAAATTTTTTATGTTATTTTTTCTGTTTCTTGTCAGATAAATACCGACTAAAATTAAAATTAGCCCTAAAATACCTACCACATCAATTTTTTCTCCATCCAGTAATCCTAACAAAAACGATATCACGGGAGCCATGAAACTTACTGATGATGCAAATATAGCATTCGATTTTTGTACAAGTTTGAAAAACAATATTGTTCCCAAAACAGTACTCAATAATGAAAGTACAATCACAGCAGAAAGACTTAGCCAGGCTCTATCATCGGAAATCATTATATCAATAAAATTTCCTCTTATTAATGGTATTAAGGATATAAATCCAAAAGATATAAATGACACTGCAGTTAATAATACTGCATTCATATCGCTGAAATATTTTTTTACCAAATTGATATTTATGGCGTAGAATACCGTTGCTATTATTATCAATAGTGAATATGTAATACTTCCGGTAAAATCGGGATTTCCCAATATTATCATTAATCCTGCACCCAAAAAACTTATTATTACTCCTGATATGTTTTTCAGATTGACTTTGACAGTAAAGAACAAAACTGCTATTATCAATGTGAAAATTGGGGTCAAAGTATTTAATGCTCCCGCTAAGCTACTACTAACTTTTGTCTGAGCTATAGCAAATAAGAAAGTAGGAATTCCCCCACCTGCCAATCCAACCAATAAAAACTTATACCACTGTTTGAAATCTATTTTCTTGATATTGAATATAAAATATGGTAAGAAAAATATGGTGGTAATGAGAATTCTGAGATTTGCAACCTCATATCCATTGAATGCTATCAGGGATTTTTTTATAAGAATAAATGAAGATCCCCATATTATGCTCAATGCGAAAAATGCAACCCAATCATTCCATTTCAATATTTTCCTTAGTCTTTTCAACTCCTCATTTGATTTTAGGTTTGAATTTGGATAGTTCCAGTATTTTTTGAGGATTTTTTTCAGACATTAACTCGGATTCTGAAGTCTCTGAATTTCTCTTCATATAGCTGTCAACAATTCTATATCCAAGATAACAACCAGTTTGTCCTGCTGAATTCAAGGGCATACCCAAAGCCTGAGAATTAGGTCCTGGATCTATAAGTCTTTTTATTTTATACTGATCAGTGGTATAAAAAAAGTCATTTTTTATAAAATAGCTCCACATTTCCTGTTCATTGTTTTGGATCCAATCCAATTGTTTCGGAGTATATTCGAATAGGATGGTATCATTGATCTCAGGTAATATTTGTTTTAATAAATACATTTTCTTCCCCTTATCTATCTTATGAAATCTATGGCTCTTATTTTGGATTCATCAGAAAATATCATCAAGCCATAGCTCCAATATTTTTTAGCAAATGATCTTTATTATATGTTCTTATGAGATAATTGGAAAATTCATTATTGCTCGATGCGAGATTGGAATAAGGAAATTTATCTCCCAGAAACATATCGAGTCCTATTCCTATCCCATCAGTGTCTTTATCATCGAATAGAAAACCCTGATAATTGAAAATAGATATAAAAGTATATATTTTAGGTTTTGTGATATCGGGAAAATATGTTTTAAGTTTATTATAAGCGGAGTTGAAATCCGTTTCAATATCGCTTAAATATCCGTATTCGGAATTTACCAATTTGAAAAGTTCAATATTTAATGAATCCGAGACGAATGAATTTAAACCATGATAAAATTCGGTATTTAGTGAATCATAATTGTGGAAATTCATCACTTTATCAAAATAGATATCTGTGAAAGTGGGGTATTTTTGATAAATATCTGAAAATTGACTTTCAGTTTTAGAAGTATCTATGGAAAACAGTAATTTATCATATCTGATGAATTCATGTTGGTTTTCAGATACTTCTTTATTTTCATTGCAGGAAAAAGTAAATAAAACCAGCAATGATATAATCAAAAAACCTTTGTAGTAAAGTATATTCATTTTTCTTTTAATGATAAATTGTTGCTATTAATTTTCTTCTGTGAATGGAATTTCTGAACTCACATAGGTAAATTCCCTGCCAAGTGCCCAGGTGTAATCTTCCATTTACTATCGGTATATTTAAGGAACTTCCCATTATGGATGACTTAATATGTGCGGGCATATCATCGCTCCCTTCATCGATATGAGTATATAGGCTAATGTCATCAGGTACTAATTTGTTAAAAAAAGAATGAAAATCATCGAGTACAGTAGGATCATAATTTTCATTAATACTCAATGCAGCAGAAGTGTGCAATATAAAGAGATTCAGAATACCGGATTCCGGTAGGTCACCGAGAACTTCTGTTACTATATCGGTAATTATATGAAATCCACGTTTAAATCCCGGAAGCGTAAATTCTTTTTGAATAATCATTTCTCTAATTATATATTTATGTTAATTGTATTTATTGATTTCGGGGCAAGCCAATTGTCCGAAAAAATACATAACACTAATACCGGTGAAAGAATATTTGTCCTTATCTCTGCTATTTCCTCTTTGTTTGCCTTGTTCGGCAAATCCTGGTATTCCGGATCTGTCTGACAAAGCCACTCCTATCTCTCCTCGCAATGAATTCAATTCCCCTACATTGGGATAAGAGGTACTGACATCATCAAGATAATCGGTAAAAGTAAATTTATAGGATACTTCGAGGTTGATGCTTAATTTGTGATTAATATCCCATTTCAAACCGAAACCTACAGGTAGTGCAACACCAAATTCATAATATTCTTCACCGATAGGTTGTCCTTCGGTACCATATTCTCTTAAATTATATGTTTTTCCATTTAATGATGTTCGTGGATTATAGTGAAAAATGGTGATACCACCGAATAGATATGGAGTAAAAAAGTCATTTGAAGATCCATGAATATAAGGTAAAAAATTAAATTCAAATTGATTGGTAAAATCATAAATCATACTATGGAAATTCAGATTTCTTTCATTTTCATACGCATTTGTGGAATAAGCATCATCAGCGACTATATAACCAATATTGAGAGAAGACTTCAAGGCAAGTCTTTCATTGAACAACAATCTTGCGTTAGCTCCTGCTGCCGGTCCGGGATGATTGAGCTTGAAACTGGTATTCAGATCTCCAAAATAGTGAGATAATCCAACCCATCCTCCTAATTCAAATCCTGATTGAGCTCTTGATGTAAAACTAAATAGTGAAATCAACACTATCACAATGAATTTACTCTTTAACTGCATTTATGTTTTTAATTTAATATTTATATGTATAATTTAACGTTCTTAAAATAAAATATTATATCAAAGATATTTATTGTAATGTCTTAATTCATAATTTTTATAGACATTTCTACCAATAAATCTACTTGTGAATTAGATTTGTTATCAATACCTTTTGATTTTAAATCGTATTCAGCAATAATCGAAATAATATTTATTAGCTGAGTTCTTGAATATGCTTTAGCCGCTATTTTAAAATCTTTTAAAAAAAATGGATTCACACCTAATAATCTTGACAACTCATTATCGGATAATCTTTTATTTTCCGATAATATAAGAGTTTTAACAAATTGATTAAACACATTATTGATAATTAGTACATTGGGATATGCTGTAGGATTGCTTTTGAAAATATTTAATACACTGTAAACTGTATTAAAATCTCTTAAAGACAAAGCCTTTCCGAGTTCAAACATGCTGTATTCCCTGTTTAAGCTTGTATTGCTCTTGATATGTTCTATATCGATAGTTGTCTCTTTTCCATAAAGAATTTTTAATTTTTGCAATTCATTATCAATTTTTGAAAGATCATTTGATAATAGATTAGTCATCAAAATTGTAGCATTGGTAGTTATACTGATGCCTAAACTTTTGGAGTAATTTGCAATCCACTTAGGTATATTAGATTCATATATTTTATCAGAGAGGAACACAGTACCATTGGCTTTGAAAGCTCTTCCCAATTTCATATTCATATTTAATTTTCCATCTTTGTAAGCTACAACGAAGATGGTAGATTCAGGAGGATTTTGCACTAAAGGAAGTAAATTATCGATATTTTTCAGTGATTGCGCCTCCTTTAGTATTACAACTCTGTGTTCAGACATCATAGGATATTGCATACATGTGGCAACGATATTTTTTGGATCAGCATCTTTACCATAGAATATATTTTGATTGAATTCTTTTTCCATATCTGTCAATAAATTTTCCTGTATTTCATTAACCAATTGGTCGATGAAAAAAGATTCTTCTCCATGAAAAAGATACAAAGGCGAATAATTACCCTTTTTAATAGATTCAATTATCTGTTCAAATGTCAAAATATATTTTTTTTGCAAAAATAAGAAAAATAACTTGTAGAAAAACTTTATTTTGCAAGCTATTATATTCTATTGCCATCCATTGCTTGATAATTTGCCACTGAAATTTATTATTCTCAGTTAATTGATTGGATTTCTACAATGATTTTAGCTTATAAGTATATAAAAAAAAGCTGTACAAACATTTAGTTTCCGAAAGATTAACCCGCATTATTCATGCATTAGCTTTATGCAGATTCAAGTGTTTAGTAACGCAGTAGATGTAAAAAGCTAATGCAAGCTAAAATAATTGACACCCAAATTGGGGGCATGAAATTTATAATAAAAAATAACATAACTATTTATGTTTTAATAGATAATGCTGAATTATATAGAGCGGTAAATAATGCAGGTTAAGTTATTCAGGTAAAGTCAAAATTTTTAAATATATATATCGTTTATAGAATTATTAATTTATTTTATCTTTGGTATCCCATACAAATTAAATAGAACAAAATGATCAGACAATTATTTATTTTTACCATTTTAGTCGTTATTGTATCCATGGGTTGCTACAAAGATGAATACTATACTGATAGTACTGCAAAATTGCGTTTTTCTACCGATACTCTCAGTTTTGATACTGTATTCACAGCTCGAGGTTCAGCCACTAAGATATTGAAAATTTATAATGATTATGATCAGGCGATAAAGATTTCCAAGATAGAATTCGCATCTAATAAAAATAATCAATTTCGCTTGAACATCGATGGATTGAGTACCAATAGTGCTGAAGATGTGGAAATAGGTGCCAATGATTCAATCTACATTTTTGCTGAAACTCATATAAATCCCGATGATCCATTGAGCATAAGTCCATTTATAATTAGCGATAGTATCTTATTTACTACTAATGGAAATTCTCAAAATGTGTTTGTTCAGGCTTGGGGTCAAAATGCAAATTATATCAATACTGCGGAAATAGGAAAATTATCCTGCAATCTGGGTGAAATTATTTGGGACGATCCCAAACCCTATGTGGTATATGGAATACTAAGAATAGATAGTTGTAAATTGACATTACCCGAAGGTACCAGAGTTTATATGCATGGTGGAATAAATAAAGACCTAGATGGAAATTACTATTACGATGGTAATATTTATGTTTATAAATCAGGGAAATTGAATATCAAAGGAACAGCTGAAAACCCGGTGATAATACAAACAGACAGATTAGAACAGGAATATCAGGATATTAATGCTCTGTGGTACGGGATTTTTATTCTTCCCGAAAGCAAAGGAAATTATATTGAGCACGCTGAAATTAAAAATGCCACAATAGGACTATATATTGACTCTTTGGCAACTGTGGATTTGAAATCAACAAAAATACTGCATACAGGAGCTATTGGAATATACAACAGGCATGCTACAGTCAATGCTGAAAACTGCTTGATTGCCGATATTGGAAGTTATAATGTAGTTGTGGATTATGGTGGAGTACTCAATATGAGTTATTGTACAATATACAACAATAATTCTGATGATGCCTTAGCGGTAAAAAACTATAAATGTCTCGATGATGATTGTTTTAGTATTGAACCATATCCTGTATATATCAATATGGAAAACTGCATTGTATATGGTGAAAATTCCGATGAGATTCTTTTTTCAAATGGATATGCTGATGACCCTTCATTTTTTCAATATAATTTTGATCATTGTTTGATAGGAGTGGAAGATTTGTTGGAAGTTTACCCTTATTTTTACGATAATTGCCAAAGTTGTATTGATTCTACTGGTGATAATAATTTATTTGTCGATATAGAAAACTATAATTATCGACCTGATACTATGTCGGTAGTAATAGACAAAGCCAAGGTGATTCAAGATATTTCTGATGATATTGAAGGATTTCCGAGAGGACAATTACCCGATATAGGATGTTATGAGTTTCATTGATTTTGAAAAAAATAATAAAAAATTTCTATTATAAAAAATCTCTTTAATAAACTATTTATCGACCTATGTGATGAGGCATTGAAACTCTTTCCGGAACAAAATTATCAATTGATCATTAATGCTGCAAAACATACAGTGGGATATATTGCATTAAACAAAAATGAAAACTATCTGGACAAACTTGACCCTGATTTAGTAATAGCAATTAAAGCTATGTCTCAGGAATTGAATATGACTCTTTAAAATATTAGTGACAATCTTTTTATTAAAAATATAAACAAATCTTATTTTTGCATAAAATAAAAATTTCAAATAATAAACTATGGCAGATTACAAGATAATTTTTTCAATGGAGGGTGTGAGTAAGATATATCCACCAAGTAAGCAGGTATTGAAAAATATATGGCTATCATTCTATTATGGTGCCAAAATAGGTGTTCTCGGACTCAATGGTTCGGGGAAATCCAGCTTGCTGAAAATAATAGCCGGACTCGATGATAAGTATCAAGGGAATGTGATATTCGACAAAGAATATAAGATAGGATATTTACCCCAGGAACCTGTGCTGGATGAATCAAAAACCGCAAAGGAAATAGTAAGTGAAGGAGTTCAGGAAATAGTGGATATAGCTAAAAAATACGAAGAAGTATCGATGAAACTCGCTGAATCTATGGACGATGACGAGATGATGAAAGTGATAGATGAACAGGGAAAATTGCTCGAATTGATGGATCAATATGATGCATGGGAACTCGATCGTACTATTGAATTGGCTATGGATTCTCTTCGTTGCCCAACCGACGATACACTTGTGAAAGTAATGTCCGGAGGAGAGAAAAGAAGGGTGGCGCTGGCAAGATTGCTATTGAGCAAACCCGATATTTTATTACTGGATGAACCCACTAACCACCTCGATGCCGAAAGTGTAAACTGGCTGGAACAATATCTTAAAAATTTTCCGGGAACAGTTATAGCTGTTACTCACGACCGTTATTTTCTCGACAATGTAGCAGGCTGGATTTTGGAACTGGATCGTGGTGAGGGAATTCCATGGGAAGGAAATTACAGCTCATGGCTGGAACAAAAATCAAACAGGCTTGCTCAGGAAGAAAAAGCAGAATCCAAAAGGCAAAAAACCCTGAAACAGGAATTGGAATGGGTAAGAATGAGTCAGAAAGCAAGACAGGCTAAAGGAAAAGCCAGGTTGAATGCTTACGAAACCTTAAGTAATGCCGAAGTAAAAGAAAAAGAAGCCAAACTGGAATTGTTCATTCCTCCGGGACAAAGATTGGGAGATGTGGTTATAGATATTCAAAAATCTCCAAAAATCTTATGATAATCGCTTGTTGATAGATGATCTGAGTTTCAATATTCCAAAAAATGCCGTACTTGGTATCATCGGCCCCCAATGGTGTAGGAAAATCCACCTTATTCAGAATGATAATGGGTGAAGAAACTCCTGATGATGGAGATATCACCATAGGAAGTACTGTTCAGGTGGCTTATGTAGATCAATCTCATAAAGATTTGCTACCTGACAAGACAGTATATGAAGTCATTAGCCAGGGTAATGAAACTATTAGAATAGGAAATCAGGATGTCAATGCGAGAGCATATCTCAGTAAGTTCAATTTCGCAGGAAATGATCAGCAGAAAAAAGTCGGTGTTTTATCGGGAGGAGAACGCAACAGGCTTCATCTTGCTATGACATTGAAACAGGGAGCCAATGTGATCCTTCTCGATGAACCTACCAATGATATCGATGTGAATACATTGCGAGCATTGGAGGAAGCATTGGAGAATTTTGCAGGATGTATCTTACTTGTCTCCCACGACAGATGGTTTATCGACAGGCTGGCAACACATATTTTATCTTTTGAAGATGATGGAAAACAGATATTCTATGAAGGTAATTTCAGCGATTTTGAAGCTATGAAAAAGGAGAAATTCGGCGAGATCAAATTGAAGAGGCCGCATTTTAAGAGTTTGTTGTAGGGAGTATTAATAAACCTTATAGGTTTTCAAAAACCTATAAGGTTTGAAAATCAGTGTATTACTTCAAATTTTTTCACTTCAAATTGTCCTGATACATCTTTTAATATATAAATCCCTGCCGGATATTGTGATGTATTTAACTTACCATTGCCAATAATATTAACTTTATCAATCGCTTGCCCAAAAATGTTGAAAACTATAAATTCTCCTGACTTATCATCAGGTAGTTGGATGTTTAATTCATTTGTGGCAGGATTGGGATAAACTAAAACACTCCTATCATCCATTAACCCATTCAATTCCTCAGTTTCCACAATAAAAGGAAATACTATCGTAGAATCACACCCTGTGAGGTATCGATACTGAGGCAGGTTAGGTAGATGGTGGGGAATTCTTGAAGGTAGTTCAATTGCTCTTTCTGCAAACCTACATTCTGAACCTTTTTCATCCGGATTTAATATAACATGTAAGTAATTTGTACCAGATCCAGGTGAAACATAAAGCCTGCAATCTGGACCACCAAATATCATCCCTAACCCGACAGGCCATCCCCATTCATCAAAAGAACGAAAATAACCGATATGATACACATCATTATCATCCATGAGGTCAATTTGATAAACATTCTCAGCAGTAGTAACATAAATAAACCTGCTATTAGGTGAGAAACATAATCCCTGTGCTACATTTTCACTATCAGGATAAGGAATAATTCTGAAATTAGACAATTCCCCCGTATCATTGTCAAAATCGTATAACAAAACTCCATGATCCTCTGAATTGATACCAAGCATTTTTGAATCCGAGACTGAACTGAGCCTGACCGATATCGATTTCAATTATATCAAGGCAATTCCAATAGCTTGAGATGAAAATTCAATAAATGTATCATTTGATATCAGATATTTTTTAAAAACATTATTTCTGTTATCAGGCATCAAGACCCACCAGGCATTTTTGTCTTTATTAGGACATGCAGTCAGTCTCAAACCGAGCATTTGTCTTTCACATATCTTTATAGCCTTTTTATAGATAAATTCTCCATTTTCTTTTTGATTATTGATAATAGCATATTATTGCTATAAGCATCCTGAACATCAAAATCGAGAGTAAATCTTTATGGACAAGATAAGTTGTGTTTTCATCTATCAGGTCGGAAGAAATATAGAACTTTGTTCAGCACCATATCCATCACCTCCATCGGTACATGTTTGAGCAGCTGTACCTGATGGAGTTATCAAATCATCACCTGAAATTTTATCTCATCTCTCTCTCATCTTTTTGTAAGTTGCATTTGTTTGTTGAATTTGGGAAATATAAAATATATTTTTTCATATCCAAAATTTTTATTAAAATGTTTTGTTAAAATAAAGAACATACTCAAGAGTAAGAGTTATAAAAAGGGCAAATCCGCCATCAAACCATATTTTTGACGAAAGTCCCTTGGAAACAATATTTTTTTTCGGTTTAAGGAATTTTTATTACAATAAAATGTAAAATGTAAAATGTAAAATGTTCAAATTATATATCAATTCGAAAAATTTTTTTGAAGATAATATTTGAGCATTCAGGATCATAAAATTATTCTATTGTTGATACAAAACTAAATATAAATTATATATTATCCATGAAAATATTCATAAATTTTTGAACTTTAACTTATTAAAAATAATGCAATGCGGATGTTATAAAATTACAGGAATTTACAGATATGAATTTGAAATATAATAAATGATTTTATTTGAGAATTTCGCAGGCTGTCTCCCACGATAGATGGTTTATCGACAGGCTCGCAACTCATATCCTATCTTTTGAAGACGATGGGAAACAGATATTCTTTGAAGGTAATTTCAGCGATTTTGAAGCTATGAAAAAGGAGAAATTCGGCGAGATAAAATTGAAGAGGCCGCATTTTAAAAGTTTGTTGAAATAAATTTAAGCTAAGATTTACAATTCATTTAATTCTTCCTTTAAGTAGAATCCTGTATAACTCTCGGGTTGGTTGACAATATCCTTGGTTTTTCCTTGAAAAACGATATTTCCACCTTTATCTCCACCTTCAGGTCCCAGATCGATTATGTAATCAGAAGATTTAATAATGTCCATATTATGTTCTATTACCACAACAGTATTTTTTCTATCTACCAGTTTATTTAATACTTCAATGAGGTGTTTGATATCCTGAAAATGAAGTCCTGTGGTAGGTTCATCGAGAATATAAAGTGTTTTTCCAGTATCTTTTTTTGATAATTCTTCAGCAAGTTTTACCCTTTGAGCTTCTCCTCCGGAAAGTGTTGTTGCTTGTTGTCCCAAAGTGATATATGAAAGGCCAACATTCAATAAAGTTTCAAGTTTTTTTCTGATAGGTGGTATATTTTCGAAGAAATGGAAAGCCTCTTCCACTGTCATTTCCAAAACATCGGAAATAGTTTTTCCCTTATAAAGTACTTCGAGAGTTTCTCTATTATATCTTTTACCTGCGCAATCTTCGCATTCTACATATACATCGGGTAGAAAGTTCATTTCTATTTTCATCATGCCACTTCCCTGACATGTTTCACATCTGCCACCTTTGACATTGAAAGAAAATCTTCCCATATCATATCCTCTGATTTTTGAATCGGGAATCATAGAGAATAATTTTCTGATATGGGTAAACATACCTGTATAGGTAGCTGGATTGGAACGAGGTGTCCTTCCTATTGGGTTTTGATCGATTTCTATAACTTTGTCTATATGTTCAATGCCTGATAAACTGGTATAAGTTAAAGGTTTTTTTATGCTATTGTGAAGTTCCTGTCTTAGTATGGGATAAAGTGTATCGTTGATAAGTGTGGATTTGCCACTTCCTGATACTCCTGTGATGCAAATAAATGTGCCAAGAGGAATTTCGATATCCACATTTTTTAGGTTGTTTCCCTGAGCACCTTTCAAAATTATCTTTTTTCCTGTTCCTTTACGCACAAATTTAGGTACCTCGATAGAATCCCTACCGCTGAGAAAATCGGAAGTAATGCTTTTCTGTTGTAAAAAATCTTTAGGAATACCTTCTGCTATTATATTGCCACCATTTTTTCCTGCTCCGGGACCTAAATCTATGAGGTAATCTGATTCGAGCATTATTTCTTTATCGTGTTCAACTACTATGACGGTATTATCGAGATCTGTTAATGTTTTTAATGAATTTATCAGCCTTCTGTTATCACGACTATGAAGTCCAATGCTTGGTTCATCCAAAATATAAGTTATGCCGGAAAGCTTTGAACCTATTTGTGTAGCGAGTCTTGTTCTTTGAGCTTCTCCACCGGATAGAGTTCTACTTGGACGATTCAGATTGAGATAACTCAATCCCACATCCAGTAAAAATTCAATCCTAACTCTCAACTCCTTTATAATTTCTTTTGCTATTGCATTTTGTTTTTCTGTGATATTATTTTCAAGATTTGTAACCCATTCTTTAAGTTGATTCAGGTCTAATTCACTGATTTCCCCTATGTTTTTATTATCTATTTTAAAATTTAAGCTATCTTTTTTTAATCTGTAACCATTGCATTCAGGACAAGTTACGACGGTCATAAAACCTTCTGCCCATGTTCTTATTTTTTCGGAGGTGGTAGATTCGTACCATCTTTCCAGCATCTTCAGCAATCCCTCATAAGCAAGATTGTATGTGAATTCAGTCATTCCAAACACTATATCGTATTTAAAATCGGAATTTCCACCATATAGGATGATATCGAGAGCTTCTTTTGGAATTTTATTTACAGGAGTATCAAAATCAAAGTTATATCTCTTTGCTATTTCACGCAATTGTTTGAATGTCCATGTGTCTCTCACTTCACCGAAAGGTGCTATTCCTACCTCATTGATGGATTTTGACCAGTCAGGAATAACTTTTTCAATATCGGGAGTATTTACAGTCCCTATTCCTTTACACTCGGGACAGTAGCCATAGGGTGTATTGAATGAAAATGAATTGGGAGATGGTTCTTCGTAGGAAATCCCGGAATCTGGGCAAATAAGGCTTTTGCTAAATGGAAAAATATCATTTGTTTCTGTGTCATTGATAAAAATGAGATTATCTCCCATTTTCATTGCTAAAATGATGGAAGCTGAAATTCTGTCTCTTTTAGATTCCTCAATTTTTATTCTGTCAATTACAACTTCGATATTATGAGTTTGATATCTATCCACTTTGAATCCCGGTACAAGGTCGATTATATTACCATCTACCCTGGCTTTGGAGTACCCTCTTTTTCGTATTTGATCAAAAAGTTCTCGATAATGTCCTTTTCTTCCCCTAACCATTGGGGCTAAAATGGCAATTTTTTTTTCGTTGAATTCTCTTATAATAATATCGATTATTTGTTCTTCAGTGTATTTAACCATTTTTTTTCCGGTTACATAACTGAATGCTTCACCAATTTTGGCATAAAGAAGGCGAAGAAAATCATATATTTCTGTTGTAGTGCCTACAGTGGATCTGGGATTCCATCCCGAAGATTTTTGTTCAATGGAGATTACGGGGCTTAATCCTGTTATTTGTTCAACATCGGGTCTTTCCATTTTACCAAGGAACTGTCTGACATAAGCAGAAAAAGTTTCCATATATCTTCTTTGACCTTCTGCATATATAGTATCGAATGCAAGAGAAGACTTTCCACTACCACTAATACCAGTGATTACAACGAGTTTATTTTTAGGAATATCAATATCGAAATCCTTGAGGTTGTTTTCTCTGGCTCCTATTACTGATATTTTATTGTTTTTTTTCAAAAGAGTGAAATATAAATCAGGATAAAAAAAATAAAGTTTCAAAATCTATAACCTGCAAATATATGCATTAGTTTTAATAAGTGGTTTTTATTTGAAATTAATATTTAGGTTCATAGGTAAGGACTTCTGGTTCTATATGTATGGTTATATGAGATATTTCCGGTATTTTTTCCTGTAATTTATCTTGTAATTTATGAGATAGGTAGTGACCTTCATTTACAGATATATTTCCATCTACCAATGCGTGTAGTTCAATAAGATATTTCATTCCAGCCTTACGGACGAAGCATTTTTCAGTTCCGGATATTCCATCTACTTCCATTGCAATATCTCTGATGTGCTGTACCATATCATCATACACATGTTCGTCCATAATCTCACCCAGTGCGGGTCTGAAAATATTGTAAGCATTATATAATATAAAAGCAGAAGCAAACAATGCTGCCCAATCATCGGCGGTTTCAAATCCTTTTCCGAATATTATGGCTATAGATATTCCTATAAAAGCTGTTATGGATGTGATAGCATCGCTTCTATGATGCCAGGCATCAGCTTTTAGGGAGGAACTATTTGTTTTTTTGCTTTTACTCATCACATATCTGTATGATAATTCCTTCCAAATAATAATTACACCCAAGACAATTAAAGTCCATGCTTCCGGTATTTTCTGCGGTGATTTGATATTGATAATGCTTTCATAAGCTATCACAACAGCAGAACTTACCAGAAATGCCACTACTAAGAATGTGATTAACGGTTCTACTCTGGTATGACCATAAGGGTGGTTTTTATCAGGAGGTTTCTGAGCATATTTGAACCCCAGCAAAACAATAATAGAGGAAAATACATCGGTAGTAGATTCTATACCATCAGCTATGAGGGCATAGGCATTGCCCACCAACCCTGCCAATAATTTTATTGAAGCCAGTAATATATTGCCAATAATACTAAACCATGCAGCTTTGATAGCTGCTTTTTCATTGGTAATTTCCATTTCCAATATACCTTTTTATATTAACAAAATTAATATGATAATATTTCAAAATTATGAAAATTACAACTCAATTAATATAGGAATAAGGTAAAATTCTTTTTAGGTTCAGATTTTAAATATTTTGCTCTATAATATTTAATATTGACAGAGCTTCCTGAAGTGATTTTACATTTTTCTTAATTAGCAACAGATTTTTAGGAGTTTGTTTTAAAGTAAATCCCAATTTATTTTGTGGGTTATTGATAAATGTCAAGACATTTTGGAAGGTATTGGAATCGAAAAAACTATTTTGAGCATCTGAAATAAAAAATAGTCTTAAAATATTATTTTTTAAAGAAAACCGTTCAAAACCAAGTTTTCGGCAAACCCATTTTACACGAAGACCTTCAAAAAGATTTTCTATCTGCCATGGAATTTTTCCAAATCTGTCCTTGAGTTTAGCTTTGAATTCTTCAATGGCTGCTTCATTTTCCAATTCTCCCAATTCTTTATACAAACTAAGTCTGTCCTGGATATCTTTAACATAAAAATCAGGAATTAGAATTTCAGAATCGACATCTACTTCAACGTCTTTAATATGGATTTCCGGTTCATTTTGTTCATAAACATCTTTGAATTCCGAAGTCTTCAATTCCCTCATTGCTTCTTCGAGAATTTTCATATAAGTGTCGTAACCTATATCTGTTATAAAACCACTTTGTTCGGCTCCAAGTAGATTACCTGCTCCTCTGATATCGAGGTCTCTCATTGCTATATTGAAACCACTTCCGAGGTCGCTGAATTCTTCTATTGTTTTTATTTTCTTTTTTGCATCAGTTGAGAGAACACTTAAGTCAGGAGTAAGTAAATAGCAAAAAGCTTTTGTATTGGATCTTCCAATTCTACCCCGCAATTGATGGAGGTCGCTTAAACCAAAATTTTGTGCGTTATTAATAAACATGGTATTGGCATTAGGGATATCCAATCCTGTTTCGATGATATTGGTACTTACCAAAATATCAGCTTTGCCTTCGATAAAATTAATAAGTGTTTTTTCCAACATATCGCTTTCCATTTGTCCGTGTGCCATTGAAACACGAGCATCTGGAACCAATCTTTTTATAATACTGGTAATTTCCTGAAGGTCTTTGATACGATTATGGATAAAGAATATTTGTCCTCCTCTGTCCAGTTCATAATTGATAGCTTCGATCATAAGGTCGTCATTAAAAGCTCTTCGTTCTGTGTGTATCGGTTGTCTGTTAGGTGGAGGCGTATTGATAATGGACATATCTCTGCTTCCCATCAATGAGAACTGCAGTGTTCGCGGTATTGGCGTAGCTGTCAGTGTAAGGGTATCGACATTCACTTTAAACTGACGGAGTTTTTCTTTAGCTCCCACACCAAATTTTTGTTCTTCATCGAGAATCAATAACCCGAGATCTTTAAAGTCTATTTTTTTATTCAATAATGCATGAGTGCCAATTATGATATTTAGTCTTCCGTCATTTATTTTTTTATAAATTTCATTTTTTTCTGCTGTTGTTTTGAACCTGTTGATATAATCTATTTCTATGGGATAATTATTCAATCTATCTTTGAAAGTCTGATAATGTTGCAGTGCCAATATAGTGGTAGGAACGAGAACTGCAACCTGTTTGCCTGAAACTACTGCTTTAAATGCTGCTCTAATGGCTATTTCAGTTTTACCAAAACCGACATCACCGCATATAAGTCTGTCCATGGGATAATCACTTTGCATATCCTTTTTAACATCTATGGTTGCTTTTTCCTGATCCGGAGTATCTTCATATATGAATGAGGCTTCGAGTTCTATTTGCATATAATCATCGGGGAAAAACATAAATCCTTTTGAAGATTTTCTTTTTGCATAGAGAGCAATCAATTCTCTTGCGATATCTTTGATTTTTCTTTTTGTATTCTGTTTGATTTTCTTCCATCTGTCCGAACCAAGTTTGTCTACTGCCGGTTCTTTACCGTCTTTTCCCAGGAATTTTGAAACTTTGTGCATAGAATTTATGCTCACAAAAAGCACATCGTTATTTTTATAAACGATTCTCATTGATTCCTGTTTGTGACCATTGACTTCAATAATTTCCAAACCCATATATTTTCCGATGCCATGATCGATGTGAGTGACAAAATCGCCTACTTCCAGTTCTTTCAACATTCGCAGGCTTAATGCTTTGTCAGAAGAATAGGATTTGCGTAGATTATATTTGTAAAATCTTTGAAAAATCTGATGGTCTGTATAGCAAGAAATCATCAGTTCTGTATCCTTAAAGCCCTCTTTGATAGCATTGGGAATAGGGTGGAATTTTACTTCAGCTTCGAGGTCTTCGAATATCTGATAGAATCTTTCTATTTGTTTAGCATTGGAAGCAAAAATATAATTCGTGTATCCATCTTCGGTATTTGATTGTAAATCTTTGATCAATAATTCAAAATTTTTATTGAATACCGGTTGGGGTTTAGATTGAAATACTATTGTTTTTTTATTATCAGGATTTGAATTCTGTTTGAAAATTAAGTTTTTTAGATTATTTATATCAGAAAAAATATCTTTTGGGTAAAGAAATGACATTTGTCTAACAAGTCTGATTATATTTTCATCTGTTGAAATAATTGAATTTTGGAAATTTTCCAGTTTTTGAAAGCTATTTTGCAATGATTCCAACAAACTTTCGTGTGGTACACTTCCAATTATCCAATTAGAATCCAAGACTTCGAAAACAGAGCATTTATCTTCAGATGTAAATTTACTATTCACATTTGGAATAAGTGAAATCTTATTTAATTCCTGTTTAGATAATTGATCAGAAGGGTCAAAATATCTTATGCTTTCCACTTCATCATCGAATAATTCAATTCTATAAGGCCAATCTGAAGAATAGTTAAAAATATCGATTATTCCACCACGTATAGAAAATTGTCCCGGTTCATAAACGTAATCTGTTCGTTGAAAATCGAATTCTACTAAAAAATTTATGAGTGTGTTGACATCCAATGTTTCACCTTTGTGAATTTCAATTTTAAATTCACTTATTTTAGTTGGTTTCAGTACTTTTTCAAAAATGGCTTCAGGATAGGAAATAATAATATCTATTTTTCCATTTTCAGATATTTTATTGATAATCTCTGTTCTTTCCCGAATATTATTATTGTTTAATTCTTCAAAAGAATTGGGCCTTTTAAAAGAGTCGGGGAAAAAATAAACTCGGGAATTATCATATAGATTTTGAAAAGTATTGTAAATATACGCTGCTGATTCCTTGTCTTCAGATATAAACAATATTTTTTTGTCAGTATTTTGTTTGAATGAAGTAAGGAAAAAATACGGCATATCACCACTCATTCCGGTAAGATAAATGTGGTCTTTATCGGTGGAATTCAATAATGAATTCAGTTTTTTCATTTGGTCGCTTTGTTGATAATCAGCGATCAGATTTTGAATATTGCTCACTTCTAATATTGTCAAACCATATAGGTTTTTGAAAACCTATATGGTTTATTATTAATTTAATTTCTATTCAGGTATTGGATAGACTGTAATTTGACCACCAAATGCTTTTAATATTTTCATTATCGCATTAAAATGCGTTGATAATAAAAGTTTAGCCTTTATAAATATATAATTGAATTAAAACAATTATATATAAACAACAATTCTACAATTTAAATTCAATTCCCTGAGCTAAAGGCAGATCATGACTATAATTTACAGTGCTTGTCTGACGTCTCATATATGCTTTCCATGCATCTGAACCACTTTCTCTACCTCCTCCAGTTTCTTTTTCACCACCGAATGCACCTCCTATTTCAGCACCTGAAGTTCCTGCATTGACATTGGCAATACCGCAATCTGAGCCCATAGCTGAAGTGAATGTTTCGGCTTCTATAAGGTCAGTTGTGAATATAGCAGATGATAATCCCTGAGGAACATCGTTATTTATAGCAATTGCATTTTCAACATCACCAGAATATTTTATCAAATAAACAATAGGAGCAAATGTCTCTTCCTGTACTATTTGGTAGTGATTTTCAGCTTCAGCGATAGCAGGTACGACATAGTTTCCTGATTCAAATCCTGGTCCTGATAACACTTTTCCTCCAAAAAGCAGTTTTCCTCCTTCTTCTTGTACTTTTTTTACTGCATCGGTAAATAATTGTACGGAAAATTTATCTATTACTGGGCCTACGAGAGTATTTTTATCAAGTGGGTTTCCTATTTTAGTTTTTACACTTGCATAAGCGTGAACAAATTTATCTTTGAATTCTTCATAAACACTTTCGTGAATTATAATTCTTCTTGTGGAAGTACATCTTTGTCCGGCAGTACCAACAGTACCAAATACAGTGGAAGGAATAGCCAATTTTAAATCAGCATTAGGAGTAATAATAACAGCATTATTGCCACCTAATTCCAAGATAGTTTTTCCCAATCTCTTTCCAACTATAGCTCCTGCACGTTTTCCAACGGAAGTAGATCCGGTAAGTGAAACAAGGTCTATTCTTTTATCTGCAAGAAAATTATCGCCCATTACTGAGGATTTGGCTACAATCATATTGAAAACACCTTCAGGAACATTGTTTTCTTTGAGTACACTTTGTATAATATTCATAGTTGCCACAGCTGTAAGTGGTGTTTTTGATGATGGTTTCCATATCACTACATCACCGGCAGAAATAGCTAAAGCTGAATTCCATGCCCATACAGCCACAGGAAAGTTAAAAGAAGTTACAATGCCTACTATACCTAGAGGCTGGTATTGTTCCATTAATCTGTGTTTATTTCTTTCTGATTGCAGGTTTACGCCATTCATAGTACGCACTTGTCCTGCAGCAAAATCACATATATCTATCATTTCCTGAACTTCACCGAGACCTTCCTGGTATATTTTACCCATTTCGAGAGTTACTAATGCACCAAGTGGCTCTTTGTATTCTCTGAGTTTATTGCCAATTTTTCTAACTACTTCAGCTCTCACAGGTGCTGGTGTCATTCGCCATATTTTGAATGCTTCTGTAGCTTTTGTAACTACCATTTCATAGTCTTCAATAGTAGCATTTTTCACTTTAGCTATTTCTGATCCATCTATGGGAGAAAAGGATGATAATACATCTCCTGTTGTGTCGAACCAATTTTGTCCTGTTGTCAAGCCCTTGTTAATTTCTGTAAGACCAAGTTTTTTTAATATCTCAGTTGTGTTCATACTGTTAATTTTTTTTATATAATATTGTTTAGTTCTATCAATGTATTTTCAATATCCTGTGGAGTAAATCCTTTTTCTTCGCATGCTTCTCCAAGGGTTCCCCAAATAGGTTCGCCACAAACTATGCATCTGATTCCTTTTTCGGATAAAAATTTAACAGATTGAGGATATTTTTCAATTAATTCTTCAATGCTAATATCTTTTGAAACCATCTATTCTATTTTATTTTCTTCTAAATAATTGATTATATCATTATATTTTTTTGCATAAAATATTAAATCTTTATTGGATACCTGAACTCCATTTATATATGGGATAATCTTGGCATCTTGATAATTCATCGATAATAATTTTGAAAATAATTCCTTGGCATTACTATATTTTTTATATATCCCGACAGTATATGTGAATATTTTCTTTTCAGGATCATATTCTATTCCAGAGTCATTGAAATTATTTAATAAATTATCGATTACTAAAAAATATGAATCTTTGAATTTTACCTTATATGATAATCCATCTATAATGGATTCATACAAATCGTGTTTAGAGTCGAAGATTGTATTTAGCACATAAATATCTTCTTTCTTTATATTTGAAGAAGCATCATAATTATGTAGGTATATATCAATTCTGTTATTGAGTTTAAGTACAATATTTTTTGATCTTTCAGGAGAATCTTTTTTGGCTAAAGGAAAGTTATTTCCATATCCTTTTACCATAATTCTATCTGGTTTTATCATTCTAATTTGCAAAGAATCTGCAACTCTTTGTGCCATTTTTACAGAGTTATAAATGTCATCATTTTCATTTTCGAAATTTAAAGCATTTCCTACAATTTCGATATTGACATTTGGATTACTTTTAAGATAAATGGCTAATTTATTTAAGAATATTATTAAAGAGTCATTATTCATGAATTCATCATCTACAAAAAATATTCCAGGAATAAAAAGTTCATTAATTGATTCGTTATTTTTGAATATGCTATTATCGTAATTGTTTGTTTCCGAAGGAGATATGGGGTTTTTATTGTTCGAATCTGATTTGTCCGTTGCTAGTGTAGAATCAGTTTGTTTTATATCAGTTTGTTTTAATTCCATATTGTGGATGAAAGGAATTTCAGTAAGATTGGAATAATCGACATTAATCTGATTTTTAAAATATAACCAGTATATATCCTTTTCTCCATATCCCATATCTGGTCTGTCAGAACAATATACTGCTGCCAGATTGGAATTTAATAGTCTGAAGTCGGTTTCATTGCCGGAAGAATTGCCGGGTTGACCTATATTGGAAATATTTCTCCATTTGTGATTATATTTATCATAAGTGGAATAGAAAATATCATAACCTCCCATTGATTTTAAATTGTCTGAAGAGAAGAATAGGGTAAAGCCATCTTCCGTGAGGCATGGATTTATTTCATTGTATTCAGAATTTATTTCAGGGCTAAATTTATGGGCGAAAACCATATTCCATATCTGATTCCTGTAATGTAAATATCATATCCGCCAAAACCACCTTCCATATTTGATGAGAAAATAAATGTAGAATCATTTACCTTGAATATATTTTCGAAACCATCTTCTGCTCCTAAAGTAGATTCAAATCTTTTTTTCAGACTAAAATTGAAATTTTCATTGTGGAATGGTACTGAAAAAATTGTTCCTTTATCCATATTATATCCAAAATAAAAAGCAACATCATTGTTATCGATATAATCCAATAGGACGGTGTTTTGATTAAGATTATTTTCGTTTAAAATATTAATATTTTGCCATTTATCATTTTCGAATTTTGCTGAATATGAATTATAGATATTATCTTGATTATCAGAAAGAGGGATATCCGAAGAATAATAGAATTTATTGAATCCAGTTAGAGATTGTATGGGCATGATTTCATTGTGGTTGGTATTTATTTTATTTCCCCAGTTTTCAATAAAATGTGAACTTGATTTATATTTATAGTAAACACCATTGGTGCAATACTTAATTTGTTTAAGGATTTCTACTTTTTTGGTATCATTTTTATAAATATAATTGAGGTATAACTTATAATAATTTATAGCATTTTCAAATTCTTGTTTTGCCTGATATATTTTTGCTAAATATAAATTAACTTCATTGTCATAATTTCCTAATAAGATGCTATTATCAATATCTTCGATAGCTTTATCTAAATTTCTGCAATGATAATTTGCTATTCCTCTTTTATAATATGCATCATCGGAAGAATTATAATTGAGAAATAAATTATAATAATAAATGGATTCGCAATATCTACCTTTGTTAAATAATTTATCAGCTTGTTTTCTATCGTTTTGAGAATAAGCACTTGATGTAACTATTAAAAATAACAGTGACATTAAAATTATTGAATATTTAGTAAATACTTTCACCCTTAAAAACTTTGATCGGTGTTAAAGTTTTCAAGATAATCTGATACCCTTTTCAGGAAGCTACCTCCCAAAAATCCGTCAACTACCCTATGATCATATGACATTGACAAATACATTTTATTTCTGATAGCGATAACATCACCTGCTGAAGTTTCAAGTACAGCTGGTTTTTTTACTATTGCTCCCACTGCCAAAATAGCTACTTGGGGCTGATTGATAATGGGAGTTCCTATTATATTTCCCATTGTACCTAGGTTGGTAATAGTAAATGTTCCTCCCTGGATTTCATCAGGAGCGAGATTGTTGTTTCTAGCTTTGTTTATAAGTTCATTTAATTTCATTGTGATACCCTGGAGGTTCAATTGATCAGCATTTTTCAATACGGGAACTATCAAATTACCATTTGGCAAAGCTGTTGCAATACCTATATTTATATTTTTTCTTAGTATGATATTAGTGCCTTCAACTGATGCATTGACATAAGGAAAATCCTTAAGTGCTTTGACAACTGCTTGAACAAAAATTGGCATAAAAGTGATCTTCTGATTATACTTATTGAAAAATATATCTTTCACTTTGTTTCTCCATTTCACCAAATCTGTTAGATCTGTTTCTACTATCGATGTAACATGGGGAGATATTCTTTTAGAATCAAGCATGTGTTGCGAAATCAATTTTCGCATTCTGTCCATTTCTACAATTTCATCATTTTCATAACGAATGTTATATTTTGAATCGTTAAACACCGTTGGGGCAGGTTGTATATTTTTTGTTTTTCCCCTATTTTCTAGTAATTGTTCAATATCTCTTTTAGTTATTTTTTCATTAATTCCACTACCTTTAATTGATTTCAATTCGTCTTCAGAAATATTATTTTCCTTCACCATTTTTCTTACCAAAGGAGTAAGTTTTAAATCTGTAAAAGATACTAATTTATCATTAGTTTTTATTTCTGCTGGTTCATTGTTTACTTGGGTTTCAGTTGCAATAGGTTGATTTTGATTTTCATCTATAGAAGTATCTTCTTCAGATTCGCCTTCTATTTCAATCAAAACCAGAATTTCTCCCACTGGTACAACATCATCTTTATTGAAATTTATTTTTTTAATAACGCCACTAACCGGAGATTGAATTTCGGTATCGACTTTATCAGTTGCGACTTCGAGAATAGTATCATCTTCTTGAATGGAGTCACCTTCATTTTTTAACCAGTTGATAATGGTTGCTTCTATTACTCCTTCGCCCATTTTAGGCATTAATAATTTATAAATGCTCATGTTTAGGTTTGTGTTATTTAATAATACGGCAAATTTAATAAATACTTATTAAATAAGGATATCCATTACAGGTTTAACATAATTAATTATAATGTTGCTGAATAAATAATCTTAATTTATTAAGAGCAAGAATAGTACTAGTTTCAATGTTTTTTAATCTGTTATTTCCCAATTGTAATTTTTCTGTGCTTATTGTTTCACTGTTTCCTACTGCAATCCATATAGTTCCAACTGGTTTCTGTGGAGTTCCACCTCCAGGTCCAGCTATTCCTGATACTCCTATGGCAATATCACAATATAGTTGTTCAATTGCACCCTTTACCATTTGCTTTACAGTTTGTTCACTTACTGCACCATATTCATTCAATGTTTCTTTTTTGACATGCAGAAGATTTGTTTTTATATCATTGGAATATGATATTATTGATCCATTGAAGTATTCTGAAGAACCGGGAATGGAAGTTATTTTATGAGCTATCATTCCTCCGGTACAACTTTCTGCAGTAGCAAGTTTCAATTTGTGTTTTACCAATGATTTACCGATAATTTCTTCAAAAATATCATTATTATAACCAAAAACGATATTACCAAGTTCTGTTTCTATTTTATTCGAAAAATCAGCGACATCACTTTTAATTTTATTTTTATCTGTACCTTTTCCCGTGATTCTTATTCTTACTTTTCCCAGATTTGGTAAGTATGCTATAGATAAATTCTGTGGAATATTATCTACTATAGGTTTTAATTTGTCTGCTATCGATGCTTCCATTTCTCCCGCGGTGAGAATTGTTTTTTTGAAAATAAAAAAATCTTTATTTTCTATTTTTAATTTTGGTTCAATCTCTTCGCTGAATATTGCTTTCATTTCATTTGGAACTCCAGGCATGGAAAAATAAACTGTTTCTTCAGAATTAAACTTCATTCCAGGAGCTGTTCCCACTGAATTATTGAGATAAGTAATGTTTTTAGGGAAAAAACTGTAATTGTACATCATATCATCGAGTTTAGCTCCTCTTTTTTCAACATAACTTTTCACTTTAGCGAAAAAATCGGGATTAAATTCCATTTCTGATTCCAAGAATTTTCCAATAGTTCTTTTTGTTATGTCATCGATAGTTGGGCCTAATCCTCCGGTTATAAAAACGTAACCTACCTTATTTTTTGCTTCAGTTAGTGCCTCCAATATTTCTGATTCTTTATCTTGTATCGATATTATTTTTTCAACATTAATTCCGATTTCAGAAAGTTTATCAGCAATCCAAGTGGAATTTGTATCCACTACTTGACCGATGAGTATTTCGTCTCCGATGGTGATTAGATAAGCTGAATATTTGTTTTTTAAAGACATATTGATTTATTTTGCTTTGTTGAAACGTTTTGAACTATAATTATATTCTCTTTAATGTAATTTCAAGTTATTGTAACCATGATTTAAATTCATCTATATTTTTGGTATTGATGCAATTCTCTTTCAACATTCCTCCTTTTTGTGCCATCACAAAACCATAGTCTATATATTTTACTTCATATTTAGAATGAGCATCGGGGTTAATTGCGAATTTTATTCCTTTATCCTGAGCTTTGGATATCAAAGAGTAATCTAAGTCTAATCTATGAGGGTTAGCATTGAGTTCAATAACTACATCATTTGCTATGCAGGCATCAAATATTTTTTCATAATCGACAGGATATCCTTCCCTTGCCAGTAATATTCTGCCTGTCATATGTCCAAGTATTCTGGTATATGGATTTTCAATAGCTTTTATCAGCCTTACAGTTGCTTTTTCCTTATCCATAATCAGTCCTGAATGTATGGAAGCAATAATTGCATCGAACATTTGTAGTATATTTTCACTGTAATCCAGACTTCCATCACTGAGAATATCAGATTCAATACCGGCAAACACTGTAAATCCTTCAAGTTTGTTATTGGTGTTATTAATATCTTCGAAGTATTTGAGAATATCATTTTCCTTGACACCATTGGCGTAAAATGCCGATTGACTATGATCAGATATCAGCATATATTCGTAGCCTAATTCTTTGTAATATGTAGCCATATCCAAAATTTTATCGGCTCCATCACTCCATATAGTATGATTATGCAATACACCTTTTATATCATTTTGGGCAATGTATTTTTCTTTATCAAAATCTTGTAATTTATCGATTTTATTCGATAAATCTCTGAAATATGGAGGTATAAAAGGAATATTATTTGATGAAAAAATTTCGGACTCAGAAATATCATTACTAATTTTGAATCTTTCTATAAATTCTTCAGGTCCTGTAGAAACAAACAGGTTTTTATCAAATTCTTCAGACTGTGAAAAAATAAAGCAAAATTCAATGGTTTTGTAGGAAAATACATCGTTTATGTATGAGAAATCAGTATCCTGAAAATTTTTTAATTCATTTTTATCTAAATCTGTGATTATTTCTAATTTATCAATTATTGGCAATTGCCTCCTCAATTCTCCTGTTATTTCAAATTTATTTAGTGTAAAACTCTTTTTCAATTTTTCTATCAATTCATTGGCTAATAAAATCGCTTTGAAATAAAGAATTTTGCCTTTGCTTAAATTTAAAAATTCAATTTGATTAGCGATATTTTCCTGTATTTTTTCTCCAAATCCTTTTAAAAGTGTCAATCTGTTTTCCTTGATAGCATATTCGAGCTCACCTAATGAAGTGATATTGAGTTCTTGCCACAGAGATCTGATTTTTTTAGGACCGATACCTTTTATCTTAAGTAAATCTATGATTCCCTCAGGAGTTTTTTCGAGTAATTCGATTAAAGTACCTGATTTATTAGTTTTATTCAGTTCAATGATATCAGAGGCTATACTTTTTCCGATACCTTTTATAGATGTCAATTGGTCAAAACTCATTTGATCAAGGCTATCAATATTTTGTCTTATAGCCCTATAAGCATTTTGATATGAACGAATTTTGAAGGGATTTTCATCATGAAATTCCAATAATTTAGCTATAAAATCTATTTGTTTTGCTATTTCTTTATTTGTCATAAGGTGATTTTCAATAATTGATATGGATAAAAAAATATTAAGTATATTCTGATATTAAAACAAAAACAAAAATATTAGGTTTATTTAAAACAAAGGCATAATTAATAAATTGATGATACCAAACCAATTAGAAACATATATAGAAAAAATTCCAAAAGCTGAATTACATATTCATCTCGAGGGTTCAATAGAGCCAGCTACACAACTGAAATTAGCAGAAAAAAATAAAGTTAAGATTAAATATAATACTATAGAAGAAATCAGAGATGCTTATAAATTTAAGGATTTGAATGATTTTCTGAATATTTATAATATGGGAACCAAGGTGCTAAGATCTGAGGAAGATTTTTACCTTATAACTATGGAATATCTGGCAAAAGCTTATAGCCAAAATATAGTTCATACAGAGATTTTTATTGATTTCCAAACTTATGAAAGGCGAAATATAGTTCCTGAGATAATAATGAATGGTGCAAAAGCTGCTATAAAAGAAGCAAATGAAAAATATAATATTACCACTTATTTGATTTTAGCATTCCTTAGACATCTTGGGGCAAAAAGTGCAATGAGAACATTGAAAAAGGGAATAGAATTCAAAGATGATATTATAGGTATAGGCTTGGCTGCTTCTGAAATTGGAAATCCTCCGGAATTATTTAAAGATGTATTTGAAGTTGCCAGAGCTAATGGATTCAGAACCACTGCACATGCCGGTGAGGAAGGTCCTGCTTCTTATGTTAAAAGCAGTTTAGAGATATTAAAGGTAGATAGAATTGATCATGGTAATAGAGCAATGGATGACCCTCAATTGATACAAGAGTTAATAGACAGAAAAATACCTTTAACACTTTGTCCACTTTCGAATATAGCTCTTGGAAATGTGGTAAATATGAAAGAACATACATTGAAAAAGAAATTGGATTTGGGTATGATGGTAAGTGTTAATTCTGATGATCCGGCATATTTTGGGGGTTATGTGAATGAAAATTTCAAAGAAGTTACCAAAGAATTAGGATTAGATAAAGAAGATATAAGAAAATTATCTGCAAATTCAGTAATTTCTTCTTTTTTGCCGGAAAATGATAAAACTAAATTATTAAAGGATATTGAATTGTTTGATAAGCAATATTAAAATGAATAATAAATTAAAATTTACTTGCTCATCTATATAAAATTTCTTGTCGAATTAATAATTTTATATTTTTGCCGTTTATAATTCTCAAATAAATTAATAATGAAAAAAAGCCACTGGATAATTTTAATTATAATATCAATTCTAATCATAGATCAAATAAGTAAAATATACATAAAAACCCATTTTGGATATGGAGAAGGGTTTAAAATATTTGGATTTAATTGGGCAAGAATATATTTTGTAGAAAACGAAGGTATGGCTTATGGAATTACATTGGGTGGTGAACATGGTAAATTGTTGTTGAGCTTATTCAGAATTATAATGGTTATAATCTTGGGATTTGTATTGTATAAATTTATAAATAGAGGAGAAAAGTTTAGTTTACTATTGAGTTTTGCATTGATTTTGGCTGGTGCATTGGGTAACATTATTGATAGTGCATTCTATGGAATGATATTTTCTGAGACTCCTGAATTTCATGGATATATTTCTCACTTGGTGCCTTTTGGTGAAGGTTATGCTGGTTTTTTGCATGGCAGAGTTGTCGATATGCTTTATTTTCCTATGATCAACACATATCTTCCCGAATGGATACCTATATGGGGAGGAGAAAGATTTGTTTTCTTTCAACCGGTTTTCAATATTGCAGATTCATCAATATCTATCGGTGTAGTTACCTTATTGTTATTTAATAGAAGTTTTTTTAAGTCTGAAAGTACAAAAGAAAAGAAAGAACCCGAAATCACATCAGAAGTAGGGTAATATCGGGTTTCTCTTTAAAAAAACATTATTATTTCTTGCTGAAAAAGCCTTTAAGGGCATTCATTCCCATATCTGCCAAATCATCTACGATGTTTCCATCGCCATCTTTGTCGAGGAAGGAAGTCATCAATCCGCTAAGCATGCTATTTTGTTGCGCTGGAGCAACTGAAGATTTCAATACATTTTGTAATCCGCTTGCATCCAGATTATTTTCGCTTTTCATTTTACCAAGCATACCCATAGCTAAAGGAGCTAATTTTGTTAGTAAACTTGCACTTGAGTTTTTATCAATTCCTACTAAAGAAGAAATTTGATCTACAACAGAACTTTGGTTATTTCCAAGGAGGTGTCCTAAAATTCCTGAGCCATCAGTAGCTTTTGCATTTGAAACATTTGAAGAACCTGAAATATATCCCATAACATCATCTAAAATACTTCCATCATGATCACGATCCAAAACAGAACTCAACATATTAGCTCCACTTGTAGAAGATGCATTTTTATTAAGTGCTCCCATAAGTACTGAGAATGCACCTGTAGCAGCCTCTTTTGTTTTTGTCTCGTCAGAGATACCTACTTGTGAACCTAATTGCTTTAATAAATCACCACTTAAATTTTGTTGAAATAAGTCAAATAAATTTGCCATTTTAATTTTTTTAATTGTAAAATAAATACATAATTCATATAATTAATGATTTTAATAATCCCAAATTCAACAAACAAATGCAACTTACAAAAAGATGAGAGAGAGATGAGATAAAATAAATTTTTTCAAAACAAAGAAGAAGGAAAAAAATCCTACTTCTCTGCTTTGATGGAATTTGATTATCTTAGCCCCCTGTCGTCCAAAAAAAGTTGCTATGAATAAACATTTAACCTTGGAGCAAAGATATACAATTTCAGTAATGATACAAAATAAATATTCTCAAACTGACATTGCAAAAACAATTGGCAAACACAAATCTGTAGTTTGTAGAGAATTGAAACGCAATAGTGACAAACGTAATGGAGAATACAAAGCTGATTTAGCACAAAAAAAATATACTAAAAGACTCAAAGAAAAACCTAAAAAACATAAATTTACTAAATCAGTCAAATTTTATGTTATTGATAAACTTAGACAAGATTATAGTCCTGAACAAATTGTAGGTAGAGCTAAAGTTGAAAATATCCATTGTGTCTCACATGAAACCATATATAAATTTATTTGGGATGATAAAAAACAAGGAGGTAATTTATATAAACACCTAAGGCACAATGGAAGAAAATATCGTAAACGAGGTGCTTCAAAAGATAAAAGAGGTATTATTCCTAACAGAACTGATATCTCTTTGAGACCAAAAATAGTAGATGAAAAAAATCGTTTTGGAGATTTTGAGATAGATACTGTTATCGGTAAAAATCACAAAGGAGCTTTGCTTACAATGAATGACAGAGTGTCAAGCTTGGTTTTTATTCGTAAATTAGTGTCTAAAGATGCTATCCCAGTCTCATCACAAACTATCGAAACTCTTAACCCTTTTAAAAATTTATTACATACTATTACTGCTGATAATGGAAAAGAATTTTCTGATCATCAAACTATCTCTCAAAATCTAAATATTCAATTTTTCTTTGCCCGACCATATCATTCTTGGGAACGTGGTGCTAATGAAAATACCAATGGTCTTATCAGACAATATTTTCCTAAAGGTTCTTCTTTTGAAAATATTACTGACAATGATGTAATTTCAGTTCAAAATATATTGAATAATAGACCTAGAAAAAAACTAGGTTTTCTAACTCCGATTGAATTTTTTAATCGTAATTTTGCCAATGACATATTTTTATCTAATGTTGCATTTGTCACTTGAATTCAGCAATCAATTAGTTCACTATTAAATATAATTTAACATTTAAATATTGGCATTATTTTTGATAGCAATATATATATTATTGAAATAAAATAAATTAAATTGAATTATGAATAAGATTGTTGTTGTTTTACTTTTGCTTACAGGTTCACTAAATGCTCAGGATTTTGTATATGATTATATTGAAAGATACAAATCAATTTCGATAGAAGAAATGAATAAAACGGGGATTCCCGCCAGTATTACTTTAGCTCAAGGAATGCTTGAGTCCAATTGGGGAAGAAGTGAATTGTCTATGAAAGCAAATAATCATTTCGGGTTAAAATGTGGTGGAAATTGGGATGGAAATACTTTTATGTGGGAAGATGATGAATACCATAATGATAATTTGATTCAAAGTTGTTTCAGGTCATTTGATTATCCTGAAGAATCATTTTATGAACATTCTATGTTTATCAAAACTAAAGACAGATATCAGTTTTTATTTGATTATGATATAACTGATTATAAGTCATGGGCTCATGGTTTGAGGAAGGCCGGATATGCCACTGACCCTAATTATGCTGATAAGCTCATTAAAATCATTGAAAAATATGGTCTTTATGAATATGATATGCAATATATGCCAATAAGCGAAGAATTTGTTCAGAATAAATTGTCAGAAATTGATAATAAAGAATATACTATTACTTATATCAATGGAAGTAAGGTGGTAATAGCTAAAAAAGGAGATTCTCCGGTTTCGATTTCTAAATCCATTGGTGTGCTTGCTGAAGAAATATTAAAATATAATGATAATATTAAACGAAAATATCAATTATTCGATGATGGAGATTATGTTTTTATTGAAGAGAAAAAAAGCAGTTATAGTGGAACAGATAGTTTTTACTATGCTAAAAAGGGAGAAACCCTTGAGGATGTATCACAAAAATATGGAGTTGATGTAAAAAGTTTAGCTAAAATGAATAATTTCAACAAATATAAAAAATTGAAAAATGGTGAAATAATAAAGCTTAAAAATGTTCCTTCAGATGTTAATCCTGAAAAACAAAGTTGGGTGAATAATAATTCAAAAGATTCAAGATTTTTATTTGATGAACCATTGACTCCTAAAAAATAGAAGATAAAGTGTAAATTTATTACTTATGAATTTACACTTTTTTAGTATTTATAATTATTGGAAAAATAAAAATATTACTTTTGTTATAACTAAATTTTGTATTAAAAAATAATTTATTTGATTTATGCTAAAGAAAATTTTTTTCGCGGTTCTAATATTTATATCAATCTCAGGATATTCCCAAAGTTTCTATTTTGGAGTAAAAGGAGGAGCATCTTTGGGATATCAAAAATGGGAGACATTCACTCAGGGATTATTGTTAAGTTATCATGCAGCAGGTTTTTGGGAATCATATTCGGAAATAAATCCTATGAATTCTTTGTATGCACAGTTAGGTCTCCACAATAGAGGAAGTGCATTGAGAGGAGCAAGTGGATTTACATACGATAATACATATTATAGATTGTCAACACAAGATTTTATATTCTCTAACTTAAGTTTAGGATTGGGAGCCAAGAAAAAACAAGCTATTAGTGACAAATTAAATTCATTTTATTCTTTTGGCGTAAGGCTGGAATATACATTATTCACGAATCTTAATAAATATGAAGAATATAATGGTTTATGGTCATCATATTATTACCCTTCAGATGATTTTGTCAATAAAATAACATATGGAGCAACAGTAGGAGGAGGGGTTGAATTTAAATTTTCTGAATTGGTTAATGGTTTAATAGAGTTAACGATAAATCCTGATTTATTCAATCAATACGATCAACCACAAATATCAGGTGTTGTAGATCCATACCATCCATCCAATACTATAACGTTGAATAGAAGAAGAATAAAAAACACAACAGTCGAAATTACATTTGGATTAAAATTTATGAGAAAAGTTATTTATGTAGATTAAAATAATAATTATCAGGCAATCAGCCTAAAACCATTGCCATGGATATTATCTATTTTAATATTTTCATCCTTTTCCAGGTATCTGCGTAATTTGGTAATAAATACATCCATGCTACGAGCTGTAAAATAGTCATTCTTTTTCCAAATTTGTTTAAGAGTTAAATCTCTTGGAACAATTTGATTTTTATTTACACAGAGTAATTTTAATAGTTCTGCTTCTTTAGGAGAAAGTTTTTGTTTCGAAGAGTTTTTTCCATCATTAAAGCTCAATATTCTCAATGGAAAATCAAAATGAAACTTTCCTAATACAAATTCTTTTAAATCTTTATCATTAAGCTCAGAATCAGATCTTTTCAAAACTGCTTTGATTCTATATAATAATTCTTCGGAATTAAATGGTTTAGTTACATAATCATCGGCTCCGATTTTGAAACCTTCGATAATATCTTCTTTAAATGTTTTGGCTGTGAGGAATATTATAGGAACAATGTTATCATCTTTTCTAACTTCCTTAGCAAGATCGAAGCCATCCATTCCGGGCATCATTACATCAAAAATACATAGATTATACGATTTGTTTTTGAAATGTTCAAGGGCTTTTAATCCATTTTCAGCTAAATCAACATCAAAACCATTCAAATCAAGGTATGATTTTAGAACATCGCCAAAATTCACATCGTCTTCTGCTAATAAAATTTTCACCTCCATTTTTAGTTTGTTTTATATTAGTATAGACAAAAAAAATTAAAAAAGTCACATTTTTGGGAAATAAATTTTAAAAGTTGTTCCTTTCCCTTTGGAACTTAATACTTTAATTGTTCCCTTATGAGCTTCAACAAATGTTTTTACATACGCTAGCCCTAAACCAAACCCTTTAATATTGTGAACATTTCCTGTTGAAACACGATAGAACTGATCGAAAATATGTTTTATCTCTTGCTTTGAGATTCCAATTCCTTTATCTGAAATTATAATTTCGATGCCTTTATCAACATTTTCAGTTTCAATTATAATTTCAGGATTATCTATTGAATACTTTAACGCATTATCAATCAAATTGTTGAAAATATTTACTAAATGTACCTCATCAGCCTTAATTATTGGGTTTTTAGCATTCAAATGTTTGATTACTGTAGCATTTTTATGTTCAATTTTCAGTGTAAAGACATCGATACTTTGTTCCAGTAGATCATTAATATTGCAGTTTGATTTATTGAGTTGTATTTTATGTTTATCTAATTTAGCAATATTCAGAATCTGTTCTACCTGATTGAGCAATCTGTTATTTTCTTCTCGTATTATTTTAGTAAATTTATTTATTTTATTTTTATCTGCCAATATGGTATCATTATTAAGTGCATCCAGGGCTATTGTAATAGTGGCAATCGGTGTTTTAAATTCATGGGTCATATTATTGACAAAATCTGTTTTCATTTGTGTTATTTTCTTTTGCATCAATATTATATATATTGTATAGCTGAATGCAAATAGAATCAATAATGTAAAAATCAAATTCATCAGAAGAGTAGGTAATATATTGGACCATATCCATTCGGTTTTATTTTTGAAATTTAAATAAAGACTTCCGGGAGATTTAAATTCTGTAGTCAAAAGTTGGACCTTATATTTTGAATCATAAATATTTTTATCCGAAATATCTTGATATGATACTTTGTCATTTTTTGTTAAACTCAGGAAATGATCATTGAAGATAATGAAATCATGATATTGCTCTGAGTATATTGCATAATCATATTCCAGATTGATACCTTGATTTGTTAAACTTTGATTGATATATTCATTTATCTTAGATGGATTTAAATTTTCAAGATATATTTCAGGGTTCAGACTAAGTGCCAGACTTTTAGTTTCATTTATGATTTGAGAGAGTCTCCATTGGTTAGTACTATCTTTCAATTTGTCCAGATATTTGTCATTTTCGCTTACTATTATATCTCTTGCTATTTCAGCTATATTTTCTGTATTCCGCGAACTATTGTCAATTTGAGTTTTTACGTCATTTAAAGCTCTGAAAACTTTAGTATCAAAATTCTTTTCATCCAATGATATTGACCATTTTATCCAATAATATTGGCTAAAAGCTACCCCGATAAGTGCAATACTCATGATAGCTATAATAGACCATATTTTCCACCTTTGCATATTATTTGAACTATATTAGTTATAAATACAAATGTAAATATTTTTTTATAATTTTTAATTATGAGTGACAAATAGCCCATTTATATGGTTATAATTTGCTTATTTAGATTAATTTGTTGTACTTTGCATATTGTAAACGCAGATTTTCGAATTAAAAAATGAAATTAAAATGAGTTTTATTGATAATAGTAAAATTATTGAACAATTACAATCAATTGGTATTAAGACTTCAAACAGTGTTTATTGGAATTGCCTTCCTGAAAAACTGATTGAAAAAAGTATTCAAATGGATGAAGGGGTATTGACTAATACCGGTGCTTTGAATATCAAAACGGGGAAATTTACGGGAAGATCACCTGAAGACAGGTACATAGTAAAAGATGAAATTACTGAAAACAGAATTGATTGGGGAAAAATCAATCAACCTTTGGATTCCAAAGTTTTTGATGCTTTACTGGAAGAAATGTTAGAGTTTATACAAGATAAAGAACTCTATGTTCAGGATGGATTTGTGGGATCAGATACTAATTTCAGAAAGTCTATCAGGGTAGTAAATCAATTACCTTGGAGTGCATTGTTTGTATATAATATGTTTATAAGACCCAATAGAGAAAATATTAATAATTTTGAACCCGATTGGCATAATAGCATTACCATATTTTGAAGCAGATCCTCAAAAATATGGGATAAGGCAAGGGAACTTTTCAATTATTAATTTTTCAAAAAAAACAATTATAATAGGTGGATCAGGATATACTGGTGAAATAAAGAAAGGAGTATTTTCCATGATGAATTTCGCATTGCCTGAATATAGCAATGTTTTACCAATGCACTGTTCGGCTAATGATTCCATAGAAGGAGGAGATGTAGCTATATTTTTTGGTTTATCAGGTACAGGAAAGACAACACTTTCGGCTGATCCTAAGAGGATTTTAATAGGAGATGATGAACATGGGTGGTCTGATGATGGAGTTTTTAATTTTGAAGGAGGTTGTTATGCCAAGGTAATTGATTTGGATGAAAAAGATGAACCTGAAATTTTTCATGCTATCAGACATGGAGCACTACTGGAAAATGTTATATTTCACGAAAATACTAGAGAACCTGATTATACAAATGATGAAATAACTCAAAATACCAGGGTTTCATATCCATTATTTTATATTCCAAACGCTAGGTTTATTTCAAAAGGAGATCATCCTAAAAATATATTTTTCCTTACAGCTGATGCTTTCGGTGTTTTACCTCCAGTGTCTAAACTGAATAAATTGCAGGCTGAATATTTTTTCATAAATGGATATACTTCTAAAGTTGCTGGAACAGAGGATGGAATAGTCGATCCTCAAGCTACATTTTCAGCTTGTTTTGGGGCTCCTTTTATGCCATTGCATCCTTTGGAATATGCTGATATGCTGGGTGATAGAATGGAAAAATTTAATACCAATGTGTGGTTGATAAATACAGGATGGATAAAAGGACCATTTGGAGTAGGAAGTAGAATAAAATTGAAATATACGAGATCTATAATTCATAATGTGCTAGAAGGATTGATGGAAGATATTGAATATAGAGATGATAATATATTCAATTTATCTATCCCAAAAACATGTCCGGGAGTTCCTTCTGAATTATTGAATCCAAGAGAAAGTTGGAATAATTCAAATGATTATGATAAATCTGCTAATATTTTAGTTAAGGCATTTAATAACAACTTTAATAAATTTTCAGACAATGCAGATGCAGAATTAGCTTCAGTTTTTCCACAATTATTGTAAAAATGTCTAAAATTTACCTTATTATTAGTAATTTATAGTAGATTTTGATTTTTTTTTCATTAATAAGTATATTTTTTAAATAAAAGATTTACCTTTGCAATCCAATTTTAAAAACGATATAACAGAACAATATGGAAATTTTTAGTTTGAAAGGAGAATTAAGAAAAGGATCCGGTAAAAAGCAAGCAAAAGCTGATAGATCAAATGGTCTAATACCTTGTGTAATTTATGGGGGAGAAAATTTATTAAATTTTGTTGTTGAACCTAAAGATGTTAAACATCTTATTTATACTCCAAAATTTCAAACCGTAAATTTAGAGGTTGATGGAAAATCATATAATTCAATTTTAAAAGATATTCAGTTTCATCCGGTTAGTGATGAAATAATACACATTGATTTTCAGGAATTAGTAAATGGAAGAAATATTAAAGTTGCAGTTCCTGTGAAATTCGTTGGAGCATCCAAAGGTGTTAAAGAAGGTGGTGCATTGTCTCCATTGATGAGGAAAGTAACAATCAAAACAAAACCTGAAAATCTTGTTGATGAATTGGAAGCTGATGTTTCTTCTCTTGGTCTTGGACAATCATTGAGAGTAAAAAGTCTTAAATTACCTGAAGGAGTGGAAGCGGTTCAAGATCCAAATACTCCTATTGCATATATTGAAATCCCTAGATCTCTTAAGAGTGCCAAAGATGCTGCTTCTAAAGAAGGAGGAAATAAATAATAAGTAGAAATATTATAATCCAAAAATATTAAATAAAAGCTAATAGATATTCTGTTAGCTTTTTTTGTTTTTATTACTTTTATAAATAACTAATTTAGATAATCGATTTTACTTTATTTAAATTTGTATTATTTAATATTGCACTAATATCAAATAATATGAATAATCGATGAAAAGATATCATTATATATCAACTATATTTTTCAGTATCTTAATTTTATTTTCATGTAAAGAGAAAGGTAATATTATTGAAAGTGAAAATGAAAATAAAAATGAGTCTTGCCTGAGTTGCCATAGTGATATGAAAGGATTCACTGATGCCCATTCACCTGATAAGATAGGTTGTTATGCTTGTCACCTTGGAAATCCAAATGAATCAGATAAGGATAAAGCCCATGCTAATATGGTTTTAATTCCGGGAAATTTATCAAATGCATCTAAAACATGTGGAACCACTCAATGTCATAATGATCAGTTGAATAGAATTAAAAATTCATTGATGACTACCAATAGTGGTATTGTTAGTATCGATAAAGTGGCATTTGATGAAATCCATAGTTCTGAAATGTTTTTTTCAATAGATAGTTTAAAAAACAGTGCTGCTGATTCTCATTTGAGAGGGCTTTGTAGTAAATGTCACTTAGGATATGAAAAAAATACATATAGTGCAACAAGTCAGTTGAGCCGAGGAGGAGGATGTATAGCATGTCATCTGAATTATAAACAGGATAAAATAGATATAGCAGATAATTTTCACCCTTCTATTGATTTGGATGTCGATAATGGCAAATGTTTTGGATGTCATAGCAGATCGAGTAGGATTTCAACTAATTATGAAGGATGGTTTGAAACATTAGATTCCAAAGATTTAGCACATAATAATAAGAATTACAGAATTTTGGATGATGGCAGACTTTTTAAAAAAGCAAGTGAAGATGTTCATCACAAAGCAGATATGCAATGCATAGATTGTCATCCTTCATATGATATTATGGGAGATGGTACAAAATATCTGCACAGTTCTCAAGCTGTCCATATAAATTGTGAAGATTGTCACGCTAAAGAAAAATTCAATACTGCAGGTTTGAATAAATTTGATGTAAATAGTGTCCTTGATTATTTTCAAAGAGGTTATGAAAAGCAAAGCAAAGAATTTGTTATAACAAAGAAAGGAGATATACCATTGGTAAATACTTACTTTGATGAAAATGGTAAAGCATATTTAACAGGTAAAATAGATAAGAAAGTTCACGATTTAAAATTATTACCAATAACTTGTTCTGCTAATGACTCTGTGCATCAAAAATTATCCTGTAATATGTGTCATGCGAGTTGGGCACCAAAATGTGTTGGGTGTCATACTACTTATGATTTTGATAAAGAAAATTCTAATAAATATAAATGGATAGAGTTGGTCGATGATTTTGGATATGAATTACCTGTAATGGGAGTAGAATATATCGGTGATAAATATGAAATAAAACCTGCAATACCGGGAATGGTGATGACATTGGATAAGACAAAATATGAAGGAGAAAAACATGGAGATAATTTTAAATTTTTAAGATATTTTTCCCCCATTTCACCGCATACTACAAGTTCTTCAAGGTCATGTGAATCATGCCATTCTAATCCTTATGCATTAGGATATGGAGATGGAAAATTAAGTTTGACTAAAAGTAAATGGGTTTTTGAATATGATTACCAACCTTCTGAATATGATGGATTACCAATGGATGCATGGTTAGGATTTTTAAGTGATGTAAAAAATAAACGATATTCAGGTCATGATAATTTTAAACCGTTAAGTCTGACTTTACAAAAGAAAATATTGAATGTTGGAGCATGTTTGGAATGCCATAAAGAAAAATCATTTATAGATAGGTCAGTTAATGGTGATTTTAATTATTTGATAGAAAATATGACAAATAAATGCATAAAACCATATTAGATTAACCAAATTGGCTAATTCTTTGTAAAATATCGATATTTAAAATTTGAAGTTCTTTACCATTTAATCCTATGAGTTTGTCTTTTTCAAATTCTTTTAAAATTCTTATTGTATTTTCCATCGATAAACCTGCAAATTCTGATAATTCCTGTCTGTTTAATGGAATT
>JAWKLW010000017.1:0-73579 GCA_041392555.1 Saprospiraceae bacterium | reverse complement strand
GGAAAATACTGCCCATAATGACAAAAATGACATTTTCAATATCACAATAGGAATTGAAAGAGAACCTTCAGCATTATTTCCTATCAAAAGGTCAGCAGATGTAGAACGACAAGTATTTCAATATATTTTCATGCAATGTGCTGATTATGATCCCATAACTTTGGAAAACACTCCCCTATTACTTGAAAAATTTCCTGACAAAACAAGTATAGATACTGGAACATATAAGGGAAGTTACAGATATGATATCTCTTTAAGAGACAATGCTAAATGGGATAATGGTTCAGAAATAACAGGATTTGATTATCTATTTACAATAAAAATGATACTATTCCCAGCGATAGAATTACATCCTTCGCTACGAGCATTATACAAGCATATAATAGGAATAGAAATTAATGAAGATAATCCAAAAAAATTCAGTGTTTATACTGATAAATCATATATGCTTTCAGATGAATTAGTGACAAATATGGAGATTTTTCCAGAATATTTTTATGATTCACTTAAAGTTCTAAGGGAGATAAATTTGTCTGATATAATAAACAATAATATAAATGAAGAAATATTAGTAGCCAGTGAACTTCAGGATTTTATCTCCAAGATAAACGGAGCATATTTCATGAGAGATCATATTTCAGGAGCAGGACCTTATAAACTTGAATCATGGATAGCAAATAATCAAATAGTATTGTCAAAAAAAGAAAACTGGTGGGGACAAGACATAAGCGATATTTCTTATTTTAAAAATTATCCGGAAAAGTTAATTTTCAAGATTATTCCTGATAAAACAACAGAATTCATAGAATTGAAAAATGGAAATGTAGATTTGATACAAGGTGAATTCGGACAAGATTTTGTATCAATGCATAAAGATGAAAAAAATAAGGATAAATTCAATTTTTTTGATCCTCTTTCGCTTCAATATTACTCACTAATCTTAAACAACAGAAACAAAATCCTGGAAGATGTGAATGTGAGAAAAGCATTAGCTCACCTTGTGGATGTAAATTCATTGTTGAAAACATTTGGTACAGGTGGTGAAATGAGAATGATTACTCCTGTACATCCCGAAAAAAAATATTATGACAAGAACCTGACTCCAATAGACTTCAACATAGATAAAGCTAAATCATTACTCTCAGAGGCAGGATGGAAAGAGAACAATGGCATTTTGGAAAAATCAATAGATGAGAAAAATGTAAAGTTAAAATTATCTATTTCTATAACTGGACAATCATTTGGTAAAAGTCTTGCTCTGCAACTTAAAGAAAATGCAGCAAAAGCCGGTATCGAAATTGAAATCATAACTGTTGCCGGAAATAATTATAGAAATATGCTTAAAAATAATGACTTCGATATGACTCCGGTAATCGGTGGAAGTGATCTCGCTGATGAAGACCCTTTCAATGATTGGGCGAGTGCCAATGCAGGAGTTGGTGGCACCAATCTTTCAGGTTTTCATGATAAGGAATGCGATGAAATAATAGATAAAATCAGAAATGCTTCCGACAAAGAGAAAAGAGCAGAATACTACAAAGAATTTCAAAAGATAATCTATGACCAACAGCCGGTAATTTTCCTTTATTTCCCTACAAATAACATCATAGTAGATAAAAAATATGACTCTTTTGCTTCGATTAAAAGACCAGGATATTTTGCAAATGCATTTACATTGAAAAAATAATTAAAATGTTGAAGTATGCACTTACAAAACTGTTAATTTTCTTTCCTGTTGTCTTTTTGATAGCTATCGCAGTTTTCTTTGTAAGTGAAATAGCTCCAGGTGACAAAATCGATGCTTATATGGATATATTTGGCAGCAATGCTAATGAAAATCCTGCTTTGAAGAAAGCAGATTATATCATGACTGCAAAAAAATTAAAACTTGATAAACCTGAATTCTATTTTTCAATCAGACCATATAAGATTCCTGACAATTATAATTCAATAATTTTACCGGAAAACAAAAAAATTGTTGACTCATTAATTGCTTCCAATATTGACAAAACAGAAATTGAAAAACTTTTAAAATTTAATATTGAATCCGAGAAATATGATTTAAAAAATATAATAACTCAATATAAATTCAATAAAAAGTCAGGATTTTTATCCAATTTACCTGTCTTCAGGTTCAATGGAACAGATAATAGGTTTCACAATTGGTTTAAAAACATAATAAAAATGGACTTTGGAATATCTTACGTGGATGGTAGAAATGTAAGTTCAAAATTGTCAGAAGCTTTGCCATATACTATTATTTATGTATTGATGGCATATTTATTCTCATTACTCATATCGCTTCCCATAGCATTATATTCACAATTGAAAGAAAATTCAATATCATCAAGAATCATAAATATATCATTGACATTATTTTATGCTATGCCTTTGTTTTGGTTAGCTACCATGGCAGTAATTTTTCTCACTTCTGATGAAGTATTCACCATTACTAACATTTTCCCTGCGATTGGAATTGGAAATATTTTCACAAATATGACATTGACAGAGAAAATAAAAACAGCAATACCTCATCTGCTATTGCCTGCTTTGATACTTGCCATACATTCAGGAGCATATCTTAGCATTCTTATAAGCAGGAGTCTTAAAAAAGAAATGGGAAATCCATATTTCAAAGGCATAATAACCAAAGGAATAACCAAAAAATCTGCAATTGTAAAACACGCATTTCCAAATTCATTGATACCATTGATAACAGCCATAGTAGTGAGTTTACCAGGTTCAATAGCAGGTTCAGTAGTTATAGAAGTAATATTCAATATTCCCGGCATGGGAAGATTGCTGTATAATTCGATATTAAAAATGGACTGGAATGTTGTATTTGCTATTGTAATGATAGTAGGTGTAATGACATATATTTTCTATATTATAGGAGATTTGATTTATTATAGATTGAATGCAAGGATGAAATTAAATTAAAAAAAATAATACTTTTTGAATAAACACAAAAGAAATATCGCAAAATATATTTTTCTTGGAACATTTGTTTTCATAGGAATATTTGCAGATTTTATTGCAAATGATAAAGCTATTATCGCCAGGCAAAACGGGCATATCATATTTCCAATTTTCAGTAAAAATAATATAAATAGTGAAAACCAACATCCAATCATTTCTCCTATTATAAAATACTCATTCAATACTATCGATCTAAAAAATGCTGGCTATGTATCGCCATTTGGCAAACAAGAATTGGATAAAGAGCAACAACGACATTTTTTAGGAACCGATTTGTACGGCCGCGATGTTTTAGCAGGATTAATTCATGGCACACAGGTAGCTCTGATTGTAGGATTTGGTTCAATGTTTCTGGCATTCATTATAGGGATGCTTATGAGTTTATTTCCATCCTACTATAGTGATAAGGGCCTAAAAATAAGATGGACAGAATTTGTAATATTAATTATATCGCTATTATTCATAATATATATATCAGTATATAACAAATATCTAAATACAAAAATCAGTGACGTAGCATTGTTTTTCAATATATTTGCTATAATTTTATTTCTTATTAAGAAGCTAAAATGGGAAGGAAGGTATATATCATTACCTATGGATACATTAAGCACCACTACTATAAATATAATACAAGCATTACCTTCAGGATTTTTAGTGATTGTATTGATAAGTTTATTCAGAATATCTTCGATGATGAATATTATTTTGGTAATTGGCTTACTTGTGTGGCCAACAATTGCCAGATATATAAGAGCAGAAGTATTGAAAGTTAAAGAAGAGAGATTTATTGAATCATCCAAAATACTTGGGTTAAGTGACTGGCATATAGTAAGCAGGCATATATTACCTTATACATTAAGTCCTGTATTAGTAGCTCTTTCCTATGGATTTGCCGGAACTATACTCATGGAATCCACGCTTTCATTCCTCAGCATTGGAACACCTGCAGAACATGTAAGTTGGGGAACATTGCTGAGTGATGCAAGGCAAAATATGTCGGCATGGTGGTTAGCAGTATTCCCCGGATTAGCAATATTTTTATCAATATTATTATTCAATTCATTAGCATCAGAAATAAAAGAACGAAGCTAATATAACACTCCCAAAATCTTCTAAATAATTATAATCCCATTTACAACTAAGCAACTGAAACAATTGTTGACTTTAGTTTTGAAAAATACATTGCGAAAGATCTGTAAAGGAAATGAGTCCATTTACCAAAAGGTACTATGATAATCGCCCATTGAGCCAATACTATAAGGTGCAAAATATAAATCCAAAAGATTGATTGCAATATATTCAAATCTATCAATAATCTTACAAAAAACGAGGTAATACCGATCAGAAACAGCCATATTACAAAAAACCAATCTGTGAAGGTTGTGAGAATTTATTTATCTCTTTATTTTTTTTCATTCTACTATTGATAAAATCAAGAGTAATAATGAAAATCGCAATACTTTCCACATAACCTATAATTATAACAAACAAATTGGTGGTTGAAAACCAATCCAAAAACACTGTAGTAAATAACAATGCCACATATCCAAGTACCAATATCATATGCTCTATCCAGCGAAAATAACTATCATCGCAATCACGATATCTTTTTTGAGTAAACATATGGACAAACAAATCCCAAAGACATTTGAAATAGTTATTAAAACTAACATTATATTTAGGCTTCAAAATAACAAACCACCACATTCTGATGATATTTGGCAACAGTATGAAAGTAAAGACACAGCTAATAGCAATTATTTCAAAATAATGTCCGAAATGCATAATCGATTCATGGTCAAAATCCAAATAATATGCTACTCCCAAAACAGCAAGGGCTATAACAATAAATGATATCACAGTCAATGTAAATGACTTATACAGCAATCCTGACAATCCTGTCCAATCATATTTAGAAGTCAGCCATCGCCTCAGAGCCATCATCAACTCACCTGGATTTGCATTTTGTGGACAATTGGTAGTACATTCCCCACAGTAGTAACACAACCATGGCTTCAATGAAGACTTAAGTTCATCTTCCATTCCTAAAGAGCTCAATCTGACCATTTCTCTTGAAAAGAGTCTTCAGGAGTAGATAGTGAACACACGGAAGTACAAGTACCGCAAGTTATAGCAGGCATTAAAATTTTCACCTCCGAATGATTCTATTTCTTTTGCAAATTTAGGATTTAACTTAGCCATTATTTTTCAATTTATAAGTAAAATATTCATCCATATCATCAATTTCATCCTTTTCCACAAGTCCATATTTCAATAAAGACATCAGATAAAAAACCATATCATATTTTGGCAACTTCGCAACTTCTGCCAATTCCTCTATGGTCTTAGGTCCAGAATTGAGTTCTCCCAAAATATCTTTTTTAATTCTGTTAAATTCTTTGAGTTTGTCTTTAACTTCTTGTGGAACTTCATGTGTTTCACGTAAATATTTATAAGTTTTTCCTTTTTCGATTTCCATAATAATTAAATCTTTAAAAAATTAACCCTGTGCAAGAGCATCTATCATACTTTCTATTTCATTATCCGAATAATTTACTAATTGGATAGCATCTTCAGGACATACAGGCAGACACATTCCGCAGCCTTTGCACACAGAATTATTGATAGTAGCATAAATCTTCTGATCAGCCGATACTTTACTTATTGCATCGTATGGGCAAGCATTAGTACAAGCATCGCACCATGTACACATATTAGGATCTATCTCGGCAACCACAGGTTCAGTTTCCAATTCTCCCTTATTGATATAAGAAAAAGATTTAGTAGCTGCTGCCAAAGCGGAATTCACTGATTCCATAATATTTTTTGGGCCCTGGCAGGCTCCACAGATTGTCACCCCATCGATAAAAGTTTCAACAGGACGCAATTTCATATGTATCTCATTGAAAAAATTGTCTCTTCCTTTTGGAAGTTTCAATATTGTGCCAATAGTATTATTGGATCGGGGCACCATACCAGTGATAAGTACCACAAGGTCAGCTTCAGCTTCTACTTCTCTTCCTGAGCTGAGAATATCTTTCACTTTCACCATTGTCTTACCATCTTTGCAATATACTTCGGGCAAAGTACCATCTTCAGCCTGAATATAAATATCACCCTGTGACCTTGAATTATAGTATAATGTTTCCTGTTTCCCATAGGTTCTTATTCCCCTATGAAAATGAAGGTTTATTATATTTTTGAATTTTTTTCTTGCTGATAAAGCAGCATGGATAGCTGAAGTACAACAATATCTGGAACAATAAGTATTTTCTCCCTCAGGTTCTCGACTTCCAACACAATAGATATAAGCTATATTTTCTATTTTTTTACCATTAAACAACAATTCCTTTTCGTTTAATTCAATCAACCTTTTGAACTGGGGCAAAGTGATTACATTCTCAACTTCATTGTAGCAATATTCACCATTCTTAGGAGTATAAGGATCAAAACCTGAAGCCACAAGAACAGAACCAACATTGATAGCTATTATCTCTTCCTTTTGAGAAAAATCAATATCCTTACATACAGTTTCACATAATCCGCATCTGGTACAATTATCGATATCAATAACACCTGCATGAGGATATTCGCTAGGGAAATTATGATAAATGGCTTTTCTGGTAGTCAAGTTAAAATTAAACTCATCCGGAACTTCTACAGGACAAACATCAATAGCTTTTTGAAATTTATCATGATCGCAGACATTTTTAACATATCTAGGTTTCTTTTTCAATTTCAAGCTAAAGTCACCAATGCTACCAGAACTTTCTATAACTTCTGTACCAGTAAAAAGTGTCACATTAGGTTTCTGTATCAATTCATTATACAATCTTGTCACTACTTCCTGACCTGTTTCATCAGTAGTAAACATTTCTCCCCATTGTGAAACCCTTCCTCCCACAAAGAACTCTCGTTCTATGAGAAATACAGGACAATTCTTTTCTGCAATAGATATCGCTGCTTTCATTCCTGCCACACCAGCACCAATTATTGCTACAGATTTTTTAGCACTAATAACATTAGGTTCCAATCCGTGTACTAATCTGGCTTTAGCTATTGCAGACTTCACGAGTTGAATCGCTTTAAGAGTTGCTCCTTCTTTATTATCAGAATGAGCCCATGAACCCTGTTCCCTGATATTGGCATGAACATAGTTATATTTATTCATTCCGGCTCTTTCAGCCACTTCTCTGAAAGTATTGAGATGTAGTTTTGGGGAACATGAAGCCACCACCATACCATTAAGACCATAATTTTTTATATCCTCTATTATCTCTTTTTGACTTGAATCTGAGCAAGCGAACATTGTGGTTTTTGCGATAAATACACCTTCTTCATTTTCGACCGCTTTCCTGACTTTTTCCACATCGACATAGTCAGAAATATTAGTTCCGCAATGACAGATATAAACACCAATTTTCTTTTTCATCATTATTGTTGAATTAAATAACTAATAGCTTCTGAAGAAGCTGAACCTGCTGACAATATTGAATCCGGAATATCCATAGGTCCTGAAGCAGTACCGGCAACAAAAACTCCTTCTATACTTGTCCTTGCAGGACTGATTAGTGAATCAGGTTGATAAATGAATTTATGAAATCCAAGTTTTAGTTCTTCTTTTTTGAAATATCCAGAAGCGTCAGAATTTGGCAATACTCCAACTGAAAGGACTACCATATCATGTTCTGCTTCTTTGACAATACCTTCATCAATATCCTCATATCTGAGTATCAAATCTCCGTTTTCTTTTTCTTTGATTTTACCAATTTTACCTTTTACCATATTTACTCCCATTCCTATTGCCTGCTGATAGAATTCTTCAAATCCTTTACCAAATGACCTTATATCGATATAATAAATAGTCACATCAGCCATTGGGAGTGCACCCATCAATAATTGCGCTTGTTTTATAGAATACATACAGCATATTTGTGAGCAAATAGGATTACCAATAGTCTCATCTCTCGAACCAGTACAGAGCACATAAGCTATTCTATCAGGCATTTTTCCATCTCCGGGTCTCAATATAGTATTATAAGGTCGTGTTGGTGCCAACTGTCTTTCCATTTGCATAGAAGTAATGACATTTTTATATTTTCCAAATCCGAACCTTGGGATTAATAGTGGATTAAAAAGATTAAATCCTGTAGCTATAATGATTGTTTTAACATTCAAATCAATATATTCTGTTTTTTGGGTAAAATCTATACAGTTAGTAGGACAAGCTCTTTCACAAGCTCCGCACAATATGCAGCTATCTATATCCACTGCTGCTGCCTTGGGACTGGCAATACTAAAAGGAATAAAAATAGCTTTTCTTCCTACCATACCATATTGATATTCATCAGAAACACTGACAGGGCAAGCTTCTTCACATTGTTGGCAACCAGTACAATCCTCAACTATAACATATCTTGGGTTTTTCTTTATATTGACTTTAAAATCACCCTCAGATATTTTCTCTATTGAAGTGACTTCTGTCTCAGTAAATATTGTTATATCGGGATGACGGGATATTTCAGATATTTTTGGTGTTGTGATACAAGCTCCACAATCGAGAGTAGGAAATACTTTGCTGAGCATAATCATTTTACCACCAATTGAGAGATCTTTTTCCACAAGGAGAACTTTATATCCTGTTGAAGCCAGATTTAAAGCTGCCTCACCACCGGCAATACCTCCACCAATAACAAGAGCATCGTATTGATATTTATTTTCTTGGTTAGTCATTATCGGGATTTACATTTTTCAATAAATATTCATTAAAGCTTCTTATTTGTTTCACGAATGCTTCACTGCAAACAGAACATATAGCTGCCATTTTCAACCTGGCAGGCTCAATAGATACTTTTTGCATCAATTCATGAGTATTTTTAACCACATTACCGGTTTTCTCGGTACATGTTTCCCCAAATGTGCAATCACTTCCATCAGCAGCTATAAATACCCCATCGAAACCCTTTTCGTAGGCATGAAGAATCCACTTAGGTTTAATACTACTCGAACAAGGCACTGTAATAGTATAAACTGTTGGAGGATAATGAAGCTTTAGAAGCCCTGCCATATCGATGGCAGGGTCGCTAATCTTTTCGGTTGAAAAAACTAATATTTTGGCACTTTTTTTCATCCGTTTACTTTTATATTATTTTTTTTGAAGATAAATTTTAAAATATCCGTTTTCATCTATTGTTCCTAGATAATCGTGTCCTTGTTTTTTACACCATTTTGGGACATCAACTTTAGTACCTTCATCGGCAGAGAGAACTTCCATAATATCTCCCGGTTTAATCAGTCCTATTGCTTTTTTTGCTTCCAAGAGTGGTCCGGGACATGCTGTTCCTCTGGCGTCAACTGATTTTGTAACTTCTAAATTTTTTAATTCATCGATTGTCATGATATATATTTTTTTGTTTAAATAAATAAATTAATATCTGCTTCCTGAGCTGATGTAATATATGCATTGATACCGCAAATATCATCTGCAAGTGAGATAAAATCATCAAGTTTTGAACCTCCCCATACTTTGCCTGCAAGTCCGCAAATATGGATTTTAACATCTGTTATCTCTTTAGCTTCTTTGAAAAACTCAACCCAAGTTTTTACATTTAAATTCTTAAGTGACTGTAGAAATTCATCTTTAAGATCAGGATTTTCAGCCATAGCCAATTTACTACTATCATCGCCAATATCTTTTCTGAATGCACGAGCAGCCTGAAGTAACACATAGATATCTACTTCCATATCATCAGCTGCAGCACCACTTAGTATTACACCTGCAGCAGTCAATTTATCCACACTTCCTGTGTAAAGGGCAAGACATAATTTTTTTGCTTCCATTTTATATATTTTTTTTAAATTGAATAATGTAATATTTTATGCAAAATTATATCTTACCAAAACAAGATTATAAGAAATGGCTGTGGGGTTAATTAAAAGCTTTTGTGACATATATCACAATATTTTATATCATTATTGCATTATATAAGATATTAATATTGATTGACAATATTATATGTGCTATTTTTGATTCTTATTAATTATTCAATTTGAAGGATATATTAATACCCAAATTCAACAAACAAATGCAACTTACAAAAAAGATGAGAGAGATGAGATAAAATAAATTTTTCAAAACAAAGAAGAAGGAAAAAATCCTACTTCTCTGCTTTGATGGAATTTGATTATCTTAGCCCCTGTCGTCCAAAAAAAGTTGCTATGAATAAACATTTAACCTTGGAGCAAAGATATACAATTTCAGTAATGATACAAAAATAAATATTCTCAAACTGACATTGCAAAAACAATTGGCAAACACAAATCTAAGTTTGTAGAGAATTGAAACGCAATAGTGACAAACGTAATGGAGAATACAAAGCTGATTTAGCACAAAAAATATACTAAAAGACTCAAAGAAAAACCTAAAAACATAAATTTACTAAATCAGTCAAATTTTATGTTATTGATAAACTTAGACAAGATTATAGTCCTGAACAAATTGTAGGTAGAGCTAAAGTTGAAAATATCCATTGTGTCTCACATGAAACCATATATAAATTTATTTGGGATGATAAAAAACAAGGAGGTAATTTATATAAACACCTAAGGCACAATGGAAGAAAATATCGTAAACGAGGTGCTTCAAAAGATAAAAGAGGTATTATTCCTAACAGAACTGATATCTCTTTGAGACCAAAAATAGTAGATGAAAAAAATCGTTTTGGAGATTTTGAGATAGATACTGTTATCGGTAAAAATCACAAAGGAGCTTTGCTTACAATGAATGACAGAGTGTCAAGCTTGGTTTTTATTCGTAAATTAGTGTCTAAAGATGCTATCCCAGTCTCATCACAAACTATCGAAACTCTTAACCTTTTAAAAATTTATTACATACTATTACTGCTGATAATGGAAAAGAATTTTCTGATCATCAAACTATCTCTCAAAATCTAAATATTCAATTTTTCTTTGCCCGACCATATCATTCTTGGGAACGTGGTGCTAATGAAAATACTAATGGTCTTATCAGACAATATTTTCCTAAAGGTTCTTCTTTTGAAAATATTACTGACAATGATGTAATTTCAGTTCAAAATATATTGAATAATAGACCTAGTAAAAACCGTGTTTTCTAACTCCGATTGAATTTTTAATCGTAATTTTGCCAATGACATATTTTTATCTAATGTTGCATTTGTCACTTGAATTCAGCATATTATATTTTTATATAAATAATAAAGGATTAAAATTTAATTATTTACTAAACATCTTTGTATTTTTGCAAAATGAATAATAACTGCCAAACTTGTATATTTAAATCCAAACCAGCTGATACACTTGACGAAAGCCATCTTTCCGATCTTTCGTGCAATAATGTAATGGTTAAATTTAAAAAAGGGACCTAATTATAAAACAAGGAGCATTTTCTACCAATGTTGCTTACCTCAGAAGCGGACTTGTAAAAATTCATGTAGCGGGTCCATATTATGAACAAATCGTTAAAATTTCCAAAGCTACGAGATATCTGGGACTACCGACTACGATTGGAGATAAAATCAATCAATATTCCGTGACTGCAGTTACCGATTGTGAAGTTTGCTATATCGATATTTCCACATTTAAAAATTTATTGAAAGAAAATGACCAATTCACAGTGGAAATAATCCTCGATCTTTGTCAAGACAATCTCGAATCTATTCACAGATGTGCAAAAAGGACACAAAAACAAACACGTGGAAATATCGCTGATGTTCTATTAGATTTTGCTGAAAATATATTTGAATCTGATGAATTCATATTACCAGTTTCTCAAAAGGAACTCGGTAATTTGGTGGATGCAAGCAGGGAAAGTGTTAGCAGAATATTGAGTGAATTCCACAATGATAAGATAATCGACTTCAATAGAAAAAATATCTATATTAAATAAAAAATCACTATCTGTAATAAGTGAAAATGGTTAGGAAAATCTATTAAACATATATTTATTTAGCTGATTATCATTTTACAAAATTTGATAACTTTTACATTTAGCAATTACTATCTTTATTTATAAATATATAGTTTGCAAAATTTATTAAATTTGCTCCAACATAATTTTATTTAAAAAGAGCTTTATTATTATTCTATTAAAACGAATCAAAATTACTAAGTAAATCCATATCAATGACCAAACCCATATTTTCACTTATTTTATCTGTAATATTTATCAATGTTTTTGCTCAATTGCCTGATTCTTGCAAACTTCAGATCGGTACAAATCTGGGTGGGTTAGCAGATTGGGGAACAGAATTGCCATTTAAAGATATGATGCATCATTGTCGTCAATGGTACACCAAAGATATTGGAAATCCTGAATATCCATGGAATAGTGAAATGGCAGATTATATATCACTAAGATCTGATGGTTACCCCACTCAGGTGCCACAACAAATACCTGAAAGTCAATACCAACAAATGGTTGCAACAATATGGGCAATTACCGACGGATGGCTTCCGGGAAGTTATGTTGTATTGTTTGATGGGGATGGTGATTTAAATTTTTGGGGAGGCATTAATAATTTAGTAAGGGAAAATACAAATAGATATACTTTTGATTTTTATTAACCAAAAAATTCAGTAATTGAAATGGTAATCGAAAGATCTGAAATTGCAAATCCTGTAAAAAACATAAGGATTGTAAGATCAGATTTTGAACAAAACTATGAAGATGATATTTTCAACCCTCTGTGGATAGAAAAATTGTCAAATTTCAAAGCTGTAAGATTTATGGATTGGGGAAGCACCAATAGTTGGGGCATGGAAAACAGTTGGGAATGGGAAGACACCACACGCACTAACTGGATTGATCGCTCACAAACAGACTATTACACATGGTCTAATAACAAAGGTATTCCCTATGAAATAATGATAAAATTGATGAATGACTACGACCTGGATGGGTGGGTTTGCGTGCCGCATAAAGCAAGCAATGAATATATAAGAAAAATGGCTCAACTATTTCATGACAACCTTAAACCGGAATTAAAATTGACAGTTGAATACAGCAACGAAAACTGGAACTGGATTTTTGGACAGACTCAATGGCTATATCACCATGGATGTGAAGAGCAAAATAAACAATGGCCGGAAGGAATAGTCCCTTACATACAAAATTGCTTGGATATTTGGTCCGAAGTCTATGCAGATGACATGAGTAGAATAAATAGGGTTGTTGGGGTTCAAACAGGCTGGTTTGATGTTAGTGACAGAATCATAAAAAACATGAGAGAAGGAAGTATAGATGCTGTTTCTCCTGCTTATTATTTTGGATTATCAGATGAGAACCTTGAAGCAGAATTAGATATATTAGGCTCCGAGGCAACAGTTCAGGATATAGCTTCAAGAGTTAGAGAAAGTAGAGAATACAATGAAAAAGTATGGATAAAAAAAATAAAAGAAGGTATAGCAGATCCTCTAAACTTACCGCTTATGTTTTATGAAGGAGGTCAGCATATTACTCCCACACCATTTGGGGAAGAACCTACTTATGCTGATGCTTTGCTCGCAATCCAAAGAGATACAGCTATATACAACCTTTATAATGAATGGTTTGAATTCATGAGGACTTTGCAATCGGGAGATAATCCTCTTACTCTTATGAATTTTTCATTTGTATCCAATCGCAGTGCCAAATATGGAAGTTGGGGAATATTGGAAACACTGGATCAGGACACAAGCATTATCCCTGCTCCAAAATACAAATCTATAATGGAAAATATACATCATGGTTGTATTGAATCCTCTTCGGTTCTTACAAATGATGGCAACGAAATATTACTTTATCCAAACCCGGTAGTCGATAAACTTTACATCGAAAGTTCAAGAAATGAAACAGATATCGAAGTAATTAAAATTTACAATCTTTCAGGAAATATAATCTTTGAAAGTAAAATATCAAATTCAGGTTCAACTATTGACCTTTCTCATCTTGAAACATCAGTATATATTGTTAAAATACTATTAAAAAATGGAGAATCCTTTTACAAAAAAATAATTAAATATTAAATCATACTCATTTATTTTAAATTGTATGAAATAAAAGGATAAATGCCAATTCAAAACAAATTTTATTATCCGAGAATAAATATTTATTACAATAAAAATTAGTTTTAATGTGTTTTAACACTTACGAAAATTAAATATTTTTTCATTTAACAAATCAGATTTAGGTGCAATGATAAATTATAGTTTATATAAAAATTCATTTACAAATTTATCTTTAATATTTGTATTACTTATTTCATTGTCATCATCTATCAATATGACCTCACAGTGCATTAGTGGTAACTGCACGAATGGGAAAGGCACTTTCATATTTCCAAGTGGCGGAAAATACAGCGGGAATTTCATCAATGGGATGCTAAATGGGAATGGAGTTTTTTACTATACAAATGGCAATATATATACCGGAGAATGGAAAAATAATATCAGAGAAGGTAAAGGAAAGCTTGATATGCCAACAGGTGATGAATATTATGGCGATTTCCGGGCAAATAAATTTTGGGGCACAGGAACATACAGATTTAGCAATAAAGAAGAATATAGCGGAGAATGGTACAATGACAAAGCTATAGGTAAGGGAACATATAGTTTTCCAAATGGGGAAAGTTATATAGGAAGTTTCGATAATGGGAAATTCTCGGGATATGGTAAATATAACTATGTCGATAATTCTTATTATGAAGGATATTGGAAAGACAACAAAAGAGTTGGACAAGGAAAATTAATAGATAAATATGGTAATAATAAGAGTGGCACCTGGGACAATGACAAATTGATAAAAGAAGACATACTACTAAATGAGGTTTCTCTTGACAAAGAAATAGACAACTTAGATTTCAATCGAAATTGCATAGAAGAATATTGCAAATCCGGAGTTGGAAACTATATTTTCAGAGATGGCTCAAAATGGGAAGGAGAATTCAAAGATGGCAGACCTTTTGGCAAAGGAACATGTTATTATGCCGATAAAAGAAGATACGAAGGAGAGTGGAAAAGAAATGTTCCTGAAGGCTATGGAATTATGTATATGCCCGACGGGAATATATTCGGAGGAAAATGGAAGAATGGAATTCTAGTAAGACAAGATAATTTAAGCATAGAAAAAGAAGAGAAAAAAGAAACAGAAATAATCACTGTGGATACAGACCCAAAAGTGGATATATGGGCTCTTGTAATAGGTGTTGGTGCATACAACCATATGCCTGTACTTAAATATACCGATGATGATGCTTATCAACTGTATGCTTTTCTAAAAAGTCCTGAAGGAGGATTGCTTCCCAATGATCACATCAAATTACTCATAGATGAAAATGCTTCTCAAAAAAATATTCTTGATGCCCTTGAATACATCACAAACAAAGCTGATGCAAATGATGTGGTAATGGTGTATTACGCCGGTCACGGTTTAGAAGGGGCATTCGTACCTTATGATTTTGATGGCACAGACAAAAACTTACTGTATCACAATGACATATTAAAAATAATAGATGCCAGCAGAGCTAAACATAAAGTAATTATAGCCGATGCTTGTCATGCGGGTTCTCTGATAGCTCAAAGATCCCCATTTTCTTCAATGCTGGAAGAATATTACCTCGATTTTGAAAAATCCCATGGAGGTACAGCCTTAATTATGTCATCAAAAGAAGATGAAAACTCTATGGAATATGCAGGGATGAGACAAGGAATATTTAGTCATTTTCTATTGCTTGGACTCGAAGGGGAAGCAGATTTTGATAAAAATAAAATTGTAAATATAAGCGAGCTATTTGATTACGTCAGCACCAATGTCAGAAAGTACACCAACAATGCTCAAAACCCGGTTATCTCCGGAGATTATGATCCTGAAATGCCCCTTTCAATAGTAAGATAAAAACAATTGACTTTTGCTTAAATATTTCTAAAAAAAAATAAGTCGATAGAATCAATTCATTTCATCCGAAGCTATTGAGCCATCAAGCAAATGTATTTTTCTTTGTGCAAATTCTGCTATATCAGGTTCATGAGTCACTAAAATAATAGTATTGCCCTGATCATGAATTTGATTGAAAATATCCATAATTTCAATTGAGGTTTTCGAATCCAGATTTCCCGTAGGTTCATCAGCGAGAATAATTGCCGGATTATTGACCAGCGCCCTGGCTATGGCAACCCTCTGCCTTTGCCCTCCACTCATTTCATTGGGCTTGTGAGTCATCCTATCCTGAAGACTGACAATAGTAAGTGCTTCGCGTGCTTTATCCAACCTTTCTGACTTTGGCAATCCACTATATATAAGTGGAAGTGCAACATTTTCCAATGCTGTCATTCTCGGTAGAAGATTGAAAGTCTGAAACACAAATCCTATTCTTTTATTTCTAATATGCGCAAGTTCATCACCGGTAAGAGTACTTACATTTTCATTTTCCAAAAAATATGTTCCTGCAGTAGGTGTATCAAGGCATCCAATTATATTCATCAATGTGGATTTCCCTGAACCACTGGGTCCCATCAATGCCACATATTCATTTTTAGAAATGGAAGTCGTTATACTACGAAGAGCATAAACTTTTTCCTTTCCCATTTGATACAATTTTTGGATATCATTCAATTGAATAACTGCCATATATTCTTTTTTTATTTCTTACAAACATATGTCATTAGCATCTGAATTTTCCCTTTTATTAGATTAAAAACCTAATTTGATAGATTAATAATTGTGCTTTTATTTCATTTACAATATTAAACTTAAACCCAAAACTATCTTAAATTAAGACTCAATGCTATAACTATCAACAAAAAATCAAATAATTTTAATCTTCTACACATAGTTATAAATTTCATTATTAATAACATATTGCCTTCAATTCCGTTTTAGAATAAATTATAATTTTATCAATTGAAACCACTTGTAATAGTCATTATATTATTAAATTCTGTATTTGGAATAAGCCAGATTTCATACAAGGTAAATATTAAGGAAGCTGATTCATTGGTTTTCCACAGAATTATTATTACAAATGACTCAACAGAATTAAATCAACTAAGGCTACCTGAATTGGACAGTCTTATTAAGTTGGGATTTTTAAATCCCGATACTGAATTTATTGACTTGGATTCTCAAAAGATAATAAATATAAATAAAGGCATTAGATACAAATGGGCAAATATAAGCATGGACAGTTCATACCATAATCTTCCAAAATATATCTTCAAGGAAATGCATAAATTGCAAGGAAGCTATATAAGTTTATCTGAATTAACTGCTTATATAGAAAATATAATTGAATATTATGAAAATTCAGGATATCCATTTGTAAATGTAAAATTAAAAGATATCGCTTTTTCTTCCCATGATTCCATAAAAGCCACATTATCTATTAAAAAAACAGGAAGATATATTTTGATTCTATAAATGTAATTACTGGATTGGATATATCTGATAGCTATTTGGAAAATTATCTCGATATTAGAAAAGGAGATATATTTGATAAATCCAAAATAGATAATATCAGCAAAAACATTGAAAATATATCTTTTGTGCAATTAATGAATCCTCCGGATTGACTTTTTATCAAGATAAATTAAGAGTAAATCTGAATCTAAAAAACAAAAAAGTTAACAGATTCGACTTTTTACTCGGACTTCAACAAGACAAAACCACCCTAAACAAGTACAAAATCACAGGAGAAGGACTTCTCGATCTGATCAATAAATTAGGAAAAGGGGAAAGGATATTTTTAAATTATAAAAGCCTTACAAGTTCAAAGCAAGAATTAACTATAAAGAGCAATTATCCCTATATTTTTGATATGCCATTTGGATTTGATGGCAATATGAATATTTATCTCAATGAAGATGAATATCGAGATGTTGATTTCAAACTTGCACTTCAATACTTTATTAAAAGCAAAACAGAACTGAAGCTATTTTGGTCCAACAATAGTTCAAGACTTATCACCTTGGACACCACTGAATTATTGAGTGCTAAAACTTTACCAGACAAGCTCGATGTCACTTCCAATAATATAGGTTTTGCATTGAGTAGCAGCAACCTTGACTATTTTTACAATCCATCTAAAGGCTTATCGATATCGCTGGAGGGATATATCGGCGAAAGGAATATCAGAAAAAATCAAAGTCTAACATCCATTTCAAATGAAAATGTTGATTTTAGTAATGCTTATGATACTTTAAGATTAAAAACATTGACATTTGGCTCTCTGGCTGACATTTCTTTTTATTGGAGCATTGGGAGCAGCATAGTTTTAAAACTTGAAAACAGGACAGGTTATAAATACTCTGAAGGCAAAATATATCAGAATGAATTATATAAATTAGGGGGAAACAGTATTTTAAGAGGATTCAATGAACAAAGCATATTAGCAAAATTCTACAATGTATTTACTCTTGAACCCAGAATGATTTTTGGTAAAAACTCCTTTATTTTTGCATTTTTTGATTATGGGCTCATCAATGACCCATATGCTACAAATTCTTGGGACTCTCCTTATTCGATTGGAGCAGGGATAAATTTTGACACAAAAAACGGAATGCTCCAATTATCTGTTGGAATAGGCAGTCAATACAAACAAGCTCTGAATTACAAAGAATCTACAGTTCACATAGGCTATGTAAGTCTATTTGAATGATATTAAAATTCTCAAAAAACTTAACTCTAAAATTCAAAAACCGGTCTCCCGTTATCATCAAATTTGACTTCCATTACCCTTGCATGTCTGTTAGGATCATACAGAGGATCACCCACAATAGTCTCATAATCCCTAGCATGATAAATACACAATGGTGTTTCTCCATCTTCAGCGATGGTAAAGCTATTGTGCCCTGGACCATAAATCCCTTTTTCATAATCAGTCTTAGGTACAGGAAATCTGGATTTTTTCCACGAATTCCTATCCAATAAATCAGCATCAGCATCAGCCTCCATCATACCCATACAATAACATGTTCCTGTAGCACTGGCAGAAAAAGTAATATATATCTTTCCATTATTTTTTATCACCGCAGGGCCTTCGTTTACCCAAAAATCCACTCTTTCCCAATCATAATCAGGAGTTGTAAGCATAAATTGAGCTGTTTTCAGTTTCACCTGAGATCTCATTTCTCAAGATAAAGATTGGATGCAGCAAACTGTCCTCCTGTTTTTCCGCCCAACAAAAATATCTTTTACCATTATTTTCAAAACATAGCATCCAATGAAAAGTCTATAAATGTTTTGTTATCATCATCTTGCAAGCTGCATCTGTCCTAATTCTACCCATTCATCTACCAAAGGATTTTGTCCTTGACATTCGAGGACATAGGGTCGCAACCTCCAGATATCATCCACCTTGCTTGCAGCAAAATATATATACCATTTTCCATCGAGATAATGAATTTCCGGAGCCCATATATGCTGACTCATTATGCCTGAATTATGTTTTTCCCATATTTTAAAAGTCTCTGCATTCTTTAGTCCATCTAATGTATTTGACCTTCTCAATTCAATATAATCAAAAGATGGAACAGAACCGGTAAAATAATAATAACCATCAGTATGCTTATAGATAAAAGGGTCTGCCCTTTGTTCTATCAAAGGTGAATTACTATATTTTCCCATATTAAATATTGAGTTTTGTTTGTATCGTTTCGTAATATTCATCGGTAATTTTATAATTATAAATGAGGATCTCCATTTATTATATGGAAAATTGTAGGTATCAATGTAAGCATCAATGCTAATCCTATAAGTGCAGCAATAAGTCTGTTCATTATCGGGAATATATCCAAATGAATCTAATAAAAACCCTACTATTGCACCTGCGATACCCATACCTGCTTTTGAGCAAATGATATACCACCAAATGAAAGTCCTGATACTCTGACTCCGTTTCAGCTTGTCCATAATCCACAGATTCCTGCGATAGCTGACCAAAATACAAAGACATGAAGACCTACAACAAATGATAAAATAAAATATAAAACATAAGCCAAAACCAAACTATCAGGATGAGGTTTAACAAGTACAAACATAAAAACACTAATAATTCCTACTACAAATTGTGATATCCAAAATAGTTTTACCTTATCGTATTTTTAGTAATAAATGTAGAAACAGGCATAGCCAATATAGCGGCTGCAACTCTGTACCAAAAATGAAGACTGGATATCAGCATCACCACCTAAATAATATTTTGATAAAAATATTGCTACTGAAGCACGAATAACATAATGATAGTACCTGAAAGGCAAGATCCAAACAATAGTACCCATTGATTATTTTTAAACAAATGCTTAAATTGTGTCAATAATGGTGTTTTATCAACTACATGTTCTACTCTTTCCCGGGTAGTGAAATAACTAAAAAGGAACAACAGCGTTCCCATTAGTGCCATCAGTCCCATAGCCAACTGATATCCACGAGCCATATCATTTTTACCTAATTTCTCTGCAAGTATTGGCACTACAATTGAAACCATAAAGGCTGCTATCTTAGCAAAAAATAGCCTGTATCCATTTGCTGATAATCTTTCTTTAGGATCGCTTGTCAAAACTCCTATCAATGAAATATATGGTATAGTTACTGAGGTAAACATAAGTGTTACCAATATATATGTTAGATATGCATATATCATTTTTCCCGCATAATCAAAATCCGGTGTGGTAAATGTCAGGAAAACAGATATTCCAAATGGTACAGATAGAAAAAGAAAATATGGACGATATCTGCCACCTTTAAATTTATATTTATCTGTTATCAACCCCATAATTGGGTCTGTAATGGCATCTATAAATCTAACTAAAAGAAACATTAATGCTACATCTTTAGCTCTCAAACCATACACATCAGTATAGAAAAATGTGATGATAAGAAACATCGATGATATCACAACATTCACGGCTGCATCTCCGGAGCCATAGCCTATTTTCTCAAGAATACTAAGTTTTTGTGTTTTCATAAAGTAGATATTAAAATAACCAATTAAATAAATGTAAAATTAACACTATTTTTTTAAATATTCTTTTATATATGTTCTAACCTTCATCATCCCATCCTAAAAACATGTTCTAAAAGTTTAGGTCGCCTATGATCATGAGCATCATAACCATGACTATACATAAAATATTTACCATCAAATTCATAAACTGAATTGTGACCAATAGCAAAGAAATCATCATCTCCCTTTTATTAATAAAGCTCACCACCTTCAGTCATCAATTTTCCTTCTTTATCAACATAAGGAATTCCGGGTCACATTTTCTGACCTTCCATATCTGACATTGTAAAGTGCTCTTTGGTCCTCTACAGCATAGATCAGAAACAAACAAATAGTAGTAATTGTCTTTTTTTAACTATAAATGGGCCTTCTATTGCTCCATTTCCTGCTTCAGTCTCATTTCCCACTGTCCTCTCTGCTGGCTAAGTATGCCATTCCTGAGGTTGGAGCGATACTAATGAGATCATTATTGAGTTTAACAATTTTAATTCCTCCCCAAAATGAACCAAAAGTCATCCATGGAGTATTGTCATCATCAAAAATTATATTTGGATCAATAGCATTCCAATTATCTCGACCGGGAATCGATTGCACTACTATACCATGATCTATCCATTTTGAATCCTTGCTATATCTGTCAAGTGTAGTATTAGTAGCAACTCCTATGATATTGAGATTACTTCCAAAGGAGGAAATAGAATAATACAAATAATAAAGTCCATCGTGGAAAATAATATCTGGTGCCCAAATATGTCCATTGAAGTTTGGAACCACTTTATTAAACCATTCTGGCATAGGATCAAATACAGGTTCAGTATATTTTGTCCAATTGAAATTATCATCAGATACAGCAGATTCAATTCCGGGACCTGTATTGAAAATATAGTATTTCCCCTCTGATTTTATCGCAACCGGATCATGAACAATGATTTGATTACTCTGAGCAAAACTTCCGGTAATATAAAGTAATGTTATTAAAATTATAAATACATTGATTTTTTTCATACCGATATTATTTTTGTAATTAATAAAAAATATGTAATTTCAATACTAAATATTATTGAATATTTCCTAAGCTATAATTTCCACTGAACCGACCTATTACAAATCGATGACAAGATAAAGAATTTTATCATCAATATTACAATATTTATCCATTTTTTAAGTGTAAAAATATACTTTAAAAATAATAATTCTTTTTTTACCTAAATAATACAATATTAATTTTGCATTTTAGCAAATTCATAATTAATTATTTATTGACAAAAATAAAAATGAATAATAATATACATCTTTGAAATGATGAAATAAAATTATTGAACTGTTAAATAAAACAAATCTAATTAAGTCAGAGAATTAAACATTTTCTTATAACTATATCAAATGTATGATATTTATAACCCGGAATGTATTGCGAATAGGACAAAAAAATTGAGATTTGACAACAAATCTCAATTCTAATAATATCTCAAAAAATTAAAAAACTTTACTTTAGTTTGAAATCGGAGGTTCCAGCAAGATATCCTTTGTTGTATAATTCAACCTGATATCTACCTTTCATAAGTTCAATTTCCTTATTCCATATTAGGCATACTTCTTCATCATTGCCATTGTAATCTACAAAATATTTTTTCGTATAATTAACTTTACTTTTATCTGATGATTTCACAAAATTACCGCTTCCCAATTTTTCATTATACACTGTGTTTCCATCAGGTGCTATAAGTCTGAGATAAAATGCTTCCTGTCCTTTTTCCGCATATTCGTTTTTCTTCATATCAAAGCAAATCTTTAGCAATTGCATTTCATCTGCGCTGGATTCCTTTGAATAACTGCCATTGCTCTTAACTTTATATGGTTTTGTTGAAATATCAGTTAGCTCCAAAGCTGCAGCCTTATTAGCAGTAACAAATAGTTTTGCATTTTCTTTTTCTAATATTTTTTTTGCACCTGCAAGAGAATCTTTTTGTTGAGAAATAGCATTTTTTTCATAGGTTGTTGTTTCCAATTTATTAGTAAGATTTACTTTATCGGACTCAAGCTGATTGTTAGAATCAGTAAGCAACTGATTTTTTTGTTTCAGGTCATTTATCTGATTAATGTAATCCTGAGCTTGGAGTTTCAATGCTTCTATTTCTTTTTTAGCGGCATCATAATTTTTTGATACAGCCAATTGTTTGCTTATTTTATCTTTTTGAGCTTTCAATTCAGCTTTTTGTTTATCAATTAATTCATTGAGTTCAAGATTGTCACTTTTCAAATCTTCAAGACTGCTGACAGCTTGTTGATAATCATTTTCTAATTTATCTTGTGTTTCTGTCATTTGTGAAATCTCAGTATTCAATTTATCATTGCTTTTAGTGGCATTATTGTATTTTACCCAAAAATAAGCAGTAGAACCGAGAAGTGCTATGATTGCTATTATAGCAAAAGCAATAATATTGTTAGTGGTTTTAGTATTTGGCATAATATAAAAATTGTAAAATGAGAAATAAATTTATTAACATTCCCAAAACGGGAATTATTACAAAAATAAGTTAATTTTTTATTAAAAGATATGTTTTTACAGATAATATAACTGAGATACAATTATTTTACAAATTGCTGCAACAAAAATAAAATTTATTGATTTTTTTACAATTCCAGAAGTTTCACTAATTGTGCACTGTGATCTTTAGTTTTTACTTTCTCAATAATATCAACAATAGTTCCATTTCCATCAATAACAAATGTGGTTCTGTAAATGCCCATATATTCCCTGCCATACATTTTTTTGGGACCATAAACATGGTATAGATTAGCGATTTTCAAATCTTCATCAGATATCAGTGTAAATGGTAGATTATGCTTATCTTTGAATTTACAATGTGAATCCACAGAATCAGGACTTACTCCTATAATTGTATATCCGCTTTTCTCCCAGAAATCAAAATTATCTCTTAGGTTTTCTGCTTCGGCAGTGCACCCGGAAGTAAAATCTTTAGGATAAAAATAAAGAATAATTTTTTTACCTTTTAAATCTGAAAGTTTTATTTCTTTACCATCCTGATCAAAACCATTAAATACAGGAGCCTGAATTCCTTTTGTCAATTTTTCCATATTATATCATGTTTTTATCTTACAAATGAACTATTATACATTTTAGTATTACCTATACTGTCTTCAACCACTATTTTCAAATTATGTTTACCAGCAGATAGTGTTTTTTCAAAATAATGAGTGATCAATTTATTTTTCTTATCATATTCGAATAGTACCCATTCATCATCGATATAGCCATTATATTTCAAGGGACAATTACTGTTTGGAGAGAAATTATCATCTATTTTAAATGACATATAGCTATATTTTTTCATATTTGCTGAATACCTTATTGGCTTTATTACCGGCTTCGTATCATCTGCCATGACCACATAAATGCCCTCCTCACTTACATTGACTTTCATAAAGCCATCTTCAAAATTATCACCAAGAATTTTTCTCTGTCCATTGTCAATTCTCACAATGCATAAATTATTGATATTTTCATCGATTTTATCCACTTTTATTGCCACTTCAATACTATTTTGAAATGCTTCCTTATTGGTATAAATCTCAACAGCCTTAGAATACACATTAGCGAGGTTGGTATCTATTTTTTCAGCCAATAAATATACATTTTTAAAAAAAGCATTACTATCGATTTTAATATCAAAATCTTCATCATCGATTTCACATTTGTCACCAAGAGTAACATGATAATTATATGATGGCTTGTAAGGAATATCGATATTTTCATCTAACACAACCACAAATTTCAATGAGGATTTGTTTCCATTGTAATCTTCAGCCACCAATTCTATATCTTTAGGAACATCGTAATCGAGAGTTATATAGGGGGAACTCCTATCGCAATCATAATTAGCCATTTTATCACCTGGCAATGCAAATGCTCTGTGATATTTTTGGCCATTGATAAGATATTGGGAATAATCTATATGAGATTTGTAATTGTAAAAATTGGCTCTGGAAATTGAATCGAAGGTGATAGTAAATTTTTGTTTTTGATTTTCGAAAAGTGTAAGCTTAAATATTCCAACATGAAAAGTGTTGGCATTCATAAGGTCATATACCAGAACTTCTGTACCTATATTGACATTTCCCATCTTTATAGTATCTCCGGAAATATAGTATGTATTGCTATTTTTTCTATAGACATTAAAATCCTTAGAATTCATAGTATTGAACTCATAATCGAGTCCTACCAATCTTAATTTTTCAAAAACAGGTGGTTTAGTATCTTCAATATCATAATTAAAAAATTCAGGATTTATTTTTGTCTTTGTTTTAGTATCCAATATTTCAAAATGCAAATGTTCACCTCTGGAAGCTCCGGTATTTCCCATTATTCCGACTTCAGAACCTTGTTTTATCGGGATATTTAGATTTTCGACATCCATCTCAAAGGTATGATTAGCATATTGATATGATTTTATAAATTCTTCCAATTCAGGACTGTACCTCTTCAAGTGCCCATAGAGTGTAGAATATCCATTAGGATGGTCTATAATGAGCATTTTACCATAACCATCAGGAGAGATTTTAATCCTGCTAACGACTCCATCCATCACAGCTAATATCTTATTTTCATTCTGATTATGATTTTTTCTGATATCGAATCCTTCGTGAAAATGATTATTACGAAGTTCCCCAAAATTTCCGGTAAGAGATATATTATGTTCCACCGGAGAAATAAATTGTGAGAATACTAATTTTGGAAATGTAAATAATGCGATGATTGCAAATCGCCATTTAATCAAATTTAAAGTCATGCTACTTAAGGTTTTTCAACAATTTTTCAAATAAAATATCACTCGCATCAACAGGAGAAATCTCCTTAAGTAAAATTCCTTTTTTTAATGACTCAAGTTCTTGAATATGTTGGGGATTACTGTGGATAAATTTATTAAGAGTGTACAAAAAATATTTCTCAAACCAGTTGATATTCTGTAACTCCCTTTTGGAATCGAATTCTCCGGAATTGTGGATAATATCATTCAGATTGTTTATTTCTTCCCACAATTCACTTATTCCGGTATTTTCAATCGCAGACACAAGCATAACTTTCCTCTCCCAATCAGATACTTTGGGTTTCAATAATTTTACTGATGAATTATATTGATTGAAAGTATTTTTGGCAGTAATCAGATTTTCTGTATCGTTTTTATTTATTAATATTATATCTGCCATTTCCATAATGCCTCTCTTGATACCCTGAAGTTCATCGCCACTACCAGGCTGAAGTACAAGGATAAAAATATCTGACATGGAACTCACTTCAATTTCAGATTGCCCAACCCCAACAGTTTCAATTATTATCGGATCAAAACCTGCAGTTTCAACCAATAAAATAGTTTCCATAGTATATTTACCCACACCACCGAGAGCATTTCCTGCCGGTGATGTCCTTACAAATGCTTGTTGAGATGTGGACAACTTCTGCATTCTGGTTTTATCTCCAAGAATACTACCTCCACTTATATGACTCGATGGATCAATAGTCAAAACTGCCGGGGAAATATTTTTTGAAATAATAAATGTACCTAAACTCTCTATAAGAGTACTTTTCCCCACTCCAGGAGCTCCACTTATACCAATCCTCAAACCTGATTTTTTCTTTGAGAAACACAAATTTATAAGTTCATTTTTTAATTTTCTGTGTTCCTCGAGTTCACTTTCAATCAATGTTATTGCTTTACCCAATTCAAACCTGTTACCATCTAAAATGCCATTAAATAAAGTATTTATTTCTGATATACTTTTTTTAGAAAAATTTTTATTTGGATTGAATTCACTCATAAAGCAATATTAATGATAAATATTATATTATTTAACCATATTTTTGTAAAAGTATTATAGCTTTTTTTAAATATAATATTATTGATATTGTTTAAAAAATCATATTCATTTGAATAAGAGATAATTTTTAATAAAACTTTAATTCTTTTAATTCTTTTTATATTTGTAGTTAATTGAAATTTTCATATATGCTATTGACAGAAATACTTCAGGTTCTAAAAATTGATTTTTCAGTGAAGGAAAATATTGAAATAAATCATTTAATATATGATAGTAGAAAAATTATATTCCTGAAAGTTCTATTTTTTTGCAATCACTGGTGAATTAAGAAATGGGCATCAATTTATTTCTGACGCTATTGAGAAAGGAGTTAAAGTGATTGTGTATTCTGAAGAAATCAATCTTATAGAAAATAATGACATAGTATTTCTAAAGGTAAAAAACACAATTGATGCATTACAAGAAATTGCAGCATATCACAGGAGCAAATTCGATATTCCAATTGTAGGAATTACAGGTAGTAATGGAAAAACAATCGTTAAAGACTGGTTGAGTTTTCTTATTTCATCTGAATTCAAAGTAGTAAAAAGTCCCGGGAGCTTTAATTCTCAAATTGGAGTTCCTTTATCAATTTGGAAAATAGATAAAACTGACGATATTGGTGTTTTTGAAGCTGGAATATCAGCCTCTGGCGAAATGATAAAATTACAAAAAATCATTCGTCCTACAATAGGAATATTTACCAATATCGGTGATGCTCACAATTCAGGATTCAAGGATAAGGGTTCGAAACTTGAAGAGAAAATATTGCTTTTTGAATCTTGCAATAAAGTAATTTGCTGCCACGACGATGATAATGTAATGGAAGCATTGAGGAGAAAATATGGTGAAGGAAATATATTATCTTTTTCATTTAAAAGTAATAACAATGCAGAATTAAAAATCACAGCTATCGAAAACAACAATGTGAAATTCAATTTCGATGGCAAAAATCATGATATAAAGGTGCCTTTTAGTGATATTGTTTCGATTCGTATGATTTTCGCAACTTATCTCGGAGCCATTTCATTAGGAGCAAATCATGACAGGGTTATCGAAAGGATAGAATCTCTCACTTATCCACGAATGAGGATGGAAATGGAAAAAGGCATCAATGATTGTTCAATTATCAATGATACATATAATTCTGATATTGAGAGTATTCAAAATTCTATCAATTTTCTGGCATATTTAGGAAATGGTAAAAAAAACACCCTGATTATAACTGATTTCTATGGATTGAAAGAAAATGAAAATGACATTTTCGCTTCTCTGAAATTGATAATCAGCAAAGCTAATTTCTCTAAAATCATTCTTATAGGTGATGAGATTATTAAATTAGCAGATTACATATCTGGAGATATTACCTCTTACAAGTACAGTGATACATCTTCATTTTTACAAGATATCGATAATATTTCATTCTATAAGGAAAATATCCTATTGAAGGGAAGTAGAAAATTTGAATTGGAAAGAGTATTCAGAAAATTAGCAGAAAACCTGCATACCACCCAATTGATAATTGATTTTGAAGCTTTGAATAATAACATATCACAATACAGATCAATATTATCGAAAACTACGAAAATAATGGCAGTGATAAAAGCTTCGGGATATGGCTCAGGTGCTATAAAAATGGCTGAACAACTACAAAAAACAGGAATAGATTATTTATCTGTGGCTTTTTTCAATGAAGCTATGGAACTCAGAAAAGCAGGCATAAATCTTCCCATTATGGTTTTCAATCCTGATTTGAATTATTTAGATGAGATGATCAAGTACGATATTGAGCCTGTGGTATATTCCAAATTACAATTACAATACTTAGAAGAGTACAATTATAATTCATTGAAAATACACATCAAACTCGATACCGGAATGAAGAGACTTGGGTTTGAACAAGATGAAATAGACAGTCTATGCAATTGGTTAAAAGAAAGACCCGAAATAAAAATCATGTCTGTATTTTCTCACCTTGCAGCAAGTGAAGAACCTGACAAAGATACTTTTACAGAATTTCAAATCAAAAACTTCAACAACTATTTTAAAAAAATCGCTACAACAATTGGATATTACCCTATAAAACACATCCTGAATAGTTCCGGGATTGTAAGATTTCCGCAATACCAATTTGATATGGTCAGACTTGGGAGTGGGATGCATGGGATCGATATCAGCGATATTATAAGCGACAAATTAGAAGCAGTAAACACATTGCAAACTAAAATAAATCAGATCAAAATCCTGAAATCAGGAGAAGGAATGGGTTATGGCATCAAATATAAAATTGATAAAGAAAGGAAAATAGCCATTATCCCTATTGGTTATGCTGATGGAATACCCAGACTGGCAGGAAATGGAAATTACCATGTATTTGTCAATGGAACATTTGTTCCTATTGTAGCTAATATAAATATGGATATGACTTTCCTGGATGTTAGCGATGTAGCAGATGTAAAAATTGGGGATAACGTCGAAGTATTTGGTAAAAACGCTAAAATTACTGATTTAGCAATAGCAGGACAAACAATTTTTTATGAAATCCTAAGTAAAATTTCTACAAGAATAAAGCGCGTGTATTCTATCTGATAATGATAGTTTTAGTCTTGCACTTTTTTTATTACTTAAAATAATTGTTAATTTTAAGCATAATTACAATTATACAGCAAAGTACAAAAACAAACAAAGATATAAAGATGTTATTAGGTTTTATTATTAACATTTTAAACAAATTTATAAAATGGCAGAAATTACATTAAAAGGAAATAAAATCAACACAAGCGGAAATCTTCCAAAAGTTGGTGAAGCAGCAAAAGATTTTGAATTAGTAGGTACTGATTTATCAGTAAAATCATTGAAAGACTTTCCGGGAAGAGTGGTTTTAAACATCTTTCCAAGTCTTGATACAGCAACATGTGCTACATCAGTAAGAAAATTCAATGAAAAAGCAGCAGGATTAGATAACACTACAGTTTTATGTATCTCAAGGGATTTACCTTTTGCACACGGTAGATTCTGTTCATCAGAAGGAATAGAAAATGTTGTAAATCTTTCTGATTTCAGAAATTGTCAATTTGGTAAAGATTACGGTTTAGGAATCGTAGATGGTCCACTTGCAGGTTTGCATTCAAGAGCAGTAGTAGTATTGGATGAAAACAAAAATGTAGTATATACTCAACAAGTCAGTGAGATAGTTGATGAACCAGATTATGATTCAGCTTTAGCTGCATTGAAATAAAAGAATATAGATTTTAAGTAAAAAAAGCTGTGTTTGATATCAAACACAGCTTTTTTTATATTTTCACTATAAAACCATTTTATATTTGAGTTAATATCATTGGAATTACAGAATTTTATATTCCTATTCTTAGGTATTATCTCCTAAATCAGGTTCTTGTTCTTGTAATTTAATATCAGATAAGAAAGCATTCAATTTAGAATACAGGTCATCATCATTAGTTTCTTCTTCATCTTTTTGAATATATATAGTCTGAGTTGGGAATGCGAAATCAACCCCTAAAGTTTCTGCCAGTCTGATAATCAGAAAAGTAATATCTTGCTTCAACTGCAATTCTTCAGTATAATCATTTGTTAACAGATAAATCCTGAATAGTATATTTATAGAAGAAGCTCCCAATCCCTGAAGATTGATATTGTACTTACCAAAAATCTTAGGATGTTGCTCTGCGATATGCCTCAATCCTGTTATAAATGCCTCGATCCTCACCGAGGGAGTATTATAAGTAATGGTGAGTACTGTCTCGTACATTCTCATTATTCTCTGCCCCTTATTCACCAATGCCTGATTGGCTATAATACTGTTTGGAACAGCTATTACAGAAGTATCTATTTGTTTAATCCTTGTGGATCTGAATCCAACTTCCAGTACAGTTCCCATATAATTTTCAACCTCGATCCAGTCATCTACTTTAAATGGTTTATCCATAAATATCATAATAGAGCCTATCAGATTTTTTACAGTGTCCTGAGAAGCCAAAGCTAATGCAAGACCACCGATAGACAAACCTGCTATTATAGCTGTTACATTGACATTGAGTAAAACAAGGATTTTAAACAATATTCCTATCCCAATCAGTATTTTCACTAATTGCCCGAGAATAGGAAGATACTGATCTTCCATTTTACTTTTTGTAGATTTTGCCAATTGTCCAATGAAAGCCAAGATAACATCGAATACTCTATAAGCAAAAATCCCTGTCAGCACTGCTAATATAATATCAAGTGATGTAATCAAAAATGAAGAAATATTAATAGGAAACCTAATCAGAGCAAATGCATATTTGGAAATATAAAAAACTATCAATGCACTTATTATTTTTGAAGTCTTGGAGTATTTCACAGGCAAATCCATGTGCATATTGAAACTCTTATCAGCGATGAAACTGATAATTGGTTTCACAAGTATTTTCAACAGGAAATACAGAGCAACTAAAATTACAATTATAATAACAAGTGAAATCAATTGCCAATAAAAAATCCCAAAAATCTTATGATTATCGAATCTCGGAACATTATCATACAGCAAATCTGACCCTAGTGGGTAAACCTGCTTGTACATTTTATTGATCTCTTCATAGCAATTTGGCGAATAATACCACTTCCCGGCTATTTTCTCTACATATATCGTGTGCAATCTATCCGGAAGAATATAATATTTATGCTCTTTTAGTAATGTATCTGTATAATTGCTATTTTTTGGTATTTCATTTACAGGTATATATATCCCTTTACCATCGTAAACCTGCTTTAGTTTTATAGCCAGATCTTCCCCTTCTTTCCTAGTTTTGGTATAAAAAGATTTGGCAGCTATCTTAGGATTATAATCATTGATTGAGGTATTATCGAGATGATTTATGACACAATCATAAGGACTGCTATTTTGAGAAAACAAATAAAATGACAGAAAAAATTGAAATAAAAATAAAAGTTTAATTTTTAAATTCATATAAATAACTAATTTTTAATACCTACAGAAATTTAAAATAAAATATTGATAATAATTTTAATTTAAATATTTGGATTTTTGAAAAAAAAATATTATTATTGCTCATAAAATTACTAAATGACCAAAATAATTAACATTATATTATTAATGTTTGTTTTGAATGCATATTCATATTCACAAGATTATGCAGTAGCTTATTTCGGTCCTACATATGCCATTTCCAATGCTTCAGAAAAAGTATATCTTCCGGGATACAATTTTGGCATCCATGCTTTGTTAGGAGTTCCAGGCTTTTTCATGAGTCCAGGACTTGGTTATCAGAAACTAACCTTAGTTTCTCACGACAAGCAGCATTTTTTCCATCATGAGCCCTCATTTCACATATTAAATATCAATAATGATGCCGGAGTGGAATATGTAATTATTCGCAATCTCAGCATAAGGTTTTTTGTCGGTGCAAGCTTGAATTATGTTCTTTCAATCGATGAAAACACCAACAATATCGACTTCAATAGTATATATGATGCCAATTTCTCATGGGATTTTGGCATGGGTATAACATTCAAAGCCATTTCTCTTGAATATAAAATAGATAAAGGGCTTACAGGAGTATATAAGGACAATTATAACTATTCAAACTTCACAATAAAAAGCCTGAATCTGGCATTTAGATTCTAAAATCAGTTCAGCAGTTCAAATACTTTTGGTAAGGCATCTTCAATATAGATATCTCCACTTCCATCAACTTTTATTGGTTTCACATCGAATTTTTTCAATGATGGAGCGCATCTTCTACCTACATGTCTAACTACAAAATATTCACAATCCTGAATTGATTCTATCATAGTATCGTGAGCATTCTCATCGTGATGCATGTGATTATGATGTTCATGATTGTGCTCGTGATTGTGCTGATGTCCACTATCTTCATCATGGCTATGCATTCCTGGCTCATGATCCGGCACATTACCATGATTAGGATTATCGCATGAGGATTATTTCTGTATTCTGTATTCACTATTTCTTTTCCTTCGATAGTAAGAACCATAAAATAATCAGCATGTCCAGTATGACCGAATATTGTTTTTTTATCTGTTGTAGGTATTGCTATTTTCATCATAACTTTACTATTTATGTTTTACAAAAAATATTAAGGTAATATTTATAAAAAATTAATTAATGTTTATCAATAAATGCAACCTAAGTAAGAACTATCAATTGCACTAAAAAAATCATAATGATAACAATAAATACCTTATGTTTGTTTTACTATCCAAATAAGAAATCAATTCATCAATATTCATTCTGACTTGCTCTAAGGCTATCTCTGTCTCTTACTGTCACCGTATTATCCTCCAAAGTCTGAAAATCTAAAGTCACACAATATGGAGTACCAATAGCATCCTGCCTTCTGTATCTTCTTCCGATAGTATCTTTATCATCATATTGAACATTGAAAAATGCTTTAAGTCCTTTGAATAATTTTTCAGCCGCATCAGTCAATTCACTATTATTTTTCACCAATGGCAATATTGCAGCTTTCACAGAGCCAAAGGAGCTGGAATTTTCAAAACCACTCTTTCTGAATCACTACCACTAAGCATCAGATACAGTCTCTTCCTGATATGCATTTAGAAAGAACCGATAGAAACATCCTATCCACCCCAATGGAGGTTTCTATCACATAAGGAATATAATTTTCATTCAATTCTGTATCGAAATACTGGAGTTTCTTTCCGCTGAGTTCCTGATGATTTTTTAGGTCAAAATCCGTTCTGGAGTGAATTCCTTCGAGTTCTTTGAATCCAAAAGGAAATTCAAATTGAATATCTACAGCAGCATTGGCATAATGTGCCAGATTATCATGATCGTGAAACCTCAATTTATCGCTTTGAGTTCCCAATGCAAGATGCCAATTCATACGAGTTTGCTTCCAGTAGTTATAGAAATTCATCTCTTCACCTGGTTTAACGAAGTATTGCATTTCCATTTGTTCGAATTCTCTCATACGGAAAATGAATTGTCGGGCAACGATTTCATTCCTAAACGCTTTTCCTATCTGAGCTATACCGAATGGAATTTTTTGCCTTGTCGTTTTCTGAACATTAAGAAAATTCACAAAAATACCTTGAGCTGTTTCAGGTCTCAAATACAATTTACCTTCTTCCCCGCTTATATTTCCCAATTGTGTATTAAACATCAGGTTGAATTGTCTCACATCAGTCCAGTTTTTACTTCCTGATACAGGGTCGGCAATTTCTAATTCTTCAATGAGAGTTTTCAATTCATCAAGTTTCCCTGAAGTCATAGCAGAAGCTAATTTTCCAGACACTTCTTCAATTTTAGCTTTGTATCTCAACACATTAGGATGTTCTGCGCGAAACTTTACTTCATCAAATTGATCTCCAAATCTTTTTATCCCCTTAGCTACTTCTTTATCTATTTTGGCTTCTATTCCGGCTATATAATCTTCTATCAACACATCAGCCCTATATCTTTTCTTAGAATCTTTATTGTCTATCAAAGGATCATTAAATGCATCGACATGCCCTGAAGCTTTCCACACAAGAGGATGCATAAAAATAGCAGAATCTATACCTACAATATTATCATGCAGCTGCACCATGGATTTCCACCAGTATTCCTTGATATTATTTTTCAATTCCACACCCAAAGGGCCATAATCATATACAGCACTCAGACCATCATAAATTTCACTGGATTGGAAAATAAAACCATATTTTTTGGTATGGGAAATCAGTTTTTTGAACAATTCTTCTGCCATTTTTTTGCTATTTTTTTAATTGAAGCACAAATTTATAAAAATTAAATCTAAAATATATTCTATAATTACAATTTATCTCTAATTCATAGTTTTGTCATCATCTTTGATAATAATTCCGAGTGCAGTATTTTTTGTGAGATATATCCATGTCCAATTTATAAAAATGATAATTTTATTTTTCACTGTTAATATCAACATCAGATGTAGAAACATCCATGTAAACCAAGCAATAACACCTCTAAAATGAATGGAATTAAAATCGACAACAGCCTTATTCCTGCCTACAGTAGCCATAGTTCCTTTATTTTTGTATTTGAATTTAGTTGTAGGCAACTTATTTTCAATATTTTTTAAATTCTGAGATAGATTTACAGCTTGTTGAATTGCTACACTGGCGAGTTGTGGATGACCCTTTGGATATTCCGATGTCTCCATATATGCCATATCTCCCAACACAAAAACATCATTACAATTGACAAGTTCATTTATTTCACTAACTATCAATCTCTGACCATGCCCAATTGATTTTTCCGGAATTCCTACTATACTATTGGCGGTAATTCCTGCAGACCAAATTACCGTATTGGACTTAATTGTCATACCATTATTGGTTTTCAGTTCATTACCATCGTATGATGTAACAATGGCTTTAGTGTAGATATTTACCCCAAGTTCAATGAGATAATTGAAAGAATCCACCTGACTTTTTTTACTCATTGGAGCCAGAGTGACATCGCCACCCTCAATCAATATAATATTTATTTTAGAAAAATCTATGGTATGAAAATCTATGGGCAACATCGATTTTTTTATCTCTGCAAATGCCCCTGACAATTCTACTCCAGTCGGGCCTCCTCCCACAATGACTATATTGTACAATGCTTCATCAACATTTTGATTACTTGCTATTTTTTCAAATATTTCGAGAAAATGGTTGCGTATTTTTATCGCATCAATCGTTGATTTCAATGAAATAGCATTTTTACTAATTTCATCGTTGCCAAAAAAATTGGTTTTACCTCCCATTGCCAATACGAGATAATCGTAATTATAATTTCCATTATCAGTGGAAATAATTTTTTTCTCAGTGTCAACATTCTGCACATTTGCTAACCTGATATCTATATGTTTTTTATTTTTAAAAATATATCTTATAGGAAATGAAATATCGGAAGGTTCTATTTGAGCTGTCGCAACCTGATATAATAATGGCTGAAACTGGTGATAATTATTTTTGTCTATCAATAAAATATCAAAAAGATTTTTATCGAGTTTTTTTGCAATATTTATGCCGGCAAAACCGGGCTCCTACTATAACTACTTTTTTCATCAATACACAATTTTATCATAAATGAGTATTGTAAATCAACAATAATCAAATCCAAAAATATTTTCATCTGTCAAAGCGAAAGCGGATATATTTTATCTTCTTTTCATTGGCGAGATGCTGTTTTTCATAATATGTTTTTATTTCCAATTCCCAAAAATCAAGATCGGATGCATAAATATCGTCATTAACATATAAAAATTCTATATCAGGTTGATTTTTAAGAACATCCATAGTATATTCATACAATTCATCAGAATCCGTTTTTAGATGAATAATACCATCTTTTTTCAATATCCTCCTATATCTTTCCAAAAACAAAGGTGAAGTTAATCTTCTGTTAGCTTTACTTTTCTTCAAAAAAGGATCCGGAAAAGTAATCCAAATTTCATCAACCTCAGCTTTATTAAAAAAACTTTGAATATTTTCAATTTTAGTTCTTAGGAACGCTATATTGCTCAGTCCTTTGTCCAAAGCATTATTTGCTCCTTTCCAAATTCTTGCTCCTTTTATATCGACACCTATATAATTGGTCTCTGGATTATGTTCAGCCAATGCTAAGGAATATTCACCACGACCACAAGCAAGTTCAAGAATAAGTGGATTTTGATTTTTGAAATAAAAATTATTCCACCCCTCTGAAAAATCTACTTCCATTCCATTTTCTCCAACTAAAATATTGGTTTTAGGATCGAAATTTTCAAAAACATTAGTAAAAGAAAGGTTCTCAGCAAATTTTTGCAACTTATTTCTTGAGGACATACACTAATATATTTATTTCAACAACTTTTTCATTTGCAAATATTTATCAGCATTTATTCGACTTCCGGAACAATTAGACTTCGTCTTAAGATCCTCGATATCTTTTACTCTATTTTTAGGTGAAGGGTGAGTACTCAAAAACTCAGGAGTAGTTGGACTATCCATCATTTTTTTAAAAAAACCGGCTGCTCCGGCAGCATCATAAGGAGTTCCACAAAGGTATTTTACTGAATATTCATCTGCTTCAGCTTCATTGCTTCTACTAAATTTTAGTGATAACAATGCTCCCACAATTTGCTCCAGTGATTCTTTATCACCAATAGCAGCACTAAGCAATACACTCAACCCATAACTTTTTGTCAATTGTCGAGTAGAGTGACGCTGATCGGCATGCGCCATTTCATGACCCAACACACCCAATAACTCATCTTCATTGTCGAGATATTTTATCAATCCTGTATAAATATAAATATGACCTCCCGGAGTTGCAAACGCATTCAGAGTGTTATTATCATTGATTATTTTTATATCCCAGTCAAATTTATCTTTGTATTTCAATTGATTGGTATTCAATATCACATCTCTCAAACTTCTCATATAGGAATATATCTCCCTATTGCTACTTTCGGGCAGGATTGGAAATTGCTTAGGGTCAGCCGCTATCTCTGCAGCCACCTGCTTACCAAGATCAATATCGTCCTGATAAGTAAAAATATTTGCATTATCTATAGCAGTGGAAGTTTTTTCATAAGCTTGTTTTGTCAAGTTACAACCTGAAAACAATACTAAAACCATAGAAATCATTATGATATTAAATCTCATCTGTTTATCATTTTATTAATTTATAAATATAATTCCAAAAATTAAGAATTCAATGGAATCACTTTGATTTTTTTCTACTTCAAACAAAGATAATATTATATGAACCACTATAAAAGTTCTACACTATAATTTATTAAATTTTCAAAGCTTTTTATTTATTTTAACGTTATTTGACTTTTGTTCTTATCAGAAAATTATGAATAGAATAAAATTTAACATTTAAATATCAATTTATTAACAAATCAGCCCAATTACCCTGAATGGTATTTTTCAAATTATTGACATAAACCATTTGCAGATATTCTCTTCGTGGTATTTCAATACAGCCCAAACTCTTCAGATGATGATTTTGAATCTGACAATCAATAAGATCAAATTTATTTTTTTGCAATATATTACTTAAAGAAATAAAAGCAAACTTAGATGCATTTGATTTTTCGGAAAACATAGATTCCCCAAAAAACATATTGCCAAGTGAAACTCCATACAATCCGCCTATGAGATTTTCTCCTTCCCATGTCTCAAAAGAATGAGCCAAACCTGCATTGTGAAGTTCAACATAAGCATTTATTATAGAATCAGTAATCCAAGTTCCATCCTGGTCTTTTCTCACTATTTTTTTACATCTTGTGATAACGGATTCAAAATCGGAATCTATCTTCAAAGTCCAATTACTATTTCTAAAAACAGATCTCATGGATTTGCTTATTTTAATTTCTCCGGGTACAAGGACTGCTCTCTCTTTTGGCGACCACCAAAGTATAGGATCTTCTTCATTGAACCAAGGGAAAACTCCGACAGAATAAGCCTCCACCAACCATTCTAAAGTTAGATCTCCACCAATAGCGAGAAGCCCTGACGAATCAGCTTTCGTTGGATCAGGAAAGATTACATAATTGGGATCCAAATCAAAAACAGGCATTAAAATATATTATTTTTCCTGAAAAGATTCGATTACTGCTGACAAACCTCTTTCAACAAGCAAGTCTTTCATTGGCTTCAACTCTCCGAAAGGTCCTGTTTTAACTGTTGCCTTGCCTTTGAAATGAATTAGGATAGATAACTGTTCAGACTGATCGAATGAATGCTTACATACTTCCATCAGACTTTGTATTACCCAATCGAATGTATTGAAATCATCATTGAAAACAATTATCTCAGATTTTTTACCAATGGTATTATCGATTTCAGCTACCAATAATTCTTCCAGTTCTTTATTTGTTAGTGACTTTTCTGACATGTAATATTAATTTACTCAGCAAAGGTATAATAAAATTTCATTTATTAGCTCAAGAAAAAAATGATTTTTTATTTATTTTATTGTGTTTTTTTGGAAAAATAAAATTTATAATTTATAAATATTTGACATAAAAAATGTTCTGTTTTCAATATTAGAACAAATAAAATATAAAATTATAAATAAAAACAGAAAATCCCTCATTTACTTTCTTTAAAAATAAACAAAGGATTTTCGCTATTTAACTTTCATTATTTTAATTGCTTAAATAAAAGTGATCTTAAATAAAATCTGCGAATCAAAAGCAAAACAATTAAAGTTATTCTTAATTTTCAAGAAACTATATTAGCTTTGTTGTAAAAATTCCACACTTGATTTTACAAATTCTGTCAATTCTTCACCTTCAAGCATATTTTGATTCAATTTTGCCAATTTATATAGATAATTAGCAAATTTATCCTTTTTCTCATCTGACTTCATATTCACCAATTTTTCAGTAATCAGAGGATTATTGGAATTGATGACAACATTATAAAACTCAGGCATATCACCACCTCCAATATTTTGGAATTGTTGCATATCTTTGAACCTTCTCATAAATTCAGGCTTGGTGATTATTACCGGCATATCATCGGGACTCAATGCTTTCATCTCGATGCTATTTTTTTCATCTTTCAGACATTCAGTAAATATAGTTTTTACTTTTTCCTGCTGTTTTTCAGAAAGTACGGATTCTTTTGTTTCTTCCTTCTGAACAAGATTATCCACAGTATCCGAATCCACTCTCACAAAGGTAAAATCGGTTTCTTTTTGCTCCATAAATTGCATAAAATGAGTATCGATATATGGATTGTCCATTAAGATAACCTGATAGCCATAATTAGTCACTGACTTGATATAACTATGTTGTGCTTTTTTATCACTGGCATATATGCAGATGATTTTGTTGTGTTTATCTGTTTGATTATCCTTGATTTTTTCTTTCAATTCTTCAAAAGTAAAATATTGGTCTTCAACACTTTTAAATAGGTTAAATTTATTAGCTTTTTCGAAGAAACTCTCATCAGTAAGCATACCATATTTTATAAAAACATTGATATCTGACCATTTACTTTGGTAATCTTCTCTATCTTTTTTGAAAAGTTCCCCTAATTTTTCAGCTACTTTTTTAGTTATGTAAGAAGTTATCTTTCTAACATTGTGGTCATTTTGCAACTGACTCCTTGACACATTAAGTGGAATATCAGGAGAATCAATAACACCATGCAGCAACATAAGGAATTCAGGTACAATAGCTCTCACATCGTCAGTAACGAAGACCTGATTGCTATAGAGATGAATTTTACTCTTCTGAACATCAAAATTATTGGATAATTGAGGAAAATACAGAATTCCATTCAATGTAAATGGGTAATCCATATTCAAATGAATCCAAAATACTGGTTCCTGAAAATTTCCGGGAAATAATTCATGATAAAAATCCTTATATTCCTGATCTGAAATTTCGGAAGGAGATTTTTTCCACAATGGATTTGTACTATTTATAATATTATCTACTTCTTCTTCTACAGATTTTTCATTTTCCCCTTCACCTTCTGTTTTGTATATTTTTTTCTTACCAAATCTGATTGGTACCGGCATAAATTTGCAATACTTATCCAGTAATTCCTGAATTTTATTCTGATTGAGATAATCTTTACCTTCATCACTAATATGCAAAATAATATCTGTTCCTCTGCTTTCTTTTTCTATCTGATCCAAGGAGTAACTCGGTGTACCATCACACTCCCACTTCACCGGGAAAGCTTCTTTTTTATATGATTTGGTTCTAACTTCGACATTATCAGAAACCATAAAGGAAGAATAAAATCCAAGACCGAAATGACCAATAATATTTTCTCCTGAATATTTTTCTAAAAATTCCTGAGCAGAAGAGAATGCAAGTTGATTCAAATATTTCACAACCTCCTCATCTGTCATTCCAATTCCTTTGTCAGAAATTGTCAATGTCTTATCATCTTCATTTAAAACAACATCGATGGTAAGATCTCCTAATTCTTCGTCAATATCACCTTTGAGTGCCAAAGCTTTTACTTTTGTTGTGGCATCAACTGCATTAGCTATTAATTCTCTTAAAAATATCTCCTGATCAGTATATAAAAACTTTTTTATTAAGGGGAAAAGATCATCAGCATTTACGCCAATTTGACCTGATTTGTGCATTGTTTGTTCTTTACTCATAATTCTTTTTTTTAAAACAAACATATTGCAAAAGATATACCACAGCTGTATATCTGCCAAATTGACATTATAAAGTTATTATTTTTGCAACAATAGCATATTCGAACTTAGCTATTAGACTTTAATCTTCAACTTATATTTTATAAATTGATTAGGCAGAATTTTAAATAAAAGTGAGTTATAGCCCTAACTTTCCGTTCTTTGTCTCAATACTTCATAAAGAATAACACCAGAACTTACAGCTACATTTAATGAATCAGTAGTCCCCAATTGTGGAATTTTAAAATTCTGGTTGGATATTTTCAATAAGTGAGGAGTTGTTCCCTCATCTTCAGAGCCTAAAATAACGCAAAATGGATTTTTGAAATTTATTTCAGATACCTTATCATGAGCTTGGAGGTCACTGGCATAGATAGATATTCCACTATTCTTAAGATATTCGATAGCATTAGCAGCACTTTTCACCTTACATATAGGAATATTATATACAGCACCAGCAGAAGCTTTGATGGTTATATGATTGATAATAGCAGTATTTTTACTCGCCAAAATTACGCCATGAGCCCCCAATACCTCAGCTGTCCTGATTATGCTACCGAGATTTCTAACATCGGTGATCTGATCCAAAAAAAGTAAATTAGGAGTCTCTCCACGATAAAAAATATCATCTATCAAATCTTCGAGTTCAATGTAATCAATAACTGAAGCCACAGCAATTACTCCCTGATGATTTTGTTTTGTAATGCCATCGAGTTTTGCAGGGTGCACATGACTTACTGGAATATTTCTTCCTTTGAGAAGATTTCGAAGTTCTATTTCGAATTCTCCCTTTGTACCGCTTTGAAGATATATCTTCTCCACAGACTTCCCTGATCTAAGCAATTCAATAACCGGATTCCTCCCAATAACTAATTGATTATCTTGTTTTCTCATAAAAATCAGCAATGATTATTTTAATAAATTTTGGAATTAATTGCAATTTAGTACAAAGCAACTATTTCATATAAATTGGTTGCAAAAAATCCTTAACCCATATAATAATACAAAGCTAAGTAATTTTGTTAGAGAAAATAAATTTTTTATAATCTTTTGATTTTAATCGCAGACTCCAGAAGAACTTTACTTAATCACTTTCACCTCAGTCCTACGATTGACAGCATGCTCTGCCTCTGTACAAATAATAGAATCCGTACAATTATTTCTCAATTTAGTTTCTCCATAGCCTTTAGCAACAATCCTATCAGATGCAATTCCTTTTTCAACAAGATATTTTTTTGCCTCTTCCGACCTCTTCACTGATAAAGCCATATTGTAATCCTTATTGCCTCTACTATCGGTGTGAGAACCAAGTTCAATTCTAATATTAGGATTATTTACCATATGATTATATAATTTATCCAGAACCTTCTTTGATTTAGAATTCAAGACATAGGAATTATAATCATAATACAGGTCTTTAAGGATAAAGGTTTCCCCTGCCTTTTCTGGCAATTTTTCCACATATTTCTCCTTTCGTTCGAGAACAATATCAAACTTTGAAGGAGTTGATTTATGGTTAAATAATATTTTCTTTGAATTATAATCTGAATCTGTAGTTACAATATTTAGAGAATTGCCTCTATCCAAAACCAAATAATAATTTGACTCAGAAATTTTACCAATATTTTTTGCTACTCCATCTTGAATTTCAAAATTCACATTTTCTATAGGTTTATTATTGTCAGAGTCGAGAAAACTAAAATAAAAAGTATCAACTGACTCCGGAGTCAATTCAATGGATATAGATTTGTCTCCCTGATTATTATAATACACTTTGGAATAGTTTTGGTATCCTTGTTTTGATACATCTATAATATACGAACCATCGGGAATCAATAATTTACAAACACCTTCATTATCAGAATAAATAGGTTTAGATTTTTTTATCGAACTACTATCGATAGTGTATATCAGTTCTTTATCAACACCTTTAAGTTTTTCAATTCTTGGGTTTTGATTTTTTACAATATCAAATTTTGAAAAAGTTATTTTTGAATCTACAACGGGAGCTTTTGTATTCTTATCAATACAGTAAATAGTGACATAATTATTTAGAACTGAAAACACAGTTTTTTCTGATTCAAACATATAGATATCATCTTTACCTTTTCCTCCCGGTCTATTTGATGAGAAATAGCCATATTCGGGTGAAGTTCCAATTATCAATCCGAAATCATCATATTCGCTATTGAATTTTTCTCCGAGATTGACAGATTTTTGAAACTGCTCATCATTTTTTATCGAAATATATTGATCCAGTCCACCATTTCCACCTTCTCTGTTCGAAGAAAAAAATAAGTATTTGGAATCATAGATAAAAGGGAATGCTTCATTATATGAGGTATTTACCAAATGTCCGAGATTCTTAAGGTCGATCCATGCACTATCTACAAGTTTCATAGAATATAGGTCTGTTCCACCAAATCCCCCAGGCATATCAGAAGCAAATATCAGAATATGATTATTTTCATCCCATGTAGGGTGGAAAACTTTGTATCCATAATCATTGACTGGCAATTCTCCTGAAAGTTGCCAATAACCATTGATGTTTTTATAAATATAGATGCCCATAGGATCAATATCTTCATCATCATTATTCAATTTTACTACATCTTTACTATTACGGCTAAGGAACATAGTGCCATTATTATTGCTGAATGCACAAGGTCCTGAATGATTATTGATACTCACATCATTTAGAAAATCAGCACCTTGCTTATCATATAAATCATTTGGCTTTTGGAATTTTAATTTAAAAAATGTTTCATCGATTTTTTTATCATATTTCTTAGATTTACCAATAGATTCACTTGAAACATAGACAATTCCATTTTTGTAAATAGCGGGAGAAAATTCCAAATTTTCAGTATTTATATTTTCAAGATTTATAATTTTCATTTTATTCAATTCCGAAGTATCGATAATACTAAAATAATCGTACTGAGAAAATGCACTAGTCACAATGAAAAAGAAAAACAGTGAAGTTATTGATGTTCGCATATTATTGATTATTCCTGATTGCATCATAAAAGATATTAATAGAATAAATAAATTTATTAAAAGAACACCTAGGATTAATGATATCTATAGGTTTCACTTTATGTCCGAATTTATATTGCAATAAAACTTCGAGACTTCCATTTTCATAACTCTGCAAAGGTGACAATGTGATATCATAAGAGGTAGCTAAAAATATATTGTCATTGAGATGAAAGCCCATTAAAAAATCTAAAGATTCAAACCAGTTTTCAAATGCTCCCCCCACCCTAAGAGTGGATGCCAGATAAAATTTATCATAAAACATAAATCCCGCATTTAAATCCATATCATAAGGAGAGTTTTCTGCCCATCTGAATTTAAGCTGAGGCATAAAAACCAAATTTTTGTTTATATCCAGCGCTCCTCCAGTCATAACATACAGATGCCTAACTTCCTTACCTTTGGTATCTCCTACTATATAATCCAGCTCGGATCTTATCAATCTCGGTACACTTGCCCCAAGGTAATATCTATTATTGGAATAGTAGATACCAAAACCTACATTGAGATAACCTAGTGGAATAAATCACCTGGTCTATTGCAACATCTTCATCGTAGGAATTGATAAGAAATAAATGTGGATCAGCAAAATCCTGTTTAAAATATCTACCAGAGAATGACATACTCATCACTCCAATACTCCTGAGCTTATCTGAAATCTATAGGCATACAAACCTTCTATGGATAGTTTTTCACTCACCCCCACAGTTTGTCGATTGAAATTAAGTCCCAATCCTACTTTACCCAGTTTCGGGAAATTAATACTCAATGATTGAGTCTTGGGAGAACCTTCCAATCCTGTCCATTGATCTCTGACTATGGCAGTGATGCTGGCTGCTTCTTCATTGCCGGCAAACGCAGGGTTGTAAGTAAGTTTATTAAACATAAACTGTGTACTTAGATTATCCTGCTGTGCATTGGTGGAATAAAGCAAAATAAAAAATGACAAAAGTGTAAAATATAATTTATTATAGTGCATAGTTTTTTTATTTATCTTTCAATTACAAAAAATCCATTCAAAGAAAACTTACGATCAGAATCTAAAAACAAAACATAATAATAAGTACCCACAGGCAAATCTTTACCATTGTAGGTTCCTTGCCAGTCATTATTGTAATTATATTTAGAAAATACCTGATTGCCCCATTCATTGAAAACTATCAACTCATTTTTAGGATATATTCCCGATTCCAAACAAGGAAATATCAGATTATCATTTATACCATCACCATTAGGTGTAATAACATTGACTCCAAAACAATCTTCATCATTTCCAATTTCGATTGTAATAACACCGGAATCATAATTTTCAGGACAATTGGAATTTATGATTTTATAATTCAAAGTAATCTGCCCAATATATCCAGTATTAGGAGTGTATGTAAAAGTACCATTTCCATTATCAATTAAATCACCATGAATATCCGTATCGTAAACAATATTTATAGTACAATTTTCTGCATTTATATCATTGATTATCGGATTGATAATAATCTGAGTATTATAACTTGTAGCATAGAAATCATTTACAGCTTCGGGGTATGAAACCAGAAATACATCGACAGTATCGGAATCAAAATTCAAACAAGCACCGTGCGACAATGACCATACAAAAAGATTACTTCCTTCTTCCAGATCATAAACAAAGGTAATAGCTTTGTCTGGATTTTCGATAAAAGAATTATTATTTAGAGTTGACCATTGACCCTCAGGATCAATAGTAGCATCGAGCAAAACATTATCAGGTTCACACACTATTTGATCTTGTCCTGCATCAGCTTTTCTCGAAGGTGTTTTACTAATGTCAACATTTGCGATATCGCTATAATAGGAGCTACATCCATCTCTTTCTGCAATGACATAAATAGAATTTTCGCCATCTTTAAGATTTGTAAAATCGCTTATAGAAACACATTTATTCATAGATTCTCCTAAGAGTTTTGCTGGAATAGTATTCAAATACCACTTATAAGTAGTATTGGCTTCAATATCCTGAAGACATAAATCCAAGACGGAAATATTATTTTGTACACAATATGAAGTATCAGCATTCAATACAACAGGAATTTCAGGCACTTTAACTACTTCCACCATAAATGACTCAGCAGGTTCAGACATACAACCATCTACGGAGACAGTAAGATTATAAACTCCGGTATATGACAATGAAGAAGGAAGGATTTTGGGATTCTGATACTCTGAGCTAAATCCATTTGGCCCTGTCCAATGATATTCTCCATTAGCGACATAGCTGGTATATAGTTCAATTGCATCACCTTCACAGATTTTATCTTCTCCAGTGATATAAGGTTTATTTGGATTTGTAATCACAGTGATATCTATACTATCTGAAATGGCTGAAGCACATCCATCTCTTTCAGCATATACAGAATAAGTACCGGAATTGGAAGTACTGGCATCTGAAATTACTAGTAAAGGTACTGAAGTTGTAAATTCAATTCCACCCGGAGCTTTTGTCCAGTAATATTTGGTACCACTACCATATTCATTTTCAATTTTAAGTACAATATTCTCCCCTTCACAATATTTATCAGTGGAAGAAATAACAGGTGTTGGAGGCATCAGATTTGCATCTATAGAAATAGTAGTAGTATCTGAATAACATGATCCATCTGAGACAACTAATGAATATATTCCATTATTAGATTCATTGAAATTACAAATAACAGGATTTAAAACATCAGACTCAAAACCATCAGGCCCCGACCAGAAATAATCATATTCTGAATTATTAAAAGGATATATAGTAGGATATAGTGTAACACAATCATTACCATCCAAACACTGAGGTACATCTGAACTCAGAGCAGTAATTCTAGGTTTGCTTTTAACCTCTGCATGGTTGAGAAAGATAATGAACCACATTTCATAGTGGTAACGTTCAAAATATGTTCCTTTATTCCCAACACTTTTAGGTTTTGATCTTCAGATGTAAATCCATCGAGTCCAACCCATTGATGACCTGCTATCGTAGGGCAGAGAAATACACTATCACCTTCGCATACAGGACTTGAATTTGTGGCTTCCACAAAATATTCATCTTCATTACAGAAAAAACTAAGGAGGTATCTGAAAAACAATTACCTGTTCTGGCTACAACCTGCTGCAGCGTCTCCAGCATGTTGAGGTTTAGCGAGTTATAACCAAAGAATTGCTCGACTGGCTGATATATAACTCACCATTATGATGCCATTTATAGTTATCGGCATTTGGAATATTGTTATTTTCAATGTTATGGGGCTATCCTTACACACAACATAGTATCACCATTAATAATAGGTGTTTTAGGTTTATCAAAACCACAAGCTCTATTTTAGCAGTATCACTACAAACAGAATTATCAACGGAGAAATAATATGTACCCCTGATTTTGAATAGTTACATTATCGATTACCGAAGATCAATTATTATGGGAACTCAAATCCATTTAATTACCGCAATGATAATTGTTTATTGCCAGAGGTATTGGCTGATAATGCCAACGTTTCTACCTTTCTACAAACTCACAAGGGATCTTTAATGCTCGCTATAGGTTGATTTATCACTTCAACAGCTGTAGAGAATATGAATAAAACACAATTAGCAGTTTCAGCAATCACATAATAATAATTAGTACCAACTCCAGGCTTTAGGGTAATATATGGCACTTCCGTAGAATCAATAAAAATACCAGATGGATAAGAACCATAATACCATAAATATTTAACATTATTGGAATAATGAGTTGACTCTAAGAATACTTCATCTCTGTAACATATTTTATTTGTATTGGAATGAATTTCAGGTCTGCTCAAATCTTCGATATTAATAACCTCTGTAGTACCCATATAGTTTCATCCATTGAAACCATAGGCATTAATCTATAAGTTCCCGAATATAAGAGATCAGCATTAGGCACTTTGTGGATTTATAGCATTGGAAACATAACCATTTGGCCCTGTCCATTCCACAGTCCAAACATTTTGAGGAGCATCAGGAAGGTTGGCAAATAATTTTCAATATATCATGAAGACAAACACCTGTTGCATAACTCGGTATAAGAGATGCTCTATTTTCCTGCTAATATCGATGCGTACTACCATAACTCAGTATTTCCGTGAATCGAAAACCGATAAAACCATTAAAATTAGTATTATCATCAGTACATGAAAACTCATTTGGTGAAACAGATAAACTATCGACACTACAATTAATATCATAACTTTCATTATCTATTTCATTAGGATCGAGAATAGTTGTACTCGTTCCACTGGCATCGACAAAAGCACATAATAATTTTTACACTGTGCTACCGGTTTTCTGATTATCAACTACATTAATATCAAAATTACGATGCTTTATTGCCAGCTCCATCATCGACGATATATTCATCATGACCTGAAACACCTCCATTCAAAGTTATATATTGTTTGATACATTATAGTCAAAATAGTATCTATTTCAGTATTTCAAGTAACCCTGTATTTCAAATCTACTAATTGAAATTCCAAAGTCATCTGTATTTTATAATTGCCCATCAGAATCTCCATCATTTTGAACTAAAGATGTATCACATGGATTTATCAGCTCTGTCGTATTTGCAGGTCTTGCAGTAAAATTTATAGCATCATCAGAATACCAATTTCTTATATTTTCATTTATCCAATTCTATTGGCAGTGCAAATCTGTTGCTATATTACAACTTCCTGATGTCGTATTGCACATATTATTATTTGAGGTATTACCAATGATTTGTCCATTTTCATTCAGAATCTCTAGCAATACTCAAGAGGATTTTCTATATCACCATTTAAACTTATTTTCAAAACCGGGTTATGCAATAAAGACTATCAGGAATATCGGTAAAATCGAAAATCTTACTGTTAGCCACATATTCATTATACACCAGTGAATTGTATGATCTAAATGTAATATATGATTTTGAGTATCACTTGAGACAACTATATAGTTTTATAATTTTCAATACAATTATCAAAACACTAAAGTCATCAGTAATGGGTACTGACATTGAACATGTATCTGAAGTCAAATTCACAGCAAATCCAAAGGACAATTTATTTCCGGAGCTTGTTTATCTAATATTTCTATTTCTTGTTGACAATAAGCAGGATTATTCCCACAATCTGTGATTTTATAAGTTATTGTATGTTTTTCCCAGTTTCAAGTCAACAGCAGAATATTTAACATTGCCCAGGCATACATATTCTTCATCGTCAACTTTTACATAGTAATTTAATACATTAGGATTGGAACGAGTATAACTAAAATCAACGGTCACACTCGTACCATAGCTACCTTTGTATATCATTGATAGCAAAAATACCATCTCCCAAGTGGAATATTAGGTTCAGTACAAGTGTCAAATATCGCATCTTCCAACCACATTCGGAGATTTAACGCAGTAAAGTTACCAAATCTTTAATTTGCATATCAAAACTTATCTCCACATTGAGCAGCGACATTAGGTGTGATTCCCAATGTATCATTATTTTCACCGATGATAAAAAAATATACTCCTATATCATCTGCATCATTATTGGTAAAATGCAAATTGAAATTCAATATATCTTCAGGATTTCTTTCGGATTCTGAAAATGGTCCAATATTTAAAGTTACCGGATCTACAGGGACAGTATAACTTCCCTGAACTTGTGATTTTATAGGTTTTGTCACAGATCTTATTATTTCAATCTCCTTGCCGGTACAATTATCCAAAGCCTCTGGCATTTCGAGCACTACAATTTCACTACACTCATCAGGATCTAAAATATAACTTGTATCCTTTGGAAAACTAATAATTTGCGGTGCAGAATCATCATATATGGCAAACCTCTTAGTAAAAACCAAAGCATGCTGACATCTGTCTCTGAAAACGAAATCTACATCCTGATAATATAACAAAGTATCATTAGAACAACTAAGAGAATCCTGCATGTCGAAAACTGGCAAGATGCCGGGATTAAGTATGAGTTATTTAAGTATAAGATCCAGGAATAGCTGCAAATGAATACACTTTACCACAATTATCTGTAATTTCACCATATCCTTTGTTTGAAAGCCAATCACTAAAAACCTCACTGAAAATAATAGAAGAATCACATTCAATAAATATATCTATAGGTTCTTGAATAACTTCAGGATATACAGTATCCTCAATGGTAAGTATTTGAGTTTTTTCTGTAAAATTATTACACACATCTACTGCTCTCCATGTTCTGAATATACCATAATGACATCCATCTCCATTTACCTCATCAGTATAAGTCAGCTCTGGAGTATTGTAGCAATTATCCAATAGATTTTGTGGTTCACCTGTGATATCAAAATTTTCGATATCAGTACAATTCACCAATATATCCTCAGGCACATCAAAAGATGGACCTACTGTATCCACAACTGTAATAGTCCTCGAATGAGATATTTGATGTCCACATCCATCATCAGCATTCCATGATTGTGTGATGCTATAATCATAGTGGAGGCAATTCTCAGGATCAGAATTTTGGGTATTTGTTTCAGTCAGTGTCACCGACAAATCACCCTTACATGCATCATAGGCAAAAATCTGTGGACGAGGAATATCCGAAGAACAATTTATAAGAGTATCCTGTGGGAGTTCTGAAAAATAAGGTATTGAATCATCAATTGATTTAGCATAAGTATAATATGCAGCTCTTTCATTACCACAGGCATCTTTTGCCACAAATGACACTTTAATACTATCAGTACAATTTTTCAAAAAAGTCAAATCATAAGGTTTATTTCCAACATCTTCTCTTCCATGTGTTCCATCTTGTCTGTTCCAAAGAAAATACCATGTGATTTCATTTTCCGGAGTACAATTATCTGTCGCAGTGTACCCGGCAGTATTATCAAGCCATTCGGTCAGAAGTGAATCGCTGTTCTCATTGCAAGAGGTAATCAATGGTATTGGCGAATATGATGTCGGCAGATTAGGTTTTTTATTGTCATAAGTATAGAACCTGGCTGTGTAATTTTCACCATCGGAATTACCATATTGGTCAGAAATATTAAATGCTACGGTAACGGATCTGGTATTTCCGCAGTTATAATTTACCGACTGATTAAATTCTGTTTCTATTTCTTCAAAAGTTTTATCAGCACCATAAACCAATTCTCCACAGTTATCTTGTCCTACCATATAACCAAAATTGTGATACCACTTACTGAGATTTGATATTATTGTGTCTTCATTGGTTTCACATGTATATGATTTATCGATAGGCAGAATAGTTACAACGGGTTTTGTCGTATCAACAACATAGATAGTAAATGAAAAAAAATCAGAGTTATTTTCACTGTCTATTACTTGATAAGTAACATCAATAACTTCCTGAAAATGCAATGAATCTCCAATAGAATACCCACCACTTATATCGCTGACATCAAAAGAGATAATCTCATTACCGACTGTTGATATTACAGAAGGAGTTTGAGGATGCCCCCAATCCAAAATAGCTGTACAATCTTCATTGAGAAATAATGTATCCGGACCAGTATATGAAAATTCGAACTGTGCATTAAGTTTAACAAATAATAACAACAGTAATATTGTAATAATAGATTTTATAGATTTACCAATCATCGCTAAAAAGTTTTTATTATACAGCAAGAAACAAAAAGATATAAATTACACACTTACATTGCTGATTAGATACTGTCAAAGTACCTAAACGCTACATCAAAACGCGACAAAACTGTATTTTTCCCTAAGATTTCCATAGTTTCGAATAGATCTGGCCCACTCAATGTCCCTGTTAATGCTACTCTTACCAATGGAAATATATTCCCAAAGCTCAAATTATTATTTTGAATAAAATCGTGCATTATGGTATTAAGATTTTCTTTACTGAAATCTTCGGTATTTTTTAACAGCTCAACAAGGGAATTAACATTGGTGATATTATCCTCTTTCCATTTTTTTCTTATTGTCTTTTCATCATAAGTCAGATTATCATCAAAGAAAAACTTGGCTTTTTCAATAAAATCAGTAAGCAATTCCAACCTCGGTTTCATAATTACTGCAAGTTTGACAAGCAAAGCACTTTCCACATTATATCCTGCAGTTTCAACAAATGGTTTCAATGCCTGAGCTAATTTATCATCAGTCATAATGAGAATGTATTGTTGATTGAACCATTTGGCTTTTTCAATATTGAATCTTGCCCCTGATTTCACAATTTTTTCTATTGAAAAAGCTTCAATGAGATTGTCCATTGAAAATATTTCCTGTTCTGTTCCCGGATTCCATCCCAAAAGTGCTAAGAAATTCAAAGTAGCTTCAGGTAAAAATCCAAATTCTTTGAATCCTAAAAATAACTCATCTTCACTTTTATCATACCATTCTAAAGGAAATACTGGAAATCCAAAATTAGCACCATCCCTCTTACTTAACTTACCCTTACCTACAGGCTTAAGTATCAATGGCAAATGAGTAAACTGCGGCATAGAATCTTCCCAACCCATAAATCTATATAACAATACATGATGTGCAGTGCTCGAAAGCCATTCTTCCCCTCTTATAACATGACTTATTTTCATCAGATAATCATCCACTATATTTGCAAGGTGATACGTAGGCATTCCATCAGTTTTCAATATCACTTTATCGTCGAGTTCATTTGAACTGAAACTCACTTCCCCACGTACAAGATCATTGAAAGTAATCACTTCATTTTGAGGTATTTTTATCCTGACCACATAAGGAATTCCTTCAGCTATCATCTGTTCTACTTTCTCAGTTGATAGACTCAAACTATTTTTCATATTTTCTCTGGTACTGTGGTCATATTTTGCTGATGATTCACCTCCTTCTTCCCTCATTTTATCGAGTTCTTCGGGAGTATCAAAGGCGTAATATGCATGACCCGATTCTACCAGTTTGTCAGCATATTTTATATAAATATCTTTCCTATCACTTTGTCTGTGTGGGTCCATATTCCCTCCTGTATCAGGTCCTTCATCAGGAATCAAGCCAAGCCAATTCAATGATTTTTTTATATATTCTTCAGCACCTTCCACATATCTTAGCTGATCAGTATCTTCTATTCTCAATAAAAACTTACCATCATTTTGCTTTGCAAAAAGATAATTATATAATGCTGTCCTGACTCCTCCTATATGTAAAGGTCCTGTTGGACTTGGAGCAAACCTCACTCGTACTTCTTTCATTTATAATATTTAAATTTAATTATTTTATATCTGTAATAAATTATTAACAAAAGTAATAAATATTTGAAAAATGAATATATTTTTTAATTGAATTTAACATTTTAATCATTAATTCGCTTTAAAAATAAAGCAATTTTTTGTCGAAACAGTTTATTAATCAACTAAAACAAAGAGTTAAAACCTAATTCATCGAATTAATGATATTTATAATTTATTCTTGATGATGTAGTTTGCAAGGAAAGTTCCATGTCCCAATGATATTGAAATCCTTTTGTAAGAATCTGCTACTATATCTCCAATGGCAAAAACATTTGGTACAGAAGATTGGAAATTTTTATCTACAATTATATGATTTAATTCATTTTTCCGGATTGAATCACCTATGAATTCAGTATTTGGAACATAACCGATTTTAAAAATAATCTTATCTATATTTAATGTTTTTATATTATTATTGTAACTTAAAATACAAGATGAGAGCTCTTTTTCTCCTGATAATTCCAAAAGTTGACTATTAGTAATCATAGATACATTTGCCATAACTTTCAATTCTTCTAACAGGTCTTCTCTTATTTTCCAATCGGAGGATCTGCTTACCATAATGATATTTTTAGCGATATTTTTCAATTTCAATGCTGCAAAAGCTGCATTATCTCCACTACCGATTATCATTATATTTCCATCTTGAAAATCAGATAATTTATCGCTTATTCTATAATATATATCCTCAGCAAATAGTGAATCAATAAATCTCGCATCAGTATTCAATCTGCACCCGGTGGCTATCACTAAATTTTCATATTCATACATCTCACTTTCACCGCTGCTACTAACATGGACTAAGTTTCTATTTGTATCTACTTCTAACACTTCACAACCTAATACCACTGGCAATTCCTTATCATTTTGAAATTCATTCAATAATAAATTCAAGTCATTTCCGCTATCGATATTACCTACGATAAGGTCATCCAATGAGTTATTTATCAACCCTATTTGCCCACCTATTTTACCTGACTTTTCGAGAATTAAATGCTCAATATTTGCCATCTTCAATGTAGCTGACAAACTTAAAGCAGCAGACCTGCGCCAATGATCAATATTTTAGTATTTTTTATCACCATCAATAGCAAATAACTTTCGCAGCTACTAAATTATATTTATTTTATGATTTTTCAAAATATAAGAATAAAATAATCTAATTATTAAATATTACAGAAAACTAATACTTACAAAAATTCAATATAACTATCTAATTATAACATCTTTGATAAATTCACTTCCTATTCTTTCGTTTATTTTATTTATCAAATTTTCTTTATTGTATGCCAATTCATGTTTTAATGGTCCTGAACTGATACTAAGAATAAGTTTATCACCATTCACTTTAATCGAAGTAGTGTACATATCTACCATATCCCCCATCACATCTTTCCATATTTTATTTATACCAGCCTGATGAAATTTTGAACCTATTTTATCATTGGCTATAAACTTGGAAAGTGTATCAGAAATCTTTTCTTCGTTTTTGTTTTTATTATTATTTCTATTTACCATATTCATTAAATATAGAACCATTTTCTATTTCAAAAATTTTATAATCTGAACCGGAAGCTAAAAATATTTTATTTATCCTTTCCTTATCTGTATCTGAAATAAAAACCTGACCAAAATAGTCGTTTGACAGCAGGGAAATTAATTTCTGAAGCCTTGATTTATCCAATTTATCAAAAATATCATCAAGAATAAGTATTGGTTTAGTTCCTTTTATCTCCTTAAGATAAAGATACTCAGAGAGCTTTATACCAAGGAAAAATGTTTTTATCTGACCTTGAGATCCAAAATGTCTGAGGAGATTACCATTCATTTTGAAAATCAGATCATCACGATGAATTCCAATATTACTTCTTTTTTGTAAAATATCTTTTTTAAAATTTGATTTAACTAGTTCCCGATAATCTGCATCTTGCAATTGACTTTCGTATTCTATCTTAAATATTTCATTAGAAGATGCAATATTTTTATAAATTTCATCAAACAAAACATTTATTTTTGTCACAAATTCAAATCTTTTCTCAAATATTATCTTTGCCAGTGGAGCTATTTTTTTATCATATGCCTCCATCAATATTGAATCAACATTATCTGCATGATTATTTTTCAAATATGCATTTCTCTGATTGAGAATCCTGTTGTATTGCATCAGAGCTTCGAGGTATTTTTTATCGGTTTGTGAAAGAGCCTTATTCATAAAATTTCGCCTTTCCACACTACTTTCTATGAGTTCAGATTTATTATCAGGAGTAATAATGACTACCGGAATTTTCCCTATGAATTCACTTATTTTTTCTATTTCTACTTTGTCTTGCTCTATTATTTTCTGATTTGGGATTCTTAATTTAGCTACAATTTCTGTTGAGAACATTTCATTTTTAAAATTTCCTCGAAGCCTGAAATAATCCTGCCCAGACAAAACATTATTCCTTTCAATTCTTGTAAAAGCACTTTTAGTAAGACACAAATAATGGACTGCATCAAGCGAATTAGTCTTACCCATTCCATTCATTCCCACAAATGCATTTAGCTGCGCATGAGGTTCAATATCAATATTTTCAATATTTTTATAATTTATAATATGTAGTCTTGTCAATATCAATATTAAAGTTTAAAATCTATTAATTTCACAAAGGTAAATGAATTATTTAATTTCATTATTCAGAAATAATATTTTTGCATTTTCATATTGAGATAAGCACAAAGGCCAAATTTAAAGGAAATAATACTTATAAATTCCTATTCTATTACAGCATTTTCGATATAATAGGATTGATAAGATATTCCATATATTTTTTTCATGTCTTAAATGGTCACAATTACTTTATCTTATGGATCAAAAAGGATGGACAGACTATGGACACAGTCAGCAAGATGCATAAAAATCATTTAAAGAGTATCTAAATTGGGGTGCTAAATACCTAATTATTAATGACACATCGATTATTTCAAAAAGAGATTATCTGAAAAATTATACGAAAAATCCTATTGGAGAGTTTAAAAATGTGTTAATTTACAGTTTGAAATAAAATAAAAACCTATTTTTCATATGTACAAAAACAAAAAAGTAATAGTAGTACTACCTGCCTATAATGCGTCAAAAACTATAGAAAAGACTTTTGCTGAAATTCCCTTCCCATTGGTGGATGAAGTAATACTTTGCGATGATGCCAGCAAGGACAACACTGTAGATATAGCTAAATCACTTGGAATAAAACACATAATAGTACATGAGAAAAATAAAGGCTATGGTGCCAACCAAAAATCCTTATATAAGAAAGCATTGGAAGAAGATGGAGATATCGTTATTATGCTTCATCCTGACTATCAATATACACCTAAATTAATTCCCTCCATGTGTAATATCATAGGAGAAGATTTGTACCACGTAGTATTGGGTAGCAGAATATTAGGAAAAGGAGCTCTGAAAGGTGGAATGCCGTTATACAAATATATATCAAACAGGTTTCTCACATTTACTCAAAATCTCCTTCAAGGAAGTAAATTATCAGAATTCCATACCGGATATAGAGCTTTTAGCGGAGAGGTACTGAGAAGTATTAATTTCGAAAGCAACTCCGATGATTTTGTATTCGATAATGAAATGCTCTCTCAGATAATATTTGAAGGATATGAAATAGCAGAAGTCACAACCCCTACAAAATATTTCAAAGAAGCCTCATCCATAAATCTAAAAAGAAGTATTAAATACGGACTAGGCGTTTTAAGAGTTTCTTTTATTCATTTTTTGGGAAGAATAGGAATATATAAATCACATTTATATAAATAAGTTTCATTATTAACTTGAAAACACGAATCAGAGTTAGAACCTATTTTTTGGATTTTCTCACTTTTTTTGCCTAATTCCTAAAGGATGAAAGAAAAAAAAATCCTTTATCATTCTTCAAAAAATAGGAGAAATAAAGGAATTTGATCATTATATTTTCAATCCTTGATTTGCATTAAAAATTTAATTTCTCAATCATTACCCAATAGTGCCTTATACATTTGTACCGTATTGTGCAAGCCATAATACAGTGCATCACTTACCAATGCATGACCTATAGACACTTCATCGGTATATGGAAGATTCTCTATAAAGAACTTTAGATTTTTAAGGTTAAGATCATGCCCTGCATTTATACCCAATCCTATCTCATGAGCTACATTACCTGCTTCGACATATTTTTTTATAGCTTTGACTTTATCATCTCCATAATTCAAGGCATATGGTCCGGTATAAAATTCAATTCTGTCAGTGCCGGTTTCTTTTGCAGCATAAACCATGTCAATCTCAGGATTCAAAAAAATGGATACCCTGATACCTGCATTTTTAAATTCAGATATTATCTCTTTAAGATATTCCATATTTTTCACCGTATCCCAACCATTGTCTGATGTCAAAGCTTCAGGAGGATCCGGCACCAAAGTACACTGATGAGGTTTATATTTCAATACTGCTTCAATATACCTCTCTCCGGGAAAACCTTCAATATTAAATTCAGTGGTTATCAATTCCTTCAATATCGGTATATCATTAAACCTTATATGTCTTTCATCAGGCCTTGGATGCACAGTAATACCCTGAGCACCAAAACTTTCCAAATCACGAGCAATCTGAAATATATCAGGCAGGTTACCTTCTCTGGCATTTCTGATCAAAGCTATCTTATTGATATTTACACTGAGTTTTGTCATTTTAATTGTTTTATTTTAGCTCATTTATCGATTAAAAAACTAATTTTGCTCAAAAATAATCAATTTGAAATCAATATTAAGAATATTAACACTTTTTATTTTATCCATAATACTTGGTGTATCAATTTCCATAATTCTGAATGGATTCTCAATTGAAAATCTTAATTCAGAAAAATCAGAGCTTTCCATAATCTCCAATACAGGAGTGGATCTCTATATATTATTATCACAATCCACAACGATTTTATTACCGGCATTACTTTTCTTGATATTTTTTCATAGAAGCAATATAGCAAACTGGATAAAAATAAATCCACCTAAACAGTCCATTTTTTTTGTTTTATCCATCCTATTTTTATTTATGGCATATCCCCTTATAGAGTTTAGTGCCGGCATCAATAGTAAATTGCAAATTGCGGAATGGATGCAATCAGAATCAAAAATGGCAGGTCAGATAACAAAAATGATTTTGACAATAGATTCTCCTTTGATTTTAATAGTAAGAATACTACTGATAGGATTATTACCAGCTATTGGAGAGGAATTATATTTCAGAGCAGGAATACAAAATGAACTTATAAAAAGCATGAAAAATCCCGATATAGCAATTGTTATATCAGCCATATTGTTCAGTGCTTTTCATATGCAATTCGATGGATTTCTACCACGATTTTTCCTTGGACTAATGCTTGGATATTTATATTTTTGGTCAAAAAGTATTTTAGTCCCCATATTAGTACATTTTATAAACAATTCTATGTTGGTAGTAAGTGCATATTTAATGCAGGATAAAATTGATGAAATATCCAATAACAGCATACAACAAATACCCACACTTATCCTGATTTTATCGATGATTGCCATATTTATGCTTAGAAGTCTGATGATTAGATTAAAACAATCGGAACAAGTTATTTCTGATAAAAATGAATATGATGAATAAATTCAATACTCTAAATACAAGAATAATTACCGCTATTTTTTTTGGAATAATAGTAATAGCGCTATTAAATATCAATTATATCACATTGAGCATTTTCTTGCTACTTACAGGTTTTCTGACAAGTTTAGAATTTTATAAAATCAAAGGATTATTCAACAGCAATCAAACCTACATAATAATAGCAGCTATACTAACAGGAGTTTTCCCCGGATTATTTCAAATATGGTTTAGTGTTTTAAATGATAAATGGTTTATATTATTATTGATATTAGTTATAATTTATTCGATCATAAAAGTACTGGACTTATATTTCAATTTCAAAAATGAAGATTCAAATAACATTTCCATTTTAGGTGAAGGGATATTGTACATTGGAATTCCAATTAGATTGATTTTATATGTAATAAGACCTGAAGATTTCATATTACACAAATTGATTTTCATATTGATATTATTGATTTGGGCTAATGATAGTTTTGCCTATTTTGCCGGCAATCTATTTGGAAAGAGGAAACTTATGCCTTCAGTTTCCCCCAAAAAAACTATTGAAGGACTTATTGGTGGTGCTGTCATGACTTTGGTTACAGCAATTATTTTATATTTTATTTTTAATATTTTTGACATATATTTTTTCATCATCACAGCAATAATAGTATCAGTAGCAGGCACATACGGCGACCTTGTGGAATCAAAACTAAAAAGAAATTATAATATCAAGGATTCAGGAAATCTTCTGCCAGGACATGGTGGATTTCTTGACAGATTCGACAGTTTCATTTACACTTTACCATATTATGCATTGTTATTAGCATATTATATTAAATAAATTCAAAATAAAAACAAGTTAATAAACATAATTTAAAATTTTATCTGACTATTTTGGATTTAATGAAATTATATTTGGAACGTTTATAAACATTAACTCAAATTCAAAAACATAAAGTCAAGATTTTTTTTTCAAAAATTATTTTTTAATTTTACGAAATAAATATAAAATTATGTTTTACAACCCACAAATAAAATTGCTTCTAGGAGATGAAGCAGTAGCACAAGGAGCTATTGATGCTGGAGTATCAGGATTATACGGATATCCGGGAACTCCATCTACTGAAATCATAACTTATGCTCAAAGAACCAAAGAGGCTCGAGACAAACAAGTCATAGCTACTTGGACAGTAAATGAAAAAACTGCAATGGAGACTGCATTAGGAATGTCATTTGCAGGAAAGAGAAGTATGGTAACGATGAAACATGTTGGTCTAAATGTTGCTGCCGATGCTTTTATAAATTCTGCTATTAGTGGAATAAATGGAGGTTTGGTAGTCACTGTGGCTGATGATCCTTCGATGCACTCTTCACAAAATGAGCAAGATTCCAGAGTATATGGGAAATTTGCCATGGTTCCTATTCTTGAGCCAAGTACTCCTCAAGAAGCATATAATCTGATGTCCTATGCTTTCAATTTATCCGAAAAGGTACAACTTCCGGTTTTAATGAGATTGACTACAAGGTTGGCACATTCAAGATCTACAGTATTACCTGCAGATAAATCAGCTCAAAATGAATTGAAAACTCCTGAAAATTCAAACAGATTCATATTGATGCCTTCGAATGCAAAAGGTATGTATCAAAACCTCATAGCTATTCAGGACAAATTAATAGAAATATCAGAAAACGATAATATCAATAAATTTAAAGAGGGTAAAAATAAAAAATTGGGTATCATTGCTTCAGGAATAGGATACACTTATCTTATGGATAATTTTAGCGATTCAGAAATTGAATATCCTACATTAAAAATAAGTCAATATCCTCTACCAATTAGCAAAATCAAAAAACTCTACGATGAATGCGACCAAATCCTTGTAATAGAAGAAGGATATCCTGTAATTGAAGAATTCATCAAAGACAATATCAATCCTGATAGCATCAAAATAATCGGTAAATTGACAGGGCATCTTCCAAGAACAGGAGAACTTAATTCTGACTATGTAAAACTCGCTTTAGGTGACAAACCTGATGAAATAAGTTTCAAATCAGATATAGAAATCAACAGGATGCCTGCTATGTGTACAGGATGCGGACACAGAGACCTATATGATGAACTCAATGAAATCACAAGAAGTATAATAGGAAGTAAAGTTTTTGCAGACATTGGCTGTTATACTTTAGGAGCTTTGCCTCCGTATGAAGCTATTGACACATGTATAGATATGGGAGCATCTATCACTATGGCTAAAGGCGCTGCAGATGCAGGTCTATTTCCTGCGATAGCAGTGATTGGAGACTCTACATTCACTCACTCTGGCATGACCGGATTGCTGGATGCAGTCAATGACAACTCCCCAATCACAGTTCTTATTTCTGACAATTATACAACAGCTATGACTGGTGGACAAGAAACAGCAGCTACTGGAAGAATTGCTGAAATATGCAGAGGTATTGGTGTTGAAGAAGAACACCTCAAAGTCATTGTACCATTGAAAAAATTCATGAAAGACAATGTGGAGATTATCAGAAACGAAATAAATTACAAAGGAGTATCAGTAATAATCGCACAGAGAGAATGTGTGAAATTTTATAAAAAAATGTAAATTATCAACATGCAAGACAATGTAATATTGGCAGGAGTAGGTAGGTGGGAATACTTTCAATAGCAGGAGTTATGGCTCTTGGGGCTATCAAACACGGTTTATTTGTAAAGCAATCCGAAGTCCATGGAATGAGCCAAAGAGGAGGCGCTATAGTATCTCATATTAGAATATCTGACAAGGAAATTCAATCTTCGCTAATCCCTAATTCAGGTGCAAATGCCATCATTTCCGTAGAACCTCTCGAAGTACTAAAACAATTACCATATCTTAATAAAGGAGGTATAATAATATCTAATACGGAACCTTATGACAAAAAAATCTTTCCCGATATAGAAAAAGTTCTGGATGAAATAAAAAAAATACCCGGAAGTATTCTAATTAATGCAGATAAACTTGCCATAGAAAGCAGAAATAAAAAATCCGCCAATATGGTGCTTCTTGGAGCTGCAACTGCATGATCTTAACTTGTTAATGCAGAAATTATTTTGGAAGGATTGAACCAACTTTTTGCTCCTAAAGGTGAGAGGATATTAGAAATAAATTCTACTGCATTTAATTTGGGAATCGAAGCAGTACTTGAACTTAAAACCAATTAAAAAAAGGCAAACAAGTGTTATTGTAAATATATAAACCAATAAATAAAAAAAGGCTGTTTCAAATAAAACAGCCTTTTTTATAATTATATTTTGAAATATTATTTTCCTAAAATATATCTTGCAGCTAAGACACCATAACCTCCGCCAAAACCTGAGTAATAACCAGTAACAAAGAATGTAGAATCAATCAACACTTAAGTTCAAAAGGAATTTCATCAAATGAATAATCAAGACCTATTACACCTGAAATACCAATTCCTAATGAGAAAACTACTATCTCCTATGAAAGTAGATTTGTAATTCCAGAAATATGCATTTACTCCACCTCCATAATACCAACTTAAATTATCAACAGCATCAATAGCATTGTGTACTTGATAATAAGCACCAACATTCAACCAAGAATAATAAGTATAGCTTTTGGGAAACCTGCAACAAGTTCAAAAGCAGATTTTTCATTAATAAATTTTTTGTAAGAAGCTGATAATGGAACTCCCAATCTTACTCCTACAACAGAATTATAATTCTGAGCACTTGCAGTAAATATAAAAGCAAAAGCCAAAAATAGTGTAATTGTAATTTTTTTCACTAGTCTAGTTTTTAAAGTTAATAATTTTAAAAAAGCAAAATTAAAAATTAAAAAAATTAAAGCAAACAATTTATTACTTATTTTAATTTTAAATTATTAGAAAAACTATGAATATACAATGATAAATAAATATATTTAACATGTATGGTATTGTAAGAATAAAAAAGGTATTTAAAAAAAAATTAGCTAAACTATTGAGCAAAAGCAAATTGAACTATATTAGCCCCCATTTGCAGTGCTTTTCTTCTAATATTTTCAGGATCTTTATGAACTTCAGGATCCTCCCATCCATCACTTAAATCACATTCATAATCATAGAAACAAACCAATCTGTCCTTGATAAATATCCCAAAACCTTGAGCAGGCTTATTATCATGTTCATGGATTTTTGGCAATCCTGAATCAAAATTATATTTTTGATGATAAATTGGGTGATTCCATGGGATTTCAATAAAATCCTTGTCAGGAAATACATCTTTCATTGCTTTACGAATATATGGATCTATACCGTAATTATCAGAAATATGCAAAAATCCACCAGCTTCCAGATAAGTCCTGAGATTTTCTGATTCACTTTCAGAAAAAATGATATTTCCATGTCCTGTAATATGAATATAAGGATAGTCAAATATCTCAGGTGAGCCCACCTCCACAGTTTCATAATTATCATCGAGATCTGTACCAATATTTGCATTACAAAACCGGCTCAGATTTCTTAATGCTGTGGGATTAGCATACCAATCTCCTCCTCCATTATATTTCATCAAAGCTAATTTTACCGATGGCTTTCCTGTGAAAGAAATATTCACAAAAAAAGTAATGATAATGATAAAAAGCAGTCCGAAATTTATATTTTATTTTTCCCATTATTTAAATCAAAATTTGTTATATACCTATGATATTCAAAAAGAAAAATGTCAATTTAATAACAAATAACATAAATTTTCAAATATTTATTGTTGCAATTTATAAATAAAATTTTAACATTATCCATATATTTGCGTCGTAATCCTATGGAATTTGAATAAAAAAAACAAATTTCAATATAAATATATGGGTTGGTTTAAAAGATTAACAAAAGGAGTTCAGACAAATACTAAAGGCAAAAAAGACACTCCAAGTGGATTGTGGTTTAAGTGCAAACAATGTGGACATACTACTACAAACAAAGAGATGTCAGAAAATCTCTATGTATGTCCTAAATGTAATGATCATGTTAGAATTGGTCCTTATCAATATTTCAATATAATCTTTGATGGTAAGTACAATGTATTGTTTTCAAATATCAAATCTATAGATTTCTTAAATTTTACAGATTTAAAATCTTATAAAGACAGGCTTGAAAAGGCTGAAAAAGAAAAACCAGGCAGAGAAGCCTCAGAAGTTGCAGCCGGAAAAGTCAAAAGTAAAAATTTGGTTATAGCAGCTATGGATTTTGAATATATTGGAGGTAGTATGGGCTCCGTAGTAGGGGAAAAAATAAGCAGAGCAGTTGATTATTGTATTGAAAACAATACTCCATTGATGATAATTTCAAAATCCGGTGGCGCCAGAATGATGGAATCATCTTTTTCACTCATGCAAATGGCTAAAACCTCTGTACAATTAGCCCAATTGTCAAATGCTGGAATCCCTTATTTCTCTATGCTCACTAATCCTACAACCGGAGGTGTAACTGCCTCATTTGCAATGCTTGGAGATGTAAATTTTGCAGAACCTAAATCTTTGATAGGTTTTGCTGGATCAAAATCATCAAAGAAACCATCAAAAGTGATTTGCCGGAAGGTTTTCAAACAGCAGAATTTTTACTCGAGCACGGATTTCTTGATTTCATTGTAGAACGTAAAGATTTAAAAGAAAAAATATCAGATTTATTAAATTTATTTAGTACAAAATCAGAAAACAAATCTATACAAGTAAGTTAATTTTACTTATTTTTAATACAATAAGTTATGATATTACAATATTTAATATTACGTTTGTAATAACAATTAATTAATCTAAAACTATTTACTGTGGAAAAAGGAGAAAGAACAACAACGGATCCTGTTCATACTACAAAATTAAGGGCAGGAAAAAGAAGAACTTATTTTTTTGATGTTAGAGAAACAAAAGGCGGAGATTATTTTATTACTTTGACTGAAAGTACCAGAAGATTTATGGGAGACGGATATGATCGACATAAATTATTTTTGTATAAAGAAGACTTCAACAGGTTTGTTAAAACTTTAAATGAATTTGTTGATTACGTAAAAACAGAATTAATGCCTGATTTTGACTTCGAAGAATATGACAGAAGACAAGAAGAATGGGAAAGGAAAAGAGCAGAAGAAAACAATGATGACTTTTCATCTGTAAAATCTAATAATGAAGAAGATATGGACTGGTAGTGATATCTGTTCTTTAAATTTCTATCATTTAATATAACTAAGTAAAACTTTCAATTGGTTTTCCATTGAAAGTTTACTTGTATCTATCACAATGGCATCCGATGCTACTGTAAGAGGACTGTTTTCTCTATTGGAATCTATATTATCTCTATTAGTAAGATTATTCAAAACATCGTCAAATTTAATTTCACTATTAGATTTAAGCAGTTCTTCATATCTTCTTTTAGCCCTGATATTTATATCTGCAGTAATAAAAAACTTAAAATCCGCATCTGGCATCACAACTGTTCCAATATCTCTTCCATCCATAACTATTCCATCTACTTTACTGTATTCCTTTTGTAATAAAACAAGATATTTTCTTACAGATAAAATGGCAGCCACCTCGCTTACATGAGAAGATACATCCAATAACCTTATTTTATCTTCTATATTTACTCCATCTAAAATAATATTATTGCGACCATCTACAATTTCAAATTCTATCTGGGTTGTGTCCAGTATTTTTTTTATTGCAAAACTATCAGATAAATCAACATTACTTTTCAATAATTTATATGTAATAGCACGGTACATAGCACCGGTATCAATATAAAGATAATTCAATGATTTAGCAACATCCTTGGATAAAGTAGATTTACCAGACCCTGAGACACCATCAACTGCTATTCTGTATTTTTTTTGTTTTTCTTTCATTATAAAATAAAAAAGTCTTGTATAGATATATTTAAAAATACAAGACTTTTTTTTAAAACTTTAAGAATCGGTTATTAATATTCATCTTCATTGAATAAGAAATCATCTTTTCTAGGATAATCTGGCCAGATATCTTCGATAGTTTCATAGATTTCCTCTTCATCTTCCATTTCTTGTAAGTTTTCAATCACCTCAATAGGCAATCCTGAACGAATAGCATAATCCAAAAGTTCATCCCTTGTAGCTGGGAATGGAGCGTCTTCCAAATGGTGTGCCATTTCTAATGTCCAATACATATCAACTTGTTTAATTTTTTAAAAAATATTTTCATTCAATCAAAATATATTTAATAATGCTAAAAACTAAAAAAAAGTTTATTAAAAGCAAAAAATAATTAAATTATTAACATAGCATCACCATAAGAGAAAAATCTGTATTTTTCTTTTACTGCAATATTGTATGCATCCATTATCAAATCAGTATCTGCAAATGCACTGATCATTATAATCAAACTGGACTTTGGCAAGTGAAAATTCGTAATCATAGCATCTGTCATTTGAAAATCATAAGGAGGGTAAATAAATAGATTTGTCCATCCTTCTGATGCTCTTAAAGTGCCTGAGGCAGTGATTGAAGATTCCAACGCTCTGGTACTTGTAGTTCCAACAGCAAATACTTTTTTGCCATTTGCCTTAGCATTATTTATTGTATCAGCAGCATTTTGTGCTATAGAAAAATATTCGGCATCCATTTTATGCTTTGATAAGTCTTCAACCTCTATTGACCTAAATGTTCCTATGCCGATATGCAAAGTAAGTTCAGCAAAACTAACACCTTCCAACTCCAATCTTTTCATCAGATTTTTAGTAAAATGTAGTCCGGCAGTAGGAGCAGCTACAGCACCATCATTTTTAGCAAAAATAGTCTGATACCTTTCCTTATCCATCATTTCCTCAGTTCTGCCGATATATTTAGGTAATGGGGTATGTCCCATCCTTCTAATTGCTGCATGAAATTCTTCATCGGTGCCATCATATAGGAATCTGATAGTCCTTCCTCTGGAAGTAGTATTATCCAATACCTCTGCTACCAATTCTTCACTTTCTCCTACTTTTTCAAAATATAATTTATTTCCTACTCTGATTTTTCTCGCTGGATCAACCAACACATCCCAAAGCCTCAATTTTGAATTCAATTCTCTTAAAAGGAATACTTTAATTTTGCCTTACGGTTTTCTCTTTATTACCATATAATCTGGCAGGAAAAACTTTTGTGTTATTAATCGTAAAGACATCTCCGTCACCAACATAATCAACTATATCTTTAAATAGTTTATGTTCAATTTACTACTATCTTTATGTACTACCATCAACCTTGATTCATCTCTTTCATCCGCTGGATATTGAGCAATCAATTCAGGTGGCAAAGTAAAATTGTACTTAGAAAGTTTTGATTTCATTTATTATAAAATTTATATTTATTAGTATTAAATTCTTAAATTTAAACTGTAATCTTTTAAAAAAATTTAATTTTTTTACCCTTTTTTCAAAATTTCTGCAAAATTAGCATTTCTATCATTTTTTAATAATGATTATTGATAATATTAATATTTTGCAGATTTTTTAAAGCCATTTATCTAAACTTCTTTCTACTAAACTAAAAAATCCATAATTTGGTTCTCAATTTAAAAATAAATAAATAATTGAATATTCTTTTTTATTAGATTAACATGATATTATCATTAATTAATTTAAACTATTGTTATAAAATATTGAGGATAAATTCTCGTAAACATATATGAAATTATACTTAAAAATCATTTATGAAAGTGCTCTGCAAGGCATTTAACCAACTTACCACAAATAAGCTCAGAACTATATTGTCGCTTTTAGGTATTACTATAGGTATTTTTAGTATCGTCATTGTAAAATACCGCTGCTCTAGATTCTCTCGAATACAACATCAAAAGTAGCTTTTCAAAACTTGGCACTGATATAGTTTATATTGACAAACAAGCACTTGGAATGAAGATCCGCGAGAAAACTACTGGAAATATTTACGAAGACCTGATATCACTATTGATGATTATAATGCTATAAAAAAACATGTAAAATCAGCAAAATAGTGCCTTCACAGTATTCGCAGCAGGAAAAACACTAAAATACAAATCAAATAGTGTAGATGGGCTATGTTTTAGCCCCAACATTATGAATTTGGGGAAATGATGAAACTTTCTTTAGATAAGGGAAGATATTTTACTTTTCAGGAATATAATCAGGGGGTAAACAAAATTATTCTTGGCTACAACATCGCAGATCAATTATTCCCAAATATCAATCCAATAGGGAAAACAATAGGTTTCTATGGACAAAAATTTCAGGTAATTGGAGTATTGGAACAAGAAGGTGATAATATCATTAATGTTATGCCATTCGATAATGCAGTTATGCTAAATTACAATATTGCAAGAAAATTTCTGGATGTCAAAGATGCAAGCAGAACAGGTAGAATGCTTGCCGTTCAGAGTATTGATGACAATGATTTTGATAAAATGCTTGATGAAATTATCGTAGCACTAAGAAAAGAACGCAGAATAAAACCAATAGAGGATAATAATTTTGCCATAAATGAGTCTTCATTATTTATGAAAATTCTTGATAGTATTTTCGGCACAATTAATATTGCAGGGTTTTTTATTGGTATTTTTGCATTGATTGTAGGGATGGTAAGCATAGCAAATATAATGTTTGTATCAGTAAAAGAAAGGACAAATATAATAGGAATCAAGAAGGCACTTGGAGCAAGGAGGTTAGTGATTTTATTGGAATTTTTAATTGAAGCCATTATCCTGAGTCTTATAGGAGGTATAGTTGGAATTGCTCTAGTAGGAATTACCACAATGTTAATTAACAACTTTGTAGATTTTAAAATGTTCTTATCAACAGGAAACATAATTTATGGAGTAATCTGGAGCATCGGAGTAGGTATAATAGCAGGTATCCTTCCTGCGTTACGAGCTTCAAAGTTAAATCCAGTAGAAGCAATAAGAAGGTAGAATAAAATATTTTTTTTAATACATAACTAAATCTTTATGAAAAAAACATTGATTAATTTATTTTTGATTTTTATAGTTTCAAGTGCCTTTGCGCAATCTGAAAAAATAACATTTCAAGAGTATCAGTTGGACAATGGATTGACGGTTTTATTACACGAAGACCATTCAGTTCCATTAGTTGCAGTATCTGTAATGTACCATGTAGGCTCAAAAAATGAAAATCCTGATAAAACCGGTTTTGCACATTTTTTCGAACATCTTATGTTTGAAGGAAGCAAATATATCAAGAGAGGAGAATTCGACAAATACCTGCAGAATGTAGGTGGAATGAACAATGCAAATACCAACCAGGACAGGACATTTTATTACGAAGTTCTACCTTCCAATAATCTGGAATTAGCATTGTGGTTAGAATCTGAAAGAATGCTTCATGCCAATGTTGATTCCATAGGAATTGAAACACAAAGAGAGGTCGTAAAAGAAGAAAAACGCCAAAGAATCGACAATCAACCTTATGGAGGATTCATGAAAGAAACTTTTGAAAGAGCTTACAAAGTTCATCCTTACAGATGGCCTGTGATTGGTTCCATGGAAGACCTAAACGCAGCTTCTTATGATGATTTCAAAGATTTTTATAAAAAATTCTATGTTCCTAACAACGCCATACTTTCAATTTCAGGAGATATAAATCTAAGTGAGACTAAAGCTTTTATCGAAAAATACTTTAGTACAATACCTAAAGGAACTTATGATTTAACAAGAAATTATCCTTCCGAACCACCACTAACCCACGAAGTTAGAGATACAGTATATGACAATATCCAATTACCTGCATTGATTGAAGCATATAGAATCCCAGCCATAGGTACCAAAGATTATTATGCTGCTTACATGCTCTCTCAGTTATTATCAGGAGGTAATAGCTCCAGATTAAACAAAAGACTTGTGGACAAAGATCAATCAGCACTATATGTTGGCAGTTTCCCATATCCTCTTGAAGATCCAGGAATACACCTTGTATTCGCAATGGCAAATATGGGTATTGACCTTAAAGACATTGAAAACTCTATTGATCAGGAAATCGATGAGATAAAAAACAACACTATCGATGACAATGAATATCAAAAGCTTAGAAATATGGTAGAATCACAATACATTAGTAATAATACTACAAATATTCAAGTAGCAGAAAATTTAGCCGATTACAAAATGTTTTATGGTGATGCTAACTTAATTAATACAGAGTTACAAAGATTTATGGATGTATCTAAAGAAGACATTAGTAATGTTGCAAAGAAATATTTCAATAAAAACAACAGAGTAGTACTCTATTATTTACCAAAAAAAGAAGTTAATTGATAACAATTGAATAAAATATTAATAAAATGAAAAAAATATTATTTATTGTTTTATCCGGTTTATTGTTCTTTCAGTGTTCCCCTAAAGTCACTAAAGAAACCATAAAGAATGAAACAACAACAGAAACTTTTGATTTCAGATCTATAGCACCATCTCCAAAAACTGCACCTGAAATTAAATTTGGAGAAACTAAAATCAGCACTTTACCTAATGGTATGAAGATCATTGTAGTAGAGAATAATAAAATTCCTAAAGTAAATATGAGATTATATCTCGACAGGGAGCCGGAGTTAGAAGGAAGCCACTCAGGTAGCAGTGAATTAATGGGACAAATGCTCAACAAAGGCAGTAAAAACAGAGATAAGCAAACATTGGATGAGGAGATAGACTTTCTTGGAGCCGATTTCTATCCAAATAAGAAAGGATTTTTTATTTCAGGTTTATCCAAACATGCTGATAAATTGATGGAATTAGCATCTGATGCTGTATTAAATCCTACTTTTCCTGAAAGCGAATTTGATAAAATAAAAGCTCAGACCCTTTCTTCATTAGCATCTGAAAAAGACAATCCAAATTCTCTATCTCAAAATGCTGTAGATTTTATAAACTATGGTTTGAATAATCCTTATGGTGAAATCATAACTGAAGAAACCACTAATAATACAGGAATCAATGATATTAAAGAGTCTTATAATTATTATTTCAACCCTGCTAATTCATATTTGGTTTTTGTAGGAGATATTACCGAAAACAAAGCTAAAGAATTGGCGAAAAAATACTTTGGATCCTGGAATAGCAATAATTTCATTTCAGAAGATTTCCCTAAAGTAAATATACCTAAAACAACTAACGTTTCTTTTATCCCCAAAAGAGGTGCAGTACAATCTGTCGTGACTGTTACTTATCCTGTCGATTTCAAACCTAATGATCCGGATTATATAAAAGCCAGGGTCTTAAATACAGTATTGGGAGGATATTTTAGAAGCAGACTCAATCAAAATCTTCGAGAAGATCATGCTTATACTTATGGAATAAGAAGTTCCCTCAATGATGATGAGAACATAGGCGAATTCAATACCAGTTGTAGTGTCAGAAATGAAGTCACTGACAGTGCTGTATATCAGATAATGTATGAGATTGAAAAATTAAAAACTGAACCAATACCTCAAGAGGAGTTGGATTTGGTGAAAAACGTAATGATTGGCAATTTTAGCATGGCTCTGGAAAAACCACAAACACTTGCGGATTTTGCTCTTAAAATAGAAAAAGACAATCTACCAAAAACATTTTACAAAGATTACCTCAAAGAATTACAGAATCTTAATAGTGATGACATTATGAAAGCAGCACAAAGATTTTTACATCCTGATGCAGCTAATCTTATCATAGTTGGAGATAAATCCATAGCTCCTAAATTAGAAAAATTCGGAACTGTTACATATTACGACCCTTATGGAAATAAAATCGAAAACGAAACAGAAACTAAAGCAATAAATGCTGATGAACTATTTTCAAAAAACATTGAAGCCATTGGTGGCAAATCAAAAATTGAAAGCATAAATAGTATAGAAACCACATATGAAGCTGAGATTCAAGGCATGAAAATAAACACTTGGGAATTAAAAACCAAAGATGGAAAAAGTGCCAATAAAGTAACCATGATGGGACAAACTATGCAGGAAAGTGTTTTCAATGGCGAAAAAGGATTTCAAGCAGCAGGTGGAAATAAAAAAGATTTTGGCGAAGAAGAAATAACAGAAGCTAAAAAAGAAGCTCTATTCCCAGTACTGAGTTTAATCTCAAAAGGAATTAATACTGTTTCTTCAGATGTCATTGATGGTAAAAAATACTTTACTGTAATTGATAAATCTTCTGAAAACACATCAATTTATTATTTTGATTCAGAAACTTATCTTTTAGACAAAAATGAAAATATTTTTGTAAATGGAGATAAAACACAAACCATCACTACTTCATTTTCCGATTATAAATCTTTTGATGGAGTAAAGATTCCTGAAAATATCGTAATAACAGGTGCTATGCCTATTCCTATGGAATTGAAACTAAAAGAAGCTCAGATAAATAAAGATTATGATAAATCTATTTTTGAGTTTTAACTCTTAATTTTAAAAAAAGACTGATGATTTTTATATTATCAGTCTTTTTTCTATAACCAATAAGAAATCAATCAAATTAAAATTCTCTCATTTTTACTTTTTCATTATTAAATCAACACCTCCACTTTAGATATATTTATTCCTGAATAAAATTTCTAAACTTATTGATTCATATTCACATCTATAATTTACTGATAATAAGCATTTATCAAAATCCTAAAATAAATATATCCACTGCATCATTTTTATATTTTAATGTATCTATATATATAATTATATTTTTTTTATATTTTCGTATTTATAATAATAAGTTATGACAAGAAAATTCAAACCATATTTATATATATTAATTTTATTTATAAGTTTTATCAATATTAATTACACCTTTAGTCAGGGATGTAATTACCCTTCCAACATAGGGAAAAAAGAAATTTCCGATAATTATATTATTATTAAATGGGCATTGAATTCCAATGCTGATCACTATAAAATAGAATGGCGCAAAATAAATGAAAATTATAGTTCCACAACAACAATCGATAGCATTTACACTAATGAAATCAAGATTATAGGATTGGAATCAGGAACGCAATATTATTATAAATTAAAATCAATATGTAGTGATGAAGAGTCAAATTGGTCTAATGAATACAGTTTCATCACAAACTTTAACAATCCCACAGATTGTAATTTAAATTTCACTCTAAAGGATGGAAATGAATACAGTGGACCAGGGAAAACATATTTTTATATCAATAACTATGAATTTCCGGAAAGTAAATTAGGAATAAATGTCTTCATTCAGAACATAAAAATCATTATCGACCATAGCTGGCCTCATGATTTAATAATCAATCTCACAAGTCCTTCAGGGAAAAAAATCCAGCTATTCCAAACAAACCAATTACAAAACAATTCGATAGGCAACTCTACTGATACTCTATGTAATGAATCCATGAACCTTTCTGATGAAGCATGCCAAAACCTAAGTGAAGAAGTTGATAATTATATAGGCAATTTTATTCCATTCGAACCAATAACAATGCTTTATGACAGTACATCTCCAGTAGGTACTTGGGAACTTGAAGTCATAGATCAAATCGATTTCAATGTAGGCAAACTTAAATTTTTCGAAATTGATTTTGAACCTATTATTTGCCCAATGCCTCAAAATATATCTGTAA
>JAWKLW010000016.1:0-73686 GCA_041392555.1 Saprospiraceae bacterium | reverse complement strand
GCGAATAGTCTTGCTGCTTTTGTGAAATATCAGACCAATGTTCTGATAATAGATTTTGGTACTGCATTGACATTTACAGTGGTAGATTCTGAAGGTCAGATTTTAGGAGTAAATATTGCTCCAGGAGTGAAAATAGCAATTGATAATCTAATGTCTAAGACTTCGCAATTACCTGTAGTGGATATTGCATTTCCACTTCATCCATTGGGAACCAATACTACGGAAGCTATACAAAATGGTGTTTTAATAGGTTATGTGGGAATGGTGAAATATATGATAAAGGTTCTAAAATCATATTTGGATATGGAATTGGTAACCATCGCTACAGGAGGTTTGTCTTCGATAATTTATCCTCATGTAGGTGAATTTGATTATATAGAAAAAAATCTCACATTGGATGGATTGAGATTGGTGGGGAAAGTGCTTAGCACTAAGTAGAGGTTAGAACATTTCTCTTAAGTGAAATTCTTTTTTTATTTTTTTGTCTTGGCGCAATATTACCATTTTTATTTTTTTACCCTCTTTTTTCTTAAGAGTTTTTGTGATTCTTTCTAAAGTCCAGAATTTTGACGATAAATTTCCAATTTTTATTATTTTATCTCCTGAAAGTATTTCTGCTTCGGATGCAGGGGAGTCTTTAATTACACTTTTGACATAGTATTCATTTAAATCAGTACCTGTGGCAAATATTGTGAGTCCGCTTCTGTCGTTTTTTGTCTTTTTATTGTAGTTTTTGTTGGGTTTGAAATAAAGTTCTTTTTTGCGATAATCTATTAATACTGTGAAGTTTTTCATCATTTCATTTCCTATCAGACCATCTCTAATAGTGTTATCTAAACATATCAGGTTGGTATCAGGGCTATGAAATTTTGTTATCATATTTTTGAATTCAAAATCATTAAAACGTATTGTATTTGTCAATCCTATCCAACCTGATATCTCCCCTCCTAATCCTATTCCAAGTTGTCCTTGTTTTGAATTTTCAGGTCTTTTAAATGTTTCATCTGTTTTTTCTAATAACAATATTGGTATCGAACAGCCGGTATCTAAGAGTAAATTGGCTTTGGAGCTGGTATCTCCTTCATTTATCTTAACATCTGTGATGATATGAGGTTTGTTGCCTGCAAAATAAGAATCTATTTTTTCAAAACCTTTGAAATTCACTTTTTTATCATTAAGATACAATATTATTTTTGCTTTTTTGTAATCTATTTCTACTAAAACATTGTCGAAAAATGAAGCTCCTATAATTCCTGAAATATCAGAAGTCATTAGATCATCTGAAAAAATATTACTATCGAGTATCAGAATTTGAGTTTGCTTGGAAAATGAAATTTTGTTCTCTCTTACTTCATATTGACTTTGTTCGTTTTTATCATCACTGAAATTCAATTTGTGTTTTGAGGTATTTGTTTTAAATAATTCTATTACAATAGGTTGCGTGATATATGCTTTGATGTTGTTTTTTAAATCAGCTCCTTTTATATCAAGTTCTCTTGTTATCTTTAGGTTTAAAATGCCAGCGATTTCATTATTGGTCAAAATGGTATGTTCTGCTCCTGTGTCATAAATGAATTTTAACTTTACTCCATTTATTTTTACATTTATCTTTATCAATCCATTGTAATATTCAAATGGGATTTCCATTCTGGAAGGTGGTTCAATCTTTGCTGATGTTAATGTGTTCCCAAATGAATTGATCATTAGAGAAATACTAAAAACAAGCAAAAGAATGAATTTTGAAGTTTTTCTTTTGAAAATGTTAGAGATTGTCAAAATTAATTTTCAGTAAATATATCAAAAAAATGATAAATAGTATAAAATATTAAAACTTATTTGATTTGATGAATTTGAAATAAGTTAAAACTTATAATTAAAATCAGATTTATTTTTTGAATAGTTTAAATTAAATGACATACTCAATAGTGTCCCTTGAGGAGTTATGATTGGTTGAAAAGATAAATTTTTATCAAGATCAAAGTCTATCAGATGTCTGTCAACATAGGCTTCAATGACCTGAATAAGATAAACAAATGAAAATAGTACCCATTGTCTTTCATTATATGCTCTGTATTTGTATCGATAATCGTAGAGTGAATTGACATCAGATATCTCTTCATTTTGGTAAGTATATATGCAGTCGCCACCATTCACCATGCATTTGTAAGCGAAATCTATTCTGTGATATTTGATTTGAGATTTTACTGAAAAATAACCTACTGTTCCTACTAAAGCCCAAGCTAAAGGTACTTTCCAGTATTTTTTGTTATAAATTTGACCACCTCCGGGAAAAATAAGTGAATAGAATCCTGCTCTTGCGGGTTTTCCAGAGAATAGCATTTTGAAAGTTTTCTTGTTTTCTTTGTCAAAAAGACCAAGTTTGATTGCATCGGTACTATCTATCAATATAGTATCTTTTGGCAGATCTACTTGTGATTTTCCATTTTCATTAATCATAAAAATGAAAATAATAGTTAAAAATATACTTATTATTCCTTTCATTGAAAATGCTATTATTATATTATTAATCAACGAATATGGTGTCAAATTATTATTTAATAGTAGATTATGAATGTTTGAGTTTTACTTATATCAAATCCAGTTTTTCAAGTATATCATTTAATTCATCATCATTTTTAAAATCTATTTTGATGCTTCCCTTTCCTGTGGAATTTCTTTTTAATTCAATTTTGCTATCAAAAAAGTCCTGTAATTTTTTCTTTATATCCATTACATTTGCATCATGGTTATTACCTTCAGTTGTGTTTTTGGATGAGCTTTTTGATGGTGAATTTATTTTTGATTCCAGTGCTCTTACAGAAAGATCATTGGATAAAGTATCGTTGAAAAGTGATATTTGAAGAATAGGATCAGTAATTCCTGCCAATGCTCTTGCATGTCCCATCGAAATCAATTCGTTTTTTATTCCGTTTTGTATTGTAGGTGGTAGTTTTAGCAGTCTAAGGTAATTGGTTACAGTGCTTCTGTTTTTTCCAACTCTTTCTGCTACTTTATCATGAGTGAGACTACATTCATCGATAAGCCTTTGGTATGCGATAGCAATTTCCAGTGAATTCAAATCAGATCTCTGGATATTTTCTACTAGAGCCATTTCCATCATAGACTGATCATCAGCTATCCTGATATATGCAGGTACTTCTTTGAGTCCAGCAAGTTTGCAGGCTCTGATTCTCCTTTCACCAGAAATCAATTGGTATTTTTCGCCTCCCATGCTTCGGACTGTTACTGGTTGAATAAGTCCAAGTGTTTTTATAGAGTCTGCTAATTCCTGCAATTCATCATCTCTGAAAACATTTCTCGGTTGGAAAGGATTGAATTCTATTTTTTCCACTGCAATCATAGCAATGGTATTGCTCAATTTCTTGACTACGTCAGATTTTTCAGTGTTGCTTTTGTTTTCAATATCTTTAAGGAGTGATTTTAATCCTTTGTGCAATTCGTCTTTTTTAGTCATTATTATCTGAATTTATTCTATAATTTATCATTATTGAGGGAAAGAATTTCATACGCCAGATTGAGATAGTTTTGAGAGCCAGTGGCTGTAGCATCGTAAGTCAGAATGGGTTGCCCTACCATAGGCGCTTCAGTAAGTCTGGAGTTTCTGTGGATGATTGTGTCGAATATATGGTCACTTACGATTTCGCGGACATTTTCTGCTACCATCTGAGATAGTCTCAATCTTCTGTCATACATAGTTATCAAAATTCCTTCGATTGTAAGGTCAGGATTGAAAGAAGATGAAATGATATTTATAGTGTCTTTAAGTTTTCCTAAACCTTCGAGGCTATAAAATTCACTTTGAATGGGTATCAATACTGAATCAGCAGCAGTAAGAGCATTTACAGTAATGATTCCAAGAGAAGGTAAACAATCAATAATGATATAATCGTATTTATCAATTATGGGAGCAATTGTTTTTTTCATTACAAATTCCCTGTTTTCATTATTTACGATTTCAACTTCTATTCCCACAAGGTCGATGCTGGAAGGTATGAGAAAAAGATTTTCTATTTCTGTGTCCAATATTATATCGGATATATTGATTCTTGAGGAAAGTGCATCATAAAGAGAGAAATTGTAATCATCAGGTTTTTTGCCAAGACCTGAGCTTGCATTGGATTGAGGATCAGCGTCTATCAACAAAGTCTTTTTTCCTAATACAGCAAGTGAAGCTGCCAGATTCACAGCAGTTGTTGTTTTTCCAACTCCACCTTTTTGATTCGCAATAGCGATAACTTTGCCCATTTTTTGAAAATTTTTGCAAAGGTATAAAATTAATCCAATATTGAAAAACTTAAAGTTAAAAGTGTAAAATTCTTGTAATTATATTTTTTCGGGTGGTTTTTCATAATTCTTCATATCCTCATTTGGCTCAGACCCCATAAAATATTCCAGATTGCCTCCCGAAATAATATCATGGTGTGTGATATAATTTTTTTTGTATGGTTTCCCATTAAACAATATTTTCTGTATATAAATATTTTCGTTATTCAGATTGTGGGTAGTGATTTCAAAAGTTTTACCATTTTCCAAATTGATTTTTACATTTTTTAGTTGTGGTGAACCGAAATCATATATTCCATTTGCAGGATTGACAGGGTAGAAACCCATAGCTGAGAAAATGTACCAGGCTGACATCTGTCCGCAATCTTCATTTCCTGAATATCCCGAAGGAGAATTGTAGTAGAGTTCCTTTGAGATTTTATTAGTATAATATTGTGCTTTCCATGGTTCATTAGTAAAGTCATAAAGATATGCAATATGGTGGCTTGGTTCATTGCCATGTGCATATTGACCTATAAATCCTGAGGCATTTCCATTGACATCTTCAGGTTTAGCCTCAAGAGTGAAAAATTCATCGAGCTTGGCTGTGAATTTTGTATCGCCACCCATCATTTGTATAAAGTGATTGACATCATGAGGGACATACCAAAGGTATTGCCAGCCATTACCCTCAGTGAATGGATATCCTCCATTTCCCCCATAAACGAGAGGTGAGAAAGGTTCAATCCAATCTCCATTTGAATTTTTTGCCCTGAAAAAACCAATGTTTTTATCGAAAAGATTTTCGTAATATCTGCTTCTTTTATTGTAGTAATTAAAATCTTCTTTCATCCCTTTGGATTTTGACATATTTGCAACGCACCAATCATTATATGCAATCTCCAATTCTAAAGAAACTGATTGAGACTGAATGTTTTCCGGGAAATATTTGTATTTGTCAAGGAGTGAAAAATCTGAATTTCTATGTGGTATTGAAGATGACGATAATATGGCATCATAAGCTTTTTGGTAGTTTATTCCTGGTATGTTTTTATTAAAAGCATCTACGATAACGGGAATAGCGTGATTCCCTATCATACAGTAAGTTTCCTGTCCCCACAATTGCCATATAGGGAGATATCCGTAATTTTCATATTGTCGTAGCATAGAATTGATAAATAAAGCTGTCCTTTTAGGTTGTGTAATAGTAAATAATGGATGTGCAGCACGATAAGTATCCCATAGAGAAAAAGTACTGAAATGATATCCATCCGAAGCATTTTTTATTTCTCCATTGCTATCTATATAGTCCCCATTGGCATCTGCAATATTGATGGGGTGAATAAAAGTGTGATATAGAGCTGTATAGAAAATTTCTTTTTGTTGTTTCGTTCCTGAAATGTCAAATATCGATAATTCCTTATTCCATAATATATTCGCATTGTTTTTTGTATTGTCGAAATCAAAATCCGATATTTCTTCCTTCAAATTATTTTGTGCTCCCTCATAGCTGACAGAAGACAGTCCTACTTTGATGATGAGTTCCTTTGGGTTTTTGAAATTAAATATTGCTTTCAGGTTTTGATAATTTGCAATTTCAGTATTTTTATATATTTTATTTCCTGCTTTGAATGATTGAGATACAAATGGTTGTGAAAATTCTGCCCGGAAATATACTCTTCTGAGATTAGCCCAACCGGTGATTTCCCTATATCCTTCTATAGTGTGATTGTCGATGATTCTAATCTGACTATTTATTATTTTGCAAGACCAATAGGGTCGGGCTTTATCCAATGAATGATCAATGTCGATAATAACAGAAAAATCATCACTTGAAATGTTGGAATATCTATGCATCCCACAATGTTCAGTAGCTGTCAGCTCCACATCGATATTGGGGTCGTCTAATTTAACCTTATAATATCCAGGAGATGCAAATTCATTTTTATGTTCAAATTCTGAAGAATATCCTTTCTTATCTTCATTGTCAAATGCTTCCCACTTGTCTTCTCCTCTGAATGGCATAAATAGAAAATCAAAAAGATCTGCTACTCCGGTACCACTCAAGTGGGTATGACTGAAACCGACTATCCTGTTGTCTGCATAATCATAGCCACTGCATGGATCTTCGGGATTATCATCGGTATCAGGACTCAACTGTACAAATCCAAATGGAACAACAGCTCCGGGAAAATTGCTTCCGGATAGGCTTAAGCTATCTATTGAACCTGTGCCAATAAATGGATTTACATATTTAGTGAAATCTTTATTTGCTGTCTGGTTTTGAGCAAATAAGTATGATGAAGATAATAAGACAATGATAAAAATATTGATATTTCTGTTGTACATAGTAAAATTGATTTAATGCTGAACAAAAATAATAATTTTTACATTTTTTAGAAAATTCAGGACAACAAAATATAGGTTAATGATCAATTCGGTATTTTTTTAAGCAATTGGAATGTAAAATTATTCTTTTCACTCTTGTCATAAATTGTTAATAAATAAACTCTTTCAAGTGCATGATAAATATAAGTAATTACTCTTGCACCTGACTGTTTATCTTGATTTTTATTTTTATCAAAGTTATTGAAATTAAAGTTTTTGAGTTGAAAATTGGAGTAAAATTCATTATTCATGAAATAATTTTATATATCTTTGTGTTTTATAAATATAAAATAAAAATATGACTACATATACATCAACCTTACCGGAAAATCTTATTGAAAACTTGAATAAGATGGCTAAATCCTTGAATGTTCCAAAGAATAAAATTATAGAGCATGCATTGCAAAAATATCTGGAACAATTAGAAAGGCAAATGTATATCCGGTCATACCTGCAATTGGAAAATGATAGCGAAATTTTATCAATGGCCGAAGAAGGAATGGAATTTTACGAAGAAGAATTAAGAAATTGGGATGAAACAAGGTGAAATTTGGTTGGCTAGTCTTGATCCGACAATTGATTCAGAGCAAGGGGGAACAAGACCTGTGTTGATAATAAGTGGAAATGCTATGAATGATAATTTTAGTCTTGTGATTATTTGTCCAATAACTTCAAAAATTAAAAATTTTATTGGGGATATTATTCTCGAACCTGATGACGAAAATGGATTAAATGAAATTTCAGAAGTTATGATTTTTCAAATCAGATCATTCAGTAAAAACAGATTGATAAAGAAAATCGGAATAGTTCAAAAATCATCAATGGCACTTCTTATTCAAAATCTCAATAAGATATTGAAATATTAATGGAAAATAATATAAGGGGGTATAAAAAAAGACTAAATTATTTAACTTATTTTCCTTCTAATTTATCCAATGCTTTTTGTGCTTCAGGAAAATTATTATTTTTAGCTATTTTTAACCAGTATTTTGCTTGATTTAAATCTTTAGTAACACCCATACCATTAATGTACATTATTGCAGTATTATATTGTGAAGCAGGGTCTCCTGATTTTGCAGCTTTTAAATACATTTCGAAAGCTTTTTTGAAATCCTGGTCAACTCCCTCACCGTTTAAATACATACTTCCCAAATAAATTTGAGCACTGTTGTCACCATTTTCAATACTCTTACTGAACCAATAAAAAGACTTTTTGAAATCCTTGTTAACGTACTTGCCGGAATAATAAAATATCCCTAAATTGAATTGTGCTGCTGCATATCCTAAATTAGCTGATTGAATTAAGAATTTTTCAGCTTTATTAATATCTCTTTGTATAGAAGTTCCTTCATAATAAATTGTCCCTAAATTAAACAAGGCTTTTGCATTGTTTTGTTTTCCAGCTTCTTCATACCAGTAAATAGCTTTATAAATATCTTGTGGAATACCGTCTGTACCAAGGTTGAAAATAAGGGCAAGGTTAAATTGAGCATCAGAATTTCCCTGTTGGCCACTTTTTGTGTACCATTTAATTGCTTCATGTTTGTTTTTTTTAGTCCCTATTCCTTTATCATACATCAAACCAACATAATATTGGCTCTGAATTTCACCTTTTTCAGCACTTTTAAGAAACCAAAAGAAAGCCTGTGAAGTATCTTTAGTTACTCCGTTTCCATTAAAGTAAAATAAACCAATGTTGTATTATGATTTGTAATTACCTAATTCTGCTGATTTATTAAACCAATAAAAAGATTTCTCTTTATTTTCTTGAGTCCCTGTCATTTCGTTGTAAATTACTCCAAAATTAAACATTGATTTTTCATCTCCTTGTTCTGTTGCTTTTTCATACCAATATATAGCTTTGGATGTGTCAATTAATGAATTTCCATTAGAAAATAAAAAACCCAAAGTGAATTGTGCAAGCTTGTTTCCGTCATTTGCTAGTTTAATATTATCTGAAATTGCCAACTCTTTATTCTCCGGAACTATTATTCCATTATCATAAGCTACAAATAAAAATACACTATCATTTGAAACAGAATTTGCTCTTTGAAAGTATTTATTATCATGGTCAAAATTCAGGTCTTCCTGTGATAAAGCTTTAATTGTAAATGTAATAAGCGATATAAATACAAAGAAATATATTTTGATTATTTTTTCATAATTACTTAAATTGTTTTCAATTTCATCAATAAAAAATCATAAAATATTAAAGGTAGATTAAATTTAAAGTAACTATTCAGTCGGTTTTATTTTCAATTACTGTTTTGTCACTATTTTTGCTTTTAATGCAAAAATACCGCCAAACTATTAATGATTTCCCACATTAAAACTCGGGGTTAAGCGAGTATTGATATTATTATTCGAATTTTAACATTCACTGAATAGTTACAATTTAAAAATGTCAATAAATCTTAATGAAATTTAATTAAATTCTGCCTTTTATAACAATATATTATCTTTATTGATCTTTTTTAAATAATAAAAAATAAAATTAATTTTACAGGTGGCTATCAAGTATACCCAATTTTTATTATGAAAATCTTTAAATATTAATGCTACAGGTTTTATTTATCCTCTCCTCCTGCCAAAATGGGGATCGAGAGATCGTAAAAAATATTTCAGTTTCTAATAATAAAATACAAAGTTATAATATCCAACTTGGGCTGAAAGGTTAGCTGAAATAGTTTCCAATACCTTGAAAAATAAAAAAGTGGCATTGGTGATAAATCAAACCAGTAGGGTAGGTGATCAATATTTATTGGATACTACTTAAGTCTTGGTGTTGAAGTTGTGAAAGTGTTTCTCCGGAGCATGGATTTAGAGGACAAGCTGAAGCTGCCGTTAAAATGAGCAATAGTATCGATAGTAAAACGAATTTAATGAGTTTCATTATATGGAAAGAAAAAAGACCGAGATAGTGTTGATTTGAATAATGTGGATATTGTAGTTTTTGATATTCGGGATGTGGGAGCAAGATTTACACCTATATTTCTACTATGGGTGAAGTGATGATATCGTGTATTGAAAATGGAAAAGAAATTGCTCGTGCTCGATCGTCCGAATCAATGGAAATTATATTGATGAATCCTATGAGAGAGGAAAAATATCAATCCTATGTGGCATATTTTCCCATTCCTATAGTATATGGATTGACTAAGGAGAACTTGCACTTATGGCTAATGGGGAACACTGGCTAAGTCCTCAAACCTGTGATTTGAAAGTAATAGCTTGCTTAAATTATAACCATAGTAGTTTTTATGAATTGCCCGTGGCTCCTTCTCCAAATTTACCAAATTCTATTGCAGTTGTTATGTTCCCTTCATTGTGTTTTTTGAAGGAACAACGGTAAATAGGGAAGAGAGCTGATAAACCATTTCAACAGATTGGACATCCCATCTCAGGGTTTTATGATTATTCTTTTACTCCTGAATCTATGAAATCTGCCTTGACTCCAAGGCAAATGGACAGACTCTGTTATGGTATTGATTTTTCAAAATCTAAAGCAAAAAATGTTTGGGCAAAAGGAAGGTTAGATCTTAGTTATCTTATAGATTTTTATAATAAATTGAAAGATAAGGGCCAATTCTTCCTTGACAATAACTGGATTGATAAACTCATGATGCCGATTCTCTTAGAAAAATGATAATTGCTGGTAAATCAGAGGATGAAATCAGAGATTCTTGGCAAGATTTGAATGGATTTAATGAGGTAAGGAAAAAAATACTTGCTATATAGTGATTTTAAGTAAGTATTATAGGATACGATAGGAATTAAATAAGTATAAATTTAATAATTAAATCATTTCCCTTACAAATAATGGCATAACATTTTCTGTAAATTACATTTGGATTGTTGGATGATGAATAATATAATTGTTCTCTGATTTCAAATTGTGGAATTTTAAAAAAAATAATATTGGTTTATTATTTTAGGTTGAGTTTTAATTTAATATCATACAATATTTTATTATTTAAAACATTTAAATAATTATTCCTCTATTAGTCTTATATTTTTTTCTCATATTTGCAAAATAAAATATTAAAATGAGTTCAAATAAACAAAAGAAAGTAGTAGTCGTAAAAACGGAAACAAACGCAGATAAGTCCAAAACAACTACGAGAAGATATAATAAAACCATCAGCACCTTTGGAATTTCCATATAAAAAACAGAATTTCATAATACTTGGAATTGGAATTTTCATTATGATAGTTGGTTTTTTTCTGATGGTGGGTGGAAAGATGCCTTCAGCTGATGTATGGGATCCTTCCATAATCTATGCTCCGAGAATAGTGATTGTGTCTCCTATTGTTATTTTAGCGGGATTGGGAGTAGTTGCGTACAGTATATTCAAGAAATAGAAAATGTCTGAAATTATAAAGTCAATAATTCTTGGTATTATTCAGGGATTGACAGGATTTTTTGCCTGTGAAGTAATGATAGGCATCTTAGGTGGCTAAATATTTCATGGGTACTGATTTTCATAAGGATGAGCCTTACAATGTCTATTATTCTACATATTGCTACAACGCTTATTACTGTTTTTGTATTCAGGAAAGAGATAGTGATCTTTTTCAAGGGGTTTTTATAAAAGGTTGTACCAGAGAAAAAGCTTTCCTTGGAAAAATAGTGATTTCAATGATTCCTGCTGGATTAGTAGGTTTCTTCCTTAATGATTTTATTGAGAGTTTTTTTGATGGGAAAATAGTTTTTGTTAGTTTGATGTTGCTTGTTACTGGGATTTTGCTCCTATTGTCTGAATATCTTCATAAAAAGGATAAAGATGTTAGTTTCAAAGATTCGTTTATTATTGGAATTATCGAGCTATAAGCATATTACCTGGAATCAGCAGAAGTGGCGCTACTATTTCTACTTCATTGATATTGGGTATAGAGAAAGAAAAAGCTGCATTTTTCTCATTTATAATGGTATTGCCATTGATTTTTGGAAAGATGGCAAAAGATATTCTCGATGGTGCTTATGTCCATTCTTCACTTTCTTCTGGAGAGATGATATTTGGATTTGTGGCAGCATTTATCACTAGCATTTTTGCCTGCAACTGGATGATAAATCTTGTGAAAAACATTAAACTGAAATATTTTGCCTATTACTGTTTTGCGATAGCAGCTATTAGTTTGATTTTATTTTATACTAATGCTCATTAAAGATTTAGAAACCCTAAGAAATGCAGATTTTCAGTCTGGCGTAACTATTCTTGTAGATAAACCTCTGCATTGGACATCTTTCGATGTGGTGAAAAAGCAATTCCTTTTCCAGAAATATACAGGAATAAAGAAACTTAAGGTGGGGCATTCCGGAGCCTTGGATCCATTGGCAACAGGTCTATTGATGATAGCTATTGGAAAAGATACTAAAAAACTCAATGATCTTCAAAATCTCGATAAAGTATATTCCGGAACCTTGAAATTAGGAGCTTCTACAGTGAGTTATGATGCAGAATTTGAACCAGATATGTTTTATCCTACCGATCATTTCAATGATGAATTGATCGAAAAAACAAAATTAAAATTTATAGGAGTTATTTCTCAACGACCACCAGTCTATTCTGCATTGAAAATAGATGGCAAAAAAGCATATCAAAAAGCCAGGCAAGGAGAAGATTTTCAAATGAAGGAAAGGCAGGTTGAGATTTATAATTTTGATATCACTGAGATCAATATTCCTGATATATCATTCAGTGTGCATTGTCAGAAAGGAACATATATCAGGTCTTTGGCTCATGATTTTGGTATTGCATTAGGAAGTGGTTCATATCTTACGTCTTTGGTGAGGGAAAAAGTTGGTGAATTTTATTTGCAGGATGCTTTTGGATTAGAGGAGCTAATAAAAAATTTTTCAAAGCCGGAAGAATGATTTTTTCCTAAAATTGTTACATTTTTATTGTGAATTTATTCGCATATTTATTAATTTCGTAGTATGAATTCTAATAAATTAATAATATCAGGCAGAGTGTGGATAAATTCTTCAAATCAAGCTTCTCTCGGAAAAGGGAAAATCAAAATATTAGAAGGTATTATTAAGTTTGGTAGCCTCAGACAAGCAGCTTTAGATATGAAAATGTCCTATCAGCAAGCATGGAAAATAGTAAATGAATTGAATTCTGACTTTGAAAATGAAGTGGTTATACTTCAACGAGGAGGTAAAGATGGAGGGAAAGCCATAGTTACAGATTTCGGATTACAGATGCTTGCTTTTTATAATTCACTCCAAAAAGATTTTGAAAAATTTCTTGCAAAACAATCAGAAAAAATAAATAAGAATTTTAATTAATTAAAAATTTTGTAAATTTTATTTTATTTGTTTTATTTGCATCGTTATTCATTTAAAAGTATAACGAAATTTATAATTTATTCATAAAAAAAATATAATGATGAGAAAGAATATTGTTGTTTTGTGTGTTTTTGTATTTGTTTTTTCTGTGTTTGAAATGGTTGATGCTCAGGTTATTTCAGGGGAAATTAATGAATATTTAGATACATTTCAGCTTGGAGAGGTAGTGATTACTTCACAAGATAAAAATGATGAAATAAAGAGCAAGAAATCTATGATTTGAATTTGACAAATATAGCTGAGCTACCAACAATTATAGCCTAGCAACATTGAGTAAATCAGGAAGCAGGAATGAAAATACTGTTTATCTTAGGGGTTTTGATATAAGAAGTATTCCGATATTTATTGATGGGATACCAGTTTATATACCTTATGATGGATATGTTTATTTTGGAAGATTTTTTGTTGAGATGTTTCAAAATTGAAGTTTCTAAAGATATTCATCTATTTTGTACGGTTCAAATACTTTGGGAGGGGCTATAAATATTATCAGTTTCCAGCCTCTATTAATAAATTGGAATTAAAGCAGAGGCAGGTATATTTACGGGCAATGGATATTCAACTGATTTAAAATTAGGTAGTAAATTAGGGAAGTTTTATCTTCAGGGTAATTACTCCAGATTGAGTAAAGAATATGTGCGTTTGTCAGAAGATTTTGAACCTCAATTGCTTCAGGATAGTAAAACCCTTTATTGGTTCTTATTCGTGACAGATTCGAAAGTAAGGTTTACTCTTGGTTATAAAAATGATGGTAAGTCTGAATATTCTTTTTGAATTATATTTATCAGCATGGGGAAAAAGGAAATCCTGTGTATTTAGGTGATGATACTTCGATTAAAATAAGATATTGGCAATGGCCAAAATGGGATAAAGAGAGTATTTACTTTTTGTCAAAGAATACTATCACTTCTAAGATTTATGTCAAATCCAGACTATTTTATGATAAATTTGTAAATCAATTGAATGCTTATGATGATAATACTTATTCATCACAAACTTATAAAAGCTCATTTACAAGTTATTATGATGACTATTCCTATGGGGCAAATATAGAAGGAGGCTATCAGTTTAATTCAGATAATCTATTGAAATTCATTGTTTCATTCAAAAATGATGTTCACAGGGAAAATAATGAAGGCGAACCTCAAAGGACTGTTTCTGATTATACTATGTCTTATGGTATTGAGGATGTGTATAATATTACAAATAAATTGAAAATAATTCCTGGACTTAGCTACAATACAAGAGCGAGTATAAAAGCTCAGGAGTATAATTCAAGCACAGATGTTGTCTCTGATCTTCCCGAAAATAATAGTTCAGCAACCAATGCTCAGATTGCATTGTTTTGGGATTTGAATAATAATGCAAAATTTAAATTCACTGTTGCAGATAAAACCAGATTTGCCACTATGAAAGACAGATATTCTTATAAGTTGGGAACTGCACTACCAAATCCTGATTTGTTGCCTGAATCAGCATTGAATTTTGATTTGGAATCAAATATTAAGGTGGGTAAAAAATTCAGCCTTACTCCTTCTGTATTTTATTCACACCTCAATAATACAATCCAAATGGTAGATGATGTAGAACCCGGAATATCTCAGATGCAAAATACCGGAGAGTCAGTTTTTTATGGAGCTGATTTGACATTAGGATATAAATTGTTAGGCAATCTGAATTTCAATTTGGTTTATTCTTATATCGAAAGGGAAAATAAATCAAATCCAGATTTGAAATTTACCGATGTGCCTAATCATAATATTTTTGGGTATTTGGATTATAAATTACTTGATAAATTAAATGTGATTTTGTCAAGTCAATATAGTTCTGATAGATATAGTACAAGTTATGGTATTGTTTCGCCATCTTTCAATATTTATAATTTGAATATTAATTATCAGATATTGAAAAATTTTGGTTTGAAAGCTGGAGTAAATAATATCTTTGACAAAAATTATACAATTTCAGAAGGTTATCCAGAAGAAGGAAGAAATTTTTATATTTCAGTTAAATACAATTATTCAAAGTAAAGCGAATCATTTATTTAATATTTGAAGGTTGATAATAAATTAATACATACTTTTGTGTTCGTTGTTCATTAAAATACATAACGATTTTATTATGTTCATAGATAAAGTTTATAATTATATTCAGGAGAAATATAATGCAGAATTCGGGGAATTGGTGATTACCGAAGTCAGAATTGGTGTTTTTTTGGCTGCAGTGAGACTTTCTAATGATTTAGTTGGAGTCGCAAGTGTAATAAACAACGATGAAATACATCAGGTCGAAAAAAAGGACAGAGATTTTGGGCAATTTAGCCCACTGCATATAATCGGTTATAAGGTGTCAGATTTATTTGAATTTTCAAAAAATACTGCATTGACGCAGATTTTGAAAATTGCAGTTCTTAATGTATATTTCAATGGAATATTGAATTCCGGAGAATATAATTATATTAAAAAAACCGATCCTATAGATATTATTGAATTGAATGATTATAATAATATTGTCATGGTAGGTGCTTTTAATTCTTATATCAGGAAAATATCTGAATCTGGGTGTAATTTGAGAGTTTTGGAACTTGATGAAAATGCTTTTATGCCTCATCATAAGAAATTTTATGTGCCTGCTGATCAATATAAAAATATATTGCCGGAGGCTGATTTGATAATTGTTACCGGTTTAACTCTGGTTAATAATACTTTTGATGATTTACTGAAGTATATTCCGAAGGAGAGTATGTCGGTTGTGATTGGACCTTCGGCAAGTATGGTTCCTGATATTTTTTTCAGGAATGATATCAATATGATTGGAGGAACATTGATAACGGATGTCGATAAATTATTTCAACTTGTTTCTCAAGGAGCAGCAGGATATCACTTATTTGAATATTGTGCTGAAAAAATAACTCTTATCAATGAATAAGTTAAAAAATGTAAGCGATGTGTGGCTTAAAGCTGCAATATTGGGATCTACATGGGCTGCTTCTGAGATAATCCTTGGTAGTTTTCTGCACAATCTTAGAATCCCATTTAATGGTAATATCCTCACGATGATAGGATTCATAGTTTTGATATCAGCAAGCTATATATGGAAAGACCGAGGTCTGTTTTGGCGATCAGGACTTATTTGTGCTCTCATGAAAACAATGTCTCCAAGTGCAGTGATATTTGGGCCTATGATAGCAATATTTATCGAAGCTACTCTTTTGGATATGTCTGTTAGAATTTTTGGAAGGAATACCATTGGGTTTTTGATAGGTTCTGCACTTGCTATGTCATGGATATTGGTACAGAAAATATTAAATATGATTATTTTTTATGGTCTCAATATTGTTGAAATATATAAAAGTATAATCGGTTTTGCAGAAAAGCAGTTACACACTTCATCCGATCTCGTTTGGATGCCAATCTTGATATTATTGGTTATTTATTTGATTTTTGGTATTGCTGATGTGATTATTGGTATGAGAATAGGAAAATCTTTATTGAAAAAGGATTCTAATGAAGAAATAATAGAAAAAGGGAATAAATTCAATTTGTTTCCAAGAAAACAAGATGATTTCGATTATTCAATTTCCTGGCTTTTATTTAACTTCATTGCATTAATTGCGATGCTATTCATTTTGAATTGGACTCCAATCTATATTTGGGTTGGTGCTACTATCATAGTGATATTAATATGGATTACAAGGTACAAAAGAGCAATGAGACAACTGATGAAACCATCATTTTGGATTTTCTTTGTCATTATTACTATGTTGTCAGCAGTATCTATTACAGCTTTTCAGGATAATGAAAATAAATGGATTTCTGGCATTATTATAGGTGTTCAAATGAATTTCAGGGCTGCAGTAGTGATTCTTGGATTTACAGTGCTGGGAACAGAATTGTATAATCCCAAAATAAGAAATTACTTTGCCAAAACATCATTTAAACAATTGCCGATAGCACTGGAACTTGCTTTTGAATCATTGCCTGAGGTAGTTAATAATCTACCGGAAGTAAAATATTTCATTAAAAGTCCTACAAGTGTTATAAAACATCTTATCAATAAAGCGGAGGAAAGATTTAATGTTATTAAGACAAATGATAATATCAATTTGGCATTAATAACAGGGAATATAGCTGAAGGTAAAACATCCTGCCTATTGGAAATTATAAAAAAAATGAGCGATAATAATATCAAAATAGGTGGGTTCTATTCTCCTCTTATTTTGACCAATGATACTACTATTGGCTATGATTTGGTTCACATAAGAAGTAATCAACGCATCCCTTTTTTGAGGGAAAATGACAAAAGTGATATTGGAAAATATAAAGTTGATGAAAGTGCTTTCAATATAGTTGCAGAATGGATTGAAAATGATAAGCTTAATAATGTCGATGTTTTTATAATTGATGAAGTAGGGAAGTGGGAGTTGTCAGGGAAAGGTTGGTCTAATGTAATTGATAAATTAAAAGACGATATCTCTTTTTTCCAGATTTGGACAGTCAGAAGTACATTTGTCGATGATGTGATATTGAAATGGGGACTTGAAAATGTTTTAATTTTGAATACAGGAGAAAATACAAATGTTGAAATTTCAGAAAAGATATATAATTTAATAAAAAAATAATGATAAGTTTTGAAAATGCGAAAAAGATAGTATTTGATTCAGTACATATCAGAACTGCTGAAAAAGTTGATTTTATGGATGGTATGGGCAGAATTCTGGCTGAAAATATTTTCTCTGATCAGAATATTCCTCCATTTGATAAATCTGCAATGGATGGATATGCATGTAAAAAGGCTGATTTAGATAATATACTGGAAGTTGTTGAAAATATTTCTGCAGGGGATAAACCCAGAATGAAAATAAATAAAAATCAGTGCTCTAAGATAATGACCGGTTCAGTAATACCAGAAGGTGCAGACATCGTGGTAATGGTTGAAAATACTGAAAAAGTAGATCAAAATCATATAAAATGTTTTGGTAACAATTCGAAATATAATATTTGTGTTTTGGGAGAGGATTGTAAAACCGGAGACATCGTTTTGAAATCGGGGACTTTACTGGAACCACGACATATTGGGGTGCTTGCAACAGTAGGAGCAACTTCTCCATTAGTTTATAAAAAACCTTCAATTGGAGTTTTTGTTACCGGTTCTGAATTAGTTGAGCCAAATATGATCCCTGAATATTCGCACATCAGAAATTCTAATGCTTACACTATTTTGGCAATGTTGAAAGACAATTTTTTTGAGGCTTCATATTTTGGAATTGTTCCTGATAAAAAGGAAATGTTAAAAGAAAAGATAATTGAGAATATTGAAAATAATGATGTTTTGATTATGAGTGGAGCAGTTTCAATGGGAGATTATGATTTTATTCCGGATATACTGAAAGAAATTGGTGCAGATATATTGTTTCATGGAATGTACGTGAAGCCCGGAAAGAGAATGTTATTTGCAACTTACAGTGACAAATATATTTTTGGATTGCCCGGAAACCCTGTTTCAACTTATATTCAAATGCAGGAGTTGGTCATACCATTCCTATTGAAATCTTGTGGGCTTAAATCAAAAGAAAATTATCTTTTTGTTAATTCTCGAAAGATGAAATAAAAAGAAAAAAGTGATAAAACTGAGTTTTTACCGGTAAGAATTAATAGCATGGGAAATGTGGAAAAACTTCCTATAATGGTTCTGCTCATCTGACTTCATTGGTTGATGCTGATGGGGTTATAGAAATTTGTGAAGGATATTGGAAATTACTACTGAGGATAAAATTAAATTTATATCATTTTAAAATCAATTCTGTGGATCTTAAATAAAATAAAAATCGAATCTGTCAATATTTCTGAAAATAAAGGAGATAGAAAAATTCTGTCAATGAAATAGAAGTGGAATGCAAAAGGAGTTCTAAATGATTGTGATGCAGCTACATGGAATTATGAGATTAGTATGCTATCATCTGATATTTATAACAATAGTCAGGATGAATTTGGTCTTTGGGGTGAGAATTTGACTGTTTCTAGCTTTGATATCAGTCAGACGAAACCAATGGATTGTTTTTTGAAAATGATGACTTGCAATTGATGGTCACAATCACTGCAAAAAATGTGAAATCGGATAAATTGATCCCTTTCAATGCAGGAGGTCCTAAAGATATTCCTTTAGGTGGGATATTTGTCAAGGCTAAATCAAAAGCAATTCTGACTTCAGGAATTGAATTTAGTTATAAACCTAAAGTCTTTAAAGTGAAAATATTGACTTTGAGCGATAGAGCAAGTGAAGGAATATATGAGGATAAAAGCGGAGAATTAATAATAGAAATGGTCAAAGAATTTTTTGATAATTCTAATAGACTTTACGATATCGATAAGGAAATAATCCCTGATGACAAAGAAAGTCTCGAAAAACTATTCAATGAGTCCATTAGTCAAAAATATGATATAATTTTTACTACTGGAGGTACAGGAATTGGTCCACGTGATATTACTCCGGATGTTATTTCACCATTACTTGATAAACAAATCAGTGGAATAATGGAATTGATAAGGGTGAAATATGGAATGCAAAAACCTAATGCTTTGATAAGCAGATCTATTGCAGGAGTTAAAAACCAAACTTTAGTTTATTGTCTTCCCGGAAGTAGCAAGGGGGTTAAAGAATATATGACTGAAATATTGCCCACTGTTTTCCATTCTATCTATATGCTATATGAAATACAGTTACATTGATTAAAAGATGTATTAACTGAATGATATAAAATCAGTATTAGGATTTTTAAATCATGTATAAGGTTGTTTTTTTTGTTTTGAATTAAATGTTGTTTAATTTATTAATATTCTATTTATTATGTTTTTAGAGGTAAAATATTTTGTATTTAAGAATGACACTAGTCGATTTATTATAAAATAATTTAGAAAAAAATTTTTTAATTTAATTCAAATAGCACTATATTTGAAAAAGGATATTAAGGTAAAGTTAATTTAATGTAATATTTTCTATATGGCATTTATTGGTACTATTTTGAAGGAGGTATTAGACAATAGCTCATCAAAAAAGAGGATAGGTTATTTCGAGAGTAAATTGCAGGTAAAAACTCTAAAAAAGCTTTTGAAACAAGCTAAGAATACTAAGTTTGGAATTGATAATAAATTTTCGGAAATACTAAATTCGAATAATTTAATTGAAAGTTTTCAAAAGAATGTTCCAATTTATAATTACGAAAGTATGTATAAGGCATATTGGGTGAAAACCATAGAGGGAGCTAGTGACGTGACATGGCCCGGAAGAATTAAGTACTTTGCTCTGACTTCAGGAACTTCGGAAGCTGCAAGTAAAAAAATTCCTGTATCTAAAGCAATGATCAAATATATTAGAAAAGTTAGTTTGATTCAGACTATGACACTTTCAAAATATAATCTTAAACCTTCTTTTTTTCAAAAATCAGTATTGATGCTCGGTGGAAGTACCAAACTTACAAAGATTGGTAAGGGATTTGAAGGCGATTTAAGTGGTATTTTGGCAGGAAACCTACCTGCTTGGTTCAAGAACTTTTATAAGCCGGGTGCTAAAATATCACAAATTAAGGACTGGAATGAAAAATTGGAAATTCTTGCCGAAAAAGCACCACAATGGGATGTGGCTGCATGTGCTGGAGTGCCTTCGTGGTATCAGATATTATTTAAAAAAATAATAGAAAAAAATAATCTGAATACTATTCATGATATTTGGCCTGATTTCGCATTTTTTACTCATGGTGGTGTTTCCTTTGAACCATATAAAAGTAGTTTTGAGAAATTATTAGGGAAGAAAATTCATTATCTTGAAACTTATCTCGCCTCCGAAGGTTTCTTTGCAATTCAAACTGATGAATCGAAAAAAATGCAATTGGTAACTGGAAATGGAGTTTTCTATGAATTTATACCATTCAATGAAGATAACTTTGATTCTGATGGAAATATTCTTCAGGATCCTGTTGTTCTGGATATTAATCATGTAGAAGAAAATATAGATTATGCACTTTTGGTGAGCACTTGTGCCGGAGCCTGGAGATACATCATTGGTGATACTATTAGGTTTGTTGATAAGTCAGATAATCAGATTGTTATAACTGGTAGAGTGAAGCATTTTATCAGTCTATGCGGAGAACATTTATCCGTTGAAAATATGAACTCTGCTATCAGGTTGACAGGTGAAGAATTAGGAATAAGTATTTATGAATATACTATTACAGGATTGCCACATGATAATCTTTTTTCCCATAAATGGTATCTTGGTGTTGATGATATAGATTCACTAGATAATATATCCATAGCCAATATACTGGATAAACATCTGAGTATTTTAAATGATGATTATGCCGTTGAAAGGAAAGCTGCTTTGAAAGAAGTTTTTGTAGATATTATCCCTGTTCAATGGTTTTATGATTGGATGAAAATTCATAATAAAGAGGGTGGACAAAATAAATTTCCAAGGGTTTTGAAAACTAATCAAATAACTGAATGGGAGAAATTTATTCATAATAAAAGGATGGAGAAATAAGTTTTCAATAGTTTTTACTTATATAATTTTTCTTTATTTAATTATCTTATAATGGCAATTAAGTAGAATTTAGTTACATTTGAGGCTTTATTAGTTATAATGTTGAAACGGAATTTAGGCATATCATTTGTGTATTTAATATTGGTATATTTATCAGTAAGTTGCTTGTTTTTCGCATACCAAAAAAATCAACTGCATAAAGAATCAAAATCAATAATCAATTCACAAATAGCGAAGGAAGATATAATAATATTAAAATTTCACGTAAACGAAACTAATAAATATCTGCAATGGAAACGAGAAAATGAATTTAAGTATGAGGGAGTCATGTATGATTTGATCTCTGAGGAAATTCGTAACGATTCGGTTTTTTATTATTGTTGGGCTGATATTGATGAGACAAAACTCAATCATAGTTTTAATGAATTTATCGATGTTGTGTTTGGAAATAATCAACAATCAGTTCATTATAAGTACTTGGTAAAATTATTTAAGACTTCTTTTTTTATCAATTCATATAATTGTGAACTTGCATTAGATTGTGAAAAAAATAATAGAGGGTTTCGATATTATTTTTTATATAAATCTCCATCTGGAAACCCTTTATCACCTCCGCCTGAATTAGTTTAATAGAATATTATTTAGTTAAATTTCATTAAAAAACGTGAATTATATATGCTTTAAATATGTAATGTTATAAATCGTTTAATGAAGTTTTGAGTTTATTAATTTGATAATTGCAAAAATATTATCAATTTCTATTAATCTAATAAAATTAAATTTTATGAAAAAATCAATATTATTGGCTTTTCTTTTTGGGTTTTCAGTGAGTTTGTTTTCTCAGATTTTGACCATAAGCGATAAAAATACCAATGAACCAATAGCTAATGTTAAACTTGTTTGTGAATATCCTAACATTACACTTACTTCTGATTCTAATGGAAAAGTAGATATATCTGCATTGAAAGGAGCCACAGACATTGAATTTATTTCTGATGGATATCGATTTATGGTTTTCAATTACGATGATATTGTAATAAATAACTTTAGAGTTCAACTTTCTCCTATCAATATTAAATTGGAAGATATAGTTATTTCTGCTACAAAAACAGGTAAGATATCAACAGAAATACCGACTAAAATCGATAAAATAACTCCCGAGGAAATTCAATTATTTAACCCTCAGACTTCTGCCGATCTTCTTACTATCTCAGGAAATGTGTTTATACAGAAAAGTCAGCAGGGTGGAGGTAGCCCTATGATAAGAGGATTTGCTACAAACAGACTTTTGTATTCTGTCGATGGAGTGAGGATGAATACTGCAATTTTCAGAGGTGGAAATATTCAAAATGTGATATCTCTTGATCCTTTTTCTTTTGAAAATGTGGAAATACTCTTTGGTCCTGGATCTGTTATTTATGGAAGTGATGCTATCGGAGGAGTTATGAGTTTTACCACCCTAAAACCGGTGTTTTCGGAGAGTGATAATCCAAAAATATCCGGAAAATCCATTGCCAGATATTCCTCTGCTAATAATGAAAAAACAGGACATTTTGATGTTAATGTTGGATGGAAGAAATGGTCTTTTGTGTCGAGTCTTTCATCTTTTGATTTTGGTGATTTGAAAATGGGTAGCTATGGTCCTGAAGAATATTTAAGACCAATATATGTAGAAAGAATTGATGGTTATGATGTAGCAGTTCAAAATTCAGATCCAAAAGTTCAGGTGCCTTCAGGATATTCTCAGGTGAATATGATGCAAAAAGTAAGTTTTAAGCCTTCTGATAAGTGGCAATTTGATTATGGAATTCATTATTCTGAAACTTCTGATTATTCGAGATATGACAGGCAACTCAGATATAAAAATGGATTAGCAGGTATGGAGAATGGAGCTATGGCTCAAAAATGGTTGATGAATAATTTTAAAAGAAATGAAAATAATCAATCAAATCTACTTTTTAGTAAAGCTACTTTAAATCTTGCCTATCAGTATTTTGAAGAGAGTAGAATAAATTAGAAATTTCAATAATTCAACAAAGGAAATCAGGACAGAGAAAGTGAGAACAATACTGAATTTGGATCTTGAAAAAGCATTTTCTTCTAAAAATACTCTTGATTATGGTTTTGAATAGTATTCGATGATGTTAATTCTTCCGGAGTAGATGAAGATATTGTTGAAAATACAAGTGTGGATGGTGCTTCAAGATATCCTGATGCTAATTGGCAATCGATGGGGATATATGTTACTGATCAACATAGATTTAATCGTAAGTTTGTTTTTCAATTAGGAGCCAGATATAATAGTTATAGCATAGATGCACAATTTGATAATACATTTTATCCTTTTCCATTCACGGAAGCAGATATTAAAAATGGAGCAGTTACAGGAAGTTCAGGAGTTTGTGTACAGACCTAATCATACTTGGGTTTTGAGTGCTAATCTCTCAACAGGTTTCAGGTCTAAATATAGATGACATGGGAAGGTCTTTGACTCTGAACCAGGAGCAAGTAGCTAGTACCTAATCCTGACCTTAAGGCTGAATATGCCTACAATGCTGACCTGTCTGTTGCTAAGGTGATTAGTGATTTTATGAAGATAGATATTACAGGATATTACACAATTCTTAAAAATGCTATGGTGCGAAGAGATTATCAACTCAATGGACTTGATAGCATTATGTATGATGGGGTTATGAGTAAGGTTCAAGCTATTCAGAATGCGGCAGTTGCTAATGTCTATGGTATTCAGGCAGGAGTTGAATTTGATCTTGGTGGAGGTTTTAGATTGACTTCTGATTTTAATTATCAAAAAGGAGAAGAGGAACTCGATGATGGTACTAAAAGTCCTTCAAGACATGCTGCACCATGCTTTGGAGATACAAAATTGATTTACAATTCTGGTAAAATTAATCTACAGTTTTATTCAGTTTACAGTGGTAAGAAAACTTATGATCAATTGCCTGAAGAGGAAAAATCGAAAACAGAATATATGCCATTGATGAAAATGGAAATCACTTGGTCTCCTGGATGGTACACTCTTAATTTCAAAGCAGATTATAAATTTCTTAATGGATTTAATATCGAAATCTGGAATAGAAAATATCACAGATCAGAGATACAGACCATATAGCTCAGGGATTGTGGCAGCAGGAAGAAATTTTGTGATGTCGGTGGGTGTAAGGTTTTTGAGAGGTATGCCAGCTAAAAGCTTGATGCAATTCTATTTTATTAGTGAGATTTATTATAAATAACACAATTTCATTAAGTTTTAATCTCTATTGCAGTGTTTTTGTATAAATATTACGTTTAAATAATATTGATTTTAATCTGCTGAAAAACTATATATATCACAATATTTGCAATATGAATATATTTCAATATATTTGACGAATTGGATGATCAAAGTGAATACAGAAATATCCAAAAGTCCGATTACTATTATTGATGTCACATCAATAAATTCGAGGATTTATTTCATTCAAATTAAGGATATTTCAGGTGGTATGTTATTTGGTAAAAAAATTATTGTCAACAATTAATATGTTATAAGCATTGGCAGAATAATTCTGCTAATGCTTTTTTTATGAAAAAGTTATATTTTATATCAATCACAGTGTGTTTTTGTTGCTGATTTTCAGTTTTCAAAATTATATTCTCAGGATACAAAGTTCTCATATACTTATAATGTAGTCAATGGGAATGAGGTAGTGTTAATTTTAGAATTACATCTGACGGCAGATATTTTATAATGAATGGTGGAGTCGTATTTAATGATTCCAATGGATACTAAATTGTAGACTATGTTCTAAAAACTGATAGTTTAGGAAACATTTTAAAAACATATAACTTTGATACAAGATTCAACCGTGCTCAAGTCTGATATAAAAATCAATGATACAATTTATTTATTTGGAGCGATCTATCAAAATTACTTATATACATCTCTGGAAAGTTTTAAATTTGATGAAAATTGTGATAGTCTGGATATGTTTGAAATAAATAATTTACCAGAAGACAGAATTGTGACTGATGCAATTTTAACTGATGGAGAATATGTATTTCTTGCGGGACCAGGTATTATCACCCTTTGCAAATTATGCTAAATTATTGGTTTAAAAGTTGATAAAAAAAGTATGTTAAAAGCGAAAAGATTTTGGATTATGCTACACCAAATTCAGAAATGCTATTACAGATATGTGCAAGACTAATGATGGTGATTTTATTTTAGCGGTTAAATCATTTATTTTCGAGGGTTTAACTAATGATAATTACAAAATCCTGCTCAAATACTCAAATTTGACAACGATTTAAATGTAATTTGGCATAAAAAACTTAATTCAGATACAGGATCACTAAATGATTCACATCTTGTCGCATTAAAAAATGGAGGTTTTGTTTTGAATTGGGGATTTTACCTACCGGATTATTTCTATTATTTAGATGAAAAGTATAAAAACCTGGGGTTTTATCCGAAAACGATTAATAAATTTGATAACGAAGGGAACTTGATTTGGTCTGATATGTGGTATCCGAAAAACAAAGATAAAATGTTTTTATCGCCAGATCCTTATATTACAAACTGATCAGACAAAAAACGAGAATATTGTAGGCACAGGTAATTATGGTGATTTTGTAAATGATAAAAAGTATGCCTGGTTATTCGGGTATGATTCATTAGGAAATAAAAAATGGGAAAAAGATATATAAGGATATAAATTTTGATTGTGATGATTCCTATTTCTATAGTGTAAGAAGAAGCAAAAAATGGGGATCTGATATGTGCTGGTGCTTTGTATGATAAAAATGGAGAGTGGAACAATTCCATATATGCTGGTTGGTCAGAGTGGACAGTATGGGGTGTTTTGAGCCGGATGTTGTCCTGTTGATACTGTCAATTAATATATGTTGACCATAAATATACTCCTGACATCAAAAATCATACATAATGATGTTGTGATCTTTCCCAATCCAGCTGATGATATTTATTACTATCATTACCTGACTATTGTGCATCTGATTATTGTTGTGATGATATAGAGATTTTGGACAATATTCGATATTGCCGGAAGAAAAAATAAATAGTGGTTCTGCTCTGAGCGATGGTCAAGAATAAATATTTCAATTAGAGATTTACTACCGGGCATGTATTTTGTAAATGTTATTGATAAGGGGAGAGATATTTTTACCACTAAGAAGATTGTTGTGAAGTGAGAAAGTTCAAATTTGGAATTTTATAATACTAAAAAATAAAATTATGAAAATTAGAAATATGCTTTTAATTGGATTATTTGTTTTATTTTCTTTCACAGGATATTCTCAGACTTTAATTGGTCCTGTGGTTGGGTATGAAATATCAGAAATAAAAGTAGATAATGAGTTTTATTACCATTATCGGGCACTAATTTATTTCCCATATAAAAGCCTTATAAATAATGCGTTAAACTATGGTATAACCTTACTTCATTTTTTTAATAAAAAATATAGTATTGAAGTGAATTCAAGTTATAGTAGAAGAAAATTGGAAAAAATAACATATGCAGCTGAATACCTTGTTTTTGATCAATTTACCTCAAAAATGGTTTTTCATAGATCTTTTTTAAAGAACAAAAGAATTGGTTTTGGAGTAATTTACAATAATAACCGTATAAAACCAACTTTATCTAATTTTGATAATTATTCTCCAGTGTTTTTGCAAAACGAAAATCATTTGGGATATACAGTCGCAATATCATATCAATACAAAAATTTTGTGTTGGATTTAAGTTACAATGATATATATAATATTAGTAAATATAAGTATAGATATATCAGTTCATCCAGATCACTTGATTTATCATTAGCTTATATGTTTGTTCTTAGCAAAAAGACCAAATGATAACAAGCGATCGATGAAAGATTTAAGCAGGGTTGGCGTCGAATTTGATTAAAGTTTAGTAAGTTTTTAAATGCGATATTTTTATCGCCTATTACATTTTGATAAATTTTCCATATTGTACGTTGCCTGATTTTTCGTATATCTGAAGATAATATAGTCCCGATGGTATAATACCTGTGCCGGGAATAGAAAACATCACAGATCAGAGATACAAACCATATAGCTCAGGGATTGTGGCAGCAGGAAGAAATTTTGTGATGTCGGTGGGTGTAAGGTTTTGAGAGGTTAAATAGAAATCTTGAAATTTGTTAAAAATAGTATTTAAAAACCTGATTTATTTTTATATTAAAAATATTTGTAATATATTTGAATATTAATTTGGTTTATGCTTAGTTCTTTTCTCAATTATCTAAAACACGAAAAAAGGTATTCTTCCAATACTGTAATTTCATATCATAATGATATTGAACAGTTTCTGGCTTATGTTCAGGATCAATATGAAACTGAAGATTTGAGCTTAGTGACACATTTTATGATAAAGTCATGGTTGGTGAGTCTTAAACAAAGCGATATGATGAATTCCTCCATCAATAGGAAATTGTCAAGTCTTCGCAAATTTTTCTTATTTCTCAAGCGAGAAAATTATATCGAAAATAATCCTGCTTCCAAAATAGTGGCACCCAAAATGGGGAAAAGATTGCCTTCGGTAATTAGAAAAAATGAGATAGATAGACTTTTGGATGATATTTTAACAGACACTGATTTTAGTTCTGTTAGAGATAAGCTAATAATTCAAATACTATACAATACAGGAATCAGAAGGGCTGAATTGATAAATATTGAGGATAAAGATATTGATTTTTCAAATAAATTTATTAAGATTTTTGGAAAAGGCAATAAAGAAAGAATAGTTCCAATGAATGAGGACATATATAGTATAAACGAATATGTAAATATAAGAAATGATTACTTTTTAAAAAATATATTTGAAAAACTCATTTTAACGGATTCGGAAACAAACTCTATCCAAAATTTGTTTATAATGTCGTAGTTAAAAATATTTCAATGGTTAGTTCTGCGACTAAGAAAAGTCCTCATGTGCTCAGGCATAGCATTGCAACCCACCTCTCAGATGAAAATGTGGAAATCAGTGCTTTAAAGGAACTTTTAGGACACTCGAGTCTCGGTTCAACCCAGATTTACACACACAATAGTATAGAAAAACTGAAAAAAGCGTATGTGAAAGCACATCCGAAAGCTAAATGATTTTTTAATGTTTAAAACAACTGTTATGAATTTGAATATTGATAGTATCCACTTTAAAGCAGATTCAAGATTGCTTGAATATATTACTGAAAAAGCTGAAAAATTAGGTAAATTTTATGATAAAGCAATCGACCTAAATGTAAAATTGAAATTGGAAAATAATGGTCAGGTCAAAGATAAAATAGTGGAATATGTATTGAATGTACCCGGTGATAAGCTATTTGTAAGTACTGTTGATAAAACATTTGAAGCTGCAACTGATAATGGCATTGATTCGCTAACAAGACAGCTAAAGAAGTTTAAAGATAAACAACGACAAAAATAATTGATATTAAATATTTTTGATATATATAAATTGCTTTATAGTAATATTGTATAAAATAACAATTATTATGCTTTATTATTCAAGATGGGTGAATTCTTTTAGATTGCCCATCTTGAAAATTTACTGTTGTGATTGTGTTCAAATCTAATTGGTAATTGTTATTCCAAATATACATTAGCCATTATTCATCCTTCTTTGGAGGAAATTTTCCAGGTCTTCTTTTAAATCTTCTCTTGTTTTTTAGGATTCTGATTGTTGTCAGGCTTGGTCTGGTTATTGTTAGGATTATTTTGATTATTACATTATTGGTATTATTTTGATTATTAACCGGTATTGGTATTATTTTGTTTATTATCTGATTTATTTTGGTTATTATTCTTTGTTAGATTTTGGTCTTTATTCTGTTTGTGTTGAGTAGATTTATTATCAGTTAAATTTTTATTTCTATTTTGGTCGGATTGCCTATTGTTATTTTGCTTGTCGTTAACTTGCTTGTCGTTTTTTCTATTCTGTTGATTTTGGTGAGAAGGTTTATTATTGCTTCTATTTTGATTATTATCTGAGTTTTGGTTATTTCTGTTTCTATTATTAGGTTTTTTCCTTCGATTATTTTGTTTGTTTTTCAGTTCTATTTGACCAGTCACATCTTCAAAGTCAATTTCATCATCTGATTCTGAGTTCATGGTTTGCATAGCACCTATTTCCAAAGGTTTAATTCTTTTTCTATTCAAATCCAGGATTTCTGATACTCTTTCCTTGGATACTGCATATATTTTATTACGTTCTTTTTCGCTTTTAATCATATAATACATTATCCCTTTGAAAATGTCCAGTTTTACCAGATAAGCTTCTGTTGTTTCAAGGTATAATACATCGGCATTTTTTGGAAAATCTTCAAGAGCTTCCAGATAAATGTCTAATTCATAGTTTAAGCAACATTTTAGTCTGGAACATAGTCCTGTAAGTTTTGATTGATTGACAGATAGGTTCTGATATTTTACCATTTCTGTTGTCACTGAAGTGAAATTAGTATGCCATGTACTACAACACAATTCTCTTCCGCAAGAGCCTATCCCTCCTATTTTAGAAGATTCCTGTCTGATACCAATTTGTCTCATTTCGACTTTAACCTTAAATTCTTTAGCATATAATTTTACTAATTCTCTAAAGTCAACTCTATCATCGGCTATATAAAAAAATGTAGCCTTTCTCCTGTCTGCCTGATATTCCACAGAACCAAGTTTCATGTCCAGATTGAGAGTAGCTGCTATAGCACGGGCTCTGATAAGTGTATTGTATTCTATTTCATCATTTTCCAGAAGTTTTTCTATTTCAAATGCATTAGCATGTCTTAAAATGGAGTTAATATCTCTATCAGATTTTACTTTGCGTTTTTTCATCTGAAGCCTAACGAGATCTCCTGATAGACTTATCTTTCCAATATCATAACCACTTCCGGTATCCACAACAACCCAATCTCCGGTGGTGACAGAAATTTTATTTGTATTTTTATAAAATTCTTTTCTTGAGCCTTCTTTGAAGCTTATTTCATATATATCGAATTCAGTGACATCCCATACATTGTTGAGTGACAAATAATCGAAGGTACTAAGTTTTTCAAATTTCTTAAATTTTACTTTTTCTGTTTCCGTCTGATTTTCAATTTTTGGCAAATTCCACAATTCTTCACTCATACACTTATTTTATTTTATTAATTATTGTATTAAAGGTAACATATTGATTTTTATTATTGTTCATATCGAGTTTGGTTTGAATATTTTGTGTAACTGAAATGAACTTTCAAAAATCATGATTTTTATATTAGCATTTTGAGATATTTTATTGATATTTTTTTCAATTATATCTATAAATTTTATTGTTTGTTGTTTATCTATTAGTTTTTTTAATTTATTCAATGTATCTAATTCAGAACTATTTAATTTTAAATACATGATAGCAATATCATAGGATAAAACTACCTGTTCAAGGAAAAAAAGTAAATATGCAAAATATTTTTTTAAATTCTCTTTTCCCATTCTAAAAAAGTCTTCTGAAATTAAAGAAATTTTTTCTGAATTTCCTAAATAGCTTACATTGAGCCATCTTAGAAAAATTTCAAATAAATCATTTTCATCAGATTCTAATAGTTTGTTGAATTCATTGAAATCTCCATCTGCAGTTTTTATTAATTGTTCTGTTTGTGAATCTATTATTTTATTATTTACTTTCATAAATTCTATGATTCCTTCATCACTAATAGGTGGTATCCTGTATATTCTGCAGCGTGATTGAATAGTTTTAAGTATTTTTTCTATTTTGTCAGTAATTAGTATTATCATAGTATATGGAGGTGGTTCTTCTATCAATTTTAGAAGCCTGTTTCCTTCATTACCAATCATTTCTGCATGCCATACAATGGATATTTTTTTATTTCCTTCATAGGCTACATTCGAAAAGAAATCTGAAATTTCTCCAATGGTTTTTTTATTGATATTTGAATTTTTATTTTCTTTATTTAAGACTTTCAGCCAATCATTTAGATCTCCAAAAGGTGAATTTTCAAAAAAAAATCGCCATTCATTTAGGGATTCATTGGAGGATAAGGGATTCTTTTCAGGGGACACTACAGGAAAACTAAATCCAATGTCCGGATGTATGAGTTTATTGGTCTTTTTACAAGATGGACATACTCCACATTTGTCTTTTTCATTTCTATTTTCACACTGTATGTACGAAGCAAAAGCATAAGCTAGTGCTAAACTTCCATATCCATCATTGCCGGAAAATAAAATAGAATGAGGTAATTTGTTGTTATGAAATGAGGATATTAATTCATTTTTTATTTTTTCCTGTCCCGGTATCTCTGAAAATTTCATTTTAATTATTTATTCATAAATAAAAACAGACTTTTAAAAAACTTGTTTTTATATTTTTTTATTTCAAAATATGGAGTCAACTCTCCTCCGAATCTTCGGTATAATAATTCCACTCCAGGTATCATGCTTCCTTCAAAATTGAAATAATCTACATATTCTGAAGCTTTTTTAATCGCTTCCCACATTAGGGATTTAGTACTGTTGTTGGTGTCGATTTTTCTATCTATTCCTAAGCCCATGAGATATGCAGTATTGGAATCCCAACAGATAAAAATACCTGCCTTTATTTTTCCTGCTTTATTCCTCGCTATCAATATTTTTCTTTGATTTCTCTTGGATAATTCCTTGTCCAGTAGTTTTATCGTGTTTTTATTGATATTGAATTTTTTATTTGTGCTCTGAATCTGTTTTTTCATCAATTCGAATACCAAACATATATTTTCGCTTTCTTCGAGTACAAAATCATCATATCCTTGTTCTATTTCTTTCCTCAAATTCAGTGAAAATCCTGAATATGTTTTTTCACTATCTTTTATATCTTTTAATATGTAGGTGTATCTTGTTGTTTGCTCGAATCCGGCAAAGTAAAAAGGTAACCAGTTATTGTATTCAGGGATGGATTGAAACTGAAATAGTGCATTATCCTTTGGTAATTGTTCGAGTATTATCTTTGTATGTTTTTCCTGAAAATTATATATGGAATTATTTTTACTAATATCTGTTGGCATGTTAAATAATATACCCAAATATGGTGTTAACATAGGCTGAAGAATAAATTTTAACCCATATTTTTTCACTTGTGAATAAGGCATTGCTGCCAATATTTTACCATTGTTATCAGTAGATAAATCACGCTCCTTAATTTTTATTGGTCATTGTTTCGGGCCACCAATATTGATGAAATAATGGAATATTTTTTATTTTCCTGACAAAATTTATATATTTTATTTTATTAGACACTATATTTTTTTCTATTGCTATCAATTTGAAAAATAAATAAAAAACAATAAGTTAAATTATAATTTTAAAGTAAGGTAAGTAGAAATATTTTCCTTTTATGGAAGTAAAATTTGTACATTATTGATAATTACAAAAAAATTAAAGTTTTATTTGAATATAATTGTTCAAAAGTGTTTATTTTGCATTCATTTAAAATTTAAATTATGTCAACAGTTGCAGAAAAAGTAAAACAAATTATCGTAGATAAATTAGATGGATGAATCTGAAGTCACCCTGAAGCAAGTTTTACTAATGATTCTGAGCAGATTCATTGATACAGTTGAATTAATCATGGAATTTGAAAACGAATTCAATTTATCAATTCCTGATGATCAAGCTGAAAATCCTGACTGTAGGGGAAGCTATCAAATACATTGAAGATAATTTAGCATAATTCTCCGAAATACAGAGTTTTTTATGGATTGCAATATTCATGGTAGGTAAGTGTCGCCTAATAGTGAATATTGCATGATTTCATCCAATGTCATTTGACCTTCTGCTGTTTTTATTATTAGCGTCAGATATGTATGTGTATGGTGCTCCTAATTTGAGGCATTACATCTGTAGCTTTTTACCCAATTCCCCCATATTGAAAGCTAACAGGTTTTTATGATTTTCGTATAATGATAATACTCTTTTATTGTCTTCTGGTGTGTTGGCAGTAAAAACCAATTTGATTAGATATTTGCATTTTTTTATAGAGTTGAGTTTTTCTTTCTATTTCCCTTCGTGTCAGGATGGAAGTATAATTGTGATGCGATAAATGAGGCGAGAATTATAATTTTTACACAAATCACGAAAATATGTAATTGTTATTGAAGTATTGGAATCATAATCTAAATCCACCCAAGCAGCACCATTTTTTATGGCAAAATCAATTTTTTAACCTTACCCTGCATCTCCTCCTTCAGTTGAATTTCTGAAAGTAGCCATGAGGTTTTTATGACTTTTAAAAAGCTCTTCTATTTGAATATAACTGAAATGGCAAAGATCCAGTCTGATTTCTGCCATTTCATATTTTGGTATTATATTCAATACAGAATTGAAGTTTTTATTTCCGACGCTTAGGCAGTTGTACACTTTATTGTTTTAAATTGCCATTCGGCTAAAAAATAAATTAGTATCTCTAAGTACAATTGTTATTTCTATTTGAAGCAAAAATTAAATATTTCCCATCATTGGAAAATACAGGGAATGATTCAAATAAGATGATCATATGACTTGTTCCAAGCCTGTTCCATCGGTGAACTTATCATATATAGATAAACAAATCCTTTTTCAGAAGCGTAATTTGAGGAGAGAAAAGTAATTTTCTCCTGATGGATGATGAAACGAGACCAGTTAGCATTTCCCAAGTGTGTTATTTGCTTCAAATTCTGTTCCATCTACATTACAGGTATATAATTCATATTCGTAGGTTCTACTAAATTTTTTAGATAATAAATCCTTGTATTTTTATCTCTTCATCAGTTTTAGGTCGTGAAGATCTGAAAACCAATTTTGTGCCATCAGGTGAGAAGAAAGCTCCACCATCATATCCCAATTCATTAGTGATTTGTTTTTTATTGAGCTTCATCGATATCCATAGTCCATAATTCCAAGTCTCCTATTCTCATTGAAGGGAAATCATTTTATCTCCTTTTAGATACTTGTAGCTTCTGCATCATAACCTTCGGTATTTGTGAGTTTATTCTTGATATTGCCTTTTAAATCAGCTACATATATCATAAGTTGGATATACTCCCAAACATATTCATCTGTTTTTCAGGCTCCGGTGACATTCTTTTCCACCTTCATAGCCGTGATGCATAAAGTACAAGACTATCCCCTGTAGAAAATGAACTGTGACAGTTCTTCCAAATCCTGTGCTTATTCTCTGTGTGGTGGAAGTATCAGTTTTCAAACCTTCTTTTGAATCCATGATGAATATCTGATCGCAAGCATTACTCCCAAAATTGGATTTCTTGCCTGAAATACTATCATGTGCTGTCATTAAAACTCCAATATCCCTCAGCATTATCACCTTTAAAATGTCAATTGCTTTATGCTTTTAAAATGTTTTTCATTAGGATATTTCAAATCTACCATATCTGAATCACTGCCTAAATCATATTTGCTCCATGACAATTTACAGAGTCTTTATTATCCTTGCAGGCTAAAAATGATATTGAGAATATAAGTAAAATTAGTATTTTTTTCATAGTTAGATGTTTGTTATTTATAATTAATGTAAACAATAATTGTATGGTTTGGTTTTGGATTTTTTATGTTATTGATTTTTATTTCCCTTGTTTCAATCAGGAAATTGATCAATATTTATATCAAATACATAAGAGCCATAATAGTATATCATGAGGCTCAGTACTATAACTCCTACTATATTCAGAAAATCCTTTTGCTATATCTGAAATCATCAGTTTTTTTGAGCTGAATACTATGTAGCATTTGGTGGTGTGCTATAGGCAACATAAATGCCATACTTCCTGCAATGGTAGCAGGTAACATAAATAATAACGGATTTACCTCAAGTGTAATGGATAGACTCGCTAATATCGTGAAAAGTTTCTACTGCTGTGGTATTTGAAGTTAGTTCGCCTGAAAAGCAATAATCAATGATATACATATAATGATTATAAAGGGATGTATGTTCTTTCAACCATGATAATTGCGCCTTCAAACCATGATGATAATCCTGATCTTTGAAACCATTGGCTAATGCAACCAATTGAAAAGTAAAAATTATTTCCCATAGTATATCTTCTGCTGCTTTCCAGTCCATTATGAATTTTTCCTCTGCTTTTTCATTGAAGGGATAACGAATAATAAAACCAAGTATGAAAATTGCTATCGTACCATCATTGATATGCATGGTAAATAAAGAGATTGCACCAACCTGGTATTGTAATCCCGATATTTTTATATCTGCTCTGAATATCCACAGATTTTGCTAAAATGATAAAAAGTGCTAATATTATTTTTTCTTCGTAAGATACCTTTCCTAATTGTTGTAATTCTTCAATAAGACTTTTTTTGTCAATTTTTTCCCACTTATCATTAGGTTTTACATAGATAAAATATAGATATATATATGTTATCAAAAATAATATTATGCCAATAGGTAATGCAAAAACCATCCAACTTCCAAAACCAATTTCGGGAGCATTGGGGAAATAAATGTCAAAAATCCTAACAAATGATAGGTTGGGGGGAGTTCCAACCAATGTTACAATTCCGCCAATTGAGGCTGAATAAGCAATTGATAATAATAATCCAATCCCAAATTTGGAGCTATATTCTGAGCCATTTATATCTTCAAGTTTTATCAAAATAGACATTAATACAGGAACCATCATTAGAGCTGTTGCAGTATTCGATATCCACATGGATAATATAGCAGTGGCAAACATAAATCCGAATAATATTTTAGCAGGACTCAAACCTATAGCTAAAAGTATTTTCAATGCTATCCTTTTATGTAAATTCCATTTTTGAATTGCTAATGCCATTAGAAAGCCACCTATAAATAAAAATATTACGTGATTGAAGTATGATGCTGATACATCTTTCCCATCTATTATACCAAAAGCTGGAAATAATACTACTGGTAATAAAGAAGTTATAGCCAGTGGGGCTACTTCTGATATCCACCATAATGCCATCCATATCGCAATTCCTAAAGTGTAGAATACTCTTTGATCTTCATAATTGTGAAAAGAAATTATAAAATATAATGCGAATATCGGTCCCGCAATAAATAAAATAATTCTCCAATAAGAAAATTTTTCGGCAAATGATTTGAATAGATTTACCATTTTGATATTATTTTGCGATAAAAATATAATTATTTTCTTAGTTTTACAATTTAGAAGCTAAATGTTTGCATTTTTTAATGTTTGAAATATAAAGATGGGAATTGATGAATATTAACTTTTTTTAATTATTTTATTAAATATAGGTTAAAATATGCTTGTAATAAAATAAAGTTATTCCTTGAGATGATTTATTATGGAATTACTTATAGTTCTATTAATTTTTAAAAATGAAAAAAATGAAAAAATATATTAAATATTATTTTTTGGCTTTCTCAGTTTTATTTTTGACTTCAATGACTAGTTGTGCAAAAAAATATGGGTGTCCTGGAGAGCAAGCAGCACTACAAACTGATAAAGAAGGAGATTTACCTACAAAATCAGGCAAATCAAATCTTTTTGATAAAAAAATGAGAAAGAATTGTAAATCCCGATAAACATGGAAGGATAATGTTTCAATTTAAAATATTGAATTATAAAATTCAGACCATCAATAAAGTTAATATTGATGGTCTGATATATTTAATATGTAAATTTTCCTTTACTTAATTGAATTCAAATTAATGTTATAATTCAAATTCATAAATTAGTTGTTCGGAATCTGTGGTAGATAGATTTCCGGAATAAGTTTTTACTTTGCCATCAAGTATTACTCTGGTATTAAAATTGACTGGATCACCACTATACAATTGAACTTTGACTTGATATTTTCCTGAAGGCAATTCATTTTTTAGACTAAAAATATTTTCAGTAGCGCTTCCTACTTCTTCTTGCCAATCTCTATCTAACTGAAATACCCCATCAGAAGAAATTTCATTTTCCCATGAAACATGCATTTCATTTGGTCCATATAAATGTAAGTCTAAATCAGTGTAGTGACTACTATTGTTAGTCCAATTAAGAGTTGCTTGAAATTTTCCTGTTCCATAAGTAACTGTTGGTGGAGCCCAATCATCAGGAGTTCCTTCCTTCCATTGTCCCCCTTGAGGTAATGTCAAATCTACCCATGGATCACATAAGTCTAAACTTGGAAATGTTGTTGCTGAAAGATTGCATATACATGGTTCGGATAGACTGCCTGAAAGTGGTAATGAATAAGTTTCTATTGTTGGTAATGAAGAAAGAGTCCCTGGCTTGGTTCGAGAGATCCAAAGTTGGTAATCTGCTTGAACAAAAACATATATGCTTGCAGAGGTGAATTGTTTTTGACTCCTGTGCTTGCAGATTTTCCAATTGGAGGATTACCTGGCATTCTAATTGAAAGAATATTTATAGTTACTTACAGTTGCAACAGTTAACGTGTAAAAATAAGATTTAGAATTATCAGTGAAACGAAATCCTCCATCTGCCCATTCAGTACCTCTATATTCAGAAGTTATTTCTGCTAATCCGAATATTCCAAGATTTAAAGAATTGAAATAAATTTGTTTAGTTTCAGTATTTATTCCTGTTTTAGGTATTACTTCCCAATTTTCTATTTCATCATTATAGTGCATGACATACATTTCATTTGGATTTTGACTTTCTTTATAAGGCAAAGCCAATTGTACCGGCCATCAATTGTAAATTTTCAGGGCCGAATTTAATTAAATCATTTTTAAAGCTTGCACCTGTATTTAATTGTCTTGGTGATTCTACTTGTGTTTCTATGGAGAAAGATACACTTCCAACTTCACCATTGTTATTTGCAGGAACAGTGCCTGGTATAATTTGTATCCCTGCCCCTGCATCTACATTAAATTCGCCAAATTCAGATGTGTCGAATGTAGCAACTTCAGATTCTGGAGTTTCAATACCATCTTCAATACAATGGCTAAATGTAAGTATCAATACAATTGATAGTAAAAACAATAATCCCTTTTTCATTTGATTGAATTTATTTTGTTAGATAATTGATTAATAGTGCAAAGTTAAATTGTAAGTTATTTTATTACAATGACACATTTGTGTCATTTTACTTTTTATGCAATTTTTAATTATCTAAACTATTCCTTCCTTTATAGCTTTTGCTACAGCTTGAGATTTGGAATGAACATGAAGTTTTTCATAAATATGCCGAATATGATTTCTCACGGTTTGAATACTTATAAATAGTCTTTCTGCTATGTCTGATGTTTGTGTTCCTTCAACTATTAAATTTAAAATTTGTAATTCTCGATCGGATAAAAGTTTGTTCTCATTTTTTGATGGCATTACTTTTTTAAAAATAGTTATTACTTTTTTGCAATAGTGGCATTCATAGGACTACACTCCCTCACAACAGTCTTTAATAGAATTTAAAATATCTTGAGGCGGAGTTTTTTTAGAATATATCCATCTGCACCTGCTATGATGGCATCAGTAATTAAATTATCATCTTCTGAAACTGTTAGTATAATTATTTTTAGTTTGGAATTTTTATTTTTAATGATTGGGATTGCTTCAATTCCAGACATTATTGGAAGATTAATATCCAATAATAAAATATCTGTGTTGTTTTTTAAATTTGCTATGCCTTCTTCGGCAGAGAAATGAAAGCTTGATTCGCAGATAAATTCATCTGAAACACTAAAGGAATTCTAATCCTTTTCTGAAATCATAATGATCCTCAATAATTGAAACTTTTATCATTTTTTTTTTCAAAATTATTAAAATTTTTTTTATGGTCAATAGCACAAATTAGTCATTATATGTTTCTGTATTTTGTACATTGTCTAATTTTTTAATGTTTTTTTCTAAAGTAAGCTTATTAATAATCTTATTTCGGTACTTGGTCTATATATGAATTTATTTCTAATTTAGCCTTAATATCATTTACTCTTTTTATTATATTTCTCATTCCATAAGCCTTTATTTAAAAGAGATCTTGATAATTAGATCCTATTCCATCATCATTTTATTTCAATTATTAATATCTCTTTATTTGTTTTTGCATTTAATGTTACATAGTTTACATTCGGAATATTTTAATGCATTGGTTAGTGATTCTTTTATTATTAAAAATATATTATGTTTAATATTTGGTGATAGTAATATTTTTTAGTTGTATCTTCTATGGTTAAAGTGAATTTTATTTTTTTTGAAAAAATAATTCTGTGAAAATATCTGATATTCTAAGAAAAAGGGATTCAATTTTTCCGGGTTAGGATTTATTGCCCATATAAGATCTGATATAGCTTGAGTGGATTTTATTACCAAAGATTCAGAACTATGTAAATTGCATTATTTCTTTGTCTCCTTTTTCAATTTTATTCTTTATAATTGTAATATATAAACCAATAGAACTTATATTTGATGAGAGGTCGTCATCTTAGGTCACTTGAAATTTTTTCTCTAATAGTATTCTGTTCAAGTTTTGCTTGAGATTTTATATAATATCTTTCATATGATAATAATATTAAAAAAACTATGAAAATAACAGATGTCAATGGAATTACAGTGGAATACAATATGGAATTAAATTCCATAAAATAAAATTGGCTAAAGTATATTAAAAAAATAAATACTGATATAGGGAGCATTAAAATGATATTCCAATTGTATTTTCGATTTATCAAAATATTGGTAAATAAAATAAGCGATAAAACAAAAATCCATTTTATTAATTCCCATAAATTATGTGAATCTTTGAATATTCTGAAGAGGAAATTTCTTATTAGATAATAATATTTAGAAAAATTGTTTATTTCGATTATTTTTATGGTACTTCCAATCTTGATATGTTGTAATTTTTTTATTATTCCAGAAGGAAATATGGCTTTAATATCTACATATTTGGAATCTTTTATTCTTATAGTTTGAATCTTATCATTACAAGACATATATCCAGAACCACCATTTATTTCTCTGTAATCTATAATCTCTTTATCATCATTAAGAAATTTATCATTATAAATAATCAATTTTGTTCCAATGGCATTTTTGTTACTTTTTATACCTATGATTTTAATTTTTAAAAAACTACTATCAGAGAGGTTGTTAAATAATATAGTACTGCTTTCACCTATGTAATTTGAAATATAAATATCAACATCTCCATCATTGTCAAAATCACCTATAGCAGATCCGGTACTATACCCTGAAATTCCAGCATTATATTCCATGCTATTATCAATTAATTTTTTCCCATTATTGATATAAAGTATGTTTCTTCCAATATTATTTAAATAGATATCTTTCCAACCATTACCATCAAAATCCTCGATTACTGTTCCATAGGTTTTAAAAGTATCTAATCCTATATATTCTTCAGTAGAATCGCTAAATATGCAATTTCTTTCATTGATATATAATCTATTGGAATTTAATTTGTTGCCTACAAATAAATCGAGGAAGCCGTCATTGTTAATGTCGCTAAAAACTACAGAATTACTATTTTCAAAATTATCACCACCTGTATGTGAATTTAAAGTTATATTTTCAAAATATAGGCTTCCTGATTCTATGAATTTATTTTTATATAAAATATTTTCTTTTGACCAATTGGCAACATAAAGATCTAAATCTCCATCATTATCAATATCTGCAAATGAACACCCCATACCACCTTCTTTAGTATATAGTCCAGCATTATTTGTATATTCTGAAAATATTCCCGCGCCATTGTTTAAATATAATCTATTGGTATTGTTTTCATTAGTTATAAATAAATCTAGGTCACCATCATTGTCAACATCTCCAAAAATGGAAGCATTTGTTCTGTCATTAGCTTTACCAATTCCTTTGCTAATTTCAGAATAGTTGATGAATTTCTTGTTTGATTGATTTAATAAAATTGTGTTTTTGCCATTCAGGGAAGTTATATATATATCTTCGTCTCCATCATTGTCTATGTCAGCTGAAGTTGTGCCAAGGTTTAAGTTTTGAAATTTGTCATCATTTTTTTTAAGTACTCCCCATTCTATTGACCTATTATTGAAGTAATTCCTATTATTTAAATATAGGTTATTTTCTTCAAATAATCCGCATGTAAAAATATCTGTATAGCCATCATTATTGAAGTCTGCACATGTTACACCATATTCGTCATCAATAATTTTTGCATAGGAATTTATTGTTTTCTTTGAGAACCCTTTCCAAATATTTTTTGATTCTTCAGGAAATAATTTCATGCCCGAATAAAGTATTATACCATTTTCACCACCAATCCATATTCCTCCAGTTTTATCAGAAGTAATTGTATTGAGGTTGGATTCAGTATTGCTCTTTTGTCGTTTCCATTCATTTCCTTTTGATTCTAAAATTAAGCCTTTGAAGCCCACTCCTATGATTCGTTGATTGGTTATCTCAAAAGTTATAATATTTTTTAATCTTTTGTCTTTATTTATAACTATCACTGAATCATCAACTATTTTACAAAAAGCATCCTCAATAATCAAATATATACTATTATTATATTTTTTAATATCTATAATACGTTGATCATTATATACTTTTTGCCATGTTTTATTATATTTGTAAAGTCCTTTTTGAGGAAATAATATCCATAGTATTGAATCCTGAAAAATTATAGACTTTGGAAATCCAAGTGTTGGTAATGAAATGTTTTTCCATTTTTTATTTTCTGAGATTTTAAGTTCACTGTATCCTCCGAGTACAATATTACTATCATTTTTGAAAGTCATATATGTAATAGGATTTGCTAATATGCTATTTATCAATGTCCATTGTTTCCCATTCCAATGGTATATTAATGATTCATGAAATTCAGTGTTAGATATTATGTATATATCATCCATATCTAAAGCATAAAACTTATCAATAATCACTGGTGGTTGTAATTTCATTCTTGACCAAATTGAATCTTTAAAAATTAATATTTGGTTTCCAGCAGCAATCCCAAAATTAGGATCAAATATTTTTATACTATGTATGTTTGAAAAATCATTTACTCTAAGTTTTATGAATTCATTTGGAGTTGAATATTGGGCATAGGTGTTTACTATAAGAAAAAAAATCCAGATAGTTAATATAACCCTCCAAAAGTAATTGTTTTTCATTAGTTAATCTTTCAATATAAAAATTAACCATATTAAAATGTCGGAAGTTTCATGTTTGATATGTTTTTATATAATTTTATACTTTTAATAAAGTATATTTATTGATTCGCATTGATAATACATCAAATTATTAATACAGATTATAGTTAATTTTCTAAAATCACTTTTATTCATTATATCAAACCTAAAATTTTAAACCCTTAGTACTAAACATCATTCTACTTATATTATTTATCAGGTATATCATTCCTAAAAAAACAAAGGGTATATTCGTGTTACCTTTCATCCTGGCATAGTGTTTACCAATTGTGTTTAGGTTCAATTCTGTGTCTATTTTTCGCAGTATGCCATTTTTCAATAATAAATATACATTTTCAGAATCACTTATTATTACTGAATTCAAATTATGTTTTTGCATTAATCTGCCACAAAATGAATTAAACTCTTTAATTTGCATTTTTCAGGTTTGAAGAATAAAAGGATTCTTCCAATGCATTAACTAATTCCTTAGGTCTGTCTGCTGTATATTCGACGCCATCTTGTGACTTCTTCCAATATCCAATTAATTTATATGGCTGGATTTCATTATATTTCAATGTATTAAATAATTTTTTATTCAAATGCCTGTTTGTAGATAATAGATTTTTTGATTTAAAGACACTCGCAATGCAAAATGTCTTACCATTTGCGAAATGTATAATCTTCAATAATCTTTCCTCGTTAATAAACCCAAATTCCAATGATTTGTCCAAAATTTCTTTAATTTCCATAATTTCTCCTTTAATGTAAGGTATAAAATTACTTCAACTTAATTTATATAAATGAAATTAAAATAGTATTTAACACGAATTTAACTTATTGTTTAAGAATATCTTAAATATATTTTAACGAGATAAATTGCTTCTTAGAAAAATATAGTTGAATAGATTTCTATTAAAAAATAAGCTATTTTAAGTTAAGAATATAAAAGTTATATTTTACTATTTATAATGAAATATGATGAAGAATATCACGGCAGTATTTAAAAGAGTATTATTTTTCCCTGACCTTCTCAAAATACTTTCATTTCCCTAATAAATATTCGGTATAATTAAATTTTTTATATTTTTGCATTTTAAAATTTGCAATTGATCATGATCAAAAATCTGAGAATCAAAAATTATGCTTTGATCGATGAACTCAATATTGATTTCAATAAGGGATTGAATATTATAACCGGTGAGACAGGTGCCGGAAAATCAATTTTACTTGGATCATTGGAATTGGTTATGGGGAAAAGGGCTGACACTTCCGTGCTCTACAATAAGGACGAGAAATGTCTTGTGGAAATGGAATTGGATGTAAAAAATTATGCTTTGCAGGACTTTTTTATTGAAAATGATATTGATTATAATGATATTGCAGTAATTACAAGGATAATAAATCCCAATGGGAAATCCAGGGCTTTTATCAATGATACTCCTGTTACATTAAATATATTGAATGATCTTACGGATCAACTTGTGCTTATTCACAAACAATTTGATAGTATTAAACTTAATAATGCTGCTTATCAGTTGAATATAATAGATAATTTCGCCGATAATAAGGATATCATTATTAAATATAAGGAAGTATTTAAGGAATATAAAAAAGCTTCAGCTGAACTCGATGATTTGCTTGACCAAAAGCAAAAATTCGAAAAAGATAATGAATACCTACAGTTTCAGTTTGATGAATTGACAGGAGCAAATCTCAATCAGGATGTTTTTGATGAGGAGAATGCTTTGCTCAATAATCTCAATAATGCAGAAAATATAAAGGGAGTACTGCTTGCTTCTTATAATGTGTTGTCCGAAAGTGAAAATTCTATATTAGGACAGTTAGAAGAATTGTCAAGACTGCTAAATCAGTTGAGTATAGTGGATTCTCAATTTTCAAATTCCATTGAGTTATTTAATAATAGCCTGGAAAGTTTAACAGAAGTGGCAAATATACATTGTGGAATAGCTGAAAATACGGATTATGATGAAGCTAAAATCAATCAATTGAATGAGAGGATAGACTTTATCAATAACTTGATTCATAAATATAGGGTAGCAGATGTTGAAGGTTTGATTAAAATATATGATGAGATTTCACAGAAGATTGATTCAACCTTAAATGTAGATGAGAGAATTGAATATTTGAAGAAGTTGATTGTTGACCTTGATAAAAAATTATTGGACTTTGCAGTGATAATCAAAGATAGGAGAATAAAGTCTTCATTGGTGTTTAGCAAAAAGATAGAAGAAAATTTAAAGGAGCTTGCATTACCCAATAGTAAACTTGAGGTAAGGATTGAAGACCTCAATAATTATACAGAAACAGGTAAGAATTCAGTACAATTCTATTTCAGCGCCAATACAGGTTCTGATTTCAAATTGATGAAAGATGTGGCATCTGGAGGAGAATTGTCCAGATTGGCATTGAGTATAGAAGCTGTGATAGCAGGGAAAATGTCATTGCCAACTTTGATTTTTGATGAAATAGAGTCTGGGATATCAGGAGAAGTAGCCAGAAAGATGGGAAAAATACTAAAAAGTATATCTCAAAATCATCAATTGATAAATATCACTCATTCTCCACAAATAGCTTCGGAGGGGGATTATCATTATTTTGTATTTAAAAATGTTGTAGGACAAAAAACATTTACAAATATTTCATTGTTATCCGAAGAAGAAAGAGTATTAGAAATAGCAAAAATGCTGAGTGGTGATCCACCGACAGAAAGTGCAATAAAAAATGCTAAAGAATTAATTAATAAAAATTAAATATAAAATGCCATACGGATTATTAAAAGGTAAAAAGGGAATAATTTTTGGTGCATTGGATGAAAATTCCATTGCTACACATGTAGCCAGAAGGGCTATCGAAGAAGGAGCAGAAATAGTATTAACAAATGCTCCTGTGGCTTTCAGAGCTGGAAGTATAAAGGAATTGGCAGATAAATTGAATGTAAAAGCTATTCCAGCCGATGCTACAAAAATAGAAGATCTTGCTAGTTTATTTACTCAGGCTGTTGAAATATTGGGAGGAAAAATCGATTTCATACTTCACTCTATAGGAATGTCTGTCAATATAAGAAAAAATAGAGAGTATTTTGACCTTGATTATGATTGGATGCAAAAGACTTATGATATATCTGCAATATCATTCCATAAAATGATGCAGGTGGCACATCAGCAAGATAGTTTGAATGAAGGAGGATCTATAATTGCACTTACATATATAGCAGCTGACAGAACTTTTCCATTCTATGGTGAAATGGCTGAAGCTAAGGCGATATTGGAATCTTACGCAAGAAGTTTTGGATACCATCTTGGAGAAAGAAAGAAAGTTAGGGTAAATACAGTTTCTCAATCACCTACTATGACAAAGGCAGGAAGTGGAGTGAAAGGATTTGATGAGTTTTTTGAATATTCAGATAAAATGTCACCTCTCGGAAATGCTGATGCAGAATCATGTGCCGACTATTGTATGACTTTGTTTTCCGATCTCACCAGAATGGTGACAATGCAAAATTTATATCATGATGGAGGTTTCTCAAAAATGGGTATGCATCCGGGAATTATGACCGGAGAACTCAGAATCATATAATTTTCATAATTTTAAGTAATAAATTGTAAAAAAACTATTTATAATTTATAAAGTTTATTTACTTTTGCGTCCTATTTTAAAAATTCAATAAAAAATGGCAAAAAATAAAAAGAATAACCCAACAGAAAATATCGATGACGAAGTGATGGTTGATGTGATTGAAAGTACAGACTATCAAGTAAGTTTTTGGGAAAAATATCAAAATTATATTATTTATATTGTAGGGGCATTATTGCTTATTGTTGCAGCCTATTTCGCATATAAGTTTTTGATATTAGCTCCTAAAGAAAAAGAAGCTATAGAAGAGATGAGTAAATCTCAGGTACAATTCGAACAAGATTCTTTTAATCTTGCTCTTGAAAATCCTGGTGAAGGTTTTTGGTGGTTTCTCGATATTATTGACAATTATGGTAGTACAAAAAGCCGGTAATTTAGCAAAATATTACGCAGGTATCTCTTATCTCAATCTTGGAGATTTTGATAATGCTATTAAATATCTAAAAGATTATAAAAGAAGATGAAATGCTCACAACCCATTACTAAATGGTGCTTTGGGTGATGCATATTCAGAATTAAATGACATGGAAAATGCTAAGAAGTATTATACAAAAGCAGCACAACAAACAGAAAATGACTTGTTGACACCTTATTATATAAATTAGCTATTCTCCTATTGGCTGAAGGTAAAAAGATGAAGCTTCAAAATACTTTAATAAATTGGTTAATGATTTTCCAAGATCTTCATATTCAAGGAAGCTCAAAGATTTGTTTATCCTCCAAAGGAAGAGTTATAAGAATTTAAAAGAAATAAATTTATTCCAAAACCGACAGTATTACTTACTGTCAGTTTTTTGTTTTACACAATTTCATTATTCAATTCTAAATACTTATTTTTTCTTATTACCGTATAAGATCATAAAGGGAAAGTAATATCACTAAGAGACATATTTATGATATGAAAGTATTTAGATTTAAACACTGCTTACTTAATTCAAATTTGAAATATGATTGTGAATGATGGGATTTAATTCTCTAAATTATAATACTATAGTGTTTTTACCCAATTAATCAGTTTAATTAAACATTGTTCAAACGTCATTAAATTCGATATAGGTGAATTAATTAATGATGAATCAAAAAAACTATTAGATTTGTTTATTAAATATAATTTGTGAAATATTTAATTGTGTAAATAATAGATAAAATTGAATAAATATTAATATTATTATAAAATAAAAATGTTTAGGTAATTAGCTGTTAATATCAAATATATTTAATTATTTATAATAACTTATTTAAAAAACAGCTTTTTTAGTAAAATAATCAATGATAAAAATTAAAGATTTAGAAAATTAAAAATTCAGTGGTTATAGTAGATTAAAACAAATTTGATTGCATATTAAAAAAATGTTAATTAAAAATATATTTAAAAAAGGATTTAAGTATAGGATATGAGTTATCTTTGTATTTGTGGTTGTAATAATGACTTTAATGTCTATAATATGTTATTATATTTCAGGCTATAATACTGTGTAATCACTTATTTCAAAAGACAGAAATCGAAATCTGGATATACATAGTTATAAATATGAAATTAATAGTCATTTTTGATGCTTATGGCATTAGGGCATTTTTATTACACTTTCATCACGCAAAAGGCGTGAAGAGATATATTATTTTAACCAAAAATTTTTTATTACTTAGAAACTCAATCTCATGAAAAGATTAATGTTTTTTTCTTTCCCGAGTTTTTGATGGAGTAGTTAGCAGAAAGGGATTAATGACCTTAGCTATGCTATTTCTTTTTGGATTTGGGTACAACACAGTGAATGCTCAGTATGAGTAAAGAGGTGGCAGTTAGTAGACTGCAAGATGCAAGTAGGAGCTTACCAAGAATTGGGTAACAGTACACAATTCAGGTGACAAAGTAGCTATTGAAAGCGATCTTAAGCTTAGTTATGTTCTAAAATGTTGACAAGCCTTGAAAGGTGCTAGCGTTAAAGATACAGTTAACAAATATATAGCTTCAGCTGGAAATATGAATGTGACTGATGCTCAACTTCAAAGTAATTCAAAGTCGAGTAACGCGACAGGATGGTTGAAGGACGAACTCTTAGAAATGCTATCACTATAATTTAGTGGTAGTAATTAATAAACTAAAAAAATTGATGTTACAATTGGTAATAACGGAGGTATGTATATGACTCCAAGTCAACAAGTTAGTTTGTCAAATTCATGTGCCCCTACTACATATAATTTTCTTATGCCGTGGTGGGATGATCTTGATGATATAAGTACTGATCCAAATCAAGGGATTTGCTATGCTACAAGGGGTACAGCTCCTAACAGAAGATTTATTGTTCAATGGAACAATATAGGTAATTTTGCTTATTATGTTGGTGATCCAACAATAACATTTCAAGTAGTATTATATGAAACTACAAATGAAATTCATTTTGTTTATGAAGATGCTACATTTGGTAGTCCTGAAACTTCAGATGACGGAGGTGGAGGTGCAACAGTTGGTATAATAGGACCTACAACAGACCCTACTTATTATGAGTATAGTTGTAATACAAATTCAGTTTCCGACGGACAATGTATTGCATTTTTACCACCGGAAGCATCACCATGTGCTGTAACATGTCCAGCTAATATAACAGTGGATAATGATCCTGGATCATGTGACGCATATGTAACAGTACCTGCACCAACTCTTAGTGAATGTGCTTCTGATGCTGTAGTTACTAATGATTTTAACGGAACAGAAGATGCTTCAGGTACTTATCCAATAGGTGAAACTGAAGTGGAATTTACAATTCAAGAAACTAATAGTGCTCCTGTGACATGTACATTTACAGTAAATGTAACAAATACACAAGGAATAGAATTAGAATGTCCTGGAGATATGGCATTTACATTGGATCCGGGAGATTGTGAAGCATTCCCATTATGGGATACCCCGGTTGCATTTAGTTGTAGTGGATTTGGAGGACCACCTGCTACATTGGCAACAGTTAATAATACAAACAATGGAGGTTCATCAGGAGGAATGGTCTTTTTTGATGTTACAAATAACTCTAACATAGATTTACACGTAACTGAGATGTCAGCAAAGATATCAAATGCTACAGTAATTAATATATACATTAAAGCTGGAACATATGTTGGATATACAGGAACATCATCAGCATGGACATTGGCATATTCAGCAAACGTAACAACAGGACCATTTGACGGAACATATCCTGGAACAAACACATTGACACCATTTACTACAGATTTTTATATACCAACAGGAGATTATGCAATTGCATTCCATACAGTATCAGCAGCGCAAAACTATACAAATGGAGATGGAACAAACCAATCATTTAGTGATGGTACATTAGATATCAATTTAGGAGCATCATATAATTATGCATGGCCAACAACAACATTTTCGCCAAGAATATGGAATGGTTCAATCACATATGGAACAAGTTCATTCACTCAGGAAGCAACACAAACAACAGGACCTGCAAGTGGAGAAGGATTTCCAATAGGAGTAACAACAGTTACTTATACAGCAACAGATTTTGAAGGCAACACAGCAGAATGTTCATTTGATGTAACAGTAAATAATTATCCAAATCCAACAAGCACATTAGCATGTAATGATTTGGTACAAGTATCAGTAGATGAAGATTGTGAAGCAGAAATAAATGCAGATATGATTCTCGAAGGAGGACCATACTCATGTTATGATGATTATAGAGTAGAGATATTTACATCGATGCCAGCAGTAACATATAATGCAGTAGGAAATGTATCAAATCCAGTAGGACCAGGACATTATGTAGTAGGCGTATATGATCAAACAGGAAATAACTGTTGGGGAGAGATCAACGTATTAGACAAATTACCTCCAGTATTGGAATGTAGAGATGTAGCAGTAGATTGCGAAGAAGGAGCAAATTCAGTAGATGAACCAGCACCGGCAGTAGTAGGATATCAACAACAAATAGAAGATGGATTGAGTGATGTAGTAGATGATAATTCATTTGATTATGACTTTGATTATTCATACTTACCAGCAGGAACACCAGCATTGGATGTTAACTTAAGATTGAAATTAACAGGACACACATATCTACCAGACTTAGTAGTTACTTTGACAGCACCAGATGGAACATCAGCAGATATCATGACAATAGGTGGCTGTACAGGACAAGAATGGCCAATCGATTGTTGGTTTGATGATGATGGAGCAAGTATAACACAATGTGTAGAATTGAACTGTGATGCATGTTCATTAGCACCATTGGCAGCTGGATATTCAACACCAACTATATTGACAGGATTCGAAGGATTAGATGCAAGTGGAGTATGGACAGTAACAGTAGCAGATACATATTCAGGAGATGATGGAGTAATAGAAATAGTAGGATTAGAAATCGAAGTAAACTTACCACAAGTATTACCATATGATGGATGTGGTGACTTTGACTTAAGCTATACAGACAGTTCAACAGATTACTATTGTGAATCAACAGCACAAGTAGTAGAGAGAACATGGACAGCAGTAGATGAGGCAGGAAATTCATCCTCATGTGTACAAACAATAAGTGTATTAGCACCAGAGATTACAGATTATGCATGGCCATTAAACTGGGATGGATTGACAAACATAGGCAACTATCCAATGTTAGAATGTGATGGATCATATGCATTAGATGCAAGTGGAAATCCAAGTCCAGCATATACAGGCTGGCCAGCAAATGGAAATGATTACTGTGGAACATTAGAAATATTCTATACAGATGCAGTATATCATTTAACATGTGGAGAAAAGATATTAAGATACTGGACAGTAGTAAACGATTGTACAGGAGAAGTATTTGAACATACACAAGTAATCAGAATAGATGACAATACAGCACCAACCTTTATGGTAGGCGAAGATTTGACAGCACATGCAAAAGCATATGAATGTTTATCAGATTTCGAAGTACCAGCAATAATGCATTTAAGCGACAATTGTGATTCATCACCAAAATGGTGGGTAACAACAACAGCAGGATCATTATCAGGAGACTTAAACTATAATGGTTATGTAGATGCAGATGAGACATGGTATGCAACAAATATACCATTGGGCACATATGATTTATGTTATCATGCAATAGATAACTGTGGCAATGAGACAGTAGAATGTGTAACATTAACAGTAGAGGATGGAGTACCACCGATACCAGTATGTGAGCAATACAAACAAGTATCATTGACAGCAGCAGGAAGTGCAAAAGTATTTGCAGAAGATTTTGATTCAGGATCATTTGATAACTGCGGACCAGTATGGTTCAAAGTATTAAGAGTGAATAATGATTTAGTATATGATGGAGGATGCGAAGACTTAAACGGAGACGATAATTTAAGTACATCAGCAATAGATGTATGGTATGATGACGATGTATATTTCTGTTGTGATGATTTAGCAGCAGGTGATGTAATGGTATCAATGAGAGTATTTGATGTAGATCCAGGAGATGGTCCAGTAGCACCATCAAGAATGGTACCAGGCGGAGATTTATATGGACATTACAATGATTGTTGGAGTATAGTACATGTAGAATGTAAAATACCACCATCATTGACATGTGAAAATGTAACAGTAACATGTGAAGAAAGTCTTGATCCAGAAGAAAATACATCATTGTATCCAAGTGTATTGTATGTATGTAGTTTAGACGCATTAGACTATACAGATTCAAGAAACAATGGAGTATGTGGAGCAAGTGTAACAAGAACATGGACAGCAACAGCATGTGGAAAAACAACAACATGTAAGCAAACAATAACAATAGAAGGAACAGAAGCCTTTGATCCATGTACAATAGTATTCCCAGCAGACAAATCAGCAACATGTGCAAGTGAATTGCCAGACGGAGGCGAGCCAACATGGACAGAAAACCCATGTAATGTAGTAACAGCAGAAATCGTAAATGAAGATACCTTCAAATTTGTAGATGGAGCATGTTACAAAATCGTAAGAGATTGGGCAGTAATCGACTGGTGTGTATACGAAGCAAACACAGGAGCAGAGATGAATGTAGATGCAGTAACAAGTGCAAGAAAATTGAACTGTAACGAATTAGTAGAAGACGGATACTACAGATATACACAAGTATTGATGATAACAGATAATGTACCACCATCAATAGATGTAGTAGATCAGTGTGTAGGAACAACAGATTGTTATGCATATGATGTAACATTGAATGCAACAGCATCAGATTCATGTAATACAAATGAGAAATTCAACTGGAAATATATAGTAACCAATATGGATACATGGGAAACAGTACAATATTCATATAACTATACACCAGTACCAACACAAGGCACAAAAGGAAGCAAAACCAAAGATAAATTGGATGGAGTAAAAGAATCAAAATTAGTAGTATTAGATGCACTACCAATAGGAAACTATAAAGTAACCTGGACAGTAGGAGACGGATGTGGTAATGCAACAAGCAAAGATCAATACTTTACAGTAGCAGATAAGAAAGCACCGACACCAGTAATGGTAGATATAGCAACAGCAGTAATGCAAAATGGAATGGTAGAATTGAAAGCAAGATGGTTTGATAAAGGCGGATGTGGAGACGGATGTATATCATGTTATGACAACTGTACAACAACAGACGGCTTGTATTTCACATTCACACCGATGTTACCAGATTTTGCAACAAACCCAGACAAATGGGCACAACAGTATGCAACATATGGAAGATATTTCTTTGATCCAGAGACAGGAGCAATCAGTACAGAAGCTAAATACTTAGCAGGTACAGCACATGCATGGTATCCAGAAAGCAGATCATCCTCAAGAGTTTTCTTATGTGAGTATGTAGAAGAAGCAAATTATTCAACTACAATACCAGTATATGTATGGGATCAATTCGCACTAAATGAAGAGTGTGATGATAATAACTATGATTATGCAAATGTAGTAGTAAACTTCAACCATTGCGGAACATCACCATTAGTATCAGGAACAGTGAAAGCATATTCAAACAATGAGTCAATCTTAAATATGAATATGTTAGCACAATCAGAAACAAACGATGAATACAAATTCAACGTAAATTCAGATGAAAATGGAGCATATGAAGTAAGTGTAATCCAAGATGATGTATATGATGTATCAGGAACAAAAGATATAGATTATGCAAATGGAGTAACAACATTAGACTTAGTATTGATACAAAAATACTTGTTAGGCTTAAAATCATTTAACGATCCATTCATGTTAGTAGCAGCTGATATGAATAAAGATGGAAAAGTAACAGCATCAGACCTATCAACAGGAAGAAGCTTGATATTAGGAAAAACAAGTTCATTTGAAAATCATTCATGGATAACAATCAATACAGACTATGCATTTAATGATGCAACAAAAGCAGCATCAGAAAGTGATGCAGCAAGTATGATAGCAGTATCAGTAGCAGAATCAAATGTAAGTGGAGTAAACTTTAGTGCATTGAAAATAGGAGACGTAAACTTTAGTGCAGAACAAATAGAAGGAAGAACATCAAACGGCATAAAATTAATGTTAGATGATGCGACAGTAAAAACTGGAGAAGAGGTAGAAATACCATTCTATGCAGAAGACTTCACAGGAGTATACGGAACACAATTTGTATTAGAGATGAATGGAATGACATTAGAATCAGTACAAAGTGGTGCCTTAACAATGGATGAAAGCAATTACCAAGTAAGAGGAAGAGAAGTATTAGTAAGCTGGAATGACGCAAATGGAGTAAATGTAGAAAACGGAACAGTATTATTCACATTGAAAGTAAAATCCAATGTAGAAAGTTCAGTAAGAAACATGATAACAATAAGCGACAATGGATTGAGATCAGAAATCTATACAGGAGAAGACTTAGAGATCAAATCATTGAAAATAGCATACAGAAATACAAACGACACATATGCATTATATCAAAATCAGCCAAACCCATTTGTAGAATCAACAACAATAGGATTTGACTTACCAAAATCAGCAGAATATACATTAACAGTATATGATGTAACAGGAAAACAATTGGTAGTAAGAACAAATGTAGGTGAAGCAGGATATAATACAGAAGTAATTACAAATAAAGAAGTAACAAATTCAGGAGTTCTTTATTATAGAATAGAATCCGGTGATTACACAGCTACAAAGAAAATGGTTATGATAAAATAATCAAAAGACTGAGTAGACAAAGATAAATCGGTTTTTGGGAAAAGCCTCTCTTCAAATAAGAAGAGAGGCTTTTCCCTTTATTGGGACTGTAAATAATTTTGTGTTTGGCTTAAGAGGATGCAGTAAGCAAGTTATAATTTTAAATGTTTTGGAGATATTTATATCGGTAAAAAAAATTAGTTATAAAATTTTATAACTAATGTAATGTTAATTTATAATTTATTGTTGTAGAATAGTGCTTGATGTGAAAGATTAAGATTTAAAATGAATAATCATTCATTATTTTCTATATCTTTATAAACAATTTCACCTAAGTTCTCTAACAGGTCATTGATTAAATCATCTATTGTTTCTGAAAGTTCTTCAATCCCTTCAGGAGTAAGTACAGAAAGGCTATAAGTGGATTCTCTTTCTAAGTATGATTGGATTTCTTTTAATAAAATAGGATAACCAAAGGCATTAAAATGTGCAATTTTATAATGATGCCCTAGTAATCCACCAGCAACTTCTAATAAATCTAATATTTTTTTATCATCTTCATGCATCAATTCAGGGTTTATGCTTTCAAGCAAATTTTCATTTTCCGGAAAATCATCTTTTAATACTTCTTCGAACCATTGTTCTTTTTGAATCCAAGTAATTTTCTTTTTTTGTTTTATGAAATCAATGAATATTTTCTCCAATTCATCATCGTTTTCACTGACTCTTTTAGTGTTTAATATATCAGCAATAAAATCTGCATCTTCAAATTGATATTTTATACATTCTTCTATTTCTATATATGTTTCTGATTGTAGATTAAACATATATTTTCCAAAATAATCATTTAGAATTTGTTTTACATTAGAGACTAATGCGTCATACATTTCCTCATAAAACATTTTCCACTCACTAAAATCAAATTCTTCCATTTCTGATGAGTTTTCTTCTGTGATACTCATTTTAATTTTATTTTATTGATTATTAAAAAATACAGAATATGAATTGGTTATTTAATGATTGAATATGAAATATAAATTACATAAATAATAATAAAAATTATCCCTTCTGTTTTTGATACTTGTTTTTTACCAAATGTTAGTGTTGATATAAATAACAATATACTTGCTATCAATGTTACAAAAATATCAAAATTTGCTGAAGAATCAAATGGTATAGGTGTTATAATTGAAGAAAGTCCTAATATAAGAAAAATATTAAATATATTGGACCCCACAACATTACCTACAGCAATATCTGTTTTTTGTTTAGTCGCAGCCACTATCGATGTTGCTAATTCAGGCATTGAAGTTCCTATGGCAACAATGGTCAATCCTATTACTTTCTCTGAAAGGCCAATTATAACTGCAAATTTTACAGCTGCATCTACTAAGAATTTACCTCCGAAGAATAATCCTGTTAACCCTAAAACATTCAAGAGAGATGATTTTAATAGGGATGTATTGGAATGCTTCAATTATTTCTTTTGGCATTTTTTGACCTCCTATTCTTTTAAAATTTTCAGAAGATCTTTGAGTTTGTGCTCCCCAATATTTATCAAAGGGAACACTACATATCCGATGCTATCTTTTTCTTTTCTATATTCCATAATTATTTTTTTATTAAAAGTTTTATATTTTTATAACGATTACAATATTAACAAATTTGTTATTATTTATTGTAAATTCTATTTACAAATTTCTTTCATAGTATCTTCAATATATCCTGAAGGGATACGATTTTCATAAATTGATCTATGCTTAAATCTGGAAATGCTAAAGCTATTCTAAATCTACCATGGAGCATATATACTTTATTATCAAGTATTAATAATTCATATGGTAAAGCAGTGTGTTTTGGACTTGTGATATCTATTTTAGACATAAATAATTTTTCTCCATCTGTACCTGGTAGCTGCTATTCCAAATAAGCCATTTTGTTTCCCTTAAGAGTAATTTTCCACACTTTTTTGAAATTCTGATTTGAAGATTTTAACTTGTTCTAATTTACAGTGTTTTTCAAGTTTTTAAATTTTTTAATTTCAACATTATCATTAAAATATGGCATACCTACCATAATGATATTTTTTTAAATCTGAAACGCTTACTCCTTTTTTAGAACCAAATTCAATAAAAGAATTTTCATCAAAGCCAGAAAGTGCTGTTTTGAGTTTTTTTGCTAACAAATTGTAGTTGTTTGATACTGAAGACCATTTGTCCATATAGTATGCTCTTCCCCAATATTCAGGATTGGTATAAGATATATATATTTGTCCGTTTTCAGTTGTTAATGCCACTCTAAGAGCTAATGCAAATGCTTTGAATCCACCAATTTTATTTACAGAATTCTTCAGCTCATCTGAGGTGAAAGCTAATATTACTTTATCTTTGGAAGATTCAGGATTGTATTCACCTACTACTGTAAGTCCTGATTTTGACATATTTGTTTTAACTTTTTGGAGAACTTCGGTCATGCTCTGATTTGTTTTCCCTGCTAAAATATAAGGTTTTAAATCTTGTCCAATCAATGTGGTGAAAAATAAAATTGATAATAATGAAGATAAAAAATACTTTTTCATTGAAATTTGATTTTGAGTTTTTTTAATACAATAAATATACAATAGACAAAAGCATAAAGTTAATTAGTCAAAAACATAATAAATAATTTTCTAACAGATGTTTAGTAATTTAAAATTCAACTAAATTATTTTGTGTCAATGATTTCTTCCGGAATGAAACAAAGGCTGATTGCATCTGAAAATAGACCTTCCTGAATTTTTTTGGAGATTAGATTGTGCAATTCTGATGTTTTAATTTTTATTATGTTATAATTTTGAATAATATCATTAATTGTATTTTGTTCAGGTAAATCAATTTGGGATGCCAATATTGACAGTTCCTTTGCAGTAAGTATTTTGCTTTTCAAAATATGTTGAGGTAGTGAATCATATCCAATAGGAATATTATGATGGGGCAATTCAATGCTGAATATATTTTCCGAGCTGAACTTGATATAATTAGTCCTGCCTAAGCGACCTGTCAGATCTAATTTATCTATCCTGATCCTGTTTATATCCTGGTCAATTAACTCATCCTGAATATGGAAACAGAGAACTTTACAAACTACAAGAATAGTTTGATTAGTTTCATTTCCGAATGGGATTAATTTATCCAATTTGCATTCAAATCTAACTGGTGATTCAGTAATACCGAATGGTTTTACAATTTGTGATTTGACTTTGGATAAATTGCTTTTTTCAAATTCATCTGTATCTGCTGAGAAGGGAATTCCGGTCATAGCCATATTGTAGGTCATATCATAATTGACCATATTTATGACACATTCATTAGTTTCTATTATATTGTTTAGGGTATCCTTGTTCTCTAATTGATTTTTCTTACTTATTGAGAATCCTAATATAGGAGGAAGAGAACTGATGGCATTGAAATAACTAAATGGAGCTATATTGGCAATATTATTTTTATCTATAGTACTCACTAAAGCAATAGGTCTGGGTATGATACTACTCAGAATAAATTGATGTAAGTCTCTTGATGATAGTTCATCAGGAAAAAATATCTTTGCCACTAATTATAGAAATTATACCTGAGGGATAAATTGGAAGTTTTTGTTATAAACCCAGATAATTAATATAATTAAAAAGAAAACATAAATTAAAGCCCAAGCTAAAAATTCTTTTCCTATTCCGTAATCTCTGTTTTGTTTAGCCATTGTTAAATAATTTTAAGAAACAAAAATATATATTTCAGCTGCTATTTCAAAATTTTTTTAAATTTTTCTACATTTATCTTCAAGCCAATTTTTTTCATCATCGTCAAGGAATGGTGATAATGAATCATAAACTTTAGCGTGGTATTCATTAATTTGTTGTACTTCACAACGTTCCAACATCGAGAAATTTATCAGTTTCGTTTCATAGGGAAATAAAGTGACGTCCTCGTGTTTTATGAATTTACCGTGTTCTGTTTCCATAGCTGAAACAGCGAGAATAAGATTTTCAATTCTGATTCCATAATGACCTTCCTTGTAATATCCTGGTTCATTCGATGTGAGCATTCCTACCTTTATTGGAACTTTTGCCCTTGCTACCAAGCTGTTAGTTATTCCTTGTGGACCTTCATGAACATTTAGAAAAAATCCAACACCATGCCCCGTTCCATGGTAGAAGTTTAATCCTCTATCCCAAAGGTATTGTCTTGCAAAAACATCGATTTGGAATCCATTGATGCCTTCAGGGAAAATTAATTTTTTCACTGCTAAGTGTCCTTTTAATACTGCTGTATAATCAGATTTTTCAATATCATCAGGATTACCAAAATAAATAGTTCTGGTGATATCGGTAGTTCCATTGAGATATTGACCTCCACTATCTACTAATAACATGCCATTGTCAGTAATGTCAGAACACTCATTCTCGGAAGCACTATAATGTACAATTGCTCCATTTTTACCAAAACCAACTATTGGCTCAAAACTTTCGCTTATATATCCACTATGCATCGATCTGAAATTGGCAAGTTGTTCTCCTGCTTCGAATTCGCTTACTGTCCTGGTCTTTAATTCTTGTTCCAACCAACGAAAGAATTTTACCAATGAGACACCATCTTGAACATGTGCTTGTTTTAGATTGTCGATTTCTGTATTATTTTTAATGGCTTTTAATTCAGATACATAGTCAACGCCAGTTTTAATTTTACAGGAAATGCTATTATATAAATTAAAATTGCACAAAGCAGAATCAACATATAATGTATCGTCTGTTTTAGTTTTTGACAAATAATTGTATATTTCAGAATACTCATTGATAATTACTGAAGCTTGACTCAATTCTGCTTTTAATTTTTCATCGATTTTCTTTTCATCGATGAACAATAAGAAATCTTTTTCTCTCAATATTCCAAATGAATAAAAAACAGGATTGAATGCTATGTCATCGCCTCTGAGGTTCAAAATCCATGCAATACTATCAAGAGCCGGGATCAGATATTCGTTGATGTTATTTTCAGCCATTATATTTCTGACCTCATTCATTTTTTCCTCTCTGCTCTTACCGGCATATTTTATAAAATGATCAAAAATTATGGTACCAGGTAATGAAGGTCTGTCTTTCCATAATTCACCTATGAAATCTAAATTGGTATTTAGCGATAATTTTTTTTGAGATATTTTTTCTTGCAAGTCAATTATTTCCTCAAGAGCAAATACATTTCCATCACATCCTAAAGTAGAACCTTCAGGTAATTTCGATAAGATAAAATCTATGATGCCGGGATTGCTCCTGTCGATAATTTTCATAAGTTGAAATTCAGAATCTTTAAATTCATTTTCTGCTTGAATGAAATATCTTGAATCCGTCCACATGCCTGCAAAATCTTTAAAAACCACTACTGTTCCTGCAGAACCTGTAAAACCTGAAATCCATTCTCTGGATTTGAAATGGTCAGCTACATATTCACTTTGATGAGGGTCACTTGATGGTATTAAATAGGCATCTATAGAGTTCTCTACCATTTTACTTCTAAGCAATTTCAATTTATCGTTAATTAGCATAATATCATTTTATTTTCAACAAATATAGTAATAAATTAAGATATGGATTGATAATAATTGTAGTTTTTATTGTTTTTTATATCTTGGTAATTAATAAATATTTTGTAATTAAAAATATATAAATAATTACTATATGTAATATGTTTATGTTAAGAAAACTTCATATAAAATAATTATTTAATTTGATAATGCGTATTGTTTTTGGCATTAAACATATCCATCCCTTAAGCAGAAAACTGAAATTAAAAATAAATTATGAAAAAGACTTTTATACTTGACACTAATGTTATTTTGCATGATCACCATAGCATAAGCCAATTTGAAGAAAATGATATAATAATACCAATAGAAGTTCTTGAAGAATTGGATAATTTTAAAAAAGGCAGTTCTCAGATGAATTATAATGCACGTGAATTTTTAAGAGAAATTGACAGGCTTGTTGGAGATAAAATATTTAATGGAGGCATTTCATTAGGGGAAGGAAAGGGTAAAATAAAAATTGCATTGAATTGTGAATTTCCTGAAAAATTTAAAAATATATTTTCAGAAAGTAAGGTCGATCATAGAATATTGGCAGTGGCATCAAAATATCAGGATGATTTTCCTGATGAAAAAGTAGTGTTGATAAGTAAAGATGTAAATCTTAGGGTGAAAGCTAAATCTATTGGAATAAACGCAGAAGATTATGAGTCTGATAAAATTGATAACATCGATGAAATGAACAGAGGTGTTTTGCATTTGGATGTTACAAATGATGATTTATTGAATGGAATCTACAAAAGCAAAAAAGGGGTTAAAATAGATGATGAAAAGTATGATTTGGGTTTAGGAGAAAATCAATTTTTTGTTCTTAGTAATGGGCAATCCAGTGTTTTGGCAAGATATTATCCTAAATTTAATATCTTAAAAAAAATAGTTAAAAAATCTGCTTTTGGTATCAAGCCACGCAATGCTGAACAGACATTTGCTCTTGAGGCTCTCCTCGATCCTGATATACTTTTATTATCTTTAACAGGGAAAGCAGGAACGGGAAAAACCCTGTTGGCATTAGCTGCTGCAATGGAACAGCATAATATCTACAATAGCATTTTATTAGCAAGACCTATTATTTCATTATCGAATAGAGATATTGGGTTTTTACCAGGAGATCAATTTGATAAGACAGAGCCTTATATGCAACCACTTTTTGATAATTTGGATGTGATAAAACACAATTTTAATAAAACTACTAAAGAGGCTCAAAAAATAGATCAAATGCTTGAGAATAAAGAGCTTGTTATTGCTCCGCTGGCATTTATTAGGGGTAGAAGTCTGAACAATACATATTTTATAATTGATGAAGCTCAAAATTTGACTCCCCATGAGGTGAAAACAATAATTACCAGGGCTGGAGAAGGTACGAAAATTGTATTTTGTGGTGATATTTTTCAGATTGATAGTCCATATTTAGATTCAGAATCCAATGGGCTGTCATACTTTACTGAACGGATGAAGGGGCAAGAATTATTCGCCCATGTCAATTTGGTAAAGGGAGAACGCAGTTATTTATCAGAATTAGCAAGCGATTTGTTATGATTTGAGAATTTTCAATAGACTTTCTGCCAAATATTCATATTGTTCTATTGAATTATATATTTGTGCAGAAATACGAATATAGAGGTCATTGGTTCCGGGATATTTGACTATTGGAACTTCAATTTTATATTTATTGAATAATGTTTCTTGAATAGGTAGTTTTTGATTGAATTTCTGTGGTTTTATATATTTTATATTCAAGGGTAATGATAATATTGAAGCTCTGTAATTTTCGCTTATATTGAAATCCAAATCTAATTTTTTGACAATGTGATTACCTGCTTCTATAATTAAGTTGGAATTGTGTTTCATTATCTCTTCCCATCCTCCTGGAAATAAGTTTTTCATATATTCTATACTATCTTCGATACATAAAAATGGACTGAAATCATTGGTTCCATCCCAAATAAACTGATTGCTCCAGTTATTGTTATCAAACATATCATTGTGATGACTAATGACCAATGGTGTGATAATATTCTGATGTTCTTGTCCAACGAATAAAAATGCAGTTCCTTTGGGAGCACATAGCCATTTGTGGCAGTTTCCTACGTAGTAATCTGGATGTAATTCATCTATATTGAGTGGAATCATTCCAGGTGCATGAGCTCCATCAATAAGTACTTTAATGTTTTTTTGTTGTAGCAAATCTATGATGTCCTTGACTGGAAAAATAGTAGCTGATGCTGATGAAATATGGTCAATGAGCGCAAAAGTTGTTTTTTTGGTAATAGCTTTTTCTAATGCAGTCAGGATATCATTATCATTAGCATTTTCAAAAGGTATATTTACAATATTTACCTTAGTGGAATATTTTTTTGAATAATGATTAATGGCATTCAAGCATGCACCATAAATATGCGATGTGATCAACCATTCATCACCTTTTTCGGAAGGAAGCGAATTTAGAACCTGATTGACTCCGGTAGTGGAATTCCTGATTAATGTTATATTATCGTTATTTGTTCCAATAAAATCTGCCAGATATTGCTTGTTTTTTGAATATTTATTAAAAAATGTATCTGTGAGAAAATGAACTGGTTCGCTTTCTAATTCTAAGATATAACTATAGCTTTTCCAAGATGAATTTAGGAGTTGCTCCAAAAGAACCATGATTGAGAAAAGTGATTTCTTTATCGATATTCAAAACTTAGCATATTCTGAATAATTCATAAAAATTATTTTTCACAGTGAAAATACAAAACTAAAATATTTGTACCAATTCAATTGATTTTACCTGCAAATTATTGAAATATAATTTAAACCCGGACTATGTTAATTTAAAATTAATAATTTAACTTAATCTTAAAACCTACAAATTACAGTATTTGATATGCTCCACTAATTTTGCAGCAAATTAAAACTTAAATTATGAAATCATTTTTTACTTTAATACTATTATTTGTAGTAAGTTTCTTGTTTTCTCAAGAAACATTGAGGGGAACTGTTTATGATGAAAACAATAGTTCCGATGTCGGGTGCATTTGTCCAGTTAGAGGGTACTGATTTTTCAACTGTAACCGATATCGATGGAAAGTACTTTATTGCTGGAATTCCTTCGGGAAAATACAATATTGTGGTTAAATATATCGGATATGAAAACAAGGCTGTTCCTGTTGAATTGGTTGGTAATAAATCAAAAGTTGTTGATATCGAATTGAGCCAAGGATTGACTCTCAATGAGGTCGTTATAAATGCCAATCTTGAGGGCGTGGCTAAAGCTATGAATGCTCAAAAAAATAAAATCAATATCGCTAATGTTATTTCATTTGAGCAAATCGAAAAATATCCAGATGCTAATATGGGGGATGCATTGAAAAGGATATCAGGTATTAATGTTCAATATGATCAGGGTGAGGCAAGATTTGCTAACATCAGAGGTACTGCTACTGAATTGAGTTCAATAACTATCAATGGTGAAAGAGTACCATCTGCTGAGGCTGAGAAAAGATATGTTCAACTTGACCTTATCCCAGCGGATGTTATCGAAACAGTGGAATTGAATAAAGCTGTTACTCCTGATATGGATGGAGATGCTATAGGTGGTTCTATCAATTTAGTAATGGAAAAAGCTAAAGGTTTTGAGATCAAAGGAACCATGGGGACAGGTTATTCTTTCTTAAGAAACAAACCATTGTACAAAGGTAAATTGACATTTGCTAATAGATTTGCAAATAATAAAATCGGATTGATATTAAATGCTTCTGTTTTGGATAAATTTGTAAGATCTGACAATGTCGAAGCTGAATGGGATTATTCAGATGAATCAAATAAAGATGGCTCTGCTGCTCCCACAGATTTGCAAATCAGACAATATTTCTTAGAGAGGCTACGACAAAGTTATTCTGCTACTCTTGATTTTGCTATCAATGAAAATCATAGCATTTATATTACAGGAATGTACAATTGGAGAAATGATTATGAAAATAGATATAGACTTCAATATAAAGGAATAAAAACTGAGGATGGTGCCACAACTGCTGAAATCAGAAGACAAACTAAAGGTGGTACAAATAAAGATGCAAGATTGGAAGACCAAAGGATGTTGAATTTTGGAATTGGAGGTGAACACTTTTTCAATACATTAAAAATGGATTGGAGTTTGACATCGATGAAAGCAAGTGAAGACAGGCCTAATGAGAGATATATCAATATGAATAAGAAAAAAGCTAAAATTGAACTTGATCTTAGCGACTTGGAAACTCCTATGGCAACTGTCTTGGATGAATCTTATGCCAATTATAGTGATGCCTTTGGATTAAAAGAACTCACTGAGGAATTTCAATATACTGAAGAACAAGATGTGAATGGAAGATTAAATTTCCAACTACCAATTTTGAAAGGAGCTCATTCATCTTTTATAAAGTTTGGAGCAAGAATGAAAATAAAAGTAAATCAAGATCAAATACTTATTATGAGTATGAGCCAACTGATGAAGATGCTTTCTTAGCTGATGCGTTAGCACATTCTGTTAATGAAACTCAGGATAATTTTACTGTTGGTGATTACAAAGTTGGTAATTTTGTTTCAAGAGAATATTTAGGTTCACTTGATTTGAGTGATGATTGATAAAGAAATAATCGCGTTAGAGGCTATTGCAGGAAATTTCGATGCTGAAGAAAGTGTATATGCAGGATATTTAATGTATAATCAAAATATATCAAAAGAGTTTAGCCTTCGTTTGTTTAAGATTCATCAACTTGTAAAACTAAAGGAAAACATTCGATGGTAAAACATTGACAGATTCTAGATGAGAATACAGCCGATTATTCTAATCTATTACCTGGTTTGCATTTGAAATATTCACCTTCGTAATTATGCTAACTTCAGATTTGCTTGACAAATACTTTGCAAGACCTAATTATTTTGATTTGCTCCATTCCAACAGATAGAACTTGATGATAATTACATAACAGTAGGAAATACTTATCTTAAATCAACAACTCATGAATTTTGACTGTTGTATAGCATATTTCAAAAGTCTTGGTTTGATATCTGGTGGATTTTTCTATAAAAACCTCAGTAATGTGATAGCTTCAGTTACAAAAAATGATTATGAATTCAATGGACATGTTTATGACAGATATACACAACCACAAAATGCCGGTAATGCAGATTTGTATGGGTTTGAATTATCATTACAAAGAAAACTTGATTTCTTACCTTCTGTGTTTAAAAAATTCAGCGTTTTTGCGAATTACACATATACTCAATCAAAACTTAAAGATATCACATTGGATGGTAGAGAAAATGAAGAATTACCATTGGTTGGAACCCCAAAAAATCTCTTGAATGCAAGTTTGTCTTATGATACTAAAAAACTTGATTTCAGAGTGTCTTATAATTTTGCAGGTTCATTTATTGAAGAGTATAATGATGAGAAATTCTATGACAGATGGTGTATGATAAAGTCAATTATCTCGATTTCAATATGGATTATAAAGTAAATAAAAACCGAGTGCTTATTTTGCATTAAAACAATCTTTTAAATCCAACCATTGAGATATTATCAGGAATTGAAGAAAGAACAATGCAAGTTGAGTATTATGGAATCCAATATTGGTGTGAAATTTGAATATTGATTGATATAAAATTCCAATACTTTTGCGTTAAATTTTATATTGATTGTTTATTTTAATATTTTGTGAATGTTTAATTTTAAATACATAGTTTCATTTTTATTGCTTTTGATTTTCTTGAGTTGTAATAATCATTTCGTTAGGAATAAGGAGGCGATTCGATGAAAAGACTTATGACAATGCAGTTAGTTTTAATAGCAAAGTTACAAATGAAGTTTTTGCTAAATATGAAACTGATCCGGTTCAGGTAGATTCTCATTGAAGATGATGCTGCTGATGACCCTGCTATGTGGTACAATGTAAATAACCCTTCCAATAGCGTGGTGTACGGTTCGAATAAAAAGGCAGGAATCCATTCTTATAGATTTGCAAGGTAATGAATTGCAATTTATTAAATGTGGAAAAATCAATAATGTTGATGTTCGACAAGGTATTAAAACTATCGAGGGTAATCTCATAGATGTATTGAAGGGAGCAACAGAAAACTGATAATTCGATTAGTTTGTTTGTTATTGATTCAAAAGGAAGAGTAAATCCGGAAGAGGAATATAAAATATCTTTGGGTGATTTATTTGAACCTTATGGTTTCTGCCTTCAAAAAACACATACTAATCAATTATATGCTTATGTCAATGATAAAAGCGGAGATATCTTCCAGATTGAAATAAACTTTGAAAATAGTAATTTGCAATCCAGGATTGTCAGATATCTAAAGGTTTCCACACAACCTGAGGGAATGGTAGTTGATGATGATAGAGAAATGTTGTATATTGGAGAAGAACAAAGGGGAATACATTATATCACGACAAATCCTACGGTGGAAGTGAAACCAAAATATTGTCAGGAAGCAGTTCTTTGAATCCTATGATTGTCTATGATATTGAGGGTTGTGGCTTTGTTTTCCAAAGGAAATAAAAATACTTGGTAGCTTCCATTCAAGGTGGATTTTCATACGCTATATTCGATCTTCAAAAGAATAAATATGTAAGTTCTTTAAATTTCCAATGGCAAATATGACAGTGTGGAGGAAACCGATGGAATCGATATATTGCAAATGCCATTGAATGCAGATTTTCCTAGGAATATTTGCAGTAAGGGGATGGATTCAATAAAGATGGAGGAATAGATTTAGCTCAAAATTTTAAATATTTATCATTATCCGATATTCAGAAGTTTATCGATTAATGTTAATTCATGTTTCATAGTTCTAAAACCACTTTTTTGTAAAGAAAAAGTGGTTTTTTTATTAGTGATATTTTTATACTGAAAATAAATGTATTGATTATTATAAACTCCATAAAAGTTTATTTCGATGTTTTTTTATTAGCATTCATTAGATTTTATTTTTTCTTTTAATATAAAATTTATTGATGTATTTGGATAAATTAGGACTATTAATAATTAATCTATTTAAGTGAATTGTCTGAAAATTAAGTGTCAAATTTAATAATTATGAACGCAAGTTCATTATATTTGTAAAAGTGATTGTGGAGATAATGAGAATTATTATTATTTTACTAATTCTCTGTGATTTTAGATAATTAACAATAAACATTAAAAAAAATGAAACCTGCATTGATTTTTAAATTAGTTTTTATTTTACCAATCTTATTATTTGTAGATTATTTAATAATGGTATTATTGGGTTGTGCAACCTGTTTGTTTGGATTTGATGATAATTTTAATTGTGGAAATTATTGTATTATCGGAAAATCCATTTTATTTATTTCTGTTGTTGTATATTTGCTGATAGTTTATCCTGATATTAGAGATATGATTAAAGCAAGAAAACATGGCGCGACCACAGAAGGTTAGAAGATTATTGTCACCACCACTCATGGTGGGTTTTAAACCATTCGGAATGCCCAGGCAGTCTTCTGAAGCGGTTAAGATAACTTTTGAAGAATATGAAAGCATAAAATTGGTTAATTATGACAGATTGTCCCAAGATGAGGCTGCATCTCTGATTAATGTTTCAAGACCCACATTTACCAGGATATATAACAGAGCGCTGAAAAGTATTGCTGAAGCATTTGTAGAAGGTAAAGCAATAGAAATAGGTGGTGGAAATGGGGAATTCGATACGGATTGGTACAGATGCAGCCACTGTCATAAATTGATAGCCGGTTTGGAAAGCCATTTTAGATGTTCGGATTGCAAATATTATTCTAAAAGTGAACTTAAGAGACTTGTTCCGGTTGACGATGATAATCAATAGGCTTAGAATGATATTCTTTATTTATATGAATAAAGTATTCCATTCCTAACTGTGGCAAAGTAATCCAATTATAAACTCTATTATCATCTTGTTTTTGATAGTCTGTGATATTTACCCTAATATCATTTGTATAATTTATTCCTTCATTGGTGTTGTTCCCAACTATCTTTTAACCTTAACTAACAAGTGAAATTTGATTCTAATCATAAAACTTTCAATAACTCAATGTATTCTTCAGAAGATAAATGAATTTGATTAAGTATATTTCGTAGCAATGGTCTGCTTATTAGCCTATTTCCGTGATGAGGGATTGTAGTATAGCGTCCATCTTTACGTTTATAAAATACATGACTGCCTTTTTGTCTTTTTTTATAAAATCCTAAATAAAATAATAACTTTTCAAGTTTTAGGGCATCTACAAGTGGAAGTTTACTCATATGGCAATACTGACTTCCTGAGTTCCAACATATTCATTTCGTAAATTACTTAATTCTAAAGGGGAAAGTTCCTCTAAACACAATTGAGCTACTTCTTCCAGATTCTTTTGTAGCTCTTCCAGACTTTCTGCCTGAGTAAATGCTCCCGGAATTGAAGGTATATAACCAACATAAAACCCGGTCTCTTTATCCTGCTCTATATAGGCAGTAAAATGATAACTTTTCATAGATTTACAGGTTTGTTTTATAATATAAAATTAACATATCTTATTATATTTTTGTTCCATTTGTATGTTTAAATAGTGTATTTTTGGATTCAACAGGCATGGATACGATAGAGGTGGATATGACCAACATGGTTTTGATAGGGATGGGGTCGATAAATATAGTTACGATAGCAATGGATACGACGGAAAAGGATATTATAGACAGGGATTTGATCGTAACGGGAGTTCACGCATAAACTCCAAAAATAAATTCAAAAATAGTAAAAAAGATTATGAGCAGCACACTAAGAGTCTTCATATAATTTGAATAATTCGATTTGTATTATGCTACAAGATACGAAAATTCAATAACATATACAAATTATTATTAATATTTATTTATAAGTTTTTGCGCACTCTGACGGTTCGGGTATGTGCAGTAGCGAACTTGCGAGAGTCTTTCCTGTCGTAAATCTAAAATGCTTGCACGGAATGCAAGCCTTAAAAAATTAGCTTTAACCCGCTATTGCATATAGGTTTTATTGGGCGTATGTGCTTTTCTTGCTTCTCTTTTTAAAAGGAATCATTTTTTTAGAATAATTTCAAAATGTTACTTATAGTCTTTGGCTTATAGTCAACAAAATGTAATCTTTGCAGTATGAATGCAAAATCTAAAATCGGGTTAAGAATAAAAGAGTTAAGAGAAATAAAAAAAATGTCTCAAAAAGACTTGGCTTATACTGCAGATTTAGACAGAAGTTATATTGCAAGTGTTGAAAATGGTCAACGAAATATTTCGATTGTAAATATTGAAAAGGTATCAAACGCACTTGGATTTTCCTTAAAAGAATTTTTTAATAATGACAAATTTGATAACAATTCAACAAGCTGTTGATAATTTTAAAGAATTAATTGAATCTTCAATTCTTGAAGGAGGTATGAAAGCTAAAGAAGCTATGATACGTTCATCAAGACCTATAAACAATATTCACGAAGCTGTAAAATCAGATTTAATCAGAAAAGGTATTTCTCCTGTAAGAATTCATCCACCGCTCGGTGAATCTAAACCAGAATTAAAACTTGCAGGATTCATAAAACAAAAAAATCAAGATGTTTGTGTATCTCCAGAAAGTTATGTTCCAGAAGAAGAAACAATGACAGAAGGAATTTTACGGGAAGCAACTGATTATTATGGTAAAGATTATACAGAACGTACAATTTCGATTAATATCCGAAGTCAAATGAGTTCTTTAGCTAAAAACTTTGATACTCTTTATGAAAGAACAATAGCTGAAGCACAAAATTTACACGTTAGATGTCATAAAATGGTTTTAGGCGAAGTTTATATGATACCTGTAAAAGAGTATGATGCTTCTGTTATGGACGACAAAAGAGTTGAATTTATTGATCGAATAGGTGCTGTTGAGAAATATATCAAATCATTTCAAGCGATAAACGGAAGACCAAACTTCGATAGGGAAGAATATAAATACGAACGAGTTTGTTTACTTTTAGTGGATTTTCAACAAACACCTGCAAAAATCTATAGTACAAACCAAGAGTTATATGATGATGGTCTTTTAGATGAATCATCTGATGCAAGCATCGAAGAACTTTCTTGGAATACTTTTACAGATAATATCCTTTCAAATTACGAAACAAGATTTGGTAGATAAATTTCAAGTTGATACTTGTTTATAAGAAATTCGTCTATTTCTTCTTTACTTTCTAACTTCTTTAACAATTCTATTTCTTCTTTTGAAAAATTTGGAATTGTAAATTTCTCAATAAAGTTTTTTTGATAACAAGGGAAACCGCCTTGAATAGAAACACTTGTTGTGCTAATATAATAATCCATTACAATTGAATTGAGTATTTTTTGGGTAACTAAAATGTTATCTTCTTTTGATATTTCGTGAGAATCATCCCCAAATAATGAGATTGATTTAGAATTGTCCTTGTCAAAATATATTCCATAACCATTTGTGTAATAAGCATCTTCTTCAGGAACAAACAAAAATCTTGGATGTTTACTAAAAGTTGGATTGAGTATTTTTTTTCCAAATCTTGTTATTCCTTGTGTTCTTCCCCATACATAAAAAGGCGAATAAATACTTTTCCCTTTATCACGACTTTCTAAAGTCTCTTTTTCAGACAATAGATATTCATAACACTTAGGATATTTAATTTTAAATTCATTTTCGGGAATAGGAGTAGCACTTTTTAAATTGGTAAAATATGGTGTTATTATTCTTAAGGTGTTTTGCTCAATTTCATTCTGAGTTTTAAATTGAGAGATTTTATATACAGGTTTAGTGATTTCTTTTTCAATATAAAACGTTCCATTTTTCTGTTTCTTTTGTCAAATAACCATTTATTTCATTTGCAGAATCAACAAAAAACACTTCATCTTTTAGCGTCGCGATACCAACAGCAATATTGAATAGTTGTTTTATAGGTGTTCCAATATTTTCAATTATTCGTATATTTTCTTGCTCTTGCGTTTTTAGTAAACGCCATTTATCAACATTCAAGTTCTCTAAATAATTTGGAGAGCCATTTGCGGAAATTAAGAAATTTGAGCAAGTTTGGTTGTCTTTAATTTTATCAAAAAGAATATATTCATTTTTCTGATTATTTAAAAAGTAATTGCTGTATAGGTTTGAGCATCAAAAACTTTCTTGTGTCTAAAGTCAACAATTCTTGTTACGCATTTATTTTGTAAAAAATATTGTCGGAGTGAAACTCCTGCTAATGAAGTAAAATAATTGTTAGGCGTAATATAACCAAGTTTTCCATTTCTCGTTAATAGTTTATGCCCTAATTCAAAGAAAGCAAAATACAAATTGAAAGTTCCATTTTCAATACTTTCCCAATTATTGATTAGATATAATCTATTTTCATCGCTCAAATCTTGAAATTTCACATACGGCGGATTGCCAACAATTATTTCAAACTTTTTCTTCCAGTTAGATTTTAAACTATCTTGAAAATAAATATTAAAACTGTGACTCTTCAATTACTTCATTGTTTAAAAGTCCATATAATGATAAAATAATTTTTGAACGATTTACATTATAATCTAAGATATCAGAACCAAAAATATTTTCTTTAATTATATCTTTGATTTTTTTGTTGTAAGTTTTTTGAAAGTATTCAACTAATCCAATTAAAAATGCTCCACAACCACAACTTGGGTCTAAGCATTTATCATTAATTTCTGGGGAAACTTCTTTAATTATGAAATCTACAACATAAATTGAGTGAAGAAAGCTCCATTGACTTTTCTGTCATTTTTAGGTATCAGAAGTTCGAGATAATTTTCTAATTGCTTTAATTCAGATATTTCTAATGAAGAAATTTTAAGTAAACATCCATTTGTGGCTTAAAGTCAAGCAATAATTTTTGAATGATTTTACTTTTACCAAAATCAAGATTGTTGTTCTGAATAAATGAATATACAAGGTGCGTCTCAATAACATCAATGTTTTGAGTTTTATTAAATCATTTATTAAACCTTTGCTTATCATTAAACCCTTGTGTTGATTATAAGCAACAAAGATAATAATAAATTTTTAGTCTGCAAGTTATTTTTCGATGAATTTTATTAAAGTTTTTAGAAATGTATTACTGCTAATATGATGAGCTTTCTTTTTTTTGCATTACGCCCAACGGGAGTTCACGCATAAACTCCAAAAATAAATTCAAAAATAGTAAAAAAGATTATGAGCAGCACTAAGAGTCATCATATAATTTGAATAATTCGATTTGTATTATGCTACAAGATACGAAAATTCAATAACATATACAAATTATTATTAATATTTATTTATAAGTTTTTGTGCACTATGACGCTTATGATAGTAAAGGAATTAATAAACATGGAAGAAATCATGAACAGAATCATGGAGTGAATATTATGACTGATGCAGAATTTGATCATCTGTACAATGAATTGAAAAATATATGTCTATGTCAATGAAAACAGAGAAAATATTGTCTGCTAATAATGATGGATATATTTATGCTGAGCAATTAAAGAAATTACTTCAACTTTATGATGCAGATACTGAAAATGAAAAACTAATCTATAAAATATATGCAAATGTTTACAATAAGGAAAACTTAGAATTAATTTATTCTACAATCAGGATAAAGCAAATTGAAAATAGAATAAGATAATTAGTGAAAAAAATTTTAAGGGAATCACTCAGGTTAATAAATGGGATGGGAAAGATAAATCATGTAGGAAATTGTTATTTAGAAAAAGTGTATTTTACTTTAATTGTTAAAAATCAAGCAGTATAAAAAGTAAAATTTTACTGAAATTTTTAAATTTGCTTTCTAATGTAGTTTGGTGATAAATATAGATCCAATTTTTTTAATTAAAACTCTAACAAAATGAAAAAATCAATTTTAGTATTAATGATTATTGGCTTTAGTTTTGTATCTAAAGCCCAAAAAGTAGATATTGACAATGTCTATTACAAAATAAGTTTGGTGGGATTACCGGATAATTATATTCCTGAGGAAAACAGAACTTACTCGATCAGTAACAACTATAGTAGTCTGATCCCTCTCGATATTGATGAGAATGTGAAAATATATGGTTGGAAAAGAGTATCTGATAATGCAAATCTCAATGTGTACATTGTAGGAGATAGAATGTTGAGAGGCAAAGCTGATAAGAAATCAAAAGTAGAAAAAAAAAACGGATAAAGATGGTAAAGTGATTTCTTCACAAACTTATTATTGGTATGAAAATACTAACACTGGATATGCTTCCATGAAAATATATGGCGATAAAGACTCTTATTCTTCATTCAAAAATGATCAATACCAAGCTGAAAGGAAAGCTGCAAAAGAAAAAAAGAAAGGTAAAGAAGAAGAAGCTAAATCTGATAATCCATTTTTGAAAAATGTTGATGCTTCAGTTGAAGAAGTTGAAGAAAATACTGATAATCTAAATACTTCCAGACCTTTGGCTTATGTCGTTTCCCTCGATGAATCTTATACTCACTCAACAAATAAAAATGTGTCAGCTGCCAATTCATACAAGGAATATGAGAGAGATGCA
>JAWKLW010000015.1:0-76363 GCA_041392555.1 Saprospiraceae bacterium | reverse complement strand
AATACTTCCGGGTAATAAATAACTAATACATACTTTTTGCTCAGTATCATGTATGCCGCTAATATCGAGTAAAACTTCATATCCTGTATATTGCTGTGTTCTCGGATCAAATATGCATTCAACTTTTTCTACATATATATTAAAATCCCTGCAATCATCATTACATAATTTGGGTGGACAAATTTTAAAACTTGATTTACAATTTGAATTTTTCAAATCTGACAGTTCATATTCTAAACACCCACTTGTAATAGGGATATTTGTAATTGTGTTAGTTTGGTTATAGTTATAATTTCCATTTCCAAATGAACTCGGAGAAAAAAGCTTAAATCTTAAAGGGATACCAGGAGGAAGAGGAGAATTATCATTAGGCACTTTTAATGTAAAAGACCACATATCATCACTCGGATCATCCGGACTATTTACTATACAAGTCACATTCCCAATCTCAGCATCATTAAATTCATCGCAGCCGGAGCAATAATCGGGAGCTTCGATGTACTCTGTAAGATCACATCCGGGCAGATGAACCTCCAGCCACCAGTCGCCTTCCTGTATCAGGAATGGACCCAGTATCATAGAAGTAGTATCCCCTTCTCCGTAAGCTATATCATGTATATCATCTTCATTGGGATATGGATCTACAAGATCTCTGCTGATATACCATCCATTTATATAAGGATCCAATAGAGTAACATAAACATAATAATAATCATCAGATATATTCGGGGTTGTATCAGTATCTCCGTCTCCTCCTGTCCCATTGCTATTACATCCTCCTACATCAACGCTCATCACTATATCGCAGGTATCGACCCAGGTGCCACCTCCACCACTACAATCGACTGCTTCGTAGAGACTGCTGCATATTTCTGTTAAGCAGCTTTGATCCATTATAGTATTTTCTTCATCCAGATAATAAATTTCAGCAGATATATTTATACAATCTTCTGTCGAAAAATTTGATTTAGGAAATTCAAATGAAAAAGTATTATTACTAAAAATTTGTAAATTTTCTATTTGATATCCAGGTACAATAATATCTATTAGTTTATATTGCTCAAATTCTTCGTCACAAATTGCATGTGGTGGATTTAGTGAATATTTACCATATACTGTTGCTACTTCATCAGGGAAACAAGACACATAATTTATAGACAATGGGGAGCAGGTATAACAAGGTTCACAAATACCATCTATGTAAGCATAACCTGCGTGGTCACGTTTACCACAATCAGCTACAGTAATTTCCAGGGTCGCTATACTATCAATAAATTCTTCAGATATATGAAATATTTGACAAGTCCAATCCTGTACCTTAACATTATTAAATTTATTAGTTGTATAACAAGGTTCATCCGGATATCTATTTGTACACTCAATTGAATCAGCATCAAAGCATAAATCATCTTGCGGTGCCCGATCACATTTAATACTTAAAAATGGTTGTCTATTATTATGATTATCAGGATTTTCCAATACTACTGCATACCATACAGAAAAATTTAAGGTTGAATCTGTAACTTTAAACCTTTTTACTAACTTATCAATTCCATAATCACCCTTACAATTATAATTGCCATGACCATATTTATTATTGATTAAGGCAGCCTTTTCTCCAAATTTAACCCTATCAATTCCCGTTAAATCATCCTTTCCTGCTGTTACAATTTCAAAATGTCTCGATGATGGTATTGGAACAAGCGTAAAATCAGTTGGATTACTACCATAATATGGAGTACACGTTATTCCTCCGCTACTATATAAACCTGTATACCCCTCATAATACAAAAACCCATCTTCAAATCCTCCATTATCACATACTAAAGTATCTGTTCCGGTTACCATAGCTGATGTGGGGAAGTAGATATTAAGGTATTCTTTCATGTTTTCGTGGATGAACTTTGATTTAGCTTCTTCGGTAAGGTATAACTTAAAATCTTCCTCTGTAATGGTTTCTCCTTCTTCCATGTTTAGGGATCTTGATGTGTAACGAGCAGCATTTTTCTCAATGTAATTTTCGGTGTAAACTTGCATTCTGGTATCAAATGTTGAAGCATCTTGTGCTACAACTGCGAGGGGAATACTAATACATACATACATACATACATTAAAAATGAAGAAAAAAGTTTTTTTCATAATATGATATTAATAAGTTAAAAAAACAAGATTTTAATATTCAGGCACTAAGGTATTATAAGTATTTCATTTTTCAAAATTATTCTACCATTATTTGATGTTAATTTTATAGCATAAAGCATCTACAATATTTAATTTTATTAATCGTCATTATTAGAAATATAATTATGTCATTTTATAAGATTTGTTATTTTTGTAGTGTGTTTCCTCAGTTGACATAACACTTATACATCATGTACAATAAAATTGATAAACTAAAAAGCATGCCCCACCTCTGGTGGATTGAAAACCAATATCTCTAAGCAACACTAAAAGCTAAAGCCAAATTTCCGTATTGCCCTCAGCTTTTAGTAGCTAACTCGATTCCCAGTACTGAAAGCACCGAGCAATGAACACTGATACTAAATACCGAATACCGAAAATGGTTAATTTTTCCCAAACATATTTAAAAAAATACAAATTGTTATTACTTTTGCATTCACATGAAACTGACCGGAATAAATATAAAGGGATTTAAGAGTTTTGCTAAAGAGACTAATATCCAATTCAATGAAAGAGTAACAGGTATCGTTGGTCCTAATGGGAGTGGTAAATCCAATATAGTCGATGCCATAAGATGGGTTCTTGGTGAACAAAAACCTACGGAATTGAGGTTAGACAATATGTCTGATATCATATTCAACGGGACGAGTAAAATTAAGAAAAGCTCAATAGCTCAGGTGACTCTAAGTTTCGAAAATACAAAAAATATTATTCCTACTAGAATATCACAATATTACCATTAGCAGGGTGCTTTTCAGTAGTGGCGAAAGTGAATATCGCCTCAATGATATCCCTATAGATTGAAAGATATCAAAAATCTCTTTATCGACACTGGAGTAGGATCGGATTCTTATGCTATCATAGCTTTGAATATGGTCGAGGATATACTTGCCGACAATAATGATTCCCGAAGGCAGATGTTTGAACAGGCGGCAGGAATATCGAAATTTAAAAAGAGGAAAAAAGAAACACTAAATCAACTCCAAAATACACGAAATGACCTCGATAGACTCGATGACCTGCTATTCGAAATAGATAATAATCTCAAAGATCTTGAGAAACAGGCAAAAAAAGCGCGCCAATTCCTGAAACTTAAAAATCAGTACAAGGATTTATCCGTAAATTTAAATCTGAAAAAATATCATTCTGTCAATTCTTCAATATCTTCCGTAACTACCAATATCGATAAGGAATTGACTTCTTACAGGGATGTAGAGGTACAATTGAATAAAAAAGAAGCCGATCTGCAGGAGAAAAAGAAAAATATCCTGATCAGAGACAAGGATTTGAGCGATGCTCAAAAGAAGATAAATGAACATCTCGATAAGTTAAGAAAAAATGAGAGCGAAAAACAAGTGGCACTTCAGAAAGTACAATTCAATTCTGCCAAGATATCGGATATCTCTAATGATAATGCAAGAATAGAAGAAAAACTGCTCACTATAAATTCTGTTATTCAAAAAAATTCTGGGAGGATAGGAGAGGAGAATATTGTATTGGTAAATATGGAAAATGATCTTTCTTTGGCTGAAAATGAATTGGCAAAAATTAAATCGGTCTATGAAAGTGAAAAAAATAAAGTTGATGAGAAAAACAGATTGAAAAAATCTATTGAGGACAAAAAATATAATATCAGGCAAAATATTGCGGTGGTCTCCAGCAATAATTCCAATATCGAAAAGGAAATAGAGATAAAAGGCAGACGCATACTGTCTTTGAATTCTGAAATCGATGATTCGGAAAAGGAAAAAGAATCATTGCAACAGAATTTGGATATTGTGGAAAAACAGATTGCAGATTTGCAATATGAAAGACTACAACGCACAGAAAAATTGGAATCCTTGAAGAACAGTCTTGAATCTCTGAATAATGATTTCAGGAGTAAAAGCAGGATTCTCGATGCCAGAAAAAATGAATATCAACTCGTGAAAAGCATGGTGGAAAATATGGAGGGATTTCCGGATTCTATCAAATATGTTTCACGCACTTTCTCTCAGAAATTGCCCTTGCTCACTGATCTCATCACTATCGATGAAAATTATAAAGTGGCTCTTGAGTCTTATCTCGAACCTTACCTCAATTATTTCGTGGCTGAATCTTCACTTGATGCCATCAATGCCATAAATTTGCTCAGGAAATCACAAAAAGGTAAGGCTAACTTTTTTATCCTTGAAAATATCAAAGTGACTCATACTGCTTCGAGAGAAATGCCCAATTATATCTATCTTCTCGATCTCGTGAAATACGATAAGGATTATGAGAAATTGTTCAGGATGCTTTTGGCAGATGTTTATGTGTCAATAGCTGAATTGGACGAAGTACAGGCTGAAGATAGCGATATTACTATCATCGATAAATCAGGAAGTTTTATTTCAGGGAAAAATATTATCAGCGGTGGCTCTCTAAGCCTTTTCGAAGGTAAGAAAATAGGAAGGAAACAGAGTATTAAAGAGTTGAAAGAAAAATCTGCACAGCTCGAAAGTGAATTGGGAAAAATTCAGAAAGAAATAGCTTCTGTGCAGGATGAAATAAAAATTCTCAATTCCAGCAATGTAAAAGAAAATCCGGATAAACTTATTCATAATGCTAACAATATCAAACTGAAGATATCTGAATTCAAGTTCAAATATGATGAGAGAAAAAAATCTATCCTCGTATTGAAATCTGAAATAGAGTCTTTGGAAATTACTCTTAAAGAAAATAAAGAGAAGATAGAAAAGCAAAATGAATTGTTCAACAAGTTGGAATCCGAATACAATCAATTATTGAATACTGATAGCTCTGAATCCGGAGATATCGATGAATTGATGGCTTCTATGTCGGAACAATCCGGTAAGACCAATGAATTGAGAATAGAAGTGCTGAAGCAAAAAAATCTCATTTCCGTACTCACTAAAGACAAAGATTATTCTGTAGCGGAATTGAAAAATATTGAGCAAAGAAAATCATCGAATACATCTCAGTTGAATACCCTGACTGAAGAAACTGATGCTCACAGTAAATTTCTTACCGATATAGAAAGAGAACTCATATCGCAATATCAACAGAAGGCTGATTTCGAAAGTCAGATTTCAGAATTAGAGAAAAATTATTTTGAAAATAGGAATGTCGTTGCAGAAGTTGAAGGAGAAATAAGTAAACTCAAGCAAAGACTTAATGAATTGCAGTTTCTGATAAATAAATTGAAGGAAAAACAATATGACCTCGAATACAGCAAAAAATCTATTGCCGAGAGATTGAAAATTGAATTCAATATCGACATTAAAGAGTACATGGGTCATGAACTTCCTGCTGATGATGAGGATACATTGCTCGAGAAAGTGGAGAAATTAAAAATACGTATTGAGAATTTTGGCGAAGTCAATACATTGGCAATCGAAGCCCATGAGGAAATGTACGAGAGGTACAAAAAGATAATGGCTCAAAAACAGGATGTGCTCGATGCAGAGAGATCATTGAAAAAGACAATTGCCGAAATTGAAAATACTGCTACAGAATTATTTTCCGATGCTTTTGAAAAAATAAGAGACAGTTTCAAAACAGTTTTCACCACCCTGTTTACCGAAGGAGATACTTGCGATATTTTATTGGAAGAACCTGAAAATCCTCTGGAATCAAGGATTACTATCATAGCAAAACCAAAAGGGAAAAGACCAAAGACCATAAGTCAATTATCAGGTGGAGAAAAAACACTTACCGCCATAGCATTGCTGTTTTCACTTTATCTATTCAAGCCTGCACCATTTTGTATTTTCGACGAGGTCGATGCTCCTTTGGACGATGCCAATATCCAGAAATTCAATAATATCATAAGGGAATTTTCCAAAGAATCACAGTTTATTGTTGTCACTCACAATAAGTCAACTATGATGTCTGTAGATGTATTGTATGGTGTATTCATGCAGGAACCCGGAGTTTCCGAAGTGGCATCTGTCGATTTTAGAAATTATGAAGAACCTGTGGTGGGGTGAGGGGTTTATATCTAAGATAAACAAACACGTAATCAATTAGCCCAAAATTGACATTTATCATTGCTAAGCACATTGTCCAAATGTATTTTTGTCTCTGATATCATTTGCAATTCTAAAATGAATAACTGATAGCATTCGAAATGGAATGAGTGGATTTGGGAATTGTAGCCGCAGGATTGGTATCAAAGGAATAGAAATGAGATATTTTCAAATAAAAATTTTTACTTATTTTCACTTTCAAATCTGCATAAGAAGCTATTCTGAAATCATTGAAATCCACTATCTTAGGTTGGTAATAGCAAGTATATATGAAATTCAAAATATCATTTATTTTCAATGTGAATGATATGTAGGCACTCAGTCTGTTGTCCTTATTGATGATTTCCGGATCTTTGAGTTTTTCGTATTCATACATGTACAGTACTGCTGCATACAGGACAAATGATTTGTAATGCATTATCTTGGATCGAGGACCAATGCCATTGAGCCATCGCGAACTGATATTCAATGAATTATTGTATTGAAGCTGAGTGAATATCTCTGCGGTGAGCCAAGGTTTGAATTTATAATTGTATCTGAGATGCAGACTTCCGGCATCAGCATATTCTGTTGACCCCGATTTGGCCAAACTATAATTAGTCAGCAGCAAATACAAGCTTTTTTCAGTCTTATACTGCAGGTGTATTTTTGAACCTGTAGTGAGCAGTTCCTTAGTGTTTTTGATATATTGAAATGATAGTTCTACCGTGCCATCCATTCCTGTAGTATCATTTTTGATTCTTACATTCTCAATATTCATTATTTGTGAAAATATACTTTGAGAATAAAATAATGCTACAAAAAATACTATAATTCTGATATTCATTTTGATTTTAAAAATTTATAATATTTTAGATAATTGTATTTCGCTTGGCCTTGGGGTGCTTTAGAAATATATTACAAAATCCAAAATTAAAAAAATATTAAAATTTTAATGCCATATTCCAAAATTTATTAAAATATTACTCAATACCCAGTTAAGCGTAGGCCTCCATAAAAGGAAGGACAGGTCAATGCTTAATTTCCTATTTTGCATTTTTTTACCGATTTTATTATAAATTAAAATATTTTTAATATTTTTGTCATTGTATTTATTATAATTAAGCAGTGATAAAATGTCTTCTAATTTTTTACAAATCAAGGTGAGAATATACTCTATAAGAAATTTGTAGGTGTTTTTGAACATATGCAAAACATTGAATATTTTAAATCTGTAATCGGGTATTTTAGAGCTTCAGGTTATTTCGCAATACGCAAACATTTTCCTGATTATATGAAAGTTAAAATTATCGCAGGTATAAATGTTGATCTTTTTTTGCGCTTGCCCAAAAACAAGGCTTACTTCTTAATTTAAAAGCAAAACACGCTAAAGTATGTCAGTTGAATTATTATTTTTGGATTTAAACTTACATATTAAAATCAGAAAACTGGTGATAAAAGAAAACTAATATGAGTCTAATAACCCCTTACCAAGCTAAATATTTTGCATACGAACTTTCCAAAAAAGCTGCATCTGACTCTTCTGAAAAATTTGGTGCAACTTTGATGGATGCTAAAGTGGAATTGAATCCACATCAAGTGGAAGCTGCTTTGTTTGCTTTCAAATCTCCCTATTCTAAAGGTGCTATTTTAGCGGATGAAGTTGGATTGGGTAAAACCATTGAAGCAGGAATTTTATTAAGTCAGAAATGGGCTGAACACAAAAGAAGAATTTTAATTATATGTCCTTCCTCACTTCGTAAACAATGGAAAAATGAATTAGAAGACAAATTTTATTTAAAATCAGAAGTATTAGAAAGTGCTTCTTTCAACAAAAAATATAAAAATGGAAATAAAAATCCATTTGATTCTACAGATACTATAAAAATATGTAGTTATCATTTTGCCAGTCGAAAAGCAGAATTTATTCAACTGACAAGCTGGGATTTAATAGTCTTAGATGAAGCTCATTTTTTGAGAAATGCTTATAAACCAAATAATGTAACAGCACGAACAATACAACAAGCGATAAGAGATTATAAAAAAATCTTATTAACTGCTACGCCTTTACAAAATCGTTTAGATGAACTTTTTGGTCTCGTTTCTTTTATTGATCCTAATATTTTTGGAGATATAAAAGCGTTTAGAAGAAATTATATTTTAAACTCTGGAGACAATGATATTTCAGGTCTAAAAGAAAGATTAAGAGAAATTGTTCATAGAACTTTAAGACAAGATGTTAAAGAATTTGTACCATTTAGAGGAAGGCTTCCTATAACTCAACAATTTACTCCAACTAAAGAAGAAAAAGATTTGTATGGTTCTGTTTTAGAATATCTTAGAAGAGACGATACCTACGCTTTTCCAGCTGCTCAAAAACACCTGATGCAATCGGTGGTCTTTAAATTATTAGGATCCTCTTCTTTCGCTATTGGAAGAACCTTAGAGTCATTAATAAAAAGACTTAAAGTGATGTTAGAAGAATCTAAGGTGGTTGATGATGAAATCTATCAACTGTTTTTAGAAGAATACGAAAACTTGGATGATGAATTAGACGAAACGGATGAAGAAGAGGATGAATTAAATGAAATTACATTAGAAGATAAATTAGCAATTGAAGATGAAATAAAGCAATTGGAACAGTTTCTTGAATTAGCCAATAGCATAGAACACAATGCAAAAGGTGAAAAATTACTTATTGCTTTAGACAAAGGTTTTGAAAAATTATTAGAATTAGGAGCGAATAAAAAAGCTTTGATTTTTACCGAATCTACAAGAACTCAACATTATTTATTTGAAAGACTTTCAAAAGAAAAAAAATATAATGGAATAATTTTACTGTTTAACGGGAGTAATAACGACCCATATTCAAGTGAAATTTATCGCAGATGGAAAGAAGACCCTAAAAACAGTGGTAAAGTAACAGGCTCTAAAGCAATTGATATTCGTAATGCTTTGGTAGATGCATTTAAAAGTAGCGATTATGATATAATGATTGCAACTGAAGCGGCTGCCGAAGGGATTAACTTGCAGTTTTGCAGTATGATTGTCAATTACGATTTACCTTGGAATCCGCAACGTGTAGAACAGCGTATAGGTCGTTGTCATCGTTACGGACAAGAGTTTGATGTAGTGGTGGTTAATTTTTTAAATGCCGACAACGAAGTAGAATCCAGAGTATTTGAGTTATTAGAACAAAAATTCAATTTATTTTCTGGGATTTTTGGTGCTTCTGACCAGGTTTTGGGAACTATAGAAAGCGGAGTTGATTTTGAAAAACGAATTATTGAAGTTTATAAACAATGTAGAACCAAAGAAGAAATAGATGCTTATTTTAATGCTTTACAACGTGAATTTGAAGATCAAATTGATGAAAGAATGAAAGCCACTCAAAGCTCTTTATTCGATAATTTTGAAGCATCTGTAATCAATAAACTTCGCATTACACTTTCTGAAACCAAAACTTTTATAGAAAAATACGAAAAATGGCTGTGGGAATTGACTCGTTATTACTTGAGAAATAGAGCCCAATTCTTGTATGATGATTTTACTTTTATATTGGATAATGGAGACCGTTTTACACTCAACAAAAAAAGAGAGGATGCTAAACATTTCCTAATTAACGGAAAAATGGCACAAAGCATTATTAATCAAGGAAAGCAAGAAAAAACGGATTATGCCAAATTGATTTTTGACTTTAGTGTAACCAATTTCAAACATACTGAAATTGATAAACTAAAAGCCAAAACCGGTCTGCTTAAAATTTCTAATTTAGAAGTGTCCTCAGAAATAGAATCGCACAGTGTTTTATTGTTTTCGGGAATTACAGATAATGAAGAAGTTTTAAATGATGAACTTTGTCGTTTTATGCTCAGTTTACCTTCTAAAGTAGAAAATCCAAAAAGCAAAAAATTAGATGCTGTAGAAAAACTGCATCAACAGATTAAGAAAACCCGTTTGGAATTTTTAGAAAATACCGATGCAACTTTATTAAAAAGAGAATTTCTTAAATTTAATAATTGGGCAGATGACCGTATTGCAACCTTACAAGAAGAATTAACCAACACCCGAGTTAAAAAACGTGATTTAGAAAGAGAATTTAAACGTGAAGATCTTTCAACTTCTGAAGTGATTGCCATACAGGAAGAAATGAATAAAATAGAGAAAAAACATAAAAATCTAAAACGCCAGATTTTTGATAAAGAAGATGAAATTGAAGCAGAACGCGACCAAATGATAAACGAAGCAAAAGACAAACTCAACAGAACCATAACAGAAGAAGAAGTATTTACCATAGAATTTGAAATAATTTAACCTGTCATCCGTGGATAATAAATTACAAAATAATCTCCCCGATTTTGAAAACATCTTAATTTTAATTCAAGATGCTAAAAGTCGTGTTTTTGCTAAAGCAAATAGCGAATTGGTTTTGCTTTATTTTAATGTGGGGAAAATAGTTTCAGAAAAAGTAAAACAAGGAAATTGGGGAGAAAATACCGTACAAGAATTAGCAGATTTTATTAAGATTAAAGCACCTAATTTAAGTGGTTTTAATCGAAGAGGATTATACAGAATGAAACAGTTTTTTGAAACCTATGCTAATCCCGAATTTGTGACAACATTGGCGACACAATTTCAAAGCAATGAAAATACACAAATCTCAAAAGTGCCCGATCTTGGGACATTAATTAAAAAATTGCCCAAAGATAGAAACCAATCTCAAAAAGTGACACCACTGGTGACACAAATGGAACTTGATTTATTTTTAACCAAAATACTTTGTAATCTAAGCTGGTCTCACCATTTACTTATCTTGGGTAAAGCAAAAACAACAGAAGAAAAGCTTTTTTACATTTCACACGCTATTATTGAAAAATTAAGCAAAAGAGAATTAGAACGACAGTTAAATGCCGGAATTTTTGAACGTTCTGTAATCGCTGATAAAAGTTTGGTTAAAATGAATGCGTCTCTTCCTCAAGGTATTTTCAAAGACCCTTACATATTTGAGTTCTTAGACTTGCCAGATGGGCACTCCGAAAAAGATTTTGAAAAAGCCATAACACTCAATCTTAAAAACTTCATTTTAGAAATAGGAAAAGGCTTTGCTTACATGGGGAATCAATATAAACTACAAGTAGGCAACAAAGATTTTTATACCGATTTACTCTTTTACCACAGAGATTTACAATGTTTGGTTTTATTCGAATTAAAAATACAAGACTTTGAACCCGAATTTGTCGGTAAACTAAATTTCTATTTAGAAGCTTTAGACCGAGATGTAAAGCGACCACACGAAAACCCAAGCATTGGTATTTTACTTTGTAAAGGAAAAGATACTGAAGTGGTAGAATATGCCATGGCACGCAATACAAGTCCTGCTTTAATAGCAGAATACGAAACCAAACTGATAGATAAAAAATTATTAGCCAACAAACTAAATCAATTAGTGGCTGTTTTAAATAAAGAAAAAGAATAGATAACTATTAACAAATAAAAAAAGTGGACAATTACAAAAAATTACAAGACATACTCAGCGAAATATTCGAGATAGACAAAGCCGACCTCGACTTTGGAATTTACCGCATTATGAACCAAAAACGCGAGCAGGTTTTAGATTTTATCAATAAACAATTACCCAAGGAAACCAAAGATATTTTGGCTCAAACGGCTCAATCAGATTCGGCTGCTTTGCAAAAGGAACTGGACGACATGGGCAAACAGTTAGATGATTTGGGTGTGGTAAAAGAAGACAATGCCAAATACATTTCGCTTAAAGCCAAAATTGAACAGCAAGACACCACCGCTCTTGAGCAAGATGTGTTCTCGCATTTGGCTACGTTCTTTAAACGCTATTACAAAGAAGGCGATTTTATCTCTATGCGCAGATACAAAAAAGATGTGTATGCCATTCCTTACGAAGGCGAAGAAGTAAAACTGCATTGGGCAAATGCCGACCAATACTACATAAAAACTTCCGAATACCTTAAAAATTATAACTTTAAGTTAGGTGCAGACAAATTGGTACAGTTTCAACTAAAAGAAGCCAGCACCGAACAAAACAACAACAAAGCACAAGGCGACCAAGAAAGACGCTTTGCTATTTTTGAAGAAACACCCATTGAAGTTTCCGAAGATGGCAATACACTGTTTGTAAACTTTACTTACGAACCTCATAAAAAATCGGTAAAGCAAACCGATTTAACCGCACAAGCCATTAAAGCCATACAGGAAAACCTGCCTCCCGCTTTTGCTGATATTTGTGCCAATGGCTCGGCTGCAACCGAAAGCAACAAAAACCGAACTTTATTAGACAAACATCTTAACGATTTTATCTCCCGCAATTCCTTTGATTATTTTATACACAAAGATTTAGGTGGATTTTTGAATAGAGAACTGGATTTCTACATTAAAAACGAAGTGCTGTATATAGACGATATAGACACCGAAAACCCGCAACATTTCTTGCCATTTCTCGGCAAAGTAAAAGCCATAAAAACCGTAGCCCAAAAGATAATTGTGTTTTTGGCACAGATAGAAGATTTCCAAAAGAAACTATGGCTGAAAAAGAAACTGGTAATAAGCACCGATTATTGTATTACATTAGATAAAATACCCGAAACCTACTACCAAGAAATTACCGAAAACAAAGCACAACTTGCAGAGTGGATTACCTTGTTTGGCGTAACGGTAAAAACGGTAGATGACCTAAAAGACGAACCATATTTAGTTTTAGATACCAAATTCTTCTCCCAAGATTTTAAAGACCGCCTTTTGGCAGAATTTGACAATTTAGATGAAGAAACCGATGGCTTACTGATAAACTCCGAAAACTTTCAGGCACTTAACCTTTTGCAGGAAAAATATAAAGAGAAAATTAAAGGGATTTATATTGACCCGCCTTATAATGCTAAATCAAGTGAGATTTTATATAAAAATACTTTTAAACATTCATCTTGGTTGTCATTTATTTTTGATAGAATTTATAATTCAAAAGTTTTTTTAAATTCCAAAAATGGTGTATTTAATATTGCAATTGATGAAAATGAACAAGAAGTATTAGGTCAAATATTAAGTCAACTTTTCGAAAATTATAATAAAACTTGTGTTACTATAATACATAATGCATCTGGTCAACAAGGTGAAAATTTTTCTTATACAAATGAATATTCTTATTTCTTATATCCTCAAAATGGAAAATTTATAGGATTCGAAAATAGACCTATTGAAGATGCAGATATTAGAGGATTAAGAGATGTGACCGGTGAGGATTCTAAAAGAGAAGCAGCTAAAAATTGTTTTTATCCAATTTTTGTAAGGGAAGGCAATATTATTGGATTTGGTGATGTATGTCCAGATGATTTTCACCCCAAAATGAATGAAGTTTTAGAACAAAATATAATTGCCATCTATCCTATAGACCCACAAGGCATAGAAAGAAAATGGAGATTTGCAAGGCAAACAATAGAGTCAATAAAAAATCAATTAAAAGTTAATTTTATTAAAAATAGAAATGTTTATGATATTCAAAGAATTAAGACTGAATTTAATTTTAAAACAGTTTGGACTGACAGTAAATATTTTGCAAATAATCAAGGAACTCAAATATTAAATAATATAGTTGGAAAAGATTTATTTAGTTTTCCTAAATCAATTTATACAGTTTTTGATTCTTTAAAAGCTATTGAATTTGGTGTTAAAAATCCAATATATCTCGACTACTTTGCCGGTTCGGGAACCACAGGTCATGCTACCATAAAACTCAATAGAGAGGATGGTGGCAAGCGTAAATATATATTGGTAGAAATGGGTGCTTATTTCAATACCGTTACCAAACCGCGTATCCAAAAAGTAATCTATACCGATAACTGGAAAAACGGCAAACCACAAGATACGCAAGGCATTTCGCAAATGTTTAAATATCAGGTGTTAGAATCCTACGAAGATGTGCTTAATAATTTAAAATTAGGCATCAGCCAAGCCAAACAAGACTTGTTTAGCGAAGAAGAAAAAACCGCACAGGAATACCTGCTCAAATACATGCTGGATGTAGAAAGTAAAGACCAATTGTTCAACATGAAATGTTCCGCAATCCTTTTGCCCACCAATTAGGCGTAACCGAAAACAACGAGTTAATACCAACCACCGTAGATTTGGTAGAAACCTTCAATTACCTTATAGGGATGTATGTAGAACGCATGCAGCGCGTAAAAGACATGAAGTTTATAGAAGGCAAAACCCGCACTGGAGCAAAAACATTAATCATTTGGCGCAATATGGAAACTACCGATAACGTTACTTTGCAGAAAACTTTCCGCACACTGTATCAAAGTCCATACACATCGGAGTTCGACCAAATTTACATCAATGGCGATCATCATTTAGAGAATATCCGCCAAGGCGAAGACACCTTCAAAGTAAAATTGATAGAAGAAACCTTCTTCAATAAAATGTTTAACCTAAGTGAGATATAATAGATGAAACCCGTTTGGTGTAGCAACCACGTCACAAAGGTGCGTACAAAAAAAATCCACTTGTAAATTAATAGTATATAAAAAAATGAAAGAGCAAAACCAAATAGTTATTTATCAATCAGAAGACGGAATAAGTCAATTAGAGGTCTCTCTTCAAGATGATACACTTTGGTTAACCCAAATTCAGCTTGTTGACTTATTTGATTCTAGTAAAGCAAATATTAGTGAACATATAAAACACATATTTCAATCTGGTGAGCTTTCGGAAAAAGCAACTGTTCGGAAATTCCGAACAGTTCAAAATGAGGGGAACAGAAAAGTAACGAGAAATAGAGTCCATTATAATTTGGATGTTATCATCTCCGTAGGGTATAGAGTTAATTCCATTAGAGGAACACAATTTCGTATTTGGGCAAACCGTATTTTAAAAGACTATTTAGTACAAGGTTATGCCATCAACGAAAAACGTTTGGCTCAGCAAAATCAAAAAATTGAATACCTGAAAACAGGCATACGCATTCTCAACCGTGCCATCGAAGAACAAATGGATACCGGTGAATATCAATTGTTGAAAGTCTTTGCAAAAGGGCTGGAACTATTGGATGATTATGATCACGAACGGCTCGATGTGGCAGGTAAAACCAAACATAAAACCATATTTCCCGAATATGAAGATTATATGAAGCTGATTAGTACGATGTATGCCGATTTTGAATCTGATGTGTTTGCCTTGCCAAAAGACGAAAGTTTTCACAGCTCTATCAATCAAATTAAACAGGGTTTTGACGGTAAAGACTTTTACCCCACCATAGAGGAAAAAGCAGCCAATCTGCTTTATTACATTATTAAAAACCATTCGTTTATAGATGGCAACAAGCGCATAGCAGCTGCCTGTTTCATCTATTTTTTACAACAAAACAATGCTCTTATGAAAACCGATGCTACTCCGATATTAGATAATGAAACTTTGGCGGCACTAACGCTATTTATTGCGACAAGCAAAACCGAAGAAGCAAATATCGTTAAGCAGTTGGTTGTAAGTATTTTAAACAGAAATAAAGAAGAATAATAATGGCAAATTTTCACGATAAATTAGTACTCAACAAATACCTGCTTTCGCTTTTTGGTATAGATAGCATTGGGCATAAAATTGTCAATAAAGAAGGTGTACAAATCTTTAAGGAACTGAAATATTCCATCAACGAAGGTTATACCGAAGAAGGCAATACCATCTTTTTGCAAACTTTACTCAATCATCAGTATCCAACGGAATTTCTCACCAGAGAAATGTTGCAGGAATACGATGAAAATATAGTGCGTTTCACCAAAGAAATTTCTGCCAACAGAAACGAAACCATCCAATGGAAATACTTTCAGTATTTATCGCTATTGTTCACCGAAATTTATTTGGATAAATATTTTGCCAATAAAACCAAACTATTAGCAGAACTGAATGAATATGCCAAAGAATACAATGCCAAACAATTAGAATTGGGAAGGGAAAGGGGAACAAGAGCCAATCAAATTTTTCAAATAGAACTTTTTCAATTAAAAGATTTAAACAAATTGGCATTTTGGAATGCTACAGGCTCGGGAAAAACCTTGTTGATGCACATCAACATTAAGCAATATTTTTATTATTTGCAAAAACACAACCAGCAGCATCAAAACAAAATCCTGCTCATTACGCCAAACGAAGGATTATCTAAACAGCATTTAGATGAGTTTGCTTTGTCAAAAATTCAAGCCACTATTTTTAGTAAAAATACCTCGGCTATGTTCACCGGAAAAGAAGTGGAAATATTGGAAATTACCAAACTCGCTGCCGAAAGTGGTGATAAAACCGTAGCTGTAGATAGTTTTGAAACCGATAATTTAGTGCTAATTGATGAAGGACATAGGGGGACAAGTGGTGATTCGTGGAAAAACTATCGTGACCAACTAAGCCAAACCGGTTTTGCCTTTGAATATTCTGCAACTTTTGGTCAAGCCATTAATGCTGCCGATGCTAAAAAACAAAAAGTATTTACCCAAGAATATGGTAATAGTATTTTGTTTGATTATTCATACAAATATTTTTATGAAGACGGTTACGGAAAAGATTACCGAATCCTCAACTTGAAAGAAGACGATAAAAACTACCGAAGAAAATACTTAACAGCCAACCTGATTAGTTTTTATCAGCAGCAGTTATTGTATAAAGATAAAAACAAAGATTTACGGGATTTCTTGTTGCACAAACCGCTTTGGGTTTTTGTAGGAGGAAGTGTAAAAGCAGTAAGAAAAGATAAAGTAACAAAAAAACAGGTTTCTGATGTATTGGAAATCATTTATTTCTTAACCGATTTCCTTAAAAATAGTGAAAGATCAAAAGCCGACATCAAAGCTATTATGGAAAACACAGCCGGCTTGATGGACATAAATGGTAATTCTATTTTTTATGGTAATTTTCTGTATTTGGAAGATTTAAAACAAACTGCAGAACAAATTTTTAAAGGCATTAATGAATTGGTATTTAACAATATAGCATTAGGTGCCAATCTGTATTTGGATAATTTAAAAGGGCCGATGGAGAATTAGGTTTGCGAGTGGGAAATAGCGAATATTTTGGAATTATTAATGTTGGTGATGAAACAACACTCTATAAATTGGCTGTTGAAAATGGTGTTTTAGGCGATGAAAAAGAATTTTCAGCATCTGAATTCAAAAAAATTAATGAAGAAAACTCAACGATTAATTTACTGATTGGTTCCAAAAAATTTACCGAAGGCTGGTCATCTTGGCGTGTTAGTTCCATGGGATTGATGAATGTAGGAAAAAGTGAAGGTTCGCAAATTATTCAGTTATTTGGTCGTGGAGTGCGATTAAAAGGATATAACTTCAGTTTAAAACGCTCTGAAGGTTTGGATGATTATCAAAAACCGGATAATATAAAACAAGTTCGCAAATATTTAAAACCGTTGGAAACCCTGCAAATATTTGGTGTACAAGCCAATTATATGGAGCAATTCAAAGCATTTTTGGAAGAAGAAGGTTTACCGTCAAACGATTCCACTTGGATTTCTATAAAAATTCCAACCAAACAAAAAGAAGTTGTAAAGGAACAGAAACTAAAACTCATTCGTGTAGTAGAATCCGAGCAATATAAAAAAGAAATTATTTCGCTAAGTCTGGACTTAACTATTTTCAGCAATAATATGGTAGATGTAGATTGGTATCCAAAAATTGAAGTGCTTGAAATAACAAAAACGAATACCGTTACCAATAAAAACGAAGCGAAAATCAGTCAAAACCATTTGGCGTTTTTGGATTGGAACAAAGTGTATTTATCCATAGAAAAATACAAAGCCGATAAAGCATTTTATAATTTATCCATCACCAAAGAAATTTTACAAGAAATAATTGCCAATAACACTTGGTATCATTTATTTATTCCGGAACAAGAAATGTTGTTTGATAGTTTTGGGAAAGTAAAATTTTGGGAAGAAATTGTTACTACATTACTGAAAAAATATGTGGAGAAATTCAATTTATTTTATAAAAATCAATACGCATCCGAACATATTGAAAGTACAATTCTAAATCCCGAAGACGATAATTTTGTATTGGAATATGATGTAAGATTAAATACAGAATCAGATATTAAAGGATTAAAAGAAAAAGTAGAACAACTTGAAAAAGAAGTATTAGAACCTACTTTTAAAAAAATACAAATTGCCACTGAAATACAAGCCTTTGACCATATTCTGCATCTATACAAGCCATTAATTTATGTAGGAAAAGGATATGAAAATTCATTTTTAGCAAGTCCGGTCGCTTTAGATGCTTCGGAAAAGCAATTTTTAGATGATTTGTTGAAATATGTTAAAGTTAATGCAACAGAATTATCAGACACAGAAATTCATGTGTTGAGAAACCAAAGTAAAAAAGGATTAGGTTTCTTTACGGAAGGAAATAATTTCTATCCGGATTTTATTGTATGGGTACTTAAAGGAGATAAACAATACATCAAATTCGTAGATCCGAAGGGAATCAGAAATTCTAAAGGAATTAATGACCCCAAAATACAATTGCATAAAGTTCTAAAAGAAAAAATACAGCCACAAGTTGCTGACAGTAATATTGAATTGGATTCTTTTATTGTTTCCAATACCAGTTTCTTGGAAGTTCAGTGGAAAGATCAATTAGAAAAAAGTGATTTCAACAAAAACAATGTGTATTTCCAAAAGGAAAATGCGGATGTGTATGTGAAGGAGATTGTTAAAATTTAAAAATATAAAATGAGAAAAGTTCTAAATACCTTCCTTTCCAAATAGACAAAGATCCCAACCAGATCCACCTACTAGGAGCATTGTTATAAGGCATTTCAAACAGAAACAGAGTTGGAGTTACTTACCTTACATTTGGCATTTTATTTGGCAAGTTGGGGAATGTATAGAGGTTCAAGCGGTTTATTACAAAAAAACCATACCATTCATAGAGAAACGGTAAACATTATTTTAAAATACAAGCATTTACAGTGTTCAAAAAATAAAGAAGTTGGGATAAATGATTTAGAGGATATTATTAACTTGATAAAAGAATTACAAGACCATTATCGATCAATCACTTTTATTAAAGACAATGTAAAAAAACATATAAATCCAACAGATACATTAATATCAAAAACTATTTTAGGCACTTTAGGATGTTTACCTGCAATGGATAGATATTTTATAGATGGTGTAAAAGATAAGAACGAAAAGTTTATATCGCTTTCTAAAACAATCTTTCTAAGTTATTTGCATACATCAATCAAGAGCAAGTAAAAACAGCAATAGAATCCTTCAACAAGAAATATTAGAAAGCCGTAAAAAGTATTACCCTACTATGAAAATTATAGATATGTATTTTTGGCAATTGGGTTTAATGAAGAACAGAACAAAATAATAACGAAATAATGGTTACACTTTTTAAAGACGTAAAATATTATCTCAACTTTCCACAGTTAGGCATAGGCTTCCGTCAAAGGAAGGACTTGTCAATAACTGCGTCGATAAATAATAAACCAACAACATTAACTGAATTGATTAAAAAATTGACATTGGAAAAGTATTAAATTGGATATCGTGCTTGGTGGTTTAATTGATATATAGTGAATCGTATGCAGAGCCTAAGTTTAGCAGGGTTTCCATATACCCCCCAACGGGATTATTTACGAACCAATTACCATTGAATCATTCCTGGTTTTACTTATTAAAATTGCTTGATGAGTAGGATTAACAGGCAAGAAGTTTATAATAATATGGGGGTAAATATGCTTATGTGCTTTGTTTCAGTCTGTCTGTCAGCGTTGGCAAAGAAATACTCTCTTGCATTTTTAGGTCGTGCGGTTGGTTTTTTGCGCGACTTGGCAATGTGTATAGATGCTAAGGGTTGGCATTAGTTCTTCTTTTTCTGTTCTATCTTTTTTATAGCTTTCTCAAAATCACCTTCTGTTATCATTTTTTGTGCAGAATCTTTAAATTTCTCATATTCTCTTTCTGCATTTTCTTTTGCTAACTCGTGCGATACCGAACCTGCATTATTCAAAATTTCCCTGTCGTTCAAACTCAGGAATCCGTTTAATTTTTCAATCCAGTTTTTCATATACATTGGGATTCGCCTCATTGCCTGTCCCTGTGCAAAAATCAGGTATTGCTCAACTAAGTTATTCAGTGCCGTCAGTTCATTTTCATCCAGATAATTTTTTGCAATTGAAACATCCGTTTTCCTGATTTTATCGCCACGCCATGTGGTTAAGCCCATATTCTGTTTCGAGCTGTCTGCACGTTCGTTAATGATTTCCGATGCTGTTTTTCCAGTAATCGCCCAGTGTAATTTATTCTGGACGGTTTTAAAAAATTCAATACTAATATCAAGAGTTGGGTCATAATCAACACTTGTTGCATAAATATCTGTTATTTTTCGGTAGAATCGTTTTTCTGACGTGCGAATATCTTGTATTCGTCTTTCGAGTTCTTCGAAATAATCGAAAGGCAAATCAGGATTTTTTAACCGCTCATCATCAAGAACAAAGCCTTTTACAATGTATTCTTTAACATGTTGTGTCGCCCATTGTCGGAACTTTGTAGCCACATGCGATTTTATTCGATAACCAACTGAAATTATGGCATCAAGGTTGTAAAACACATGGTTTCGCTTTACTTCCCGTGAACCTTCTTTTTGAACTATTAAGAAATCCTTAATAGTTCGATTTTCCTCTAATTCTCCTTCTTCAAATATGTTTTTGAGGTGCATATTTATATTTGGTACGGTTGTCTGAAATAACTCAGCCATAAGCTTTTGAGTAAGCCAAACGGTTTCATCCTGAAAACGGACATCCAGTTTTGTTTCCCCATTTTCGGTTTGATATATGATGATTTGTGATTTGTTTTCTTCCATGTTTTTAAAAGGTTAATTCAATACTCTGTCTGAAATTTCTTTTGCAATTCGTCCGTCTGTTGCTGTTCTGTCGTGAAAGTAAAACCCGTCTCCGTTGCTACTAAACACAAAAGGAATGTCCAAAGTATTTCCGTATCCAAGAGCTTGTTGAATTCCAGATTTTACAGAATGTTTGTTGTCTTTTGCCTCAATTATGGCTATCGGAACATTAGGCTTATAAAACAGAATGTAGTCAGCAAACTTCCGCTTTCCTCTTGCAGTCAGTTTTTCTTTCACATAGATTCGTCCGTCAGTGAAGAAAAATTCACGACCTAACTGAGTCTGCTCGTCCCAACCTGAATTCAATATCGCAGTTGTGATAAACTTTGCTTTTATGTCTGATTCTGATAAGTCTTTTTTATTCATTCAATTCGGTTTCAATTTCTGTCGAGCATTGGCAAAAAACAGCTCTTTTGCAAGCTGAACCATCGGCTTGTGTGTCGTGGTTTGCAAATGTGTTGTTTGTGCGTTGGCTGATCATTTTATCTTTTTTTTCACTGCTAAATTACCACTATCGTTTCTTTATATTACGACTGCAAGTTAAAAGTAATTCTAAAAATAATCAAATAAATAATAGATTATTTTGGGGTAGATTTTTCACAGTCAGTTATTAATACTCACTGTGTTCACATTTTGCGGTATAGGCAGTGTTGATCGCTCATATTGCTATTTATTATATCCAGTTATTTCAATTCATTTTTATATTGCTCCGTCAGTATTTCCATTTCAATCCAATGTAAAGTCAAATCAATTAATTTTTTTAAATCATTTATATCCTTATTCTCCCATTTTCTCACATAATGAGTTTCATCGTTTCCTAACCAAGTCGCTCTCTCTGCTATATCTTTTAGATTCGGATTGTCAATATCTTCTTTAATGCATTTACCTAAAAATTTCTTTTTTATATTTTCCTCATTATCTGGTTGTTTTGAAATCAAATAATCTTTTATAAGAAATTCAATTGATTTTCGAGATCCGATTCCAGTCAAATGATTTAAATTTAAGTTCTCAGACTCTAATGCTTGATTATAAATCTCTGTGAAAGTGATTGATAATGTTGTGATATTTTCAGAAAAGATTCGACTTTTAAACGTTCCAATTGAAGAACATTCATATTTGTACATAATTTCTGATGTGATTTTCTTATAATAAGATATAAATAATCTACCACACTCTGGGTTTGGACATCTATATACTATCTCTAATCTATCATCCTTGGTATAGGCTTGATGTTTTCTCGAAGTAATTTTTTTATGGCAAAATGGACATTCTGTAGGGTCTTTGTCATATATGACATTTTCATTTATACCTCTAAAATCGATTGTTGTTATTTGCATAAAGTCTTAAATTTTAATAGGCTACAACGGGAGTTCACGCATAAACTCCAAAAATAAATTCAAAATTAGTAAAAAAGATTATGAGCAGCACTATGAAGTATCATATAATTTGAATAATTCGATTTGTATTATGCTACAAGATACGAAAATTCAATAATATATACAAATTATTATTAATTTTTATTTATAGGTTTTTGCGCACTCTGATGGTAAATTGTATGCGCCGTGCTCGTTTGTGTTGCGCCTGTGGCGAGCGAGTATGGACGTATACAAAATGTTGTAGAGCGTATTCCATTTTCACCGTTGGTAAAGGCATACTCTTTGGCAAGTTTTGCTTTGCGTTGTGGCTTGTGCGACTTGCTAATGTGTATGACTTTATGCAGTGGGCTTATCATTTTAGGTTGAAATTTCTTAGACTTTCTGGAATCGTTGGAACTCCAACTCTGCCAACATAAGCTAAATATCTTTGTCTAAGTTGTTGTATGTATGGGGAATTTATTTTGACTGTTCTGTTTGCAATATTGTCTTCAAGATATTTACCTTGAAAATGTTCCATACTGAAGCGAAAGTCAATAAATGCTGTTACGCTTTCATTTGTTTCTAACTTAATAGGAAAGACAGGAAGTAAATGCCCCCTGGGATTATCTTGATTATAGGCTCTTTTTATTTTCTCATCATCAGTTTTACCAATTTGAAAAGTTTGATAGAATTTAGAATCAAAATCATCCTTTTCAAAACATAGTAATTCAACTTTTTTGTCCTTTTTAACAAGTGCATTCATATCGCATTCAGGAGAAATTATTATTCCATACTTATCATCAGAAAGCTGATAAATGTCACCTGTCATAATTGCATCTGATTCAGTAAGTTTTGTGTAATACAGGTACTGATAAAGACTTTTCAACTTTTCAACTTCAGTAATTGATTTTATGTTCTCTACTGAAAATTCTTTTATCTCCCGTCTTAAGTCTAAATCTTGAATCAAATGCTCTGATAACAAGTTCAGAAACAGATTAATTACCTGAATATTAGCATCAATAGAAGGGGGCTCCTTTGGATTACCATCTTTATCGAAATGGTACGAACTGTAATACAAATCTTTAATCCAATAAGGGTCTGCCTTTTCTAATTCATAAAATATCTTTTGGACAGACTTGTTCATAGTTTGACTCCATACGTAAGGGACATTTAAGTGTTTGTTCTTATCAGCAAAGATTTGTAAATGTCTTAGAATTTTATCAGTCTCTGAGTCAAGTTGATCTTCTTCACTAATCTTTGATAAAAAATCAATTTTTTCTCCAAATTTATCTTTTAGTTTCTTCTTTGTCTCATCTCCAATCACGGTTTGAGAATAAATAAATATCAAAGAATAGAAATCATTTGACATTAATATTTCATCTGGATATTTTTTTAATTTTTCACCTTCCAGCTCTTCAATAAACTCCCAGTCTAATAGAATTGCTCCATATGTCGAAATAGAACTGGTCGTTCTTTCGAAATCACTAAGGTTGTTAACAGGCAACACTGGATAGTTTGATTTTTGAGAAAGTCTTTCGAATAGTTTATTTTCAAAGGAATTGTTGAAAACAGCGTCATCTGCAAATAGTATTACTCCTTCCATATTATTGTTCTTGATTGAATTGAATGAAGAAGTTTGCTCCGGAGAGTAGTTTGTCTCTTTCTTCTTGTATGAGAAGAATATCTCCATTAATGCGTAATAGAATTTCTTTAACAATATATAAGCCCAAGCCACGACCATCTGATTTTAGAGAGAAAAATTCGTTAAAAATGACTGGTGCAACATCTTCCCTAATTCCCGGTCCATTATCTGCAACTATTATTGAATTATTGACATTGTCAATTTTGAAAACGATTTCCTTATTTTTATTTTCTGTTTTATTGACCCAAAAGATTGCATTATCCAAAAGATTAATGAAAATTTGTAGAATCAATCCTTGATTTGTTTTGACAATAATGTCTTCATCCTGTTCAATTCTAATATCGATCTTTCCATCAATTTCTCGTCTAAAGTATTTAACCACTTTTTGAATGCTTTCCACAAGACTAATATCCCTGACAGCTTTTCTCTGATTTTTGAAAAGCGGTTGAATCACTTGCATTTCATCATATACGAAGTTTAAATTTTCATCCAATTCATTGAGCAGATATAACAGTTCATCATTGTCATAACTCTGTTTTTTTACTTTTTTAATGAAGTCTTTAATATTCCCACGCATTTTTGACAACAAGGTAAGTGCATCGTGTGAGGCTTTTTCTACTGCCATTCCTAAGCCTGCCAAGTCTTCAACTGTTTCCATCCTATCTTTCATTAATAGCGTGTGTTTTTCAACAGTACTAATGAATTTGTTGGCTTTTTCTAAAACATCCTGATTATTTATTTTTTCTAAACTTTTGCGAAAAATATTAAATGAATTGTTAAGCACAGTGCTTGAATCTTTGAAAGATTTATTTCTTTGAATTTGAAGTTTGTTTTTGTCAATTTTGATTTCGGTATTGAATATTTCTGTTACCGCAGTAACTAAATTTTCAAAATCCATCAAAGCTCCGTCCATATCCATAATGCCCTGCCTATTTGTGGCATCACGTAACAATGGATTTGATTCTTGACTTATGTAAACAAAGCCCGTTAAATCATTATAACTTAAAAATTGTCCTGCTTTATATGTTGACCTTAATTTATCAAGTTCCAACCAATCATTTCCTTTTTCACCATACGGATAAACACGTACACCGTCTCTGAGAACAAACACAAAATTGTCTTTAATAAATCGCTCAATGTCCTTATTAATGATGTTCCTATCTGGTTTTGACAAATCAAAAGCATAAAATGTAAACTTAAATTTCCCGCAGTTTGGTCTTCTATTGTATTCATAAAACCATCTGTTCATTGCGTACGAATTATAATTCAATTTTGATAACCCTTCTTCATTCAATAAATCTATTGTTAAGTTTAACTCCCTTTTTGGTGCGGTTGATTTGTATTCAAATTTCAGTACTCCATTTGCATCAACTTCACCCATCATTGTGAATTGTGCTCTCTCAATTACATCTTTAAAAGTTGTAGTTTCTTCTGAAGTGTAGTATTCTCCATCTTTATATAATTCGACTTCAAAATCTTGTTTAAAATCTATTCCTAATTTTTTGGCGTTCTCATCCACAGGAGGAATTAGTCGCTGAACAGACTTATATATTCCTTTTACATCGCTTTCACGCCATTGCTCTCTTAAATTGTAGATTCTGATTAGTGTTCCTTGCTTTTTGACAATTTCTTCAGGAGGCTTATTGACATACCAATGATTCATTACTTTGTTAAGCAACTTGTATTCAGCGGGAGGCTGATTAAACAAATTTGCTTTTTCAGGATTAAACTCTGTGAAATCCATTTCCAATTTTACTTCATCATTGTTTTCAGCTTTTGTGTACAATTCTATTTTTTCGCCAATTTTATGAATGGCAAATCTTCCTATGCCTTTTTCACCTTGTATAATTCTTCCTTTTTCTGTTTTGTTTTGCTTTTTTCTTTTTTTGTCAAGTTTGCTTGGAGTTGCAGGACGGAGCCAAACTTCCTTAATTACATCCAATGTCATTCCGTGACCATCATCTTCTATTTCTATGTATGGAAGTTCGTGTTCTTCTAATCCAATTCTTCCATATTTCTCTAAATTAAAAAATCTGATTTGAACATTTTCTGCATCTGCATCATAAGAGTTTTTAATAATTTCAATTATTGCTACTTTTTTATTGGTTATTAGTTGGTCGCCAATAATGTTCATTAACCTTGCATAAGGTTCAAAGGCCTGACTATTTTGATTTATAACTGGCATACTAATCAATTTTTTTCGCAATGATTATATACTCTTCAGGATATATCAGTTTGCTATTTTTGTTATTAAGCTTCGTAAACCTTCCAGTCTTTTTATCTCTTATTGTCGGAATCAGTTTATTGGGAATACTTCTTTTTATGACATCAATTATTTCAAAATCAAGTAAGGATAAAGTTTCTGTAAATACTTCAGCAGATTTTATTTTCGTGTTTTTCAATGTAGTGTTACCGATTACCAAACAAGCGTGCCCACCTTTTTTTAACACTCGTTTCATTTCTTTAGCAACACTTTGCATATCATTAAAGTAATTGGCTACTTCCTGTGCAGTTCGCTTGTCTATTTTAAGTAGTGCATTGACAGTTTTTTGAGCCAGTTGAGAACTACATTCTGTTGATTTGTTTAGGGAGTAGAATGTACCTATAAAATTTCTCCTAAATCCGGGCAAGTCAGAAATATATTCATACCAATAGGCCGTTAATTGGTGTATATCCGCATATTCATATGAGGTCACATATGGGGGCGAGGTAATTATCGCACTTATCGAGTTTGCTCGTATCGAGGTTTTTCTCGCATCTTCTAATTTTATTTCACACTTCGTGTTTAATAATTTATCCTTTACCAATTTTTCATAATACGCTTTATTACGTTTTATCATTTGATTTGTGTGTTGTTGGAAAGCGATAAAAGGGTCGACAGGTTTTTTGTTTGGGTCAATCTGCGGTTTTGTACTTGACTGTAACCATCTTGAAGTGTTTTTCAAAATATGCGAAAGCGCAACAAGTAAAAAGTCTCTTACCTTACTATTTCTTGTGGATAAAATGGATTCATATAAGAATGCAATTTTTGACTTGTGTTCTTTTGAATACCAATAATCTATTCTGTCGTGAACATAAATGCTTTTGTAATTTTCTTCATTGTAATCGTTAAGTTTATTCTTAATTGCCTTATATCTATATTCAATTTTTCTTGGGTCAATTGCATTGATTTTGGCTTTGGTAATTAGTTCGGCAACTGGGTTTATATCTACGCCTATAGACCTTCTGCCGTGTACTTTGGCTTCAACAAGTGTAGTTCCACAACCAGCGAAGAAATCCGCTATTATGTCATTATCATTTGTATATTCTTCAATTAATTTTTGTACCAAATTGGGTAAAAATTTAGCAGGATACCTATGATACCCGTGAGTCCATTGTTCAGTGGAGCGAATATTCTTGAAACACCATTCTTGGTTTACTGGTATTTCATCAAAAGTTCTATATTGAGAATTGCCAATCATATTTTATTTTTTGTAGAATTAAACAATTCACCTATTTCAACATCAAGTAAATCTGCAATTTTCACAAATGTTTCAATTGACGGTTGAGATTCACTTGTACACCAACGTGAGATAGTTGTCTGATTTCTGTCCAGTTTTATTGCAAGCCATTTATTTGTTTTTCCTTGCTCGGCCAAAACAGCTTTCAGTCGATTAATTGACTTTTTACCCATACTATTCTGCATTTAATGCAAAAATAATGATTATTTTCGATAATTTCATTTTTGTGAAGAAAAATCAGGCTCTTTTGGGTTTTTCAGCGTTTGGCTTTAGTTTTGAGAAAACCCAAATGTACCTGATGGGGGTTGGCTATATGCTCTACAACATCTGTATAACCACCACTCCACTGTCGTTTATTTACATTACGGCCGCAATTTATATTAATTTTTAAATATATGCAATAAACTTAATAACTTTTAGTAGTTAATTCTTTGGGAATTTATCAGGTCGTATGCCTAACTGCTCCATTGCTCTTTCGAACATTATACTAAGATCGGTTGTGCTTTCCTGATCTTCGAAGAAGAAGTTAACCTTTATCGCCTTTGCGATTGAATTTCATATTATTATGGTTTATTTTTTTATTTGAAAAAATATTAATTCTATGATGCATAGATGGGCTTCGGGTTACTGGTCAGAAATTGGCTTTATTGATTTTTCCAATATACAATGTATTTCTTCTCCTGTTGCACCATTTTTTATATAGCGATCTATTAATTTCCAACCTTTTTCTCCCATATAATTTAAACATTGTATTATTGATTTAAATTCTTTGTTTTTCCCATTTTCGTCTTTTATTGCTTCCCATATTTCATCATATCCATAATTGACTGTCAGATAATATTTAGCACTAAAGCTCATCGGTTTGCTTATTATTGATAATTCACAATATTTATATTGTATAGTATCTTGGATTTGTGAAAATACAACAGTGTAAGACATAATGAAAATGGAAATAAGTAGTATCTTTTTCATAATTTATAGATTTTTAAACAAATTTATACATTTTTTAAAAAATAATAACGAGTTTACTTGTTTTTTTTATACAATATCAAAGGCTGCACAATCGTACAGCCTTCATCGTTTAATTGATATATAGTGAATCGTATATAGAGCCTAAGTTTATCGAGGTTTTCATATACTCCTATTAGGTATGTTTATTTATTTTTATCATTCCAATTTAGCAGAAGTCTAATATCATTAATTTCTGATCAATCACCAATTAGAAATAGTTTATGCTGTCGAAATATGAATTCAAAACCTATTTATTTTACATTCCACAATGTATTCTCTATTACCTGAAAAAGTGATTTCATATTATTTTAATCTCACTTTTGAAATATTTTACTTCAAAATTGCCGCTTAAAGTGTTATTATAGTAAAATATGATAAATATTATAAAAAAATATCTATTTTATTACCTAAGTATCATAATTAAAAATATAACTTTGCATAATAAAGAAGAAAGTTTAATCTCTATATGATGGAGATTTTTATGATTTGTAATGTTGAAGCTTTTTCTTTAGTTTATATTTATTTTTAGAATTTTAGATATTATCGCTTTAGCTTGGGGATTTTTAATCGGGAGATTACATTTTTTTATTATTTAGTTTTTTAATATTTTAAAATATAGTATTTAAATTTTTTCAGCTTATCATAAGCCTAATTCATCACATTGAAGATATATATTATTGTGTTTTGTTTGATTTTATACTTTTGTGCAGTATAAGTCAAATTTAAATACTATATTTTAAAATATTAAAAAATGTTTGTCTTAGCATTTTCAAATAGTATATCATTTTTAAAAGTTATATTTTCTATGCAAATAGTACTATTTGTAATGGGAGAAACTCAAAATATTATAGAAAAGGGCTTGTGTAGCGCGAGAAGTGACTTGTGTAATGGGTGAAACTGAAAATATTACAGGAGAGTGGCTTGTGTAGCGAGTGAAGTGGCTTGTGTAATGGGTGAAACTGAAAATATTACAGGAGAAGTGGCTTGTGTAGCGCGAGAAGCGGTTTGTGTAATGGGTGAAATTGAAAATATTACAGGAGAAATGGCTTGTGTAATGGGTGAAATGGGAAATATTACAGGTGAAATGGTAAAGAATTATTAAAATAATCTAACATTTTATCAAAATTTAATCTAACATTTTATCAAAATTTAATTTATGATTTTATACAATGTTAATTGGTTTAAATTCAGGGTGTTATTATTGTTGTAAACAAAATTATTGATGTAAAATCAAATGAAAAATTGATAAAGAATATTATTTTATTAACAAAGAACATTAAGTTATCAACAATGATTTTTAACAGACTAATAATTTTTTTAATATTTTTGATAATTAACACTTAAATTTGCATTATAGAAAACCCAAATTATAAATTAAAACATTGGAAATATGAACTTAAAATTCAAAATGAACCCAATGCATCCTTTTTATCCTCCGTGATAAATGGTGCAATGAACAAGTTAAAAATGTGGCAGCGTGCCACTGAATTGTAATATTTTTTTAATTAAATCTTTTAATTATGATATCAAAAAGTATGTCTTACATAGAAATCCTACGTAGAGCCCAGGATTTACATCAAATCCTTGAAGGTTTCACTGGATACACACCTCCGCGGGAGGAGGAAAGCATCGATGGCTTTCAGGCTTTTATCAATCAAATAATAAATGGCAATCAAAATGTAATCATTAAAGCACAGGATTACCAAAATTGGAGAGATCAGAGGTATAATACTTTTTTTGTAGGAAATAACTCCATCAAAAATCTTTTTTATGCCATCAGGTCAGTTGTTAGCTCACAATATGGAGTCAATTCTATAGAATTAATCCTTATTGAAAGGGTCATTGATAATATGAGATATACCAAAGTTGTATTGCAATGCTTCAGAAAATCAGGAAACTGAGAAAGAGAACAGTTACTCCAGAGGTAAAAAATCATATCCTACAATGACAAATAGTCTATTTGAAATTATCACTATATTATCAGGATTTACCAATTATAATCCCGGAAATGATGATTATTCAATAGAGAGTTTAACAGCTAAACACACTAATCTCAATCTTCTTAATGATACTGTGATTCAGAAATTAACTGAAAAACAAGATGCTACGAGATTGAGAATGGAAATTTACGTAGAATTGAAAGATAGGGTGAAAAGGATAAAATCCTATGTTCGTTCAAAATATGGAACGAATTCTCCCGAATATGGAAAAATACGTTCCATGCGATTTTAATTTGTCATAAAAGACGGTCGAATGTTCGGCAAACAATTGCAGTGTTTGCCGGGCATTCTTCTAAAATATATTTTTTATTAGATTCTCCTTAGAATTGTTAGTACAAAGTTATACTAGTTAAATATATTTATCCTCATTTTTTAGGCTTTTTTAACAAACTTGCTTCAAGTTTTTGCAAATATTATTGCATTTGGGTTTTTTTTACCAGCGAATTTAAATTTTCTAATTTCTTATCTGATGATTTCTATCAAGATATCACACATGGTGATTTCATTTTTGGGATATCAATAATTCCCAACTTTTTTTTACTGCTATGGCTAAACAAAAAACCCTGCAATCCGTCAAATGGCGTCTTAACAGGGTTTCCATGTACCGAAGGCGGGAATCGAACCCGCACGATATTGCTATCACTGGATTTTGAGTCCAGCGCGTCTACCAATTCCGCCACTTCGGCAATTTTTCCCGTATTCTTTAATTTGGGAATGCAAATGTATAACTTGAAATTAAATTAACAAAATTTTAATGCTAAAATAATTTTCTAATATCATTTCCTAATGCTAATACCATCAATATTACAAGTAAGATGAAACCTATAGTAGTGGCTATCTCTACCACTTTATCACTTGGTTTTCTTCCTGTTACCATTTCATATATGGCAAATACAGCATGTCCGCCATCCAATCCGGGAATCGGAAGCAAATTCAGAAAAGCCAGCAATAATGAAAGCATAGCAGTCATAGTCCAAAATCTCTGTGTATCCCAGGTAGGTCCAAATAATTTACCCATAGAAACTACACTTCCCACACTATCTTTGAAAGGGATTTTCCCTTGAAATATCTTTCCAAATGCTTTTACCTGACCTGTAATGAAATTCCACGATGTTTTTATCCCCATCGGGATTGATTGTGCAAAAGAGTATTTTTGTGTTTTGAAATCAAAATAGTGATCGGCACCGTAGCTGAATACTCCCAATACACCATCTGCTCCCAATGTTGCAGATTTTGTCAGCGTATCATTATCCTGATTTACCACTTCTATGGATATTGTTTTGTCAGGATTGCTTTTTATATAATTTCTTATCTCTCCATTCCATTCGAGATGTTTGCCATCTATGGCTATTATCCTTTCTTCGGCTACCAATCCTTGCCCAGCACTGCCTTCCTGATATCTTTAAGTTATAGTATAAGGCATTCTTGGGTTGTACGAATAAACCTGAATTGTTTTTTGCCAATATTTTTGGAGTATCACCGGGAAGATCTATCACTACTTGCTCACCGTTTCTTTCTACGGTTACATGAGCTTCTTCGAGAATCAATGCTGTTGACAATTTTCCAATATCAATGCCTTTGTCGAATCTTTATCTCCGACTTTCAGTATCTTATCTCCATCTCTGAATCCGAGATTGTAACCTGTGCTATCGACTTCGATACCATTTTACCGATGCATTATCGATGAAAGAAGCTCAGGTAAGCATAAGTGAGGAATATATAAATCACTATTCCCAATATAATATTGACCACAATACCTCCCAACATTATTATCAATCTTTGCCATGCAGGTTTTGCTCTGAATTCCCGGGCGCTCGAACTTCACCTTCATCTGCTCTTATCGAAACTTTCGTTCATCATACCGGCTATCTTTACATAGCCTCCGAATGGCAACCAGCCAATTCCATATTCAGTTTCTCCTTTTGAATTTGAATTTTGAGTAAACCATGTGATTGAAAAAAGATAAAATTTCTCTACTTTGGTTTTGAAAAATTTGCTGCGAAAAAATGTCTCCTTCCATGTAAAACTACCAATATACTCAAGCTAAGTATCAGTTGATTACCATCATTAATATTCCCATGTATTCTATTTATTGTTTTATAGTAAGTTCGTTGTTTTATGTATCTAATGTAAATAAACTCAATAAGATTAAAATTACTTTGATTTACTTTAAAAATACAAAAATAATCAGATTTTGCAATAATTCAACAGAAATATCAAAAGCCATTCATTTAATGTTGATAATATGAAACCGACTTGATAAATCCGTCAATTGATGTAAATCACAATCATGAATGATAATTATAATCATCAAAGGTTGCATCCAAATTAAAAACAATAAAAAAGGGAAGATGAAAATTACTATCAATATTCCTCAATGTTGTTTTCATTTTTCATGATTAAAGCAATAGTTAAATAGCTTGTTTTATGATAAAATAGCTGTTTGGAATTGACGAAATTTCAACCAAAAAAGACGAAATATCGACCAATGTACGCACAATATTGAAAGTAGTATAAATCAATATTGTACTATTAAATTTCGATTATTAATAATATAATTAATGAGAGTTGAAAGATAAACATTTTTTATATATGATGGAATAAAAATTGATGTGGATAAAGAGATAATAATTTAAAAATAATAAAAAAATTAATATTATGATGACAAGGTTTTTGAAGTTTTTTTGTCTGATGTTGTTTGCGTGAATAGATGTTTTCAATTATGTGAATACAAACTTATAGAATTTGATGATCCGATCCAACCGTGAAGTGAGCTTTGCCAATGAAATTATACCTATATTCGATAAAGTGGGTGCAATGTATCAGGCTGCCATTCTTCAGGAAGCTTTGTTGATTTGACTCGCTGCTAATGCTTATACAGATTTATTTGCTAAAGGATTGATAAATACTGATAGTCCTGAAGAAAGTACTTCTTTATAAAAAATTGACAGCTTCAGGATCTACTCATACAAACAGATTCCATACTCAGCAACAAACAATCCTGCCATGGATTCAACAAGGTGCTGAAAATAACTAATGGTTAATGAATAGAAATATTTTAAAACAGAAATAAAAATATAATATAATGAAAAGAATTATAATTTTTTTGTCAGTAATGTTTTTATGTAGCTTCATTGTTCTCTCAGGAAGAGGAAGTTATAGTGATGAAGTAGCAGTAGTGAAAGATAAACCTGTAAGGTCTCCTTATGAGACTTCTACTCTTGTAGATTTTCCTACTACTTTAATACCTGCTAAAGGTAGTTATCAAATACAATAAATCACAGATTTGGCAATTATAGAAATGGAATCTCTGATATTTATGGAATTTATGCTCCATCTAATATTCAACTTGGAGTAGATTATTCAGTAACTGATTACTTACAATTGGGATTTTCAAGTGAAAAGAATAATAAGGTTCAGGAATTTCATGGAAAATTAAATTTATTGACACAGACAAGATCAGGTAAAATTTATCAGTGTTCCTTATAGCTTGCTTGGAATCAATTCAGGAAGTAAAGACAATTATGGTGTAAACTATAAATTCCTGAACAGATTGGTATTATTTGAAGAAGTATTGGTATCCAGAAAATTCACTGATAACCTTACTTTCCATGTTGTGAGCCAGTTGGTCACATTTCATTGCAGTTGAACAAAATATATACTTTATTAGGTGATAAACACGACCATAGGACTTCATTTTGAGGAAGATATAAAAAATATGGAACAATAACTCATTTATTCAGAATACATATCCTTTCAAAATAGTACCTTCTGAAGAAGAATTTCCACCTAAACCAGGATTGTCAGCAGGTTTGGAAATAGGAACAAGCACTCACGCATTCCAGATTTTTGCATCTAATTATCAGGAATTAGACCCTGTTTACATAATGTATCCAGAAATCAAAATGATTTCTTCGGGGAAATATACTTTAGATTTAATATAACTATCAGATTTTGAAGATTTTTAAACAAAATTAAAATGGATAATAAAGACTCAAGGAGGAATTTTTTAAAAAATTCACTATTGGTTGGATTAGGAGTGAGAACTCTTCATTGCTATCAGCTTGTAATGAACATACGACCCTACAAATAAAGGGCCAATGGTAAAAGTGTGATGACAACCGATGGTAAAGTTGTAGAGGTTCTCAAAGTTCAATAGAAGAAACACAATATATATTCTGGTGAATCAAGATTATTGAATTCCAGGAAAAAGTTTTGTAATGGTTATTGACCTTGCAAATGTAAAAATGCCAGAAAATGTGGTTAAAGGATGCTAAAAAAGCTCACGACCTTTACCAATCAGGAATATATGAAAGTTCAATTGCTTAAAGATAATAAGGAAAGCGATCCGTATTGGGTTCCCAAAACCTTGCTACCACTGATATCCCATGCTACTGTTTGCCCAACAGGAGCTACATATAAAAGAGATGATAATATTGTACTGATAGATAACGAAAGATGTATAGGATGTAAATTTGTAACCAGTTGCCCTTATTCAGCAAGAGAATTCAATTGGGGACACGAATCAGTAATGGATAGAAGTGATGTGGAATACTCTCCTGAAACGAGTGTGCCAAGAGCAGAAGGAACAGTTATGAAATGTGATTTTTGCCCTGACAGAGTTCGTGAAGGTAAATTGCCTTACTGCGTGTCATCATGTCCTATGGGAGTTATTTATTTCGGAGATAAGAATGAAGATATTATCACTAACGGTGAAGAAAGTTTAAGCTTTCTCAAACGATAAAAGATAGGGCAGGTACAGATATCTCGAACATCTCGGTACTAAACCAAATGTATATTACCTTCCTCCTGTAGATAAACAATTCCCTACAGAACGTGGATTCAAAGATGAAGAGATATTGGAAAGATATAAGGATGTTCCTGAAGTAAGAAAATATCTTGAAGAAAATAAAGGCTAATAATTAAATCATAGAATTATGGATTTTATAAGAAGAAAAGAAGAGCTTGCAGAGGAATTCTATCCTTCTGTCAAAAGCTTTGGAAATAAAACCAAATTATGGATAGTATTCCTTGTTTTGGTTATACTTGTAGGTATGTTTGGGCCTTACAAACAAATTACTGAAGGACACCTGGTGACAGGAATGAGAGATAATGTAGTTTGGGGTGTTTATATCATAAATTTTATTTTCTTTGTGACCATAAGTTATTCAGAGCCTTTTATCTCAGGAGTTTTACATTTTTTCAATACTCCATGGTCCAGCTTCCAGAATAATAGAAATAGTGACCATGTTATCATTGATAGAAATCTAATATTTATTCTATTGTGATTAGGAAGGCTGGATAGATTGTACTATTTGTTTGTTTATCCGGAGGATTCAATCACCTATCACTTGGGATATTATAGCTATTATGACTGGATTTGATTGGATGTATTATATATCTTTATCTCACTTTTGTACTCGATCTTGCTATATTGGAGAGACTATAGTATCAGCAATGATAAAGTACCGGATGGAGAAGGAAATTGTATAAATTTTTTGCTATAAATTTCATCATGATGCTGCAGAACCAAAGGCATCTTTTGCATAAAATCACCCGTACAATGTCCGGAATGGTTATCGCTTTGCAATAGTAGCATATAATGGCTTTGTAGTGATGGATATTCAGTTTGACATTGCAACCGATGGAATAGTACTATTTTTGCACCTTATTTTATAGTTGCAGGCTTGTATTCCGGGTGTTGGGGTAGTGATTGTAGCTATGTATATTTTGAGAAAAATATACCATTTGGAAGTATATCAAAAAACAACATTTCATTGAGCAGGATTAGTATTGATATTTTTTGGATTATTTTTTGGATATTTTACTTTTAGTGAATATTTTTCAAAATGGTTTAGTCATAAAGAAAGCGATACAAAGGTTTTAAATACTCTATTTTCAAGATATTTTTGGCAATTTATTTTCGCTAACTATATCGGAGTATTATTGCCAATTCTTATGTTGCTATTCAAAAAGTTGAGAACAGTGAAAAATATAACTTTTGCTGCAGTGATTGCTATTTTTGCTTTGTGGTTGAATAGGTATCTGATCGTTGTTCCTACTTTGGAGACACCATATCTGCCAATTCAGGATACCAGAGAGGCATTTGTACATTATAGTGCCACATGGGTCGAATGGTCATTGACATTTGCAGGTATCGCAGGATTCCTACTTATGTTTACCATTATTTTGAAATTTGTTCCTATTATTCCTATGTCTGGAATTGTAGATAATGAAAGGGAAGCAAGAAAAAAGGAAGAAATTGTACTTAATAAATCTGTTAACTTACAAAATAGCGAAGCATGACAGCAAAATTAAAAATTAGGATATTTTCAATATTTGTATTTTTTATCTCAACAGTAGTATGTTCAAACATTTTTGCACAGGAAACTATTGAAAATTATAATACATCATTTGATCTTACCACAATAAAAAAATCAGATAAATCCAGAGATTTAAAAGTTGAATTTTCTGCTTCTAATAAAGAAGATAAAAAAGAAGTGATTGCTGTAGCAGGAGCTGAAGTAGAGTTTTACAATGTATTGGATGATGAAGAATCATTATTGGGGAAAGTAGCTACCGATGAAAAAGGTTTTGCCATATTGAATTTGCCTTCTGACCAAAAATACCTTACTGATGCAGATGGATATTTTACAATTGTAGCCAGATATGCCGGAAATGACAATATGGATTCTGAAGAAAGTGAATTGATGTTGAAAGATCTTTTTCTTGAATTAGAAGTAAGTGAAGAGGATAGTGTGAGGACTATGACTTTGAATGCTTATACTATCGATAGTGAGGGAGAAAAACAGGATGTTGAAGAATTGGATGTGATATTAGGAGTGCAGGGATTATTATCAAGACTTGTACTCGATGAAGGTACTCTTGAAGCAGGTTCTTATGAATTTGAAGTTCCTGAAAATGTTCATGGAAATTCTGATGGTATCCTGACTTTGTACGGATATGTAGATGACAATATGGATTTTGGAAATGTGTATGTAAGTAAAGCAATCGATGATAAATCGTCTGTGGTATATAATTCACATGAAGATAATAAATTATGGACCAAGGCAGCTCCAATATGGATGTATGTAGTTTTGAGCATAATGTTACTCGGAGTGTGGGCAAATTATTTCTATACTGTCGTCAAATTGACAAAAATCAAAAAAATGGGAAATCATTAAGAAAATATTAACTAACTTTTTTTTCTTTGTGATGTCTTATATTTGAAATTTATGTTTTTTTATTATTTAAAACAATTTAATATTTATGAAAAAGAATTTAATTAAAAATCTAATTGGAATAGTTGGATTATTTGCAATGGCTATTATACTTTTTTCTTTTGTGAAAACAAATACAGGAAAACCATGGGATGTTCCAGCTAAGTATAAAAGTATGAAAAACCCTATTAAAGGTGATGCTGCTTCATTGACAGTAGGAAAACAATTATATGACAAACATTGTGCTTCATGTCATGGTAAAAAAGGATTGGGAGATGGTAAAAAAGCTGCTCAATTGGATACTGAAATGCCAGATTTGACAAGTAAAACATACAAAGCTCAAGCAGATGGTGTAAAATACTATCAATCTATTATAGGTAGAGATGATATGCCTAATTTTGAGAAAAAAATTCCGGAAGTAGAAGATAGATGGGCTGTAATTAACTATATGGAAAAATTTTAGTTAAGTAGAGTTTTAATTTATTAAATAAGAAGTTGATATCGATAACTCGGTATCAACTTTTTTTTTGATATCGATGGATTATCGTTTTCCAATTCTGTAATTTGTTCCAACTCCATAATAACTAGAATCCCCTGTTGAGCTGGAATTGATAAAAAAGCTATATTTATCATGAGTGAAACTTAAGAAAGTATTATAATTAGAAATAATATTACGTGTTTTAATACTTCTTGTAATTCCCAAGCTGTTGTAAAATGAAATTCTGTTTTTATTGAAATGAATGATAATTTCAGTAAATAATGAAGATTCAAAAATGGAGCCTCCAAAACTTTCTTCTGAAATCATTTGTAATTTCTTAGCTTCATTTATAAAATTTGTATATTCACCGTTTTCAAAAGTAATTGAACAGCTATAACCAATTATTTTCCATTCAAAATTCATACTTGAGTGCAATATGTTAACCTCACCTGCAATCCCTCCACCATAATAGCTTTTTGGACCATTAAACGTCTCCACTTGTTTTACATTATATTCTCCATAGTGAGCAAAAGCCCCGTATGAATAATTGATACCTTTATCTATATACGATTTGTACGCAAATACTTCGCCAAAATAATTTTTTTCATTGGAGTTGGTATTATATCTTTTAGGTTGTGATGATGAATACTTAGCTCCAATCATTGTAGTTTGTGATACAGTATCCGCTTTGATAGGTTTAATAAACATGATTGGATTTGTTTCGTTTCCAATGTAATAAACGGTAAACAAGAATCCAAATGAAAAAGCCAATAATGATAAGATAAAAATTATTAGAAGCCTCATAGTGATAGATTTAGACTTCAAATTTATAATATATTTTAATAAAAAAAGCCCTGATAAAAATCAGGACTTTTTTAACATATTTTTTATTTATTAGTGAACAACTGATATTCTTTTTGTTGTAATATTTTTTCCATCGAAATAGAATAGAAATAAATTCCATTTTCTAAATCAGAAGTATTCAGTTTTAATGATTTTAAGTTTTTGTCCAATATATTGGAATATAGTAATTTACCACTTGCATCAAATAGTTTGAATTTAACCACGAATTTGAATTTTCGATAGCTATTGTAGGAAATCATCAGCAGGATTAGGATAAGCTAATTCCAAGAATACTTGAATTCAGAGCAGATTGAAATTCAGTTTTGGTAATTAACTCCATCGAACCAATCTTTAGTTGTTTTTATAGCATTGGCTACGGATGCATCTGAAATTTGCTCAGTCCTATTCCTAAATATACTGCTTGTATCCATTATCTGCAAGCCAGTATCCTCCTGGTTTACCATTGTTTTTATAAGTTAAAAATACCTGTCTTGTAGAATCGAGAGGTTCTACTTGTCCTGATACAGATATGAAGAACCATAAATTGCATTTATACTGAATCTCCTACTTTGCCATATAATATGTCAGTTACCACACAAAAGATGTTGAAGAAGAGCTACCGTCACTTACAGAAATTTGTTTTTAAGTAGTTAGTCATGAATTCTTCTTTGTAATTCTGTACTATTAGAACTATCATCACTGCTCAAACATCCCAAGAGATATCTTGTCCTGAAAGGCATAAGATTTCCTCCATTGTCCATAAATTACTATTTTGTTACCACTTCATCTGTAAATGCAGGGAAAAACCATCCTATGACAGGAATATGTTTTTTACATCTGATAATAAACCTAAGTCTGAAGCAGAATTAAAATCTTCATATCCCAAATATCCGAAATTATCTGATCCGCATAATTCAATCCATCTACATAAGGAGTAGTGATATCTACATTAGTAGAAGAAGGTAAGCTTTTGAAAGGATAAGAGTTTTTAAAATCATTGATAGCTGTAAATCCTGATCAATACGATTAAATATCTTCAGAAGCTTCAATTTTAAGCTGTATCTTCCAATTCCACCGATATTATTGGTATTAACAACAACATTGAAAGTTGTTTTTCCTGATGCAAAGCTTCCATCGAAATTTTCAGAATATGATCTCCTCAGCCAATGTGATATTCACCTTCTGCACTTAAAGTGAAATTGTAAGGAACTGAGAGGAATAGTTTTCACAATAAAGTCATAAGTAAGATTATCTTCATTTCCTTTTTAGAGTACTTTCACTCAGCAGGTCAACTTTAGAGTCATAATTGGTACCGGAATTCAAAACTTCTTTTGTGTTTGAATCCACCACATAAGCCAATATATAGATCTGATCAGCAACCCAATTTGTAGTGTCTATTTCAAATTTATAATTGAAAGTTTGAGTTTCACCTTCAGTAGTAAAACTTACAGGTTCGTCATTCGCAATAAATTTCCTGAATACATTTGGAAATTCTGTTTCACCATTAGGAGCTCCTGAATATTCATATAATTTTTCTACAACTGCCACTCTTAGGATATATCCCGGAGTCAACTGGGTTGAGATTTAGGTAATGATATTTTACTGAAGCGATGTTACCATCCTCTTCATTAGTTTGTTGAACCAATATTTTTATAGGACTCAGACCTACAGCATCGAGTATGCTTTCATCAGCATTTACTGGGCTGCCTATGCTTGTTCCATTTGCAAACATAGCAGGAACTCCTGTGACACCATAATAATTGGTCATAGCTGTGTTCTCATCGATATTATATTTGTACATTGGATCTGATGATGATGGCCACCAAGGGTGAAATGCAAGATAGAACCCTATCAGTATTAACGTCATAAAAGCTTTGAAATATGGGCTTTGAGTAGCAATATTTTTGACCACAACCTGTATTAGGTAAATGTTCAAAAAGAACATACCTTTTTGCTTGCTGACCTAAGCCAATATTAATAGCTAAGAAAAGAAAATAAAATCAGCAAAATAATTTTTCTTTTTACTTTTTAAAAAGTGTTTATTAGTTATTTAAAAAAACCCAAAATTACACTTTTATATTAATTCAAAAAATTATTTTTTACGCTGATTTTCTTAAACAAATCTAATAAACACTCGAATTAATGTCCTTGCCCATGAATTGTATCCTTTCAAATTTATCCATTTCCTTTTCACTATATATCAATATTTTACCTTTGAAACTCTGATACGGAATTATAATCATGTCTTTCCATCCATTTTTTCAATTCAAATAATATAGTTTCAATGTAGCTGACACCATTTTTGTAATAGGTAGAGCACACCGAGTAGAATTTGCTCCAACTAAAAGTTGCTTTATCACTCCTTGAATATGAATTCCGTATGTTGGAAATATCGATATCCAATTCATTAGATAGTATAGCTACCCATCTCAGAGCCTTAAAGTGAATTCACTTGAGCCACTTAAAACATTGGTATGTATTATTTCTTCAGTTTCGATATTGATATCTGGTCTAGGTAGAATCTGTTGAATAATACCAATCCATCAGCTCCTCATCAGTAATTCTATAACCACAAGTATAAGATTAGAAAAATAATGAAAGTTTTACGCTAACAGGAATGCTTGTATGTTGTTTTACATTGCGTACGATGTCGATATTTTTGACGGACATCTTCTTGCTTGATATGTTTTTATCAAAGGGGATTACAGCGATATTGAGTTCGAGAGCACTGCTCCGGCTTCAGCAAATTTATCGGAAAATTTTGGGCCATTCTATTATCGGACACACAATTGATACTTGCTATTACAGGTATGTCGATTTTTGCTTTGACATTTGCAATCATATCGAACATTTTGCCTATACCATATTCCAAACTGTGTTTTTGAATCAATTCTACAGCCTCGGGATACCAGAAAAACTTTTGATCCTGATCCTGCATTAATCCTACATCAGCCATTAATTGTTCTTCGAAAATGGATTTTGTAACTACTGCTCCTGCGCCCATTTCTGCACAGAATTTTATAGTATCAAAATCATTAGTAAGACTTGAGCTACTTACAATGATTGGGTTTTTTAGATTTATTCCTAAGTATTTTGTTGAAAGATCCATATTATAAATTTTTATTTATAGCTGAAGAAAAATTTAATTCTATATCATTACCATCCAAAAATATGCTTTTGATATATTCTATACTTTTTTGGAGGTTTTTTGTTGCTTTATCACTTATTCCTTCCTCAAAGTTCCAATTGTATCCTTTGATATGCAACAAATAAGCAGAAGGAGTTTTTTTAAATAATTTTTCACACAAGTAATAGATGTAACCCGGAGATGCTTCATGTGTAGTGAAAGCCAAATCTGAAGAACCATCGATTTTTGAAATGCTGAATTCCTCTATATCTTCAACTGATGCATCTACAAATAAAACAATGTCCTTGGTTGAAATAAGTTCCGCATCTTCAATATTCAATTGATAATTACAATCAAATTGCACATTATTTATCGAATTTTCACTAGTCCATTTTGAAAAATGTTCCACAAATTGATATCCTAATCCATCATCTTTTCGACCGGGATTTCCGAAACCATATATCAATATTTTTTTACTGTCAGACATCTAATATTAAGTGGTTTTAATATCTAAAATTTCATTCTTTTCATTTTTCATAGTTATTTGCAATGGCATTTGTCCCAGAGCATGAGTAGCACAACTGAGGCAAGGGTCATAGGCTCTGATAGCTACTTCCACTGCATTTGTCATAGCTTCAGTGATAACCGGCTGATCTGTCATCATTTGTTTAGCTGCGGAATCCACGGCTAAATTCATTGGGTCATTATTGTTGGTAGTTGAAACTATCAGGTTAGCCATTGTTATCTGATCGTCAGCATTTACTCTATAGTGATGGAACAATGTTCCTCTTGGTGCTTCTATCAATCCTATTCCTTCATCTTGTCTTGTTCCTTTTACTACTCTTTCTCCTGATAATAAGTCAGGGTCATTGAGCAAATCTTTCATTACTTCAGCAGCATGTAAGGTCTCAATAAGACGTGCCCAGTGGTAGTGCATAGTCATATTGTTAGGCTTTCCATTAGTATATGCTTTGAATTCTTCAAATTCTTTGTCTGCAAGTCGTGAAGGAATATAGTCACAAGTATTGAGTCTGGCAAGAGGTCCTACTCTGTACCATCCTTTCTCAAGTCCAAGATGCTTCAAATATGGAAATTTCATAAAACTCCAGCTCTTCACTGATTCTCCAATATAGTTAAGATATTCCTGATAATCTACATCATTTAGAATTTTATTTCCGTCTTTATCCACTGCTCTGAGTACTCCATGATATAAATCCAGGGCTCCATCTTTTCTTACAAGGCTTAAGTGATTGGAAGGGAAGCTGGCAAAATTATCTATAAAATCTTTGTTTTTCTTATGATAGTCCTTGAGGAAATCGAGAGCTTCTAAAGACCAATCTATCATCTGATCGACATTTTGATTTTGATCTCCTTTTAAGAAATAATCTCTCTCTTCTTCTGTAAGATGTTTATTTATTCCTCCTGGGATTGCTCCGGTACCGTGTATTTTCTTTCCTGCTGTGACTTTTATTATTTCTTGACCGAATTTACGCATCATTACACCCATTACGGCGAGGTGCTTGTTTTCCTTGGCTACCCCGATTATGTTTCTCATTTCCGGAGCTGCATCGATACCAAATAATAAATCCGGGGAAGCTAAATGGAAAAAGTGGAGGACATGTGACTGGAAGAATTGTCCGTAATGCATCAATCTTCCTCATTTTTCGCCTGTTGGGGTCAATCCGTCGCCTGTACCAGCTCCGACTATGACATCTATCGCTTTAGCAGCTGCCAAATGGTGGCTTACAGGACAGATTCCACAAAGTCTTTGAACTATAACTGGAGCTTCCCAAAATGGTCTGCCCTGAACAAATCTTTCGAAACCTCTGAATTCTACTATATGGAGTCTGCTTTGTTTTACTTTTAAATCATCATCAATATATATGGTAACTTTTCCATGACCTTCAACTCTTGTTACCGGATCTATTGTTACTTTCATATTATTTTTATTTATTTATTTTTTTAATAAGTTTAATATCATTGATAATCAATTATATCATAATATCTTAATGTTGATATAATTAATCATATTTGAATATGTCATATTCCAGTTTCATTTCTTTACCTGTAGCGAGGAAAAGTAGAGCTTCCCAAATCAAATCTGCTCTCGGAGGACATCCTGGTAGGAAGTAGTCTATTTTCACTATTTCATGACAAGGATATACTTTGTCCAGTATGATTGGAATTTCTTCGTCATTTGGCATTATCCCTTCAGGATTTATGGTGGAAGGTCCATCGAGATAGGCTTCTTTAAGACACTCTTCTATCGGAATGTTATTTCTCATAGCAGGTAAACCACCTTTCATGGCACATTCTCCAAGTGAAACTAAAATTTTACAATTTTTCCTAAAATATTTTAAAACATGAATATTTTCAGAATTACAACAACCTCCTTCGATTATACCTACATCTACTTCTTCAGGAAAAGTTTTGATATCTGTAATAGGAGATTTGCTGAAATCCACAAGTTCTATTAACTCCAATATTCTGTCATCGATATCGAGGATTGACATGTGGCATCCAAAACATCCAGCCAATGATGTAGTTGCTATTATAGGTTTTTTCATAATTTTCAATTAATCTTTTTTCATAATCTTCGTCAATAATTCTACAAGTTTGTACTGTTTAAATTATAAACTATATATGGTTTTAAAATTGTTCGTCAATAGGAACCTTGTCATATTTTCTTGAGCCGATGGCTTTAGAGAAACCAACTTCTTTTTTTAGTATAGAACCAACAGGACAATTTTCCATAGCTCTTGTAGCTTCTTCGTCGGTCATTTCCAGTGCTAATTGTTTATCCAAAACTATTTTTGCATTGTGACCTCTTCCCTCGATAGCAAAATAATGTTTGCCATCTTTATTTTTAATTGTTCTGATACATCTTCTGCAGAGTATGCATCTGTTTCTGTCTATTACCAACTTAGGACTGCTGGCATCTATTTCTTTCTCAGTGTATTGGAATTCAAAACGAGGTATTATAATTCTGTATTTGTATCCAAAAGCCTGAAGCATACAACTTCCGCCTTTTTCACAAGCAGGACAATAGTGATTACCTGAAACAAATAATGTCTCAATGATTATTTTTCTTAATTCCTGTATTTCATCGGTATTGTTTTCGATAACCATATTTTCTCTCACTTCAGAAGTGCAGGCTGTCATGAATCTTCCATTTATTTTGACAGTACATATTCTACAAGTTCCTGAAGGAATTACATCTTTCATGTGGCATAAAGTAGGAATGAAAATTCCATTTTCTTCTGCAGCTTTTACAATACTCTGACCTTCGTGAGCGATGATTTCTTTACCGTCAATAGTGATTTTTATTTCTTTGTTCATAATAGATATATATATTATATTTTGAATTTTAAATCTCAGGCTATAGGGAATCTGGCAACGACTTTTGCTGATTCGGAAATAGCTTTATCCATATCGAATGTACTTTGATAGTCAGTATCTTTATTTACTAATTTTTCATATTCATATTTAAAGTTTTCAAGGCTGGTAAGGATAGGATTAGCAGCAGTTTGTCCCAATCCGCATCTGTTTGCCTTTCTCATCTGTTCTGCCCAATGTTTCAGTTCTTCGATATCTCGTAATGTACCTTTGCCATTCATTATTTTTTTAAGTTTGTTTCTTAATATTACTGTTAGATGTCTGCAAGGTACACATGCTCCGCAGGATTCTTCGATGAAGAATTCCATAAAGTTGTCAACTATTTTTAGGATATCTCTTGATCTGTTGAACACAATTATAGCTCCTCCTGTACTCAATTCTTCATAAGCAATGTGTTTAGAGAATTGGTGTTCACTGATTAATGCTCCACTTGGTCCACCTATTTGAACGGCTTTGGCTTCATATCCTCCGCACATTTCCAATATCTCTCTTACTGACATTCCCCATTCTATTTCGAAAACACCAGGATATTGAACATCACCAGAAATGCTGACAAGTTTTGATCCTGAAGATTGTTTTGTTCCTATTGATTTGTACCATTTTGAACCTTTTTCTATTATTTTAGGAATAGAGCAGTAAGATTCTACATTATTTACAATAGTAGGGAAATTGTAGTATCCAACTTCAATTGGGAATGGTGGTCTGTTTCTTGGTTCGCCTCTTTTTCCTTCGCAGGATTCTATCAGCGCTGTTTCTTCACCACAAACATAAGCACCAGCTCCAAGCTGGATTTTAATATCAAAATCAAAGCCTTCTTTGCCTACAATATTTTTTCCAATAATATTTGCATTTCTTGCTTTTTTGAGTTCTTCTTCTAGATAATTAACCAAATATTTGTATTCATATCTCAGATATATGATTCCTTCTTTTGCACCTATGGCATAAGCTGCTATTGCCATACCTTCAAACATAATTAAAGGTACTTCTGTGATGATAACCCTATCTTTGAATGTGCCTGGTTCACCTTCATCAGCATTGCAAATAACATATTTTTTATCTCCTGGAGTATTTTTAGCATATTGCCATTTGATTCCCACCGGAAATCCTGCTCCTCCACGACCTCTTATATTGGAATCTTTTATTTCTTCGATGATTTCATCCGGTTCCATTTGAATAACTTTCCTTAGAGCTTCTCCATTTTCATAAGGGGCAAATATCACTCTTCCTCTTCTCAATAGATTATTTGTGGTCATACTACCAATTAGAGTATCTTGATTTTTTCCCTCGCCAAAACTGTTTATCAATTCTTTTGCGGTTTTTCCTTGTTGGAATTCCTTGATAATCTCCCTGACTCTGTATGTAGTGATTTTTGGGAAAACTATATCATTGATGATAGCTGCTGGTTCCTGATCTCCCATACCTATATCTGAAGTATAGTAAAGTCCAAACATTCCATCATCAGAGATTGAACCAAATTTTGTCTTTGTGGCTTTTTCGAATGCATTTGCTATTTTGTCACAACCAAACATTTGAGATACAATACTATTATTTAAATAAATATTGTACTTTGCTTTTCTCTCATATAAAAAGAAATGATAAAAACTTGCAGTCATTCTTATATCAACACTGGAAATATCTAATAACTTTGAAATTTCATCAATGTCTTCTGTCGTTATAAATCCTTGTGAATCCTGGATCTCATGAAGGATATTCATTAAATTAAATGAATTGTTGTCGTGCTTTAAACAAATTGATTCTTATATTTTTTTCCATAATTATCTTAATTAAAAAATGCAAAGCTATGTAGGAGTAAATATATATACAATATTTAATATCTTTTTGAATTATTCTAAATTTAATTTTGTGTAAATGTATTAAATTGAATATTTGGCAAATAAAATTTTGTTTGAAAGGTTGAAAAAGAATAATATATTGTATTAGATTTTTGCTTTTTGTGAATATATTGAAGAAATAAGTTTTAAAAGTATTAATTATTTAGTATTTATGATAAAAAAATTTCATTTTAAAGATAAATTAAACAAACTTTAAAAATGATATTTCTAAAAAAATGAATGTAAGTTATAGAAATACAAATCATTATAAGGGTTTTTGGTTTTTTATATTATTTTTACAGATTATAAATTTAGAATTATTCTAACATTATGTTTTATTGAAAAAATATTTTTAGAGAAATGTTTTTTGCTACCAACTTTTTAATAGCTTTAACGTCCTTTAGAGTAATTATACCTGAATGGCTATTTTTTTTGTGTATTAAATTAATGATATGAAATTCTTTAGAATTGTAATCTTATATGGTTTTTTAGTGATGATTATTTCATCTTGTTTCGATGATAATACCATTGAGGAAGGGATGGTTCTTGTTTATGTTGATGCAGATGATTATAGTCTTGTTTATTCCTCTGATACAATTCCGTTTGGTAATTTGGGAAATATCAATGTAGTTGGAGATTATTTATTTATCAATGAAAAGTACAAAGGAATACATGTGATTGATAATACAGATCCATCAAATCCTAAACAAATATTTTTTTGGAATATTCCCGGAAATTCTGAATTTACTATTGATGGAAATATTCTGTATGCTGATAATAGTATAAGTCTATTGGTAATCGATATTTCAGATTTTTCAAATATCAAAGTAATCTCTGTAGTAGAGGATTGGTATCTGGATACCGATGAAGATAATCCTGTTCCACCTGATTATATAGGGCCTTTTGAGTGTATTGATAATTCGAAGGGAATTGTTGTAGGGTGGCAATTAGAGATGATTGAAAACCCTAAATGTTATACTTATTGATAAATATTTAAAATTAATAATTGTATGAAAAAGTTTACTTATTTTTTAGTTTTAATATTCCTTGTTGCTGCATGTAGCAAAGAATCTGAATCAATCGATGTAAATAGTACATTGTCAGGATCATATAGTACTTTATTGCCTATTGGTAATTATCTTTATGCTATAAATAAACGTCAACTTGCTACCTTTGATATGACTGATAAAAATAATCCTGTATTGTTAGATAATCAGGATGTTGGATTTGATATTGAAAATCTTTATTACAGTATGGGTGTTCTTTTTATAGGTTCATCTCAAAATCTTCATATTTTTGAAATTGGCGATGATGGTATCCCATTTAGAAAAAGTCAGGTGAATTATTTTGACTTTGAAAATATGTGTAGCAAGGATCCTGTGATAGTGAATGGCAATATAGCCTATGTGACATTAAGTCAAAGCATAGATGATACAGAAAATTGCATAAGAGGATATATTGCAAATGAATTGAGGATATACAATATCGATAATTTGGAATCTCCCATACTTCTGAGTACATTGAATTTGGCAGTTCCAAAAGGATTGGCATTGAAGGATGATATTTTATTTGTTTGTGAATATTATAATGGGGTTTCGGTAATAGATGTAAGTGATAAAACGAATCCGGTAAAAATAGCTGAGTTATATGGATTTCAAAGCTATGATGTAATAATTAAAGATGACTTGCTCATAGTAGTTGGTCCTACTGAAATAAGGGAATTTGATATTTCAGATGTTGAAAATATTGTTGAATACGGACAAATAAACTTGTAGATTATGATAAAACATATACTTCTATTGATTTTATTTATGTATTTTGGGACTTTATTTTCACAGGATAGTATTGAATATAAGAAATATGATTTTGAAAAATTAGGTATAGGTATGAGTCCGAGTGCTGTGATGAATATATTTCCAGCACTTCAGTTTAGTGTAGATGCAAGGATGATGGAGAGGGTGAATTTTACCGGAGAATTAGGATATATTTTCAATGGATCTTATTCCAATTCATGGACTCAGGGAATCAGAGTGAAATCAGGATTTCAATATCTTATTTCCAGGAGACATACTTCCGGAACTACTATGGGGCTATTGTTATTATACAGATATAGTAAAGAAAATCATGAGTATAAAGATTATCATTCTGATGCTGGTTATTATGAACTGAAGGAGTATAAAAGAAATCGGCAATTGTATGGTATGATGCTTTCTCTCGGGACAATGAGTCAATATACTGAGAAAATAATTTTTGAATTCGGAGGAGCTATAGGTTTGGGACATTTAGAGATAAGAGATGATGATGGTTTGTCCAGAAGTACAGGTTGGTTTGGATATAATGGTACCGGAGAATTCTCAATCCCACTATTTAGTATAAATATTAATTTTAGATATATGATAAATAGATAATTCTCGTTTAAAGATTATAATAAAATATTTAAGTTGTGTCAGATTTCGAATATGATTATGTAATAATAGGATCGGGTTTTGGTGGCTCTGTATCTGCTCTCAGGTTATCAGAAAAATCATATAATGTAGTTGTGATAGAAAAAGGGAGTTGGAAAAAGAAATCTGATTTTCCCAAAACCAACTGGAATTTGAAAAAATGGCTATGGTTTCCAATAATTGGATTTAAAGGTATATTTAAATTGACTTTCTTCAGGCATTTGTCTGTTATAAGTGGGGTAGGAGTCGGTGGAGGTTCACTGGTGTATGCGAATACATTGCCCATTCCCAAAAGTAATTTTTTCCATAGTGGTTCGTGGCAAGGGTTAGATGAATGGGAAGAGAAATTGATGCCATTCTACAAGATAGCACAAAAGATGCTTGGAGTAGTGAAAAATCCAAAGTTATTTGATTCAGATCTTGGATTGAAAAAACTTGGTGAGCAGAATTATGGTGATGGAAAATTCGATGCAACTAATGTGGGGGTTTATTTTGGTGGTTCCGAACAATGGAATGCAGATCCATTTTTCGGAGGCGAAGGTCCCGAAAGAAAGGGTTGCATATATTGTGGTCAATGTATGACGGGATGTCCACATGATGCAAAAAACAGCCTTGATAAAAATTATCTGTATCTCGCTATGAAAAATGGTGCTAAAATTATGGATAATAGTTTTGTGGTAGATGTCAAACCAATAGAAGGAGGTACAGGATATGAGGTGTTATTTCGTAAAAGTGGTAGTTATTTTTCCAAAGTAAAGAAAATCAAAACTAAAGGTGTTGTTTTTGCAGGTGGAGTTTTGGGTACTGTTCCATTATTGTTGAGTCTTAAAAAGAATTCGATGCCCGAAATTTCTGATGTATTAGGGAAGGATGTGAGAAGCAATAATGAGGCTTTGATATTCGTGACTACTACTGATAAAAAATATCAGATGAGCGAAGGAATAGCCATAGGTTCTATTTTAGAAACTTCTCCCAACAGTCATTTGGAAGCAGTGAGATATGGAAAAGGCTCAGGATTCTGGAGAGTTGGTTTGATGCCAATGATAACAGAAAAGAATTTTTTTATAAGGTTTGTAAAAATATTATTTGAGTTTTTTAGCAGTTTTTGGAAGTGGTTACGAATATATTTTGTCAGGAAATTTCCGGAGAGAACGGTTATCTTGTTATATATGGAAGACCTTGAGGGAAAATTGCAGATTATTGGCAACAGGATTTTGGCAAGGACAAAACTTCAGGATGGAAATCCTCCATCAGCATTTATCCCTCGTGCTCATGATCTTGCTAAAAAATATGCAGGAAATATTAAAGGGAAAGCTTCAACATTTTTTCTGGAATCTTTATTTGCTATTCCCAGTACTGCACATATTCTTGGAGGTTGTCCGATAGGAGAAAACAAAGAAACAGGAGTTATAGATAAGGATCAAAAATTATTTGGATATGATGATATATTAGTTTGCGATGGTTCAGCAATGTCATCGAATCCTGGAGTGAATCCTTCACTTACTATAACTGCAATGACAGAATATACTATGTCTAAAATTCCAAGAAAATCCAATATTGATAATAAAATTTAATTCATTATTTTGTGAGCTCCATCACAAAGTGGCATTATTTTAGATTTTCCACAATAGCAATCGTGTACTCCAAGACCCAGCATGATTCTTTTTTTGTGTTTTATTATTCTTTCTTCTTTGGTTTGTGATAATTTTGCCTGAGATAAATTCAGCAGGTAAGCTCTTTTTTTTCCTTCAGTTAAATTATCGAAAGCTATTTTGAAATCAGGATCTCTATCAAATTCAGCAATTAACTCGTCAGGCATTTCATATTCCGAAGTTTTTTTGAATTCGATTTTTCCACCGGATTTTTCAATTTCAATAGCTTGCTTTATAAATCCTTTTATTTTATTTTCTGAATTTTTGATATCCTGAATGTTATAAAACTTTATGATTCGTGCTGCTTGTGTGTTTTCTCCGGGTTTAATGAGCAAATTGCTATCATCTTTTATCAGTGCTCCTTTGAAAAAATTTAAAGTGCAATATTCTTTGAAAGTTCCTATGATAACTATATTTTTTTTGTCATGAGAATAGCAAGGATGTTTCCATTTTACTTCTTCTTCCAGATTCAATTCCAAAGCTATTGCACGCAACAAAGTAACTTCTTCTTTCCACTTTTCAAGTTGTGCAATGTATTCATCTATTATTGGATTTGCCATATAACATATTTATATTTTATGATTAAAAATAGATTTTTAATGGATTCTATGTATTGACTTATCTATTAATTTACAAAAATCCAATATAATCCTACTATAATCGCAAGGATACCACTTCCAATTTGTAGATATTTTATTTTGTCTTTTTTCTTGTCTCCAATGGCTAAAGAAATTTTACCTACGAGGAAAGTATAAAGTATCATCGTTGTGATAGTACCTATACCAAACCCCACCAAATATAAAATTGTTTCAGAGATTGAGGTAAATCCTAAAATGGGTAAAAATAAAATGAAAATGAGCTATACCTGCAAATCCATGTAAAGTACCGACGCCAAAGGAAGATAAATTGTTATTGATAGGTTTCTTTTGGCTTTGAAATGGGGTTTGATTTGAGTTTCCAAATGGAATACCTGAATGTTGATGCTCGTGATGATGATTATGACTTGAACCTTTATGTATATGGATATAAGAAGTGCCATTGTCATGGAAATGATAATGTTTATTTTTTTTGTTCTTGTTAATACTTTTGAATATTACCCAAATTCCAATTCCTATCAGAATGAATCCTACGAAAAATTCTGAATAGGCTGGAAAATCTTTCTAAATCAAAAAAATCTTTAAATAATAAAAATAATAATCCTATTAATATCATTCCTGTCAAATGTCCTAATCCCTCAGAATAAACCTATCTGCCACGATTTCTTTCGATCTGTTACTGCAAATGGAGTTACTGCTGCTAAATGATCCGGACCTGATAATACATGGCTTACTGATCCTATAAATCCGGTAAATAATGGAAGAAATGTCATTTGTTATATTGCTGTTTTAATTAAATAATAGACAAAGATAGATAAATAATATTTTGTTTTTGCTCTATTATAAAATTATCAATTGGGAATCCACTATTTTGAAAGTTTCTATTCTTAGTCTTTTTACAGAACACAATAAACTCCTCCATTAATGTTGAGATATTGTTCGTTTTGTTGTGATAGTGAATAGTTGTATTTTGAGCCTATATATACACCAATTCCTTTGTAAATTGCTAATTCTGCTCTAACTTCCGGACTGATGAAAATTCTGTTTTTATCGATTATATCAATGGATTTTTTATCCGTATATATTTTATTTGGGAAATTATAAATTTCTATATCGAAATCAAAATTAGTATAGTTTTCATCCTCTATGCTCAGCGTTGATGTGAGTTTTAGGTTTTTGTAAGAAATTATATCATAGCTTACTCCAATGCCTATTTTTTTCATAACTGCATTCATACTTATGCTTTTTATAATATCTTCAGGATGATGAGGTTGTAGTTCATTTAGAAAAGGATAGTTTTCATAGCTATTTATTTTTCCTGAATATTTTGAAGTGCCTATATTTGCTGATATTCCGAATTTATTATTAATCATATAAGTTAATCCGAAACTGGAACCTGTCAATGAGTTCATATCCAATCTGTCATTTATTCCCGTTATATTGTCATAGTCTGCCCATATCTTAATACTCCTGCAATTCTCCTGTTTTATAATATATGTAGGTGCTATGACTGGTGGATTATCCAGAATTGTCGGGTTGCTATTGGTGATACTTTTAGTATTAAAAGGGATAGTATTCAGAGTTGCTATGAATTCTTCTTGATTTATATTATTATCAGTGATTTTATTTGTGAAATCAGGATTATCTGTGGAAGCAAGCACTGTTTTATCGGTTACACTATTTTTTTCAAGTGTTTCATTATTTGTTATTTCTGAATTTGAAAACTCATTCTTATTTAATTCAGTACTCTGAATTTTAGTGTTTTCCTGATTAACTGGTATTGAAGTTACATTTTTAGAATTTGAAAAGTTATCAGCATTTATTTTTGCTACTTCGATATTGTCAGTATGTATTTTCTGGTTTATAGAAATTTTGGTATTTCCTGCTATGGAATTTTGTTTTTCTAATTGTTGTGAAGTTATATCGTATGTGTCAGATTTGGAATCATTTGAAAGATTGGATTCCTTTGTTTCAATTTGTTCTTGATTGATATTGGGAGTTAATTGGTTATTTTCATTTTTATTTGTATTGACAAAAATGTTATTTTGGTTTTCAGATTCATAAGAAAATGAAGGGATTATTTGGTCTGAAAAGATAAAAGACAAGGAGATAGCAGCAGCACTTGTGATAGATAAAATAGTTTTTCCAACAATAGCAATTGGTTTTATAGGAGTAACATTATAGAATTCTCTATATTTTGTGAATTTATTCCATTTGTCCTGAGTCATCACCGGACCTGGGACACTCTCTATTTTGTCTTTAAACTCTCGTAAAAAATTATCCATTTAAGACTTTTTTGTTGTGAAATAATTCTGGTCTTTTTTCTTTCATTTGTTCTCTCAATTGTTCTTTTGCTCTGCTTAAATTTGATTTTGATGTTCCTACAGAAATATTTAATTCCTGAGCTATCTCATGATGTTTCATTTCTTCAAACACATATAGATTAAATACAATTTTATATTGAGGACTCAATCCTGACAGCATATTCATACATTCTTCACCGGAAAAGTTTTGCAGTAGCATTTCATCATTATCACCTTCCAATTCATTGTATTTGTCGATAGATACCTTTTTTTTCTCTTCAAAATACTTTTTATTATGATCTAAACAGGCATTTACACTTACTTTTCGTAACCATGGTTTGAAATCATAATCAGGATCATATCTGTCAATATATTTAAAAACTCTCAAAAAGGAATCATTAAGCATTTCATCGGCATCATCTTCATTGTTGCTGTATCTTAAACAAATAGATTTTACATAGGAATAATATAGCTCAAATAGTTTATACTCTGCTTTTACGTTTGAACTTTTTATCTGTTCAATAAGGAGCTTTATATTAGTTTCTCTTGTCAATTAAATTTATAAAAATGATGGGAGGAATTTTCCTCCCATCGCACAAAATTAATTAATCATCTAACAATTTGCATTTATTTTGGATAGTCGTTTGAATAACAATCCAATATATTTATTTTATATATTATCTCACTATTTCGATTCTATGTGTTTTGTTGATTCTAATTTATTTCAAGTTTCCTATTACTTCAATAATTTTAACTTTTTAAATTATTGTAATTTCTTTTAGTAATAATTTATATCACACTATACATTCATCGAATTATTATTGGTTGCGTAGATAATTTTTTTTTCTGTTTTTTTGACGTTTTTTTTATTATTTGGTTTAATTTAAGTTAAAAAATAATTTTTATATAGTGCAATCAAAATTATCCTAATTGTATTTCTTTACCTTCTAAAGCTACACATCATGGGGATTTTGGTTGTAATGATAGATAATAATTATTTGGAAAATATTTTATAAATATATTTGATCAATTTATGTTTAATAAAAAAAGGTTGCTAAAATTTTAACAACCTTTTCTTTTTTATCATTTATTTTCAAAATGTACAATTTAAAATTATTAATATTTTGAAGCAAAGGAATCAATAAAAGGTTTCATTTTTTTGAAAACAGTCAATGTTTCATTTACTTCATCCATAGTGTGTGCAGCAGTAGGAATTATCCTGAGTATTATCATGCCTTTTGGGATTACCGGATAAACCACCATTGAAGTGAAGATTCCATAATTTTCTCTCATTTCTCTAACTATATTTCTTGCATCTTCTATGCTTCCTTTTAGATATACAGGAGTGACTGCGGAATTGGTGACCCCGATTTCATACCCGAGAGAAGTTAAGCCTGTCTGCATGGCAGTGGCTATTTTCCAGAGTTTGTCTTTTTGTTCTGAGGAATTTCTTATGAGATTTAGTTTGAATAATGCTCCTTCCACCATAGGCATTGGAAGAGATTTTGCGAATATCTGAGATCTCATGGTATATTGCAAGTGACGAATTATTTCCTTTTTTGAAGTGACAAAAGCTCCGATACTTGCAAAGCTTTTGGCAAAAGTAGCGAAATAAATATCTATGTCATCTTCCACGCCTTGTTCAAAACTTGTACCTCTTCCATTTTGTCCCAATGTGCCGAAACCGTGAGCATCATCGATGAACAATCTGAAATTAAACTCTTTTTTGAGTTCTACTATCTCTTTGAGTTTGCCCTGGTCTCCACGCATACCGAAAACTCCTTCAGTAATAACTAAAATAGCACCTCCGGTTTTTTCTGTTACATTCTGAGCTCGTTCTAACTGGAGTTTCAGGCTTTCGATATCATTGTGTTCAAATACGAATCTCTTTCCGAGGTGAAGTGATACACCATCTACTATGCAGGCATGAGATTCATAGTCGTAAACGATAACATCGTGTCTGTCAACCAGGCTTTGGATGATGGAAAATACACCTTGATATCCATAATTTAAGAGATATGCTGCTTCCTTGTGTTCAAATTCTGCTATTTCTCTTTCGAATTGTTGGTGTTTTTCTGTTTGTCCACTCATCATTCTTGCACCCATAGGGTAAGCAAGTCCCCATTTGGCAGCTGATTCTGCATCTAATTTTCTCACTTCAGGATTGTTTGCCAATCCCAAATAATCATTAAGACTCCAGTTGATTATCTCTTTGTTATTGAATTTCATCCTTGGTCCCAATTCTCCTTCAAGTTTTGGAAACATATAATAACCCTCACTTGAATCAGCATAGTCTTTTAGTGGAATATCTTGCTTATAATCTTATCAAATAAATCCATATATTTTACAATTTTATACAAAAATAAAAATTAATATCTATTGTTAGTCTTTTAAATCTTCAGCTTTTTTCTACTTAGAATCCGTATGATAAAGTTTGTCCATGTATTTTAACCCATAATCGGGAAAATTGATAACTGCCATAGTGATTTTTTCATCCGGATATTTATCCATATATTGCTTGAATGCATCAATACCGGCTCCGCTTGATCCTCCAACGAATATACCTTCAGTTTGCAATAAATCTAAGGCATTTTGAATACTGTTTTCATTATCCACAGTCACGCATTCATCGATATATTCAGTTTTGAATACAGAGGTGATTATATCTTTGCCTACGCCTTCTAAAGGAGTATCTTTTTTCAATTCTTTATTGTAAATCCCATTTTCATGGTAATATTTGAAAACGGAACCTTTGGCATCAGCACATATCACTTTTACATTGGGGTTGTGTTCTTTTAAGTAAGCTCCTATTCCTGAAATGCTGCCTCCAGTGCTTGCAGGAGCAAAGAAATGACTTACTTGCCCTTCTGATTGTTCCCAGATTTCTTTGCCCATACCGTGATAATGAGCTTCGAAATGGTCCATGTTGTGGTTTTGGTCGAGGAAAAAACAATTTGGGGTATTAGCGGCAATCCTTTTTGAGACAGAATAATATGAATTAGGATCATCTGGTTTTGCCTTTGCAGGACAAAGTATCACTCTGGCTCCAAAAAGCTGCAACTGATCTATTTTTGCTTTAGCTGAGGAGTCTTTTACCGTAAGTATGCATTTGTATCCTTTGATCAATGCTAATAAAGCAATGGAAAGTCCGGTATTGCCACTTGTGGCATCCACAATTGTCATCCCTGGTTTTAATATGCCTTCTTTTTCGGCTTTTTCAATAATATATTTTACAATCCGGTCTTTCATGGACATAGATGGATTGAAACACTCCAATTTTCCATATACAGGGCAATTATATTTTTTGCTCAAATCCCGCAAATGAACTAATGGCGTATTTCCTATGGTATCCAATAAATTGTCTAATCGTTTATTCATAATGATAAAATTGTGTTATTCAATCAACTAAGAAACATCATGTGTTTTTTTAGTCATTAGTCTCAGATATAATTTGGGTAAAAACTTATAAAGATAGTATGATAATTTAGCTGTTTTACCTAAATAAAGTCTCGTTTTTTTATTTTTTTGTGCTTCAATTATTTTTTTTGCTACATAATCTGCAGTGAGTATTTCATTGATAGTCTTATCTCCTTCAATATCTTTTCTGATGCTTGTCTGAATAAAGGTTGGATATACCATTAAGATGTGAACCTTGTCTTTTAATTCCGCACTCAGAACACTTGAAAATCCTTCCATGCCAAATTTTGATGCGGCATAAGCTGTCCTGCCAATTACCGGAGCATATCCTATGACACTTGAAATATTGATTATGTTTCCATTGTTTTTTATTAAATCTTCGATGAAAACCCGGGACATAAATACCGGACCATTTAAATTGGTAGATATTAATTGTTGATATTTGTCTATCTCATAGTCTTTATCGAATTTCTTAATATATGTGATTCCCGCATTATTAATGAGAGTATCAATATTTACATTGCATTCTTTCAATTTTTTATAAGCAGATAAACATGAATCCCAATTGCTCACATCTGTTTGTAATGTGATAATATCTTCGGTATCGTTGATGGATTTTTTGAGTTTCATCAATTTATCCATATCTCTTCCAAGCAAAACCAGTCCATAGCCTGCATTGTAATATTCTTTGGACATAGCTTCACCCAAGCCTCCATAAGCTCCTGTGATTGCAACGTATTTTTTTGATGAATTCATAATGAAAATAATGTGAAGTTATTTTTTATTTCTGTTATTCGTTTTTATAGGCATTCTCTCAAATGGTTTTGTCCTGTCAAATAAATATCGGTAAGTAGTATGTATTTTGCTTTGAGTGATATGTTCCAGTTTATAGACAAATTTTATCATAGCAGGATTGAAATCTCCTATTCCGTGCATTTCCAAAACTTTGTATTTTCTCGATTTCAAAAATTCTATCTGAGCGGCATAAGTAATGGCATGTGTGATATTTTTTCCATCAAATTCAGGAATTACACCGAAGAGTATTCCAAGCAATTTAGTATTGTCTTTTCTTAATTTATGATACATGAAAATGATTTTGCCCTAAGATTTAATTTGCCATTTACATGTTTAAATACTTGATTTACTTCGGGAATCATCACAAAGAATGCAATTGGCTGCCCATTGTGGTAACCGAACCATGCTGCTTTTTCATCGAGAACCTGCTTCAATGAATTGATTATTGTCTTAGCTTTGAGAGAGGTCATCTCTGATACTCCCAGGTGTTTTGCCCAAGCTTTGTTGTAGATGGTTCTGAAATCTTCGCTGAATTTGTTTAATTCTTTTATTTTTATATGTTTGAATTCAAATTCAGGGTTGTTGAGGATTTCGTTGGCTTTATCCATATAATTTTCACTCAATGGGATTTCAATAGCTCTCTTGAATGAGAACTGGTTGAAATAGCACTGAAAACCATAAGTTTCGAAAAGCTTTTTGTAGTATTCCGGATTGTAATTTGCCAGGTAATTTGGCTCTTCATCAAATCCATCTGTGAGCAATCCCCAGAATTTATCTCTTTCTCCAAAATTTATAGGGCCTTCCATGGCTTCCATTCCTTTGGAACTTAGCCATTGTCTTGTAGTGTCGAATAGTAAATCCGCTGCCTGTTGACTATCTATACACTCAAAAAAACCAATTCCACCTACTGGATAATCATTGTTTTTATTTACTGTTTTGGGATTTATAAATGCTGCTATCCTTCCTATAATTTGGTTGCTGCTGTCTTTCAAAAGCCATAATTTGAATGAATCTGGTTTGGCAATTGGGTTTTTGCTTTTATCAAAAACAGATTTAATATCTTTAATTAATGGTTTTATATAGTATGGATTGTCATCGTATATTTTATTTGGCATGCTTATAAAAGCTTCCTTGTCTTGTGATGTAGTTACTTCGTAAATTTGCATTATAATTAATTTATATTATTAAACACATTATACGTTTTGCATTTATAATTATGATTTTGTTTTTTTTAATCTTGTTTTCCAATAATTATAGTCAATATTGTAATTTATTCTCAGTGAAATGATATTTGATTTGTCTTCACTAAATATGTTGTGTATATTTTCTCCATAATTAAAATTGTATTGGGAAATAAAATAATCTGCTGAATTTCTGTACAAAAATACCAATTGTGAGCCCGGGGCAAACCAATAGCTCAATAGTACATCGATATTCCAATCATTGTAATTGAAATCGTTTGTATCACTGCTATAATCTGATGAAGCATAGTCACCATCTTCCAGTAAATCATAGTATTCCAAATATTTTCCTGTTGTAAGATAGTGTCTCAAATCAACATTAAATGAGAGTTTAGGATTGATATTATATGTGAGATTCAAACTGTTCTCAAGGGTTTTTTGGTCTCTGACTCCTATTATTATATTCCCATCAATATTGTCGATAAATCCGTAATCTTTATAGTTGTCCAAGAGGTAAATACCGAATTTTACTAATAATTTATCATTTATTCTCCATCGTGGATAGATGCTGAAATCATAACCCCATGTTCCTTTTTTTTCTTTTATATACAATTCAGGATAGAATTCTATCAAGAATTTCTTATTGAAATTTGGAGAATATCCTCCCCATAGAAACATATCCCGTTGCAATTTCATATATCTGCCATCTGTTCTCGGTTCATAATGATCATAGGTAGTTACGGGGTTTGTTCCGATTCCGAATCCTCTATAATTATTGTTTTTATCATTGGTCGTGATACTCCAATAGAAATTTACTTGTTCTGGTTTTTGTGATGTGTTATTTACTCTCACATCGAGATTAACTTTTGTACTAAAGGAATTGAACAGTTTTGTAGGTTCAAGGATTTTGTAGTAGTAATATGCATTATATTTAAGATAATCAGTATAGTAATTGATACCAAAATCATTTATCTCATAATCTTTGGATACATATCTTGCAGATCCTCCAAATCTGTTTTTTCCTTCAGTCTTTTGGAAGGTAGTTGACAGCCAATAACCTTTCTTATCGGTTTCACTATTGATATAGCTATATTTCAATTCATTTTTGAAATTATAACTGTTTTTATCGAAATAATTATTGGTCACGAGAGCTGAGACATTTGCATCGTCATAATTTTCTGCCCTTGTGACATTTGTATTTATCAATGATACGGAATTATTGTTACCATATCGTTTGTCTATCACTGCTACATTGAAATTTGTAAGCGGGGTAATGGTCACATTCCTTATGCTTCCGGTTTCCTTATTTTTTATGATAGCACTCGCTTTTTCGGTGATAGCATTCATAACACCTATTCCATAACCATTTTTTGTCCTTCCTGATATTTTAGTGGCATTCAGCAGATTGGTCTGAGATGGGAAAAAATCTATGGATTCATTTTCATTGAGAGTCACATCGCTTGAAATTGTTTGTCCTATTCTTCGGGTATATACCAAACCGGCTTTATTGAAAAGATCGACACCTTCGGTAAAAAATGATCTTTTTTCCGAAAATTCTTGTTCGAATGGGCCCAAAATATATTGGACATTATCATAAGATGTTTGCCCGAAATCAGGGACAAGAATGGCATCCAAAGTGAAACTTTCTGAAATTCCCCATTTGATATCAGCTCCGGCTTTTACTTTCACATCATTTTGCCCGGAATAATTATTGAGGTAAATGGAAGAATATGGTATTATAAAAAGTCGGGTAGGAGGAGTAAGGTTTTCTAAATTGCTCAAATGTCCCGAAAACAACATAGAGTTATCGGTTGTATTGTTCACTGGCGACCAATAATAAATTCTCCTCAATCTACGTATCTGTCTTCCGAAATTGATAGCCCAAACTGATAATTCTTCTTTAGGAAACCTCAATGCAGAATAAGGTATTTTTACTTCTGCCGACCAGCCATCATTATCTATTTTCACTGCACTATCCCATATAGCATGCAGGAATAATCAGTGCCATCACTCAGAGTATTGAGATAATCTATCTGTACTCGAGCAGCATTTACTGTAAATACAAATTCCTGTTGCGCATCATCAAATGGATTTATTTCGATTGTGAAATAATCTGAAATGCCTTCTTCATCTCTTTCAGTCATTTGCCTCATTATACTGTCTGGATTATAATCTCTCATCTTGGCAAAAAAATACAAGGCATTGTCATCATACAGCACTTTGACTTCTGTCGATAAATCCGGAGTGGCATCTGTACCATTATTTGGGAAATATTCGACAAAATCAGTGGCTATATTACTGTTTTGCCATCTTTATCTCATTGTCGCTACCATTGATTTTAATAGGGGTGTTTATTCTCGTTGCTTGAATGTTTTTTATGAATTCAGATTGGCAAATAGATCGGTGAATTGGCAATAACAATAATATAAATATCAGATATCTCAACTTCATTGTTTCCTTTAAAATATAAATGCAAATATAGTTAAAATAGACGATTAATTTAATAGTAAATAGAAATAAGATATTTTTTTCTTTTAATTTAGCTTAAGTTTTATATCTCTACTATGATTAAATAATGTAAATTTTAGTAATAGAATATATTTTAAGTTGATTTAATCAAAAACGAAGATAAATTTTTATATGTTTGTACTCTTTTGATTTCATTTTCAATAATATTTATGCAAAACAACAATAAGGAAATCGATACTTATGTGAATACCATAATCAGGATTCAGGAGTATTACAAAGTACACAATGTGATGAATCTGGATCTTCAATATGATATTTTTGTGGATCTTGTATCAAGATTATCAGCAGGAAGGATTGGTTTTCAATACCTTGTTTTCAGAGATTTCATATATAGGCATTAAGCACAAACTGAAAAAAGAATTGATTTATGATTTGCATATTTATAGAAAAGATAATGAAAATAAAAAAAGAGAACTTAGTGATTATGTAAGATTTGAACTTGGGCAATATCTTCTTAAGGAATTGATAGAATTATCTTACGAAGGCAAAATTCCCAAAGGACTTGACTTGATAAAAAGACCTGAATTTGATATTAAAAAACGGGAAGTGATAAAGAAAAATCTTTATGCCCGATATAGCATCGTCGGAAAGAGAAATAGTGAGGAATTTATCCTTACCGATCCCGATAATCCTGGCAATGAGGTGTATATGAGAACTGATAATCTCGAGTCATCAAAAAATACGGTAGATTATCTCGACGAAAAAGTGGAAGCTGGAGAACTGCCTGTGAATATATCCTTAGTCTATATCGATGTGGATAGTGATGGCATTCTATCACCACAGATTTTAGTTCTCAACCCCGATTACCTCATAGATGTCACTACAGTGGCAGAATGTTTTAAACCTATGGGAGGACATTTTAAATACTATTTTTTGAATAAATTCTCTACAACATCATTTTCCAAATACATAACAATAGGAAATGCTGTAAATAATTTTTTCGATATTCTGATAGAAAATCCTGAAACAGAATTTGATAGCCTTATCAAAGATCTGTTTTATTTTGACCCTCTCGTTTTCTGCATTAAGTCCGATGCTGAATTGATAGAAACTATAAAGACATTGCGTCAGCATTTTAATAATATAAAGCGTGTTATAGTTGAAGACTTTAAGAATATCTATTTGGAAGTTGATAATTGTATTTTAGAACCGAGTTTTTATTCCCCGATATTTGGATTGCAGGGAAGGCTCGATGTCTTCCACAGACCCGGTAATTCCACTAATGCAGCTATAGTGGAATTGAAATCGGGAAAATTATTTATGCCCAATACTTATGGACTTAATACCAATCATTATACTCAAACATTGCTCTATGAACTGCTGATAAGGTCATCGTTTGATTTTAAAGTGAAACCACTGAATTTTATTCTTTATTCTGCTATCGATGTCAATGCAGTGCGATTTGCACCGACTATAAGTTTCCAACAAAAAGAGGCTATCTCAGTGAGAAATGATATAGTGATACTCGAAGAAAAATTGTCGCGTGGCAATCAGGAACACTTTGTCATAAACAGTATTTCCACCGATAGGTTTCCTTCAGCTTCGGGATTTATCCTTAAAGATTTGCAGGAATATGAAAATGTGTTTTCTAAATTGGATGATATAGATAAAGACTATTTTGAGATTTTTGCCTCATTTATAAGCAGGGAACAGTTTCTGTCAAAAACAGGGTACAATTACGGAGGACAATCTTCGGGTCAATCGACTCTTTGGTTATTGGATGACGAAGCTAAAATAGAGAACTTTTCTATTTTTCGAAATATGAATCTCTTGAGTTTTTCCGATGATAAAGAGAAAATTGCTGTTTTCGAAAAGTCTGAAGATACCAATGAACTCGTGAATTTCAGGGTGGGGGATATAGTCCTGTTTTATCCTACTGACAGCAAAAGAGATTTTTTTATCGAAAGTCAGATTTATAAATCTACTATTATCTCTATTTCAGACGATAAGCTCATATTAAAACTGAGAACGGGAATCAATAGGAATAATGATGATATATTCAATGTGAAATGGAATATTGAACACGATTTTCTGGATAGTGGCTTCAATAAACTGTATAAATCTCTGATGACATTCTGTACTAAAGAACCATATTTCAGAAAACTTATCCTTACAGAACAAGCACCGAAAACTCCCGAGAATGTCATTGAACCAATATCTTATCCCGGACTGACAATATCGCAGGCTGAAATAGTAAACAGGATTTTGGCTTCCAATGATTACTTCCTGCTTTGGGGACCTCCTGGCACTGGGAAAACAAGCAAGATCATAAGGGAATCCGTGAATCAGATGGTGAATAATGGAGAAAACATATTGTTGTTAGCCTATACCAACAGAGCTGTGGATGAACTGTGTGAAGCATTGGAGATTATTTCTGATGATTTCAAAACAAATTACATCAGAGTAGGAAGCCGATATTCATCAAAATCATCATATCACGAAAATCTGTTTGATAATATTGTCAGAAAATTTGCAACCAGATCTGCATTGTTGAAAAAAATAGAATCTACTCCTGTAATTGTAGCCACCGTAAGTTCTATGATGGGAAAAGAGGAATTGTTTTACCTCAAGAAGTTCGATACTATTATCGTAGATGAAGCATCACAATTGCTCGAACCTATGCTGGTAAATCTGTTGTCTTATGGAGCGAGGTTTGTATTAGTGGGGGATCACATGCAGTTGCCGGCAGTAGTCACTCAAAAGGCATCATCAAATAAAATCAAAAATAGCAGACTGAACGATATCGGGTTAAATTATACTTCGGATTCATTGTTCGACAGGATGTTTTACAGAGCCCAAGAGCAGAATTGGGATTGGGCTTATGGAATGCTGAATGAGCAAGGAAGGATGCATGAGGATATTATGAAATTTTCCAATGAAGTGTACTACGATAATAAACTTAGGGTGATACAAGGAATTCCACGACTTATCCGGGATAGAAAATTATTGACAGAGAATGCACTTCAGACTAAACTTGCATCCTGCAGATTGATATTCATAGAATCGGAACCTGAGAATAATGAACTTGTCAAAATCAATATGTCTGAGGCACAAAATGTAAAGGAGGTCATAAGGCAATGGATAGAAATATACAAGCAAAATAATATGGAATTAACTCCTGAATCCATAGGTGTAATAACAACTTTCAGAGCACAGATAGCAGCTATAAAAAATGCACTGTCCGATATGGATATCGATTTTGAATTGATAACCGTCGATACTGTGGAGAGATATCAGGGAAGTGCCAGAGATATAATTATATTCTCCATGTCGGTAAATTCGATAACGAGATTCAATCAGATAATCAATCCCGATAAAAATGGTCTCGATAGGAAATTAAATGTCGTAATCACAAGGACAAAAGAGCATTTTATCTGGCTCGGTAATAGAAATATAATCGCAGAAAATGAAAACTATTCCAAATTGCTGAATATGAGCGATGTGATGGAAGTAGGGGATTAGTGGTGTGGATTTGTTATCATACTTTTATCGATCAGGTATCTTTACTTAAGGGAAGTATACAAAATAAAAGCGAGGAATTTGCATTCCCCGCAGTAAATGTTTTCACAACGGAATAATCCTTATTGTGAATTGCTTTCAAAATTTGTAATACAAAGATAAACAATTTTTTAATAAAATGGCTTTTTTTTTCACATTATTATTAAATAGTATTATCTTTATGCAAAAGTTTAAGCTATAATTATTTACAACTATTTTTGATATGAAAAAAATACTGGGTTTAGATTTAGGAACAACTTCTATTGGTTGGGCTTATATATTTGAAGACGAGGACAGAGTTAACTCTGAAATAAAAAAGATTGGTGTTCGAGTTAATCCACTTACAACTGATGAGCAATCAAATTTTGAAAAAGGGAAACCAACTTCAATAAATTCTAATAGGACTTTAAAACGAGGTGCACGTCGTAATTTAAATAGATATCAGGACAGAAGGAGTACCTGAAAGAGATTTTAATAAAATCTGGTATAATTACTAATGAATCAGTTTTAACTGAAATAGGGAAAGACTCCACATTTCTTACTTATAAATTAAGAGCAAAAGCTGTTTCTGAAAAAATAGAGAAATATGAATTTGCAAGAATACTTTTAGCTATAAATAAAAAACGTGGTTATAAGAGTAGTAGAAAAGCAAAAAATGAAGATGAAGGACAAGCCATCGATGGAATGGCAATTGCAAAAAGATTGTATGATGAAAATCTTACACCAGGGCAGTTAACATATCAGCTATTACAAGAAGGTAAAAAAACTATACCTGATTTTTATCGCTCTGATTTGCAAACTGAATTTGATAAGGTTTGGGGATTTCAAAAACAATTTTATCCTGAAATCTTAACTGAGGATTTTTATAAAAATCTTAAAGGTAAAGGTCAACGAGCAACTTCATCTGCATTTTGGGGGACTTACAAATTTAATACTGCTGAAAACAAGGGAAATCGAGATGAAAAGAAATTGCAAGCATATAAATGGAGAAGTGAAGCTGTTAACCATCAATTAGACAAAGAGGAAGTTGCTTACGTACTAACTGAAATAAACAACAACTTGCATAATTCAAGCGGTTATCTTGGAGAAATTTCAGACAGAAGCAAAGAACTATATTTTAATAAAGAAACGGTTGGACAATTTCTTTACAAACAACTTGAAAATAATCCACATTCAAGATTAAAAAACCAAGTCTTTTACCGTCAGGATTATTTGGATGAATTTGAAACTATTTGGGAAACTCAATCTCAATTTCATTTAGAATTAACGCCAAAATTAAAAGAAGAAGTTCGTGATGTAATTATTTTCTTTCAACGAAAATTAAAATCACAAAAAGGATTAGTTAGTTTTTGCGAGTTTGAAAGCAAAGAAATTGAAATTGAAAAGAAAGGACAGAAAGTAAAACGCACCATTGGTTCCAAAGTTGCACCAAAATCATCTCCATTATTTCAAGAGTTTAAGATCTGGCAAATACTCAACAATGTCAATTTCAAAAATAAAAATGACAAAACAATTTTGGAATTAGACCAAGAAGCAAAAGAAATTTTATTTGAAGAACTTAATTTAAAAGGAAATTTAAGTAGTAATAAAGCCATTGAATTATTGGGGTATAAATCAAAAGATTTTGAGTCTAATTACAAAGAAATTGAAGGCAATAAAACAAATGTTGCTTTATATAATGCTTTTTTGAAAATATTGGAAATTGAAGGTTATAACGAAGATTTATTAAAACTTTCAGATAAAGATGATATAAATGTTTCTGAATTAAAGACTCCTGCTTCTGAGATAAAAAAGATGGTAAAAGACATTTTTGATGTTTTAGAAATTGATATAGAAATATTGAACTTTAATGCTGAATTGGAAGGCAAAGATTTTGAACAACAAAAGTCTTATCAACTATGGCATTTATTGTATTCTGCGGAAGATGACATTAAAAAATTCAGTGAAGAAGACATCTTATTTTATGGTAATGATTTAATTGGTTTAAAGAAAAAACTATGTGAAAAATTTGGTTTTAAACCCGAACATGCAATAATTTTAGCGAACATCGCTCTTACTGATGATTATGGAAGTTTAAGCACAAAGGCGATGAGAAAGATTTACCCATTTATTAAAGAACATAAATATTCACTTGCTTGTGAATATGCCTGTTATCGTCATTCGGCTTCTTCATTGACAAAGGAAGAAATTGCAACACGTCCATTAAATGACAAATTGGAAATTTTAAAGAAGAATAGTTTGCGAAATCCAGTTGTTGAGAAGATTTTAAATCAAATGGTGAATGTTGTCAACACTTTGATTGACACTGAAAATAACAAATTGGAAGCCGAAGGGAAAGAACGAAAATTTAGGTTTGATGAAATCAGAATAGAATTAGCTCGTGAATTAAAAAAGAATGCCCAAGAGAGAGCAGATATAACAACTAACATCAATTCTGCAAAAAATAAACATGAAAAAATAGCTACACTTTTATCAAATGAATTTGGCATAAAATACCCGACTAAAAATGATATTATAAAGTATCGATTATATGAAGAATTGAAAAATAACGGTTATCATGATTTATATACCAATACATACATTCCACGAGAAAAATTATTCTCAAAAGAAATTGATATAGAACATATTATTCCTAAGGCAAAAGTGTTTGATGACAGTTTTTCTAATAAAACGTTGAGTTTTAGAAAAGATAATTTGACAAAGGCTGACACTACTGCTTATGATTATATTTCAGGCAAGAATAATGAAACTATATTAGAAGAATATTTATTAAGAATTAAGTCATTGTACGAAGTATGGAAAAATAATAATGAAGAAGGTATTTCAAAGGCTAAATATCAAAAACTGCTTAAAAAAGAGAGTGAAATAGGAGATGGGTTTATTGAAAGGGATTTGCGTGACAGCCAGTATATAGCAAAAAAGGCGAAGAATATGCTTTTTGAAATTACGTTCTGTAGTATCAACAAAGTGGAAGTATTACCGATAGATTACGTGAAGATTGGGGATTAATTAATGTGATGAAAGAGTTGAATTTGCCAAAATATAAAGCATTGGGATTGACTGAAATTCAAGAGCGAAAAGATGGTAATACAGTTGAAGTAATTTCAGATTGGACAAAGCGTAATGACCACAGACATCACGCAATGGATGCATTGACAATTGCTTTTACTAAACACAGCTACATTCAATACCTGAATTATTTGAATGCTCGTAAAAACGAGTCACATAAATTGCACGGAAATATTATCGCTATCGAAACCAAAGAATTGGAATTAGTTGAAGATTCAAACGGAAGCAAAAAACGTAAATTTATTCCACCAATGCATAACTTCAGGCAAGTTGTAAAAGAGCATTTAGAAGGAGTTCTAATTTCTCATAAAGCAAAAAATAAAGTTGTTACTAAGAACAAAAATAAAATTAAAACGAAAAATGGTGAGAAAGTAAAAATAGAATTAACTCCAAGAGGACAATTGCACAAAGAAACTGTTTATGGACGATTAAAACAAGAAATTGTAAAACAAGAAAAAATAGGGACTAAATTTGATAAAGCAAAAATTGAAACTGTAACAAGTCCTATTTATAAAGAACTTTTATTAAAAAGACTTGAAGAAAATAATGATGACCCCAAAAAAGCATTCGGAGGTAAAAATGCTTTATCAAAGAATCCAATTTATTTGAATGATGAAAAAACAAAGTTGCTACCTGAAACAGTCAAAACAAAAGTTTACGAATACAACTATACAATAAGAAAAGAAATTACTCACGAATTAAAAATAGATAAAGTTATTGATGAAGGCATAAAAAGAATCTTGCAAAAAAGATTGGATGATTTCGGTGGAAAACCCAAAGAAGCATTTGTTGATTTAGAAAAGAATCCAATCTGGCTTGTAGAACCAAAAGAACAAAGCAAATGGAAAGATATAAACAATCCTCTTCCTAATGAACTAGGTATTGCAATAAAGCGTGTTACCATTAGTGGAGTAAGCAACACAGAAGCTTTACATTATAAAAAAGACCATTTGGGTAATGAAATCTTAGACGAAAATGGCAATAAACAACCAGTTGATTTTGTGAGTACAGGTAATAACCATCACGTTGCTATTTATATGGATGAAGAAGGAAATTTACAAGAAAAAGTTGTATCTTTTTATGAAGCTGTAGAACGTGTAAATCAGGGATTACCAATTATAGACAAAGAATTCAATAGTGTTTTAGGTTGGCAGTTTCTATTTACAATGAAACAAAATGAGATGTTTGTTTTTCCAAATGGAAAAATTGGCTTTAATCCAAACGATATCGACTTACTTGATCCTAAAAATAAATCATTAATTAGTCCGAATTTATTTAGAATTCAGAAATTAACAAATGGTGATTATTGGTTTAGACATCATTTGGAAACAACCGTAGATGTTAAATCCGAATTAAAAGAAACTACATTTAAGCGATTAAGTTTAGTTGGTATTAGAGGAATTATAAAAGTTAGAATTAATCATTTAGGAGATATAGTTGAAGTAGGAGAATATTAGATTGATTTAATTAGAATTGTTTTAAATAATTAAATATTAGGTATTTAAATTCTGAATTGAAGAGTTTGGTCTTTGATTTGCTATGAGATAAGGGTGAACTTTTTCATTTTTGAAAAATGATAAAACAAACCCTATATTTTGGCAATCCGGCTTACCTCAGCCTATCAAATCATCAGATGATATGGAAATCACCTTTGCCTAAAAATACTGTCAAAAAGATTCCTAAAATACTCAATACCGAATATGAAAAATCATTCGATATTGATGATATAGGTTTTGTGGTGTTCGATAATTCACAAATAACTATTACTCAGGCATTGTTGTCGGAGTTGATGGAAAAATGTTGAACTTATAATATGTGACAAATCCCATCATCCCAATAGAATGTCACTGGCATTGAATGGAAATACCATTGGTACAGCTCGCCAAATAAAACAAACAAGTATCTCAGTTCCTTTGAAAAACAATTGTGGTCCCAGATTATTATATCCAAAATTGAAAATCAGGCAGCATCTATAAAATTATGTTCGGGAAATTTGAACCATTATAATTATATGATGAATATTGCTAAAACTGTGAAAAGCGGAGATACAACCAACAGAGAAGCTATGGCTGCTTCTTTTTATTGGCCAAGGCTGATGCAGGAATCAGATGGTTTTATAAGAGACAGATACGGTTTTCCTCCCAACAATTATTTCAATTACGGCTATGGCATTGCTCAGAGCCGCTATGGCGAGATCAATAGTAGCAGCAGGATTGATTCCATCATTGGGAATACATCACAAGAGTAAGTATAATGCCTTTTGTCTTGCCGATGATCTGATAGAACCATTCAGACCTATAGTAGATATTGAGATTGTAAATATAATAAGGAGATATGGTGTTGATGAAGATTTGAATTCAAATATAAAAAGGGAATTATTATCTATATTGACATTGGATGTTAAATTTCCCAAAGGCATTAGCCCTTTGATGATAGCTTGTAATAGGGTAGCAAATTCATTTGTAAAATGTATGGGGAGGGATGAATAAAAAATTGATTTGCCACGAATAGCATTGAAAAACATCAGTTAATAATAACTGGGAATGATGAATAACAGATTAAATGCATATAGAACAATGTGGTTGATAGTATTATATGATTTGCCTACTGAAACAAAAAAGCACAGAAAAGCTGCTTCCAGATTCAGAAAAGATATTATGGCTTATGGTTTCCAGATGTTTCAATTCAGTGCATATATCAGGCATGTTATGAGCAGAGAACAAGCCGATGCATACAAAAGAAAGGTGAAAAAAATATTGCCTTCAGAAGGATTTATAGGAATAATAGAAATCACTGACAAGCAATTCGGTAATATGGAATTATTTCACCAATTGATAAAAAAAGAAAATCCTCAGGCTCCTGTTCAATTACAATTGTTTTGAAATAAAAAAATCCTTCTGCTGAAGGATTTTTTAAGTTTTACGGCTGATTATTTTTTTTCTGAAATAATCTTTGAAATGCCCTGTTTATGGGTTTTACCTTAAGTCTCCGTATAAAACTATATTTCAAAGATACAAATTTGAAAGCAATTCACAACTGTCTCTCTGCTTTTGCAGAACCTCCGGTAAAACTATATTTCAAAGATACAAATTTGAAAGCAATTCACAACTATGAGAAAGAATGTGGCTTCATGCTTATGAAACTATATTTCAAAGATACAAATTTGAAAGCAATTCACAACTTATTTATGCTTGTGTTTTCCGGTAAAACTATATTTCAAAGATACAAATTTGAAAGCAATTCACAACGTTATCATTGTATTAGAATAATAACCTAAAACTATATTTCAAAGATACAAATTTGAAAGCAATTCACAACATCATGCAATTGATGATTGACATACCGTAAAACTATATTTCAAAGATACAAATTTGAAAGCAATTCATTCCATCTATGCTGCTATGAAACTATTTTCAAAGATAATTTGAAAAATTCAAATAACTCATAACCGGTAAAACTATATTTCAAAGATACAAATTTGAAAGCAATTCACAACTAGTTTTCATAAATAATTTGACCTAGAACTATATTTCAAAGATACAAATTTGAAAGCAATTCACAACGATAATTAAGCAAAACTATATTAATTTATAAAACTATATTTCAAAGATACAAATTTGAAAGCAAATTCACACCGAATTCTCTAGGAGTGGTAACTATTTCAACCCGATAAAACTATATTTCAAAGATACAAATTTGAAAGCAATTCACAACTATTATGGTACTAAAATGGAGACCGGTAAAACTATATTTCAAAGATACAAATTTGAAAGCAATTCGACAACTACATGTAGGTGTAAATCCTTAGTAAAACTATATTTCAAAGATACAAATTTGAAAGCAATTCACAACATATTTCTTTGTACTTAAATACTCTTCCAGGTAAACTATATTTCAAAGATACAAATTTGAAAGCAATTCACAACGGATACAGATGTATTAGTACTTATGAAACTATATTTCAAAGATACAATTTGAAAGCACCACAACTCAAATTACAAATGCTAGTACCGTAAAACTATATTTCAAAGATAAATTTGAAAGCACCACAACACTCAATACATTCTTTAGAATTTTAGCCAAATCCGGTAAAACTATATTTCAAAGATACAAATTTGAAAGCAATTCACAACATAAAATAACTTATAAATTTTTGCCTATAGGAAACTATATTTCAAAGATACAACTTGAAAGCAATTCACAACTCGTGTGTTTTTTGAACCGGTGAAACTATATTTCAAAGATACAAATTTGAAAGAATTCACAACTATCATAAATACTTGGAGAAACTACCAGAAACTATATTTCAAAGATACAAATTTGAAAGCAATTCCAACTAGTAGGTTTCTCGGAAGTTGTCAAGAAACCACCGATAAAACTATATTTCAAAGATACAAATTTGAAAGCAACACAACTAAAGATTCACCGAACAAAATCAGCACCGATAAACTATATTTCAAAGATACAAATTTGAAAGCAACACAACTCATCTATATCATTTAGAGTATTTATATATCCGATAAAAACTATATTTCAAAGATACAAATTTGAAAGCACCACAACTTTTGTTAATGTCGAAGGAATTTGAGTTGACCGATAAAACTATATTTCAAAGATACAAATTTGAAAGCAATTCACAACCCGGGCAGAGAAACAAAACAACCTGGAAACCGATAAAACCATATTTCAAAGATACAAATTTGAAAGCAATTCACAACATTGCAGCCAAGCTTCCCAAGACGACTTCACCGATAAAACTATATTTCAAAGATACAAATTTGAAAGCAATTCACAACAATCCTCTCCTTTACCTATAAATTCACCATATCTTGTTTTATAATCCTCAAACCAAATACCTCTGCTTTAGCATATTCTTAATCGTTCCGATTGGTTTTTGAAACGTTTTTCTGAAAATTCGCTACTACTTGTTTCGCTCGCTGCACTGATAATGGTCGCTTCAACATTTCTTCTACCAGCTTGACGCCTTCCTCGCTCGATTTCTTGTGAAGTCGTTTAATATCCATGTTGCCTTTGGTAATTTCATCTGCTAAGTTTTTAATTTCATTTAATGATAATTTTTCTCCGTTTATATCATAAGTTAAATCTTCTTTTGGAACTGAACATCTCCACTTTCTATATCTACATTTACATCATTTATTCCCCTTTTTCAAAAAGGTTACGTTTATCGTATTCTTTGTTCCTGATTGTTCATCTCCCTCATTTCTTGCACCGACATATTGGGATTTCCTAAAACGCTCCTGAATGTTCTTAGTCTTATTTGTTCCAATCTTGCTTCCTCTGCTGAATAAGGTCGTAATTTGTCTTCTGTTTTTCATTGTAATAAAATTCTGCTTGTTCATAATTTTCTGATTTAAAATCTATTATTGATACTATAAAATAATCTCCATCTATGCTAAATTCATTTATTCCATTATCTTTTAAAGTTTTAGCTCGGTAAAAACTATATTTCAAAGATATAAATTTGAAAGCAATTTACAAAATTTTTTTTAATAAAGGGTAAATCCGGTAGCGATTAGAGTTGATGAATAATAGATTTGGATTCATTTGTTGTAATTCACTGACTTGTGTATTATTTTGACAGGAAGTTTTGTTAATCCTCTTCAATCAACTCTTCTTCGGGATTATGGTGCAAAGTATTGTTAAGGAAATGAGGATATCTTTGTTTCTCAAGCAGATCGGTGATGTTGGATTCTAATTTGGTTTTTGTAAATTTTATTGGTTGTTTAATTTTCCTTTTTCGGTAAGTTTATATTTTTTGCTTACTACTATTAGGCTTATCAGGAATGGTTAATGTAATTAACTTTTGTTCAATTAAAGGTTGTAAATAATTGTACAAAAATGTTGGTCGATGCTTTACTCCAAGCATTTCCATAAGTTCAGTTCTGCTATATTCTACATTGCCCTTCATTAAATATAGAAGACTCTTAACTTGTTCGTTATAAGTTCTGTAACTTGTTCGGTGACTTGTTCGGTAAGTTTATATTTTTGTTGCTTACTTTGAGGTTTATCAGGAATGGTTAATACTACCAATTTTTGTTCTATTGCCAGTTGTAAATAATTATATAAAAATGTTGGATGATGTTTAATACCGAGCATTTCCATAAGTTGAGTTCTGCTATATTCTACATTGTTTTCCATTACTGAAATAAGATTTTTGACTTGCTCGGTAAATTGCTCGGTAACTTGTTCGGTAACTTGTTCGGTAACTTGTTCGGTAACTTGTTCGGTAGAAGGGAAAGTCATTCTTAAAAAGTTATCCGAAAAATGAAAACATTCTTTTCCGTAAAACTCCAATATTCTTGGAATTCCTGACCCTAACTGTTCTACTAAATCCAAATCTTTATAGATTCTCATCAGTTCTTTGTTTCGTGGAATGGAATAACCATCAAAAAATTCTTTTTCACTTAAACCTTCCGGCAAAGAACCTGCAGATGTTATTTCTAATCTATCTTGAAAAATCTCAAATTTTGGGGCAATTTCTTTGGTATAATCGTTATGAACAAAGGCGTTGATAATTGCTTCACGAAGTGCAATACTGTTCCAAAGGCGTCTTTCTTTACGTTCCTTTGAAGTAATTTGAGTAAGCGTTTTGTTCACTAAATCTATTTTATCAAGCACACTTTTTGTGGCTTTTACAAGAGAAACATAACCAAATTCATTATTTTCAGTTAAATCCACTCTTGTTTTACCGTTGTATTTGGCAACTTTTACCGAAATATTATTTTCATCAGAAACCAAATAACCTGCATAATTAATGTCTTTCTGTGACGTGAGAAGTTCTAAATTGGTAAGAAACTGTTTATTAAGTGGCTTTTGTTTTTCCTCGTAATAAATACGCAATTGCTCAAAACTTAAATCTTGGCGATTTGCCTTTATTTTTCCTATTGAATTTAGGGTGCGGGAAGCAAATAATTCATCAATTCTTTTTTGTGGCATTGGTTCGGAAGCCGTTCCAATACGGACAAAACAACCTTTTTCAGTCATTCCGTATTTTTTCTTGAAATAAGGTTTCTCACTTCCACTGGCTACAATAATTTTGATAATATCCTTGCCATCTTTTTCTTCCGCAACCACATCAAACAAGCCCATTGCTGATGGGGAAATATTGTTTTTGATACGGTCTTTGATTTTCAGCATATCCTCATCAAGGTCTGTAACGCCTAGTGTGTTGCCATTTTTATCTATGCCAATATATACCAAACCGCCTTCGTGGTAATTTAAAAAAGCCACGATTTCTTACTCCAAATCCAAGTCTTTGGTAAGTTCTGATTTGTATTCTATACGGTTGGTTTCTGACATATTACTTATTTTCTGTTTTTGTTTTTTACCATTTCCCTTTCCCCAAGTTTTG
>JAWKLW010000014.1:0-76665 GCA_041392555.1 Saprospiraceae bacterium | reverse complement strand
ACTTTTGGTGCTGATTACAGACATGGAAAATTATTGATAGAAAATTCTGATGGAACCACAAATGATGCAAGTAGAACAACTTATGGTGCTGATTTGACTTTCAACTATAACAATTTATTTTTCCCAGGTGATAATTTATTTTTGCAAGGAGAATATTTATTTGCCAATAATGAAGGAAAAACTGTTGAAGGTGGTGGATGTGGTGGAGATCCTGTGGTATCTGAGGCTACTGATCAAGGAGGCTATTTTATTATGGCTGCATATATGACTCCATGGAATTTACAACCAGTTATTAAATACGAAACTTACGATCCTGATGTAGATGCAGCAGCAACGGCAAGTAAATATTCACAGGATATAATTACTTTCGGTTTGAATTATTTTTTCAATGAAAAAACAAGAGTTCAGTTAAATTATTTATACAAAGCTGAAGAAACCGGAGATATTGAATATCCAAATGATGAAATTGTATTGCAATTTCAGGTAGCATTTTAATTTTTTGTTAATTATTGTATTTTAAGTTACAATACGAAAATTAAAAAGTTATTATAATTGAAAACCTTATTATTCACAAATTTTATTTAAATATTATGAAATACATTAAAAATTTTACATTGCTAGTATTTTTTATAGCAATTTCAACTATTAATGCTTTTTCTCAAGCAACAGCTGCCCAAACAGCTCCGGGAAAAGATTTTATTATTACAGCAAAAGATTTTAAAAATGCTGTTAAATCTGATCAAAATATTGTTATTATTGATGCTGGAAAACCTAAAGATTATCCTGTAAATCATTTAAAAAATGCAATGTATATCTTATACGATGATTTGAATATTGATAATCCTGAAGTTCCGCTTGGAACAATTCAAACTCCTGAATTTATTGGAGAATACTTTGGTAAAAAAGGAATTACTGCTGATGATAATATAGTAATATATGATGATGGTTCACAAAAATATTCATCTAGAATGTATGTATTGTTCAAATATGTAGGAGCTAATAATGTAAAATTGCTTCACAAAGATATTGATGAATGGGGAAAAGAAAGATTACCATTGACAACACAAGTCCCTAAAGAAAGAGAACCTGCAACATTTGTTGTGAATACAAATAATGATTTTTTTGTTGATTTGGATTATGTAATGAAAAATAAAGACAACCCAAATGTTGTATTAGTCGATGTAAGATCTCCTGAAGAATATACTGGTGTAAAGAAAGTAGTTGATGGTAAGTTTGGACATATTCCAGGATCAATTAATATTCCATACGAAGAATTTGAAACTGCATCAGGAGCATTCAAAACTAAAGCTCAACTCCAGGAATTGGCTGATAAATATGGATTGAGCAATGATAAAGAAATAGTATTTTTCTGCAAAACCGGTGTTAAAGGTTCTGTAGCATATATTGCTTTTGACAATATTTTGGGTCATCCAAATGCAAAATTGTATGATGGTGGATGCGCAGATTATTGTTCAAAATATGAATTAGTAAAGTAACAATTAATTAATATAATTGTACTAAAGGATTTGCCTTTAGAAAAGTAGTGTTTTTGTTTTTATTGTTTAAAAGCTGTATTTAGAAATAAGTGCAGCTTTTTTATTTAGAATTCATCATCGAATTGATCTCTTTTTTTCTTTTTTTCTACATTCATCTGATATTCAACTTCAGGTTTTATTGTTTTATATTTTGAACAATCTATAATATCGAGATATTCCTTGTTTTCAGGAATTGTAAATTTTTTATTCAAATTCAAATCTATATTTTTATCAGATTCCATATTTTCTATAAATTCTTTAACTGCTGGTCTGGCAACCATATATCCTTGTCCTTCGTTAAGATTATTGAACCTTACCCATTTTTCATCTCCACCTGTCCATACACCAACTACTACATTCGGTGTAATGCACATAAACCATCCATCGGTATAATCATTGGTTGTACCTGTCTTTCCTCCCGTCAGTTCTTTAGCATTAAAACTATATTTGCCTTCCATATTGTTTCTGAGCATATCGACCATGATATAGTTATACATAGAATTAAGAGCTCGTTTTTGATTGGGAATATTTTGGTAAATTACCTTACCATTTTTATCCTCAATTTTAGATACAAAATATGGTTGAACATATATGCCATCATTGGCAAAAGTACCATAAGCTCCTACCATTTCCATCAATGAAAGATCTGCAGCACCAAGAGCAATGGAAGGATATTTTGGAAGTAAATATTCACCATTTATTTTAAGATTTTTATCGATGCCCATATTATCAGCTAAATCTCTTATGACCTCTACATTTCCCAGTTCTTTTACTAATTTAACTGTAATTGAATTTTTAGAATACAGCAAACCATGATACAGATTATATTTATTTCCTGTGAATGTTTCAGTACTGTTGTTGGGAGCCCACACTTTATCGAGGTGAAAATTACCTTCACCCGGAACTATTGAATACTGAATATCATCGAATTCCTGACATGGTGATATTCCTTGTACTGATATGGCTGTAGCATAAACTATTGGTTTAAATGTTGAGCCTACTTGCCTTCTGTTATTTATATGGTCAAATTTGAAATAATTGAATCCTACTCCTCCTACCCATGCCTTTATTTTTCCGGTGCCGGGTTCCATAACCAACATTCCAGTTTGTAGATTTCTTATATGGTATATTACTGAATCCAAAGGTGACATTATAGTGTCTTTTTCCATCCTTTCATTATAGGCGAAAACTTTCATTTTAACTTTGGTATCGAATTCCTTTTCTTTTTCAAGTTGAAAATTTTTATATTGAGTTACATATTTTTTATAAAAATCTGAAGCTAAGAAATCATCTAATTTTTGTAATGAAGAATTACTGAAATTTCTGTCATTTTTAAAGATATCATGTATTTTACTTCTATCAGAATTTTCGATTAATATTTCAGATTCTTTGTCATTAAATTCAAGTCCGCTAAATTGGTTTTTGATATTATTTTCTATATCAAATAAAAGTTTTTCCTTCAAATTCTTATATCTGTCAGAATCTTTTATCTTGGTTTCAATTGAAAATAATCTTTTATTTATTTGATTGTTGTCAGCTTCGTATTTTATAGGATCCATTCCTCTCCATGAATTCCAATATCGTTTTTGTATTATTTTCATACTTTTATTGACGGCATTTTCAGCATCATTTTGATAATCCAAATCTAAAGTGGTATATATTTTTAGGCCATCAGTATATATATTGTATAAATCACCGTTGGAATTTCTGAGGTTTTTATCTTTTATAAGGGTTTTTAGCCATTTTGTCAATTCCATTCTGAAGTATGGAGCGGGGTCGAGATCAATGCTTTCTTTTCTAAAAGAAGACATATCTATAGGTTCTGCTACGAGTTTTTCATATTCATCCCGAGTAATACTATTATAGTCTTTCATCTGATTGAGTACAGTGTTTCTCCTTTCAATTGCAAGATCCAAGTTTTTAACTGGATTATAAAGAGCGGGATTTTTTAACATACCTATAAGCATAGCAGATTCTGACAATGTTAAGTCATTTTGCCTTTTACCAAAATATGTTTCCGATGCTGCTTCAATACCATGAGCGCCATATATGAATTCAAATTTATTGAGATACATGGCAATAATTTCCTCTTTGGTATAACTTTTCTCAAGTTCTATAGCTATGAGCCATTCCTTAAATTTGACACGAATGATTTGAAAAGTACGTTTAATTTTATTTTGTGAAAATTTAGGTCTTTCAAAAAGTAGTTTTGCCAATTGTTGGGTAATAGTACTGCCTCCACCAGAACTTTGATCTCTGAATAACAGTGTTTTGGATACTACCCTCAATGTTGCCCTTAGATCAACTCCGGTATGATCATAAAATCTGGCATCTTCAGTATTCAATAAAGCTGTAACAAGATATGGGTTCAATGAATCAAATGGGATATTCACTCTTTTTTCAACATAGTATTTTCCTATTTCTCTGTTTTTGGTATCATAAATCAAAGAAGCGAGTTTATATTTTGGATTTTCAAGTTCTTCGAATGTTGGAAGGTCATTTTTTGATATGATTATCAAAGAAATAATAAATATTATCAGTGCTATTGCAGATAGTGTCCACAATGCTAATACATATTTTTTATATGGAATATCAAGATTTTGTAAAACATAAATGCTAAGATATTCAATTTGGATTAAAAGTAAAGAAAAAGTAATTAAAATAATTTTTTGTAAATCAAAATTTAACTTTTACCTTAATTTTATTATTTATTATGTTGTGATGATGACATTAAAGAACCGATATTTATCTTTTTGATTAAAGGTTGTCGATTAATAATTTGATGGAGTTATATTTTTTTCTTTTGTATAAGATGTAAATGTTTTCACATTGTTTATTAAATAGTTATTGATGATTTTATATTATTTTTTATTTTTGTTAATTGAATATGGATAATAAAAACTTATTATATTATATTTTTAAACTTTGAATTAGCATATAAACATAATATTTTATGAAAATAATTTTAGTATTTGGAGTTGCAATCTTTTTCTACATTTTTAATTTTATTCACGAAAATATGTGTTCCAAAATCGCTAGAGAGATACAAGTCATATTTTGAAACTGTTGTGTTTGTTATTTATTTTTTAATTCCAAGTTATATATTTGAAAGTATTATTTTTATAAATAGTGAACCTGATATATGGCAAAAAATCTTAGTTAGAGGTATTTGGCTCATGTATTTATTATTTATAAGTTTGGTTATAAAAAATAAATATTGTAAATAGTATATTAATTTATTTTTTATTATCTCACTTTCCGAATCTCATTGGGTATTTTGGGTCAATTTCTCCTTTTTTTAGTTTTTCTAATCTTTTGTTTAATAGTCTTTTTTTGAGAGGTTTAATTTTTTCTACGAACAGGATTCCTTGTAGGTGATCATATTCATGCTGTATTACTCTGGCATTGAACCCATCGAAAACCTCTACATGTTCCACAAAATTTTCGTCCATATATTTTATTCTGACATTGCTCAGCCTTTCTACTCCTGCATTGATATCGGGAAATGAAAGACAGCCTTCATCATAACTCCACATAGTACCAAATTCTTCGAGTTTTTCAGCATTGATAAATACTTTTTTGATTGGTGCAGTTATTTTCAAGTCGTCCTGAACCTGAACAGTATCTACAACAAAAATACGAATAGATTTACCAATTTGAGGAGCAGCAAGTCCAACTCCATTTGTTTTATACATGGTTTCAAACATATCTTCCGCCAGGCTTCCGAGTGCATCATACTCTTCTTTACTGATATCTTCAGCAATTTTTTTTAATACCGGATGGCCATAAGCATAAATAGGTAGTAACATAATTTAAATATGATTTAGATATTTTTGTAAAATCAAAACAGCACTTATTTTATCTATTAAAGACTTATCTTTTCTTTTACTTTTTTTTGTTCCAGATACGATAAGAATATCAAAAGCCTGTTGTGATGTAAAATCCTCATTTTGTCTATCAATAACAATCTGAGGAAACGATTGTTTTATCTTGTTAATAAATAACTTTATATCATTTTCAAAATATACCTCATTTCCATCTTTATGGTGTGCTATGCCAATAACAATTTTTTCTACATTTTCTGTTTTCAAATAATTGTCCAAGTATTCAAATAATTTATTAGTTTCAATCACTGTCAACGGATTTACTATTATTTGATCCGGATCAGTAACTGATATTCCACACCTTTTGATTCCATAATCTATTCCGATTATTCTGGGCATATTTTATGTTTGATTTATAGTGTAACAATATAAATTTATTAATAGTTGAACAAATTCTTTTAAAATATTATTTAGTATTTACTTAATAATGTTAAAAAAAATATATTTTTGTAAACATAAAACATTGAAAATAAATAAATTATTTAATTATATTTAATATTTAAATACATAATCTTATATAAATGAATAAGATTTACTTAATAATACAGTTTGTTTCTTTAGCTATTGTACTCAATGGTCAGGAGTATCGAAGTATAGATGGCCATTACAATAATTTAGAACATCCTGAGTGGGGAGGAGCAGGTACATTGATGCTGACAATGACTTCAAATGGATTCAGGGATAGTATTAAATCGATTACAACTAATGACAGACCAAATCCTCGATTGATTTCAAATTATCTGTGTGCTGAAGATAAAATAGACTCATTAGATAGTTTTAAGTTGAGCGGTTTTTTCTGGACATTTATGCAGTTTATCGAACACGATATTCAAAAAACATCATTCAATTACAGTGAGCCATATTCTATAAGCATACCTGCGGAGATACTGTCTTGCAGGTAGGAAATACAATGACATTTACAGAAACCATTAACGGCTGAAGGGACTGGTACGGGAAAAAATAATCCACGAAAATATAATAATATGTACATCTTCATTTATCGACGCTTCCAATATATATGGTGAAGATAGCATAATTGCGGGTTCATTGAGAACTTATGAAGGTGGAAAACTCAAAATTATCAGATGGAGATTTATTACCTGGGAATACTATAACTGGAGATATAAATGATCAAGTTGATAATTCATTGATTGTTAATAAAAAACACTTGACGATAATAAAAAATATTTTTATTCAGGGGACTCTGATGTCAATAACAATCACAGCTTATATCTCTCCAAACATTATTTGTCAGAGAACACAACAGATTATGATATAATAAGTGGGAGCAATTCCGGACTTTCTGATGAAGATATTTATCAGAAAGCAAGAAAAAAATTGATAGCCTATATCCAATCAATTTTATATAATGAGTGGTTACCTCTTCAAGGAATTGTACTGTCACAATATTCGGGTTATAATACTGAAATAAACCCTGGTGTTTCAAATTTATATTCTTCAATTTTGTCAAATTTTGAATTTACTTTTCAAAATAATAATATATATAGAATTAAAGAAGATGGAACTGAAATATTGCAGGGTAATACAACATTAGGAGAATCCTATTATACTCCGAGTATAGTATATTTGACAGGCTCTATCGATCCATTTATAACAGGGATGTATTCTATAAATCAGGAAAATTCTGATATTAAATTAGCAAATATAGTTCGCAATTATTCGGAAATGGATCCAAAAATAAGTTTAGTAGATGGAGCTGCATATAATATATTTATGAGCAGAGAACGTGGAATTCCTGATTATAATACTATCAGAAAAGATTTTAATCTTAGTGATATCGATAATTTTGCAAATTTGTCAGATGATTTGAGTTTTACCAATAAGCTAAAGTTTCTGTATGGAAATGTCAATAATATTGATGCCTGGATAGGATTAATGGCAGAAAGAAGATATAATAATTCCATTTATGGGGAGTCTGTATATACTATAATCAAAGATCAATTTGAAAGATTAAGAGATGGAGATAGATTTTATTTTGAAAATGATGGTGAATTTACTGATGAAGAATTGGAAGAGATTAGAAATACTACTATGAGTGACATTATCAAAAGAAATACAGAATTGACTTTAGTTCCTGATAATGTATTTACTACAAAAATTAAAAAAGAAGAGGAAAAAACTGATTTGCCTGAAGAAAATTTATCTTTAAGTTTTTATCCTAATCCTGTAACAGATAAATTGACTATTAATATATGGTTAAATGAAGAAAATGAAGTAAGAATCAGGGTTTTTAATATATTGGGAACACAATTAAAAGAATATATTGTTGTTATGGACGAAGGGTTAAATAAAATTAACTGCATAGATTTTTCAAATTTTTCTGTTGGCACTATTTTGTTTTTTAATGGAAACCAAAGAAGATTTTGGAGTTATAAAATTGATAAAAAAATAAAAATATGAAAACATATAGTGGAGAAATATAGTCGATGTATTGAACCAAGTAGTGTATTCAGGGACTATATATATTGAAAACGGAAAAATAGTGGATATAATAAAGGATAATGAAAAATATGATACATTCATAATTCCCGGATTTGTTGGTTCATATTCATATGAAAGCAGCAATATGCTTTCGCCTTCAGGAGTACCAGAATTGCGGTAAAAAAACTACGGTACACATAACTTTATTGTAGCTGATGCTCATCAAATAGCCAATGTTGTGGGAGTGGATGGATTGAAATATATGAGTGAAGATGGAAATTCAACAAATTTTAGATTTTATTTTTCAGCACCTTCTTGTGTTCCTGCTACTATATTCGAAACCAATTGGAGCAACTATAGATTATAATGATATCGAAACATTGATAGAAGAAAACGAGTTACATTTGGAGAAATGATGAATTTTCCGGTGTAATCAATGATGATAGCGAAGTAATAGCCAAGCTCAATCTGGCAAGGAGTATAATATTCCAATTGATGGTCATGTCCGGTCTACTTAGAGGTAAAGATTTAGAAACATATATAGATCATCGGAATAACACAGTCATAAGAGTTTCACCCAAGATGAGGCTTTTAAGAAAAAATCAAATATGGAATGAAAATTCTGATTAGAGGAGTTCTGCAAAAAGAATTTTAATGAGTTGATGGGATTAGCAGAAAATTATTCAGACCTTATGATGTTGGTTCACATTGGCAAACATCAATGATCTCATAAAAGGGCATATCAATCAGTTAGTAAAGCTGTTTTAAGGGACTCAGTGCGATGAAAGTCCTGAAAATGGCTTCTGTAGATCCAGTAAAACACTATAAACTCGATATGGGATTGCTACAAATAGGTGATAATATGATTTCATAGAAGTAAATAATTTGTATAGTTTTGAAATATTGAAAACTGTTATTGGTGGTGAAATAGTTGCAAGAAAGTAGATACAAATTTAAAAAATTTTCCCTTCAAAACTATTAATAATTTTAATATCACATATAAATCAGAAAATGATTTCAGAGTTGAGGATAATGGAGTTCCGATTAAAGTGATTAAGATTATTGACGACCAAATAGTAACAAAAAAAATCAATCATAATATTATTTCAGAAAATGGAAATATTGTTTCTGATGTACAACATGATATTTTGAAATATCTGTTGTCATGTAGATATTTTAGATGCCAAACCTGCACTGGCATTTTGTAAAAGGAATTAGCATTAAAGAAGGTGCAATAGCTTCTTCTGTTGCACATGATTCTCATAATATAGTAGTAGTAGGTGTTTCCGATGAAGATATCACTTTGGCTGTAAATACTATAATCGAAAATAAAGGTGGAATTTGTTATGTCAATAAAAATAAAGATATAAAAGAAGTTTTAAAATTACCTATTGCAGGACTTATAGGCATTGAACCATATGATTTGAAGTGTCACAAATACGAGGATCTTGATATATTGGCAAAAATGAATGGTTCTAAGTTATCTTCGCCTTTTATGACTCTTTCTTTTCTTGCATTATTGGTAGTTATTCATTAAACTTAGTGATAAAGGACTCTTTTGATGGTGAAAAATTTGATTATTAGCCTTTATAATTAATTTTTTGGATGATAAAGATTAGTGAATTTTAATATTTTTTATCGGTTATTCAAGTTTTTTATTTTCATAAAATTCAAAACCGATTATAGTACTAATAAAATCCGGGTTCTTTTTATTTGAAATCCATAGATAAACTTGTTGAAGCGAAATTATCGATGCATCTAAGATTTCATTTGAAGCAGTATTTATTCAGGAAGTGAAGTAACATCAGATGAAGCTTCAATTTTCATGTTTGGATCAAAATATTGATTATATTCCTGTAATTCAGATAGATGGTGATTTGGAATTTGAAATATATACCGAAAATGATTGTACTGAAAAATTCAAAGAAGTTTTTGATAATTCAAGTGGTATTGTTTTCTTTGGGGGATGGGATATTCCACCATATTTTTATGGACAGAAAACAGAATTGACCACTGAAATTAAAACTCCTAATAGACATCTTTTTGAACTTAGTTTTCTTTTTCATCTTTTGGGAGGTTATCAAAACCCTAATTTCAATAATTTTCTGGAAGAAAGAAAAAATTATACGGTTTTAGGTATTTGCATGGAATGCAAACCATAGATGTGGCCCTACCGGAGGATATGTATCAGGATATTCCATCGGATATATATGGAATTAAATATATGGAGAGGATATAACTAATAATGATTTTGATTTCATGCATAAATTATAATTACAATCTATGGAGAATTCTGAGATAAATAACCATAGTTTTCATAAGATAAAATTTACCCCATTATGCAATTTTAGCAACATTCATTGATGAAAAACAGAACCTGTGGTAGTTAGCAGTCATCATCAGGCAGTGAAAAATATTGGTAAAGGTCTTGATATTGTTGCTACTTCAATGGATGGAAAGTCGTTGATGTTGATACATAAGAAATATAGAAATGTTATTGGTGTGCAGTTTCATCCGGGTTTTATACTATTTGCTCAGTGAAGAATCAGATAAAAAAATAATGTTTCCTGGAATTCTGAACCTATGACAGAAGACATAGAGAATGTTGGTAAACAAGGTAGTTATAATTTTCATGTTGATTTTGGACGATGGTGATTGACAATGTAATTAAGTAATTAAAAATCCTTAGAAAAGTGAAAATAGAAAATTGTGGTTACAATGAAATTAAAAACGTAAATAAACTCTATTACCCTGTTAAAAAAGAATCGATGGATCTATTTTGCCTATTAGATAAATTCATTGTGGTTTTTTGGAGACATTGATTCTGATGACAAAACTCTCGATTTGATAAATAGCATTAATTCCGATAAGATAAAAAGATTATAAATTACAGTGTGGGATCTTGAAAAATATCCACGAGGAATGAACATGCTCACAAACAATGTGTGCTAAAAAAACTATGTTCGGGTGATTGGTTATTTTATCTTCAGACAGATGGTGGTCCTCGAAAAATATCTGGATTATATAGTCGGACAGTGTGAAAAATAACGACGATGAAGTTGATGGATTTTTATTTAATTGCCTTCATTTTTTTGGAGATTATGAACATTATAATCAATTTCATGGATGGTATCCCTGAAGAAATGAGGATAATCAGAAATGACAAGGATATTCACTCTTATATTTCATTTGATCATTCCGAAGAATACCTAATTTTAATGGAATTACATACAGACAAAAAGAGACACAAAAATTAAAGTAAAAAAATAGATGCCTATATTTATCACTATGGTTGGGTTCGTCTCCACGATATATGGAAAAAGTAAAACAGTTCAGAATCAATCGCTTAGGGGAAAAAAGAAGCCGATAGATTATCTATACCAATCGCAATCCGGAATTGATTATGGAAATATGAATTGGTATAAAAGTTTTAAAGGGACGCATCCTAAAGTTATGAAAAGTTCATTTCAAATTGATTGGGCTGATAAATTGCATTTTGAAAAAAATCATAAAGTAACAAGAAAAAAACTAAAACACGAAAAATTAAAAATGAGATTTTAACATTTTTGGGAGCAGAATATTACCAAAATCATCCTTTTAGATTATTCCAACTGGAAAAAAATATAATAACCGTGAGGTTTTTATCAATTTTTAAAAAGGGTTTAATAAATATGATAATAATCCGTAGTCATAGGTTAATTGAAATTATTAACTTTCAATTTTGCAAGTGCCATTACTTTATTTCCATTTATTTTTTGAGTTCAAAATATATGAAAAATAACTCAAGAATAATAAATCATGAAAGAATACATATAAGACAACAATTGGAACTATTGATAATTCCATTTTATATATGGTATTTAATAGAGTTTATTATTAATTATATCAAATTGAAAGATAAGAAAAAAGCTTATTTTAGCATTTCGTTTGAAAGGGAAGCATACGCAAATGAAAACAATCCTAATTATTTGAAAAATAGAAAAATATGGGCTTTTGTTAAATTCTGTTCAGAAGTTTGATACCAAATTCTTTTTTTATTTCTTTCATTACAAATTGTGATTGCACATTGGAAATATTTTCAATAGCTGCAAGTTTTGTTGTTAGAAAATTTTGATACTCTTCAATATCTTTTGCATATATCGTAAGTAGAAAGTCATATTGTCCAGAGATATGATAGCAACATTGTACTTCATTCAGGAGCTGAATTTTATTTTCAAAATTGATAATATGTTGTTTTGAATGCTCCTTTAGAGAAACATTACAAAAGGAAAATATACCAAAACCCAATTTTTTGGGATCTAAAATTGCAATATTCTTTTTTATAATTCCTGACTTTTTCATTTTTTTTATTCTTTCATACACAGGAGTTATGGTCAGACCTAACTTGCTTGCAATTTCCTTATTGGTATAATCGGCATCATATTGAATAAGATCCAATATTTTTTTATCTATTTCATCTAACTGATGTCTTGAAGAAAAAATTTCCATATATATTTATTATTAAAACAAAAATAGTAAAAAATATCCTATTAATCCGGATTTATGGTATAGATTTCTATTTAATTGAAATTATGGAGAAAATATTATAACTTTACTAATTAAATCCATAAAATCATTTATTATGAAAGACTCAAAAAGAAAAATGTCACCTGAAACCAAAATGACTTCTTTGGGATACAATCCATTTTGGTCTGAAGGCTCGGTAAAATGTCCTATATTTCAAACATCAACATTTGCTTTCAAATCTGCTGGTGAAGGAAAAGCATTTTTTGAACTTGCTTATGGGTTAAGAGATTCAGATGAGGGAGAACAAATGGGGTTAATATATAGCAGGTTGAATAATCCCGATATGCAGATATTGGAAGAGAGGCTTTCAGTTTGGGATGAGGCTGATGATTGTGCTGTATTTGAAAGTGGTATGGCTGCTATAGTGACTACATTACTTGAGTTGTTGCATCCCGGAGATTTATTGTTATATAGCAATCCAGTATATGGAGGTACGAGCCATTTTATTCAGCATATATTGACAAAATTTGGTATTCATGTTGTTTATTTTACTGCTGAAGATGATTATAATTCTATCATCGATATTGTAAAAAATACTGGTGTTGGAGACAAATTAAAGGCAATTTATCTCGAAACTCCGGGAAATCCTACAAATGCTCTGATAGATATTTCGATGATACGAACCATAGCAGGTAAATTATCTAATTCTGATATTAAAATTCCTGTGATAGTTGATAACACATATTTAGGTCCTATTTTCCAGCATCCATTGAAGCATGGGGCTGACTTGGTTATTTATTCTGCTACGAAGTATATTGGAGGTCATTCTGACGTGATAGCTGGTGCAGTATGTGGTAATCAGGATTACATGACTAGGATTAAAGAATTGAGATCTTTTCTGGGTAATATCGCAAGTCCATGGACAAGCTGGTTGTTGATGAGAAGCCTTGAGACACTGAGAGTGAGAATGGAGGGACAATGTAATAATGCTAAAAAGATAGTGGAAAGATTGAAAAATCATCCTAATGTGCAAAGTATATCATATCTTGGAAATTTGGAAGAAGGTACAAGACAATTCGAAATATATAATAAGCAGTGTGAGGCTCCCGGAGCTATGGTTTCCATTTATGTGAAAGGAGGTGAGAAAGAGGCTTTTACAGTTATAGACAATGTTGTAATTCCGAAGATTGCTGTTAGTCTTGGTAGTACAGAATCATTGATTCAGCATCCTGCTACAATGACACATGCAGGTATAGATCCGACTGAAAAAGAAAAATGTCACATCACTGGTAATCTAATAAGATTGAGTGTAGGACTTGAAAATTTTGAAGATTTAATTTGGGATTTGGAACAGGCTTTGGATTCTATTTAATATTATATTTTTCAGAGTTTTCATTCTGCTATTTTACCTGATTCAAAGGTGATACCAAGTTTTGGTATTCCTCAAGTATGACTTTGATTTTTCCTACAGCAAGTGGGCTTTCTATTATCAGAGGAAGTTTTGCTTTATCGTCGGAAATCCATATTTTCATTCTTTCGCTTTTATCAAAAACACGACCTTTGATCACAGAAGGAGAAATTATGAAAGTATTGAAAACTCCCAGGTTGTTTACCTTAGTTGATGGTGATTTTCCCATATATTCGAAGTTTAAATCATATAATTCACTATCCAGTATGATCTGAAAATTTAGTTCATCTCCTTTTTTCATTTTATCTACCTCAATATTTCTGAGTTTATATATCAGCGATAATAAATCAAACATGCAATTGTCAAAATTAAAATTTGAATATCTTGGGTCTTTATCATTTTCTTTGACATAAGATTTTGCTGAACCGGATTTTTGGTTGAAATTTATCTCATTTAATATTTTATAATTTCCCTCATTAATATTTCTTTTTGCATATTTGGGAATCAATGTATATTTATCGATATCACTATAGAAATAGTCGTCAACTGAAAAAACCCAATTATATGAAGAATATGTTTTTCCTATTGCTGATAAATGATAATTGTCTTTTTTCTCTTTTTTACTTCGAATACTACATATCCTGCCGGAGCCCATAATAGCCCCCAGTTATAATAAATTTTATACTTTATTTTTTCCCCGTGTTTGAATGCATGATTGTTGATATCACATAGAAAGGATGAGTTATATTGTCCATTATTTGTGAATAAATAAAAGTATTGGAGAATAGGAAAATAAATAATAAGCAGTATCTAAAGTTTTATTCATAGTTATAAATTTTCCGTAGTTAAATTTCAATAATAGTATAAACCCAATCAGCAGAAGGAATAAATAGATTTAATAACCACAAGCTAAACGATGATGATAGTATCATTATTTTATCAACATCCATATGTTGAAATACTAATAAGGAGACTTCTCACAGGGATAGAAAGCCTACAAACGATGGTAAGGGATACCTGTTTGAATAATAAATATGGAAAATATAGAGTAAATAGTAGTTAGGAAATCAGATTTTATATCAAAAAATAGTAATAATAAGTAAAGGTGAGTTGAAAAGATAAAATAGCCAGATCAGGGATAGAAGAAAAAACTGATGTTAATTCAATTCTGGTAGAAAGCTTCCAATTTTTTTGGATTCATTAATTGAATGGAATAGATTTTTTATTTTTTTTGGGGTAATTTGAATGAGTTTAATAATTTTATAAAATATGGTAGGTTAAAAATAGATTAAAACGTAGAAAAATATTGCTCCAATTCCGATTATAAGCAATGAATTTGTTGCTAATTTATCTAATTCATATATTTTGTCTATAAGAAAATGTAACCCGAAGATACCGAAAAGTAATGTAAATGTATTTTGCGCATAACTACCGATGAATGTCGCGACTAATGAATTTTTTATATGATCTTTGTAAATATTCATACCCCTGCCTATATATTCACCCAATTGAAAAGGAGTTATCAATCCAACTGCAAGTCCTGTAAGAACTATTTTAATTGAATCTATAAATGAATAATGAAAGGTGTTTTTCATTAGTATTTTCCATTTCAATGCTTCCAAACTCCAATTGACTAATACCATTATGAATACCAAAGCGAGCAAGTACAAATTTCCTGTTGAAAATTTATATTTTACCTCGTCAAATACACTTGATATTTGGTGCTTATCAAAAACTTGTTTATATATAAGAAAAGTAAATAAGAAAACAAGCAAAATCTTTATTGAAAGATTCAATATTTTGACTTTGCTTGTTTTATTCAACATTCAGAAATGTTTCATTTATTATGATTGGAGTTCTTTCAGAGCATCTTCCAATGTTTTTTTAACCTCTTCTTTATTTTCTGCCTGGCAATATACTCTGAATACAGGTTCAGTTCCTGAAGGTCTAACCATTACCCAAGTATCATCGTTGAGATAATACTTCCAACCATCTATTGTTTCAGTTTTTACTATTGGTCTATCACCAAATGATTTTATTTCATTGTTGTGACATTTATTGAGAACATATTGTTTTTTCTCTTCCGATAGATGAAGGTCATTTCTATCAAATTTAAATTCTCCAACTTTTTCATAAATTACTTGTATAAGTTCTTTCAGTGATTTTCCTGACTTAGCCATTAATTCCATAATCAGTAATCCCATCCAGACTCCATCTCTTTCCGGAATATGACCTTTAACGGAAATACCTCCTGATTCTTCACCACCAACTAAAACATCTTCATGAATCATTATTTCAGCGATATATTTGAAACCTATAGCTGTTACTATATAATCGAGTCCATATTGTTTTGCTAATTTTTCTATTTTATTAGAAACGGAAAATGAAACTGCTACTTTACCTGTTTCGTTTTTGAACTCATACATATAATACAAAAGAAGTAAAATAATATGGTGAGAATCTACAAATTCTCCATCTTCATCAAATAATCCTATTCTGTCGGCATCACCATCATTAGCTAATCCAAGATTTATTTTAGTATCATTTTTTACAAGTTGTGCTAATTCACCTAGATTTCTTTCTATTGGTTCCGGAGCTTGCCCATGGAATGAAGGATTGAAATCGCAGTGTAATAAATGTGCATTTGGGAATAACCGCCTAATAACATTCTGTCCAGCTCCATACATTGCATCATAAGCTAGATTTACTCCTGATTTTATTTTATCAATATCAAAATAGTTATTTACATGATCCATATACAACTGTTCCAAATCAACATATTCTATATTTTTTTGATCGAATTGTTGTTGAAATGTAGTTTTTAATTCAGGAACATAATTTGGAATTTTAGCTTCTACTTCAGCTATTTCTTTAGGGATTGTAGGTCCTCCAAATCCTGATTTAAGTTTATATCCATTATATGAAGGAGGATTGTGGCTCGCAGTAATGACGATACCAAGTTCAGCATTGTACTTTACCACTCCTAGAGACACCATAGGTGTAGAAGCAAAATTTTCGTCAATTAAAACTTTAATTCCATTTTCTGCAAATGTTGTAGCTGCAAATTCACTGAACATTTTTCCTGCAAATCTGCAATCGTAACCTATTACAACTTTTTTGTATCCCTTTGAATGCATCCATTCAGCTGCTGCACTACTTACTCTGATTACATTATCAACGGTATATTCTTTGGCTATTATAGCTCTCCATCCGTCTGTTCCAAATTTAATATTTATCATGATTATTTTTTTACAAATTTAACATTTTTTATAAAGAAAGTAAAGTCTTTACATTAAATATTATTAATATTAAAGCAATTTGTAATGATAAGAAAAAAAAATAGGTATAAATCAACAGATTGATTTGTAAAATTAGAAAACTTGATCAATTTTTAATAAATATCATATAAAAATAAATTTTTTTGAAAATCTAATGAGTCCCATTATTTTTCCATCTATTCTGCATTTTGTTTCTCATATCTTTCCCACCCCAAGGCAAGATTTTTTCAGCAATAAAAATATTCTTATCATATTTTTTTCCAAGTATTTTTACTTTTTCATCAGGAATTAATTTTACAATTGGAACTTTGAAAGCGCTATCGATATTTATTTTCCAATTGTGTTTTTCAAAATCTAATAAATACAGAGTATCGTTTTCAAGGTTTATTATTGTGCCTGCTACTACTCCTGAATCTGCATTTGTCCATAGTTTTTCTTTTTTGATCTGTATGCTTTCATAAGTTGAAGAGTAAACAGAGAATGTTTTTTCAAACCATTCTCCGGCTCCAAAAAGAAATAATATTGTTCCAAACACGATACTGAATCCTATATTTATTCCTAACATTTTGCCAAAAGAGAATTTGTATCCTTTTTTAGAATTATAAATAGATATAAATGAACCAATTAAAAAAACCAAAAGTGTTCCAAGCCATAAAAAAGGGAGCAATACTAATATCAATTCCAATGCTGAATGTCCGATATGGTCAGTTAAAATAAAATCAGTTTGCTGTATGGCAAAGAGTATTATGGAAAAGGAAATACTTCCGATCAAAATAAAAATAGCATACATAGTCCATATTAAAAAATCTTTCAATTGGAAATGCCATTTTGGGGTTGGGTTTATATTATTTTCTTTGATATTTTGTTCTATTTTGTCAAAGTTTGTCATAATGATATCATTTAAATTTATTTAAATAAATATTATCTTTTTCAGCAATTTTAGCAAAATGTGTTTTTGCTCTGTTTATCCTTGTAGCAACAGTTCCTTCTGGTATTTTTAATATATCTGAAATTTCTTCATAGTCCATATTTTCAAAGAACTTCAAAATCAGTATTTCACGATATTTTTCCGGTAATTTTTCAAGAATTTTCTTGATTCCACTATCCATTTCATTGTCTATATCATCTGTTGAATCATTTACTTCCTGGTCATCATCAGAATTCAGATTATTTTTGATTTTCTTTTGTGTTTTTTCTTTTCTCCAATAGCTTACAGTTTCATTTCTGACTATAGCGAAAATAAAACTTGAAACTTCCATGGAATCATCATAATTATTGATATTTTTCCATATTTTAATAAATGAATTTTGTAAAATATCATCTATAGTCTCATGGTCGAAATCTGAAATTTTTCTGATAAAAGCTTTTAATCTGTAATCATATCTTTCATATAAACATCTGAAATAATCAAAATTGCCTTTTGATTTTTCAATGATTTCCTTATCTGAAAATTTTTTACAATCTGTTTTCGAAACAGGCATAATTAATGATTATTGATTCTTCATTTGTTTATACTATAATATAGTACGATTATGGAATAAAAATCTTTCACCCAAAATGAAATTATATTCTTAATTTGAAATGGTATCGAATTTCATTAAAGCCTCATTACCGATATCCAAAAGTTTTTGAATACCTACAGAACCTGTAGTTTTCGTTATTATTCTTCCTTTTTTATCTAAAAATACCATTGCAGGCAAAGTACTAACTTCATATAAAAATGCGATATTGGGTCCATTATCTTTTTCGATATCGATTTTGAAATTGATAAATTTTTCGTTGTAAAATTCATAAACTGCTTTATAACTATATATTTCTTCATCCATCAGTTTACACGGAGCACACCAGGCAGCAGTAAAATCTATAAATACGGGTTTGTTTTCTTTATTTGATCTGTCTATGATTTCAGTTAGTGTTCCACCGTAATAGAATTTTAGGTTATTGCTGAGCTGTTGTTGCTTAGGAGTCATATCTACTTCTTCTATAGAATTATTGTCTTTTTTTTCATCTGTAGATTTTGAAAAATGATTTGTTTTGCATCCGTAGAATGAAAGTAAAATAATTAAAATATAATAAAATTTGTGATATCTCATTTTTTGTTATTTGTATTTTTTGCAAATATATTATAATTATATGCAATATATATTATTATGTTAAGATAATATGTAACTTTTAATAAATTATATAATAAATCAGCATTCAAAATGTTATCTTTGTCATAATATAACCAGTGTATGGATATTTATCGTCAAAAATCGTGGTGGAAAATAGTATTACTTGTAATAGGAATTATTATAATTATATTTACAATGTTCTATACCAATTATCTTTCAGAGCAAATGGCTGAAAATGAAAGGAATTATATAGAATATTATGAATTAGCCACAAAAAGAATTGCCAAATCCTTATATGATGAGAGTCTGTTGGATGAAGATATGACTCTTGAAAATAAAATCACTGATAATGTGCGCAATAAAATAATCTTAGACGATGGTACCGGATTTTTAGATGGCAAAAATTGGGGTGATACTAAGGATGAAGATCAAAAATATCTTCAGGAAAAACTAAAGATATTAAAAAACAATGGATTAAATCCTATTTTACCTGCTTTTGATGATTCAAACACTAATATCAGTAAGGAAAATATATATCCTAAAATTTATTACCAGCATAGTAATTTGTATCAATTGATAACCTGGTTTCCAATAGTTCAGGTGGTATTAATAGCATTGTTTGTGATTTTTGGTTATATAATTTTCAATTCTATGAGGAGGGCTGAACAAAACAGAGTATGGGCAGGAATGGCTAAAGAAACAGCTCACCAATTAGGAACTCCTATCAGTGGTATTATCGGTTGGACTGAGTATTTGAAATCAATGACTGAATTGTCAGAGGATCAAAAATATGCAGTAGTAGAATTGGAAAATGATGTTACTAAATTAGAATTAGTAGCCGATAGGTTTTCCAAGATAGGTTCTGCTCCGGTATTGGAACTAATAAATATTGACAATGTATTGAATGAAAGCATAGAATACATCAAAAAAAGATCATCGAAAAATATTAAATTTCATTTTGAAATGGATGAAAATAACCCTGTTTTTGCTAAAGTTAATTTTCACCTATTTAATTGGGTTATAGAGAATTTACTTCGAAATGCTCTCGATGCAATGGAGGGAAAAGGAGAGATTACTGTAGAGACAGGATTGAGTTCCAATAGTGTATTGATAGATGTTAGTGATACTGGTAAAGGAATTCCTTCAGGAAAAATTAAAACTGTTTTTAAACCAGGATATTCCACAAAGAAAAGAGGTTGGGGACTTGGTTTGTCTTTTGCAAAACGGATAATTGAAGAATATCATAAAGGTAAGATATTCGTTTTGAAATCGAAAGTAAATGAAGGCACTACTTTTCGAATTATGCTTCCTATCAATTAGATTATTCTAATTAAATATTATTATTCAATTTCAAAGTCAAATGTCGCAATATTTGATACACTGAACAATCCATATCCATTTTCAATATTATTTGTTACTGTTACCGGTTCTGCAAATGGATTACCATCAGAATAATAATATTGGGAGTAAGTAACTAAAAAATCATAAAATTCTTTGGTTATTGCATATACTTTAGCTCTCATTTTACTTTCATTGTTGTAATTATAGTAATTGGAAGTAAATACTAAATTGGCTGTATTTCCATCGAAGTTAGTGTCATTGAAAACTATACCATTGTAATTAGAATAATAGACATCATATCCGAAGCCATTAAAATCATTTTCAAGGTACAACATATTTTCAATTGTAACACCATTAATTTCATAAATATTATACAATTCTACATAGTAATATTCATCAGTATTTTTATTGTCTTTGATTTGTAATGTAAATTTATCTTCTTTGTAACCATCACTTGTAATTATCCCATCTTGTTTATATTTAGCATCTAATATCTCAGGTTTTTGTGGCATAATTTGTGTTGATGTGGCAGTACCATATTCATCATTTTTTACTATTAATTTATACTCTTTTCCCGGTTGAAGATATTTATTGAAGTCCAAATTAATTTTATTTATATCAGAATATTCCAAATTTAACAAAAGTGAATCATTCTCAAGGATCTCTACATTAGCATCAATAGTGTTATAATTTGAACTTTCATCGATTTCTTTACTATAAGATACAAACAAACTGCCGCTATTTTGATTCAATTCGGCAAATACTGCTAATTTAGATTCATGTTCAGGGAAATCGATGTCTTTGATGGTGGTGAAAGCTTCTTCACATGATGATAGAAAAGCGATCACTAATATTGATAGAAACAAATATATAGATGATTTTTTCATAGTGCTACTAAAATTTGAATTGATAAGAAATAGATGGTAACAATGGTAGAATACTAATTTCTTTAAAAATGGTTTTTCCAGTTATATAATCATAATCCGAATAGATAAAAAATGGATTTTTGTGGAAATATGCATTATAAATACCTAATACCCAAGCTCGTTCCCATTTTTTCTTTTTTTTATGAAATTCTATGGAAACATCCAATCTGTGACTATTGGACATTCTGAATGAATTTTTATTTTCAATATTATTTATTTCATCTACATAATAATAGGAATCATAATTATAAATCTCATAAGGATATTTGTAAGTTGCCAATGTGATTGCATTTCCGGTACTGAATATCCAATTGGCAGAAAGTGTAATTTTATCTGTAATCTTATAGGCTACTACTATTGAAAAGTCGTGCCTTCGGTCATATTTATATGGATATTTTTTGCCGCCATTTATATCATCGAATTGTCTCCAGTTCCACGAAAGGGTATATCCTATCCATCCTGTAAATTTACCTAAATCTTTTTGAAGTAAAAATTCAACTCCATATGTTTCACCAAGTCCTTGAGTGACTTTACTTTCCCAATCAGTTTCTCCAAAAGAATCATCAAAAAAACTCGATCCTGGAATATAGGAAATTACATTTTTCATTTTCTTGTAATATCCTTCGATACTTAATTCGTATTTATCATTTATAGTTTTTGCAATTCCTGTAGCTACTTGCCATGAAAATTGTGGTTTGATTTTATCTGTACTTGGCGTGCAAAGGTCGAGAGGTGTGGTTAGAGCTTCACTTGCAAGCAGGTTGATATACTGTTTCATAGTGGAATATGAAGCTTTGAGGGAATAACCTTTGTTCAATAAATACCTCAATCCGATTCTTGGTTGTAAAGAATGGTAAAAAGTATTTTGTGTAAAAAATCCTGATGCATGAATTCCCAGATTTGTCTTTAAGTTTCCTATTGTAAAGTCATCTTCCGCATAGAGATTAAGTTCATTAGATCTCGATGTAGCATAACCTATCAGAGTATCTAAATTGAAGTCTTCGGTTTTTGCTTTGAAACCAATGGCTCCTGGTTCGTATTTATGATTGACAATGCTAGTACCAAATTTAATATAATGAGATGGAGATGGTATAAAATCAAAATCAAGTTTTAGTCCGTAATCTTCAATCCCACTGTTGTATTTTACTGAAAATGTTTCTTTTTTAGTAGAACTATATTTTGTAGTACTTTCACTTAAAATCCTGGAATCGAAATTACTATAAATTCCTGTGGTATTTAAAATAATTTAGGTGTAATCTGGTAATTCCACCTAAGAGCGAGTATATTGTTTCCCCAATCTATACCACCTGAAAACTCATCTTCATCTTCGTAGGAATATGATGTTCCATATCTATCTCTTCCTGAATAATAGCCAAGATATAATCTGTTTTTATTGTTTATTTTATAATTCAATTTTGCGTTGAAATCATAAAAGTAAAGATCTAGACCAATTTTTTCACCATCTATCTCGGAAAGTTTAATCAGTGGTTTGATGAATAAGTCAGCGTAGGACCTTCTACCGCTAACAATGAAAGAAACTTTATCTTTTACTATTGGTCCTTCAATCATAATTTTGGAAGTGATATTTCCTATAGATCCGGCTCCATGATATTCTTTCATATTTCCATCTTTCATATTTATATCTATGATGGATGACAATCTTCCACCATATCGTGCAGGAAAACCTCCTTTGGTTAAAGATACACTTTTTAATGCATCTGCATTGAATACTGAAAATATACCCAAGAGATGTGAACATTATATACAGGAACGTTATCAAAAGTACCAGATTTTGATCGGGGCTTCCACCTCTCACAAATAATCCGCTGTGCTTCTGTTCCTGATTGTACACCGGGAAGTAATTGAAGAGTTTTGAGCACATCCACTTCCTCCAAATAATGCCGGCATCGACTTTATTTGTTCTATAATACTTCTATCTTACTCATCTGAGTTTGTTCCTCTATTCTTTCATTTTTAGTTCCGCTGATTTCTATTTCTTGTAATTGAACAGATGATTTTAATTTAAAATTGATTTCAGTATTTTTATCTAATAGTATTTTTTTTATTTCGGTAGTATATCCTATATATGATATTTTTAATTCTACACTGTCTTTTGGTAAAGTAAGGCTGTAAAACCCATAAGTATTGGTTACGGTTCCTTTTCCTGAAAGGTTGTCATAAATATATGCTGAAATTAATTTTTCTCCGGAGTCAAAATCTTCTATATAACCACTGATGGTATAATTTTGGGAATAACCGGCAATAGAAAAAAGGATTAGTAGAAGAGTAAGTATTTTGTGCATATCTTGATGATTTTTTTGTGCAAATAATCAGATATTAACAACGACAATAAAATGTATTTGTTGTTACATAATGTGTTATAAATACTTAATACTATTTATTTTAACAATGTTAATTTACTTTTTATTCACTTTGTTTGCTAGCTGACCACAAGCAGCATCTATGTCTTTTCCTCTGCTTCTTCGAACTGTTGCCATTACCCCATTATCAACTAGGTGCTTTGCAAATGTGTTAATTCTGTCTTCACTTGCCTTGGAATAAGGTACTCCTTCTACATAGTTGTATTCTATTATGTTTACCTTCACAGGGAATCTACGGGTAAGTTTCACCAAATTTTTTGCATCATTGAGACTGTCATTAAGGTCTTTGAACATGATATATTCATAACTTATTTTTGTCTTGTTTTTATCGTAATATGTTGTCAAAATATCTACCAGTTCGTTTATTGGATTAGATTTATTGATAGCCATAATACTGGTCCTTTTCTCATCGTCTGGTGCATGTAGGCTCAATGCCAGATTGACTTTGATATCTTCGTTTATTAATCTTTCAATGCCTTTAATAATTCCCGAGGTGCTTATTGTGATTCTTCGGTTTGAATATCCAAAACCATCGGGGCTTGTAAGTTTTTCGACACTTTTTATCACATTATCATAATTTAACAATGGTTCACCCATTCCCATATATACTATATTGGTTAAATTGTGTCCAAATACTTCATTAGAAATTTTATTAACTCTGATGAATTGCTCTATTATCTCATAATCAAAAAGGTTTCTGCGCAATTTTAATTTTCCTGTAGCACAAAAAGTACAATTTAGACTACATCCTACCTGAGAAGAAACACATAGAGTATATCTGTTTTCTTCAGTCAAAGGAATTAAAACAGATTCAATAACAGAACCATCAAATAATTTCCAACCCAATTTAATAGTACAATCTTTGCTAACTTGTTTGTGAGTCAGAATAAATGTATTGAATGTATATGATTCTTTTAATTTATCTCTAAGTTTTATCGATATATTGGTCATTTCATCGAAACTGAATGCTCCTTTTTGCCAAATCCATTCATATATCTGTTTGGCTCTGAATTTTGATTCTCCCAATGATAAAATTATATTGGTAAGTTCCTCAAATGAATATCTTCTGATGTCTTCTTTGTTCAATTTTTAAAAATCTAAATGTTAAATTAATTAAATAAGTTCTTTTCGACAATTTCGCAAATTATATGCCCTATTAAAATATGAGATTCTTGTATTCTAGGGGTATCAGTAGAAGGAACAGAAATATTATAATCAGAATAATTATTCATTTTACCGATATTTTCTCCTGTCATTCCTATTGTTATAACTCCATTTTGTTGCGCTTCAATAAAAGCATTGACAATATTTTGTGAGTTTCCTGAAGTTGACAATCCGAATAAGACGTCTCCTTTCTGTCCTTTTGCTTTTATAAGTCTTGAATATATATGTTCATATCCATAATCATTGCCAACAGCAGTGATATATGAAGTGTTTACATGCAATGCCTCAGAAAATAAAGGGTCTCTGTCAAAATAAAACCTTCCTGAAAATTCTGCTGCTAAATGTTGTGCATCCGCAGCACTTCCTCCATTTCCGCAGAAGAATACTTTGCCTTTATTTGCGAATGCATTGGTTACAATGTTTGATATATTTTCTATGTTTTTGATCAATTCCTGATCATTTAGAATTTTTGTATTTACTGATAAGTGTTCGGAGATTATTTTTTTTGATTTCATCCGGTGTAGTAATTCATTAAAAAAAATGTAAAGTTAATCTTTTTATTGGTGAGAATGTATTATTATGATATAAAAAAAGCCGCCTAATTGGCGGCTTTTTTTATGCGCATTTTCTTTTGCAATATTCCTGAGGAAATTTGTCTATATAATATTTTGAAATCAATTTTTTAATTTCATTTCTTGCAATAAAAATCCTACTTTTTACTGTTCCCAAAGGTATATTTGTTTCATCAGCTATTTCCTGATATTTATATCCGGTAAAATGCATTCTGAAAGGTTCTCTTAAATTGTCATCTAATAAATCAATCAAATCGTTTAACTCTTCTAAAAGTATTTGTGAATCCGCTTCGTTTTGGATTATACTATCTGAAGAATTGATGAAATATTGATTATCAGTATTATCCATAACCGTATTTCTTCTTACTTTTCTTCTGTAATCATTAATGAAAGTATTTTTCATTATTGTGAATAACCAAGCTTTGAAATTTGTTCCGGCTCTGAATTTTTTTCTGTTGATTATAGCTTTGTATGCTGTATCCTGTAGTAAATCTTCTGCTTCTTCATCATTTTTTGTCAAATTAAATGCAAATGATTTTAAAGTAGCAGAACATTGAATCAATTTGTTATTGAATTCTATTTCTGACATAATGCTTCTTTTTATCTTATTTAGAATTAATTTAATTACAAATAAACAACATTTTTATTAATTATCCAAATTTTTAAATAAATCTTTGAAGATTTAACAAAACTTTAAGAAAAAAAAGCTGTTTTTTCATAAAAAATGCAAAAGTAAAATTAATTTTTATGAATTTGTATTTATTGATAAATTAATTTTTTATAGTTCCGGTTACTATAAATCCTGGAATTTTCATGTTTTTTTTATTGTAATTAATATTCTTATTTGTCAAAATATTTTTGATTTTTCCACCAGCTTCTTCTACAATTATATGAGATGCTGCGGTGTCCCATTCACTGATACTGTTAAATCTAAAATAAAGATCGGCTTTCCCTTCAGCTATTTGCATAAATTTCAGGCTACTTCCTTTTTTTATTATTACAGGGTATTTGAATGTTGATAAAAAATTGATTGTTTTATCATCAAGATGTGATCGTGAGACTACAATTCTTAGATGAGAACCATCAAATTTAAAATTATTTGTATTTATTTTTTTAGTAATGTTATTTTCTGATAAAAATGCTCCCTGATTTTTTGCTGCCCAATAAATTGTATTCATCACTGGGCTATGAACCACACCAAATATTGGTTTTTTCTTATGAATTAATGCAATGTTGGTAGTAAATTCTCCATTTTTATTTATAAATTCTTTAGTACCATCGAGAGGATCAATTAACCAGAAATAATCAAAAGATTTTCTTTGTTGGTATGAATAATTATTTTCCTCTTCAGAAATAACAGGAATATCAGGAGTAGCCTCTAAAAGTTTTTTGATTATATAGCTACTTGATTCTTTATCAGCGATTGTTACGGGACTTTTGTCAGATTTTATTTCAATTGACGAGTTGATATCTATATCATTGTAGTGTGATAATATAATTTTACCGGCTTCGATGCTTATTTTTTTTACTATATCTATTAGTGTTTTATCTACTACCATTAGTGAATTTTTTATTAGTGATTGATTCAAAATTAGTGATAAAATTAAAAAAAAACGAAATAAATTAAAAAATTTAATAAAAAATTTTGAAATTAATTTAAATAAATATTACTTTTGCATCCGCTTTTGAAATACTAAAGTAAGGTATTGCCTCCATAGCTCAGTTGGTTAGAGCGTCGGACTGTTAATCCGCAGGTCCAAGGTTCAAGTCCTTGTGGGGGCGCAAAGCCGTAAAGGAAGTTTTTACGGCTTTTTTTTTAAAAAATATTTAAAAAATTATAAATGGCGTGGTAGCTCAGATGGTTAGAGCGCATGATTCATAATCATGAGGTCGGCGGTTCAATCCCGCCTCACGCTACTGAAAATAAAAGAGCTATGAATATATTTTTCATAGCTCTTTTTTTTACATATAATATTAGTAAATTTTACAACTGAAACAACTCATTAATTTTCATAAGGTATTAAATTAATTGTTTCATCTGAATTATGTTTGCCGGAGGATAAATTTCCGGCATTTCTATCGAAAAACCAATCAGGATTATCTACTAAACGCAAATACATTTTTTCAATAGTTGTGGTTTCCATCTCTTCTACAGGATAACCTCGTGATGAAACGAACTGTTTTTTTTCTTTAAAAGTCATATTTTTATTTTTGATAAAGATACGATTTTTTTCTGAGTTATTATAGGTTTTAAACACATTTATTTTTTAATATTTAATTGTTTTTCAATAATTTAATTTTATTTTTTTGTTTCAAATTATTTATGAATTTACATTGTATCTTTTGTTTATTTCAATTAAATTTGAGGTTGTATATAAGATTGTAAAATCAATTTTTTTAGATTTATAATTTTTAATAATAAATAAAAAAATACCTTTAAACCAATATAATATTTATCAAAAATTGACGCTTTTAATGTCAAATGATTAATTTTGTAATTTATTTGAATATAATGAAGTTAAAACATATATATTTTATTTTTTTTATCATTTTATCATTTTTGCTTGGATCATGCGAACAGGCACAAAGAAAGGATATAGATTCAGAAATAAAAAAAGACTCAACCAAGGAGATATTGACTATTCCTAAAGATGAAAATAAGGATAGGGAAATATGGCAAAAACCTGAATTAGTAATATCCATGATGGGTGACTTATCTGGAAAAACAGTAGCGGATATTGGAGCGGGAACAGGATACTTTACTTTTCGTCTTGCATTGCAGGCTAACAAAGTTTTAGCTATAGATATAGAAAAGAGCTATCTTGAAATTCTTGATAATCTTAAACAGAAGTTGCCATCAGAGATTCAGGATAAAATAGAAACCAGAATAGCCAAAGAGGATAATCCACAATTGAAAGATGAGGAAGTCGATTTAATAGTTATTATCAACACATTGAATGTTATTGACAATAAGTTAGATTATCTTAAAACGCTAAAACAAGGATTGAAGAAAGGTGGAAAATTATTTATCATTGATTTCAAAATGAAAAATATTCCTATTGATGCTCCTGATATAAACGATAGGTTGCCAATTTATGATTTAGAAAAGGATTTGAATAAAGCCGGATTTAAAAATATAAGAACAGATGATACCACATTGGATTATCAATATATAGTTGTAGCTGAAAAATAATATAATATTTCGATATTCTTTAATTCTTTAAAAGGCATGAAGTGAAAAATACAAGTCAGCAATTTGATGATATCATAGAAAGCACTAAAACAATATTTGAAAACAAAATGTTGGATTATGGGGCAACATGGAGGATATTAAGGCCTATATCGATTGTTGATCAGCTTTTTATAAAAGCTAAAAGGATAAGAAGTATTCAAAATTCCGGGATTCAAAAAATTGATGAGCCTGTGAGTGGAGAATTTATAGCGATATTCAATTATAGTATAATGGCTTTGATTCAATTGAGCCTGGATTTTACTGAGGAGCCTGATTTGAGTTTTAGTGATGCAATAGAATTGTATGATGAAAAGGTAAAATTAGTGAAGGACCTGATGATGGATAAAAATCATGATTATGGTGAAGCATGGAGGGAAATGGAAATTATTAGTATTGCGGATATAATATTGGTAAAGTTATTCAGGATAAAACAAATAATTTCTAATTCCGGAAAAACATTGATATCTGAAGGTATAGATTCTAATATTATAGACATAGCTAATTATTCAATTTTTGCATTGATTTTGTTAAAAGAAAAAAATTTATAAAAAATGAGTTTTGGAGTATTTGTAATAATTTTAATAATTTTATCAGCGATAAGTTTATTTTTATTGGTGAAATTTACTAATAAGGAAAAATCTTATATAGTGAGTTTTCTACAATTTTTCTTCGGATATTTATTTATTGTATCCGGATTTGTTAAAGCTGTTGATCCATTAGGAAATTCATACAAAATGGAAGAGTATTTCCAGGAATTTCAGTCATTATTTGAACCAACATGGTTTTCATTTTTAGTACCTATGTTTAAGGTATTTGAACATGCTTCTATGGGCTTTGGTAATTTTATGATTATACTGGAAATCGTTTTGGGAGTGATGTTGCTTATCGGGTTTAAACCGAAGTTAACAGCATGGCTTGTTTTTCTGGTTATGGCTTTCTTTACAGTTCTCACAGGTTTCACATATTTAACTGGATATGTGCCGATGGAAGCTAATTTTTTCCAATTTTCTAAATGGGGAGAATTTGCAGAAACCAATATGAAAGTAACTGATTGCGGTTGTTTTGGTGATTTTATAAAATTTACAGCCTGGCAGACTTTTTTGAAAAATATGATAATGATTATTCCGGTAATTTATTTGATTTGGAAAAATAGCAAAATGCACCAATTTGGAAATCCTTTCCTAAGGTGGACTATTACTTTAGCTTCAATAGTGGGTTTTTATCTATTTATTTTATCAAATTATAGCTGGGGTCTTCCTATGGTAGATTTCAGACCTTTCAAAGAAGGGGTGAACATCAGAGAACAACAGCAATTGGAGCAAGATGCATTGGCAAATATAGAAGAAAAATCTATTGTGATTTTTAATAAGGATAATGGAAAAACTATCACTATTCCTGCTCAACAATATTATGATAATATTGATGAATACAGTACATCTTCATTCGAGATAAAAGACAGAATATTCTCTGAACCTACCGTAAAAGAAACGGAAATAAGTGATTTTTACATTGAAGACATGGATGGTAATGATTCGACAATAGACTTACTTAGTAATCCTGATTATTCATTTATGATAGTGTCATGGAGATTTCCAGGAGAAGGTGAATCATCGACTAAAGTAGTTAAAGATACATTGTTCAGATATGACACTATCCGTATAAGTGATACCATATTCGTAGATGGAGTCAAACCATATATCAATACCGATAGTTTCAATATCGTTAAATCCATAGATACTGTAGTAGATAAAACAATAGATATCTATAACTATATTTGGGATGCAGATTTTATGAAAGTTATTTTGAAATATATTAATCCATTGGTTAATGATGCAATAAAGGATAATAAACAAATATTTTTTATTACTTCTGCCAACTATGAAATGATTGAAGATTTTATCAGTGATGGAGGTCCAAATATTAAATATTATAATAGTGATGATATTACACTGAAAACTATTGTGAGATCAAATCCGGGTATAGTATTGCTAAAAGATGGTAAAATAATTAAAAAATGGCATTATAAAAAATTGCCTGAATATTCTAAAATCAAAAGTGAATATATGTCGAAGTAGAAATACTAAGATATATTGATATATAATATGAATTGGTCAGATCTATTAAGTACAAAAAGGCTTGGAAGGAGGGTTCTGAAGTTAAAAATCGTGAAAAATACAGAACAGTATTTCAACAGGATTTTGACAGGATAATTTTTTCCTCTGCATTCAGGAGGCTGCAGAATAAAACTCAGGTTTTTCCATTTCCAAAATCTGAATTTATTCATAACAGGTTGACACATAGTCTTGAAACTTCTAGTGTTGGAAGGTCTCTTGGAAATATTGTGGGTAGTTATGTTATCGATAAATATAAAGAACTGAAAGAAGAGTATAATTTTTCGGATTTTGGTTCAATAGTGAGTGCTGCATGTTTAGCCCATGATTTGGGAAATCCACCATTCGGACATTCTGGAGAAGATGCTATATCGAGTTTTTTTAGATCTGATGAAGCTAAAAAGTATTTAAAAAATTTGAATAACCAACAAATTGCAGACCTTCAAAATTTTGAGGGAAATGCTGCAGGTTTTAGAATAATATCGAAAACTCCTGAATCCCAAAGTGAAATTCAGGGAGGTTTGGCATTAACCTATCCTACCTATGCGAGTTTTATTAAATATCCTAAAGGTTCGTTGCCAAAAATTGAAAAATCCAATTATGCCAGTTTAAAAAAATATAGTTATTTTTATTCTGAAAAGGATGTTTTTAATAAAATTGCTGAAGAACTAAAATTGAATAAGAGAACAATTGGAGATAGAGAGTTCTATTCTCGGTTTCCGTTGGCTTTTCTTGTTGAAGCAGCAGATGATATCTGTTACACTTTGATAGATTATGAAGATGGATTCAATGAAGGGTTATTGAGTTTTGGAGAGGTGGAAGATGCATTTTCAACCATATTAGCTTTGGAATGGAGTGTGCTAAAACAGCAGTATTCAAAAATATATGATAAAACCTCAAAAATAAATTATTTAAGGAGTAAAGCTATAAACACATTGATCAATCAAAGTGCTGAGGTGTTTATTGCTAATGAAGAAACTATTCTTAGTGGAGATTTTGATAGTAGTATTCTTGATAAAATTGAAAGTGCTAAAATAGTAGATTTTATCAAAAAGGATAGTTTTAACAGGATTTATAGTTCCGATCCTGTAGTAAAAATTGAGGTATCAGGTTATAAAGCCCTACCACAATTATTGAGTGTTTTTATTTCAGCAGCATTCGAAAGCGAATCGGGACACAGTAAGAGAATTTTGAAACTTATTCCTGATTTATATTTAGCTATGGGTAGAAAATTATTTGAAAATGACTATGAATTACTACTCAATATTACTATGTATATTTCCAGTATGACTGATAAAGATACGGTAGAATTATATAAGCAGATAAATGGAATTTCTCTTGGTAATTAATCGCCGAAGATAATTATTTTAATGTAAAAATAACGTTTCAAAAATAACAATTTCCTCAAAATATAATTGATATTAAAATAAACTTGAATAAAGATATCTCTGAATTATGAGATATTGATGCAAATAATAATTGAAAAAATGATTGAATATACAAATACAAAAATAATAGCGACAATAGGTCCTGCATGTAATACTAAAGAAAAGGTACTCGAATTAGTAAATTCCGGAGCAGATTTACTGAGATTAAATTTTTCACATGTCGATTATGAAATTTATGAAAATATAATCAGATATGTGTGTGAGATTAATGTAGAATATGACCTTACTATAGGGATATTAGCAGATTTACAAGGACCCAAAATCCGAATTGGAGAAGTGGAAGGAGACGGTTTTGAAATAGAAGAAGGAAATAAAATATATCTTTCAAGTAAGAAAGGAACCAGTAATGCTGAATGCTTATACATATCATATGAAGGGTTAGAAAATGATGTGAAAGCCGGTGAAAAAGTTTTTATCGATGATGGTAAAATAATTTTAAAAATTCTTGAGATACAATTCAATGGTGAAATAGAGGCAGAGATATTGACAGGAGGTTATATAAAAGCCAGAAAAGGGGTGAATTTTCCCGATACTGATATGCAATTACCTTCATTGACAAAAAAAGATATTGCTGATTTGGAATTTATTACAAAATTTCCTGTTAACTGGGTTGCACTTTCATTTGTGAGAAATGAAAATAATCTTAAAGATTTAAAGAAAATTTTAAAATCTTATAAGCATAGTGCGAAGGTGATCGCTAAAATTGAAAAGCCTGATGCCGTTAAAAATATCAATAAAATATTAAAATATTGTGATGCTATTATGGTCGCCAGAGGTGATCTTGGTGTTGAGATACCAATTGAGGAACTTGCCGGAATCCAACGTATGCTGATAAATACCAGTATAAAAAAATCAAAGGTTGTAATTGTAGCTACTCAAATGATGGAGTCTATGATAGTAAATCCATCGCCTACCAGAGCTGAAGTAATAGATGTAGCAAATGCTGTTCTTCAGGGAGCTGATGCTGTGATGCTGAGTGAAGAAACAGCCATGGGACATGATCCTGCTTTGGTTGTTAAAACAATGAACAAAATAATTAAAGGAGCAGAAAAAACTTTTAAGCCTAAAAAGAATACTCCTAAACCAGAGCCTAAATCTGAAACTTTTGTTAGTGATATTGTGTGCTTCAATGCTGCAAACATTTCAAATGAAGTCGGAGCAAAAGCTATAATTGGTCTTACAATTTCTGGATATACAGCCTTCAAAGTTTCAAGTTTCAGACCTGCAGCCAATATTTACATTTTTTCAAAAGTAAGATCAATTCTTTCCACATTGAATTTGATTAGAGGAGTGAGAGGATTTTATTACGATATAGATTCTTCAACCGAAGAGACACATCGCAATCTTGTCAATATATTAAAAGAAAAAAAATTACTTAAGGAAGGAGATATTGTAGTCCATACATCATCTATGCCTGTTTTCCAAAAGCAAAGAACAAATTTGATAAGAGTGGCTAAAGTTGATTAATTTTACAATTATTTGTAGTATTAATAATTTATAGCTTAATTTGTTAATAAATTTTTAATACCTTAGTGGCTATTAAATATTTTGTTATTACTATAAAATATCAGGTGTCAATTATTCGATATAATTAACAATCAATTTTAAAATTTATTGGAATGGAATATTCAAATGATATTAATGAACTTAACCAACTGATAAGGAGTGAAAGTGCTTTTATAGAAGACATTCAGTATGCTACTTCTAAAGTCATAGTAGGTCAAAAATATATGATGGAGAGGTTGTTGTTGGGATTGCTGGCAGATGGGCATATATTATTAGAAGGACTGCCCGGATTAGCAAAAACACTGGCAATAAAAACCTTAGCTTCTGCCATTGATGTTGAGTTTAAAAGGATACAATTTACTCCCGACCTATTGCCCTCAGATTTGATAGGTACAATGGTATATAATCCGGCTAAATTGGATTTCTTTGTTAGTAAGGGACCTGTTTTTTCTAATTTTATTCTTGCTGATGAGATAAATCGAGCACCGGCAAAAGTTCAGAGTGCCTTGCTTGAAGCTATGCAGGAAAAACAAGTTACTATTGGTAAAGAAACTTTTAAATTGCCTGAGCCATTTATGGTATTGGCTACTCAGAACCCAATAGAACAGGAAGGAACATATAATCTTCCAGAAGCTCAAATAGACAGGTTTTTATTGAAAGTGAAAATCAAATATCCTAATATCGAAGATGAGAAGAAAATTATAAAAAACAGCCTTTTGAATTCCGATTCTCAAAAAATAAATACTGTTGTTGATGCTAATCAAATTATAAAAGCAAGGGAACTGGTTAAAAGGATATATATTGATGATTCTTTATTGGATTATATTGTGAATATCGTATTTGCTACGAGGGAACCTTCGAATTATAAATTGCAGGATTTGAAGTATCTTATCAATTATGGAGCATCTCCAAGAGCTTCGATATCTTTGGCAATTGTGGCAAAGGCTCATGCTTTTATCAATAGAAGAGCCTATGTGATTCCTGAAGATATAAAAAGTGTAATATTCGATGTGATGGCTCACAGAATTGGAATCACTTATGAGGCAGAAGCTGAAAATATATCACAGGAAGATATTATTACACAGATTATTAATACAGTAGAGGTTCCATAATGTATAGATTGTCGATATTATTTATTACTTTATTTGTGTTTTCGTCCACCTTATATGCTCAGGTTGATGAATTGGATGCTTATGTAAAATCTCTGTTTCCAAAAAATAAAAATATTACTTATATCGATCTCTATGGTTACATTGACAATAAATATAAAATTCAATTTTATCTCGGTTACAATGAGAATGAATGGAAGGGGAATTTGCTATTATCCTTCATCAAAAATAAAAATACCTGTTGAAGGTGGAATCGTTAGAAACAAACTTATTCTGTGAATTGGATTCAAATGGATTGGAGTATGGAATGTGGTCAATTGACATAGATGATATTAATATCCCTGCTATATGGAAAAATTCAGAAGGAAATAGAGAATTTGATATGTCATTGAAAAAACTCGATAAAATAAATAAATCCATTGAATATCGAACACCTGAATTTTGTGAATACACTACGGATTTTAATAATAAAAAATATGGTTTGAATATTTATAATGGATTTGATTCCAATCTGAATTTGATTCTCTATGACTTGCAGGACAATGTTGACATAATGAATACTTATTCATGTAAAAACAACAGATGCGATTCGTTTGATATGATAGTAAAAAATAAATATAATATTGATAATGTGTATTTTAAGGTTTTGGATGATGATCAGTTGATATCTGAAATTACTTTTTCTGATAAAAAAACTTCGAAACCTGAGTTTAATAAAATATCTGTTACAGAAGCTTTTGAACTTTCATATCTGAGTAAAAATTATGGTATTTATATTTCATTTCCAAAATTAAATATTGAGAATTTTGAATTTATTGAAAATGAGATAAAAGATATTTTTGATCAATTATTAACAGATGTTGAAAAAATGGTTGATTCAAAAGATAATCAGGATTCAGATAGATTGAAATATTTCATTACCGGAACTTTGAACCCGGAATAATAAATTCTGATTTTTATATTGGGGTTTTGACAGTTCAAAATAATTATAATGAAGAGATAAAAACTTACACTTTAGTATATGATTTAAATAAAAAAGAAAATATTGATATTCCATCACAGTTCAATAACGATTTTAATTATACATTTTATATCAAAAATTATTTAAGAAATAAAATTCGAAATAATCAGGACTATAAAACTTCAATACTTATAAATTATTTAAGTCCGGAAATTTTTAAAAATGTTTACCTCTCTGATTATGGGATAATTTTCAGAACAGATTTTAATACTATTTTTGGTGCTCAAAGGATAGTTTTACCCTTTAGTGAACTTAGGGGCACATTGAAAAGGAAAAGTATTTTAAAGAAATTAATTGAGGATTGATAAAATGGAAATAAAAGACATACTAGCAAAAGTCAGAAAAATTGAAATAAGAACCAAGGGACTTACAAATAATGTTTTTAGTGGTCAATATCACAGTGCTTTTAAAGGAATAGGAATGTCATTTTCAGAAGTGAGAAATTATAGATATGGTGATGAAGTCAGATATATCGATTGGAATGTAACAGCTAAAACTAATGAGCCACATATCAAAGTATTTGACGAAGAAAGGGATCTTACTGTTATGCTATTGATAGATATTAGTAATTCATTAAATTTTGGTAGTAAAAATAAGGTTAAAAAGGAGCTTGCTGCTGAAATTAGTGCAGTGGTATCATTTTCTGCTATAGCTAATAATGATAAAGTGGGAGCAATACTTTTCTCAGATAAAATTGAAAAATACATACCTCCCAAAAAAGGTAAAAAACATATATTGAGGATAATCAGGGAAATAATTTATCTGGAACCTGAAAATACTAAAACCGATATTGGCAATGCATTGCGATACCTAAGTAATGTTCACAATAAGCGAAGTATTGTGTTTCTTATCTCGGATTTTATTTCTGATGATTATTCTATTCCTCTAAAATTAGCGAGGAAAAAACATGATATCGTTGCAATAAATATTTTTGATAAAATAGAAAGGGAAATTCCAAATGTCGGTTTACTCAAAGTCGTGGATTCTGAAACTGGAAGAATAATCGAAATAGATACCTCAGATAAATTGTTTCTGGGAAAATATATAAAATATTCAAAGGACAAAAAAATACAAAATGATGATATTTTGAGAAAAAATCAAATTGATAAAATTGATATTGAACTAAATGAAGACTATGTGGCTTCTCTGTATTCTTTTTTTAAAAAACGAACATCAAATTGATGAAAAATCTTAGAATTTTAAAAATATTTATTTTTTCAATTTTTACTGCTAGTTTATTCTCTCAAGCTAGTATTGAATTTCATTTTGCTCAGGATTCTGCTATTATTGGTTATGATATTCCTCTTGAAATCAAAACCCAATCATTGTTAAATGGTGATGACATTGCTTTAGAAATGGAATATTTAAAACCTCAAAAATTATTGGTCGATACTTCCAAAAGGTTTTTAGATACTTCGGATTTTGAAATTTCAAATTATGGTTTTTGGAAAGGACACGATAATTTTTTAATATTTGATGATGCTAAGAAAGAAAATAAAATAAGCCTAAAGATATGGGATATAGGTGATTATATTATAAAAGCTCGGGTTTCAAATAGTGATAATATTGGTATAGTGTCTGATACTATATCCGTTATTTCCGGAATAAATAAACTCGATAGCCTTAAAAATATAACACCTATAAAAGATATAGTAAGAGAGAAAAAGACATTCTGGGATTATCTCAATTGGAAAATTATAACTTTTATATCTATACTTTTACTTATTTTACTTGGCTATTTTATTTATAGATATTTAAAAAACAAACCTAAAAAAGTTGAGATAGAATTGGAGGAAATCGACACAAGAACTCCGTATGAAATTGCTATTGAAAAGCTAAATAAGTTGAAAACAGAAAAACCGTGGATACAAGGTAGTGAAAAGGTATATCATGAGGAATTAACATATATATTGAGGGAGTTTTTAGAATTGCAATTTGGATTCAATGCCAAAGAACAAAGTACAACAGAAGTATTAAATTCATTGAAAAATATTGAAATTAATGAAGATAATAAAAATACTATATCTGATATTCTAAATATTTCTGATATGGTAAAATTTGCAAAAGCTAAATTGGAGTTAAATATAAATGAGCAATATCTGAACAGAACTATTGATTTGATAAATGATTTAAATAAATAGATGGATTTTTTTAAAAACATAGAATTTCAACATCCCTGGTTTTTATTATTATTGATATTAATCCCGGTTTTGATTTGGTATATTAATAAAAGAAAATCTATTGTTAGTTTACCATTACCGGATATTAATGGTATCAATAACAGTAAAAAATCTTTAAAACTCATCCTGTCCAATATTTTATCTTATTTCAATATTGTTGCTTTGATATTGTTTATCATAGCTATGGCAGGCCCCAGACTAAGTCTCAAAGAAGAGAAAATAGAAGCTGATGGAATAGATATAATGTTGGCATTGGATGTATCAACGAGTATGCTTGCCGAAGATTTAAAACCCAACAGACTGAAGCAAGCAAAAGTGTAGCAAAGGATTTTATCGATAAAAGACCTTATGATAGAATTGGAATTGTGATTTTTTCAGGTGAAGCATTTACATTGATACCCGCTACTATGACCATGATTTATTGAAAAATTATATTGACCAATTACAGGCAGGAATATTGAAGGAAGGAACTGCTATTGGTAATGGTCTTGCTGCTGCTGTAAATCGATTGAAAGACTCTGAAGCTAAAAGTAAAATCATTATTTTACTCACTGATGGGATGAACAATAGTGGATATATCGACCCCAATATTGCTGCTCAGATGGCTGAGGAATATAACATCAAGGTATATACAATAGGAGTAGGAACAATGGATTAGCTAAAACTCCTGTTTCAAATGTTTTCGGTCAGGTCATGTACACAATGTCTACAGTTGAAATAGATGAAGATCTGCTAAAAAAATATCTTCTGAAACAAATGGCTTGTATTTCAGGGCAACAGATAATGAAGAACTTGCTAAAATATATGATAGCATCGATAAACTTGAGAAAACGAAAATAGAAGTAAAGATTATTAAAAGGTATGCCGAAGAATTCAGGGTTTTTACCATTCTTGCTATCATTTTACTTTTGATAAATTTTATTTTAGAAAACACCATTTTGAGAAAAATACCATAATTATTTTAAAAAATGTTCAGATTTGAAGAGACATATTATTTTTATTTGTTATTGGTAATCATTCCTTTAATTTTCCTTTTATATTATTTTCAGAGGAAAAGGAATTTGGTTTTGAATAAACTTATAGATAATGATTTGGTTAAAAATCTGCTTCAAGGTTACTTTCCGAAATACCAGTTTTTTAAAAACTTACTTGTAGTATTTTCTATATTTTTTGCCATTTTAGCATTAGTAAATCCACAATTTTCAAATAAAAAAGAAAAGATAAAAGCGAGTTCATCTGATATTTTCATAGCATTGGATATCTCTCAAAGTATGATGGCTGAAGATATCAGTCCCAATAGGTTGGAAAAAACTAAAAAAGTGATTGAAGATATTATTAATTCAAATAAAGGTAACAGAATATCTTTGATTTTTTTCGCTGGTGAGGCTTTTCTAAAAATGCCACTTACATTGGATTATTCTGCAGCTTTGCTATTTGCAAAATCTGCTTCTCCGGATCAAATTGAAAATCAAGGAACTGCTATAGGTGAAGCTATAAAAATAGCTGAAAATTCAGATAAGTCACAAAGTAAATCACAGAAATCATTGATAATCTTTTCTGATGGTGAAGACCATGAAGGAAATTCAGCTGAAGAAGCCAAAAAAGCTCACGAACAGGGTTTCAATATCATCACTGTGGCAGTAGGTACCAAAGAAGGGGGATTTATTCCTTATAAAAATGAATATGGAGTAGAAACTTATAAAAAAGATAATGATGGTAAATTTATTCGATCTATTGTCAACTCAAATTTACTAATGCAAATAGCAGATAATGGAGGTGGATATTTTTATAATATTTTAGACGATGATTTAATAAATAATATTAATAGTAAAATTTCGAAACTTGAAAAAAAGGAAATTGTTCAGAATTCATTTAAAGATTATCAGAGTTATTTTTGGGTTTTTATGATATTTTCAGTTTTGTTTTTATTGCTTTATTTTCTTGTGCCTCAAAGGCGTTTTAATAAATAAAAGAAAGATATTTTTGAAAGATTTTATTTTAAATGAAAAAAATAATCAGATGAAGTATATTCAGTTTTTTATATTGCTTTTAATAGTAAATTCTGGGTTTTCACAGTCTTCACATCAATTAAAATTAAAGGCAGATAAACTTTATGGTGATTCTAAATACTCAGATGCTGAAGTTTATTATAAAAAATCTGATGAAAAAACACCTGATTTTATTTCAAATTACAATGCAGGCAATGCCTTTATAAGCAAGATAGATTGGATGAGGCTTTGGAATATTATGAAAAATCTCTGAATTATGCCGCTAATGATGATTTGAAGAGCTCGGCTTTTCATAATATTGGAAACGTATATTTTGACAAAAAAGATTTCCAAAAAAGCATTGATGCATATAAACGCTCCCTTAAATATAATCCTGATAATCCCGATACAAGAAAAAATTTGCTAATGGCAAAGGAAATGTTGCAACAGCAAAAGAACCAACAGCAAAATCAACAGCAAAATCAAAAGCAAGATCAAAATCAAAATCAGGAAAAAATCAAAACCAGTACCAGAAGCAGGATCAGAAAAATTCTGATGATAAAGACCAAAATAAAAATCAGGATGACAAAAATTCTCCACAGAAAAATGACCAACAGGATAATAAAGAATCCGATAAAAATAATGAAAATAACAAGGAAAGAGATCAATCTATGAGCCAGGATTCCAAGTAAAAATAAGCTTTCAGAACAAGAGATGAAAAAACTATTGAAAGCTATAGAGAATGATGATAAAAAATCCAGAATAAAGTTAGAAAACATCATCATCTTCAAATAAAAAAAATAAAGACTGGTAGTAAAAATATTTGACGTCAATCATACAAATATTCAATAATAGTTTATAATTTTATGAAAAATTTGTCTTTGTTTTTTTCACAATTTTAAAAATATACTATGATTCAAAATTTTACTACTAAAATTTTATTTTTGGTATTTGGAATGTTCTTTATAGTAAGTGCTAATTCACAGAATACCAATGATGAAACCCTAAATGACACAATACTGTTAGACCTTGGAGATAATCTCTCTCCAGAGCCTTGGAACAATCTTACTAAACCTGATTCAGGTTTTATTTTTAATTTGAAAAATGTACGTGGTTTTTCAACAAATTATAATGTCATTGTATTAGATGCATTTAATAACATTAATAGAACTGGTACTACTACACCAAGTGATTCTATTGGATTTCCAGCAACAGCCACTGGTGATAGTTTCTTTGGAAATGTTGAGGATTTTGGTGGACAAAGTCAACCTACTGGTGTATTGGACTTTTGGGGTTTGGTACCATTAAAAGAATATTCATTTACTATATTTGCTTCAAGGACTTCTGCCACAGATAACAGGGAAGCTAAATATATATTATCAGGTGAAGATACTCAAACATTATATCTCAATGCTTCTTCCAATACAGACATGGTAGTATCGGGAACAGTAAAAGCAAATATTGATGGTTCTATAACTTTAAATTGTTCACCTGGTCCTAATAATGATAATGCAAATCATTTCTATTATATCGGAGCTATAAAAATGATATATGAAGAAGACGAAATTTTAACTCCACAATTGGTTTTATCAAGTCCAAACGGTGGTGAGGTTTTATATCAGGGTGATATTGCTGAGATTCAATGGCAAAGTGCTAATATTGATGAGATTGCAATAGAATATTCTTATGATAATGGTGAAAACTGGCAATTAATAGATTCTGTTGAAGCCTCTCAGAATTATTATGAATGGCTTGTTCCAAGTATTGAATCAAATCAATGCCTTGTAAAATTATCCGGAGAAAATGTAGAAGATATCAGTAATGATGTATTTACAATTAAAAGTGTCGTTGTTGTTGATACATTGAAAACGATATTACTCGATTTAGGAGACAATCTATCACCGGAACCATGGAATAATCTTACCGATCCAGTTGCGGGGGTAATTGAGGATTTGATGTATTCAGATGGAAGTCTTTCAGGCTATAGTGTTTCAGTAACTGATGATTTTAATAATATAAATCGAGCAGGAACCACCAATCCTGATTCCAGTATAGATTTTCCTTCGACAGCTACTGCTGATAGTTTTTTTGGTAATGTTGAAGATTTTAGCGGACAAAGCCAACCTACAGGACAAGTTGATTTTAATAATCTGGATCCTGATAAATCATATTCTTTTACCATATTTGCTTCGAGAGAAGCCACTGACAATAGGGAAGCTCAATATGTGCTATCTGGCAGTACCAATGATACTTTATTGCTCAATGCTTCTTCCAATACATCAAATGTAGTTACCGGAACAATCAAACCAGATGAGAATGGAAAAATAAAAATTATTTGTTCTCCTGGTCCAAATAATAATAATTCAAGCCATTTCTATTATTTTGGTGCGTTGAAAGTAACATTTAACCCTAATGAAGTTGCAGAAGCAAAATACGATACAATTTTATTAGACCTTGGTGATAATCTCTCTGAATTGCCTTGGATTAATCTTACTGATCCACAATTAGGTTCCATTTCCGATATTCCGAATTCTAAGGGATTGCAATCCGGTTATAGTATTTCAGTAACCGATGCTTTTAATAATATAAATAGGGTAGGAACTACCACACCTGATCCTTCCACGGATATTCCTTCTACTGCTTCAGCTGACAGTTTTTTTGGTAATATTGAAGATTTTGGAGGACAGTCTCAACCTGAAGCACAATTGGATTTTGGAAGATTGACAATCGGTAAAGATTATAACATCTCTTTTTTTGCATCAAGAATGGATGTAACTGATAATCGTGAAACACAATATATAATATCTGGCGAAACTGTCGATACTCTATATCTTAATGTGTCGAATAATACCACCCTGAGTGTAAATACTACTATAAAACCTGATAGTGATGGTAAAATAACTATCAATTGTTCTCCTGGTCCAAATAATGATAATTCTTACCATTTTTATTATCTGGGAACAATAAAAATGACTTATGAATCCGAAGAATCAGGAGATCCGGAATTGACTTTATTGCAACCAAATGGTGGTGAAACATACCAAAGCAATAAAATTGGTAAGATAAGTTGGATTAGTAAAAATATTGAAAATATTGGTATTGATTACTCTTTGGATAATGGTAATACCTGGACAGAAATCGATAGTGTCACAGCACTTACAGGGTATTATAACTGGCATATTCCTGCCAATGCATTATCTGAATATTGTAAGGTTAGGATTGGTTCAGGCACTATTTCCGATATCAGTGATGATGTATTTACCATTACCGATGTGGCTGATGATTGCAGGATAGTTGTTTTAGGTTCCTCAACTGCAGAAGGTACAGGAGCTTCACCTATAGATAGTTCATGGGTAAACAGATATAAATCTTTTCTTTCTGAAAATTCTGCATTTGAAGTTGTAAATCTTGCTAGAGGAGGATATACTACTTATCATATTTTGCCTACCGGAACAGTTTCTCCAGGAATCAGTATATCTGTAGATACTGCCAGAAATATCACTAAAGCTGTTTCATTGAATCCTTATGCTATTATTGTAAATATGCCTTCGAATGATGCAGCAAACAATTTCCCTACTTCAGCACAAATGAATAATTTTGATATTGTATATAAAGAAGCTGAAAAATATGGCATTTTGACATGGATATGCACTCCTCAACCTCGTAATTTCTCTTCTCAATCTCAGATCGATATCCAAACAAATACCAGAGATTCTGTATTGGCAGTATATGGAGAATATGCATTGGATTTTTGGAATGGCATTGCTGATGATAATGGATTTATACTTTCAGAATATAATTCAGGTGATGGAATCCATCTCAATAATGCAGGTCACAGAATTTTATTCGAAAAGGTTAAATCTAAACAAATTGACACTCTTTGTCCATTATTCTCAGTGTCTAATAAAGAATTAAATATTGATCAGGGAATGTTGAATATATATCCTAATCCTAATAATGGTATATTTAATATAGAAACTGAAAATATCGAAATAATAGAAATGAATTTTTATAACATATTAGGACAACAAATAAAATCAAATTGGTCAAACTTATCATCCGATAATAATAAGAGCAATTTTATAGTTAAATTAATAGATTTTTCTAATTCTGATAATCAATTATTGTATTGCAATATGAAGATTTCAACAAAAAATGGGATTAAATATATCACAAAACCTTTTATGGTGACTAAATCTTGATAATTATACTTTAGCTTTCTCATTTCTTAAACTCAATAAGTACTTATTTAATTAAGAAATGGGGAAGCTAAAATTTAGCATTGCAAATATTTTTTAAAAATCTTTTGACTCATGAAATTAAACATTCTTTTTTTATCATTTTTTATTTTTTTTACTGAGTATATTTATGCACAACAATACCCTGATTCCAATGATGATGGAGTTTATTATGAGGTAAACGGTAAAAAACTGTACACAGTGAGTTTTGGAAAAGGTGAACCTTTGTTTTTCATTGCAGGAGGACAGGAGGAATCCACTATGGATTGAGGAGTTTTGATACACTTTCTACAGATTTCACATTGAGTGTATTTCGATGGATATGGACGAGGAAAATCCGATACTTCTGCCAATGTCAATGATTATTCTCTCGATGGAGATATCGATGATTTGGAAGGGCTTAGGGTTGCAATGGGATTTGATAAAATAAATGTTTTAGGACATTCTTATGGTGGACTTGTAGCGCAAGGTTATGCTATAAAATATCCGGAACATGTTTCGCATTTGATACTCGCAAATACTTTTCATAGCTATCTGATGTGGCAGGCTAATGATGATAATTGCAATCACGAGATAAAGACTAATTATCCTGAAGTTTGGGATACTTTGATGAAAGTAAGAGCGCAGGGAATAGTTTCAAGTGATGAAATTCATCAGGAAATATACGGAAGGGTGCCTTATGGTTTTTTATATGCTTATAATCCGGGAAAATTTACCGGTCCTTCAAAAAGAAAACCATATCCAAACAGATTCAATTCAAAACTGTATTATAAAATGGTAGGTCGTGATGGAGATTTTTTGGTAACAAATGATATAGGCACTTTCGATTTCAGAACACAGCTCAAGGATTTAAAAATGCCTGTACTGATATATGGAGGCAGATTCGATCGTGTAGCAACTCCTGCCGAAATGGTAAAATACAAGGATTTCTGCCCTCAGGCAAAATTCGTAATGTTCGAAAAAAGCGGACATAACCCGCAGGTGGAACAACCGAAGGAGACTATGGAGCTGATCAGGAAATTTATCAAAGGAGAAAAATAATCTTAAATCTCCAAAAACAAAAATCTGCCAGAAACCAACCTTGCTAAGCTTTACAATCTTAGTATGGTTCTCCATTCACCTGATATCATTAGGCAAAGGCTCTAACCTAATTCGCTATATTATTAATTTTCAATGATATAAAAAGGAAGATAGTTGAAGGAGTGTTTTTTCAATCATTTCCCGGATAATTCAGCACACCTTTTAGTTGGAAAAATCTTTTAGCAAAAAAACCATATAAGAGTCCGAAAACAAATCCACCAATGTGTGCCCAATAAGCTACTCCACCTGAATTTGGATTTTGTCCCAATGAAGTCACACCACTAAAAATCTGAAATATTATCCAGAATCCTAGGAAAATTATGGCTGATACATAGAATGCTCTGAAAAAATATATTACCAATACCTTGACTCTGGATCTCGGAAACATAACCAGATAGCATCCCATAACTGCTGATATAGCACCACTGGCGCCAATGCTTGGAATACTGCTGCCGGGATTTAATGCCACATGAGCCAATGATGCCAATATTCCTCCACCAAGATAAAACATTAAAAATCGGAAGTTACCAATTGATGCTTCAATATTATCGGCAAATATCCATAAAAACAGCATGTTCCCCATTAAGTGCATCCAATCTCCATGCAGAAACATATTGGTAAATAATGTATATATATCTACCCCATGAGTTATTTCAACAGGAATAGCACCATAATCATTGACAAAACCGCTTAATTGCCCTGAATTTTGTAAAACCACTTCATAAAGAAATACCACAACATTTATAACTAAAATGCTATAACTGAATATTGGCTTATAGCCTCCTTTTATTTGGTCATCGCCTACTGGAAATATCATAATGACAAAAATAACATTTTTTTATTAAAATTATATTGAACGCATTTAAATAATGTTAGAAGTGACATTTTATTTAAACTTAATCAAAAAAAAAACCAAAATAATGTGAAGCTTCAGTATATTTGTTTTTTATTTGGATTTACCAAAAAATGATGCAGAATATTTAATGTTATAATTATGTTAAAGATCAAAAAAAAATATGGTTATTTTGGGAATGATAAAATAATCTTTCTAAAAAAAGGTATGGATATCAAAATTAAAGGTACCGCCGATAAAACTTTTTTTAATGATATTCATGTTGAAAACTTCGCTGTGCAACCTGGAAATTTCAGAGGAGTTGTTCCAATTCCTGGTATGGATATAAATGTTGGAGACCACGTCAAAGCCGGAGATATTCTTTTTCACGATAAGAAAAAGCCGGAATTGAAGTTTGCTTCTCCAGTAAGTGGAGTAATAAAATCTATAGACAGAGGTGCCAGGAGGTCGATAAAAGAGGTCGTGGTAACTGCTGATAAAACTATAGAATATAAAAAATTAGATTCACCTAATTTAGATCAATGTTCAAGAGAGGAAATTGTGGATTTTCTTCTTGACAATGGTGTATGGCCTTTGATAAGACAGAGACCATATGATATTATAGCTGAAAAAAGTATAGTTCCTGTAAATATTTTTATTTCTACTTTTGATTCTGCTCCTTTGGCTCCTGATCTTGATTTCGTAATAGCAGGTAAGGAAGATGCTTTTCAAAAAGGTCTTGATGTTCTGCAAAAGTTAACTTCAGGTAAGGTTTATCTCGGTTTAAATGGAAATAGGGAGACTGCACCTTCTGATGCATTCAAAAATGCAAAAGGTGTTGTAAAGACATATTTTCAGGGTCCTCACCCTTCAGGCAATGTTGGAGTACAAATGCACCACGTAGCACCTATAAAAGGCAGTAATAAAGTGTGGATATTGGGAGTACAGGAGGTGATAACATTTGGAAACCTGTTTCTTAAGAATATATACGATGCAGAAAGAGTAATAGCTGTTACAGGAGAAGGAGTAATAGGTACTAAATATCTAAAAACATACTTGGGAGCTGAGATTTCAGGTATGATCAAATCTTGTGTCAAAGATGAGAAATGTAGAGTGATAAGTGGTAATGTGTTATCAGGAGAAGGTAAGGAATATGGTGAATTTATGAACGCTTTTGATTATCAAGTATCAGTGATTACGGTAGGTGATTATTATGAACCATTCGGATGGATAGTATCACACAAATCCAGACCTACAGATTCCTTGACATTCGTGAGCAGGTGGTTGACACCTAATAAAGTATATAATGTAGATACAAATACTCATGGTCAGGAGAGAGCATTTGTAGCTTCAGGAATATATGAAGAGGTATTGCCAATGGATATTTATCCTGTGCATTTAATGAAATCGATATTAGCAAATGATATTGAGAAAATGGAAGGACTTGGAATAAATGAACTTGCAGAAGAGGATGTGGCTTTATGTGAATTTATTTGCCCTTCAAAACAGGAATTTCAGGCAATTTTAAGAGAAGGACATCAAATGATGATTGAACAGGGATATTAGAATAAAATAGAAAAGAATATAAATTTATATTTAATGAAAAAAATTTTAAAATACTTTAAAAAATCGAAACCGGATAAAACAAAGAGTCCGTTCTTGTTTTCTGTTTGGGAAAGTTTTTTTACATTTTTCTTCGTTCCCGATGAAGTAACTTCAGGTACCGGTACGCATATTAAAGATAAAATGGACCTAAAAAGACTTATGACTTTCGTTGTCCTGGGTCTTGTTCCTGCATATATTTTTGGAACTTATAATATTGGACAGCAACATTTCAGAGCTTTAGGTCAATATTTGTCGTTCTTTGATGCTTGGAATTTGAAATTGGGATATGGATTGATAAAAGTACTTCCCCTATACGTAGTTACTATGGTAGTAGGGTTAGGTTGGGAGTTTTACTTCTCATCCAAAAAAGGAAAAGGTATAGAAGAGGGCTTTTTGGTGACAGGAGCTTTGATACCATTAATTATGCCCCCGGATATTCCTCTTTGGATTTTAGCTGTAGCAGTGACTTTTGCTGTTGTTATAGGTAAAGAAGTTTTTGGAGGTACTGGTATGAATATATGGAATGTGGCATTGTTGGCAAGGGTATTTGTGTTTTTTGCATATCCTTTGACAATTTCCGGAGATGATGTTTGGATTAGTGGTTTTTCTAAAATTGCTGCAGGAGCACATCCAGAATATGGCTGGTGGGAAACCGGGTTTTTTAATACTATATTTGGCTGGTTTGGCTGGACCCAATTCGATCCATCATTTGCTATAGTGGATGGATTTAGTGGCGCTACTCCGTTATCTATAGCAAAGACCGGCGGCTGGGATGCTGTTATTCATACATTCAGTGTGAAAGATTTATTGTGGGGAAATTTCCCAGGTTCCATAGGTGAAACTTCAAAGCCTTTAATCCTGATAGGATCATTTTTTATTTTATTGACAGGTATAGCTGATTGGAGAATTCCTTTAGGGGCATTATTAGGTATATTTCTAACAGGTTTTATATTTAATATCTGGGGAGCAACTCCATTGATGACTATTCCTTGGTATTATCAGTTGCATGTTGGAGGAGCATTAATAGCTATATTGTTTATGGCAACAGATCCTGTTACTGCTTCAAGTACTTTCAAGGGTAAATGGATATATGGATTTTTAATTGGTATAATTGGTATGCTTATAAGGGTTATTAATCCTGCTTATCCAGAAGGATGGATGTTAGCAATACTGTTTATGAATTCATTCGCACCACTGATTGATCATGTAATTATTTCTAATCATATTAAAAAAAGAGTTAAAAGTGAATAAATCAAGTTATATCATAGGTTTTGTAACTGTCTTGACTGCTGTTGTAGCATTGGTATTATCACTATTGTACAGTGGCCTTAAAGATACGCATAAAAAAAATGAACTTTTATTTGAAAAAAAGGCAATTCTTTCTTCATTAAAAGATGTTGTTGGGAATTCCAAATTGACAAATGATGAAGTATCACAAATATTTTCCAAAGATGTATCACAATATATTATAGATACAAAAGGAAATATTTTAGATAAAACTCAATTGGAAAATCTTGGGTTAGGAGATCTTACTGCAGATGAATTGGATGCAAAAAAAGAATTTGCCAAGCCTTTCGATAAAAGATTAATGCCTTTATATGTCTATAAAGACAAGAAAGGAGATGAATATTATGTTGTAAAATTATTGGGTAAAGGACTTTGGGATGAGATAAGTGGTTATCTTGCCCTTGATGGAGATAAAAATACTATTCATGGAGCAAGTTTCGACCATAAAGGTGAAACTCCGGGAATGGGAGCAGAGATGAAAGATAACCCCAAATTTGCTGCTGAATTTAAAGGAAAAGCAATTTTTGACGATAAGGGAAATCTTGTATCTATAGATGTTCGTAAAGGTGGAGCTGTGGATAAAATGCATGATGTGGATGGTATCACGGGAGCTACATTGACTTCTGATGGTATTACCAGAATGTTAAAAACAAGCCTTACCAATTATGAAGCTTTTTTAGAAAAACAATAAAAAATATAAAATGTCAGAAAATATAAAAGATAGTAAAAAAGCATGGTTCCCTATGGGTAAAAAGGAGAAAAGAATGCTTTTGGATCCTCTTAATGATAACAACCCAGTTACAGTTCAGGTATTGGGGATATGTTCTGCATTGGCGGTAACATCGATGTTATTACCTTCAATAGTTATGGCAATAGCGGTTATTTTTGTTGTAGCAATGTCCAATCTTACAATATCATTGATGAGGAATTATATTCCTAAGCAGGTGAGGATGATTGTTCAGTTAGTTATAATTGCTTTTTTGGTAACAATAGTTGAATTAACATTGAAAGCTTATAGTTTTGATGTTTACAAACAATTGTCAGTATTTATTGGATTGATTATTACCAACTGTATTGTTATGGGTAGATTGGAGGCATTTGCTATGGCAAATAAACCATGGCAATCATTTTTGGATGGAGTTGGAAATGGACTTGGATATGGTGTAATACTTATAATAATATCATTTTTCAGAGAATTATTTGGTAGAGGAACATTGTTTTCAGGTAGTCCATTGGAAATGAAAATAATAGGTGCAGGAAGTGATTTTTGGATAGATACCACAACAAATTCTTTTTTCGGATGGTACACAAATAACAACCTTATGGTACTTCCGGCAGCAGCCATATTTATTATGGGTTTGATAATTTGGTATCAAAGATCTAAAAACGAAAAATTGGTTGATATTTCATAAGAATTTTAGTAATAAAAAGAAAATAGTTCATCATGGAAGAATTCTTAAATATATTTATAAAATCTGCATTCATAGAAAATTTGGTGTTGTCATATTTTCTTGGAATGTGTTCATATCTTGCAGTTTCAAAAACTGTGAAGACTGCTACTGGATTAGGATTGGCAGTTATTTTTGTACTTGGTATTACTATTCCTATAAATTGGCTGATAAATAGATATTTATTATCTGAGAATGGTATTTTTGGAATGGATTTGACCTTTTTAAGGTTTATTCTTTTCATTGCCGTTATAGCATCGATGGTACAGTTGGTAGAAATGGTAGTGGAAAAAGTATCACCATCCTTATATAATTCTCTTGGAATATTTTTACCTCTTATTACTGTAAACTGTGCAATTTTAGGAGCTGCATTATTTATGATTTCAAGAGAATATAATTTTTCAGAAAGTGTTGCTTTCGGTTTAGGAGGTGGATTAGGATGGGCATTGGCTATAATAGCAATGGCAGCAATAAGAGAAAAATTGAAATATTCTGATATTCCTGCGCCTTTGAGAGGTTTGGGTATTGCTTTTATCATTACCGGTCTGATGGGTATGGCTTTTATGGGGTTGATGGGAATCGATCCTGCTATTTTTTTTAGTGGAAAATAAAAATTAAATTATGATTAATCTTTCTATTGATTTTAATTTTGTATTTGCTTCAATTGCGGTTTTTGTTGTAATCATACTTCTCTTATCAGTGATGTTGATCTTTGCTAAGAAGAAATTATTGCCTCAGGGTAAAGTAAAATTAAATATAAACGGTGAAAAAACTATAGAAGTAGATCCCGGAAGTACTTTATTGAATACATTATCAGATTCCAGTATTTTTCTGCCAAGTGCTTGTGGTGGTGGTGGTACATGTGCTATGTGTCGTTGTCATGTCGAAGAAGGAGGTGGCGATGTGTTACCAACTGAATTGAATCACTTGAACAAAAAAGAAGTAGATGAACATGTGAGATTGGCTTGTCAGGTAAAGGTAAGAGGTGATATGAAAATCAGTGTTCCTGATGAAGTGTTCGGTGTTAAAAAAATGGAATGTGAAGTTGTTTCAAATTATAATGTCTCTACTTATCTTAAAGAATTTAAAGTTAGATTGCCAGAAGGCGAACATCTCAATTTTAAAGCCGGAGGTTATATTCAGATAGATGTAACAGCTCCTATTAAGATAGATTACAAAAATTATGATATCACGGCTCATCCTGAATATCATAAAAATCCTGATGAATTTAAACCTGAATGGGATAAATACAAATTATGGGATTTGAAAATGGTGAATGAAGAACCTATATTCAGAGCTTATAGTATGGCTAATCACCCTGCTGAAGGTGATATAGTGATGTTGAATATTCGTGTTGCTACTCCACCTTGGGATAAGGAAAGAAATAACTGGAAAGATGTTAATCCTGGTATTTGTTCATCTTATATTTTTAATCAGAAACCTGGAGATAAAGTTGTTGTTTCTGGTCCTTATGGTGAATTTTTTATTAATGAGAATAGCAATAGAGAAATGATTTATATAGGTGGAGGTGCAGGTATGGCTCCGCTCAGATCTCATATTTTCCACATGTTTCATACTTTGAAATGGAAACATCGTAAAGTATCATATTGGTACGGTGGTAGAACAAGAAGAGAATTATTCTATATCGAAGAATTTAGAGAAATAGAAAAGAATTTTGATAACTTTAAATTTTATGTTGCTCTGGATAATCCATTACCAGAAGACAATTGGCAAATTAAAGCAGATATAGATTCTCCGGGAGATGGATTCAAAGGTTATATTATGAATGTTTGTTATGAACAATATTTAAAAGATCATCCGGAACCAGAAGAGTGCGAATATTACTATTGTGGACCTCCTGCTATGGCAGCATCTATTATGAAGACACTTGATGCCCTTGGAGTTCCTAAAGAACAGATATATTTTGATGACTTTGGAGAATAATAATCTGAGTGTCAATAAAAAAAGGCTTAATTTTCATTAAGCCTTTTTTTATTTAACCTTTTCTATTCCATTTAGGATTTCTTCTTTGGAAACTACTGCTACACCTAAATGTCCACATGCTATACCTCCGGCAATATTCGAAATACAGGCTATCTTTTCTATATCAGTATTCATTAAAAACAATATGGTAGAAATAGAAATCACCACATCTCCGGCTCCACTTACATCCACTATTTCACGACGACTGGCAGGTAAAATTCCATTTTTTAATTGAGAGTTGTAATAAATCCCTTTGTCACTCAATGTAATAAAAATCTTTTCAGGATTAATACTTGATTTTAGAAATTGATAAGCATTATTTAATTTTTCAATAGTGATGTCCTTTGGTAACTGAACATAATCTCCTATTTCCTTAAGATTAGGTTTGAAAAAATCTACATTTTTATAACTAAGGAAATTCCTGAATTTGGGATCCACAGCCGTGAAAATATTTTTTTCCTTCGATTTGCGGATAATATATTTTATTATTTCATCATCGAGAAGTCCTTTATCATAGTCCTGGAAAATTATACCGTGAATAGTTGTTGAATCTGTTAAATCATCAAATTTATCGATTATTTTTTTTCTTATTTCTGCATTAATATTTTCAATATCCTCTTCATCAATCCTCAATATATGTTGACCTGACGACATTATTCTTGTTTTGGTTGTAGTAGGTCTTGTGTTGGATTTTACGATAAAATCGGTACTAATATCTTTTGAATTAAGAATGTTTTCTAATTCACTGCCTTCTACATCTTCACCCAATAGCCCTATTAAATATGGAGTAGAGCCCATGGCTTTGATATTAAGTGCAACATTTGCTGCACCACCCGGCTTATTTGTTGTAGAATGTTTTTCAAAAACAGGTACGGGAGCTTCAGGAGATATCCGTTTTACTTTACCGTAAATGTATTTATCCAACATTAAGTCACCGATTATTATAATATTAAAACTATCTAATTTTGTTATTGTGTTATTTTCCATTATCTATTATATAATTCACTATTTTATCAGAAATGTTTTTATTGTCTTCGAAGTAATTTTTGATTTTATTCGATGCCTGAATATAGAAATTTTTATCATCTAATCTCTCCAGGACTAACTTAAATTGCTTTCCATCTGAAATTTTAAAATATGCTTGTTTATTTATTAAATTTACTGCTTCTATGAATTTTTCATATTTTGGACCAAAAATAACCGGAATTCCATAAGCACCAGGTTCTAGTGTATTGTGAATTCCAACTCCAAAGCCACCACCTATATAAGCAATATTGGCATATCTGTATATGTTTTTTAATATTCCGATTTTATCAATTATCAAAAGGTTTGCGGAATTGATATTATCAGGAGCTGAATAATATGCTATTTTATAGTTTGAAAATTCCTCCTCAATTATTTTTAATTCTTTTGGTGATAATTCATGAGGAGCTATTATTACGTTATAATTATTTATCAGAAAATCATTTGTATAACTAATTACCTTTATATCCTGATGCCAAGTGCTACCTAAAATTATTGTTGGTTTATTTGTGTCAATAAAGTTTTCTATTACTGAGTCTTTATAATCATTGCTTGCGATGGATATCACCCTGTCGATTCGAGTATCACCGGCAGTTTCAGCATTAATAAACCCTTTAGAATTTAATAATTGTGTTGTACTTTCATCTTGAGTAAATATTTTATTTATCTTTTTTAATTGATTCAAAAGCGGTTTGAAATAAAATGAAAATAAATTACTGTTATTTTTGAGCAGTACCGAGATATAAATAAGAGGGATTTGTCTGGTATTTAATTCTAAGATATAATTATACCAAAAATCATATTTTACAAATATTGCTAATTCAGGATTTATTTTTTTTATGAATTGTCGTGCATTTTCGGTTTTATCCAGTGGCAGATATAGAATATAGTTTGCTATATCTTTATCTTTTTTTGATATAAATTCATATCCTGAAGGTGAAAAAAAACTCAATACGAAAGTATGGTTGTTGAGTTTGGTTTTTAATTTTTCAAATACCGGTCTTCCTTGCTCAAATTCACCAAGAGAGGAACAATGCATCCAAACAACCCTTTTATTAGATAAATCGGGAAGTATTTGATTTTTTCTTCCCACAAGCCATTTTTTTGCCTTAGGGTTGAATTTGGAGCTCAATTTAATTAAAGCTCCTAAAAGTGAGATAAAGAAGTTATATAAAAACATGAATCAATCAATAATATACTTCCTCAGGAGTATCCTCGATATATATCGGTAAAAACCATCCAAATTTCAAACCGAATAGCAGGTCTAAACTTTTAGAATTGTTGGCAGTATTACTCTCATAATTGTAGCCCCTGATATTTTTTGTCAATCCCTGAATTAGTTCTATACCAATATTAAAATTTGCCTTGCTATCGGTTTTTATATATTGATAGCCAATATACTCCCTGAATGCAAGTCCATTTGTCATATTATCATATCCACGAACATAGGGTTGTTCTAATTGTGGAATAGTTCCGGATTCATCTTTGAAACGTATCCACGTACTCATATAATTAACACCGAAATCCAACCTTATACCTGTACGTTTACTTTTTATATTCAATGGTAATATTTTACTTACAAATACCCCTGCAACATAACCTCTTTCACTTGTGGCTAATGTAGAAAGATAAAGCTCTGTTGTCAATATTTGTTCATCAAAAGTTATAAGATTACTGAATGTATTTTCTTTGACATTGTATCCAAAAATAAAATCAAAATTAGTACCTATCGACCAGTTAGAGTCTTTAAAATAAAAAGATGGGGCAATTCCAAAATGAAAGTTGTTGCCAAATCTATTATTTAAATCTCCTCCGGAAAAATCATAACTATAGGAAAATAAATTTAGAAAACCTGCTTTAAGGTCTTCATTTTTAGTATCAATTTTATTTTGAGAAAACAACCCTGCGGTAAAAATAAAAGTGAAAATAACTGAAAATATATATCTAAAATGCATTTTAAAAATTATATGTTTAATATATTAAACGAAAATAATAATAAAACGTATTATAATGTTATTATTATTACAAAAATTATTTGATTATAATATTAATCTACAAATAATTATAAATTGTTAATTTTGTAAAAAATTTAAATAGTAATGCAAAGTATATTAATAACCGGTGGTGCAGGTTTTATTGGTTCTCATCTTGTCAGACATTTTGTCAATAAATATAGCAAGGATTATAGGATTATAAACCTCGATAAATTAACTTATGCCGGTAATTTAGAAAACTTAAAAGATATTGAAAATCAATCTAATTATATTTTTGAAAAAGGAGATATTCAGGATTTTGATTTTATCGATATTCTTTTTAATAAATATAATATACAGTCTGTAATTCACCTTGCTGCGGAATCACATGTTGATAGATCGATTGAAAATCCGATTGAGTTTGTCAATACCAATGTTATTGGAACTCTTAATCTCCTCAATGCTGCAAAAAAATATTGGCAGGATGAAGGTAAACATGTTTTTTATCATGTATCAACAGATGAAGTCTATGGTAGTTTAGGATCGAGAGGAAAATTCAAAGAAAGTACAAAATATGACCCAAGATCTCCATATTCTGCTGCAAAAGCCAGTTCAGATCATTTTGTCAGGGCATTTTACCATACTTACAATTTACCTTTCATTCTCTCAAATTGTTCAAATAATTATGGACCCTTCCAATTTCCTGAGAAATTGATACCTCTAATTATCAATAATATAATCAATAATAAAGAATTACCGGTATATGGTGATGGTAAAAATGTCAGAGATTGGTTGTATGTTGAAGACCATGTTAAAGCTATTGATTTGATTTTTCATAATGGAATTATTGGAGAAACATATAATATCGGTGGAGATACTGAAAGACAAAATATTGAAATCGTTAATGTTTTATGCGATATTGTGGATGCCAAATTGAAAAGGGAAGATACCTCCAAGAAATTAATTAAATATATCAAGGACAGGCCAGGACATGATAGAAGATATGCTATTGATTCTTCAAAATTGCAAAGTGAATTGGGATGGAAACCGGAAACAGATTTCAATACCGGTATGAAAAAAACTGTGGAATGGTATCTTGATAATGTAGAATGGCTTTCCAATGTTACAAGTGGGGAATATTTGAATTATTACAACAGGCATTATAAATAAACTTTAAAAATAATTAGATACATTTATAAATTTATTCGTCTTCCATAAATAGATAAAAAAATAAATAAGATTATGACTGTTAATTTAAAAATACTAATCACTTTTTTATTATTGATTTTTAGTAAAACTGTATTTTTTTCGCAGATAAATAATATTTCTGAAGATCAGGTGAGATCGGAATTGTCAAAAAGAGGACTTACAGAGGATGAGGTGCAAAAAGCTTTGATCGACAATGGAATTGATCCCAATTCTCTTGAAAATCCCACTCCCGAACAAATAATGCAAATACAAACTATAGTGGAGGACCTCGAAAAGAAAAAGAAAGCAGCACAAGTACAACCCGAAGCGAAAAAAACTGAAATTACAAAAACTGAAGAACAGATAAAAGATAGCATAAAAACTGAGATACAAGAATCGAGAATAGAAGCAGAGGAAGTAAAAAAAATATCAAAAATATATGGTCATGAACTTTTAAACCTGCCACCAAAATCCAAATCTGACAATATTAGGGTTAATGATAACTATATAATGGGACCTGGTGATAATATTTCTATTGCTATATGGTCTAATTATGCTCAACTCGATAATACCTATACAATTGGCGATGATGGTTATATACAATTTGATAGATTGTATCTGAGGAAAAGGGTATATTTAAGTGGATTGACATATAGTACTGCAAGGACTAAAATAGAGCAATTCTTGTCGCAATATATGAAATTCAATAAAGGAGAAATAAGTATCGATCTTGAATCATCGAGAAATATAAAAATTTCTATATATGGAGAAGTTATTTTACCTGGATCTTATGATGTAGATGCTACACAGACTGTTTTCGAAGGTATCAAATATGCTTCAGGAGTAACAAATATAGCATCTGTAAGAAATATTAAATTAATCAGAGCCAATGGTAAAGTTCAAAATTTTGATTTATATAAATATATTTCGGATCCATCGGTAGCTTATAACTTTTTCCTTCAGGACAATGATCTTATTCACATTCCTGTGGCTGATAAAATAGTTGAGATAGAAGGTGCAGTAAAAAGGCAACTTTCATTTGAGTTGATAGATAATGAAGGTATTGAGGAATTATTGGTTTATGCAGGAGGATATACCAGTGATGCTATAAAGGATAAATTTCAGGTCGAAAGGTTCGTAGGTGATAAAAAAGTATATATCGATGTTGATTTGAAAAATACCGGTGAAAATGGTAGAAATTTTAAATTACAAAATGGAGATATTGTCACGGTGAGAAAGATAAGTGCAAAAGCGGAAAATTTCTTCACTATCACTGGTTCCGTTTATAATCCGGGAAAATTTGAAAACAAAAATGGTGTAAAACTATCGGATGCATTTAATATGGCTGGGCTAAAACCCGATACCAAAATGGATTTTGCCTTCCTGATAAGATATGATGATATAAAGGGAAATGAATATGTAAAAATCAATATCGATACTGTTTTAGCTAATATTGGAAATCCGATGATAGATTTTACTATCAAAAACAAAGACGAAATTATAATATGGAGTAATAAGAGATTCAGTGATGATGCTTATTTCGAGGTTACAGGAGCTGTGAGAGGAGATTCTAAAAAATATAATTATGGTATCAATAAATCCATAGATGTTGCTGAAGCTATAGTTTTGGCTGGAGGTCTTTCCAGAAATGCTTCCGATATAGCATTTATACATCGTAAAGATCCATTGAAGGGGTTTGATATTCAATATATTAGAATAAATATAAAAAATGTTCTGGAAGATCCTAATTCCAGTGATAATATAGCATTGGAACCATTTGATAATCTTGAAGTATTGCCGGAAAATTTATTTAGCGAAAATACTTTTGTCCATATTTATGGAGCTGTAAATAATCCCGGAGAATTCCAATATGGCGAAAATATGAGTTTGTTGGATTTGGTAACTATGGCAGGTGGATTTAAGTTGGGAGCATCATCTAACAACATTGAGGTATCGAGAATAGTCATTCAGAATAATAATCCTGTAAAAGTTATAGTATCCAAATTGGAAATGAATAAAGATATAGAATCGTTTGATTCGGATGTGAAATCATATTTATTGGAGCCTTACGATAATGTTTATGTGAGATATATTCCTGATTTCAGTATGCAGAAAATTATCACCATCGAAGGAGAAGTAAAATATCCGGGTAATTATTCTTTGTCATCGAAAAATGAAAAAGTATCTGATATTATTCAGAGAGCAGGAGGTCTCACCACCGAAGCATTTACAGAAGGTGCCACATTGTACAGGAATATGGATGATACCGGATATATAATTATGAGATTGGAAGATGCTATGAAATATAACAAATCTAAATACAATTACCTTCTTAAAGATAAGGACTTAATAACTATTCCAAAGATTAAAGATTTTGTTTCTATTATTGGTGCTACTAAAGTATATGAAAGATACAAAGCCGAAATTGCAACCAGTAGGACCGGAGTAAATGTACCTTATCATAAAGGTAAAAGAGCCAAATATTATATCGATGGATATGCAGGAGGACTTGATGATAATGCTTTGAAAAAAGATATTTTGGTAGAATATCCCAATGGAGAAGTGAAAAAATCAACAAATTATGGTTTCTTTTCTGTCTCACCTATGGTAAAGAAAGGTTCAATAATAAAAGTGATTCCAAAGCTGGAAAAGAAAAATGTCGATAAAGATGAAAAAGAAGTAGATTGGAATAAAATAGTTTCGGATTCAGTAGCACAAATTTCAACAATAATGACATTGGTAATTTTGTTTAAAACCTTGAGTCAGTAAATTAAATTATGATTATCAGGATAGTAAAAATGTCTTTTGAAAATGAAAAAATAGATAATTTCTTATCGGTTTTTTCTGAATCAAAATCAAAAATCAGAGCTTATGAAGGTTGTTTGAGCCTTAAGCTTTTGCGTGATGACAATAATAAAAATGTATTTTTCACCTTAAGTAAGTGGGAAAATACTGAGAGTTTGGAAAATTATAGAAATTCTGAGTTATTCAAAACTACCTGGTCGAGAACTAAAATACTTTTTAATGATAAGCCACAGGCGTGGAGCACAAAATTGATTTAAATATAAACAATGACACAAGGTAAAAAGATATCGAAAAAAACAAATACTTCAAAACCATATACTACATTAATATGGATTTTGGGATTGGGGTTATTGTTATTTATAATGTTGATTTTTGTTTTTGTTAAATTTTCCAGATTACCTGATATCAGTGAACTTGATAATCCTAAGTATGAGTTTTCAACCATTATCTACGATATTAATAACAAGGAATTAGGAAAATACTTTAAATACAATAGAGTTTGGACTACTTATGATGAATTGAATCCCGATGTCGTGAATGCACTTGTAGCAACTGAAGACATCAGATTTTTCAAGCACAGTGGCATAGATACTAGAGGAACACTTAGAGCATTTTTCTACTTGGGCAAAAAAGGTGGTGCTTCTACGATAACCCAACAGTTGGCAAAGCTTTTTTTCACAGAAAGACCTAGTAATAGCATCACAAGACTTTGGCAAAAATTGCAGGAATGGGTGATAGCAACTGAATTGGAAAAAAGATATACTAAGGAGGAGATATTAGCAATGTATCTCAATAAGTTTGATTTCAGATACAATTCTCATGGTATTGAATCTGCAGCCAAGACTTATTTCGGAAAATCTCAAAAAGACCTCACTACCGATGAAGCAGCTATTCTTATAGGTATGTTGAAATGGCCTTATAAATATGATCCTGTAAAAAAACCTCAGAATGCATTTTACAGAAGAAATATAGTGCTTTCGCAAATGAATAAATATGGGTTTCTCGATGATGATAAATTTGCCGTTCTTAAAGAAAAACCTGTAGATGCTTCGAGATTCTCTTCAACAACTTCATTCAAAGGTCCTGCACCATATTTCAGAACTGAGTTGATAAAATGGATAAATACATTACTTGATGATAGACGATATCGTAAACCCGATGGCACAAAATATGATATAGATCTCGATGGACTCAAGATATATACCACCATTGATCTCGATTATCAACAATTGGCGGAAAAAGCTGTGTATGATAGAATGAAAGATCTTCAGCAAACATTTGACCAAACTTATAAGGGTATGGATGTATGGAATTATAATGCGGATTCTAAACAGAAATCTATCAGAAATGCTACTCTAAATAGATTTATAAAAGAATCAAATAGATTTAAAAATCTGAGAGAAAATATCTTGGGAACTACAATAGATTCTGTACTTGAAGTTTTTCCGGATGCCAGATTGTGGGATATAGATATAGAAAGAATGCTGGCTCAAGAAAAAGATAAATCTTACCTGGATAAATTATTGGATGAAAGTTATATTTCTTCAAAACAATACAATGCTTATAATGAATTATTAAACTCCGAATTGTGGAACCTTTTGAAAAGTAAACAAGCAGTATTGAATAATTCAGTAAGAAAGTCATTTAATACAAAAGTGAAAATGAAAGTATTTGCTTATAATGAAGCAGGGGAATCGACAGTTACTATGACTCCATTGGACAGCATCAAATATCATAAGAATTTCTTACAGACAGGAATGTTGGCAATAGATCCTCACAATGGATACATCAAAGCCTGGGTGGGTGGTATCAATTATAAGTATTTCATGTATGACCATATCAATTCCAAAAGGCAGGTAGGTTCCACATTCAAGCCATTTGTATATGCCACAGCTATTTCTAATAAAGGAATAAGTCCTTGTTTTAAAGTTCAGGATGTGCAGTATTCCATTACTCCGGGTGAAGGTGATTTTGGACTTTCAACTACATGGAGTCCTAGTAATGCTGACAATTTTTCCGGTGATTATTATACATTATATGATGGACTTTTCAAATCAAAAAATTCTGTTTCGGTTTTCCTGATGAAAGAGTTGGGAAATGTAGATATAGTAAGGGAGACAGCTTCAAAATTTGGGATAGATGAAAAAGATATCCCAAGACAGCCTTCTATTTGCCTAGGTTCGGCGGATTTGTCTGTTATGCAAATGACGAGCGCTTATGCAGTATTTGCCAATAATGGATATTATAATAAGCCTACTTTTGTGGTAAGGATAGAAGATAGGAACGGGAGAGTAATTTATAAAAATGTTCCTGAGAAACAAGAAGCTTTTTCGGAGAATTATAACTATGTGATGCTCAAAATGTTGAGATATGTTGCTAAAACCATTCAACCAAAATTTGTAACTCCGGTAGGAGGAAAGACCGGTACTACCAATGATTATCGCGATGGATGGTTTATGGGTATTACTCCAGATTTGGTAGTTGGTACCTGGGTTGGAGGAGATGAGCAGTGGATCAAATTTAATAGCATAACATACGGTCAGGGAGCATTTATGGCCAGGCCAATATTTGAAAAGTTTCTAACTTCATTGGAACAATCCAAAAATGTTGATTTTAAAAAGATTACCGAATTTCCTCTTCCTGAAAAAGAAATTGATATTGAACTGAATTGTGAGGAATACGATAAAATCAATAAATCTCAGGTTATTGAGGAAGAATTTGAAGAATAAAAAAAAGAGGTAAAACTTTCTTTACCTCTTTGAAAAAATATAACGACATAGACACAAAAATAATTCTTAAAACACAGTTATTTTACCAAAACTCGATATTAAGATGTTTCAGACTTAATAAACGCTGCAGTTTTTATAAAAAAAATATATTTGAATGTAAAAATTCTTCAATTATGAATGCATTTTATCATTTTTATTTAATCAGTTAGTAAATTAAACAATTGTAATTCAATAACTAATAAAACTTATAGCCATGAATTTTTTTGAAAAAATTACTTTGATAGAAAGAATGGATCAACTATTAAGAATGAAAGGCACCGGAACGAGTGAAGAACTTGCTAACAGACTCGGAATATCGAGAAGTACATTGTATGAGATGCTTGAAACCATGAGAAATATGGGAGCAGAAATAGAATACAATGCAAGCAGAAAAACCTATTATTATACGACAGAAAAAGTATTGGCAATAGGATTTGTAGAAAAAGAAAAAATCAAAGGAGGGAAAAAAATTTCAAAAAAAATGTCGTTGTCCGAATTTTTCGGACAGGTAGAACATATATTTGCTCCCGAAGCGTTTCAAAAGGGAGATTCCGAACCCTCCCCATTCCTCTGATCAGGGATTTGGGTGTTGAAAAGAGAGGAGAGAGATTTTATTTATATTTTTAAATATTTTTATTATGAAATTTGAAAGTTTAAAAAGCAAAAAATTTGAAGATTTTAGGACTAATTTAATTCAAGATTCTTTTAAAATAGTTGGTGGAGCAGATAGGATTACACCTTCAACATATAAAAGTAGTGATGGAACAAGTGGTACAGATACATGTGATTGGAATACTAAAGATGTACCAGTAGGAGATGATAAGGGTTTTGATTATTCGAGAGATTAAAAGAATTAGTTAATTCATATACTTAGCTTAATTAAATAAAGTAAGGTATTAAAACAATAAAATGGGGTGATTTACCGCCCCTTTTTATCATATGCCAAATGAGAATAGGAATAGTAATAATGGTAATAAACTTAATGTTCTTGCAGAATTTTCAAGCTCAAAATGATGATTATAGAAACTATTATAAATTAATTAATAGAGCTGAATATTATTATTTCATTGAACACAATATAGATAGTTGTTTTCACAATTATGACAAAGCATTTCACAATTATGATTTTGTATTTGTTAGAGATTTAGTAATTGCTTCTGAAATCGCTTATTTTGAAGGAAAAGAATATAAAAAATATATAATCCAAGCTTTTAAATATGGTTTGAAACTTGATTATTTGAAAGAAATCAAATTATTCAATCCAATAATAGATTCTTTGTTAAATGATGAAGAATTGAAAAATGAATTTTTGAGCTATAGGAAAGAATATTTATCAAAAATTAACTTCTCATATTTACTTTTCATATATGATTTGTATTTAGACGATCAAAAATATAAAACAATAACTGACTATGAAACATATCATTTACATAAATTGGGGATATTAAAACAAGAAATTTTCAAATACGGTTTTCCAGGAGATAAAACTATTGGAATTGATTGTGAAGATATTTTCGCGGAAATTGGAAAACCAGAACTTGATTTAAATTTTAAAAAAAAATTAAATAATGAATACGAACATGTTGTTAAATTTAATAGAGATAAAATATTTCAAACAAATATAAATCCTTTTCTATACCACAATCCTAATTCTTTTTGCGAATTGGAAGATATATTTTTGGAATCATTGAAGAAAGGAGAAATACATCCAAGATTGATAGGAGTGTTTTATGATAATATGTTTTGTTCGAGAAAAAAAACATTTATTGAATATAAAAACTATAATATTAATGAAGGTCTTTTCATGCTTAATCCCTATTGTAGATATGATTTAATTTATTTTGATAGAAAAAGAATAAATAAAATTAGAGAGAAATGGTTTGTTCCTCCAATTGAAGTAGATGAATCAATGAAAGAATATGAGAAAAAATATGGTTTTGTTTGTTTTTTAAATTTATTTTAAATGGAAAATTTAATCGTACAATCAGACTCTTTTGATATGAGTACAGATAGTATTATTAGTTGGTTGCATTATTTGAAACCTGATATAGAAATAGTTAAGTTATTTGATGAACATCAAATAAAAGATATAACACTTAAACTTTCAAATAATGATGTTATGACAATTTCAATAAATGGATTAAACATAACAGAATCAGATCATTATTGGTATCGAAGAGGCCGCTACTCATTTGACAATTTTCTCTTAGATGCCACCTCAAGTGAATTTGAAAAAAAAATTGCTAAAGATAATTTAACTACAATATTGGATTTTGTTCACAATATCCAGTTTAAAAATGGAATTAACAAATATTCTGACAACAAAGTTGATAAGTTGAAAATGTTAAATTATTGTCGGAAACACTCTATTATTATACCTGATACTTTAGTTACAAATTCAATAGAACATGTAAATGATTTTTTGAAAAAACATAAAAGAATTATTTCAAAACCAATACAATATCCTATAGTTGAGTTTTATGAAAATCAAAATACATTTTATTTTGCTACAAAAACACATTTAATAACAAAAGATATTATAGTCAATTTTCCTCAAAAATTTTTACCAAGTTTTTTTCAAAAGTATGTAGATAAACTTTTTGAAATCAGATCTTTTTATTTAAAAGGAAATTTCTATTCAATGGCAATATTTAGCCAGGAAAATGAAAAAACTAAAATTGATTTTAGAGATTATGATTATGAACGGCCAAATAGGATAATTCCTTTTAATTTGCCAAAAAAAATTGAAAAAAAATTGAAGAAATTAATGGAAGATCTTAACATTAATAGTGGCTCATTAGATATTATCTATACTCCACAAAATGAATTTGTTTTTTTGGAAGTAAATCCAGTCGGCCAATTCCAATGGTTAAGTTATTACTGCAATTATTTTATGGAACGAGAAATAGCTAAAAATTTAAGTAATGTTAAATAATAAAGAAAATGAAGTAAAGGTTAATTTTGAAAAGAAAATAAAGAAAAATCCTGAAAAATATCCTTTTCTTTCTCGAGAATGGGAAATCTCTAAAAAGAAAAATATTGAATATGTAAAATTTTATAGGAGTAGTATTTTAATTTCATTGACAAGGCCATTTTATAAACCATTTTCAAAAATAATCGATATTAATAGAATAGATGAATAGAAAAAAATACTTAAGATTATATTCAAATTGTTTTATTGTCAAAGGAATATATAGGTCTATAATTTGTGATAGTCAAAGGAGTAAATATGTTTTTATTCCAAATAGTTTATATGATTTATTTTTAAACAATTCTTATATTAATTTGATTTCTTTGAATAAAAATTTAGATTTTGATGATTTTAAGATTTTAAATGAATATATAGACTTATTAGAAAAACATGAATTAGTATTTTATTCTGATACTAAAAAAGAATTAAAATTCTTTCCAAAAATAAATTTAGAATGGGATTTCCCTGCTAAAATTACCAATTGTCTTATTGATTTGATGACCACCGAAATAAATATTTCATTTATTTTAGAACAACTTGAATCAATAGGTTGTAGATATATTCAATTTAGATGTTTTGATAATATACAAATCTCATATTTTAAATCCATATCAAAGAAGATTCTGGAAAGTAATATAATTTCATCAGAAATAATTTTAAATTATTCTTACGAAAACATACAAGATTCAATATTATTACTAAATGAAAATAAAAAAATCTATTCTATTTTACTATACAGCAGTCCCGATAATAAAATATTATATAATGAAGGAGATATTGGTGTTGGAACTTTAATTTCAACAAAACAAAAATTTAAAAATATTAACCAATGTGGAAATAATCATCCGATTTTATTTTCTCCAAATATTGAATTTTTCTCAGAAGCCCACCACCACAACACCTGCCTCAACCGCAAAATCTCCATCGATGCCGATGGTAATATCCGAAACTGTCCCTCAATGCCACAGTCATTCGGCAATATTAAAGACACTACTCTACTGGAAGCACTCGATCATCCCGACTTCAAAAAATATTGGAATCACAAAAAAGATGATATAGAAGTGTGCCGTGATTGCGAGTTTCGTTATATCTGCACCGACTGCAGAGCCTATCTCGAAGACCCGCAAAATGAATACAGCAAGCCCCTGAAATGTGGCTATGATCCCTATACAGGTGAGTGGTCGGAGTGGAGCACTAATCCGCTGAAGGAGGCAGCTATAAAGTATTATGGGATGGAGGAACTGGTGAAGCAATGATTGAGTGAATTGATGATAGAGTGATTGAATGAATGATTGATTGAATAACTCATTAACTCACTACCTACTCCCCAACTTCAATTTCAAACAACTCCTTAGGATGAATTCCAAGAGCATTTGCTATATTTATTATCTGACTAATACTTGTATTGATAATTCCTCTTTCTATTCTACTGATTTGGCTTATTTCGATATCTGCTTTATTTGCAAGCATTTCTTGAGTAAAACCTTTACTTTCCCTGATCTTTCGCAGGTTAATTCCAAATTCTTTTATACCCTGTTCGTGTCTTAATTGCTTCACAGAGTAAAAATAATTATGTTAAAATTCAATTCTTTAGGCAAATATGCCCATATTTATTTTATTTTTGCGTTCTAACCCTAAAGTAATGATAGAGTGAATGAATGACAGATTGAATGAATGATTGATTGAATAACTTAATAACTCATTAATTAATAAAGAGAAATGTCCTTAAAACCATTCCCATATTACAAACAACTGATGCAATGGACTGGTGAGCCCACTGCATGTGTGTATGATAGCAAAGCATTATAAAAGTTTATTCTCTTCAATTTCTGAGAGAAAATGCTATATCGACAGAGAAGGAGTCAGCCTGAAAGGAATTAGCGAAGCTGCTGAAAATATAGGATTTTGTACATCAAGTTGAAAATACCCTTTTCAGGTAAAAAAGATGAACCATTTGCTTAATGAATGCACCAACTCTCATTGATAGTACATTGAATCAGAATCATTTTTAGTTGTTCATCGAATCAATGCAATATGTATGGATTGCCGACCCTGCCGATGGGAAATACAAATCCTAACATGAAGATTTCCAAGAAATCATGGCTGTTTGACGTTGAAAATGGAATTGCTCTTTTGCTTGAAAAGGGATAAATTTTAATAAAACTGATGATGAAGCAGATACAAAATTGAACACCATTAGTTTTTGTTGAGAATACTCCTTGTTCTCAAAAGATGTTTGTTCAGCTGATATTGGGTTTACTGCTTGGATCTGTATTTTCACCGATATTTCCTTTTCACACAAAGTCTTGTCGATGTTGGTATTGATACCCAAAATCTGAATTTTATTAATCTTGTTTTAATAGGCAGCTAATGTTATTTGTCAGTGGCTTTATAGTAAGATTTATCTCGTTGGGATCCTTTTACACATTTCCATTAGAATAAATGTCGGATTGATTTCAGATTTCCTAATAAAATTGATGAAATTGCCTCTTGGATTTTTCGATTCTAAAAACACCGAGACCTTATGCAAAGAATTGGAGATCACAATCGTATCCAGACTTTTCTGACCAATTCCAGTCTGTCATTCCTAAAGCTTTCAGTCGTGAATATAATAATTTTCGGAGTAGTACTTTGCAATATATTCGGTAAAAATATTCCTGATATTTATATTAGCTGCACTGCTGTATGTAATATGGGATACAGTATTTTTCCCAAGCGTAGAAAGGAAATTGATTATCTGGCATTCCAGCAGATGTCTGACAATCAGGATTCACTAATAGAGATAATACAGGGAATGCCTGAAATAAAACTACAGGGAAGTGAACAAAAAAGAAGATGGAAATGGGCTAATATTCAGGCGAAATTGTTCAGAGTTCAAATGAAATCCCTGACTATCAGCCAGTATCAGGATGCAGGAGGATTGTTTATCAATCAACTCAAAGACATCCTTATCACTTTTCTTGCTGCCAAATTGGTTCTTGAAGGTAAAATGACACTCGGTATGATGCTGGCAGTACAATATATTATAGGACAATTAAACAGCCCATTGCAGCAATTGATAGGATTTATCAGATCAGCTCAGGATGCAAGTATCAGTCTTGAAAGATTGGCGGAAGTACATAATCAAACTAATGAAGAACAAAACGAGATTGTAAGATCAAATGTAATACCGCAAGGAGATATTGTTATTGAAAACCTTAGCTTTAGTTATACACCAATCAACCACAAAGTATTGCAAGATATAAATCTCACAATTCCAAGAGGGAAAGTCACTGCCATAGTCGGTACAAGCGGAAGCGGAAAAACAACTTTGATAAAATTATTGCTCGGATTTTATAAACCTGTTTCAGGCATGATAAAGGTCGGAGATATTCCTTTTGAGACTATTTATCGAAAGATTTGGAGAGATCAATGTGGAGTAGTGATGCAGGATGGATATATTTTTTCCGATACCATTGGTAATAATATTGCAGAAAGTTCAGATAGTGTTGATTTCCTAAAACTGATAAAGTCTGCTAATACATCCAATATCATGGATTTTATCAACTCCCTTCCTCTGGGATTTAATACAAAGATAGGGGCAAAAGGAAATGGAATAAGTCAGGGGCAAAAACAAAGGCTACTTATAGCGAGAGCAGTGTATAAAGATCCTGAATTTATCTTTTTCGATGAAGCTACAAATGCACTTGATGCCAATAACGAAAAAGTTATAATGGAGAATCTTAATGAATTTTTTAAAAATAAAACCGTAATAGTTGTGGCTCACAGGCTTAGCACCGTCAAAAATTCAAATCAGATAGTTGTACTTGAAAATGGAGAAATAGTAGAACGAGGAAATCATAAAGAGCTTGTAGCAGCGCAGGGTGCTTATTTTACGTTGGTGAAGAATCAGCTGGAACTTGGACAATGAATGAATGAGTGAATGATTGATTGATTGAATGACTCAGTAACTCAGTAACTCAATAACTCAGTAACTCAATAACTCAATAATCCGTCAGTGGACGGACAAGCTCAATAACTCATTAATTAAATAACTAAAAAGATGCCGGAATACATCGAAACCATAGAACCCACAATTACACAACCCCACGAGATCAACGACCTCATAGGAAATGCGCCTTCCTGGATAGTGCGTTCGGGAATAACTGTTATTGCATTGGTTGTAGTGGTGGGATTGATAATGAGCTATCTGATATCGTATCCTGATAAACTATCGGCACCGGTGATCATAACTACACAAAATCCACCTGTCGATCTGGTGAGTAATGCAGCGGGTAAGATAGCGGATATTTATGTTGTGGATAAAGATACCGTGAATAAAAATGACACTCTGATTTATATTGAAAATGATGCGAAACCTGATGATATTAAGAAAGTAGAGGATTTTATTAGGGAATACAAAACCATAGATTTTATACCGGATTATTTGAATCTATTATTTCCTGAAAATCTGCAAACAGGGGAATTAAACGGGAATGTAACATCATTGGCACAAAAGTTCAGAGAATTCCAAAATCTGCTGCGACAAAGCCTTGTGTTTCAAAAAATAAAATCTCTGGATAGTGAGATAATGAGAACAAGAAGATTGACACAGATACAGGATAAAGAAGTGGGAATATATCAAAATGAGGATATCAAAGAGAAAGAATACAAAAAAGAAATAAAACGCTACATACTCAAAATGTGATAAGCGATCAAGAACTGGAAAATCGAAGCCGAATTTCTCGTTTATCAGCGAAATCTCGAAAGCATGAGGTCAGGAATAATCAATAACAACATCAGAATAGAACAACTCAACACAGAAAATAGAACTCACTGAACAAACACATCAGTCAGTATCGTCGTATCTAAACGATATAGGAAAATTGACAGTAGTGATAGAAAATGAACAGAAGATGGAAGAAAAATATTATATTATTTCACCGATAGAGGGCATTAAAGATGTCGGAAACTCACTATGATCAGTTTTGAAATCAAAATACAATATTGTGTGGCATGCTAATACCGGAAAATTCAAAAAATACCCGACAACCACAAAATTGCCAGAGCTTTAACCCCGATCAGCGGGTACGGGAAAATAGAATTGGGTGAGCCAGAGTGATAATCAGATCTGATGCATATCCCTACAAAGAATTCGGAGTGATAGAATCCAATGTAGATAACATCGCATTGTTACCAACACCCGACAATGAAAACAATCTCTACTACGAACTCACATTCAATCTGTCAGATACTTTAATAACAAACTATAATAAAACACTAAAATATAAACCAAATATGAGCGGAGAAGCACTGATAATAACAAAAGAAAGAACACTATTGGAAAGATTTTGGATAAATTCCTGAACCTGACGAAGAACAGGTAACAATCCTAAAATGAATGAATGCTAAAAATGCTAAAATAATTTAATCATTTTCGCATTTAATCATTTAAGCATTGGTAATTCAATAACTCAGTCAATCAATAATTCAGTCACTCAATAAATTCAATAACCCAATAACTAAAAACTAAAGATGAATTTTTTTGAAAAAATTACTTTGATAGAAAGAATGGATCAACTTTTAAGAATGAAAAGCACCGGAACGAGTGAAGAACTTGCTAACAGACTTGGAATATCGAGAAGCACACTGTATGAGATGCTTGAAACAATGGGAAATATGGGAGCAGAAATAGAATACAATGCACACAGAAAAACCTATTATTATACGACAGAAAAAGTACTGGCTATAGGATTTGTAGAAAAAGAAAAAATCAAAGGAGGGAAAAAAATTTCAAAAATGGTCGTTGTCCGAATTTTTCGGACAGGTAGAACATATATTTGCTCCCGAAGCGTTTCAAAAGGGAGATTCCTGAACCCTCCCCTTTCCTCTGATCGTGACGGTGTTGAAAAGAGAGGAGAGAAAAATTTATTTATAAAAATTTGATATTATGAAATTTAAATTTAATCGTATCCATCCGAGCAAATACATCCTAAAATTTATTAGGTAATAGGGAAGCTAATTCGGTCAACTTCGTGTCATTGATTTTTTGTAGTGTTGATTTTAACCAGTGGGATGGATTCACACCGTTAGCTGTGCAACTGCCCATGAAACTGTACATCATAGCAATCCTACTGGCACCATCATGAGATCCTGCAAAGAGGTAATTTTTCCTTCCCAATGCTAAGGGTCTGATTTTATTTTCTATCAGATTATTATCTAATTCAAACCTGCCATCTTCAAATATCCTCATGATCTTCGACCACTGTAGTATTGTATAATTCATTGCTTTGCCTATTGGACTTTTCGGCAATACTTTATTTTGGTTTTCATCAACCCATTTCTTCAATTCTTCTAACAGTGGTAGTATCGATTTAATTCTTTGACCCTTTCTTTCTTTCGGATCAAGACCTTTGAACTGTGATTCAAATTGGTATATTCTATTGAATATGCTAAGTGCATAGTCTGACATTTCTTTGTCGCTGTCTTTGGCTTCGTAATATTTCCTTCTCATATGTGCCATACAGCCTGCTAAGTGTATTATCTTTTTTCTCTTTACTATTTTATCATATACTTTGTATCCGTCGCATTGCAACAGTCCTTCATATTTTTCCAATATTTCTTTTGGACCGTTTTCTCCCCGGCCTTTGCGATAATCAAAATATACTAACTTCTCTTCAGGGCTATGATACACCCATTGATATCCACGATGTGTGGCTCCTTTTTTATCTGCATCCTGTACTTTTATTGGTGATTCATCTACCTGCAAATATCCACTCTCCAATACTTTTTCCTTCAATAATTTATACAGGGGTTCTAATAATGTACATACCGCTGCAAACCAATCATTGATCGTACTTGATGGTATTTCCCATTCATATTCTCTTTTTATCGATTGTATCTGCCTGTAGAAGGGCATATGTTCTATAAATTTCCTTATTATCATGTATGTCAACAATCCCTCTCCTGCTATGCTCTTTGGCAATGCACGACTTGGTAACTCTGCTATTACAAAACTGCCTTCTCCTTCTTTGGGGGCATATGTCGGTCTTATAAGTCTTATCTTTTTTATTGAGGCTGATACGTATTCCACATACTCTGTTATCTGTTCTCCCACCTTTACCATTCCTGTAACATCTCCCTCAGGTTCTATCACTATTTCTTCTACCTCAAAATGTTCAGGTATCTCATTTCTTCCTGGATGTTTTTTGACAGGTTTGTTTCTTTCGTAGCTTATCTTTTCTTTTTCAGGTATTGATACTTGAGGTTTTGTTTCTTCATCAAACAGACTCAATTGAATACTGTCTGCTTCCTGTGGCACATATCTCTCTTGTCTGGAACCAAATATTAGTCTTTTTAGTTGTTCTATCTCTTTTCTTAGATAAATATTTTCTTGCTGCAATGAGTCTCTTTCCGCTATAACTTTCTCATAATCCATGCCATAAAGATACAATTTTTATTTAATCTATGCAAGCTTTTCGTATCTTTTTTTTCTGATTATTTTCATTCCTTTTATCAGCATTATCAGCCTTTCAAATGTCATCTCTATCTTATGATTTTGGCTTTCTGTTTTGGGTATTTCAAATGTACCTCGCTCCAATCTTTTGTAATATATCATGTAGCCTCCATATTCCCATACCAGCATTTTCATCTTATCCCGCCTTTTGTTTATAAATATATACACGCTTTCATCCATTGGATCTTTTCCTATCTTCATCCTTATTATTCCACTCAACCCATCAAATCCATTGCGCATATCTACAGGTATCGTGTACATATAATATCTGTGTTGTTCAGTCAGGCAGATCATACCGGAATCTCTATTGTGACTCCTTGTGTCGTGTGTATCTTTATTATTCCTGATTCTGCTGTTCGCACTATTTCCATATTTACAAAGTCGCCTACTGATTTTCGAGTATCTGTTTTCTTAAGCCAATAATATAATTTGCTAACTGATATTCCTGATTCTTTGGCAAATGCCCGTTTCGTTTTCCCAGAATTCTCGTACCGATCTCGCAGTCTCTCATATTTGTCCATATTCTTTTTTTTGCAAAGATCAGCATTCTCTTATATTTTTCATAGATGGAGTTAGTCGGATGGATACAAAATTCTAACAGATAATCCTAAAATTAGATCCATTATTTTATATAATGCCTTTCGGGATGAAATTTTTGCTACGATAGAATCAAAACCTGTTTTATTATCAATTAAAGAAAAGTTAAATTTTGGAAAAACTTATATCGATTTAAATTACTTTAGAGTAGGTTCTAGTAGTTTTTATGAATCCTTAAATTATAATTATGGATTAAATAATAAACTTTTTATAGATTTTAAAGGTGATATTTTTTTATCATTTGGTTTTCCTGAAAATATTGGAAATATATTTGAAAATAATATTGAAGAATTATTGCAAAATAAAAAAGTGATTGAGTTTTGGAATGTTACAAAAAATGATATACTAATTTGCGATAAATGTGAATACAGATATATGTGCTTTGATGAAGGCGAACTTATAAAAGTATCAAAGAAAAAATATCAAAGAAAAAATGAATGTCCATACAATCCGTTTATATCAAAGTGGAATATTGAAAAAGGATATTTAAAATTACATGATTGTGGGATAATCATCCAAGATGGAAATTTAATAATTAATGAAAATATTTTAAATGAAATTAATGAAGAATTATATTCTTAATATAGGTATAATAATAATTTTTATTAATAGCTATATCTATTGCCAAAATCCTTCAAAATATAATTTCGATTTTGAAAACTTTGACATTAAAGAAAAAAGTGATGGTTCTGGATTAAAATTCATTAAAAATAATGATGGAATATTTATGAATTCCTTACCGAGTGATAAAAACTATTTTTATTATGGAAATCATAGTTATAAATTAGTTGAATATGGTAGATTCGACGTAGGAAGAGTATTTATTTATCAGGTGCCGGTTTGGCTCAACTCAATTAAACAAAAAGATTATCATTATCTGGAATTGATATTGCCAAAATCATTACCAAATGACAGATATTATAAAATCAGTTTTATGTTAGGTAATATGAAAACACATGAATATAAACCGCAAAAATATGGGGTTAAATTTTCTCCAAAGAAAATAATTCGTGATAATCTAAAGCCACTATCAGAACCTACAATAATGTTTCCGGTTACCTCTGAATTTGAAATGGAATTAATGAATGGAATAGTATTTTTGACAGATTCCACCAAATATTTGTATTTTGGAATGTTTGCAGAAGATACCGTGTTGTTACCCAAAAAGAATACAGGATTTAGATCTGAAGTAAAAATCTTTGAAAATGGTATTTTAAAGGATGTAGAAAAAACAGATAAAAACTATTGTGCTGATAAAGTAATATTGGATAATATATTAATTCAGGAATTAAAACAATCAGATATTAAAATAGAAGATATTTATTTTGATTTTGATAAGTCGGAAACAAATTCGAAACAATCAAATAAAATAATTGAAAACATTGTCAATATCATGAATCAAAATTCAGATTTTCAATTGTTTATTTATGGATACACGGACCCCAAAGGATCTGATGACTACAATAAAATATTATCTCAAAAAAGAGCAGATTTCATTAAAAGTGAACTTAAAAATAAGAAAATTGATCCAAAAAGGTTAATATCAATCGGAAATGGAGAATTAATGAAGTTTCAAAATGAATTATCAGATGAAAAATCAAGAAAAGTTACATTCATATTATTTGAATAAATTAGTATTTATAATAGTATTTATTAGTTGGTTTTGTTTTGTAGTAGAAGCACAAAATCTTAAACCCAATATTGAAGTTGAATATGCAAATACTTTAGTCTCCTTAGAAGAATATGAAAAAAGCTCAGAAATATTCAATGAAAATATTAATTACAGTTATCCTCCCAATATCTCCTATGCAGTTCTTGCCAATTATAAAGTCCGCAATTTTGAATATATGGATTTATGGGCTAAAAAATTAATAGCCAATTTTTATAAAAATGAATATAAACATCAGTTTTATAATTTAAGTATTTCTGAAAATGAAAGGGATGAAATATTTATGAGACTGGATAGTATATTTTATAATGAAATTGGAAATATAATTAAAACAACCGATTTTGAAATGGAAGATAAAATCTCTTCACTACTATCGGTGGACCAATATTTTAGGATTAATTTAGATTTTAATATTGTTGGAATATTGGACTCTCAATATATTTTTTCAGATATGATGGATTTGATGCTTTCTGAGTTAGAAGGAAATAAATTAAAACTCCAAAGTAAATTTGCAATACTTATTATTTTAATACATCAAGCAAGTTATAATGAGAATTTTAAAAAAATGTGTGATTTAAACTTAATAGAAAAAATGCTTAAAGAAAATGTGATTACACCTTATGATTATGCCTGTATTTATGATAGAAATTCTTTGATAAAAAACGAAAAAATGAAATATGGTACACTTTATACATGGAATTATTATCAATCTCTTGAAGGCTTTAATTTAGAAGAAATTAATAAAAACAGGCTTTCAATTGGACTTTGTGAATTACAATTTGATTATAGAAATCCAATACCACTAATAGAAGATAGCAATGAAATGAAACAACAAATATTGACAAGATTAAACAGTTTTGGAAATGATTGACCAGTATTTTAATAAATGTCTGTTCTAAGCACTCGATCATCCCGAATTCAAAAAATACTGGAATCACAAAAAAGATGATATAGAAGTGTGCCGGGACTGCGAGTTTCGCTATATTTGTCCTGATTGTAGAGTATATATTATGGATAGTAAAGAAATATATTCAAAGCCATTAAAATGTAATTATAATCCTTACAATAATGAATGGGAAAATATGTAATACGTTAAGATACCTGATTAATATTGTTATATTAATGTTTGTTTCTATTATAAATTCATGTTTAGGTCAAAACAGTCAAAAAGTTTACTATCAGGATACCGATGATATCTGGTACTTAAAAAATGAAATATTAATTAATGATATTTTAGAGCAATATAATTTAGCAAAATTGCAAATTGATAGTTTGATAGACTTGCATTGTCCAATTGAGCCTAAATTTATAGCAACTTCAATCGACATCCTTCATAAATTAAATTTGGATAATTTAATAACGGATTACTTTGATTTTTCATCAGCAAAAAATGCTGAATTAATATGTGAACTGGATTGGATTGATAGCATTAAAAATAGGGAATTATTTAAATATTGCAATGATAATCCACAAATAGTTTCTGATGTTGAATTACAATTAAAATTAATTATTCTTGATTTTAATGATCAATATGTTAGAGGTAATATTGAACTAGAT
>JAWKLW010000013.1:0-78801 GCA_041392555.1 Saprospiraceae bacterium | reverse complement strand
ATAATCATTTTTCCAAAATTTCTCAATACCAAATATTACATGAGCCGGACCTGAATAAATAGCAGTTCCCCCAATTTTTTCATTGACAGAAGGGATGTCAAAAAGATGATTAAAATCATCCAGTGGATAGAAGTAATTTGGGATTTTATACTCATTTGCTATTTCTCTTGCTATCAATTCATCATCATATCCACTTTGACTGCATGTAAAACTGTGCAGATCGGTATATTTATTTTCATAAGCCATGAGCGTCGTAACTCTACTGTCCAAACCACCACTCAATGTAGTAAAATGAGTATAATTATATTCCTTATCTTTATCAAATTGAAGTTTTACTGCATTCTTGAATAGTTCTTCCAATTGTGATGAAGCTTTTTCCTTATTTATACCTGTATTAGGGTTTGATATGAATTTTATATAACTTCGGGTAGAGATATTCCCGTTATGGAATTTCAATATACTTCCTGGTTCCATCCTGAATCCATTATGTACCCAGCTGATTTTTGAAGTTAAAAAGCCATAAGATATAAAAGAGTAAAGAGCAGGAGTATTTATTTCAAGTTCATAACCATTTTCCTTCAGAATATCTATCAATGAAATATCATCATAACTGAATATAAAAGTATTTTTCAAATTATAAATACTGAAGTTTTTCAATCCATAAGGGTCATTAAAAAGATATAAAACCCTCTCTTTCTTATAGAATATAAAACCGTGAAATATTCCTTTAATATCATTTACGAAATCTTCCGGTTTTTTTGCATTGAGAAAAAAATCTTGCCATTCTGCAATACCATTCAATGACATCAATTCCTTCTTGTTAAGTACTACACCGTCAAAGCCAAGTATAATATCCGTAGTATCTAAAAATATCTTGTCATTAGAGAATTTATCATTTGTATTTCGTTTGAAGGAAAAAGTATCAAAGGAAAGTTCCAAGTTTTTAAGTAATTTGTTAGCACCTGATAATCCTCTCATAATTTTAAATCATTTTTTGATAAATATCATTGAATTGATTAGCAATTACAATTTCAGAAAAATTATCTTCAACATATTGGTGCATTTTTTCGGGTGATTCATAGCTTTTGCCATCGATGATATCCTTCATTTTTTCAATAAGACTGTCAATATCTTTAGCTGATATTAATTCCCCGAATCCAACAGGGAAATATTCAATTACTCCTCCCACATCAGTTGCTATGACCGGAGTGCCGGCAGAGAATGATTCGATGATTACACAAGGTTGATTTTCTCTATTGCTAAATAATATAAATGCATCAGCATCCCTCATGATTTTCGCTACCTCAGAATGAGATAATGCACCAAATGTCTTTATTGTGTTCTGTAAATCATTTTTCTCAATAAAATCTAATATCATTGTGTTATCACCATTGCCACCGATTAAATATTCAAACTCATAGCAGGAATCATTTAGAATTTTAGCTGCCTCCAATTGTCCTGAAATATTCTTATGGTCGTCCAATAGCATTGAAAGATGTAAAAATATTGTTTTATCGTTTTTAATATTATCTTTGGGAGTGAATAATTTTGTATCTACAACATTGGGTATTATATAGAAATCTCCCTTAATACCATTTTCTTCCATTGCTTTCTGCAATCTCCTGCTCACTGGCAATATAGCTTCACTAAACCTCGATATAAGTCTGTAAAATAACTTTTTCCAATATTTTAATTTGCTATAATAAATTGTAGAATGTTCAGTAATAACATATTTTTTCCCATCAAATATCCTTTTTAAAAGAGCCCAAAATAAATTATAATATATGACATTGGATGAATTAAGTTATAGTCTTTTATTTTAGATTGCCAATATAATAAGCTCTTATTTTCTGATAAAGTTGATAATACTCCACTTGTGTTTTTTAAAATATACAATCACCTCAGAATATTCTTCGGATTCAACATTTTGCACAATTTCAAATTTTGTAGAGATATCATCTCCAGCTACATGCAATACGGTAACTTTGTGAATTTTACTTACAGCTTTGGCATGTCGTTTCACAAAATCACCATTGAATGGGTCAATCCTCGATGGGAGCCATCAGTGAAATAAACAATATGTGCAGTTTTTATTCACATTCATATTTTATGTACCAAATAAAATAAGCTAAATTCAATATACTACTAAGTATCAGACTTATGCATGTAGCCCAGGCAGCTCCAGTAAGTCCATATTTGTCTATGAATATGAGATTGAGTACTATTGCCACCACAAGAGTTATTATAGCACTTATAGTATTAAATCGAGCTTTTCCGAAAGCTGAAATCATATTTCCAAGTGGAACCCTGAATAGTATTGAAATGCTGACTGCAAATAAGAGATACATAAAAAGATTATAAGGGTGATAATCTTTACCTAGCAAACTAAACATTTGTTCACCAAAGAAAAAACCAAGAAAAAGTATGATTACAGATAAGGGAACAAATAGTGATAAATATTTTTTGTAGTAGCTTTTAAGATATCTCTTATTTTTATAGTTATGAGCTATTTTTGCAAAATCAGTCTGCATAAATATAACAGGCAACATCAAAATATTCAATGGTATTAATCCAGCAGCATTGTATTCGGCTACAGCTTCATTGTTCAATATATTTCCTATTAAAAAAATATCGACTAAGAAAACCATTTGCGAAACTATGGTGGAAAAACTGCTGAATAATGAATAACTCCAAAAATCTTTCTTTTTGAAATCAAAATTAAAATTAAACTGCCATGAAGGAAACCCCTTTATCATTCCATATCCGATGTAAGCAAATAATGGTGCTAATCCCAATGCCAATAAATACCCCGTAGAATGAAAATAATAAGTCATTAAAAATCCTAATGCAAAAAGTAACAGGCTATTTATCATATCGTATTGTCCGAATTCCTTGTTGTTGAACTCCACTCTAAGCTTTGAAGTCTGATGAGAATATAAAAATAGTGAAATTACCCTAATCAATAAAATACATAGAAAGAAAAATACTGTATTGTCACCTTTTGAAAGTAAATTGAAAAATGGTAAAACCATAAGAATCAACAATATGGTATTGATAATCCCCATAGAAAAAGTATAATTTTCAATTCTCTTCTGTTCATTTTTATTAGAAGTAATCGACCCAAATCTCAATAATCCTATCGGTGAACCAAATCCAACAAATGGAATAATAAACATTATAATGGTATTGGCATATGTTAATTGACCATAAATCTCTTTTTCAACATATACCAGCACAAAAACTTTAATCAAAAACATTACAGTTTTATTGAGTGCTGTAGCAGCAAAAACCCAGGTGCCACTATTAGCATGAAATTCCCTTAAATATGTAATTATGTTTTTCAATCTGCAACTAAAGTTTTCAATAAGTACATTGTTAATATGCAAAAATAGCATTTTTAAATTTACTTCATATCAAATACAAAATCAATGTAATGAAATTATAGGTCAATTATTTTACAATAGCAGTCATATTATTCAATAACTATTGCTTAAATACAAATAAATCATTATATTGGCGTAATTTTTGATATTATTAATCTTACAGCAAACAACACAATTAAAACTAAATACAATGAAGCAAAAAAAAATATTGAAGGACAAGTATAAAGTTTGCAATTCAATTGAAGACTTAAATGAGACTGATCAGGCAATGTTTAAATTGGCTTTTGAAAAAATGAATGAAGCTTATGCTCCATATTCCAATTTTCATGTTGGTGCAGCTCTTTTACTCGATGATGGGAATATAATCGGAGGTAGTAATCAAGAAAATGCTTCCTATGGACTTTCAATGTGTGCTGAAAGGGTAGCACTTTTCAATGCCGGAGCTAATTATCCCGATAAAAAGGTCAAAAAGATAGTTGTAGTAACAAAAAATTATGATAATGCAGTTGAAAACAGACCTGAAAATGATATAATACTTGCCCCATGTGGTGCTTGCAGGCAAGTTATTCTTGAATATGAAACAAGATATCAGAACGATATTGAGATTATGCTAATAGATTCAAAAGGGAAAGTTATAAGTTTCGAAAGTGTAAAAAATCTATTACCATTTGCTTTCAGTGGATATTTCTTGAAGTAATAAATATCAATATCTTCTCATAGTCTCAAGATAACTTACAATATTTTCATCCACGATGATATCAGATGGTTTCAAAGGAGCCTTCAATATTATGCCTTCCAAAGAAGTACATCTGCTAAGAGCGACATAAGTCATACCGTGGGTAAATGCTCCTGCACTCATATCTATTATTACATTATCAAAAGTTTTTCCCTGGCTTTTATGAATAGTAATAGCCCATGCCAGTTTCAATGGATATTGCTTAAATGTACCTACTATATCTTCAGATATTGAATCTTTATCGTCAAAACTATATTTTATGTTATCCCAGGTTTCTTTAGCTACTTCGATAGTTTTAGTTTCATTTTTTGAAGCTATTTCTACCATTATTTTATCCGGAGTAAGAGATTTGATTGTTCCTATGGTTCCATTGACGTAATTCTTTTCAGTATCATTTCTTATGAACATCACTTGAGCTCCTTCTTTCAATGTCAATATTGCATCAGTAGGGAAAATAGATTCAGGAAATTCTCCTGTTATTTCAGCCTGATAATATATATTGGAGTAGGGGAGAGCATCTATTTTATCTTTATTGATTTTATTTACCTGATTATTTCTACTGCTTAATATTATATAGCCATCATCCAATGTATAATCAATAATATGCCTGGAGTTTAATTGTTCCAAAATATCAAAATCCACATCATTTGTTCTGATAGATTCCAGAAGGTTAATAAACATTTTATCCTCTTGTCGGAAAATTTCATGAAGTTCTAAAAGCTCTAAAGGGAAATCTCTGTCACTTAATACATTAGAAGAGAAAAAATATGGTGTTTCGTATCTTTCAGCGAGATATTGCATTTCAAAACCCTGTTTTACTACTGGCGGAATTTGATACAAATCTCCTATGAAAATCATTTTTACACCTCCAAAGGGTAGGGGGTTGCCCCTATTTACTTGCAAAAAATAATCGATATTATCCAGCATATCAGCTCTTACCATCGAAATCTCATCGATAACTATAATATCTAATTTGGTATATAACTTTCTGTATTTTAATTTATTAATTCCAGATTTTTCCAACAATCTCGGAGGGAATTTAAAAAAACTATGTATTGTTTGTCCACCCACATTCAATGCTGCAACACCTGTTGGAGCAAGTACAACCACATTTTTTTTTGTTGTGGTTTTGAATAATTTCAATAATGTGGACTTCCCTGTACCAGCTCGTCCAGTGATAAAAAGAGAACTTTCAGAATTTTCCATCAATTCCAAAGCATCTCTGAATGAATTATTTAATATTACCGGAGCTTTTGAAATATTAAATTAATTATTATTCTTAAGATAAATGTAAACAGGAAAGTGGTCACTATATCCATTCAGGAATTCATTTCCAACAAATGTTCTGAGTGGATATCCTTTATAATCACCTTTTTTTTGAATCAAATAATCTTTATTGAATACATAGGCTTTATAAAAATCAAGACCTTTTTTGTCTGTTAAATTTTGATTTATTATAATTTGATCAAAAAGACTCCATGCATCCCTGTAAGCAGTTGTGCCAATACCTTTGTCATAAAATGATTCAAAAGGATTGTACAATTCACTATCTTTTATTTTTTTTAAATTGCCAGTTGAATATAAATACTTCCTGATACTTGGATTCGTAGGGTCATCATTTAAATCCCCCATAACTATGAAATTGGAATTTGGGTAGATAATAGAAATTGAGTCGATAATTTCTCGGCATTTACTTGCAGCTGCAGCACGCCATGGAGCTGTTTTAGCTTCTCCACCGGCTCTCGATGGCCAGTGATTTACAAGAATATTCATCTTTTCACCAAGGTAAGTTCCACGTACATAAAGTATATCTCTGGTAAATATTTTTTCATCTCCATTATAAATATCTACCGGGACTGGTTCAGCAAATTCAGGAGTAAAGTATTTGGATTGGTACAAGATTCCAATATCAATTCCTCTATGATCATTGGATTCAAAGTGGATAATTTGATAATTTCTACTCTTCAATTTTGGCATATTAATCAAATCCTCAACAACATTCCTGTTTTCAATTTCCACAATTCCCAATATAGCAACACCATCCTTAACTTTATCAGTGGCTAAATCTGAAATCACTGAGGAGAGATTTTCCAATTTTTTATAATATTTTTCAGAATTCCAAAGTTTTTTCCCATCAGGAGTAAATTCTTCATCCATAATATCCGGTGCATCTATGGTGTCAAATAAATTCTCAAGATTATAAAAACCAATAGCTGAATACAAAGAGTTTTGACTAAAAGAAAAATTACTACTGAATAATATCAGAGATATAATAAATAATCGTTTCATTAACTTTGTGTTTTTTTATTAAGACTACAAATTTATAATATATATTGTAATTATTGTATTATTATTAATAATAATTAATGTAAAATAATAACTCATAATATATATTATGTTAAATAGGATTAAAAATTGATAAATAAAAAAAGGCATCCGAATTAACAGATGCCTAAATTTATTGATATTTATTTTTAAATTTATTTTATTATTGAAACATTGCTCGAATGTGTCCAATTTTCCTTATCGTCACAAACTACATGTATTCTGTAAGTATAACTATCAGGAGGTAATTCTTTGTTTTTATAAGTTCCATCCCAATGTATTGTATCATCACCACTTGCTTTATAAAGAAGTTCTCCCCATCTGTCATATATTTCCATATCGATAGTAGTAATATAAAAACTACGAGGGATGAAAATATCATTTTGTCCATCTCCATTAGGAGAAAATGCATTTGGGATAAAAATATCAGATTCATCGCAAGCAGGATTTATTATGGTAATCTCAATACATTCTTCATCAGAACAACCATATTCATCAGTTACTGTTACACAATATGTCCTCACTTCCTTAACTATATCATCAGTGGTAGAATCTGGAGTAATTGTTATGCTTTTTGTATTTGTTTTACCTGTACTCCAGTTAATAGTTGAATTATCAGGTACATTTAAAACTTCTATAGTCAAACTATTAGTAATTACAACTTCTAAAGTATCTGCATAAATGTCAACATCAATATCGCTTAATTCAATCTCAAATGTTAATGTAGTATCGCATCCATAATCATTGTCAGTAACTTCAACACTGTATTCACTGATATTATTTATTGCTACCACAGGAGTATTAGTATCACCACCTGATAAAATATTATCTCCCAGCCAATTATATGACAAATTAGTGTTAAGATTATTATTTAGAGTAAATGTGATTGTATCATCTTTACATACAACACCAAGATCTTCAAAACTTAGATCGAAAAGATATTCATTAAGTTTTATCTCAGCTGTATCAGAAACAGTTATTAGCATCAGTTGCAATAGCATAAACTACTAAATCTCCGGAAGGTGAATATTCAATACTCTCCCTACTCCAATTTGTGTGCCATCTTCAAGCTGCCAAATAATCTGGTCATCAGTATTTAAAGTAGCTGTCAATACAACTGAAGAATTAGTGCAATAAGTTATATCATCTGACTCAACATTCAAATCTAATAATTCTAATACATCTATTTCTTTTTCAATATATAAAACACCATCGCACTCAGCGGTTTTGAATTCCACACTTACAGTATATTTTCCTGATTGTTCAAAATCAAAACAAGGATTTTCAGAATCAAAATAATTTTCATTTCCATCCTTATCAACAATAGTCCAGTGTACATCAGTTACATCCCCTACTCCATCAATAGAAAAACAGACATTATATGATTCACAATCAACGTCTTGTCCTATTGTTGCAGTTCCATTATTCTCACTTATAATATGAATTGTATCTGTCAACTCACAACCATATTCGTTTGTAACATAAATACTAAATTATATTCCCCATCTTCTTCAGCATAAATTAAAATTTTGTTCGAATTGTTGCCTTCAACAATAATTGGATTATCATCCCAAACAAAAACATTTGCTCCATATTGAGAATTATCTGTTAATTCTATTATAGTATAATTTCCATAGCAATAGGTTATTTCTTTTTGATAATCAATATCAATACTTGCATTTATAACAGTTTTTTCAGCAATATTCAAAGAGCATCCTGTACCTGGTTTTATTCTGGCATAGAATTTATTTTCCAATGAATCAAGTTTTAAATCTACTGTCTCCCCAGTTGCAATTATAGTATTGAAATCTTCATCAGTTGACCATTCCACTATTGATATGCTATCATCTGGTGAAATGCCAGATATTGATAATGTAACTGAATCCGTACAAACATAATCAGGACCTTCAATCGTTATATCGAAATAGGGCTTAACCAAAACTTGGACAGAATCATAATAATAACAAAGACCATCAGTAACTGTAACATAGTACATTTGGTCATGCATTAAGCTAAATACAGGATCTGAATAATCATTTCCATTAAAAGTAAGACCTTCAGTAGGTTCCCAAGTATATGTCCAATCGGAATTTGGATTTGCCACAATATGAGTTGGATCACCTTCGCATGCCACTAAAGGATTAGCAATAAAAGTAATTTCTGCAATAGGATAATTTACCTGTTTTAAAATTGAGTTTTCACAACCTTCAGTAGTAAATACCTCAAGTAAAATTGAGAAGTCACTTTTTTTAGGAATAGCGATATCTATATTTTTTGCTGTACCAACTATAGTATCATTACCTGATATTATTGTCCAAACATTATTTTTATAAGTATATAATGTATTTAGCTCATCAAATTTATCAACTAAATTAAGAATCAGTAAGATCATCATAGCATTCTGTTATCTCATAATCAAAATCCACATTTAGAGGATCTTCTATTACTATAACTTGTTTAGTTATTACATCTGAACAATCCACTATAGAACCATAAGCATCGAGAGTTATATCAAATGTATCTTTTTTGGAATCAGGTAAAACATATATGAAATCCAAATCTTTAATATTATCATAAGTAAAATATTCCTTAGTACTATGGACATAAACATACCACTTGTATGAATCTGCATTCTGACTTGTATTTACTATATTTAAAGTGTCACTTGGTGGTGAACCACATATAGGGCTTGTAACATCGAAATCAGCAACAGGAGGTTCTTCGCATGGTCTGACATTATATTCAAAATCACGTCGAACAACTGAAATCAATTTTCCATCTCTGTATTCTTCAACCATTACCCCCACCAAAAACTGTCCTACTGTTTCAGGTGTTCCAGACAAAATACCAGTTACAGGATCAATAGTTAATGGATCAGCTCCACCGAGAACATTAGCTAAACTATATCCTGAAGCCCAATCAACAGTAGCATAAAAAGGTGTATATTTTTCCACATTTTCAGTAGTAGGCATTGGGTAATTTATAGTAGCTCCTGAAGAAGGAGTATAAAGTTTATAAACCAAAGAATCCCCATCTGTTTCATAAGCAGAATGATCAAAATTCAATTCACTTCCTGCACAAATATATATATCAGGCCAATCTTTGAATGCCGGACTTGAGTTATTATTATCATAAGCAAACCTATCTATTTCCAATATATAAGTATTACCGGTTTCCAATGGATTTTCAATATTTAAAAGAGTTTGATTTCTGCAACATCTTTGATAAACCAATATGAATGTTTCATCTACTTTAGGTCTTGGAAGATAAATTCTGCCTCGATAAATTGCTTCATGCACGCAAACAGGAGAACCTAATATTCCACATTTTACATCCAGTGATTCCTGAAGTGTATCATTGCCCACATAATCTAATAAAAATCCTCCCCTACTTCCTATTTCTTTCAGAAGGCTTCCATCTTGATTGAAAACGGAAATAGATGCTTTAGGATCGAAGAAAGCGTCAGGAGCTCCATATTGACAATCTCTTCTGATGGTGAGAGTAATTTCAAATAATCCACTTCCTAAATTGCGGTATGTAAAATCACCACCTACCATATGAGTAGCTTTTGTTTCAAATAAGAAGGAAAACAAAATTAAGATTACAAATAATATTTTATTTTTATACTTTAACATACTCATGTTATTTGATTTAATTAATTATTTTCTGAAGTTAAATCCGAATTGATTTTAATCACCTCAACTCTTCTTTCCTTTGATGCAGGCACACTATATACTGAATCCTTTTCATCATTAAGATCTGAACTAACATTTTCAGGAGCCAATGATTCACCATAGGAAATATCTGTAATTTTTAAATTGCCACTTTTTATAAATTTCAATAGAGCACCATTTTTATATGCTTTAATTTCATTATCTAAAGATTTTACCCTTCTATTTGCTAAAATTAAATTGTAATCGTAATCAGCTCTTGGGCTGGCATAACCTTTAAACTTGATATCGACTGTATGTCCTGCATTCAGAACAGATAATAATGTTTCCATGAATAAATCAAATTTTTCTTTGCCAGCTTTTACATTATTATCAAAAAAGTCATATATATTATTTTTTGCTTCTTCTTTTGCATATTCATCTGAAATATCGTGAGTATATTTGTTTACAAACTCATCCTTTTTCAACATATATCTGTTGTAAGTATCTGAATATTTTTGTTTTGTCAATCTTGAAACTGTTCTCGGATCAGGTCTATCATTATCAAAATAAACTACAAGAGGCAAATATGCATTCAACATATCGGCAAGATATAGATTTTTTCTTAGTGTTTTTCCTGATACATTTGCTGTTTCTATTGATTCTGAAACAGATTCATAACCTCTCTTAATTGCTGTTACTTTATATCTGTTTCCTCTGATTAAATCAAAATGGAAGTCATTTGCAAGTTCATTAGTAAGGACTATTTTTTTAACTGTATTGTCTGTTAAATCTTCTAAAGTAACTTCAACACCATTCAGGTCATCAGTAGTTATTCTATCATATGTGAATACATCTAATTTTAATTCTGAAGGTGTGAGGAATAGTTTTTTAGTTATTTTTTCATTTCTGGTAATGCCTCGAGTATTAAATTTTGTTGTGTCAGGTTCATATCCTAATTTATTTGCTATTACCATATATTCTTTACCATTCACCAGTCTGAAATTGCTTTCATTGGATCCAAAATTAAGAGCTTTACCGATGACATCATCAGTTCCTGTATCAATTAATAATACTTCAACACTTGGTAAGTCTGCACCAGTTTTCTTATTATATGTCAACACTTGAAGATCAATTTGAATAGCTTCAATATCCGCTTTGAATATATCGTAACAACAAGCTTCGGTAGTGGGATCAAGATATAAAGCACCTTCTCTGTTTGATGAAAAATATGCTTTTGAACCATATTCATTTAGCCAAAAATAAATATCATCATAGCTGCTATTCAAAGGATAACCCTGATGCATTGGAGTACCGAATTCTCCCTTTTGGTCCGGACTGGCATATATATCATAACCTCCCATTCCCAAATATCCGGTAGAACTGAAATAAAGAGTATTAGTATTTGTATGATAAAATGGAGTAATTTCATTTTCTCCGGTATTTATCACAGATAGATTCATCGGTTTAGTGTAATTGCCATTATTATCTATTATGGAATACCAAATATCAAATTTTCCTTTACCTCCTTCCCTATCTGACACAAAATATAAGATATCCTTTTTCAAAAATATACTATAACCTATGTTTGGTTGTGTATTGGTATAATTAGGGTCATTGATAAAATCAGGTAATTTTACAGGATTGGCAAATCTACCATCAGGTAAAACATCTGCGCAATAAATATCGCATCTGATTTCTGCTGTCCCTTTATAATCACAAGTTGTATAATATGCTTTTGTTTTATTGTGATTGAAAGAAAGGTGAGCATCTAAAAGTTCTCCCATGATCCAATATGCTATCAGCAATAATTGGGGTTTTCATCTTCATCTTCAACTTTTAGTATTTTAGATATAGTTCTGTTTGGATATTGCAGATCTTTTTTCCTTTCAAATCTCGTGAAGTGAAGTAAAATTCATCATCTTCCTCACTAGCACCAAAATCAGAATATGGACTATTGATATTGTCTCCCAATCTTGTGATAGTAATATTGTCACTTGGATTATAAATCAATTCCGAAGCCCATTCACAAGCTGCAATTTCCTTCAAAGCTCTTTTGTCAAAATATTCATTTTTCATCCTGGTGTTCAGACAAATATAATTTATATTGTGTAATAGCTTCATTGTATTTGCCTAATCTTTGTTTTATATCACCAAGCCAAAAACTAATTAAAGGATAATCATTTTCAGCTTCATTGTCAATCACTGATTCATATTTATTTTCGGAAAGGGAAAGAGCATTAAACAGCCTGGCAGATTCGGCACTCTTATATAGAATGTCAGCATTATTTTTCTTCAAACTGGTTTGCTGAAAGATAGTAAAACAAAGCAGATCCATAATCTTTACTTTCAAACGAAGTCTCAGCAGCTGAAAGATAAGATTTTAGAGTTTGAGCTCTTGTGCTTAAAGAAAATGATGAAAACAATAAAAATAATAATAAAACCTTATATAATCTCATAATATAATATTTATTCAATTTGTTAAAATCAATATATAGGACATATTTTAAAATGACCTAATGGCTTCACATCAGTGATAGTATATTTGACATGAACTTCAGGACCTCCTCTCCTATTTGCAATTTCAGAAAGACTATTTTTTGTAAGTATATCATAATTCATGCTTACATACCATTCATTGTATTCGAATGCTAATTTAGGACCGAATCCTTCACCCAATCTAAAAAGTAATCCTCCATGTACTGCGAATTTTTGATATTTTATTACTTAGATACAATTTCAATAAACCTCCAACTATTGTTTCTTTATAAACATCCTGTTGTTGGTGTAAAAAATCAAACTGAATATCAAGAGGAGATGCAATTTTTAAATTCAAAATTGCTAAAAATGAAATCCTCATATCCAATTTATCTGTCGAGGCAGTACTAAAATTCTGTTCCGGTTGCAATAAGTGAAATAATGATCCTCCAAGCATTATATTTGTCCTCGGGGCATATTGGTATCTATAATTTAATCCAACTCCAGATTCTAAATAAGAAAATCTAAGACTCTCAAAATCTTCACCATTGGGTCGTCTCGGGTCATATACTCCAGTAACAGGATCCCAATTATTGTCCCAAGTCAAATCGTCAGTATCAAATCCTCTATTGGAATATCCTACTAATGCACCAGCAGTTATTATATTTTTTTTGTTGATAAAGTAACTATAACTTCCTGCAATATTCAAATTGAATAATGTCAATTTTGAATATCCCTGTTGATCATAATTGAAAAGGATTCCTGCTGAGAATAGACCTCTCTTAGGAATTTTAGGGTTGAATTTCATATCATAACTTCCTGAAAAAGTGAAATATGGAACCCGCTATTGACCTAGTATTGATCTCTCATTGAAAAAATCACCCTTTTATCTCCTTCAAAAATCCCCGTGAGTGAAGGATTATAATTCATAGGTTCATTATAAAATTGACTATAGTGTAGATCTTGCGCTATAGATGGAAATATTTTTATACAAACAATTATAATAAAAAGTAAATATCTTTTTCATATTCTCAAGGTTGTTTTAAAACAAATATATTTTATTATTAATATACAGTACAAATATCGTACTAAATATTGTTTTCGATTCAAATTTAACTATAAAATTGGGATAAAATAGCTCATAAATTAAATTTATTTTAAATATAGAAATTCTGTTATCTATAAATTACTTGTTTTGTCATAATTTACATATATCAATATAAAGCAATGTATAAAATAAATAAATTAAAAAAATACATAAATTTTATTCCAATGATAAAAAGTTACAAGTTTGATGCTTTGATTTATAAAATTGCTGCACTTATTTTATATTTTTATAATAAATAATTGTGTAAATAGTTAATAATTAAAAATTAAAACGAAATCCTATTTTTATGGGAGTTATTGCAAGACAGAGCATTAAAAAAGGAATAGTATATGGTTGGAGTGCTAATCGGTGTATTTAGCAGTATTTTTGTATATCCATTGGCAAAGGATGCTTATGGTTTTTCTCAATTCATAATCAGTTCAGTAGGATTATTGGCAGCTATCATAAGTTTTGGTAGCACTGCTTATAGTTCCACGTTTTTATCCTAAATTGAAAGAAGAATTTAAAAATAATTTTCTATCTATTGTATATTTGATACTAATCAGTACCATAATATTTATTAGTAGCATAATATTTTTATTTAAAGATGCTGTACTGAATCTTTTAGGCAAATCAGGATTTGATATTGATTTGATTAAGAGCAATATACTATATATTTATCTTATAGCAGTAACAATTGTTTTCATACAAGTATTGCTCATGCAATCTGCAAATTTTAAAAGGATAGTAATACCAAATGTCATTCATGAATTTAGTTTTAAGATTTTTCTTCCATTATTAATATTAGGATATTATTATGGTATTGTCAATATATCTCAGATACCTTTATTTATTCTGATTTTTTATTTGTACTCATTGATAGCTAATGCGGGATATCTTAAAAGACTTGGTGGCTTGAGTATTGGGAGATTAAAAATATCTAAAATTGGTAAGGACAGATTAAAGGAGATAGGTTCATATATGAGTTTCTCAGGATTGAATATCATAAGTGAAAATCTATCTGTGCGAATTGATACTGTTATGATTCCTCTATTGCTCACATTAAGTGGAAATGGAATATATGCAATTTTTGCTTTTATGTCGAATACGATAAATATGCCTTTGATGTCGATATTCCCTATAGCAAGTCCGATTATTTCAGAATCTATTCAAAATGAAAATTGGGAAAATGTCAAATCAGTCTATAAAAAGGCTTCTACAAACGCATTGATAATGGGAGGAGCAATATTTATGATTATCTGGACTAATATTCATGATATAATAGGACTGATGCCTAAAAATGAAGAAATTAAACCTTATATATTCGTATTTTTCTTTTTAGGTTTAGGAAAGTTAATTGATATCATCACAAGTGTCAACAGTTATATCATTATCTATAGTAAATATTACAGGTATAATTTAATTTTCCTGGTTTTTCTTGCCGGTACAAATATTACTTTAAATTATATTTTTATCAATAAATATGGAATTGTGGGTGCAGCATTAGCTACATTTATTTCATTGTTTACATATAATATCCTCAAATTGAGTTTTATAAAATTCAAATTCAAATTTACACCATTCTCTCGGGAATCATATCTTACGATTTTTATTATAATTAGTACAATATTAGCAGGTTATGTTATACCAAATTCATCGATTGGCTTAGTAACGATTATATACAAATCAGCAATATTGATTGGGTTATATTACTTTTTGATAAAATTATTAAAGGTTAAAGCAGATATAGTCACTACCTTAGAAGGATTTGTAATTAAAATGGTTTCAAAGTTAAAAATATAACTAATCCGAATAAATCATCATAGAGGTATATTACCATGTTTCTTATTAGGCAATGATTTATCCTTATTTTCAAGCATAGCAAATGCTTTAATAAGTTTCATCCTCGTTTCCTCTGGCAATATCACATCGTCAATATATCCTCTGGCAGCAGCTATATAAGGGTTTTGAAATAGATTTTTATATTCCTCTTCTTTTTGTTTTAGTATTTCAATAGGGTCATCTGATTCATTTATCTCTTTTTTGAAAATTATTTCAGAAGCGCCTTTAGCACCCATAACAGCTATCTCAACACTTGGCACATGCAAAATTCATATCTGCACCAATATGTTTAGAATTCATGACATCGTAAGCTCCACCATAAGATTTACGAGTAATGACAGTGATTCATGCAGAGCGTTGCTTCACTGAAAGCATAAAGTAATTTTGCTCCATTAGTTATAATACCATTCCATTCTGATCAGTACCCGGCAAAAATCCCGGAACATCTTCAAATACTAAAAGTGGGATATTAAAACTATCGCAGAATCTAACGAATCTTCCTCCTTTTTTACTGCTATCGACATCCAATACTCCTGCAAGACTTTGAGGCTGATTAGCAACAATTCCAATACTTCTCCCTGCTAATCTGGCAAATCCAACAATTATATTAGTGGCATAATTTTCATGTATTTCAAAAAAGCTATCTTCATCCACAACCCCGAGAATCACCTCAATCATATTATAAGGTTTATTTGGATTATCCGGCACAATACCGCATAATTCATCTCTTATCTCAGTATCAAGTTCATAATTCAATCTTGGAGTTTTCTTTTTATAATTCTGAGGTAAATATGAAAGTAATTTTTTTGTTTTTGCAATAGTATCAGCATCATTTGCACCAATAAGGTGAGTGACTCCGGACTTACTTGCATGAGTGAAAGCGCCTCCTAAATCTTCAGAACTCACATCTTCATTGGTAACTGTTTTTACTACATTTGGACCTGTTACAAACATGTATGATGTTTGATCAGTCATAATAATAAAATCTGTAATAGCAGGGGAATAAACTGCTCCTCCGGCACAAGGTCCCATGATTAGCGATATTTGTGGCACAACACCTGAAGCAAGGGTATTTCTGTAGAAAATATCAGCATATCCTCCCAATGACACAACCCCTTCCTGAATTCTGGCTCCACCAGAATCATTGATTCCTATAATTGGAGCTCCATTGGCTACAGCCAAATCCATTATTTTTACAATTTTTTCCGCATGTGTTTCTGAAAGAGATCCACCAAAGACAGTGAAATCTTGAGAAAACACATACACTAATCTCCCATCGATAGTACCAAAACCGGTTACTACACCATCTCCTAAAATTTTATGCTTATCTAATCCAAAATTCGTAGCCCTGTGTTCAACGAGCATACCTATTTCTTCAAATGAACCTTTATCCAATAATAACTCAATTCTTTCTCTGCAAGATAATTTTCCAGCTTTGTGTTGTTTTTCAATTCTATCCAATCCTCCCCCTTTTAAAGCTTCACTACGTTTTTTTAACAATTCTTCTTTTCTGTGTCCCATATTATATTATTATTGAAGATAAACTAATTAATTTCGAATTTTGTAATAAAACACAATTATGTTAGTAACCGGTTTGAAAATGTTTTTATAATAAAATCAGACTAATTTTACTATCATAGCTCCGGCACCACCACCTCCATTACATAGAGTAGCTAAACCGGTTTTTTTATTTGAGTTTTTCAATGCATGAAGTAAAGTTACAACTATTCTCGCACCGGAAGCACCTAATGGGTGACCTAAAGATACAGCACCACCATTGACATTTACTTTCGACTCATCGATATTCATTTCTTTATTAAATGCGAGAGTAACAACAGCAAAAGCTTCATTTACTTCCCACAGGTCAATATCTTCAATTGTAAGACCAGCTATATCCAACACTTTTTTAGCAGTTTTCACTGGTGCAGTAGTAAATCTTTCTGGTTGATGAGCAGCATCACCATAAGCAATAATTTCTGCAATTGGTTTCAAACCATATTTATTTACTGCATCCTCACTTGCAAGAACCAACGCAGATGCTCCGTCATTGATAGTAGAAGCATTGGCAGCAGTCACAGTGCCTTCTTTGGTAAAAACAGCTCTTAAAGTAGGAATTTTATCAAAACTAACTTTAGTATATTCTTCATCTTTATCGATTAGAGTTATATTTCCTTTCCTGTCTTTTAATTCTACCGGAATTATTTCTTCTTTGAATTTTCCTGAATCTGTAGCTTCAGCTGATCTCTTATATGATTGAATAGCGAATCTATCTTGTTCTTCACGAGAAATATTGTATTCTGTTGCAGTTTCATCCGCAAATACACCCATAGCTTGTTTACTATAAGCATCCATCAATCCATCGCTTACCAATCCGTCTAATAATGCTCCATCGCCATATTTGTAACCAAATCTTGCTTTTGGCACATAAAATGGTATATTGCTCATGCTTTCCATACCTCCTGCGACAACAATATCTGTCTGACCTAATTGGATAGATTGAGCTCCAAATGCTATAGATTTCATTCCTGAGGCACAAACTTTATTAACCGTAGTGCATGGTGTAGTATTGGATATTCCACCTTTTATTGCTGCTTGCCTTGCAGGGGCTTGTCCATTTCCAGCCTGAACCACATTACCAAAGAATACTTCATCGACATTTTCTCCTTTAACATTTGCTTTTTCCAATGCACCTTTTATCGCTATACTACCTAAATCTACTGCTGTAAACGGAGATAAAGATCCACCGAAACTTCCTATTGGTGTTCTGACTGCAAGAAATGATATATACCTTTTTCATAATTACTTTGATTTATATTAACAAATAAAAAAATGCCCTAATTTAGGACATTTTTTTATTATAATATTTTTAAATGAAAATAAATTTTCAATTTTGAATCAAAACAAATAATGTGTTATGTGATTCTAATCAGGTTCAAATCCTAAAATCACACTAAATTTACCATAACTTGTCCATTGGATCCTTCATCAACATCTTTATCGATACCGAATCCATAATCGAATCCAAGTAAACCGAACATTGGCAAATAAGCTCTAAGACCAACCCCAAAAGCTCTTTTAACATCAAAAGGATTGAAATCTCTGAATTTAGCCCAACTGTTTCCAGCCTGAGCAAATAATAATCCATATATTGTACTTGATGGATTCAAAGTAACAGGATATCTTAATTCCACTGTGTATTTAGAAAATATAGGAGCTCCCCCATTGTCATTTTCTTCGAAATCAGTATCTTCATAACCTCTCAAAGCATATATATCTTTTCCAAGGATACTAGCATAATAATTAGAAAATCCATCGCCACCTATTTCAAATCTTTCAAAAGGAACTATACCAATTCCTGAATTATAATATCCTAAAAATCCCATTTTTATAGAAGACATAAATACTAAATTATCGACAATATTGTAATACCATTCTGATTCGATATTCCATTTGTGATATTCTAGCCATTTATATTTTTCTTTTATTAATTTCACTTTGCAATGCATCCTCAATATCGAGATCAGTTGGAGAATAACCATCTCCTTTTTCTTTTTGGAAATCATAAATCACCTGAGCTTCTTCCTCATCAGTCAATGTGTAATTGATATCTTTAAATAAGCTGTATGGAGGAGTAACTTTTAAAGAAAAAGATATTTTTGATCCAGCTCTTGGATATATAGGTTCACTAATCGAAGATCTGATTACAGAAAATCCCAAACTTATATTGTTAAATGAACCGGAACTAACTGTAAATGATTCATCGGTAAAATCCTGTAATTCTAATTTTTCTACATTTAAGGTTACATTAGCAAGGAAATAGTCATCAGGCCATGTCATCGGGATACCGAGTCCGGCATAACCTTTGGTAGAGGCAAAATAACCGGTACTTAGAGTACCATATTTGGAATAAACCCCACCTACTGTAAGAGATCTTCTTTTCTTTCCACCAAACCAAGGTTCGGTAAATGAAAAATTAGCTGATTTATAATAACTATTGGATTGAATTCTCAATGATAATTTTTGTCCATCTCCTTGAGGTAGCGGATTCCAGCTGCTTCTGTCTTTTACATTGTACAATGAGAAATTATTGAAGACTACACCTAATGTTCCTAATAATCCACCATAACCAGAATATCCAGCTGACATTTCCAACTGATCACTTGGTTTTTCTTCGACTGTATATTCAATATCAACTGTTCCTTGTTGAGGATTTACAGGGGTATTGATGCCTAAGTTTTCAGGATTAAAATACCCTAAATTCACGATTTCTCTTTGTGATCTAATAATATCGGATCTACTGAATTTTTCTCCAGGATAAGTTCTCAGTTCTCTTCTTATTACATTTTCATTAGTTCTGTCATTTCCTTTTATAATTACCCTGTCAATTGTGGCCTGAGGTCCTTCATAAATTCTTATTTCAAGATCAATTTTTGAGCTATCGATTGCGACTTCATTAGGATCGACTCTGAAAAACAAATAACCTTTATCCATATATAATGAGCTTACATCTCTACCATCCATGCTGAATCTCAATCTTTTATCTAAGAGCTCACTATTGTAAATGTCTCCTTTACTAATTCCTAAAACTCTATCCAATACTTCATCATCATAAAGTGAATTACCTTTCCATGTTATGCTGTTATAATAATAGACATCACCTTCATAAATCTTCATCAAAATCACTAAATTACCTTGATTGTCAAAGCCAAAAGTGTCATCAATAATTCTTGCATCTCTATATCCCATTTTGTTGTAAAAATCTATAATACTCTTTTTATCCTCTTTGAAATCAGATTCAATGTATTTAGATTTTTTAAAGATGGTACCTACTCTTTTGGTATTTTTCATTTTCTTCCTCAACTCACCATCAGAAAGCTTATTATTACCAACAAAATAGATATCTTCAATTTTAACTCTTGAATTTTTATGAATATCAAATGTTATTTTTATAGTATTTTCTTTATCTTCATCGGGAGATTCTAAAATATCGACAGTAGTATTCATATATCCTTTCCCACGGTAATAAGATTTGATTTTTTCTACAGCAAGCATTTTAACATCTTCGGTTAATATTCCACCTTTGGTAATAACTCCGGTTAACTGATCGATTAGATCTTCATGATCAGATTTTTTTACTCCTTTGAACGAATATTTTGATAATGTAGGTCTTTCTTTCAAATTGATTTCCAGGAAAACAATATCTCCCAATGTTTTTTGAACATAGATTTCTATGTCAGTAAACAATTTAATTTTCCATAAAGACTTAATAGCTGCAGATATATCCTGACCAGGAATCGTGATTTTTTTACCAATTGCCAATCCGGCATAACCTGAAATAGCATTAGGATCTCTGTCTTTAATACCATTTATTGTAACACCACCAATTTCATATTCCTTAGGAGACTCATAATTCACAACAGGTATTGTATCATTGTATATTAAAACTTGGTCATCATTTTGACCAAAAATACTGTGAGTTACAAAAAGTGAAATAAATATTAAAAAAGAGAATAATTTATTCATTCAAATTGAATTTTATTTTTTAATCAAGATTTTTAAACGTACAATAATTACAATGGGTTGTTCTTATTAATTTATTTTTTATGTTAATTGTTCACTTATTTTTCCAAAACGTCTTTCTCTGTTTTGATAATCATATATCGCTTTACAAAAGGCTTCCTTATCAAATTCAGGCCATTTCACATCAGTAAAATACAATTCTGAATATGCGGACTCCCATAATAAAAAATTGCTCAATCTCATTTCCCCACCTGTTCGTATCATCAATTCGGGATCGGGATATTGACTGGCATCGAGATAGCTTGAAAAAACATCTTCATCAACTTCCTTTATATTTCCATCTTTTAATATAGTATTTATAGCATTCAAAATATCCCATTTACCACTATAATTTAGAGCCAAAATCAAAGTCAGTTTTTCATTATTCTTAGTATCTTCAATTCCTTTTTTCAATGACTTATAGCTTTTTTCATGTAAGTTTTTGATATCGCCGATAGCACATAATTTTATTCCATTTTTCATCAGTGAATTCATTTCTTTTTTTATACTACTTACCAAAAGCGACATCAACGCATTTACCTCCAAAGCCGGTCTGTTCCAATTTTCAGTCGAAAAAGCATAAAGAGTAAGGTATTTTACATTTAGTTCTACAGCTATTTCTGAAATCTCTCTGACTGTATTTACTCCTTCTCTATGTCCGACCACTCTTGGCATTCCTTTTGCTTTTGCCCATCTGCCATTGCCATCCATAATAATTGCAACATGCTGAGGTACTTTATCTTTATCTATTTTATCAAGGAATGACATCAATATTTTATTTAATCAATATTCGGAATTCAGTTTACAAAAAATGCAAATTTACTAATACTTGATAATTAATCCCTATTATATGAAAAAAAAAAATTGTTTTATATCACTCCTTTGTGAAAATATTTTAGTTTTGTATTTTTTGTTATCAACTACGAATCAGACTATGGATAAGTTACTTTCAATTTTAATTATTTTATCGGTAAATTCTTTTTGTTTTTCGCAAATCGATGCAAATAAAGGAACTGATTATACTATAAGTGCAAAACTTGATAGTTTATCAAAAAAGATTTACGCCACGGAATTAGTCACTTTTAGAAATAATTCCAATGAAATCATTGATAAAACTGTTTTTCAGCTTTGGGCTAACGCATATTCCTCAAGTCAAACATCTTATGCCCAACTATTGCTGAAGAATGGCAATACTTCTATGTATTTTGCTGATGAATCTAAATTCGGAGCTTATGAAAACATTGAATTTTATCAAAATGACAAATTACTGCATTTTGAATATAAAGATGATGACAAACAAATTATAGAACTGAAATTAAATAATCCAGTAAAAAGTGGAGAGGAAGCTTATATAAAGATAAAATACACATTGAAACTGCCTGAAAATTTTAATGGCTTTGGTTACAATGATGACAAATACTTTAATACTTTATGGTATCCAAAGATGGCAATTTATGAAAATAATGACTGGAAATACTATCCTCTGAATATCTACAATATGGATTATAATGATTTTGGGAATTATAAAATATCTGTTCAGATACCGAAAAATCAAATTATTGTAGGTTCATCAGATATTGAAAAGATACTTGAAAGCAGTGAGGATGATATTGTACTTAAATCTGAAAATGGATATAAAATAGTAAAGTTCAAGGATAATTTTTCAAATGATTTTGTTTGGTTTAGTAGTCCAGAATTCAATAGTGAAACCTATGAATTTAGCCTTGATAATAATTACAAATATAAGGTGAATGTTTATGGAAGAAACAAAGATATTGGGGAAATGGGACATAGTAAATATCAAAAATTATTTAAAAATATATTAACCTATGTTGATAGTATAAATAGAAATGGGTTACCTAAAGAAATAAATCTATTGGTTGATAAAAATGCTATTAATCAATCTTATCCTAATATCGTCACTATTAAAAAAATAAGCGACAAAAATAAAGAAAGAATACTGAAAAATTTTATTACACTATCGTTAATCAATGATTTCAATGTAAATTCAATAGAAAGCCCATGGATTTTAAATGGTTTGAGTTTATATTATCAATGGAATTATCGGTATTTTTGGCCTCGCAAATACAATTATAAAGGGAAACGCTTCTCCTCATTTTCTAATTTGGTAAAATATAGAAATTGCTGCCCGGCTGAATTTCAATCTGCTTACAACAGTATCGATAGTTTTAAGTTGAGATGTGAATTTATATTCAATATGCAATACAAATCAGTAATCGCATTTCATTATCTCGATTATAATTCGAATAAAAATGAATTAAATAACAGTTTGAAACAATTGTATTATGCTAATCAATATAAAAATATTGAATTAGATACATTTAAAAGTTATTTACAAAAATACCAGGGAGATAAAATGAATTGGTTATTTGAGCAGGTATTAAATGAAAAACAACCATTTCAATATTCTATAGAAAACTTCATAAATTTAGGTGATAGCATGAAATTTTCAATCGAAAATAAAGGAAATATCAATATGCCATATACTTTGAAGATTTATGATAAAGACAATGTGTTGAAAACTATCAAAAGTGATGGGCATGAAAATAAAATTGAATATACATATCCCAACAGAATAGCTACCAAAATTGAATTAAAACCATTGGAATATTCAGTAAATAATAATATTAGAACCAGGTATTATGTCCATAATAACTTATTAAATAAATTTCCTGATTTGGTTAACTTAAAATATACTAAATCAAGATTATTTCCAATGTTAGGATTCAATGAAAGTGATGGACTTCAATATGGTGCATTAATGGGCTTATCAAATCTTAATTTGTATAATGTTTTCGGATTTATAGGCTACGGAAATAAATCCAAAGAGTTTGTGGGTTTTGGTAAGATGAATTCATATTTTAAAATCAATGAAAAAAGCAATATTATAGGCACATTATTTTATTCACATTTCAACAAAAGCCGATTTGATGATACTAAATTATCCTATAGCGTTTTAAATCCCAATGTGATTTATAATTTTTCAAAATCAAATTGCGGCAATACGGATTTGCAGGAGATTTCATACTCATTTTATTATATCAAAGAAGAAGCATACGGAATTGAAGGTGTCGAAAAATACCCAAGATATTTGAATGTATTAAAATATACATTTGAGAAAAACAAGACTTTGAGTAAAACAAAATTCCAAATAGGCTTAGAAAATCAGTATTACACTTACTATGAGAAACATAAGTACATCCAAATAAATGGCTCGTTGGATCAAAAATTTATGTACAAATCTGATAGATTTATAAAATTCAGATTTTATGGTGCCACATATCTTTATAATACACACACTAATTATACAGGGAATTATCCCGGCACTTTGAGTTTGATAGGATATAATATCAATCAATACACATATGATGAACCTCTTTTTGGAGGTAGAACAGCGCAAGAAGGATTTTGGACACGGCAATTAACAATGGGAACCGGTAATTTCAAGTCAGCTATTAGTAATTCCTATGGCATTGGACAGAGCAACAAATATGTTTGTTCGATGAATTTAGAATTAGATTTACCATTCAATTTTTTCTTAAAACCTTATGCTGATTTTGGTATTTACGGAGATTTACCAACGGTTAATGAAGGATATCAAAATACTTTTATTTACTCCATAGGATTATTGATGAGAGTTGAAAAAAATATTTTAATTAGTTTCCCTTTAATAAATTCCAAAGTTATAGAAGACGCTTATTCAGAAATGTATAAGCACCCTATTTTAGGTAAAATAAGCTTTTATATTGACATGGGTATATAAAATATGGTAAAAATTATATTTAGAATATTTCAATATAATAAATAAAAATGTGTAATTTGCGCCCTTATTTAATAAAAAATATACAATGCAAGGACAAACTGTAGAGCAAATCCAGAATTTTGAGGGTAAATATCCAAAACAAATTTGGTCTTTATTCTTTTCCGAAATGTGGGAAAGATTTAGTTTTTATGGTATGCGGGGAATGTTGACATATTACATGGTCTATATCATGTCGATGCCCAAAGATACTGCACAATTACAATATGGAGCCACTCAGGCGTGGGTATATGCATTTACGTTTATAGGAGGATTATTCGCAGACAAAATACTGGGATTTAAAAAATCTCTATTTTGGGGAGGTTTATTGATGATAGTGGGAAGTTTACTGCTAATGTTTGATCCATCAACTTTCTTTTTCCCAGGTATCAGTTTCCTTATAGTTGGAACAGGTTTTTTTAAGCCAAATATTTCCTCTATGGTAGGTCAACTATACAAAAAAGGTGATAACAGAAGGGATGCGGGATTTTCATTGTTTTATTCAGGAATCAATATTGGTGCATTATTCGGTGGTATATTGATGATAGGAATAGGTAAGGGTGCAATTTTGGATACTGTTATTCCTGAAAATTTGAGATGGAATGTAGCATTTGGATTAGTAGCATTAGTGATGACCATAAGTTTAGTTACTTTGGCAATAAACAGAAATAAATTAGGACCAATAGGTAACGAACCTGAATATTTGATAGATAATCCTAAAAAGAAATTATATCAACTTTAGTATATTTATTTGGATTGATAAGTATTCCAATTATTATTCGTATGGTCTCAAATACACAATATACAGATTGGTTTATGTACTTCATTGGACCATTTAGTATTATTTATCTGATATATGAAATGAGCAAACTCACAAAAGCAGAAAACAAAAAACTTATTGCTGCGCTTGTTTTCATAGTATTCGCCGTGGTATTTTGGGCTATTTTCGAGCAAGCTGGAGGTTCCCTTAGTATTTATGCTGCTGAGCATTTAAAGAAAGATCTTGTAGGATTGCCAATTGATCCAAACATTGTAAATAACTCTTCAAATTCATTATATGTAATCATATTTGCACCATTATTCGGTTTATTATGGTTGGCATTAGGAAAAAAACATCTGGAACCTAATAGTGTGATGAAGTTTGGAATTGGTTTCTTATTACTTGGATTGGCATTTTATGTATTCTCTACAAATATTCATTTTGCCAATGCATTAGCCAAGACTTCTTTGAATATATTTGCATTAGGTTATTTGATAGTGACATTTGGTGAACTTTCTATTTCTCCTATTGGATTGTCATTGATGACTAAACTAGCACCATATAAATTACAAGGTTTTATGATGGGGATGTGGTTTTTAGCATCGGCTTATGGACAATATGTTGCCGGATTATTCGGGGCATCGATTTCAGCTCCAGAATCTGCTACTCCGATGGAAAAATTGCAAACATTTACTGATGGATACCAACAATTAGCAATATATGCAGTTATTGCAGGTGTTATATTGATCGTTTTGGTTCCTGTAATGAAGAATCTCATGGGAGACGAAAAATAAGTAATATTTAAAATAAATTAAACCTTTTTGAAACTATTTTGTTAGATGACTTTATATTATTAATCTATTTAAATATTAAATTTAAGAAACAAGAGTTATGGCTACAATTAAATTGACAAATCAACAATTCATTGATGAAATTTTTGATTATACTACTGAAAAAGAATGGAATTATAAAGATTCAGTACCTGCAATTATAGATTTTTATGCTGATTGGTGTGGACCTTGTAAAATGGTAGCTCCTATATTGGAAGAATTATCAGATACTTATAAAGATCAAGTAAAAATTTACAAATTAGATACTGAGGCAGAAAGAGAATTAGCTGCTGTATTTGGTATCAGATCAATCCCAAGTATTCTTTTTATTCCAACTAATGGAAAACCTATGATGCAAGTTGGGGCATTGCCAAAATCTACTTTGATAGATGTAATAGAAAAAGAACTATTACAAGACAAACCAGAAGAAAATTAATATTTATTCATAGTAAAAGCCTGATATATAGTCAAATCTATTATCAGGCTTTATTTATTTATCACTGTGTCTTGAAAATTCTTATTATAAGATTCAGTTCCATAGGAGATATAGTACTAACCACTCCAGTTATTAGTTATGCGAAAAAACTTTTGCATGCAGAAGTACACTATCTAACCAAAAAAAAATATTCATCAGTACTTGAAGGAAACCCTAATATCGATAAATTAATACTTTTCGATGGAGATCTAAAAAAAATAATTGAACTTTTAAGAAAAAATAACTATGATTTGATTGTTGATCTTCATAATAATCTTCGCACAAGAATTATAAAATTTCAATTAAATATTCCTCACAAATCAGTAAATAAATTTAATTTCAGTAAAGGAAAATTGTTAATCTGAAAAATAGAAAAATAAGTGTTCCTCATATAGTAGTGAGATACCTCAACACTATTAAAGATGATTTGAAAATAAATTATTCAGATTATCCTACTGAATTTTATTATAATTACGACTCCAAACTAAATTCAAAATATAATATACCTGAAAACTATTATTGCATATCGTTAGGAGCTACGCATTTTACCAAACGAATCCCAAACAAAGTCCTACAAAATATTATTCAAAAAATAGATTTTCCGGTAGTTCTTATTGGTGGCGATGATGTTTTGACTCAATCTGAGGAATTAACACTTAATAATCCTTCTAAGATTTTGAATTTGTGTGGCAAACTCAGTATTAAACAATCTGCTCAAATAATTGATAAATCTGAACTCATAATTACTGCTGATACCGGTACTATGCACATAGCAGCAGCTTTGAATAAAAAAATACATGTTCTGTGGGGAAATACCACACCAGCATTTGGAATGTATCCATATATCGTTGATGGTAGCAATAAGCCTTTTAATTATGAGGTAGCACTCAACTGCAGACCTTGCTCCAAAATAGGATTCAAAAAATGTCCGAAAGGCAATTTCAAATGTATGCTTGATCAGGATGATTCATTGATAAGTAAAAATATACAACTTCAAATCAATCAATCAATAATTTAATATATAAATTATAGATTTTCATAGAAAAAATTTTCCTAATCACTTATTATTTTTTTATTTTTATGCAAATTAAAATAATTATAATATGATAGAAATATTTGACCAAAAAAACAAAACACAACCCTCAATACCTAATTCCTTAATAAGGATGTTGATAATAGGTTTTATAGCATTAATCGCTATATTTTTAATAAGTGGAAAATCTTTTCTCACAATTAATCCTGGAGAAAAAGGAGTGTTATTTAAAAGATTCAGTGGTGGATTGGATAAATCAAAAATCTATGGAGAAGGATTCCATATCATAATGCCATGGAATACTATGTATATCTACGATACAAGAATAAAGGAAAGTTATGAAAAATTAGAAGTTTTATCAAAAAATGGGCTTAATATCAAAGTGGAATTATCCTATAGGTTCAATCCTATACCTGATGAAATCGGAGAATTGCATGAAAAAATAGGAAAGAATTTTCATGAATCCATTATAAAACCTGAAATCAGATCAAGTACAAGAGAAGTAATCGGAAAATATCTTCCAGAAGAATTATATTCCACTAAAAGAGAGGCAATTCAGGATGAAATATATCATCAAACTAAGGAAGAATTAGCAAAAAAATATATAAATCTCGATGCTGTATTAATTAGAGAAGTTGCTCTCCCTACCACATTACAAGCAGCTATAGAAAATAAATTGAAGCAAGAGCAAGAATCTCTTGAATATGAATACAGACTTGAAAAGGAAAGAAAGGAGGCTGAGAGAAAGATTATTGAAGCTGAAGCTAAGGCAAAAGCAAATCAAATTCTCAATAGTAGTCTTACAGATAAAATATTAAGAGACAAAGGCATAGAAGCCACATTGAAACTTGCAGAATCTCAAAATTCAAAAACAATAGTTATAGGAGGTTCAGAAAATGGATTGCCATTGATTCTTGGGCAATAAAAAAAGAGTTGCATCGTAGGTGCAACTCTTTTTTATCATAATAATCTAATCAGATTATTTATATACAGATTCTTTTTTGAATTTTTTAGCTAATAAGTAATAAAACATAGCCCTGTATTTATTTCTGTTTGAAGTTCCCAAAGTTTGGCATACATCTTTAACAGCTGCCATCAATTCATCCTGAGAGTTAGTAAGTCCAAGTTTTTTCACCAAGTAATTATCAACAACTCTTTGTAATTCAGTTTCATCTGTACAAGAAACAGTTGAAGCATCTTTATTGTGAGATTGAAGGACCTAATCCAACAACTACTTTTGTTAGGAAATCAGGTTCAAAATCCAAATTAAGTTTTTTGAATTCACCTGCATATAATTCCAATAATTCATCTCTTTTGCTCATATTAAAAATATTTATTAAGTTTAACAATTAAAAACAAAGGTATAATTTAAATATTAAATATAAAAATAATTTAACATTTAAGTAATTGCATTAAAATTATGTTAACAAAGATTTTATATAATCTATGCTAAAATTATTATTTTTTCTTTTCTTTCAGTGATGAAACATCTTTAGGTTTCGAGATAATATGATATTCCGTTAAATCATGTTCCAACTTATTTGCAACAATCGATATAGTCTCTGTAGAATTTAATTTTGATGAATCAATAGACAAAACGATTGTATTACTTTGATCAAAATAATCTACACTACTAAATGTTTTATCATTTTTAATTTTATCGTAAAAGCCTGATATTTCAGTTTTTGAAGTGGTTTTTACATTATAATTGGTAAATAAATCAGAATTTGAAATATCTTTTATATTTTTATCAAATTTAGTAAGGTGAAGTACTATTATAACACCTCCCATCAATAGCCGAGAATGGCTCACTTTTTATATATTTGTAATAATCTAAAGGATTACCTTTGATAATATCCAAAACCAACAAAAACAGAGCAAAAGCTAAAACAAGTATTGCTATAAGCTTGAGATAAAATTTAACCATTTCCTTCAATTCTGGATACATAAAAAATATATTGATATTTAACAAAGTACTTTTGTATAAACTCAATAAAATCCGATATAGTATTTTGCCAGAAATAAAATTCCTATTCTTTATTTATATTTGCAAAACCCCAATTTATCAACCATCTTTCTAACAGCACATTCCAATTATTCAAAGTGGGATCAGATTCAGCGAGACCTACTCCATGAGGTCCATGTTCCATAATATGCATCTCTACAGGTATTCCCATTTTTTTGACAGCGAGATAATACAATATACTATTTTGGACAGGAACAGATTTATCATCAGAAGTATGGAAAATAAATGTAGGAGGAGTATTGGGTTTTACTTGTAAATTTGAAGAATAAAAATCCATCTCTTCCTTTGTAGGGTTAGTTCCAAGACTATGTCTTCTTGAACCCCAATGAGAATACTCATCATTCATAGTGATAACAGGGTAAGCCAATATTGAAAAATTTGGTTGTGCTGAAATATTTGGATCAAAATCTTCTCTTCCATCAAAATCATCTTCAAAATGAACACTGATAGAAGATGCCATATGACCTCCTGCAGAAAACCCTATTACTCCTATCTTATCAGGATCGATATTCCATTCTTTAGCATTTTTTCGTACCATTTGCATAGCTCTAATGGCATCATTTAGCATTGCTGGTTGAAGATTTCCAGAACCATCTAAAATCCCTAATCTATATTTAACAACTATGGCATTGATTCCACGATCATTGAACCATTTAGCAATCTTATGCCCTTCGTAATCCATAGATAATACTCTATATCCACCGCCAGGAAAAATGACAACTGCGGCTGCAGGTTTATCAGTATGGATTAAATGTGGAAAAATACAAGGCTCATTGTTTTCTACTTTAGAAACTTTTGTTTCATATAAGAAAATAGAATCACTGACCTGAGCATTTATTTTATTATTAATTATAAAAAATATAATCAGTGAGAAACTCAAAAATATATGTTTAATATTCATAACAAAAAATTTATTTGAAATAATTCTGTAATGCTAATTTACTTAATTCTTTATCTTTTTTAATTTTAGCCAAAGTTAACAAATCTTGTAAAATATAATACTTCAACCAATATGCATTATTATATTTTTCATTTAAGCTCTTGGGTGATAATAAAAAACTATAATATTCTGTATTTAGATTATAGCTTTCGGCAAATTTCAAATAATCTAATGCATTTTTAAAATTATTATTTGCTAAATCTGAAAACATTTTATAATAATCAGAATATTCCATATCGCTGATTTCTATAATGTTCGAAACATCAGTTTCAGCATAATCCAAAAGGCTATAACTAACTTCAAATTGTTTATCTCCATCCATATCGAATGAAACCTTATCCATAAATCCATTATTATCCGTGTCGAGATATTCAATGGTACCAAAAATATCAGGTTCAATATTTTCGAAATCTTCAGGTTGAAGGTTATCTCCTCTCCAACCCTGCCATCCTTGAAAATATAATGATTGCTGATCTATTCTCCAATATCCTTTTTCAGCACCAAAAAGATGAATTTTCCTATCAATTGGTGAAATATATAAATTTCCTCCACCAGAGAAGTCCATATCCCATTCAGCTCTGTCACCAGTAGCATCTGCTTGTGGATTATTATCCAAGCCACCTTTTTTGAGCCTATGACAAAAGGATCCAAAGGGTCATAGAATTCTACCCTCTCCCATCGTTGGCAATCATCATCTTCATCGAATACGAACCAGCAATAATCCCAATCTTTGTAATTCATTGTTAGTGCATAAGCGGTGTCATGCCCTTGAAATACAAGATATTCTAAATGTCTTATTCTCGGATCATCGAAGTATTTATCGGCATTCAATTCTACAGGGTAAGGTTTTAATTTATGTTTTTGATCAGAGTAATCAAATCCATTTCCCTTAAATTTAAGGCTCATATCAAAATCAAGTTCATTTGAAGATCCATTATCATTATCGAGATCAAAAGTCATTTGAACCATCGATATTTTTTTGCTAAATTTCCATGCATACAGAGAATCTTCAAGTGATTGAATAGGATATGGTTCATCCACCATTCGAATTGCCATTTCGGTGTAACCATCATTATCAGGGTCATAGAATAAAAAGGGTTTTCCCAATTGAATTCAGGGTTTTCGATATTCCATGTAGAAATATGTACTTTTAACATCAATGACAATCCATTATAATCAGTATAAAAATTAGCTCTGCCATCATGATCCCAACCTTCAAATTTCATTGAATCCCAATTAACATAACCGAAAATACCATCATTATCCAAATCTTCAAACCAAATGTAATGAGAAAGCCACTTTCCATTATTGTCTTTATTGCCATTGTCAACTATCATTTGCCAATCAGCTTTTTGATCATTATTGACATCCAAATAATCCACTTATCAAATCCAATGAAGAACCATATTTCCCATCTCCATTTATATCTATCATCAAGCAGTCATTATCCATATCTCCTTCAATATCGCCATATTTCATATCATCATCATCATCAATCCACAATATATTTTTCCCATTTACAACAGCTTTAATAGCATCAGGGTCTCCATCTCGATCGAAATCTAAATATTCAACCGGTAGAATCTGGTAGAGGTAATCTGAATGGAGTTAGAATTTCGCCCAATTGATAATTTCTGAATTTAGAATCAGATTGGCATATAGCATTATGAGTAAAAATAAAGAATATAAAAATAAATATATTTAGTGCTTTTGACATAATTTGAAATTTTATTTAGGAAATCCTTTTGGGTAATTGTATTGATAATTATAGAAATCATTATTAGAAGATTTTCCTACATTGATATATCTTCTACTAACTTGAGGGATATTATCATCATTATCGGATTGCAATTCAGTCTTTATCATATATCCTCCTGATTTTTTTGGTATTTTGACTATAAAAGTGTGATTTTTTTGCCAATTGGCATTTACAGATATTTTAGTGCTTTGAGTTGAGACAATTTTACCTTTGTTGTCAATAATTTTTATCGAAAGAATACCTGATGAGATCTTATTCAAATCATTTAAAATAAAAATATTTATAGGATATTCTGTATTTTTCTTAAAGACATCTTTTTGTTTCAAATATCTTCCATCTTTTAAATCTATAAATGCAGCAAAAGCTTTGTGAGAATTATATTGTGCCAACAAAGTTTGATTTGGTAGTAATTCTTTAATTGGATTCATAAACCAATCACCTGTATAACCATGGTCATTTGAGATGTAAGCAAATGAAGCCAATCCGGCTATTCTTCGTGTGGAACGCAGTATTTCTCCTTCCATTACCAACATATATGATTGAAATTGCCATTTTTCTTCAGGCGTAGCGTGTTTGCCAACAAAGTATTCAAAAACATCTCTATCATCATAAAGTTGATTTCCCCAAGGATCAAAATATTCATAATTTATTTTTGATGGCAATTTATCAGACTCATTAAATTTCCCCCTTGTCCTAATTCCTGAATCTTTACCATCCAGATTTAGCCATAACCATCCATATTCATTTACAATAATTGGAGCAGTTTGATTTTCAAACCATTCCATACCAAAATACTTATCAAATAAATTTCCGAATTGAAAATCATTTCTGTGAGCTACCGACATGCTATCAGTCCACCACCAACCATATGCAAGAGGATACCAATGAATTTCATCTACATCCTTTTTGTCTAATTCAGTCCAGCCGGCATCCCACAATCTTGAAGGATCCAATTTCTTCAATTGCGGAATCAATTCATTTCCCATATAATCGCTAACTTGTTCGTTCAAAGCATCCCAAAGCACTATACTTGGATGATTCCCCTGACTCCAAATCCAATCTGTATATTCTTTTTGATATTGACTATTGGTACCTCTGAGATTCCACATAGGATATTCATTTTGAATTATTATGCCATTTTCATCAGCTATATCATACCAAAAATCAGGTAATAATCCTAAACTTACTCTAAAATGATTCCAACCTAATGACTTTGGAATAGAAACTAAAAACTTCTTAACCCATTCTCTATCCCATGGTAATGCCTGTCTATCAGGGTCTTCAAAAAACCTATTTAGAGTTATAGTAGAACCAAAAAGTTGACATCTCTGACCATTTAATACAAAATGAGAATCCTCCGATTTGAAATTTCTCATTCCAAAATTTATTTGCTTTACTGTTATTTTTTTATTAAAATCCTTAGGAGGATCTGGCTTTTTACTCTCAGGATTTCCATAATTATTGAAAACAATATCATCAGGAATTATTTTCACCCTTACGCTGTATAGATATGGATTGTCGAGTGTCCATAATTTCATATCTTTTATAGGAATAGTGAAACTTACTGTTTTTTCCGATTGAGATTTTATTTTATTCGATTTTTTATTAAATGTATTTACTACAGAACCATTATTATCTATTATCTCGGCAAAAATATCATAGGATATTTCAGAATACTCCATATTACGTTCAACAAATTTTGACAGATTTTCAAGCCTTAATTTTATTTCAACAGACTTATTTCCGATATCGGGAATTGGTAAAATATCCTTGATAAAAATCGGTCCGGAAAAAATAATTTTCACATCATCCCAAATACCAGGAATATCAGAAAATTTTTCTCTATCAAAACCGGTAGCTGCCTCTTTGGGTAATTTATATCTATCTCCAATTCTTATTAGTAATTCATTTTCATGCTTTAAATATCCCGTCATATTGACCTCTATAGGAGTATTGCATTGCATAAAAGTACCTAAATCGATACCATTTAAAAATATTTGAGTATTGTATCTGCTTTTAATCAATTTCAATACAGCATATCTATCTAATTTATTATCATCCAAAGAAAAGTTGAATTTATACCAATTGTATTTAGATGGTTGTTGCCCATAATAATATTTTTCCATATCCTCGATCTCGGGTTTCGCCAAATCTATCAATCCCGGAACCTGAATTTTTCTTGTAAAATTATTTGGAGGAAATGCATCATTTGTTTGTTCAAAATCAACAATACCATTGAGCAATATTATATCTCCCTGGCTTACTAACTTTAATTGAAAAATAAAAAGGAGAAATATAATTAATTTTGTAATTTTCATCATAATATTATTTTTTGAAATCCGGACTTTAATTTCACTTTAGTTCCTTCCCATATAAAAAAACCATTTACATTATCAGGTAAATTTATTTCAGCAGTAACTTCATTGCCTTTAAATGTAAAATCACAATTAATTATTCCATTAGGATGAGGTACTTTGGCAGAAATAAATTTCAAATCACCAGGATTTGGCTCTATTATAATATCATTGAAACCAAAAGATGTTGGATAAATTCCTGCCACAGTATGCAATAAATCAAAGCAAGGACTCGCACTCCAGGCGTGGCAATCAGAACGAGGATTGTCATCAGTCTCACCAAAAGTTGTCATTCCATTATCCAACATATTTTGCCAAGGCTGCAACATATTCAAATACAAGTTGCCCATGTGTGATTTTTGTAAAGCACGAAATAAATAATATTTGAAATATATCGATGTTTGGATAAGATCCGAATCAGATAATATATGATTCATTACATTTGTGAAATCTTCAGGGTGATATGTATTTGTGAGTATAGCAAATATATTTGTATGTTGAGAAAACACTTTTTTATCCATTTCTTCTGCAATTAAACCTCGTGATTTATCATAGAAGTTATCCATGATGTATTTCTGAATTAATTTTGATTTTGATTTATAATATTCAGAAAGTTTTTTATCTCCAAAATAACTATATATCTCAGATGCATCTTGTAGCCCTTTTACTAATTGCAATGAAATATTTGCTGAAACACCATTGTCTGCACCGGGTGGAATTCCATTTTGAAAGCCAGAAGTCCAATCAGTAAAGTTCCACCATTCCAGTCCTGACAACTTACCTTCTTCATCTACCCTATCTAAAAACCATTTTAATACAGAATCTATACCTGTAAAAAACTGTTTTACATATTCAGTATCATTTCTATATAACATAAAATCGTGAATCATCCCTATCCAAAATAATGAGTATGGAGGAATCACCTGAACTATATAAGATGGATACCTACTTTGTGTAAGTCCAATTGGCAGCCTTGAATTATCAAAACTTTTTATTGCATTTTTCATTAGCCTGTCATCACCTGATGCATATATAGAAACTATGCTCTCTATTCGTGAATCTCCAACATACTGTAATTGTTCATAGTAAGGATCCAGGAATACATCATGAGAAGAATTTACGAATGTTCTCCAGGAAACTTCTCTTATTTTATTGATTTTTTCATTATCGCAATAAAATGTACCAACATCATTAAAAGGATAATGGGATTCTATTTGTAAAAAGGAATCAATAACGAGAGCGGATTCATTGGTTTTGATATCCAATTGAACAAATCTGAATGTTCTTAGAGATATTGATTTAAATTCATGATAATTACCATCAGGATATAAAATATCATAATATCCTCTGATTTCTTTATCGTCACTAAAATCATTTCGGTATCCTTTTTCCCATCCTTTATGTGCTGACCTTTCATGTGAGTCTTTATAAAACAAGGCTTCAGCATAAGTTATTTTTATCTCTGAATTATTACCTGCATTAAAGTTCAATTTAGGAAAACCAACAGAATGAACCCCGAAATCCATTAAAATACTAACATTAGCATTAGCAGGTATGATTAGTTTTTTGTTATCTAATAAGTTGCCTGCATCATCAATTCCTGAAACACTTATAACTTTTTGAAAATTAGATTGAGAAGCAGTCATCTTTGGCAATTCATTAGGAACTAAAAACCAAGTGCTGCCAAAAAGAAATCCTCTTCCTACCGCAAATTCTACTGTAGCATTACGAGGTTTTTGCCAATTTGAATCATCATAATCTATTTTATTCCATTCATTTGGAAATTTACTGAAATTTATTCTATCCCCAGGACCTGCAACATAGTATCCTCCTAATGAATCACTCACAAAAGGAATGCAAGTATATGCTTTGTTTTTAATAACTTTCCACCCTGATTCACTATTGGTATTTAAATCAATATCGTCTTCATTTTTGCTTTGAAGTATAAAAGCTGTTTGAAATGTTTGCTGAGCTCCTTTTCTGAATTCACCAAAATTAACCACTTCTGCAGCAATTACATTTTTACCAATTTTAAGATATTTTGAAATATCTATTTTTTCATATCTCCAATTATTAATATCTCCCCGAGCAGGACCATCTATGATAAATTCACCGTTTACATATAATTTAAAAATATTATCAGCACTGACATAAATTATAAACTCATTATAAGTTTTTTTTATATCAAAATCTTTTCTGAATAGAAAAACTCCATAATCTAATGTACTTTCATTTGCAGTAGTTATCCATTGAGCGGTCCATGCATGCTTGAGCATTGTAAAGTCCTTCCCTTCATGATTGATATTTACTTCTGATTCCTGGCTGTAGGACATCATGCTAATTAGAGAAAATAAAAGAGTATATAAAAATTTATTAAGCATTTCAATGTTAAATTAATTTAAGAAATAGTAAAAATAATATAAAATTTATTTTTATGCTATCGATTGCGTAAAAATAATTATTTTTTATATTTGCATTGAATAAAATAGACATATATTGAATTTTATTATAATATAAGCACGTTTCCATATTTGGCTTAATTTTAATTTCTTTTAATTTATGATCATTATCTATTAACTAAAATAATTTAAATAGTGAAAATTTATAAACCCTTATTCGAAATTATTCCTTTTATTTTATGCCATGTTATTTGTTTTTAAAATAAATGCTGAAAAAACAATTGAATTAGAAAAAATATTGAGTTTCACCCATATCTGATCAAACTGTATTTCAAGGCAGTAAATCGAGTTTTATAATATCAGTATTCACTCCAAATGAGTTTAACAATGAAATTACAATAAAGAAAAACCTAATTATATCGTACTTAACAAATTAAATAATTCAAAATGGTTGATAACATTAAATCCGGACATTAATACAAAAACAGGGGTTTATAGTTATAAAATCATCATTAAATCCGAACTAAAAAAATAACAAAAAAAGAATAAAAATTGAAATCAAAGAACCTATTGGAACAGTTAATCATATTGGAGCTAAAGAGATTGGAACTATTAAAAATGAATCAAATAATCTTGTCACATATTATTTAGATTCCGGTTATTATGGGACATTAGATATTAGTGATATATCTAATATAAATTTTGTATGTGCTAATAATTCATTTCCGGTTTTTGAAAATATAATTTTGAATAATTGCCATAATGTTTTATTCTACGGAATAAGCGTGTATAGTAAAAATATAAAATCAGATAAAAATTCAATCTTCATAGACTCGAATTGTAGCAATATCACATTAGAGAATTGTTTAATATCAAGTACAGACAAGCTTTGCAATCGCCAGATATTAATTTTGAATACAAAAATGGAATTCAATCAAAAGGTTCAAATATTAAATTAATTAATAATATATTGTTCAGTACCAATCATAGATAGAAACCAATGGAAATAATTGTTTGGTTTCAGGCAATACTATTTATTATTTTGCAGGAGATGGAATCAGGAATACAGGCGATAACAATATATTTAGATTTAACTGCATATATGATGCTATAATTGATGATTACTATGAGCCGGGTGGCAACTATGATGATATGTTTCAGGCATGGACATTTGGTAATCCTATTAAGAATATAGTTATTGAAAACAACCTTGGCATTAGTTGTACAGATTCCAATTTGAATTATAAAGCAAAAATTGTTCAGGGAATAGTATGTTTTGATGGCTTTGAAGAAAGACTGGACTATAAAAATAATATTGTCATTACAGATCATCCACATGGAATTTCCCTTTTGGAGCAATTGGATGTAAGATCAAAGATAATATCGTAATAAGAAATCCTCTCCACATTGCCCAATTTGAGTCTGATCCATGGATTATGGTCACAAAGCATAAAAATGGAAGTGAAAGTCACGATGATATAATTGAAAATAATAGTGCTGCCAATTTTATTTTAGAAGGAGAAAATGTAATTTCAAAAGGAAATATAACAATAAATCCAGTTACTTATTTTTCAAGATTATTTTAGTTGAATTTTAAGAAAAAAATAGAGCCATATTTCAAAAGTCAATGAAAATAGCCCTATCTCATAATTTTAATTTTTATTATAATTTAATAAATTTGTATAGTTTTTGATTGTCTATTTTAATAAAATAAACACCGGGAGTTAAACCAGATATGTTTATTTGATTATTAGATTTCACATCGAGAATAATCTTTCCTGTCGAATCTAAAATGCTTGCATTAAAATAATCTTTATCGATATCTATAAATAAATATTCTTTGGCAGGATTTGGATAGATATTAATACCGTCAACTTCTAAATCAATTGATTTTATCGAATAATAATGTATAACTCCATCATTCGAAACAGAACTTAGCCTATAATAAACCATGAACAAAATCAGGATTATCAATATAACTATTTCATTTTTGATTTTATTATTTAATGCTTGAATACTTTTAATTTTCATCCAATTATATGAATCATAACTTCTTTCAATAACATAAGAACTTAAATCACTTTCGTAATCGTACTCCAAAATACATTTACTTTTTCCCTGATTTAGATACTTCATGACAACAAATCCATTGGTAACAGAGCCGTCAGTGATAAAGTAAGGGTACCATTTGTAGTGTTGTAGGTTTCAGTCCAGGCAAAACCAGTTGGAGCTTCAGGCTTAGTTATTGCAGAAAATTCCCCTGTAAAACCATCTCCATAAACTAACTCAAATGATTCGCCACCAGTTGGAGTATAAGAATTAATATATACTATATTTAGAGTTGTATTGCTAATATCAGCATTCGTGCCGGTACTTTTAAAATAAATTTGATCATAGTCTGTGACTGCAGTTGTACCTCCTATCTCCATATTTATTACTGAAGATGAACTCCCAGTATACGAATTATCTATTTCAAGAAGTCCTGGAGAATTGCCAGGATTTATAGTTCCAGAGTTAACAAAATTAGTTAATATTGTTTTCCCAGTATATATCTGTCCTGTACTACCATTTGTAAATGTTCCATCTCCTACTCTTATTGCATAAAAAGTATAAGGTAATTGAGTATAAGTACCATCATTTGTAAATGTCCCACCATTATTAAAAATTGCTTCATAAGCAACTTGATTAACAGTTATAGAAGAATTTGCATCATTTGTAAAAGTTCCATTATTATCAATTCCTATGTGAACACAATTTTTGCAAACCTATATTAATTGTTCCTCCATTAGTATTTGAAGTAGTTCCACCATTGTTTTGTAGTGCTGCCGAAGTAGTATTGTCAATATTAATTGTTCCACCATTATTATTAAAAGTATTGGATAAAATTATTCCTCTTCCACCTATACTATATGAAGCTGAGCCAATACTGATTTGATCAGTATTTTCAAAAACTCCATCATTCTGAATACCATGAGTTGAAATATTCCCAGACTGTCCAATATTTATAGCTCCATTATTTGTAAATGTCCCTGCGGAATAATTATAAATGCCCTGCCCTGCTGAATTGTCAATATTACAAATACCGGTAGCTGAATTCGGTAATACTGTGCGATTATCGATATTTGGTGAATTAACAGTAGTAGTCCCATTTAATATTAAGGTTCCTGAGTTTGTAAAATTCCCGCTACTATAATTATAAATATTAGAAGATTCCGTAGTAGCAACGTTCAAGGTTCCTCCTGATGAATTAGTGAAAGTACCGGTATTACCAACACCTCTATAATTGTCAGAAAGGATTGTAAGTGAATTCGAATTTTGAAAACTTCCTACATTTTCAATGGCTGAAAAGTTCCCCGAACTTCCGGTGTTATTTACACTTAAAGTACCGCTATTAGTAAAATTACCATTTACACTATTATTGATTCCATTTCTCCCTAATGTAATTCCGTTTAATCCAATTGATATATTTCCTTGATTCAGGAATATTGATTGATTATCAACCCCATGGTAACCCATTGCCCCTAAAGTCGCAATATAGATATTACCAGAAGCGGAATTAGTAAAAGTTTGACCACTATTATAATTTAATATTCCACTAGCATTATTACAATCATCGATATAAATATTGCCGTTATTTGTAAAATTTGAACGACTATCGATACCTGCATAATTTGCGCCAGTTCCATCAATATAGATAGTACCATTATTGACAAATGAAGAACTTGCTTGGTTAAAAATACCATTTCTTGCAGAAGTATTTATTATCATTGTGCCTCCAATGGTGATATTACAATTACTATCATTTGTCCTAAATCCATAATACGCAGCATTTTCAATAGTCAATGTTGTCCCTGCTTGTGAAATTAGTGATGCATTAGTAATAGAGATACTTTTAGCAAAGGCATCAACATCTATAGTAAATTCCTGAAGAAATAGTAACATCATCCGAAGCAGTAGGTACAGCATTATCACTCCAATTACTTGCAACACTCCAATTCGGTTACTCAAATCGATTAATTAGCTGAAAGGATATTTATTGTTGAAAATAAATATACAAAAAAGACAATTTCTTTCATTCTCATCTCAAGTGGTTAATAGTTTTAATAATATCCACAAATATAAGAGATATTTTTAAATTAAACAAACGATTGTGTGTTAAATTTAACTTATAAAAAAGTGTATTTTATTAAAAAATATATAACCAATTACTTTTCAGTGAATAAATTCAACTATCAGTTCTGAACAAGCAAGGGAGACCATCTGTATTAAAGATTCAAATCTTCAGGATTATCTTCCCATAAATATCTCACTGATTTTGGAGTTTTTAACTTCATCGCTCCATACTTTTATTTCATTTGGTGATATCAAATATGCTTTTGCCCAATGGAATTTCTTATCTTCACCAGCGATGGTAAATCCATTTATATAGCCATATTTGTTTTTTATGACAAAATCTTTTGAGTTATTAATTTTTATAAATACTGACTTATCATTAAAATCACTACTTAAAACTTTAGAAACGAAATATGGTTTAGATTTAAAACCATAAAAATCATGCAATACAGCATCAGCAAGTCGTTTTCCCACCTCCTGTTTATTAGTAGGATGTATATTGTCACCAATTCAATATCTATTGCTGTAACCATTGCAGTTCTGGGAAGTTCTAAAACTTCGTATTGTGATTCCCTAACTTCAGCCCATCGGCTATCTTGTGGAGACTCAATCACACTGCCGTAATTGGCGAGTTGAACCCAAGCAAAAATTATGTTGTCATCTTTCCATTGTGTCCTCCAATCTTTAATCATTCGTTTGAAATGATCGATAATCCATAAGCATTGAATTCATTAGACTCACCCTGATACCAAACTACACCGGTGATTGGAAAATCTATCAGAGGATTTATCATAGCGTTGTACAAAAGTGTGGGATACATATTTTGTCCAAATGCATTTTTGGCATTGTACCATTAGCTTTTATACAATCTTATATTTCCATTTACCTTTTAAATCTGTCTTTTCTTTATCTGATTCCAAATACATCAAATCATCACTGGCAGAAAATCCACCTCCTCCCATGTAATCCTCGACTCTAACTACAATAAAATTTTCTCCTGTATACATGCTAGGATCAATTTCATATTCTGTTTTTATTATATCCTTGAATGTTTCCCCTACCAAACTGCCATTTATCCAAACTTTATCAAATCATCTATTGGGCCCAGAAACAATTTAAAATTTTTTGGAATTATCACTTTTGCCTACGTTAAATGATTTTTCAAACCATACTACACCATCCAAATCTTTAAGTTCTTTGATACCTGAATTCTCCCATAATCCAGGTAAATTTATTTCATTCCAGGATGGATATATATTTTGGAGATCTGACCATACATATTTATCATTTTTTACTCCGGCATCATCAGAAAGAAATTTGCCAATCCATTTATTAAATTCAATATCACTGGAATATTTTTGCTTTTCAAGGTCTATAGTCTCAATAGTATCCAACACATTTACATATTCTGCCAATCCATTGAATGCATCGGAACTCATCCAGGTTTTCCACGACAGTTCCACCCCAATTGCTCAATAATTCCAATAGGGACTTTAAGATTTTTTAAACATTTCCTCTTCCGAAAAAATAACCTACTGCACTGAATTGCTTTATTGATTGAGGGTGTAACAGAATTCCATGATATCTTTTAGTACGGTATTCTTTTTACTCATTTCATGTTAATATCTAAAATTCTGATTTCGGGATAATTGGCATTTGCTATTTCAGTTTCAGAATTATTACTCCCTTCAACGAACCATTCCATATTCGATTGTCCCCCGGCTATCCAAACATCACCGACTAAAATATCGCGTATAATTATTGAAGACTTCTTGTCATATATTTTCATTTCAAATGGTCCTCCTTCATTTTGACTATCGATAATCAAACTCCAATTGCCTGATTTATCAGATTTGGTGGAATATGTTTTGGAATTAAAATCAATAAATATCTTTGTTTTGGCTTTAGAAGTTCCATTTATTGGTATCATTTTTCCTCTTTGCAATACCATATGATCTGAAAACAGATTATTGACAGTTATTTGAGAAAATAGAATATTTTGAATAAATAATACGAATATAAATGCAAAAGAAAATCTCATATCGGAAAAAATTATTTTTTATTAAATTCAACTTTTAATGGAGTGGATAATTTTGTTTCATCGTTCAATAACATATTTTCAAAACCTTTTTGGGATTTAAACGATTCATCATTTAATTCCCAACCGGAATAAAATCTATATTTAACAGAATTATCATCTTTAAAATTAAGTGCGATAAAATAAGTATTATCGACATCTTTAGTGTTTACATTATCATCGAGTAAAGAAATGAATTCATCTTTTGGAAATAAAATGCCCATTCCTAAATTATCACCATTTTCAGTCTGTTTATCATAGGTATAATAACCGATATAATCTCCTGAAATGGCAGAATATAGCGAGTCGCTATGCATATTTACTATTCCGGTAACAAATTTTTCATCACCTTTTAACCCTTCCACTATTACATCACTTATGTAACAATATTGATTTGGCAAAATAGAAATAATGTTTTTAATATTATATTGTCTTCCGTTGATTTCATAATTATTGAAAGTCAACTCAAATGAAGAATATAGTGGACCATCAGCTAATAATTTATATTTAGCATCCAAAGCATTTCTGACAGGATATATAGTGTCATTTATCATAAAAGCAATTGAACCTGCTCCAAGTGAATTTCCGACTTTCAATATATCCATGCCCCAGTCAGATAATTCATGATAGCTCTTCGTTCCAGGCAATCCAACACTATCTAAAACCATGTCCGGAATTCTTTTTCCAAAAATATCCATTCCATTTCTTGCATCAAAATAATTTCTGAATGCTACTTTGTCATTTTCACAGGCTGGCCCCTTCCATTTGATATAGATTTTCTGCTAATACAGTATCTGATTTTGTCAATCTTTTCAGATTATCAAGTTCAATAAAAGGACTCACAAAAAAGACCCAAATCTGACATTTGTATATGCTGTGTTTACAGTATCTGATTCAATTTTAGCTACAACTTTGTATTTGCTTTGTTTCACAGCATTTGAAACTGTCTAAAAAATATATTTTAACATCATTACCTTCAGTTACAATTTGTGATTCTAAAGCTTTTCCTTCAGAAATTACAGAAATATTATTATCGGTAATATTTTTATCAATTTTACTTAAATCGAAACTAACCAATTCATTTTTTCTCGTCTCATCACTATTATTAGTAACTGAAAAATCAAAATCAGCACTGCATGAAATCAAGAAAAATAGCAAAAAAATACTTGCATATTTCATTATAATCTAATTATATATTTTAAAAATCATTTAAATATTCAACAATTGTCTGGTATTTACAACAAAAATTACTCTTCTCATACATATTCCCAAAGTAGCTAAAATACCTCCATCGACATACAGAATATGACCATTGACAAAATCTGAAGCTGCGGCTGAAAAATAGCTGCTCCTTGTAATTCATCAGGATTCCCCCATCTTCTGGCAGGAGTTCTCTTGATTATAAATTCATTAAAAGGATGTCCATCCTTCTGATAGGGAGCTGTCTGGTCAGTTGCAAAATATCCCGATCCTATACCATTTGCTTGAATATTATATTTTGCTATACCATAACCATTCATCAGCCATTTCTTTTGTCAGCATTTCAATCCTCCTTTGGCAGCAGCATAGGCAGAAACAGTATTTCTTGACTTCGCTCATCATGCTATTCATATTGATAATCTTTCCGCCAGATTTTCTTCGTATCATAGATTGAGCTACATATTGACATAAAGGGCCTACGAGATCGATATCTATAACCTGTCTGAAATCTTTGACTTCCATTTCAACCATGGGGTTCTTTTAATATCTCTACGGCATTAGTAACCAGGATATCGATTGGACCAACTTCATACTTCCAATCAATTCGATATTTTTGTTTCACCGCTTCATCATCAGTAACATCAAATTTGTAGAAAGAAACATCTACCCCATCTTTTTCATATTCCTTTTTGCCAATTCCATTTTATCTTCAAAAATATCATTGACGACAATCTTAGCACCAACACTTGCCAGTCACTTTGCCTCTAGCCATACCTAAACCATGCGTTGCACCGGTTACCAATGCAACTTTACCTGTTAGGTCAAAAAGTTTAAAACTCATATATTTATTATTTTTTAAAATTAATTTATTATTTCAAATCACAAATTTGCAATTTATCCATATCGCCATAATCCAGATTTTCACCAGCCATACCCCAAATAAAAGTATATTTTTTTGTTCCTGCTCCACAGTGAATTGACCATGATGGAGAAATTACAGCTTGTTCATTTTTCAACCAAATATGTCTTGTTTCATCAGGTTCTCCCATAAAATGGCTCACAGCATGCCCTTGTTCCAGGTCGAAATAGAAATAGACTTCCATTCTTCTATTATGAGTATGTGCAGGCATAGTATTCCACACACTACCTTCTTGTAGCATTGTAAGTCCCATTTGTAATTGACATACCTCGACGATTCCATCTATTATAAGCTGATAAATAATCCTTTCATTGGAATCTTCTTTTGATCCGGTTATTATTTTGTTAGCATTATCAAGAGTTACCAATTTTGTTGGAAATTCTTTATGAGCAGGAGTAGAATTTAGATAAAACTTTGCAGGATTATTTTTATCATCACTTTTAAAATGAATCTCCTTAGTGCCTCTTCCGATATATAGTGCTTCCTTATTATTTAACACATATTCTGTTCCATCAGCTACTACAGTTCCCTTATTTCCAATATTTATTATTCCTAATTCTCTCCTTTCGAGAAAATATGTAGATTTTAAAATATCAATAGTTTCTAATTTTAAAACCTTTTCAACAGGAACAGCTCCTCCGGCAATAAATCTATCTATTAATGTATAAGTGAGTTTTATTTCATCCTTGCACATTATAGATTCAATAAGGAATTCACTTCTTAATTTTTCTGTTGTGTAAGATTTTACGTCATTTGGATGAGATGCATATCTCAAATCATAATTTAAATTCATAATTGTATTCTTTTAGAAGATTCTCTAATAATTAATTTAGGGTTAATCGATAAAGTATTAATAATGGGATCTGCATTTTCATCTTTATCAAGATCGAAAAATGTTTTAGCACAGAATTTTCCCATTTCCAGACTATGTTGATCCACAGTAGTAAGAGATGGTGAGATATACGAAGTAAATTTTTCATTACTATATCCAACCAAGCCCACTTGCTGAGGGATTTTATATCCATTTTCTTTCAACCAATTCATTGCTCCCAATGCACCATTATCACTTGAAGAGAATATGGCATCAGGTGGATTTTCAGAATTCATCAATTTGGATGCCAGTTCATAACCAGCTTCATAAGTCAAATCAAATTCAAAAATTAAATCCTTATTGTTTTTTATATTATTTGCCAATAAAGCATCTATATAACCTTTTTTTCTATTTCGATAAATATTGATATAATCAGGTCCAGCAAAATGAGCAATCCTTTTATAGCCCATATCTATTAAATGTTTAACTGCCTGATATGAGCCTAAAACATCATTATTCACTATGTTTATGGAATTCGGACTTTCATAAACTCTGTCAAAAAATATAATTGGAATATTGCTATTCCAAGCATTTTTAAAGTGATCAAAATTCTTTGTCTGAAGACCTACAGATACTATAATTCCATCTACTCTCGATTCTATAAGTGTAATCTAGACTAGCTTTTTCTTTTTCTAAATTATCTTTTGTCTGACAAATTATAACACTATATCCTTCAAATAGGCTACTTCTTCAATACCAGCTATAACATTGGAAAAAAATCCCTATTTACTCTTGGCACAATAACTCCAAGTGTCTTACTTTTTCCCTGACCTTAAGTTTGCTGCAATAGCATTTATTCGTAAGTTTTTTTGTTTTGCAAGTTCTACCACCCTATCTTTCATAGTTTTACTTATGCTTGGATGTCCACTCAATGCTCTGGAAACAGTCGAAGTGGTAGTATTAAGTTCTTTGGCAAGGTCTTGGATAGTAACTCGTTTTGTCATTTTTGTAACTGGATAATATTTATATTTTTATCTGCAAAAATATCTTAAAAAACAAAATTATCACAAATTAATAAATAATGCAAACGTTTGTCTGTTTATTTACAAAAAAATAATATTGAAAATGATAATTTACGACAAAATAAAAGAAAGGTGAAGTGATATAATAAAACAATAAAATTCCAAAATAACAGACAAGAATTTTATGTGTTTATCAAAAACTTATAGGCGACCCCGGGAGGATTCGAACCCCCAACCCTCAGAGCCGAAATCTGATATTCTATCCAGTTGAACTACGGGGCCATTATTTTTTCAAAATGCAAACATAAAAAGAATATCTTGTTATTTTATGTTTATTTTATTTTTTTATCTTTGTCCAATAATATAAACTATTAATTTTTTATATATAGAATATTGTTAATATGCAAAATTTAAAAAAATCTCTTGATTTTCTTATAGACCTTAAATTTAATAACAACAGAAATTGGTTTAACGAAAATAAAGATAAATATACACAAGCTTTGCAGGAGTTTTCATTACTTGTAGATTCATTAATTGCAGAGCTAAAAAAGTTTGATAATACCATTTTTGTTAATAATTCCAAAGACTGCCTATTCAGAATTTATAAAGATGCTCGATTTAGCAAGAATGAGGAACCGTATAAGACAAATTTTGGGGCTTTTATTGCAGGAGAAGGCAAAAAAAGTAATTTAGCAGGCTATTACATTCATCTTGAACCTGATAATTCATTTATAGGAGGTGGTATTTATATGCCTAAACCTGATATTTTATCTCAATTGAGATCTCATATTCTTAATTACCCACAAGAATATATCAATATCATAAATGATTCCAAATTTAAATTGAATTTTGGAGAAATTGTAGGTGAGAAATTAAAATCTGCACCAAAAGGTTTTTCCAAAGATGATCCTAATATTGAACTTGTATATAATAAAAGTTATGCTGTAATTCACAATATAGAAAATGATTTTTGGCTCAATGATAATTTGATATCAACAATAATAGATATTTTCAAATCTCAGTATGAATTCAACAAATTTCTTAATCAGGGACTTATTAATTAACATTAAACATAGTTATATGAAACGTATTTTTTTTGCAGTTTTTTCTATTCTTTTTCTTCTGACTTTTTCATCTTGTGATAATAATAAAAAGGCAACATCAGATGCAGAAGAAAATACTATTGAAAACAAACTCAACAACGATGAGAATAAAAAAACAGAAACTAAACCTGAATCTTTCTATAAGGTAAATGTAGGTTTAAAACCTGACCTTATGTATAAAGACACAGGATTCAAAATCGATAGTGTTGTTCCAGACAGACCTGGAAAATATGCTGGATTGATGAAAGGAGATATAATTACAAAAATAAATGATGCAGAAGTAAAAGATTTGAATTCTTATACTATGTTTATGTCAAATTTCCATAATGGTGATACTGTGTTAATAACATTTACAAGAGATAATAACAAATTGCAAACTAATCTCATATTAGATTAATAGAGTGTGATATATTCAAAAAAAATATTATTTTTTATCTTCTTTTTCATTTTTACTTATCAGTTAAATGCTACTCATAACAGAGCAGGAGAAATTACATTTACTCAAAAAGGTCCTTTGACTTTTGAAGCAACTATAACCTTATACACCAAGACAAGTAGTATTGCAGCTGACAGAGATAGTGTAGAAATAAGCTGGGGAGATGGAACTACTCAATTTTTAGTCAGAGCCAATGGTTGGGGAGATCCTCAACCTAACGATGTCAAAATAAGTTATTATGTCGGTTCACATACCTACCCATCCAGAGGTACCTATACTATGTCGATGTTTGATCCAAACAGAATTGCGGGAATTCTAAATGTTAATTTCCCCGACAGCGAAAATGTCCCATTCTATCTTGAAACAACTTTCACCATACTGAATACACAATTTCAGGGAGAAAATAATTCCGTGGTTTTATTACAAGCACCTATAGACATTGGATGTGTCGGACAAATTTTCAAGCATAATCCAAATGCCTTCGACATAGATGGGGATAGTATAGCGTATGAACTTATCATTCCTTTACAAGCAAAAAACACTGTTGTTCCGGATTATAAATACCCACAATCCATAGGTCAGGGACCTGACAATGTATTTACTTTCAATGAAAAAACAGGAGACTTAATTTGGGATAGCCCACAGGTAGCTGGAGATTATAATGTAGCATTTATAGTAAAGGAATATCGCGATGGAGAATTGATTACAACCATAATCAGGGATATGCAGATTTTGATACAAGATAATTGCAAAAGTGTTCCTCCGGTATTGCAAGTAAATGATAAATATTGTATGTTAGCAGGTGATACCCTGAATGTAGATATAGTAGCAACAGATGCAGATTTAGATCAAAAAGTACTTATAAACGCTTCTGGTGAACCTTTTAATTCATTATATGGAAATGCTTATCTTGTCAATGGAAATGTATTCGGAGATTCCCCAGTTAAAACACAATTTGTATGGGAAACACAATGTGAGCACGCATCTTCTGCATATTATCAAATCGTTTTTAAGGCAATGGATAATTCACTTAGCGATACATCCGGACTCGTAGATTTACAAGTATTCAAAGTTAAAGTTTCAGCACCTCCTCCTCAGAATCTGATTAGCAATGTTATTAATGGGAAAATAGCTCTTAAATGGAATTATCCATATAAGTGTTTTGATACTGATAATAATTTTTTTAAAGGATTTTCAATATGGAGAAAAGAAAATTCGAATAATTTTGAAATTGATACCTGTATTCAGGGACTTGAAGGGAAAGGTTATACTAAAATTGAATATTCCACAAATTCAAATGATGGCATAAATTATATTTATCATATGATACTACTGTCGAAGCAGGAAATTTGTATTGCTATAGAATATTAGCTGAATTTTTTCACTAATACGATAATGGATTTCCATATAATCCTGTATCAAGTTTAGCAAGTAATGAAACTTGTTCTTTAGTTCCTGATAATAAACCTCTCATTACTAAAGCAAGCGTTGTAACTACAGATGAAATCGATGGTGAGATTGAGATAAACTGGGTAAAGCCAGATTTGAATAATTTCGATACTCTTGAATTTCCAGCTCCTTATTTTTCGAGGTTATATTATTCAGATAATGATGACATAAATAGTTTTAAACTTTTACCATCTTCTGAAACTACATTTACTGACATGCTTCATGTAGATACTTTTAAATTCACATTGAATGGATTAAACACTGAAAATCTTAAATATTATTTTTATGCTGAAATAGAATCTTCTGATGGAAATAAGTTTGACTCAAAAGTTGCTTCATCTGTTTTTCTAAACTTAGCAAATGAAAATAATTATGTACAATTACAATCAGATTTTACAGTTCCCTGGTCGAATACTGTTTTTAGTTTTTACAAAAAAAATGCTAACGATATTTTTCAATTAATAGGCAAAGCTCTAATTCCAATAATTTTATCGATTATGACATTGAAATTAGTCAAAATTATTGCTATCTGATTAAAACATTTGGATATTATAACAATTCCAGCGATAGCATTATTAATTACTCTCAAATATCTTGCATTACTCCACAAGACAATCAGCTATGTGCCCCTGCATTGACAGTTTATAATAACTGCGATGAGAGATCCATTTAAACCTGAAGATTCTCCTATAACTTTGGAATGGAATATACCTGAAGATGAATGTGAAAATTCATCGGAAATATCGGGTTATAAAGTATATTATTCCAATGATTTTAATGGCGACTTTAATTTGCTATTCGATATTGATAGTAGTATATTTAACATCAAACATCTTTCCACCGATTATTCAGGATGTTACTTTATCCTTTCTTACGATAAAAACGGTAATGAAAGTGAACATAGCGATACTATTTGTGCTGTTTCTTGTCCACTATATATATTACCAAATACATTCACTCCTAATGGAGATGGTTCTAATGATATTTTTACTCCAATTTATAAAAGGCATATCAATAAAATCGAAATGAAGATTTATAACAAACTTGGAGTTTTAGTATATGAAACCACCAACCCTGAGATAAATTGGGATGCAACAGACAGTAAAGGTAATCTTCTCGATGCTGACACTTATTATTATATTTGCACTCCTATAATTCCAATGGTAACTAAAACACTAAGTGGCTACATTGAAGTAATCTATTAAAATACAATATATTATTTTTTTATCAATTTGAATACATCCTGTGTCAGATTAGTTCTATTTATCACCTTTAAATAATACACCCCTTGCTTATAATTTTCTGTGTTCAACATAATATCTATATTTTTATCAGTAGAAATTATATCGTTAGAATAAATGATTTTTACCAAGATTATTGACCAATTCTATTAAATAATCCTGATTCAAAGTTCCAAATTCTATTTCCCTTTTAATAAATCATTGTGAAAAGGATTTGGATATATATTTAAGTCAATTTTACTATTTCTATTGATTACAATAATATTTGAATATTGAATTTGCCCATCCAAATCTACAGTTTTCAATCTGTACATTATCTTATTACTTTTGACATCAGAATCAAAAACACAGGTTTTTTGCTGATTTTCTACATCATTTTTTATCAATTTTTTCAAAATCGTACCAGTTACCATTATCTATTTTCTTTTCTATCACTGCATAATCTAAACCTCCCTCGGAAAGATTATTCAGGGCTATACAAATATTATTGCCATTGTCTTTTTGATCGACAATCAAATCAGCATCCATTGCCAAAGTATTAGAAGTTGTAAAAGAATTACCTTTTACCCAGTTTGACTGATCATTTGAACTGCAATATGTACGTAGATACCAATCATAGGCAGTATTTGTTTGTAAATTTGTCAACGCATATGAACTTGAAGTTATATTGTTTATGTTAGTACCATTACCAAGCGAAAATCAAGATGTTCCATATTGCAATTGCCAAGTAGTGCCGTTTAGCCTGGCTCACAATCTAAATTACATAAGTATAGATAATGGCTCTGCATTGAGATTTATGGAGATCCCACAGTTTCACTTGCAACACAGTCATCCAAACACAATGATAAACTAACTAAAGTTCTTACGACATTGCCAAGGTTGAGTTCCAAATCCCGTTGTTAAAATTAATACCCACCCGCTATCAAATGACAATAACTCATAATTGTCCCTCCGTGCTAGTAGTCAAATTTCATTATCGGGATCAAAACAATCCACTCCTTCCGGTGTAACTACCATTATTGTAATAATAGACATTACCACAATCATCTATTTGAGTATTATTGCCGTTCCACACAATACATCAAGGTATGGTATGAACCCAAATTATGACCAATTTCATGTGTAGTACATTCAACATCCCATGGATAATATAGGTACATTTGCTTTAGAATATATGTTACTATAAGCAAAATTATAGCGAATAGCATAATGAACCTACCCATGCTACTCCTCAACATTATTGCCTCCAAGTGCAAAAAGATGTCCTAAATCAGCAGTCATATCAGGATTATTCGAACTAAATTGATAGAGAGCACTTACACTACTACTTTAGTAGAATAATTATCCTGAGTAGTCCAAATCATTATTTCTTCAATTTCTATATTTATCTAGTTCAATAAATACATACTTTTAATCTCAGCAAACAGAGATGTCATGAAATTCAAAGTATTACTTATCTTCCTTTATTGACATACAAATCATAATCTCCTTCAAGGTAAAATGTAACGCAATTTGTTCTGTGAAATATTTCCTTCATCTTTCCTCTATATCGAGTGAATTTAATTCATCAGAATGACACTCAGTTCCCATATCAACTTTTACTTTTTGATCATTGTATATTACATATTGAGTATCAGAGTTAGTTAATTTACCTAAATTAAAATTTCCTACATTTTCAATTGATATAATTCCATTTATATCATCTTTAAAAATACAAATAGTAGCAATTCCATTATGATTTGTTAGCTTTCCTCGATAAAATATACCCGGATTGTAATTTTCAATTATCGCCCCTTCCGATGTTTTCAATATATAATCATCTGTAAAAACATCAAATCTTTCCAATGTCATCTCACATATTTCATCATTTGAAATGGGAATATTCAATTTGATGTAATTATACTTTTCAGAATACAGATTATGCAATAATTCATTGTCAACATTCAGATACAAAGCATCATCAACAAAATTATCTGCCGATTTAATAGCATTTTCAGAAACAGAAAACATATTATCAATAGTATATATTTCCTGAATTCAAATTAGAAATAGTAAATGCCAAACATACGAGTGAAATAAAAATAGCTTTCGCAAATATATTGCTTAAATTAAAAAAAAAATATAGGATTCTGGAAAAACTTAAATTGTAATACAAATTGTAAATATTAAATTCAATACTTATACTAATAATTTTCAGATTGGCGATAAAATAATACAACAAATCATCAATTTAATAGTATTATTTTATGATTTAACATTAATTACAAGAATAAAAACAATGAATTATTTTGATGTAGTAAGAGTATATATTCCACATTCATTGCCACCTGCCCTGGTCTTCTTCCCAAATAAACTTATACATAGTCATTGCTTTATAATCTTCATATCCTTAACTGTCGATCTGCTCTTTCAATACAGTCACAGAATTTGTTTTTCCTTTATTGTCAATACAGATTTTAAGAACTATTTTTTTACCATTAGTTATAGGGATTTCACTCAGTGAAGGTCTATAAACAGGTTGCCTTCGAAAATTCCTCTTCCTGATTCATCAAATGGGCCTTTCCCTTTATCCCAGCACCACCAGTACCTTCACCAGATGATTTATCATTGCTTAAGTTTATCACTTTATTACCTGTTTTACCTTTTCCTTGACCGGTGCCTGACCCATTTTTATCCGAAGAACCTGCTGAAGATTTTGTTCCACTTACCGGGCTTACCTTGCTTCGTTGGCACTGAAGCTGGAACAATCTCCACATTATCTGATTCATCTGGAGACAGAAGCAGAAGTACTTTTACTACTGGATTTTTTGAAGATTGTGGAATTTGATTTGTTTCCCAAATCTGCATCTGAAAGAAGCAAATACATCAGTATTATCTTCAAAAATATCAGATGCTATAGATGTAAGTAGTAGCAGGAGCAGTCTCGCTTTTGGTTGCTTGATTGGTGGAGGAGTATTTTAGTAGGTAGCTCATTTACCTTTGGGCTTTCTACTTGCTCCAGCTTTTTCATTTTTGAGTCTAACAGCTCCTTCTTAGCTGTACCAGTAAAACTATTTGAACCTCTACCATCAAAAACTATTTGTATGGTGGCACACATCCTGGTTACAGGATCATCAATCATAAAATGACATAATACAGAAGCAATAATATATGTAAAGAAATTAAAATTCTCAATCCTTTCCTTCTATTTATTTCTTCCTGATATAATGTAAATTTTAGCAGCATTTGCCATTTTTTTACTAACGTATTGTAATATTTATTTGTTACGGCAAAAATAACTATTATTTTTTAACATAATTATACAAAATTTAGTATAATTTTGTAATTTCAAGACCATAATTTTGTTGTTTAAAATTTTAAATAGAGGGAATTTTTTTATAACATTTTTTATAGTTATACTTTTCCCAATTAATTTTCATGCTCAAAATATCATAAGATACAATTGTCCAGTGGAATATAATAGTGAAGAGCTTTATAATTGTTTTACCAGAAGTTTTAATTCTCCCCAATTGAATGAAATGGATGTAAATATGGATGGTATTAATGATAGTTACTTTTGACCGAATGAAGCAAACAATGTTTTCATTGGTGGTGACGATAAAAAATACCATTTGCTCCAGAGTATAATTCCATTTTTCCGGGATTGTCGAATTTATCATTGCTGATAGATTATAATGATGGTCTTAAAGATATTTTTACCGGATTGACTTCAGGTATATTAGTTTGGAAATGCATAAATAATATTTGGTGAATTAAAATTCGAAAATTGAAGGAAATCTTGACTATCAATGATTTCTTAACATATAGAAGTTCCAATAACTCTAATTTACTTATAGAATGTCTGGCTACTGACATACCAGGAATAGTAGATGTGGATGGAAGTGTTGACATGGATGTATTGAGTTTTGGTAATGACAATTCAGTAAGGTATTTTAAAAAAATCTATGTGTGGAAAACAACATATCCTTGATAGCTTCAAAATATGGTATATCTGGACAGATGCTACTAACATTGATGTTGAAAACCCAATAATGAAGGCATTTTACTTAGTGAAGACCCTTACAGATGTGCTTCATGGACTCAGCAAACCTCTTGAACGTCTTAGGTTCTTCAGTTTTGGTTTTTGATGAAGATGCCGATGGCAATTATGATATTACTCATCGGGGATGTAGGATCAAGGATGAAATTTGTTAAGAATGGTGGAGATCACGAGAATGCATTCGGAACTTATAAAGATGATTATTACCCTTCTTATGATAAAGCCATTGATCTGAATACTTTTCCAGGAGCATTCTTATTAGATGTGAACTTTGATGATAAACCCGATTTGATTACATTTATAAATATAACTTACGACGATCCATATCCTAATACAATAAAAAATATTCGTATTATGAAAATATTGGAGTTAATGATTCTATGAAATTTACCTTCGGACAAAATGATTTTAATTTATGTATATGCTGGATTTTGGAAACAGAGCTTATCCAGAGTATTTCATAATATGAATAATGACAATTTAATTGATATAGTTATAGGTACAGGGCCAGCCATGAATAATGATACAGTATCTCCTTCGGGCTTGTTTATTTTAAAAATACAGGAGATGCAAATAATCCTGTTTTCACCTTAGTAAATGATAATTTTTTGAATTTAGGTTATTATAGCGAGACTGAAGATTTCAATTACTTTTCACCAACATTTGGAGACCTTGATAATGATGGAGATGATGATATTATTGTAGGCACCCATACCGGATCATTAATTTATATTGAAAACCAAACACAAAATGGCATTACATCGTATGGTGAACCTGTTTTTGACTATATGGATATCAAAATTAATAGCGGCGCACTACCTATCCTTAAGGATTTGAATGGTGATGGTTTATTAGATATTTTGGTTGGTGGAGATCAGGATTTTCACGATCCATTGTATTTTTATGGCAGTTTGGTATTATATGAAAATAAAGGCACAGCAGAATCTCCAATTTTTTCATCTACTCCTGACAACAAAAATTTTGGTAAGATTAGATCTGAGGACAATACATCGAGATATTCTCAAACTTATGTAAGTTTTTATGATGACAATGATGATAATTTGATGTTTACAGGATTGTCAAATGGATTTATCAATGTATATGACGATTATACTTTAGGGATAATAGATAGTTTAATACCACAATATAAGCATTATAACGATATAGATATGGGAACCTCAGCTACTCCAACTATTGCCGACATTGACAATGACGGATATCTTGAGATGCTCATAGGATGTGGAAGAGGAGGTTTAGAGTTTTGGAAAACAGACTTTAAAATTTCTCAAGGAACAGCTACAAATGAAATAAATAATACTTCCAATATCATTTATTACCCCAATCCTGTAAAAGATTTCCTACATATCGAAACAGATGACAATAAAGATCCTTTTATTTCATTATCTATTATGGATAATTTAGGAAGAATAATAAAACAATATAATGACACAGGAAATGAAACCACTATAGATACAAAAACACTTCCCATAGGAACTTATTTTTTGAAAATTCAGTTTAAAGAGAAGTACAAAACTATTAAAATTATTAAACTAAAAAATTAAGAATCTAATGAAAAAAACAATTATTTTTTACTTAATGGCCTTTTTAGGCTTTACTTCCATGATTTATGGTCAGAAGATGGATAAAGGCTATATGAAATTTGAAATTACCGATTTTACTACAGATGAGAATGCTGACCCACAGATGGCAATGGCATCAGAAATGATAAAAGGAACTATTACAAAAGTATATTTTGACGGAATGTATCTTTATCAAAAATAACTTCCATGCAAGGAATGAGTAATATGAAGATATTAAACGATAAAAGATGGAAACTCAGAAGTTTATATGGATGTAATGGGACAAAAAATATTGACAAAAATGTCAAAAGCCGATATCGAAGAAGCCAATAAATCTGAAGAATCTTCAATGGATTTCGTTCATCACAAAGATCAGACTAAAGATATTTTAGGTTACAAAACACACTTAGTAGAAATGGTTCCTAAAGACAAAAAAGGTGAAGATGTAAAAATGACATTTTGGGTAACTGAAGAAATTCAAACAAGTGCCACTGTAAGTCAGGGAATCGATAACAGCGAATTAGGAGGTTTACCTATGCAGTTCTCAATGGAACTTCCAAATCAGTTTTCAATGACAACTACTTGCACAGAGATAAGTAAAGATTTCGATGAGAGTGTATTCGATTTTGATAAAAAAGGATATAGAGAGGTCAATCCTAAAGACCTACAAAATATGGGGTCTATGGGATTCTAACACAAAAAAGCTGCTATATTTTTATAGCAGCTTTTTTTAAAACTTTTTTCTTCCATTTCAAAATTATAATTCAATTATTTATCAGTTTTATTTGATTTAATAAGATATTGTTAGATTATCTATTAAAATAACTTTTCATATATTTCGTTATTCCAATTAAATAAAATTTCGACATGAAAAGACTGATATTTACTTTTATTGTGCTGATGACATTTGTGGGGACTTCATTTTCGCAAAACCCTTCTCGTATTTCAATCAATGGTGTTGTAAACGACACTTTAGACCAAATCATTGATTTCGCTACTGTAATGCTTCTAAATCCGGTGGATTCTACCCTTTTGGATTTTACTACCAGTGATGAAAACGGAATATTCGAATTCAAATCTGTTAAAAATAAAGACTATCTATTAAAAATATCTCATATTAGCTATTTGCCATTCCAAATATATTTCAAGGAATCTGCTAATAAAACCAACAATGTAGGCACATTGAAACTTAAGCCTATAAACCAAACACTTATGGAAGTGGTAATAAAAGGTGCCAAAGCACCTCTGTTTATCAAAGGAGATACCGTAGAATACGATGCGAGCACATTTAAAGTGGCTCCAGGATCGACAGTGGAAGAACTTCTGCGTAGATTGCCGGGAATAGAAATAGATGTAGATGGCAATATAACCTCTCAAGGTAAGGATGTCAATAAGGTCTATGTAGATGGGAAATCATTCTTTGGTGATGACCCTAAGAGTGTAACAAAAAACTTGGATGCTCAGATAGTATCAAAAGTACAGGTATTCGACGAAAAATCTGAACAGTCAAACTCACGGGAATCGATGATGGAACCGAAGAAAAAGCTATGAATCTCGAATTGAAAGATGAATATAAAAATGGAAAATTCGGAAAAATATCCGGTGCTGTGGGTACTGAAGAAAAATGGGCAGCAAGTGGAAATTTCAGCAAATTCAACAGCAAAAATCAATTATCATTCATAGGATATGCCAATAATATTAATCAAACCGGTGAATTGGGAAGATTATAGCGAATTTTATGGCAACAATAGTTTTAATTTTGATAATGGTGATTTTGGTTTTAATTCCAGACAAAGGATTTTTTATGTTTAGAGGTGGAGGCTCTAATTCCATAAGTGACAACTATGATGGTAAAGGTCTTACAAAAAATTATGGTGCTGGTGTGAATTATAACTATGATAATAATGGAGCCAAGTTCAATGCCAGTTATTTCTACAAGCAAGTGGTCTGGAATTTCTAAGCAAAAGTTTTAGAAAAACATTTTTAGATAATGTTACCAGTTTCAATAAAACCGACACCTTGAACAATGATCAATTAGTAGGAATTCATAGTGTTAGTAGCAGATATGAAAAGGAATTCAGCCCCAATGACAGATTGATTCTAAAGCTTAATTTTAAATTATCTAACAATAGTTTCAATAAGTTGGAAAATATTACCATAACTGATTATGACCTTCAGGATTACAACCATCTGGATATAGATAATGATTCTGAAAATACCGTAAACAATTTGTCTTCAGCTGCAATATATCGACATTTATTCAAGAAAAAAGGCAGATCTTTTGCCATAAGCGGAGGATATAATCTCGATAAGGAAGATGGAACTCAATATCTCAATACTCTAAATTCTTTTTTTAATGCAGTCACCCCAACAGATCAGATAAAACAGTTTATAGATAGCGACAATAATGAAAATGAGTATAAATCCAGCCTTCTTTATACAGAACCATTATTTAATAAGTTTTATGGTGAAGTTTTCTATAATTTCAGTGATTTGGAAAATAATAAAAATAGACAAGCAAGTGATCTCACATCTTCAATTGAGCCTCGTATAGATAGCCTAAGTGTATATTATGAGCAACAGACACTTTACAACAGAATTGGTGCAGTACTGCGATATTCCAATAATGGATTAAACGGAAGCATTGGAGTTGCAGCTCAAAATATAAGTTTAAATGGGAAATATGCTGTTGATGAAGGTGAGCCATGGTACAATACTCCTGCTACAAGAAATTATTTCAATGTAGTTCCAAATGTAGAGTTAAATTATGAAGTAAAACGAGGTATGCATATAGATTTTAATTACACCAATGATATTTCTACTCCTGATTTCAATGATCTCTATCCAGTTACTATCACTACCAATCCAAGTTATGTTGTAATTGGAAATCCGGATCTGAATACTTCTATCAATCACAGTGTATCCCTAAGATATGGATATTGGAATCCTGCCAATTTCTCAAGTTTTCACATAAGTACCACTTATGATGTTACATTATCTCCTATAGTTTATAATCAGAAAACAGAGATTTCAGAGGATCAAGGTATTATAACAATATCATATCCTGAAAATATGGATACCAAAACACAATATAGCTCATGGTTGTGGGCTAATATTCCAATTATTAAAACAAAGTTATCAATTAATGGAAACTTGAGTTATTCTTTGACTAACAGTCCCATCAAAATAAATGATGAACTGGATGCGACGAAATCCAATAGTTACTACTTTGGAGTTGGAATGATGTTTTCTCCGGGACAAAAATTTGTATTAAACGTGGGAGCTAATGCCAATATTACAGATATGAATTATGATTTATTAGATGATTTCGATCAAAATTATTATTCCTACAATGCTAATTCATCAGTAAAATGGCAGTTTTTGAAAAGTACTTTTTTTGAAAGCAATTTCAAATACTCCGTTTATGTAAATGATAAATATGATTTCGACCAAAAATTCCCTGTCTGGAATGCTTCAATAAGACAATTGTTGGGGAAAAGCAAGAAATTTGAACTAAGATTGGCAGCTTTGGATATCCTTAATAAAAATGTTACTATCAATCAGACTTCCTATGCTAATTATCTTCAACAGACGGAGACAAATACCCTTACAAGATATATAATGCTGAGCCTTACATACAATATTAAAGGATTTGAAACTAAAATGGAAAGAAGGGGAAGATTCCATTAACGAAATTTATAAAAAACACTAAAAGATGAAAATAATTAAATTATCAACAATATTAGTCCTTATTTTTTTAATAAGTACCATTAATGGGTTTTCTCAAAAATCTTTTGAAGGTCATATAAGATATATCCAGGAATCCAACTGGACTAAAAGAATGGCATCTCTTGATTATATAAGCGAAGCAAGAAAAGAAAAAATGGATTATATGTGGGGAAATAGATCAGGTTGGAAAATGTATAAGAATTTATACATCAAAAACAATATTTCAAAATATGAAAATTCTGAAGATGAGACTCCTGGACCTGAAAGAGATATGTGGCATGGAAAGAAGGAAACTTTTTTTATCTACAATGATTTTAATGATATGAATTGCACCGATGCATTTGTATTTGTCAATAAAGACTACATATTGCAAGATACTTTGATTAAACCAAAATGGAAAGTAAAAAATGACATTAAAGAAATAGCCGGTCATATCTGCATGAATGCTACTATCACTGACACTGTCCGTAGGCAAAATATCATGGCGTGGTTTGCTTTGGATTTGCCTGGCAATTATGGTCCTGACAGATATTTTGGCTTACCTGGAATTATTTTGGAGATTGATATAGACAATGGAGCAACTGTGATAAGTGCGGACTTAATAGAACAGAAAGAGATTGAAAATGAAGTGAGTTTACCAAAAAAATTAAAAGGTAAACAGATAGATTTTGATACTTATAATTCGATGCTTACCGATTATATCAAAGAAAAAGAAAAACAAGAAGAGCCCTGGTTTTGGGGTGTAAACTTCTAATAGAACTATTCACATTTATTTATGTGCTACAAGTATAGTACCTGATTACTTAATTTATTTTTTAACAGCTATAATCGGTTCATTATACTTAGCAACTACGGTATCAAAAAATGCTCTAATATACTGGTAATCCTCAACATCGAAGACGGTTTTATTTATCTTTAATTTAGTAGTGATAGTAGCTGTGTTTTTCTCTTCAGCAATAATCGTCTTATATTGGAATATCAAATTATTGTCCAATTCTAACAAATTAATATTCTCAGGCATTTTAAAATCATAGCTTTTATTTATTACTAAAGTTGAAACATTAGAAAACGATTGCAATGTTCTGAAATCGATGTTTGTAACTCTATTTTCATTTATAAATGGATTAGTGATATATGCTGGATTTATAAATGGAACAAAAATAAGCGTATCACTGTCAAATTTTGAGCTAAATGATTTTTTTACTTTGATATTATTATTTAAAGTGATTTCTATTTTACTGGAATCAGGATTTAAGTATTTTCCGTTTTTACTGCTAAAATTATTTTTCACTTCATCGTCAAAATAAGCATTATAAACTTCTTCTATACTATACTTTAAAATATTGTTTTCTATGGAAATGAATGTATTAGTATTCCTCTCATCAGTAAATCTGTTTTGAAGATTTATCCACTTAGGATTATATTTTTTTACTAACCATGTCTTATCTTGAAGTGTCCAATAAGGTAGAATTCCAAAAGGAAAATTAGAAGTAGGGTCAGAAAAAATAGTATCGTTGCCAATTATTGAAGCAGCTAAAACATAATTGAAATCAGTGTTCAAAAAGTAATCGGTTGTTAAAGAGTTAATTCCTGAAGTATTTAATAATAAAGGAAAAGTATTGACTCCATTAGCATTAAGACAAGCAATATAATTTAAATTAATAGCAGCAACATCAGCTTCAGTTCTTTTTTTTAATTGTTGGTAATCAATATCAGTAGTATAACCGGGTTTCTGATTCCACAAAAAATCTCTTTGAAATTTTGAATATATAAATTCTGCCTTTTCGAAACTATTTAAACCGGTGATATCATACTTCAAATCTTTTATTGGTTGATTTAAAATTTCACCGAAATATCGAGATTGCAATAGATCCTTTGTAAAAGTCATTTTATCTACCATTACATTTTCATATTTACCATCAGGCCATAAAATACTTTTTAATCTGAATTCTATTTTAGGTGCTTTTTCAAAAACATTACTACTAAATGGTTCTGAATCTATGGAAGGAATATTTATGAATTTAATTTCTCTATCATCCAAATCAAGAGTGTAAGACCAGGCTCCATGCATTTGTGTTTGAGATGAATTAGACTCAATATCGGATTTTGGAGCTATATCCCCAGATATATTGATATCCAAATCAAAGAAATCAGGATAAGATATCTTAAAATCGTTTTGAACTATCGGGTATTTATCCTGAATATACCAATCATAAAAATTAAAAAAATAACTTTCCGTATTAATACTGTATTCAATAACACTGGAGCTCTTGGCATTTGGACAGGTTATTGTCACTTTCTTTATCAAATCTGTAAATTGATCTACAATGAAATCTTTTTTGCTAAGTTTTGATTTTACTACTTTACCTTTTTGCAGATTATAAATATTTCCCTTCATAGTTATCACTCTTGCACTTTTTTTATTTTCTTTAGGTGAATAAAAATAAAAATCATAACTAAGAGTATCACTTTCATCATAATTAAAAACCTTTATCTGTTTATTTATTTCAAAATTTTGAACATAACCAACTGTCTTGACAAATTTTGTTTTATAACTACCTTCCAAAACAGTTATCATAGCTTTGGCATCATTTTCAAAATCACACTTATCCAATTTTAATAACTCTTTATCAACTTTTCCCATTTTATATGTCTGTCCAAAAAATACTTTTGGAAATAGCACAATTATAAGCATTAAGATAAATAATCGAAACATAATATTAGTTTTAGTTCAAAAATATATATATTACTTTAAAAGTGAATTCTTTTCAATGAGAACTTCAAAAAAATATATCAATGCATAGCCGCTCTGAAAGGCAGACTCATCATAATCCTGCTTTCCGCCTCATTGAAAAATTCCTGTCGAACCAAAACTTCTTTTTCAGGAAAATATTCCAATGCAAGTTCGATAAATAAGTCTCCATGACGTGCTTCGGAAATCCAAAGCTCCCTATAAAAACTTTTTAATTCTCCTTCCGGTAATGCTTCCTCTACTTTTCTGAATTTCTCCTCTCCCCTAACCTCGATTACGGAACCGACAATGAGCCTATCTAAAAATCTGTCATTTAATCCCGATCTTGCCAATTTCACCAATTCCTGTGCATATACATCTTCCTGAATCTTTTGAGGAAATTGTATTTTCCTTTTATCCATTATTTTATACACTCCCTTGAAATGTTCAAGTTCTTCAAGTGCATGATCTATCAATCGAGGGATAATCTCTGTTCTATTGGGATATTTAGCGATAAAACTCATTCCCATAGCTGAAGCTTTTCTCTCATTATCAGCATGATCTATCAGAAAATCATCAAAATTATTCATTACAGTATCCAACCACTCCTGAGGTGTGGAAATCCTTACATCCATTCTTCTTTTCATACAAATAATATTTGTAAACCAATATTTTGAATTTCAATAAAATCTATTAAATTTCTATTGAAATAGCATTTACTTTAGAAATAAATAATCCTTTAAAAGGCATTTATTTATTTGCCGGATTTCAGTTTCTTTAGCACTTTCCCTGCAATATTATCAGCAGTTAGACCATATTTTTCATACAGAATCTCATATGGAGCAGATGCACCAAAATGATCAATGCCAAAAACAAGCTTATTATTTCCGAGATAATTACACCAAAGACTGGTACTTCCGGCTTCAATACCCACTTTGAGAACATTGTCATCAGGAAGCACTGTGTTTTTATATCTTTCAGACTGCATATTGAAAAGCTCTTTTGATGGCATTGAAACAACTCTCACTCCAATACCTTTCTTATTCAGTTTCACTTTGGTATCAACAGCAATCTCTACTTCACTTCCCGACGCTACTAATATCACTTCATAATTTTCATCTTCAGTCAATACATATGCCCCTTTCGATGCATTTGTGACATTGGCAAACCCATCTTTACCACGTTTGTAAACAGGAAGTCCTTGTCTTGTCAATATTATAGTTGTAGGTCCATCTTTCCTTTCTATTGCCGTTTTCCAAGCAATCACTGTTTCATTAGCATCCATAGGTCTGAAATTCACAAGATTCGGAATCAAAGACAATGCATTGATATGTTCAATGGGTTGGTGTGTGGGACCATCTTCTCCAAGTCCAATAGAATCGTGAGTGTAAACAAAAATTGATTGTATTTTCATCAAAGCCGCCATTCTCAATGATGGTCTCATATAATCAGAAAACACCAGGAAGTAATCACCAAAAGGAATAATTCCCGATGACAAAGCCAATCCATTCATTACTGAGCCCATACCATGTTTCCCTTACTCCATATCTCATATATCTACCATCAGTATTTTTAGGACTATAATCCACAGAATCTTTAGCTCTGGTATTATTAGAAGGTGTAAGATCGGCACTTCCACCAAGCAAATTAGGGATTTTATTGAATATATTATCAATCACAATTTGAGAAGCTGATCTTGTGGCTATTTTTTCAGGAAATTTAAACTTAGAAGCAGCGAAAATAGATGAGTCAATTCTTTTATTAATAAAATCATCAATTTTCTTATATAAATATGGATTGTAGATTTTCAGGTTATCATATTTTCTCATCCATCTGTCATATTTCAATTTCTTTTCTTCCAGACTTTCATTTACAAAATCATATACATTATCCGGAACAAAGAATTCATCCTGAGTTATTCCAAGATTCTCTTTTGTCAGTTTTATCTCTTCACTTCCCAATGGAGAACCATGTACTCCCGAAGTTCCTGCTTTATTAGGACTACCATAACCTATTATAGTATTACAAACGATAAGAGTAGGATTTTTTGTCTGTTTCTTAGCTTTCTTAATAGCAGATTTTATTTCATTGACATTGTGTCCAAAAATCTCAATAACTTTCCAGCCATAACTTTCAAAACGCGATTTAACATCATCGGCAAAAGTTATTTTTGTACTTCCATCTATAGAGATACCATTTTTGTCATAAAAGCCTATGAGTTTATTTAATTTCAAATTTCCTGCCAAACTACATGCTTCGTGTGAAATACCTTCCATAAGGTCTCCATCACCAAAAAACACATAAGTATTGTAATCAAAAAGCTTTTTATCAATATTGAAATTTTTTGACAATATTGTTTCACCAATTGCCATTCCAACAGCATTTGCAAGTCCTTGTCCAAGTGGGCCTGTGGTGGTTTCTACTCCTTTAGTATGTCCATATTCAGGATGTCCAGGAGTCTTACTCCCCCACTGCCTGAAGTTTTTAATATCCTCGATACTCAATCCATATCCAAAAAGATGTAAAAGACTATACAATAACATACTTCCATGTCCTCCAGAAAGCACAAATCTGTCTCTATTGATCCATTCAGGATCTTCTGGATTGAATTTTAAAAAATCATAGAATAATACTGAGGCTACATCTGCCATACCCATAGGTAATCCAGGATGTCCTGATTTTGCTTTTTGTATTGCATCTATTGATAATGACCTTATAGTGTTTGCTAAATTATTATATTTGGTATTCATTATTATTGATATTTGTTGTTAAATGAACACAAAATTACTAAATATCTTTAATAATAATAACAACTTAATCTAATGAATTCATAAATCTACACTTATTTTTAACAATTGAAAATAATGTATTCATTTTTCATATAAACAAAACGCATTAGATATTTGAAAATGTTATTCTAAGGGTAATAAACCAATACCTCTAAGTTATGCTAAAATCTAAAAGCCAAATTTTCGTTAGCCCATAGTAGTTAGTTCGATTTCCAGTACCTTAATACCAAATATCGAATACCCAAATTTATCAGATATTCGATAAGTATTAAGTACTTTCTCAAATAAAAAAATTATTTTATTTAAATTTGTATTTTAAAATTATTAATGAATTATGGCACAACCAATCAAAATTACAGTCCTTGATGGCATAGGAGTAAATCCAGGAGACCTTTCCTGGAATGATTTGAAATCACTGGGAGATGTATCTATCTACGAAAACACTGAATATAACCAGATAGTGGAAAGGGCAAAAGATGCTGATATAATAGTTGTAAATAAATGCAAATTTGATAAAAACATTATATCGCAACTTCCAAATCTAAAATTCATTTGTGAATCAGCTACAGGATATGACAACATTGATATACAAACAGCAACGGAATATGGAATTCCCGTCAGCAATGTCAGAAACTATAGTACTGAATCAGTAGTCCAACATGTTTTTGCTCTACTCTTTGGCACTTACCAATAAAATAGAACATTATACTCAGGAAGTCAAGACCGGGAAATGGTCGATGTGGGATATTTTACATTTTGGGATTCTACTATGTTTGAATTAAATGGCAAAGTTATGGGAATTTATGGATATGGTAAAATAGGTTCCAGGGTGGCACAAATAGCTCAGGCATTTGGTATGAAAGTAATAGCAAACAGAAAAAATCCTGAAAATGGTTATGCAAATGGGATTGAACATGCCGAAATAGATAAATTACTTACTGAAAGTGATATTCTCTCTCCCATGCTCCATTAAATAATGACAATATAGATTTTATAAATATCAATTCATTGAAAAAAATGAAAGCCTCCTCATTACTGATTAATACTTCAAGAGGGAAAGTCATAAATGAGCAAGATCTTGCAATAGCCCTCAATGAAGGTATCATAGCAGGTGCCGGACTTGATGTGATGGTCAACGAACCACCGAAAAAAGACAATCCCCTACTCTATGCCAGAAATTGTGTTATCACTCCTCATCAGGCATGGACAAGTATCGAAGCAAGAAAGAAACTTTTAGATGGAATCATTAATAACATTTTAGGTTTTATTGATGGAAAATTGATTAATGTAGTCAATTAAATACATTCAATATCAGAATAATATCAAAGTATCAATTTTCTTTAATTAACCTGAATATAAAATATCAAATAAAATGAGGATTCTTGTAATTCAAACCGCTTTTATAGGAGATGTAATCCTCGCTACTTCAATTATAGAGAGTTTACACCAAAATTCTCCTGACAGTAAAATAGATTTCCTGCTCAGAAAAGGAAATGAATCACTATTGAAAAACCATCCTCATCTTAATAAGATACTAATATTTGATAAAAAAAATGGGAAATATAGAAATCTGATTAATCTAATAATCGATATCAGAAAAAATAAATATGATTTAGTTATCAATATTCAACGATTTTTCACCACTGGTCTCATCACTGCACTATCTGGTTCTAAAAAAACAATCGGATTTAAAAAAAATCCTTTATCCATTTTCTTTACTCATAGAATTGCTCATAATATATCAAAAAATGATGACTTTGTCCATGAGACAGAAAGAAATCTCGACCTGTTGAAACCAATATTTTCAGTCACATATTCAAAACCCAAATTATATCCTTCCTCTGAAGATTTCCATATTATTCCAGACCTTGAATATATATGCTTAGCTCCGGGATCAGTATGGAAAACGAAGCAATGGCCAATAGAAAAATGGATAGAACTTTGTGATAATATTCCTGAGAAATATCACATCTACATAATCGGATCAAAAGATGACAGTTCAGTTGCTAACAAAATAATATCTGCAACCAATAAAATAAAATAGAAGGGACCTACAGGAAAAATATCTCTGCTCTAGTCTGCTGCACTGATATCAGGTGCATATATGACTTATACAAATGATTCTGCACCTTTGCACCTCGCCCTCGGCTATGAATGCTCCTACAACAGCGATTTTCTGTTCCAATTATTCCTCAATTTGGATTTGTTCCATTATCTGATAATTCATATATTTTCGAAACGAAACACGAACTTCCTTGTCGCCCTTGCAATCTACATGGGAAAAAATCATGCCCACAGGGCCATTTTCTCTGCAGTGATATTGACATTAATAGATTAGTAAAAATAATTTAAAATATTTTTTTGCATATTTTAAAACATTTTTATGATTCATGCGTTTCTTAAATATGAATGATTCTTATTTAATATTTTTTAAGTAATATGATTAATTTAGATAAACTCAAATCCACAGGATTAAAGGTAACACCTCAACGATTGGCAGTGATAGAAGCATTTGTGGAATTGAAAAATCACCCAACTGCTGAAGAGATTGTTGGATTCATTAGGCAGAAACATCCTAATATAGGAGTTGGAACAGTATATCATATATTAGAAATATTTGAAGAAAAAAAACTGATAAAAAAAGTAAAAACTGAAAATGGAACAATGCGATATGATGGATTATATGAACATCATCATCATTTGTATTGTGAGGAATCAAATCGAATAGAGGATTACATAGACGATGAGTTAGACGATTTGATAATAAAATATTTCAAAAATAAAAAAATTGAAAATTTCAAAATTGAAGATATTAAACTTCAAATCAATGGTAAATTCATAGATTAGTAATATGTGGATAAAGCACTTATATGTAATTTTGGGAATCATCTTAGTGATTATTGGATTTATAGGAATAATAGTACCTGGTTTACCCACAACTATATTTTTATTGCTTGCAGCAAAACTTTTTTATCATGGCAACAGGAAATTTCACGATTGGTTGCTCAATACAAAGATATTAGGAAGCTATATAAGAGAATATAATGAAAAACAAGGCATGGATAACAAACAAAAATACAGAGCTATTATCATAATGGGACTAATGATTAGTATTTCGTTGTTTTTCTTGAAATCCCCGTATAATTGGATAGTTTTATCACTTGGTTTCGTAGGAGCTGCCTGCATTATATATATAGTTCCTAAAGCAAAATCAATACCACAATAATAATTAATAATAAAAATCTAATAATTAAAACATGAAAGAAAAAAGTATAGAACTATTGAATTTGGCTGTAGCTGATGAATTGTCGGCAGTACATCAATATATGTATTTCCATTTTCATTGTGATGATCAGGGGTATGATTTATTGGCAAATTTATTCAAAAAAACTGCTATTGAAGAAATGATTCATATCGAAAGGCTGGCAGAAAGAGTATTATTTCTCAAAGGAGATGTAAATATGGTAGCTGCTGAAGAAGTAAAAAAAATTCATAATGTAAAAGATATGCTTGAATTGGCAGTAAAGATGGAATCAGACAGTGCAAGAGATTACAATGAATCAGCAGTAAAATGTTCGCAAAATGCAGATTCAGTTACCAAAAAATTATTCGAATCATTGGTAGAAGATGAGGAAAGGCATTTTGATCAATATGATAAAGAGATGGAAAATCTTCAAAACTTTGGTGACAATTATCTCGCATTACAATCAATCGAAAGAAGTAAAAATATATCTTCAGGAGGAAAACCTGAATAATTGAAATATAAATTTTTTTAAACATTTTAAAACTTAAAATATCATGGAAGAACAACAAGTTTATTCAATGCCAAGAATTGGCGACAAAGCACCAGAATTCAAAGCAGAAACAACACAAGGAGTAATTAATTTCCCTGCAGATTATGCCGGAGAATGGGCAATTTTATTTAGCCACCCTGCAGATTTCACTCCTGTATGTACATCAGAGTTTATCACATTTGCTTCATTGGAAGAAAAATTCGGACAAGCTAATTGTAAATTAGTAGGTCTGTCAGTTGATGGATTATACAGCCATATAGCATGGTTGAGGACAATCCAAGAAAAAATAGAATACAAAGGAATGAAAAATGTGGAAGTAAAATTCCCATTGATTGAAGATATCACCATGAATGTTGCCAAAAAATATGGAATGATTATGGAAGGTGAAGCAAGCACTAAAGCAGTTAGAGCTGTATTTTTTGTTGACCCTAAAGGTGTTATCAGAGCTATAATTTACTATCCTCTAAGTCTTGGAAGAAACTTTGATGAGTTATACAGAGTTTTAGTAGCTCTGCAAGCAGCAGATGAATTTGGAGTAGCTACTCCTGCTGATTGGAGACCAGGTGATGATGTTATTATCTCTCCTGCAGGTTCTTGCGGTACTGCAAAAGACAGAATGGATGGAAAAGAAGCTGGATTGGAATGTAAAGATTGGTTCTTCTGCACTAAAAAATTAGATAAAGATACAGTATTGGACAAAATACTTAAAAAATAACAAGTAGCATATTTTAATACAATTATTTAAATTTTTAAGTAATTAATAATTACAGCCGTCATCATGTATTATAGTGGTGACGGCTTTTATATTTTTAAAAATCATAAAACAAAAAATAATAAATTTCTATATACATTTAAAATACTGACATATATTTGCATTATTAAAGAAAAATTATTTAATAGAATTTCAAAGAAAAAACTTAATATGAAAATTTTCAGAAATGTAATAGCAGTTATCGCAGGAATTATAATAGGAGGTTTTATCAATATGGGTATTATAATGATTCAAGGTAAAATAATAGCTCTTCCTGATGGATTTGACCTAAATAATTTTTCTGAAAGCATTAAGTTATTGGAAACGAAACATTTTATTTTACCATTTTTTAGCTCATTTTTTAGGTACTTTTGCAGGAGCATTTATAGCAGCATTGATAGCTTATAATAGGAAATTGATAGTTGCATTTATAATAGGAGTATTTTTCTTATTGGAGGCTTGGAAATGGTCATTAGTTATGGTGGACTGATTTGGTTTACAATAACAGATTTAATTTTAGCATATATTCCAGCATCATGGTTTGGATATATTTTAGCGAAACAATTAGTAAAAAATTGAAAATGGAGGTATTTTATTTAACTGATACAGGAATGAATACAATCAGGAATTAGATTTTTTTTCAATATAAATGCTATTTATCAATTCATCTTCCTTGGATCTCATAGTTTTTTGTTCGTCAACTGTTTTATCTTTGTATCCCATGAAGTGCAATATACCATGTGATATCACCCTATAAAGTTCATCATTAAATGTTTTTTTGAAAATTGATGCATTTTCTTTAACTCTGTCAATACTTATAAATATTTCACCTGTTAGAATTTCTTTATCATATTGAAAAGATATAATATCAGTAAAATAATCGTGATTCAGATACTTTTTATTGATATCCAGCAAATAAGAATCGGAACAAAAAATATAATCTATATTACCAAGTTCAAAATCATTTTCAGTAATATATTTTTTAAGAACAGATTTTAAAATCCTTTTTCCTTTAAGATTAAAATCAACATCTGCATTATTAAAAGTTATTTTAGCCATTGGTATTTGATGATATTTTAAAAGTAATCACTACATTGGTTCCCTGATTATTGTACTTTACTTTGTGTGCGAGAGATTTCATTATCAATACCCCTCTCCCATTTTCACATTCTATTTTATCTTTAGTTCTTGGATCAGGAATTTTATTACAATCGAATCCTTCTCCTTCATCTATTACTTTAAACTTTAATCTGTCATGTTTTTTAAAACAATATAATTGTATAGATTTAGTGCAGTCACATTTATTACCATGCTGAATAGCATTGTTTACAGCTTCTGTCAAACTGATAAGAATATTAGGATAAATCTCCTGACCAATATTTAATTTTTCAGTTAAATCATCAAGCCATTTTTTGACTAAATGAATATTTTCAGGATCTGATTTGAAAACCAAATAATTCGTTTTCATTTCTAATTTTTGTTAATTAAATATAGCACATCAATAATCGTGCTAATTTTTATGTCGTTATTTTTTTACATTTTCAATATATTCACGCACCAATTCTCTGTAAAAAGGTTTTAGAGCCGGAGGTGAAGATTTATAAGTATCTATCTGAGCTTCTTTTTCTCTCATAAATTTTTCGATCGAAGGTGGCATTTTTTTATCTATATCCTGTCCTGTTGTAGATTTACGCTGAGCATCAAAACCTCTCTGTCTCTGTGCCTTATCAGCTTCAAGCAAACGAGTTGTTATATCCTGTTGCCTTTGAATAAGTTTAGCATCTAACTTTTTATTAACAAGATCTTCTTCCACTTTATTCATTTCATCTATCATTTTTTGCAAATCACCATTTGCACCTTTGCCTTCTTCTTGTTGTTGTCTTTGTAATGCTTCGAGAGCCTTACGCAATTCAGCCTGATTTTTGGCAGCCTCAGCAAATTCTTTAGGCATACCACCAGAACCACTTTTCCCCTTCATTTCAGAAAGCATTTTTTTCATTTTTTCTGTAAGCCCCTGTTGTCCTTTAGCTATTTTATCCATAGGTTCACTACCTGATTTTCCGGGGTTTTTACCGGAACCTCCCGGTTTATTACACGAACCATTTCCAGGCATACCACTTGAATTGGATTGCATTTGTTGCATTGCTTCATCCAGCATAAGAGCAAGGTCATTTAATCCTTTCATCGATTCATGTTGGGATTTAATAGCATTTGGGAAATCTCTGGTTCCTGGCAATTTATCATCATTTGTCAAATACTCTATACTTCCATTCATAGCAGATTTTACATCGGCCACTTTATCATTGACAAATGACTGTATTTCTATCACTCTCTTACTCAATGCCTGCAGGCTATCCTCTACTATTTTGAAGTCATCCTTAATCTTATTCTGATCTAAAAGTACTTTTTTGAAAGCAGGGGAATTCACAATCACCCCTTCTGTATTTCCCATCAATTTTTCCTGAGAAAAAGATAAAGTAAGTATATTTTCCAATATTTGTCTCAAAGCCTTAAGATCCTCCTCATGTTGTTCCTGACTGCTACCATTCATCTGCATTTCCAAACTTTCAGCCATAGATTTCATCTTTTGTGCTGCTCCTTTTTGTGATTCTGAAGCTCCACTATTTTTCTGATCCTTCAACTGATCATTGCTCTTGTCCATATCTTTTTCGATATCTTCCATTTTCTCCTTATTATCATCAGCCAGATTTTTAGGATGTTCAAGATCTTCATTCTTTTTTTCTAATTCATCCAATTTTTCTTTTGTCTTTTCAAATTCCTCATTGAGCTCTTTTTGCTTTTCACTCAATTCTTCATTAGATTCCTTTTTATCTTTAGTATCCTGACTCAATTGTTGTTGCTTATCAGCGAGATCATTCAATTTATCAATCACCTCATTCATTTCCTTTTCCAATTCCAGTTGTTTGAAAAGTTCCAACATTCTGTCCATTTGTTTTTCCATCTTACTCTGATCCATGCTCATATTCTCCATCTCATCCAGCATTTGATCTTTCTGAAGTTCTTCCATCAATTCCTGAATTTTATCCATCAGATCTTTTTGTTCCTGAGAAAGAGATTCGTCAAACATTTTTTGCAATTGTTCCTGCTTTTTCAGTATGGACTCATCTATTTTTTTGTATTCTTGTTGTTTTTGAAGATTTTCATCCATTTTTTTCTTTGCCTCTTCGAGCATTTTCTGCAAATCTTTTTCCTGCTCAAGAAGTTTTTCAAGTTCTTTTTTATCCTGCCAATCAGGCTCTTTTTTCTGAAGCATTTTTTCTCTCAACTTCTGAAGTTTATCTTGAATTTTTTTAGATTGTTCAAATATTTTTTCTAAATTATCCTTGATATCCTCTTCATTTTCATTTTCTTTTTGATCAAACTCATCCTCAGACATTGACCGATATTCCTGTTCGTTGGTAACTGCCTTTTTTGGACCATTGATGCCATCATTATCTTTCACTTCAAACCAATATTTAATAGTTTGTCCCGGTTTTATTCCAAGTTCATTGAAATCAATAAAATATCTGAATCTAAAATTTTTATCTTTATCAAAATCTATTTTTTTGGAAAATTCCTGTCCTTGAGTATTACCATCATCCTTTACAGAATATTTGAAATTCAATGAAGAAAAACCATAATCATCTGCTATATCTCCTACAAAATATATTTGATTGTCATTCAAGGAATCTCTCATCTGATCAACAACAATTGTAGGAAATTTATCTTTTATAACATTTATGGAAAAACTCATAGAATCCGGATTTTCTATCTTGTTATTCTTTATAAATACTTTGTATATTTGATCATCTTTGATCTGTTTTGAAAAATAACTTTTATCGTTATCGATATCTAAATTAAAATTATCATTCTTACCTAATCCAAAACTCATTTTAATATCATCTGTATTTTGAGAATCAAAATTCCATTTCAGAACAGAACCCTCTAAAATCATCAAATCTCCGGTATTTCTAATCAATTCATCTTTTTGTCCGGTATAGGATGGATAATCAACATATACTGAAAAATCTGTAATCAGTGGCTTTGGAATCATATTAATATTGTAGTCTTCTGATTCTATTTTTCCACTAAACAATTTAAAATCAATATCTTTTTGGATGTTTTTAAATGTATATTTGAATTCATTTGAACCCAACTTGACCATTCTATATTGAAAATTATCTATATCCACATAAATTTCATTTGGCACTGCATCACCTTCAGTAGTAACCAATAAATCGAAATCAGAAAACTGCACCGCCTCCATTTTTTTATTTTTAATATCAAAACTAAATGGAGCAGGTTTTTTATAATCTATATTATTCTTGATAATTCTCTCTGTACTGCTGCTTATTATCCCTGGATTAATAGCTAAAATCAATAAAAGGATAAAAACCAAAGGCAATAAATATTTTAAATACTTCCTATTTGCATTTAAATTTACTGCTGATTTAAAAGGCACCAATTTTATTTCTTCACTCTTCTGATCTATACTTGCCAACAACAATTCATTATCTACACTAGATTGTGAGAGATTATGCAATTGTAAAATATTCAACAATTTATCTTTAACAGTTTGAAAATGTGCTCCAATTATCAAGGCTGCATTTTCTTTAGAAATTGTTTTTCCAAGTCTAAAGTATTTAAATAATGGAATCAATACAGAATATACCAAAAATGATAATGAAATAAAAATAAAGCCAAAAAATAAAATTTTACGTGTGATTTTATTAAAATAGAATTGGTCTTCCATCAAATTAAAAACCAAAAATAAAGCCAATACAATACTCAGAAATATTATTGAACCCTTGATAATTTTACTCAAATAATATTTCCTGATAAAATTATCAAGCTTTTCAATCAATATATTATAATTATTATTTAAATTATTCATTTTTATTCCATTTCTACTTATTATAACTGCAATGAAAAATAATAATGTTTTTAAATTCTGTAAAAAAACGTAACATATATTAAATATTGTCAATTTTTATTCTCAATTTTAATATTCACTTAATTTATCAGTTTTATTTTAACTATAATTAAAAAAAAATATATTATTTATTTTAAATATATATAAGTTAGTATTTATCAAGAAGCTAACACAACAGCCATTGTTAACAATGTATTAACATCTGATTACCTATAACTTATAGTTATTTGGAAAAAATATATAAAATTTATTATCTTGTATTTTGATTATCATAATATTAATAACAATATTTGTCTTTTTAAATTAGCAATAAAATTAAATTTTGGCAAAATTATTATTATAACTGTTTTATTACCTGATATTAAGAGACATTATTAGAGCTTTATAGAAGGTATGTGTTTTATTAATAAACTTCAATTGCTATGAATAAATATCTAAACACAATTAGTAATTTTAAAGTAAACTCACAAAAATTATTTTCTACTTTAATTTTAAGTTTGCTTTTTATTTTCCCTATTTTTTCACAAATAGCCCCTATAGATGTTAGTTTTCCTGTTAATCGACTTAAATGTATGGTTCTGACTTCTTCGAATCTTGAAGTTCAATTACAAGTTTTCAATTTGGCTGCTGATATTTTTAGTTGATTCATTTCGCCGGGAGTATATTATGTTGCAGGTTCAGTCACGAGTAATTCCAGCATTGACAAGCCCATCAAGGTTAACTTTAACTGAATACGACATCAATGATTTGAATGCACCAGTATTTGATATCTCACCCACCTAGTGATTTAGCATTAGCTGATTCACTTGCATTTACAATATCGAGATATGCATACTTGTATGGAATATTTGAGCTATAGTGGAAGTATCGTAGATCAAGTAACAGTTGCACAAGATGCAAAGGAGATGATGTAGTAAAAACTTCTCCTGCTTATAATGTTCTAAGTGGTTTAACTAACACCATTACTCATTATTTTTAGTACAGGAAGAGATACTGTCATATCGACAAGTGGATTTCCTTCCGGTAGAAATTTGTAGAACATTTAGAATTGTTCAAGGTGATCTAGGTTTTATCAATAAAACAATAGTACATAGTGTAGAATTGGGAGCTGATATTTCAGATTACTCTCTCAGTTTTATGGGAACTGCCTTGGCTATTGATTCCATAGTAGGAAACACATATTACTATTCACACAATTTATCTAATGCACCTTATAGCGGAAATGTAGGTAATGGTGATAATAAATTTGAAAATGGTGAAATCATTTATTTACAGGAATGTTTCAAAGTAAATGGGTGTAGTCAAGCTAACAACACTACTACCCATCAATTGACTTGGGGATGCCTCGATGAATCTTGTCAGGTATCAAGTGAATATACCGGTTCTGTGGGTGTTACCGGACTTACTCCAACCACAACCCAAACAAGAACCATTAATGAAGAAGCATTATGTTTGGATGGAACATCTCTTGGTCATTTCCAATGGAAAGTAACTAATACATCATCAAATGATGCTGAATATAAATTCTTTGTCAGATTTCCAAATACATCAGGAGGAGGTAGTTGGCAAGATAATCTTTCAACTATATCTATCGGTGGATCAACACAGTCTTTTGCCAGCCTGACTTCAAACTACACTAATTCTTTATATGGAAGTTGTGGAGATAGAATAACAACTATGACATTAACTGATATACTATTACCTGCTGGAGATACCGCTGTTATAGATGCTTACTATGTTGCTTGTTGTTTAGACCAATGTGGTCCTATGTCAACTCCTAGTTGGTGGGATTTGGTAGGTTATGCGAAAAATGCATGTTCTGGAAATTATGAATATTTATTTAGAAATTTGTATATTCCTTCTAATGGCAATAAAGATGTTGGAGATCCTGTAAGTTCAGGTCCAATTTTCATGACCGGTGGACAAACTGGGACATTCTGTATGGAATATCCTTCTTATGACCTATTATTACGTACACAGGATTTAATGTCCGGGACAGTAAATTTTACTATCGGATTACCTACCGGATTTATGTTCGAACCTAATACATTATCTTTGGTACTAGGATCAGGCTCAAACACATATTCTGCCACTCCAACATCAGCCACAATGAACATAGGGATGGATACTATGTGGATAACCTACCAAGTAAGTGAATTTTTACAGAGTAATGTAGGTAGATTATTTATTATTTGTTTTGATGCAACTCTGGATTGCAATAAACCAGGAGCTTTGACCGGTGCTCAACAAATGAGTTTTGACTGGAACAATATTCCTAAAGCAGGATGCGATTGTGTAATCCCAATGGGTTGTGATCATAAGTACGATGTATTCATGAATTGTCCAATTCCTTGCCCCGATGGTGGTGGTATTATTGACAATGTATCAGCATACAGAACCAACTATGGACTTGAAGATCCTTCAAATACGAGAAGTTATACTTCTGGAGCTTCTACTGCTGATCCAAATGCTATCAGAATAGACAGAATGAGTCCTGGTGACACTTTCTGCATTCATGTAGAAACAGGAGTTGTTATTGGCGATTCATCTGCTCAGGGACCTCCCCCTCATTGGATTCAGGGTTATATAGACCAAGATGTTTCTTGGGGAAGTGTATTTGATGCACTG
>JAWKLW010000012.1:0-94261 GCA_041392555.1 Saprospiraceae bacterium | reverse complement strand
ATAGCAAGACGTCCTGCAGTATCCACTATCACTGCTGTGAATTTATTTTCTTTAGCATAAGCTATAGCATTTTCAGCTATCTGTACTGCATTTTTATTTTCGGGTTCCTTGAATATTTCAACACCTGCCTGCTCAGCCACAACAGTTAATTGATCTATAGCAGCCGGTCTGTACACATCACAAGCTACCACAAGGACTTTTTTCTGCTTTTTCTCCCTAAGAAATTTTGATAATTTCCCTGTGAACGTAGTTTTACCAGACCCTTGTAATCCTGCTATTAATATTATAGAAGGTTTTCCACTTAAATCTATTCCTTCTGCCTGACCACCCATAAGGTCTGTCATCTTGTCAAGGACAATTTTGACCATGAGTTCACCAGGCTTTACGGCCTTTAGAATATTCTTGGTACCAAGAGCCTCTTCTTTAACTTCATCAGTAAATTCTTTGGCTATTTTGTAGTTAACATCGGCAGCAACCAATGCTCTTCTAATCTCTTTAACTGATTTTGCGACATTGAGTTCTGTTAAAACACCTTCGCCTTTTATATTTTTTAATGCACTTTCTAATTTTCCGCTTAAATCATCAAACATATTAAATTATTTAATTTTATGCAAATGTAATTATTTTAACCATTTTTTAAATTAATTATTACAAATTTAATTGGTTTTTTATCAGTGTTAGGTTTTTGGTATTGCACTACTCCGTTACAGATTGGAAAGTATCCGAAATCCAAAGTTAAATCGAACTGAGAACTAACAGGTAATTGCAAAGCAGTATTGGCAAATAGCTTTTAGTATCACAAATAGCTCTTCACTTTTCACTTTTCACTCTTAGTTTTTAGCTTTTAGTTTTTAACTTTTAGTTTTTAACTTTTAACTTTTCAATCCATGTTCTTCGAGCATAGCATCTATAGTAGGTTTATGACCTGTAAATTCCTCATAAGTTTTATTAAGGTCAACACTATTACCTACTGACAGAATATATTTTCTAAATCTATCTCCATTTTCCCTTGTCATACCTCCATGGCTCTCAAACCATTTATAAGCGTCAAAATCCAACATCTCGGACCACAGATAAGCATAATATCCAGCAGAATAACCATTGCTCCAGATATGGAGGAAATATGGGCTATGATATCGTGGAGGGACAGGAGGGAAATATACATCATTGGACATAAGAGCTGCTAATTCAAAATCATCAGATGGTTTGAATTCATCGTCAGACTTTACTGTATGCCACATCATATCCAGAATAGCGGCTTCTACAATTTCAGACATAGCATAACCACCATTGAAATTTTTAGCTTTTTTGATTTTATCAACTAATTCCTGTGGTATTGGCTCTCCTGTTTTATAATGGATAGCATAATTTTTCAATACACTTGGTTAAAGCCCATTGTTCATTTATCTGAGATGGAAATTCCACAAAATCCCTTGGCACGTGGTTCTGACAATTTTGATATATTTTTGATTGGCAAAAATGCCATGAATACTATGTCAAATTCATGGAAAACAGTAGTAACATCATCAAAACTAATCAAAGAAGGTTTCCCTCCAGTTGGTTTTTGAAAATTGAATACATTAGTAACTACAGGTTTTTGATTGAGATAATGCGATTGTTCGACGAAATTATCCATCCATGCACCACCATTTTTATTATCTCTGGCATAAAAGTCGAGATAGTAAATAGCAGATGTTCATCATTATCAAAAACCTCATAAGTAACCACATCAGGATGATATACCGGAAGATCATTTCTCTCTTTAAAAGTAATACCATATAATTGTTCAGCAGCGAAAACTCCTTTTTCCATTATTTCTAACATCAAAATATGGTTTGATCTCCGATTCTTCAAGGTCATATTTTTCTTTCTGAGTTGTTCAGCATAGAAATTCCAATCCCCAGGGTTGCAATTCGAAATTCCCTCCTTGACTATTAATCATTTTCTATAATTCAGCTTCTTCTTTTGCTTTAGATATAGTTGTAGGAAAGTTCTTTTAATAGTTCCATAGCATTTTCGGAGTCTTTGCCATTTGATCTTCTAATTGCCCATTCTGCAAATTAGCTTTACCAAGAAGATTGGCTTTTTCGACGCAATTTTTGCAATTTGTTCAAGAGTGCTTCTGGTATCATTTAAGATCTCCCTTTCACTCCGCTCTCAACCACGATGCTTTGAAGAGCTTCTCCCTTATATCTCTGTTTTTAAGATATTGGAGCAATGGTTGTTGGGTAGTATTTTGCAATGCCAAAAGATATTTACCATCATAACCAGAATCTTTAGCAAGCTGAGCTGCAGCCATTATATCATCTTCGGTCATTCCATCCAGATCTTTCACATCATCCACGAGCAATGCTCCATTCTTTCTGGCTGCTAATAGTTTATTGTTGAATTGGGTTTCGAGACCAGCCAGTTCTTCATTTACTTTTTTCAGCTCATCTTTCTGCTCATTGGATAGATTAGCGCCGGCTTTTTCAAATTCCTGGAAATAATATTCTACCAGGTTTACACTCTCAGCATCGAGTCCCAAATCATTACGTTTATCATAAACTTTTTTTATTTTTTCAAATAATTGATTATTGAGATATATTTTATCGTGTTGAGCTGCAAATTTAGGAGCAACCAAATTCCTCCTCGAGTTGTTGTAACTCCGGACTTGTATTGGCACTTGCAAGATTGAAAAATATATGATTAGCACGAGTTAGATTCTCTCCGCTAAGTTCAAGCGCAAGTATAGTATTGTCAAAATCAGGTTCTTCATTGTTATTAACAATTTTGTTGACCTGATCCATTTGTTCCTGCAAAGAATAATCAAAAGCAGGTTTAAAATCTTCAGTTTTAATCTTATCGAATTCCGGTGCCTGATATTGGAGACTGCTTCTGAAGTAATGGATTGTTACCAATTCAGCAGGAAGTCCTTCAGTAGTATTTTTATCATTCATTTGTTTACAAGCTGTTGAAGTTAAAATAAATATTATAGCCAAATAAAAAAGATTTGATCTCATATTCTAAATTTAATATTTTTTGAATTTGCAAAAGTAAAAAAAAGGAATGGAAATGCAAGGAGAAATTTGATTTGTATAGAATTTATTTTAATGATGAACGAGATATCGTATTGATTATTGAGATGTAATAAATGAGTAATTTATTGTTGCGAATAAAAATATTAAACAAAAAGCAAAAGCCATTTGAATTAATCAATAACATATTTAGTGGTTTGATATACCATCCATTTTATTTTTAATTTTAACAATTACTTAGTCATCCTTAATTTTTCATTTTGTTTTACTTATAAATAGCCGTATAGTAACGATTACTTAAAAACCCAAATTTTTGAGTAGGACTAATACTTTTTATTTAGCTTCAAATCAAAAATATATCTAAAATTTACACCATTTTAAAATATTGTTTTTAACTTGTAGCCATAATGCAAATAAACGCCAGTGGTGGTGGGTATATGGATTTCAGAGTGCGCAAAAACCTACAAACAAATATTAATAGTAATTTGTATATGTTATTGAATTTTTGTATCTTGTAGCATGAAACAAATCGAATTATTCAATTTATATGATACCTCATAGTGCTGCTCATAATCTTTTTTACTAATTTTGAATTTATTTGTGGAGTTTATGTGCAAACTCCCGTTAGCGGTCAGGCAGGATTTGCGCACATTTATGAAATTAACATAGTTTAATTTAGACTGGAAATTGTATTTTTATGAAAGAAAATATTTGACTTAAAAATTAAAAATGAAGAAACTTTCAATAAAAGATGAATTAACGTAATTTTTACTATATACTGCTCCAGACGGAAATATTAAAATTGAAGTTATTTTAAATAATGAAACCGTTTGGCTTCCTCAAAAATCAATTGCCCATTTATTTGGAGTTCAAGTTCCTGCAATTAGTAAGCACCTTAAAAATATTTTTGAATCAGGTGAATTAAATAGAGATTCAACTATTTCCATTTTGGAAACAGTTCAGGAAGAAGGAGAAAGAAGCGTTAAAAGAAATACAGAATATTTCAATCTTGATGCAATTATATCAGTTGGATACCGGGTAAATTCAAGACAAGCAACAAAATTTAGAATTTGGGCGACACAAACTCTTAAGGAATATATTGTTAAGGGTTTTGTAATGGATGACGAACGTTTAAAAAATGGAAGGTATTTTGGAAAAGATTACTTCAGGGGAATTATTAGAAAGAGTTCGTTCAATCCGTTCGAGCGAAAGGAGAATATATCAACAAATCACAGATATTTTCGCGGAATGTAGTATTGATTATGACCCAAAATCTGATATAACAAAGAGTTTTATGCCACTGTCCAAAATAAATTTCATTTTGCTATTAATGGTAATACAGCCGCAGAGATAATTTATGACAAAGCAGATGCGGACAAAGAGTTCATGGGATTAAAAACTTGGAAAAATTCACCGAACGGGAGAATTCTGAAATCAGATACAAATATTGCAAAAAATTATTTAACAGAAACAGAGATAAGGAGTTTAGAGAGAACAATCAGCAGTTACTTTGATTACATAGAACGAATAATAGAAAATCGGAACACATTCACAATGGAAAAATTTGCTGAAAGTGTCAATAAATTTCTGGACTTCAACGAATACAAGGTGCTTGAAGGTAAAGGAGAAATATCCGCTAAACAGGCAGAGCAAAAGGCATTCGGTGAATACGATAAATTCAACAAAACACAAAAAATTGAATCTGATTTTGATAAAGCGATTAAAATGTTGGAAAAGAAGAATAAAAAGAAATGACGAAGCCCAGCCCCTAATAAATAGGAATATGAGCTGTCAGTACTGCTCCTTATCAAACTATTTTTATCACCTTCATCATTTTCTGAGCAGAACTATGGTGGCTTTCAGAAATTATACTTAGTTTTGTATGTGGGTTTTTCATGGACTGCCGTTAGCCACAAATCGACAAAGACTTAAGAATTAAAATGGTAGATTAAAATATAAAACTATGGGAAAAATTACAGAAGTTAGATTGACTCTAGCAGCATTTGTTTATGGGATTGAAATAGATCTTAAAAATACCATTAAAAAGCATATCTCTCCATTTAATGAGGATTTAAACTATTTTCAAGATAAAGAGCTTGAAGAAAAAGTAATTGATAGATATAAAAAGGAAAACCCTGGTTTAAAATACAAGAATTCAATAGAGGATGTAGTTGACTTTATAGACTTTGGTGATACAATAATAATATTACGAAAAAACAAGCCTTTCCTGACTAAGCAAACAAATGATTTTCTTGATCAAATCTATAAAGATTTTGAATCAATCATTCCTGTACGAAATAGGGTGATGCACACAAGACCATTACTAGGAGGAGACTTTGCAATAGTATATGATTTTGTTACAAAATTAAAAACAACAGATCCTATTGAATGGAAAGCAACAATTGAAACAAGAAAACTAATTGAAAAAGACCCATCATATGTTTTAACATTAAAAATCCCCAATACTCTTTTTGAAAGCAAAATAAACAACGTTATACATAATCTACCAGTTCCTGATTTCGATGAAACTGGTTTCATTGGACGTGCTAAAGATGTTGATGATATCAAACATTTAATCTTCTCTAATAAGGTTGTTTCTGTTCTTGGCGATGGTGGTATTGGGAAAACCGCATTAGCAGTCAAAGTTGCTTATGATATTGTAGATTTAAATGAAGATTGTCCTTTCGAATTAATTATCTGGACAACAGCAAAGACCTCTATGCTAACATCTAAAGGTATTGAAGAGATACATACGGCTATTACTGATTATACAGGTTTAATAAATGTAATCTCTGAAACACTTGATACAGATGAAGAAAAGGACAAATTGAATTCTGTTCTAGAGTACTTAGATTTATTTAAAACACTAATAATTATTGATAACTTAGAAACTATACATAATGAAGAAGTAAGAGACTTCATTAGAAAAGCTCAAGTTAAATGTCATATTTTAATAACATCAAGAATAGGGCTTGGAGAACTCGAATTTCCAAGGAAATTAAAAGGATTAAGTGAATCTGAATCATCAAAACTGATCAGAGAAATTGCTCGAATAAGGAACAGTGAGACTCTGATAAAGCTACCACAAGCAACGTTAACTGATATTTCCGAGAAATTGTATTATAATCCACTTGCATTAAAATGGTTTGTAAGTACCGTTGAAATGGGGATATCTCCAATGGAGGTATTGGCAAATAAAGATGATTTACTCAATTTTTGTTTAACAAATGTTTATGAAAAACTTAGTGAAGGTGCTGTTTCAATACTAAAAACAATTAGAGGTTCAAGGAGAAAGCTAACAACAGGTGAGATTATTTATTTATCTGATTTCACACCTCTTGATGTAAGAAAATTTCTTATTGAACTTTTTAAAACAACCTTAATCAGTAGAGAAATAAAAGACGTAAACAATTTAGAGGAAGTCTATTATTATATATCAGATTTTGCAAAGGATTTTTTATCTAAGAATTATAATATTGAAGCTGAGTACATCAAAGCACTGACTAAAAAGTACAAGATTTTAGAAAGTGGACTTAAAGATATCACGAAGTATAGTAAGTACAATGAATTTTCTATAAATGCACTGACATATGAAACAGCAAATCAGAAAATTGCTGCAAAATTTCTATCTGAAGCGTTAAGTTATTCAAAATCTGGCAATTTCGATTTGGCTTTGAAGAAAGTAGTTGAAGCCAAGAATATAGATTCTAATTATTATGAAGTTTATAGAGTTGGTGCATTTATAAAAGCAACTCAAGGTGATATTTTGAGTGCAGAGGAAGACTATCAAACGGGTTTAGAAATCGCTCCAAATAATATACGATTATTGTTTTATTATGCTCAATTTTTACTTTTTTCACTTGAAGATAGTTCAACAGCGTTAGTTTATGCAGAAAAAGTATATGAACAAAAACCAAATCATCCATATACGTCACTTCTATTTGCAAGATGTTATAATCATAATAGAGATTTCAACAGAGCAATTCAGATACTTAGAAATCTCTTGTCAAACGATGAATTAGACCCTAAAAACAAGAGGGTTGCATATACAGAATTGATAAGTTTATATTCCAATACAGGACAAAGTATAATGAAAGTCGAAACTGATATTGAAAATGCAATTAACCACTACAAAAAAGCTTTTGATACCTTTGAAGATTGTATAGCAAAGGATATTATTGACTATAAGGTCTTAAAGAATTTCGTTGATGCACTACACAGTTTTATACATTCATTACCAACCACAGAAATTGAAAAGAACCATAAGTTTGTTAAGGACCTAATTATTAAATATGAAAAGCAAATATCTTTGACGCACATTTGCAACAAAGTAATTTTAAAGTTTAGTGACAAGTTTAATGATGATTCATTCAATCATTTGCTTGAAGAATCAGAATCAAATGACAAAAAAATTGGAAATGTTAGTAGAGGAAAATCAGAATCAAATTTTGTTTTCATTGAATCTGAAAATGATAGAATATATGCAAATAGATATGATTTCATAGATATTTCGAATTGGGTGGATTGGAAAAATTTAAAGAATGGACAATTAGTTTCTTTTGAAATGGGGACAAATCCTCAAGGAGAATGTGCAAAAAACATTAAAATAATAAAATCTGTGGCTAATAAATAGGAATATGAGTGGTCGGTCCCGCCTTAGCGGGAACCCAGCGAATATTTTCGTCAGCTGACCGATTGAACTACATCCAACTTGATTTTTCTATGTACTTATTGCGGGTTTATGAAGATTTCGGTGCGTGGGAAAAGTGGCAAATTAATTGGTCAGCCTTTGAGTTTTATCATTATCAAGTGTTTAATAAATAGGAATATAACCGGTCAGTACGACTCATTTCTAACTATTTTTATCACCTTCATAATTTTCTGAGCAGAACTGTGGCATCTTTCAGAAATTAAGCATAATTTTGGGGATGGTTTTTTCATGTACAGCCATTAGCGGTTATTGTAATCAATTCTAAGAAAAAATGACATGGAGAAGGGAATTAACTTAATTTTGGATGGCAAATTTAAAGTAATAAACAGATAATGAGTAATGCAAAAATATCGATACGTTTTTTTGATGACCGAGAAGTTCGTGCTATTTGGGATGGGGAAAATGCGAAATGGTGGTTTTCAGTATTAGATATAATTGCTGTACTTACCGACCAAGATGACTACACAAAAACTCGCAATTATTGGAAATACCTTAAAGCAAAGTTAAAGAAAGAAAATAGCCAAGTGGTTAGTGTTACTACCCAGTTGAAATTTCTTGCACCCGATGGAAAAAAACGATTGGCTGATGTATTGGATTTTAGTGGAATAATAGAATTGGGAAAACAATTTCCAGGTAAAAAAGCTAATCGTTTTATTGAATGGTTTACATACAGTGATGAGAGTATAGATGGAAAAAGTAAAACAAAAGCCTATGCCTTATTTGAAAGTTCATTTATTGAAAGTATTGAAGTCGGAACAGCAAAAGGTTTGCAACAAATTCATGCGTATTTGTTTGGAGGGCTGTATGATTTTGCAGGACAAATTAGACAAAAGAATATTTCAAAAGGTGGTTTCCAATTTGCAGTTTCACATTTTTTAGGCGACACATTAAAGCAAATAGAAGAGATGCCTGAAAATACATTTGATGAAATAGTAAACAAATATATTGAAATGAACATTGCGCATCCATTTATGGAAGGCAATGGCAGAAGTACCCGGATTTGGCTTGACTTAATGTTGAAAAATAGCCTAAAGAAATGTGTCAATTGGAGTAAAATAAGTAAACGAGACTATATGAATGCAATGATGCTAAGTCCAACAAAAAGTAATACTTTAAATACTCTTCTATATAATGCACTTACGGATAAAATAAATGATCGTGAAATGTTTATGAAAGGAATTGACTATTCCTATTACTATGAAGAAAATAACTAACGAGAAATATTGCAAAATGAGGTCGAACTTAAATAAGAGATATGATATCAAAAACAACGAACTACTAATAAATAAGAATATAAGCGGTCGGAACAACCACATTTCTAACTATTTTTATCACCTACATCATTTTCTGAGTAGAACTGTGGTGTCTATCAGAAATTATGCTTAGTTTTGGGGGATGGTTTTATTTGCGGACTGGAGTTGGCAGCTAGCAAAGATTGCGAAAATCGAGATAAAAAGACATTATGAATACAATATTTTGGAATGCTTATTGTATAAACGATAGAATTATCGCAATTAGTAAGATTGAGAAAATCATTAACATATATGGATATATTACTGATTTTAAGCAATTTTCTGATATTTCTCTGTCAATAAGGATTGAATTAGAAGAATTAAATGTGGATAATTTATTTAATGCTTTAAAGTCCTACTTGAGTTTTAATCATTTCGAAAAAATAAATTCTTCATCAAAAAGAGAACGTTTAATTTTTCTAAACATAACATTTGTCAAAGGCACTGGGGATATGAAAATTGAAATTCCGGCAATTCCTGGATAAAATAAAATGCAAAAAATTATCAAAAAGCAAATGTTTGATATATTTTTGTGGAGTATATAAGTAAGTAATCTTTAATTGAATATGAAATACTTTTTTATACCTTTTATTTTTCTTTTTATTGTAGATATTTTTTCACAAAGTGTTGATGGTGGAAATGGGCATTCTTTAATTTTAGATAGAGAAGGTAATGTTTATGCGATAGGAAGAAATAATTATGGTCAATTGGGAGATAGTACTTATATAAACAGTAGCATTCCAAAACTTGTTTCGCGTCTTCCAAAAATAAAAGTCATTTCAAGGGGATATGACCATTCGTTGGCAATAGATTCTTCAGGAAACATTTGGGAGTGGGGAAGAAATAACTATGGGCAATTAGGAACTGTATTAGCTAATGACTACAATGTACCTCAAAAATTAAAAGGGCATTCTAATTTCAAATCTGTTGAAGGTGGACATTGGCATACAGTAGCGCTTAAGAACGATGGGACGGTTTGGTCCTGGGGGCACAATTATTATGGAGAACTTGGAAGTGGAGACAGGGAGCATAGTTCATTCCCTGTACAAGTCGTGAAGGAAAATGGAGAAAAATTGACAAATATTAAAGCTATTACTTGTGTTGGTTATCATACACTGGCATTGGACAATGATGGCAATGTATTCTCTTGGGGAGGAAATGAATTTGGAGAATTAGGTCATTTTGACAATAAAATACAACCATTTGCAAAAAAAATCAAACAACTTAATTCAATAACAGATATTGCAGTTGGCGCATCATTCAGTAGCACTTAATAGTCTTGGAAAGGTGTTTATTGGGGTTCTGATCCATCTACACAAAATAAAAGATCAACCTAAAGTTCTTCAAAGAAATAATTGAGCTAAAAGATCTTCCAAAAATCAAAAAGATAGCTTGCGGAAGTTGGCACACTCTGGCGATTGATGAAAATCAAGAAGTTTGGGGTTGGGGCAAGAATCACTTCGGTATGTTGGGAACAGGAGATACTATTAGTTATTCATTTCCCAAAAATTATCATTGCCAAAGGATCTGCGAAATTGGTGGTGGTTGTTTTCAATCATTAGCAGTTGACACATTGGGAAATATTTGAATTGCGGGAGATAATCCCAGTGGACAGCAGGGACAAGGTAACTTTTCAAGATTAATGACTCCACAGAAAATAAATTTTGATTTAGAACCAGTTGAAACAGTAATAGACAAAAATACCCCAATAAAAACAGGTTTCGAACTGATTGAAATCATAAAATACCTACTATTTGTCCTGAGTATATTACTAAATATTTACCTCATAATAAAACTAAAGCAAACAAAAACCTAAGGGATATTAAAACGATAGATTAGCTGCATGAAAATAAAAGCTCAGATAATAGAAAATATTAACATCAAAAAAAAATGGATATCCTTAACAATAAGTAATGATAAGGAGGTTTTGAAACATACAATATTTGAAGGTCAAAATTGTCTTGAAGAATTTATAATTCAACTAAATTCATCCTCGAATTACTCTCCAATATTAACCAAGTTTATTGTTACAGGAATACAGATGGCATTGACTTTATCCAGTATTTTCCATACCTGGAGATCTTGGATATTCGCGAGGTAATAAGGAATTGATATTCCCTAACCTCAATTTTCAATTTGGATAAAAAATGTTTTTTAAATCATAGGCATAAAGAATTTTGGAGTCTTTTATATTTAATTAATATTCAGAAATTTTTGAGATAATTGGTTTTCCATATTGCAAAAATTAAAATATATTTATTAAATTTTCAAACAATAATTAATATATTTTATTTTTTCAATGCGATAATTACACTAAAGTTGTCATAATATTGATTATCAATATATTGTATTTGTTACTTGAATTCGGCTTTAAAAAATTAAAAAATATTTTCATGTATTTTATTTTTATCAGTGAAATGGATTGATATTAGTATTGATAGTGTTATTGGAATTATATGTGGATACAGCATTGAGATATGGAATTCGGAGGGAGGACACAAATCATTAGATTTTTTAATCTTTTGGATATTCCCCACCCTCTCATAAACCATTAAATGTCATCAAAATATGCTATCAATAGATATTATTGGTCGATAATGTTAAAATTTACCAAAAATAAACATATTTTTTTTGAAAATCAAAACAAAACACTATCTTTACCGCCATAAAGTCAACAATGCCATAAGTTTCTGCGACTTATGGACGTCGAAGCCTTGAAAAAGCAAGTATATTTTTATTCATTTTTAATCAAACATTGAATTCACGTACCTAAAAGTCAGGTCGTGATATATCTAAAAATCAAATGGTGGCATTATTAATCCAAATTAAGGCGATCAGAAGTATTAAATCTTAAATTAGATCATATTTATTGGGATAGAGATCAATTATTGATGCTACCAGAAGAGAAAAATATTTAAAATCCGGTAATGGAAAAATCTATCTTAAAAATAGATTACGTAATTTTTTAATCCTACGGGGAAAAAACTACGTTGATTTATACACATTGGCGAATAAGGACATACAGGGTGTTGGAAGTCCTTTAGACAAATTATTAAGAAAAAAAGTTGACAACGCTATTAAAAAGTTGTAGATATAAAGTAGTTAGCATCAATTATGAAGAAAAAATGACCGAAAGATGAAGTAAATTCCAAGACAAAATCTTAAGTAGCGGACAAGATCAAGATAGACGCTTTGAGTAAAAAGGAATTCAGAATTGAGTAACTCAAATTTTTGTTGTAATTGATACGAAGAGCAATATTGCTCAAATAACGGTTGAACAGATGTTCAAAAAATATGTTAAAAATGATTAAATTTAAATTTCATTTGATTGCATTACTGGCAGTAGCTGGTATTGTACTCATAAATTCATGTACAAAAGAGGAATATTCTGATAATATTGGGTCAAGCCAAAATGATGTAGAACTTAGAAGTAATCAGGCAACCAATCAACGTGTTTACCTTAAACAAGATGAAAATTTCAACAATTTAGCAAGGGTTGTAAGTGTAGCACTACACAGAAATGAACATTTTAGAAAACTCATCAAATCTGAAGTGTTAAAGCAATTTGACGGAGATTATAATGTCCTAATTGCTGCAATTAAAGACAGAATGATTTTCCAACCAAATGGTGTTACTGAAATACCAGTAAAGCAATTTTTAGGAGACATTTATAGAGAATTGAGCATCCCGACTTATGAAGATGGTGATAGAGGAGATTTTGGAACAGCAACAGATCCTGTAACTGGAGATGATTTTATTTCAGATCCAGATGATTTCATAGATTATATTACATCGGTTTATCCAATAATTCAAATTGCAATACCAGAGCATGTAGATGATTGGAATGAAGACAATTATGTGCCTACCTGCACCTATATACCTGATGATTTAAATGAAGGAGACGGTACTCAATTTATAGATGGTTATAACAATAATATTTTAGAAGATGTGGATGTGGAAAACGTTCCTGATAATCCAGTTGTTGTAATTGGTATGAATGAAAGAATCAGACCTACGGCGAAAGTATTATCTGTTCCAGATGTAACTATAAGCCTAAGTGCGAGTACATCTGCGTTGGGTATATCGTTAACTTGGACTGTCAGTAATCCCAATGATGACGATATAATGGGATTTAGAATATATAGAAAGACTTTAACATCAAGCAGTTTTGAATTTTATCACGATAATGTAGGAGAAAATAATACAATATTTGATGATAATGATGTCGAATCCTTATTGAACTACCACTATTATGTTGTGGCATACAATGCTATGGGAGAATCTCAAAGTTCAAATACTGCTACAGCAACAGCACCAAGTGTTCCATCTGCGGCAAGTGATTTTTCAGCTAATCATTTTATTAAAGATGAGATAGAACTAAGGTGGAGTTTCGCAAGTGGACAATACATTCAAGATGCGACACTATTTGAAAGAGTCATTGGAGTAAATGGAAGCTATGTTGAAATTGGTACTTTCCCATCAAATATTCACGATTTTATTGATACCGATATTGCCGAAGGCAAGAAAGTAATCTATAAGTTGGAAGTGAATAACAACCAAGGCAATTCAAATCCTAAATATGATTTTGTTGAGGTTCCTTATAGAGATGTCTCAACACCTTCAACTGTTCGGATTCACAAGGTATCATATGATAAAGATAAGAAGAAGGAAATTGAAGGATGGCTAAGAGGAAAACCAGAGATAATGGTTTCTATTGCAAAAGCAGGTCAAACAGGAGATGCAGCCATTGTGCAGGAAGAAATAGAGTTTGACATGAAGTCGGAATCTCAAACCTTTGATAAATTTGTTTCAAATTGGCTACCAGGAGATTGGGCAGAAGTTTATACATTTAAAGTGGTAGAAGAAGATGGGAAAAATAAAGTTGACCTATCATTTAGCGCAGGATTTGATAAAAAGGATTCTTCAAAAACAGCATTCATTAAAGGAGGAATAGATGTTAAAATTGAAGATATATTTAACTCTAAAGATGATAACGTAGGAAGGAATGAACACAGGTTTAGATCACAGATTAATGAAATTCTGGAATTCACAAATGGGGGAGTAGAGATTGAATTATCAAATTAAAGAATTATGAATAATATATTTAAATTGGTATTTATAATTCTATTTTTCAATTTCTTCATTATTGGTAAGAGTTATTCACAAGAATTTTTTCAGTATCGAATAAATACAGGAATTGGTCTTTCTTTGCTCGGGAGTGGAGACAATAATGCATTAAATATTGAGAATGAATTAGGGGTGAATATAAACAAATGGATATCAACCACTTGCTTCTCTAAATTATGGAAGAGCATTTACAACTTATAAATTGTTTAGTTCATCATTTATTCAGGGAAATTTTAACATTTATTTTCATAGCTTTCAAAATATCGCGTAGGGGTAAATTTTGGAGTAGGTGTTTCAATTTTTGATTTGAACGAAGTTAGAACAAGCGTTTATCCTCAGACAATATATCTCATTATTACTTTAATGATTATACAACAATTGGATTAAACCTAATTATAGAAGCCACGGTATAATATAACTGAAAGATTATTCTTAGGATTAAAACTAATGGCTCAATTGTATAAGAATGGAGACACAAATGCTGGTGGAATATTAAAACTTGGATACAGGTTCAATTGATGAACTGATGCTAACACTGCATGATGACGTAAGAGGGGCTAACCGCCCCTCCGCATATACTAACCGTCAGAGTGCGCAAAAACCTATAAATAAATATTAATAATAATTTGTATATGTTATTATATTTTCGTATCTTGTAGCATAATACAAATCGAAGATTATTATGAATTATGTTACTGGTATGCACCGAAATCAATCTTTTATCACTACATTAGATAGTAATGTAGATAATGATTCCTGGGCAAGGATTGTTGATTTGTTTGTCGATGCTTTAGACTTAAAAAAATTAGGGTTTGTTGATGAACTTAAGGACGAGGGTAGACCTCCTTATAGTGCTGCTGATCTTTTAAAATTGTATACTGGGACTAAATGAGTTAAAACGAAGGCTAAAAGCCTTGTTTTTACCTTTTTTCAATATCAGAACCATATATATGGCTCTCAAAAGTTCTTTTTATTCAAATTATATGATACCTTATAGTGCTGCTCATAATCTTTTTTATTAATTTTGAATTTATTTTTGGAGTTTATGCGTGAACTCCCGTTATGCACAATCGTAAAACAACGTCCGTGCTAAAAAGGAACGACAGAAAAACGAATAACAAAAGTAAAATTGAAAACAACTAAAAATATGAAGTTAGAATCAGAACACAAACAAGCTACTGATAATTTGATTACATTTGTGGATTGAAAATATGGCGAAATTTATACAAAATATAATTGACGAAATAATTGACCAATATTTGTTTGCAGACGAAACAAAACGTCCGTGGATAATTGGTTTTAGCGGTGGAAAAGATTCTACCGTAATGCTTCAATTGGTTTGGGAAGCATTGAAACAAATCAAAGATTTTCACGGAGTTGTTGGCAGAGATATTTATGTCGTTTGCAACGACACAATGGTTGAAAATCCCGTAATTACTGAATATGTTCATCGAGTTTTAGACAAAATAGAACAAGCCGCAGTCGAACAAGATATTCCCGTTCGAGTAATAAAAACCATTCCAAGGTTAGAAGATTCTTTTTGGGTAAACTTGATTGGGAAAGGTTATCCAGCACCGAATAATGCTTTCCGTTGGTGTACAGAAAGATTGAAAATAAAACCTACCCAACGCTTTATTGTAGAACAAGTTGATGAATTTGGGGAAGCTATTATTTTGATTGGAACACGTTCGGCAGAATCTGCCAGTCGTGCAAAATCAATGAAAAAACACGCTATTAAAGGAAAACGACTTACCAAACACCCAACCCAACCCAATACGTTTATGTATGCACCAATCCGACATTTGATGTTGGAAGAAGTTTGGTACATCATTAACACAATGCCTTCACCTTGGGGTGCAGACAACAGCGAACTTTTTCAAATTTATTTAGATGCAAGTGCAGACGATTACGAATGTCCGACTGTTGTAACCGACAAAGAGCATAAATCTTGTGGGCAAAGCCGTTTTGGTTGTTGGACTTGCACCGTTGTAAAACAAGACAAATCAATGTCTGCATTGATTGAAAACGGTTTAACTTGGCTAAAGCCACTTTTGAAATTAAGAAATGAGTTGGCAGAAGAACGAAATATAATCGAAAACCGTATGCCACAACGTAGAAACGGAACAGATGCTGTAAACGGAATGGGTCCGTATTTCCCACAATATCGTGCTTCTGTTTTACACCGCTTATTGAAAGCACAGAAAGAAGTACAAAAGGAAAAACCTCACGTTGAATTGATTACAAATCAAGAACTGATTGCTATTCAGACGATTTGGTATCGTGATTTTGTTTTTGACCAGAAGGTTTCAGAAATTTATCACAAAGCATATAAAACAGATTTGGATATGAAAGACCAAAACGAAAAAAAGGAAAAAGAATTAGAATTACTAAAAAAATCTTGTGGGAAAAACCCACAGGATTTTGAGTTAATCCAAGAACTTTTGACCTTACAGAAAAACAAATCGCTTTTGAACCGCAAAAGAGGTTTGAAAGAAGATATTGAAACGAGAATTGAAGAATATCTAAAAAAGGAAAAATAAGAAGATGTTCATTAAAGAAATAGAACTTAACAACTTCCGTATTTACAAGGGAAGTAATAAAATAAACTTGTTGCCACACAACAACAAAAATATTATTGTTGTTAGTGGTAAAAACGGTTTTGGTAAAACGACATTTTTAATGTCGTTAGTTTGGTGTTTGTATGGCAAACAAATGGAAAAAGTGGACGAACTTTACCAAAAAGAAATTGCCGATAAAGGTGGTTACGGAAAATATATTGGAAACAGTTTAAACCGATTAGCAAAATCAAACGGAGAAACAAAATTTTCAGTTTCGGTAACTTTCACAAACGTGAAAATACCTGAAATCACTTGCAACGAAATTAAAATCACAAGAACTTATGACATCGTAACAAGTTCAAGCGATAAAGTTGAAGTTTTGATAGACGGTTATCAAAATGAACTTATCCAAGACTTAACGACTGATGGAAAACAAGACGGAGAAGAAATTTTTATCCGTGATTTTATTTTGCCTATTGAAATAGCCAAATTCTTTTTCTTTGATGCTGAAAAAATCGTTTCACTTGCCGAAATCAACTCGCCAGAGCAAAGAAGACTATTAAGCAAAGCATATACAGAAGTTTTAGGAATTAAAAAATACGAAGATTTAAAAGACCAACTTGAAACAATTCAAGACGATTATAGAAAAAAATCAGCCAAACCTCAAGAATTAGCTGAATTTAATCAAATTGAAACGGATATAAAAAACAAGCAAATTTCGATTGACGAAGTTGAACATCAAATCCAAGATTTAAACCAAGAAAAAATTGAAAAACAAAGTGAATCTAACGAAATTCAAATGAAGTTAATCCAAGAGGGAAATATGATGACCTTGGAACAACTTAATGAATTAAAAACGGAAGAAACATCGCTTACTGAAAAAATAAATGATATTCAAGACGGACTGAAAGATTTGTTTGATTTAATTCCTTTTGGTTTGTCGGGAGAAACTTTAATGGACGTTTCAAGTCAATTAGATAATGAAAAAAAATATAGAGAAAACAAGTTCAAACAAGAAAATGTTGGAGAAAAAACAAATCTGATTTTAGACGACCTTGAAGCCGAAAAGAAAAGTTTCAACGGTGTCATAACAACAGATATTCGTAATTTTTATGAAACGCAAATCAGAAATCTAATAAAAAAACATTTCTTTTCTGATGTACCTGATTTGCCAACAACATTTGAAGCATTACACGAGTTTTCAGATACTGAAACTAACGAATTAAACACGTTAGTAAACACGCTCAAACATACATTTAGAGATACTTTTTCTCGTTTTAACGACAATTATTCACGTTCCAAAAGCGACCTTGATTCTATTCGCAGAAAAATCAGAGCAGCAGAAAAAGATGCAGAAGATGAGTACATTGCAAATTTGAGAAACGAAAAAACACGTTTAGACAACCGAGTTTTTCAATAGAAAAAGATATTTACGATTTAGGCGAAAAAATTGGTGCTTTCAAAAATGAAAGCAAGACATTAAAGCAACGTCAAGAAGAATTAAGAAAGAAAATTGACGATTCAAGACGTTATTCAGAGAAAGACAGTATTACTCAAAGACAAATTGAGAATTTACGCAATTTCATAAAGGAGTTTAAAGATGCAACCAAGAAAAAATTGGAAGAAAACATCTTAAATGAATTGAATGTCTTAATGCACAAAAAAGGATTTATCAAAAAAGTTGTTGTGGATATTAACCAAGCGGGAGATGATGTTGATATTAACCTTTTCAATGCAAGAAATGAGAAAATAGACAAAGGTTCTTTATCAATGGGAGAACGTCAAATGTATGCTTCTGCACTTTTAAAAGCATTAGTTGATGAATCGGATATTGCATTTCCTGTTTTTATAGATTCACCAATGCAAAAATTCGACAAAGACCACGCAGAAAACGTAATCAAAGAATTTTATCCAAATGTTTCAGAACAAGTTGTCTTGTTCCCTTTAATTCATAAAGAATTAACAGAGAGCGAATTTGAATTATTGAAACCAAACATCAGCAAATCTTATATTATCCACAATGTAAGTACAGACGCTTCTACATTTGAAGAATCTGTACCTGATAATTTAATTAAAAAGTACAACGAGCTTTATGCAAATTAATATAAGGACATCGGAAGCCAATCAGGAAATCGTTAGGAAGCTAACATCAAAATTGCCTGTTGGAACAAAAGAAAATGTAATTGCAAGAATTGCATTGGGTTATTCGTTGCAAAATAGCAAACATTTTACTTCATCTGAATATAACATTTACGATTCTAAAGGAAAAGAATACAAAGACCATATTTTGTTTGATGCAAAATACAGGGATTTTTACATTGCTTTGATTTGTCAGCATTACGGAATTTACAAAACAGATGATAACATTCCCAAATACATAAAACTGCATATTGACCACGGCTTGGAGTTAATGGATAATTTGTTTTCGACTAACAACAATTACACGTTTTTTGATTTTCTAACAGAACATTTAGATAAAGGAATTTCATTTTTGGATACTGTAAAAGTGAGTTTAGATGCGGTTAAAAACAATAATCAAAATATCGAAAAATCATATTTTGGCGAACCAATTAAAATTTTTGTTGGTAATAAATTAGATAATAAAACGGAAGATATTGTTTTGAATTTCAATGACACAAATTCATACAATAATAATCACATTGCAGTTGCAGGAAGTTCAGGGACAGGAAAAACGCAATTTGCATTACAAATTTTAAAAGAAATTTCAGAAAAATCAAACCACCACGTTAATTTCATTTACTTTGATTTTAAAGGGTTGAAAGATGATGATTTAATTCAAATGCAACCGTTTTTTGAAAAAACAAAAGCACAATTTATTGATGCACCCAATACGCCATTTCCTGTAAATCCGTTGTCTTTTATTGATAGTATCAATGATGTAAACAAGCAAATGGGAATTGATAAATTCGTGGATATTATTTGTAAGTATTCAAACATAGGCATCAAGCAAAGAGGGAAATTAAGAGAAGCGACAAACGAAGCATTTATCACTAAAAAACCCGGAGAATATCCAAGTTTTTCAGAAATCAACGAACAACTTTTAGAAATTGTCGGAGATAAACGAGATACATTGACTGAAATTATTGATGAATTAAGTCGTTACGGAGTTTTCAAAGAAGACAAGAAAAATTAAAAACTTTTTTAAATCAAAATGTTTACTTATCTTTGTCGGGCGATTTATCAAATTCTGTTCGTTTTACTTCATTGTTTCTTATCATCAATTACATCTATAATGTATTTATGAATATGGACAGCACACCAACCGACAACGGTTGTCGTGCAATGCGTTACGTTTTGTTGATTGATGAGGCACACGTAATTTTCAAAGAGAAAAAATACCAAGATATTTTAGAGAAAATTTTGCGTGAAATTCGCTCAAAAGGTGTTTCGGTTGTGCTTTTATCACAAGGAATTGAGGAATTTAATCAACCGACTTTCGACTTTTCAAGTATGTGCGAAATTTCGTTTTTGTTGAATGTGAAAGACAAAAACAACACAAAAGCAATCAATAAATTTTTAGGATTTAGCGACAAAGACGGAACGAAAGCGTACCGAAGTCTTGAAAAAATCCAAAAAGGACAAGCAATTTCCAACATCAAAGAGTTTCCAAAAGGAGAACTATTTGAAATTAAACAGTTTTATAATAGTTAGATTTTAAGTTAATCGCTAAATTTGCGAAAAGAATAGAAAAATGGCTCAACAATTCACACCTATACCTGTATCTGATTTAAAATTAGATTTATATAATCCTCGTCTCCCCAAATCCAAACAAGGCAAAGACGAAAAAACGGTTATTGAATTTATGCTTTTGGAAGCCGCTACGTTAGAACTGATGTTAGCTATTGCTGAAAATGACTTTTTCGCAGGGAGAATTATTGTTGGTCGTAAAAGACGAAACAGAAGAGGAAATATATTGTTATTGAGGGTAACAGACGTTTAACGGCTGTGAAATTACTACATCATCAGAACTGACTTCTGTAAAAAAGATTGCTACAAAAGAAATTGTTGATAATGCCAAATTTAAACCAACAGAATTACCCTGTTTGGTTTTTGAGGACAAAAGTAAAATCTTAAAATATCTTGGATTCAGACATATCACAGGAATAAAATCGTGGAGATTACTTGAAAAAGCAAGATATTTATTTGAGTTAAGAAATAGCAATGATTTCCAAAACCTATCATTTTTAGATGCTTCAAGGGAGATTGCAAAAATGATTGGAAGCACATCAGCTTATGTAAAAAGACTTTTAATCAGTTTTGAATTATATAAAGTAGTTGAAGATGAAGCATTTTATCAAATTGAGGGATTGAATGATACTCGCTTCTTTTTAAACTATTTTACAGACGGATTGAACAAAGACAATATCAGAAACTTTATCAAAGTCAATCTGAACTCTGAAAACCCATTAGAAAATCTTGAAAACGAACACTTAAAAAAACTCACACATTGGTGGTTTGAAAAGTCAGAAGGACAATCAAGAGTTTTGGGAGATAGTGAGGGATTAAAATTGTTAGACAAAGTTATTGGACACGAAGATGCTTTAATAGCTTTTGAAAGAGGATTAAGTATTTATGAGGCTTACGAAATTACTGATGATTTTGATATTCAATTTGAAAACCGTATTAAAGAAACCCTAAAAAGTATCGAAAAGGCACACTCTCTTTCGCCAAAAGTCAAGAAATTTTACACTAAATTTAGTGACGATATTCAGACTATTAAAAGTACTGTTGAAATCCTTGAAACTTCGTTTAACATTAAAACCAAGTAAAAAATGGCAGTTTCTTTTGATGATAAATTTAGTGCTTGTATTCAAAATTTCAACAATATAAGCAAACCTGACTATACAAAATCAGAGTTAAATTATTATGCCGATTTTATTGAATTGACTACCTTGTTTTCAAGTAAGGACGGTATAACATTAGGCGATATACAAGATAAGTTTTTTGGCGAAAAAGATTATGAAAACGCTGAAAAAAGAGATGAAGACGAAATCTTTTTAAGGGAAATTTTTCAAATCATTTCAGAGCGTTTTCTGCTGTATAATGAAGATTACCCGTTTTCATATTCAGAAGATGAAATCTTAACATTGAAATCAAACTTAACAACTAACAATAAACTTTATATTTCTTTATTACTTTCATCCAAACTCAATATTTTTAATGAGTTTAGAACTGATTTGACAACAGATTTTGAAACTGTTTCGTATGCTGTTTTAAAAACTTTTTGCCGACAAATTCAACTGTAAAAGAGTTTGGAAAAAATACTGAATACAAAGGAAATGCTATCGAAAAAATCAAAAATTTGGCTGATGATTTAGATTTAGCAATTGACGATTATGAATTAAACCAAGTTGGAGAAAGGAACAACCAAGAGCGAGGTTTGGACATCATCGGTTGGCTTCCGTTTAACGATAAATGTGGCAACAAAGTTGTTTTCTTTGCCAATGTGCTTGTGGCAAACAATATGAATCCAAACAACACGACACAAGACGTTTTGAAAATTATTTAAAGTTTTACAAAACCAATCCACAACATACAATGTTCATTCCTTATTCTCTAATAAACGTTCGTGCCAAGAAATTTTATCATTCAGACTACATCGAAAAAGATTATTTGATTTTTGAACGTAAAAGAATACTTGAATATCACAACGACCAAGTATTTGAAGCAACAGAATCATTTAAACTTGTGAATAAGTGCGTGGAATATTCCAACTAAATGAAGAGATAACGACTGTGCATAACAAGGGTTTTGTGAAATGGGGGCTTAACGGCTAAATTCAAGGTTTATACTTCTATCAAACATTTGTGCAAAATTGAAAGTTCCTACTTCTAATTCCCCCACTTCACAAAGCCCAGAACCGTCAGAGTGCGCAAAAACCTATAAATAAATATTAATAATAATTTGTATATGTTATTAAATTTTCGTATCTTGTAGTATAATACAAATCTAAGATTATTATGAATTATGTTACTGGTATGCACCGAAATCAATCTTTTATCACTACATTAGATAGTAATGTAGATAATGATTCCTGGGCAAGGATTGTTGATTTGTTTGTCGATGCTTTAGACTTAAAAAAATTAGGGTTTGTTGATGAACTTAAGGACGAGGGTAGACCTCCTTATAGTGCTGCTGATCTTTTAAAGTACTATACTAGGACTAAATGAGTTAAAACGAAGGCTAAAAGCCTTGTTTTTACCTTTTTTCAATATCAGAACCATATATATGGCTCTCAAAAGTACTTTTTATTCAAATTATATGATACCTCATAGTGCTGCTCATAATCTTTTTTACTATTTTTGAATTTATTTGTGGAGTTTATGCGTGAACTCCCGTTGGAGAGCATAAAATGATCAAAAAATATTAAGGATGAAGAAAATCTTGTTTTTCCCAATATTCACATTATTATTAATTTCATGTGAAAAGGAAGTCCTAAAAGATAAAACGGATTATGAATTTGAGAAATCTGATTCAAGTTTGGTAGCATATTTTACATTTAATGAAAGTTTAGACGATCAATCAATGTATAATATTAACAGCGAAGCATTGAATGTCGAATTAACAATGGATTTCTATGGGAATGAGAATTCTGCTGCATATTTTAATGGAAATAGCTACATAGAAATCCTTTCTGAAAATATAATTAATTACACGAATAAAAACTTTACTGTTTGTGCTTGGATAAAGCCAAAGGTCAATGAATATGCTTATGTAATAACAAAAACAGCTAATAAATATGAAAATGGAAATCTTCCTCATGGAGGAGGCCCATACAGTCTTGATTATTATCCAGGTACTCTTAGATCAATTGTAAGGGTTGAGAATTACGAAGATGAAAACATGATAGAAATATTTGGGAAAACTTACATCTCACCAAATACCTGGCAACACATTTCCTTAACATGGAATGAAGGAAAAGCAAGTTTGTTTTACAATGGGAAACTTGAAAATTATGGACAACATAATATAAATCAAATCCTGCAAACAAATGGAAATACATATATAGGAGCATATAAATGGGCTTTCCCGAATGCATCATATAAAGGAAGTATTGATAATGTTAGAATATATAATAGAGCATTATCATCTATTGAAATAGTCAAATTATTCGATGAACATAAATAATAGAACAATTTAAAACTACGCTCTCCAACATCGCATAGCTCTCCATCCTTGCTATCGCTTCGGCCGGAGGCTATGCAGGACCGTCAGAGTACGCAAAAACCCATAAATAAATATTAATAATAATTTGTGGTGTAATGGACAAAAATGATGCTAATTTTTAGATGTATGTTCATAATGGACAAAAATGATGCTGTTTTTTCTTGATTGTTGTTAAAATAAATTTTTATAAATAATTTTATGTATCTGTATAAACGGAGCCCAAGCTCTGCTGGAGAGCAACTTGTCAGGGATAGTACAGATGACCGACGAAAAAAAGTCAATATATCAGAGCCACCTTTGTGTGGCTTTTTAATATTAGGATAAGACCCATTGTTCAGAGATGCAATGATATAGACTTTTTGCAGAGGTCTTTATGCCTTTAAAAACTCATCTATAAATTGTTTTTTTTTTTTTTTTCGTCTTTCACTCATTCCATTTATGACATCTCAATTTTTTCTTTAAATCGGAAAAATGACCATCTATGGCATTAGTAGTATTTGGAATTTTCAAATCTATATAGTCATACCAGGTGAATAAGCATGGCAAATTCCTTTTAAACTGTTATATGCACTTCTCAATTTTTTATGTGTGTAGTGAGATTTTCCGTTTTCCTCATTTATTGTCCTTTCATTAAGGAGGACTTCCATTTATCATGCCATTCCATTAAACACCCTGTAAAGCTTTCTTTATCGAGTGTTTTTCATCATATCCATTATTTCCATCAATTCACATGATGCTTCCAGTTTTGGACGCCTTGTCAAATATCTTCTTATTATTGCACTTTGATGGAACTGGCACATTTGTACCGGTATATCTTTAAACATTTGTATTAATCCTTTGCCTTATCACATACTATTGCAATTATCTCCAAATCCCTTACCTTTTCAATTCTTCTATTCTTGACCATATAATGAATTGGTTTCATATTTTTACGTAGTATTTTAACAAGTTCTCTCCTTTATAGCATCTTTAAATAACATTACTCCAAGACTCCCTCTCCTCCAATATGTCGTATCCATTAACACGATTACTTTTCGCCTTTGCTTTTCATAATGATTTACTTGTATCTTATCCAAATATCTTTGGATCATCCTGATTGAACAACTATATTCTTGAGACAATTGTGAATATGTTTGTTTCCCCTTCCATTTTTCCATAATTGTTCTTTGATTATTCTTTTGCCTCCTATAAATTGTTTTCCACATGCATAGCATTTGTACCTCTAATTTCCCTTTAATTTTGCCATTTTTCTTGACAATTGTACTATTACAGTAAAGCATTTTTTATTCATAACCTTTCATTTCTGTAAATATCTGTATTTATCGGCTTCTTAAAGGTTTTTAGCATCATTTTTTGTCTATTAGGTACTAATTTGTATATGTTATTATATTTTTCGTATCTTGTAGCATAATACAAATCGAATTATTCAAATTATATGATACCTCATAGTGCTGCTCATAATCTTTTTTACTAATTTTGAATTTATTTTTTGGGTTATGCGTGAACTCCCGTTAGCATTCGAAGGAAAATTAATTCTATATTTTGGACGAATTCAACGTTCTGAAAAGCGACCTGTAATATTTGATTATCAAGACTCAAAAATTGATTATTTAGAGAAAATTTTTTTAAACAAAAGAAATCGTTATTATAAAAAGCTACTAAAAAGCGCTCCACAACCAGAAATTAAATTGAACTAATTATTTATGGATAGCAATATACTTTTATATCAAACACCCGATGGAATATTAAAATTGATGTTCAATTAGAGGACGAAACCGTTTGGATAAATCGTCAACAAATGGCGACATTGTTTAGTCGTGATGTTAAAACACTTGGGAAACATCAATAACATTTTTGCCGAAGGTGAGCTTGAAAAGATTCAGTTGTCGCAAATTTTGCGACAACTGCAAATGTCTTAAAAACTTATCAAGTAGAATGCTATAATCTCGATGTTATTATTTCTGTTGGATATCGTGTAAAATCGCCACAGGGAACGCAATTCCGTATTTGGGCTACCAAACGTATTCACGAGTACATTGTGAAAGGTTTTACAATGAATGATGAACGCCTAAAACAACACGGAGCACGTTCTCGCTATTTTTTGAGGAACTTTACAACGCATCAGAGATATTCGTAGTAGCGAACCAAAAATTTCTATCAAAAAGTAACGACATTTATGCTACAAGTATCGACTATAAAAAAGATGATGACCAAACCAAACAGTTCTTCGCAACAGTTCAAAACAAGATGCATTATGCTGTTCACGGATTAACCGCTGCTGAGATGATTAATAATAGAGTTAATGCAGACAAACCATTTCTTGGTTTGACTAATTTCAAGAAAACTACATTACTCAAAGATGTCGGGATAGCAAAAAACTATCTTTCAGAAGCAGAACTAAAACAACTAAATTTGATTGTTACATTGACTACTTGATTTTGCCGAATTACAAGCGACAAACGGTAGATTAATGAAAATGAACGACTGGATTCAAAAGCTTGATGATTTCCTAAAAATTAGTGAAAAGAAATTGTTGAAAAATGCAGGTAGTATTAGTCACAGACAAGCAATCGAGAAAGCAAATGCTGAATATAAAAAATACAGAGAAGCGGAAGACCAGAAATACATATCTGATTTTGACCGAGAAATAACAAAAATTGATTAAAGATAGTAAGGAGGAGCAAAAGAGATAAATCATAGACAACAAACTAATCACCAATAGTTAACAAAGGCTCATAGGTAATAACGCGTGAAAAATCAATTTGCAGTTTTGTTGCCCATTCAAACTGAGGGACAAGTAGTGAACAAACTACCCCAAAATAATTGCTCATACTTTTGGATAATATCTCCACAAACTCTACCACATCAAATGATTCTTGTAAGAACCTAAAAGCAAAAATAAGCTTATAAAAGCTCTAAAATCAGTTTTTTATACTTTTTGCTACCTCACACCTTAAAGTGGCTCATATTTCTAACTATTTTTATCACCTTTATCATTTTTCTGAGCAGAACTACCAACTTTCGAAATTATGCTTAGTTTTGAGGGTGGTTTTTTTTGGGATGACTTTGGCGATATTATTGGACAAAACCATCAGAATTATGAATATTATTCTCAATTATTTATAAATGTAAAATTTAAAAATTATGAAATCAAAAATTACATTATTATTTACTATGTTGTTAATCACTACATTTTCTTTTGGACAAATAATTAAACCAGAAAAACACAGAAAATTCGAAGGAATAAAAGCAGAGATGCCACAGATGCTTTAAGACATCATGGCTTATACATGTACGAAAAAGTAATGCAACAAAACAATCTCAACCGCAAAAGCAATATGCTCAATTCAGTTCAGGCGACCAAACAAAAGCTGGATAGCATAATTTCAAATAACTGGGACGAAAGCACCAGCCAATGGGTTGTTGATTATAAAGCAGAATACATTTACGATGCCAACGGGAACGTAACACAATATATAGGTTATAACTATGACGAAAGCTTCAGCAATGGATTGCTTATTTCAAAAGCGAATACACCTACGATAACAACGGAAACATAACACAAAATCTTGATTATTTTTGGATGAAGCTTATTCTAAAACAGAATACACCTACGATGCCAACGGGAACGTAACACAATATATAGGTTATGAATATGACGAAAGCTTCAGCCAATGGGTTTTTGATTATAAAACAGAATACACCTACGATGCCAACGGGCACTTGACTCAATATCTTGAATATAATTGGGACGAAAGCACCAGCCAATGGGTTTGCTTTTTTCAAAACAGAATACACCTACGATGCCAACGGAAATGACACAATATATAGATTATTATTGGGTTAGAAAGCGCCAACCAATGGGTTATTGATTATAAAGTATTCACCTACGATGACAATGGGAACACTTGAGCTACAATATATAGATTATTTTTGGGACGAAAGCACCAGCGAATGGGTTGTTGATTATAAAGCAGAGCACACTTACGATGACAATGGGAACATGACACAATTTCTTGATTATTATTGGGACAGAAAGCACCAGCCAATGGGTTGTTGATTATAAAACAGAATACACCTACAACAATACCTATTCATTCGGTGATTTAATATTACCTGGTCCTTTTCTGACATAGGTCTGTATTTTAATCATATGATGACTTCTTATTTGGTTATGATTGGGATGAAACAAATAGTAAATGGGACAAAGATCCTATAAAGTGAATTTTTTATTATTCTGAGCTAAATATTACAAATGTAAAATCCATTGAAACTGAAATTGCAGGTGTTTTATCCTAACCCATTGTCGGACGAGGATAAATTTTGACATTACAAACAGTAATAATACGGTTACATTTGAATTGTTTGATATACAAGGACGTAAACTAATTTCACGAGAGGTTACAAATAATGAACAATTAAGCCTTGAAGGATTAACCAACGGTATCTATTTGTATAATTTTATTATTGATGGTAAAGTACAAAGCGGAAAGTTGATAAAGGAATAATCAACAATTCCTAATATTTTGTATAAGTAATGGCGAACGATGTGGTAAATGTCAAGGTTTGTAGCCCGCTCAAAAGGTAACGGTTTTAAGCAAAAACACCACACAATCTGCCACTACTCATACACTCACTATCAGACTCCCTAAATCTGTACAGGTAGTAAAAAAACTACCCCAAAACCATTTTTTACATATTTGGATAACTACCCTTTAGAGTACGGACAAATTATATTTCGTACCTTATGAAGCTAATCAATTGATATAATCAGGCACAAAATTCAAAATGCCTAAATCACAATCCCACTAAATCATTGAAATTGCTTTCTTTATGCCAAAATATAACTTTTGAATAAAATAAAAATTGTAAAAAATTTTCAAAAAGCTATTGTTTGATATATTTTTGTTGGGGATATAAGAAAATTTGTTTTATGCTAATATGACATAATACTATTAGGATTTGCCATTTAAAATGTGTAATTTGTACTTATATAATTGGACTAAATGAGAATAACTGAAAGAAAATATTTAGACACATATACAAAGTCAATTGGACATAAGATTCCTGTCTGGATTGATAATTATGATTTTCAGAGAATCGGGGTGGATTTAGTGTTGACAAAATCTTCAGCCGTTTATTCATCAAATATTGGGAAACAGTATCGACTTGAATTCTTACATGAATTATGAAATGAATAAGAACAAATTCAAGGTCGGAAAAGAAATTGAAGAAATCGAAGATTTGATAGAAGCATATAAATTTGCACAGGAAAACAAGCTGAATGAGAAAAATTTGTTGAATTGTCATAAGAAATATTTTCGAATACTTTATTGATTAGAAATAAAAGAGGAAAATACAGAATTGAACAGGTTGGAGTTTTCGGAAAATCAGGATTAGCATATATGGCAGTTGAGCCAGAATTTGTCGAGAAAGAAATGAAACTGTTTTTTCAAGACATAAATGAGTTAATTTCATCCGACCTTAATGAAATAGAGGTTTTTATTCTGCATCATTGATTCATTTGGGAATTTGTACACATTCATCCATTTAGAGACGGAAACGGAAGGGCTGCCAGATTAATTGAGAAATGGTTTGTTACAGAGAAATTAGGAAGGGATTTTTTGGAAAATGCCATCGGAGGAATATTATAAGATGAACCAAGCAAAATATTATGAGACAATTAATCTTGGTGTCAACTTTTATAAATTGAATTATGACAAATGTGTTGATTTTTTGGAATTGTTGCCTAATTGTTTGCTGAATTCAAGTGACAAATGCACAACATTAGATAAAAATATGTCATTGGCAAAATTACGATTAAAAATTCAATCGGAGTTAGAAAACCTGTAGTTTTTTTAGGTCTGTTATTATTCAATATATTTTGAACTGAAATTACATCATTGTCAGTAATATTTTCGAAAAGAACCTTTAGGAAAATATTGTCTGATAAGACCATTGTATTTTCATTAGCACCACGTTCCCAAGAATGATATGGTCGGGCAAAGAAAAATTGAATATTTAAGATTTTGAGAGATAGTTTGATGATCAGAAAATTCTTTTCCATTATCAGCAGTAATAGTATGTAATAAATTTTTAAAAGGTTAAGAGTTTCGATAGTTTGTGATGAGACTGGGATAGCATCTTTAGACACTAATTTACGAATAAAAACCAAGCTTGACGCTCTGTCATTCATTGTAAAGCAAAAGCTCCTTTATGATTTTTGCCGATAACAGTATCTATCTCAAAATCTCCAAAACGATTTTTTTCATCTACTATTTTTGGTCTCAAAGAGATATCAGTTCTGTTAGAATAATACCTCTTTTATCTTTTGAAGCACCTCGTTTACGATATTTTCTTCCATTGTGCCTTAGGTGTTTATATAAATTACCTCCTTGTTTTTTATCATCCCAAATAAATTTATATATGGTTTCATGTGAGACACAATGGATATTTTCAACTTTAGCTCTACCTACAATTTGTTCAGGACTATAATCTTGTCTAAGTTTATCAATAACATAAAATTTGACTGATTTAGTAAATTTATGTTTTTAGGTTTTCTTTGAGTCTTTTAGTATATTTTTTTTGTGCTAAATCAGCTTTGTATTCTCCATTACGTTTGTCACTATTGCGTTTCAATTCTCTACAAAACTACAAATTTGTGTTTGCCAATTGTTTTTGCAATGTCAATTTGAGAATATTTATTTTGTATCATTACTGAAATTGTATATCTTTGCTCCAAGGTTAAATGTTTATTCATAGCAACTTTTTTTTTTGGACGACAGGGGGCTAAGATAATCAAATTCCATCAAAGCAGAGAAGTAGGATTTTTTCCTTCTTCTTTGTTTTGAAAAAAATTTATTTTATCTCATCTCTCTCTCATCTTTTTGTAAGTTGCATTTGTTTGTTGAATTTGGGAATTTTTAAAAAGGGTTAAGAGTTTCGATAGTTTGTGATGAGACTGGGATAACATCTTTAGACACTAATTTACGAATAAAAACCAAGCTTGACACTCTGTCATTCATTGTAAGCAAAAGCTCCTTTGTGATTTTTGCAAATAACAGTATCTATCTCAAAAAATCTCCAAAACGATTTTTTTCATCTACTATTTTTGGTCTCAAAGAGATATCAGTTCTGTTAGGAATAATACCTCTTTTATCTTTTGAAGCACCTCGTTTACGATATTTTTCTTCCATTGTGCCTTAGGTGTTTATATAAATTACCTCCTTGTTTTTTATCATCCCAAATAAATTTATATATGGTTTCATGTGAGACACAATGGATATTTTCAACTTTAGCTCTACCTACAATTTGTTCAGGACTATAATCTTGTCTAAGTTTATCAATAACATAAAATTTGACTGATTTAGTAAATTTATGTTTTTTAGGTTTTCTTTGAGTCTTTTAGTATATTTTTTGTGCTAAATCAGCTTTGTATTCTCCATTACGTTTGTCACTATTGCGTTTCAATTCTCTACAAACTTCTAGATTTGTGTTTGCCAATTGTTTTTGCAATGTCAGTTTGAGAATATTTATTTTGTATCATTATTGAAATTGTATATCTTTGCTCACAGGTTAATGTTTATTCTTAGCAACTTTTTTGGACGACAGGGGGCTAAGATAATCAAATTCCATCAAAACGAAAGTAGGATTTTTTTCCTTCTTCTTTGTTTTGAAAAAATTTATTTATCATCTCTCTCATCTTTTTGTAAGTTGCATTTGTTTGTTGAATTTGGGCAAAAAATAAACTAAAAGATCAGTAATCATAAGGACTATACTCGTTGATTGTAATGTATTGCCCATACCTTCAACTGACAAAACTATTCCTCCAAATAGAAACTGTGAAAATCACGCAAGTATTACAGAGGCATTACCAGCTGTTTTTCTACTCTCCATATCCAATGCCAATGTGGTGGAAGTTGGCACTATAATTCCATTCATGAAAAGCAATGTAAAAAAAGAAATTTCAACTAAATAAACATTGGCTTTTATCATCAGGAAAAACCCTATCAAAAAAATTATAACGATAGAAAAATATGCTCTATCCTCGAAACTTTTTCTTATGTCTTTAAAAAAACGAATAAAGTGACTTCCTGAAATAAATCCTAATCATTGACTGCAAAAAATACTGAAAACATTTGTGCTGAAAGTCTGTAACTTTCCTGAAATATAAATGGAGATGATAGAGATATACGAAAAATGAACCCATGCTAAAACTTAAAACCATGGTATAATATACAAACAATTTATTTTTTAATATTGGCACAAAATATTTAAAGGTTGCTATCACCGATGTTTTGAGCCTATTCTCGATTATCAATGATTCATGATAGAAAAATGAAAAGATGAAAATCACAATTCCCAATAAAAATAAAATAAAAAATAAGCCTTGCCAGTCAGTGAATTTAAGCATAATTCCTCCGGCAAGTGGTGCTATTATAGGTGCTAATCCCTGAATAGCTGCCAATGTTGAAAAAAAAAACGTGATAATTGAATTCCCTTATACATATCGACAGCAATGAATCAAAGAAATGACTATTCCTCCAGCGCCAGCAAATCCTTGAAATAGCCTAAAAAAAACACAAAGATTCTATATTCCAGGCTAACACACACCCAAGAGTAGAGATGATAAATAAAAATAATGAAATCACCAATGGTGTTTTTCTTCCGTATTTATCGCTTATTGGACCAAACAATAATTGTCCTGCTCCCAATCCCAACAGACTTAAAGTCAAACTTAATTGAACAAAAGAAGTAGTAGTGTCAAATACCTTATTCATTTGTGGCATCGCAGGCAGATATAGGTCTGTTACTATCGGACCAAAAGCAGCTATGGTAGCTGAAAAGATAAGTATATATATTTGTGAATTTTTTTTCTGAATCGAATTTTCCATTTTTTATTCTAAATTTTCGGCGGCAAAATTACATATTATTCAAAGCTGATTTTAGAAATTATTGCTAATAATTGTGTACTTTTGGGAAATAGATTGATTTAATTATAGATTTATGGATAATTTAATAGCTTATAAAGTAAAATCAAATCACGAACAATTATTTAATGAAACAGGTTTTCTACATCTGATATGGTTAACAAATGGAAAGGCAAAAATCAGCTTGGATTTAAAAGAAATAACCATGGAGACAAACCAAATTTTCATGATTTTACCTGATGCTGAATTTGTGATTTCTACCTATACATATACGGATGTGATTCTATTGAGATTTACATCGGAAATGTTAGAAATAGAAGGCAAAGATTTTGTTCTTGATGTTTTCAGATTGTTTGTTAGTAATTATAATCATCCTAAAACTAAAGTGTCTTCACTTTTATATAAAAAAATCAATATACTTGCTCGTATGATGATTGAAGAAAATCCGGATAACAATTCTTCGTTTCCAATTTTGCAATCTTATCTTAAAATAATTTTACTCTCACTTATTGAAGAAAAGAATATCGAACTTTCCATTCCTGATAAAAATATTGAAAGGATGCAGGATTTCTTTAAATTAGTACATAACTATTCTTTCAATGAAAAAAGGGTTACATTTTATGCCAATAAATTGAATATTACCACCACAAGACTGAATCAGATTTTAAAGGAATTTACAAATAAAAGTGCTTCATTTTTTATCAGAGAGCATTTGATTTTATCAGCAAAAAAACTTTTGATAACCGGAAAATATAGTGTCAATGAGGTAAGCTATGAACTTGGTTTTGAGGACAGAGCATATTTTAGTCGTTTTTTCAAAAATTGGGTTGGATTACCTCCAGAAAAGTATAAATTATTCTATTTCAAAAACAAAAAAGAACTTTTGTACAAGGATGGTCTTATGAACATTAATAAATTATAATAAAAATAAATAACAAATAGATTGTCACATTTTTACATTATTAATAGCGTATAATACAAATTAATTATATTTTAGGTTTGCCTCGTTAACATTTAGGCATCTCTACTTATGTATAGTAGTTTTAAAAACATAGCTGATTTGAATATTGAAAAAATTTAAACATTCTAATTATGAAAAAGAACATCCTTTTTTTACTTTTAGCACTTCCAATTTTCGTCATGGGACAAAGATTAGATATTCCTAAGGATAATCCAGGAAATCACTTGGATTTAAAAGTTGTATATCAACCATTTACAATATATAATCAAAACCAGAATGGTCATATATTATCATCAAAAAATGATAGTCTTTTACTTTTAAAAGTTAATGGAGCATATTACGGCAAAAAGAAAACAGGGATTTCAAAAGAAGTTTTTAACAGTTATCTTACAGAATGTCCTGAAGCTCTAAAAATAAGCAATTCAGGATTTGACCTTTACTCCAAAAGTAAAACTTACGGATTTTCTTCAAAAGCATTAAGGTTAGTCGGTGGTTTAGGCACCATTGTATATGGAATAAAATATGCAAGTACCAAAAGTAATTCGGACTTATTTACCGGAATTGGTTTCGGTATAGGTTGGGGCTCATCTTTTCTTTTAAATAGATATTCTACAAAACTATATAACAGAGCTGATAAGAAAATGATTGAATCAATAGAAGCATATCGATTAAATTGTTTTGCACCATTGGAAAATAATACTATCTATGATGATTCGCTAAAGAATGGAGGGAATAATAGTAAAGAAAATATATTTATAGAATATTTCAAAAACGATGCAAGGTCATTATTTTTCAATGCCGGATTAGGAGCAGGAATAACATCATATTCAGATTATAAAAATGGAATTGCTTGTAATGCAATGGTATCAAAAAGTGGATTTGCTCTTATGGGTGATTTTATGAATAATAAATTTTCAACAAATATTTCGAAGTATGATGGATATGAGTGGACTGTTACTGCAAGTATTCCAATATTTAAATCAATAAAGGAAAGAAAACAAAAGCTCAATGTAGGGAAATACCTTGGAATGACCGCTATGGGAGATTTCAAGAGTGTGAGTGTACTATCATCTCTTAACATAGAAGGAGGTATTCAAAACATTGTGGGAAATATAGAAGGATCAACTACAATTAACTCTTTTACTTTTGATTCAAAAATCAATAGGGCTGGTATATCCTATAGTGGTTACTATTTTGTCAAATATAAATTTAATGATAATAGGTTTAGCCCCAAAATGAGATACAATTTAGTTTATTTAAGGCTTTACGCACATGCTTTATTAAATATAAATACCGAGTATGATATCATTCAGCACAGTATCTTTAATGAAGATCCCAAATTCAATAAATATGGAGGTGTATTAGGCTGGGATCTAATATATAGTAGGTTACCAATTGGTAATTTGAAAATCAATTTGGAAGGTGGACAATACAATTATACCGGAGACTCATTCAGATATGACTTTTAAAGCTGTTATCGGACTTTCTATCTATTTAGTGCAGTAATGGTGATAAACTTATAGTGCTTATAAAAATATTGGCTTAATAAAAAAATGAAGGCAACATAAGGGTATGTAGGCTGCGGATATTGAATCCTCTATTAAACAAACTGAGGAAATGAAAGATATTAAAAAATATCAGAATCAAAGTCATCAAAGATTCTTATAACAAATCACCTCATTTCAAAAAAAAAGACTTGTTATTAATAAAATTATCAACAAGTCTTTCTTGAAAAATTCAATATTTAAAAATTATTCTTCCATCATAAAAGGATATTGATAATCTGTAGGAGGAACAAAATTTTCTTTAATTGTTCGTGGTGATATCCATCTGAAAAGGTTCAGCATAGAACCTGCTTTATCATTGGTTCCTGAACCTCTGGCACCACCAAAAGGCTGTTGTCCAACTACTGCACCCGTAGGTTTATCGTTGATATAGAAATTTCCTGCTGCATTTCTCAATTTGCAAACTGCTTTTTGTACTGCATTTCTGTCTCTTGAGAATATTGCTCCTGTCAATCCATAAGGAGAAGTAGAATCGAGTAATTCCAATGTCTCTTCATATTTTTCATCTTCGTACACATACACTGTCAATACTGGTCCGAAAATCTCCTCTTCCATAGTTCTGTAATGAGGATTTTCAGTCAAAATAACTGTTGGCTCTATAAAATATCCTTTACTTTTATCATGATTTCCACCTATGATGACTTCAGCATCGCTATCTTTTTTTGCTTCATCGATATACCAACTGATGCTATCAAAAGCACTTTCATCGATAACTGCATTTATAAAATTGGAAAAATCTTCGACAGTTCCCATTTTGAATGTAGCCACATCTTCTTTCATAAAACCTACCACATCATTCCACATGCTTTTAGGTACATAAGCTCTCGAAGCAGCAGAACATTTCTGTCCCTGAAATTCGAAGGCTCCTCTCACCAATGCAGTTGCTACCTGTTTAGAATCTGATGAAGGATGCACCATGACAAAATCCTTACCTCCGGTCTCCCCTACTATCCTTGGGAAAGTTTTATATTTACTGATATTTTGACCTATTTTTTTCCAGAGGTACTGGAATGTTTCCATAGAACCTGTAAAATGTAATCCTGCAAAGTCTTTATGATTGAATATCACTTCTCCTGCTGTACTTCCACCCACATTTATCATATTTATAACACCATCTGGCAATCCGGCTTCTTTAAAAACTTCCATTATTACATAAGCTGAATATATCTGAGTTCTGGCTGGTTTCCATACAATGGTATTTCCCATTAAAGCAGGAGCACCCGGTAGGTTTCCTGCAATTGAGGTGAAATTGAAAGGGGTAAGTGCAAATACAAATCCTTCCAATGGTCTGTATTCCAATCTATTCCAGGTATTTTTAGGGCTATAAGGTTGATCCTGATATATCTGAGTCATATAATAGACATTGAACCTAAAGAAATCCGCCAATTCAGCCACACAGTCTATTTCTGCCTGAAATGCATTTTTAGATTGCCCAAGCATGGTAGCAGCATTCATTTTAGCTCTATATGGACCTGACAATAGATCGGCAGCTTTCAGAAAAATAGCAGCGCGTTCTTCCCACACCATATTTTCCCAATTTTTCTTGGCAGCAAGAGCGGCATCGATAGCCATATTTACATGCTCAGCAGTACCTTCATGAAATTGTCCCAATTTGTGAGCAAGTTCGTGTGGAGGTCTTATATCTGTGGTTTTATCAGTTCTTATCTCTTTACCTCCGATTATCATTGGTATATCCCAAAACTCTGATTTGAGTTGTTTTAAAGCTAATTTAAGTTCTTTCTTTTCCGGTGATCCGGGCCCATAATTAAGTACAGGTTCATTGATGGGTTGTGGAACCTTATAAATTGCATTTGACATAGGTTTGAATATTTATTTATAAATTAATAATTTAAACACACAAAAATATATATTTTCCCTAAACAGAAAATCTGATAAGGCAATAGTTAATTAAATTATATTAAAGATAAATTAAGATATAAATAAAATAATAAAGTGATTGCTGAAAAATAGCAATTCAATATCCGACTATCTGATAATAAAAATCTTGAAGTTTAATTGCATCGATAGAATCCAGATTGTCTGCTGGCTATACTGAAGACAGCTATATATGTTCGGAAGCTACTTTATTGCCTCTGAAATCTCTTCCATCCCATGTAGCTTGTCCCCACAATGCAGTAGTTTCAAATACCAGAATACCACCCACATCAGTTATTTTTCACATCAGCATCCCTTAGCACGGTCAAAACATTGCTATTAGTCCATCATAGTCTGGTCTCACAGGATTAGGATACACATAGGCATCATAATCATTTCTGACATTTCCTGACTTGGTTTCCGTCTTATAAGCTAAGACTCCTTTTGGGTTCGATTATCATCTCTCCACTTCCGTTATATGCAAGTGCTGTGATAATATTGGAAAACAATGGGCTATTATCAAAGTCGAAATGCTCTATTTCTTCATCACCATTAGCATTCAGAACATAAAGACCACTGTGGTACCTATCCATTTCCTATTTGCTCCATCCAGCTCTATACAGTTTATATTGACATCATTGAGTACATAATCCACAATATCATTTAAAACCGTTTTTTCTTTGTCCCGTAGCAATCTCCGCTTATCACCTGATTGGGGCATTCAAAAAAACAACTGGTCTAAATCGCTTCCCTAACCATTACCATCTAAATCTGTCTTGATATAATTTACATTTTTTGATTCCAATACTGTATTATCATTGTTTAAAATAATATATTCATCATCAGAACTATCATTGATTGTAGAATTCATATCGCCAGACCAAAACTCCCAGTTTTGACATTCTTATCCATAGCCTGCCAGCATCATCGAAATCAAATTCTCCACAGTAATTATTTCCTGGCAATTGGAATTTATACCAGACACCATTTGAAATATTCTTCACAACGAGTGGATATTCACAACCATACATAGTCATCCAGAGATTATTTTCATCATCAGTTTCATATCTGCAATCCCTTATCTTTCTGTCATCTCCTTCATCCGTTCCCACAAGTTCCTGAATTATATCATTATAGAATACTATCGATTCATCATCCATATTGAATTCCACAAGACCATAACCATAAGCACTGGTATAAATCTTGTTATTCTCTTCATCAGCTACAATGTTTGAAATTCTCGATATTATTGTCTTTAAAAAATTGTACTCCATCCAGGTATAAGGATTTCCTTACACCATCTCTCAGATAGTAAAATCCATTTCTGTTAGGAGAATAACCATACGACAATCTCGAAGCGCCTCCGGATGCTATATATGATGAATTATGCCAGTGAATATATCAGAACAATTGCTTCCTCGGGGCTGTTTATTGTAATCTCATCGCAGGCTTCGGTAGTCTATTCCTGCAAATACACTATATTCCTGTCATCACTCGATATCCATACATCATTATTATCATCAACTATGAGATCTTGTGGATTGGTGGTGCAAGAAAAACTTCGTTTGGTATAGTCTTTTAAATCGGTCTCGTAAATATAACTTGAGTAATCAGAACCGTAAAACGTTCCAAAGTACAATAAATCATCTTTTGAATCTATAAATCTTATCGAATGATTAGCTACATCAACAGTAAATACAGTATCTATGCTCATATCATTTTCATCGTTGCATGATATTGGATGAATAATAAAATAATGGTTTATCCTGAAACACGAATATCATAAGGGATTATCATAAAATCTTTATTTTCCCATTGCCCAATATCATTAGGATTGCCTCCAGATGATCGAAATAGTAAACTCCATCATCAGAACCGATATAAATAAAATCATTATGGACAATAACAGAATTCAAAGCAGACCCTGTGAAGCAGGTAAAACCAAATTCATAGTTTTTAAATCCAAATTAGTGCATAATCGATCTATCAGATATACATATTCAGATTTGCCCATAATTTATCTACAATCAATTTATCGAAATTTATATTTGTATTATTTTTTATATCAGGAATAATGTATCATATCTTATCATCAGAAATAATATCGATATTACCATTTTTATAGATTAAAATCAGTTGATTATTGAAGCTATCATAACAATGCTGAACTATTTCGACATCGCTAAGCAAATTTGTCTTATCAAAGATATCTACACTAAAATCCTCTTTATCTACGGAATACAATGACAATTCTGAATTGCAATATATCTTATTTTCAGTCTCGCTTATTTTATAACTTTTGTAAGGGAGATAGGATTTCCATTCACCAAACAATAAATGACTCTGAGCGCTACTTGTGATATAGATAAAAAGTATAAAAACAGCCGATAAAAAGGATCTCATAAGGAAAAGTTTTAATACAAAACAATAACTTATTTATTTGAATGTTATTGCATTAATTATAATTTTTAAAAACCCATTTTATAATGAATTATTTTTTAAAATTTAATTCTATTTAAAACTCCGGAAATTTTCTTTGATTTAAGAATTAAAAGAAGATTATTAAGAATACAATATTTAATCATGTGAACAATTTAGCAGTTTATTTGTTGCATTACTTTATTTTAGAAAGAATTTTATAATTTAAACCAAAAAATATTAATGAAAAAAATTAGCTTTTTAATGACAGTGGTATTTTTGTTAACCCTAACAAATATTGCCTGCAATCAATCAGTAAAAAATAACAATGGATTCAACATTGGAGGAGAAGTGGATCTAATGACAATAAGATATTTTTTCGAAAAAGTTAGTCTGAATGGTAAAACCGATGTTTTGAGTCCAAGCTAAAGGAAGTGGAATAAAATACTAAATGTTTCATTGGAAAAAAATCCTGAATAAGGATATTTCAGACTCAAAGACTGGTAAAAATGCATTATTTTTCTTACTGGATGGAAGCGAAAAAATATGACTGTTGAGTGGAGAATACTCACAATTTAACAATAACAATGCTAACATCTCCGGATCAAAATTGACAGATGAATTCATGAACACTATGTTAGTTTGAAATCAGAAGATAGATGCAATGAAAGTTAAAGATATAGCTTATGAATCAAATCCTCTGGTGCGATTACAATGTTGCTGGCTAATGTTTTTGGTTTATGTCCTGAATACATCGCTTTCCATAATAAAAAAGTGAGTGATAATTTTAAAAGCACAATACCCTGAGATTTGGATTTAACTATAAGATTATGCCGCTTTATTGGCTCAGTAGCTGAACAAGCAGGCGACGGAAGTGGTGACTGGATCCTTGGGATTGAGGCTCCAGCTCCGGAAATAGCTATGCCGAGGTTGATGGAAAAATTAAAAAAAAACTTTCTGACTTGAAAAAGGTAAAATAGTTCTTATAGATTTTTAGGCAAGTTAGTGTGAATACTTGTGTGAGATCATTCCCTGAATTAGTAGAAATTTATAACAAATATAAAGATAAAGGATTTACTGTATATAGTGTTTCATTGGATGGTGTTGATTCCGAATCAGCAGATAGAATGGGAAGTGATGATGCAATAAAAGCTGCAAAAGAAGCTAGCGCATTGAAATGGAAAAATGCTATTGAAAAATATAATCTTTCATGGGACAGTCATGTTAGTGATTTAGATAAATGGGATTGTCAGGCTGCAAATTATATGGTGTTACAAGTATTCCAAGAACATTTCTCGTTGATAGAGATGGTAATATAGCTGCTATTAATCCAAGATTCAATCTTGAAAAAGCTATTCAAAATGTATTGAATTCAGACAAATAATAAATATAATATCATACTATATTCAAAAAAGCTGCTATTTTGCAGCTTTTTTGTATAAATATGTATTCATGAGTAGAAAATGGTTGATATTTCCTATATTATTATTTTTACTTACATCATCTGAAGGCTTACTTTTGAGATATGCCATTTCAATCTCTGATTGATAGTAAATACGATAATAACATCCTCCAATCGCATTCTCATACAGGTTTTTTGGTTTAGGTTTTTCATTTCAATTATAATATTTTTTATTAAATGAATTATCATTAGTAAATAATTACAACAGGAAGAAATATGAAATTTCTATTACATTACTTATATTGAGCATAAGCCTATCTTCTATTAGTTTTATTTTATTCAGATATAATTTTATAACAACTTTATTTCTAATTTCATTTTTATTAATCAGTTATTATGTGCGCTTATCTTAATATACAAATCCCTTAAAAAAATTAAATGGTTTCTCAATTGCATTGATCAAAACAGCTATTGTATTTTATTTCTTTTCAAGTCTTAGCACATGGATTTTACCAATATTTGTAGTAAATGGATTTAAGAACCAAGCGATTTATTTTTATAGTATTTATTTTTATTTGCACTTTCTTTTTAATGGATTTATTTTCTTTAGTATAGTAGCTTTAATCACTAAACCTGCACATATTGATACCACAATATCAAAAAAATATTTCCTTGTTATACTTTTGATGATAACAGATACACCCACTCACTTATTTCGGTTCGCTATTGTGGAATAAGCCAGGGGATAATCTATAATATGTTGAATTCATGGGAGCAGCAATGTTATTGATTGGAATTTATAGCTTGAGGAATTTATTTATTGCGTACAGGCAATCATCAAAAGGGATAGGGAAAATTTTGTTTTGGATATTATATTTAAGTCTGTATTTAAAAATCATATTGCAACTCTTACAATCCCTACCATATGTCCTATCTGAGTTACATATTGAAAGGTCAATTTATCATAGGATATTTGCATTTGGTTACTCTAGGTTATATCCATGTTTTTAATATCCTATTTACTCAAGAGAAAATATCTAATTCAAAGACAAATTGAGTAGCATGAATTATACTTTTCATACTTGGGTTTATATATTCTCAGAATTAATACTATTTACTCAGGGTATTTTTCTTAAGTTTTCGATATCGGTATTAAATATGACATATCTTCAACATATGTTTATCTTAGTATTCCGATGGTAATTGGGATTTTATTATCAGTATTTCTTTTATTTTTAATACTCAAACCTAGAAAATAAACCATTAGCAAGGTAAATTTTCACAAAAGTCACAATATTTTCATCATTAAAGCATTTTATATAAAAATTATAGTGTAAAATCTCGTATTATTTTTTATATTTGTAGCTTCTAAAAAATCATAACAATTAATTTTAAAATAATGAAAAATAACGATAATTTAATAAAAGGAACATTGATAGTAAGTATTTACATAATGATCTTAGCATTCAGTAAATTTCTACCTCTACCAAGCAAATTTTAGTCCAATAGCAGGATTACTTAATTTTGGAGGATTTATGTTCGGTAAGAAAGGCATTTTCATTATCACTTTAATGGCATTATTTTTATCTGAACGCTACATAAATAATTTGGTCAACAGGGAATATTTCTGAGCACTGGAATAGTTATATTTGCACCATATATGATTTAGATTGTGTATGCTTCTATCATTATAGTTATGTTTGCTAAAGTGGCTCTAAAAAAATTCAGTTATTGAAATTATTCGGTGTTTCATTAGCGAGTTCAATGATATTTTATCTCATAACAAATTTTGTTTGGTTATACGGAACATCCATGTATCCACACAATTTTGATGGCATGGTAGCTGGTTATGTAGCTGCAATACCATTTCAATTGAGCCTTGTTAGTAATTTAATATTCAGTTTTACAATATTTGGAATATATCATATAATATCAAATAAGATATTTGAAAAATCATCAATATTTTCAATTTCAAAATGAAAGAAACAATAAATAGAATTAATACTTTCTTTAAGAACGAATCAGAAAGATCTTCGTTTGGGGTAATTGATTATATAAGTAGTAAATTTGAGTAGCGAGCAGTAAGTTAAGATTGTATTTTATATATCTAACATTTTTAACTTGGCTCTCCTGTGATTATATATGTAATATTATTATTCTGGATAAATATCAAGAAATTTGTCCGAAGTTCATATACTCATATATTTGGATAAAAAGCTGCTTTAACTTTATACCCAACGTTCTGTATCTACAACCGGTGTAGGATAATCGGTTCCTAATTTTATTTTGAATTTTTTCAATTCTTTCTCTGACAATTTATCTGGCTCATGAATGAATTGATCATTTAATGCTGACAACTCAGGTATCCATTTTCTGATATATTCACCTTTAGGATCAAGTTTTTTGCTCTTTGTAATAAAGCTGCAATACCTGTCTTCCTTAGCATCGAAAGCCACACCAGCCACTATATTCCAGTTTCCCCAATTAGAGCAAGGGTTGTAATCTATTAATTTAGACTGGAAGTACTCGGCACCTAAAATCCAATTGACATTCAATTCCTCGACCAAAAATTGTGAAAGCACTCTCCTACCCTCAAAAGAAATAAATCCGGTATTATTTAGGTCTCTCATAAAAGCATCTACTATTGGAACACCGGTCTTAGCATTAGTCCAGATAGTAAACTTTTCCATATCATCATTTCCTTCCACATAATCCACACCTTTAATACCCTCAGGAGCAAATATCTTTTCTTTATATTTCTTTTCTATAAGTTTCAGAAAATCTCTTCGCAACAAACCATGTAAAATACAAGAAGCTCTATTGCTATGGTATTTATTTCCCATATACTGATTCAAAGTCTCATACAGAATTTTTGGAGACAAACAACCCGCACTTAAGTATGGATTCAATTCAGTAGATAATACATCGATCTTATTTTTCTTTACCCTGCCACCTGTTAAACTAACTTTAAAGTTCTCTTTAATAAAACTATCCAATCTTCTGTATGCCTCAGATTCTCCTCCTTTGAACATTACATCATCCTTGGATATCTCAGCTTCAGAGAATCCTAAATCAATCAATGAAGGCACGGGTTCAGAAACCACATTGCCCATATAAGGCAGTATCCTGTCAGGAACAGGTAATGGTTTTCTTACAGGAACTATTTTTCCAACTTCTCTGTAAAAAGCAGCATAGGTATCGGGAGTATGTTTTACCGGAAAAGGAAGATCACCAGTGTGATATAACATTTTACCACGTGAAAATCTTAATTCCTGACCTATTTGCCATAGTCTTGATTCTAAAATGTCTTGTATCTGTTCTTCTTCCGGAGAACGTTCTCTATTACAAAACACAAATGTTGATTTCACCTGATTAGCAATTTCATAGATTATTTCTTCAGCTTTACCAACACGAACAATCAATTCAACGTTTTTTTCTTCAAGATTTTTTTCAAATTCAATACTGATTTCAATATGAACTTGGCTCTATGAGCTCCAATCTGCCTGAATCCTTTAGAAGTCTTTCCACCATACAATCTTTCATCAAAAACATATACAGGCAAAATAACATCACATTGACTTGCTGCATCTGTCAATGCCTGATTATCTTTCAATCTCAAATCATGTCTAAACCATACTATGCCTATCTTTATTCTCAATTTACACCTATTTAAATTATCAATAAATAAAGTTCAAAGATAGTAAAAATTAATTTAAATTTGATATAAATAATTGGTTTTTTCTTTGGATTTTATAGTAAATTTAATATTTGAATAAATGTAGAAAAAATTTTATTTTGCTACGCTACCATATAATTAAAATTTACAAAATATTATTTCTGTATTTCTTATTTTAACATATTAAAATTCGTAGCTATTATATTTAACTTAACAAAATAATTTAAAACAAAATTTTAAAGTAAAATTTCAATTAGCAATAATAATTATTAAAATATTAAAATAATAGACCATATAATAAAAAAATCAAAATTATTTATCAAAGAATAGCTTTTAAATCATATAAAAAATAAATGTTATAAAATAAATTATATCTAAAAAATATTTTTAATATTTTAATAATAAAAATATACTAAAATATTTATTTATATGTTATAATAGCAAAACTTCTAAAATGACAAAATCTTTCTTTGAGTACACCAAAACTATATTGGAAAAAGTGAGTTTCGACAAGGAACTTTTCAGACGAGAACTTCAAAAAGCTAGCAAATTAATGCTTCCAACTCAAAAAAGAGAATTGTTTTTATGGTTAAAGATACTTATCACCCAAAATCCACATTTAGCAGGGATGGAAACCATACTTGTAAGGGCATAATTATCTAAATCTCCCAAATTATTAAATACCGTTTATTTAGAATTTTTTAATTCTGGTTAATATTACTACCTGTTTTTATAGCTTCTTTAGGATCTATTCCTTTATCAACTTTATCATAGTCCAGTGTACTTCCTCCCATACTATGTGGAATCAAATACATCAGCAACATAACGACGGTAGCAGCAGCCACTATAGACCTGTTAAATTTAAGTTTTGAAGGATCATTCCATTTTGCAAATGCGAAAACCATAACCCATACAAGCCACATCAGCAGCATTTTATTATCGGTATAGTCCTGACCAAAGGGCCATCCTGTCCAATAAGCTCCAAAAGCATATTTCTGTACCATAGGGCCGAGTATCATACCACCAACTGTCATAAATATCAATGCCACCATGGACCATTTTTTCATAGTAACAGTATCAAATAATGCACTTAATCCAGCTCTAATTCCAAATAAAATAGCAATAAACATGAACAAAATATGAGGAATAAGCACCCACGCAGGCACAGGATCTTTGTATCGTAATACTATTTCTTCTTTGTCATCTTCAGGTATCCTAAATGATTTTCCATTTGCATCTAAAGTAACATGATAACTTATTTTTCCTGCTGAAGGTTGAATCGGAAGTTTAGCAAAATATTTCCCTGATTGCAATTTAAAAGGCAATGAAGTCAGCGTATCTTTTGTACCAAATCTTTTATAATGAAGTACAGCATCAAACTTGGGAATATTTGGTACAGGAAGTACTATTTCCGCTTCATCAGTAGTTTCCTGCGACCTTTTCAATGAATATTTGAAATCCTGAATATCAAAATGCAATTTCCCTTTATATGGATTTGTAGGATGCGTTGCTCTTTGATATACTACCGCTCCAAACATTAAAATAATTGCAACAAACCAAAGAATATATTTTTTCATTGTCTAATGATATCTTTTTATTAAAAAAACTTTTACACCTTTTATATTAGTAAAATAATAAGCAATATCTGATAAAAAATCATTTTAAATGATCATCTATATAATTTAGCATTTTCTCCATAAGATTATACCTGTCGGGACCATATACATTATGTTCGTGCATAGGATAAGTGAAAAAATCAACTGTTTTTTTGCCCCCAATTAATTTTTTCAACATCATCATTGAGTGTTGAGGTACTACTATAGGATCCACTGAACCATAGAATCAACAGCAATTTACCTTTCAGGTTTTGAGCATAATTAAGCAGATTATTTTCTTCATACCCTCTGGATTTTCTTGTGGAGTATCCATATATCTCTCTCCATACATCACCTCGTACCATTCCCAATTGATAACAGGTCTCCAGCGACTCCAACTTTAAATACACCTGGTTTTCTCAACATCATCGAGTAGTCATAAATCCGCCAAAAGACCATCCATTTATCGCCATTTTCGAAGTGTCTGCATAAGATAAAGAAGATAAATATTCCACTCCTTTCAATTGATCTTCAATCTCATACCTACCAAGATGTCTGTGTATTATACTTTCGAATTCGAGATCCTCTGTTATCTGAACCCTCTATTGTCAAGAGTAAAAACGAGATATCCTTTATTAGCCATATTAATACATCAAAGTGGTGCAGCAGACATCCACGAATTCCTTATCAATTGCAGGTGAGGACCTCCATAGACATATACTAAAACTTTGTATTTTTTATCAAGATTGAAATCATAAGGCTTTATCAATCTTCCATTTAAAATAGTCATCCCATCATCAGCCAACATGTGTACAATCTCAACCTCTCCTATCTTTAAATTTGCTACCGGATTATCAGAAACCAATATATTCGATATCAATTTAGCATCAAGATCCAAAATTCGAGTAGTTTTAGGAGTTTGTGGATTAGAATAAATATCGATTAATTTATCTCCATTATTACCTAAATAAAACGAATGTACTCCATCTTCCAATTCTGCTTTAACCATATTGGGACTATCGAGATCAGCAATATAAAGCATTTCATTAAGCCCCAATTCATCAGTTCCCACTATATAAACCTTTTTTCTGATTTATCAAACCTAATATGTTATGCATATCATATTCTCCAAAAGTAACTCTATTCAACAGTTTACCTTCAGTATTGTAATGATAATAATGTCTGAAACCATCTCTGTAGCTATACCAAAGGAACTCCCATTTCTTCGGGAATAAACCAGGCAGCTTGTGTTGGCTCAATATATCTATCGTTTTGCTCCTCAAATAGAGTCTTTACAAATTTACCATTTTTAGCATTATATTTATTGAACCAAAAATGATCTGTTGCACGATTTATCTCAACTACATAAACATATTTCTCATTTGAATCCCATACAAGATTAGTAAAATAATGATCAGGTTCAGGAATTGGTAGAATCAAGGTAATAAACTTTCTTCTTTTCTACATTATAGATTCCCATCCTGGAATTTCACTTTTCCCACCAGCCATAGGATATTTTATCGACATCAGTGTTGCAGGAGTAGTAGTGATATCAACAAGTGGATAATCTGTTACATTTGTTTCATCTTTTTGATAGAATGCGAGATAATTACCTTCCGGGACCAGAATATCCCTCCCTCAATTCCATATTCATTTCTGGCAATAGACTGCCCTGATACAATATTTTTATCCTCAAAAGCAGTGATTATCAATGAATCAGCAAGTAGGTTTTTTAATATATAAATTGTTTTCTAAAGTATATGCAACATTTCCAGTAGCATCACATAAATCCGAATTTTCTCCAAAATCACTTACTACAACATATTTTTGAAAATTAGAATTTTTATAATTAAATTTATAATACCCATTTTTAATTTTAAATAGTAAAACAGAATCATTCAACGATCTGAATGGAGGCATTCTATTCAATTCTATTCCTGAAATTGTATTCAATTCATCTAGTAGAAACTATCGACTCCCAATCGTGATATTTGTCATCCATCATCAAAACGGAATTGCCATCATCCGAAAGTCTCAATATATTTGGTGATTCCCCATTCCATTGAAGACCTGAATAATAATCAGGATAAAAATCACTATAAGCTCTGAAAACAGCATCCTCCAAAGTAATATCTTCCTTCTCAAGAGATTGGGACTGACTACTAAAATAAAAAAATGTAAAAACAATAAAAAGTGATAATTTGTAAATACTCATAAATATAATATTTCAATTAGATAAAACTATTTTAGTTAATAATTAATTTTTCTTTTATAACCTGATTCCCGGTATTAACACTTAAGATATATACTCCTGAAGGAAATCCACTCACACTGAATTCATACTCTGAAATAAAATTCCCTGTAATGATATCTTTCGTAGCAAGTATCCTTCCACTTAGATCGGAAATCATAATTTCCCCTTCAATATTATTATCACTACTCAATGTTACTGTCAAATAATCTGAAACAGGATTCGGAAACAACTCACATTCCACTTTTGATAGCATCTCATCATCGACAGAAGTAGAATTGCAATTAGGTGAATTCTCTTCAAAAAGTGGCAAATAATAATGTGCAGAATCTGACAAAAATCTTGGCAAAGTATCATTTATAAGCAAAAGACCATCTAAAAGTGAAACTTTTACCAAAATACTGATATCATATACTTTAGGTGTATTGCTCGAACTTGGGACACCATACAGCTCAAGACAACCCAGAGTACCACTATCGAATTTACAATTCGGAGGATTACAACTAACATTGATTCCAGCCGGTGCATTGACAAGTGGATTTGGAAGAATAACTATAGAATCGAGAGCTAAAGTACCAAAATTGGTTGGAAATGAATCAGGTATAACGGCAGTAAATACAAATGAATAGTACTTATTGATACATGCAGAATCCAAAACCCCTCCATTGGGATTTAATCTTTCATGATAAGGTTCAGGGTATAAATTTGCTTCTTCTCCGGCATATTGTTGGTCGGGAGTACAAAGCTCATTTTGACCAAACATCAAAATAAAATTAAATAATATAGCTATGGTAAAGATTTTCTTCATAATTTTATCTTTTTAAGTTAACAATTTACTGTAAAAGTATAAATTAATTTAAACAAATATCAAAAATATTAAAAAAATAGTATAAAAAGAAATAAAATCTAATTATGAAATTGAAAAATACACTTTATACATTTACTTTTAGTGTTATAATATTATTTAACTCTTATAATGTGTTTTCCCAATATAAAGTTACAGGACAAATAGTAGAAAAATCGACAGGCACAGCTCTTTCCTTTGCAAATTTGAAATATAATGACAATAATACTATTTCTGATATTAATGGCATCTTTGAATTCAATAGTAGTTCAAAAGAATTATCTCTGGAAATAACTTATCTGGGATTCAATAAATACCTGAAATCATATAATCTCACTGAAGGAGAAAACGATTTAGGTAAAATAGAAATGACAGAAGATTCCAAATCGCTGAATGAAGTCACTATTACTTCAGGAAAATTCAAAAGAGCAATAGATGAAGTAACAGTATCTATGGAATCCCTCAAACCGGATTTTGTAGAGAAAAACAATACTATAAATTTTGAAGATCTTTTGGAAAAAATACCAGGAGTTAGTTTTGTAGATGGACAGGCAAATATCCGCGGAGGATCAGGTTTTTCTTATGGTGCAGGTAGTAGAGTTCTTGTGCTTTATGACAATATTCCTGCATTGCAATTCGATTCTGCTTTTCCTAACTGGAGCATTATCCCAACCGAAACCATAGAGAAAGTGGAGGTCATGAAAGGTGCAGGCTCTGCTCTTTACGGTTCATCAGCTATGAATGGCGTTATAAATATATTATCGAAATATGCTAAAAAGACACCATATTTCAAATACAAAACTCACTATACATTCTATGATGCTCCGAGTGACCCTCAAAAAAAATGGTGGAGTGGCATGAATCCCAACAAATATGGAATCACCACTGTATTTGCTCAGAAAATTAAAAAATGGGATATCGTTAGTTCATTATTCCTCGAAGATGAGCCCAAAGGCTATATGAAGGATTGCTATAATCAAATAGGAAGAGTTACAGCTAAATTTGATTATCATGTCAATGATGCTTTAACTATAGGACTACATACAAATCTGAATGCAGAGAGCAAGGTTACATTTTATTATTGGCTCAATGATGAGGAAGGAGCTTATGTAGGTACTGATGATTCATACTCATATCAATCTAAAAAAGTGGCTATAGTAGATCCTGTAGTAACGTATATTGGCAAAAAAGGCATCAAACACATACTGCAATCAAGGATTTATTATGTTTCGAATTATGTGGACAAAAACAAATCTAATTATTCCGTAAGTGGATATGGAGAATACCAGTTTCAAAAGAATTTTTCCGACATCGACCTTGTAATCACTTCAGGAATAGAACAAACACGCAGTAGAACCGATGCTGAATTATATGGAGATACTATATTTTTAGCTACTAATACAGGGCTTTATATTCAAGCTGAAAAGAAATTTTTCGACAAATTGAATTTATCTTTCGGAGCAAGATATGAAATAAACAGTGTACAAGGACCCAAAAGTCATTGACGGAGAAGATATCAGCGACAAATACAAAACAGAAAGCAAACCTATATTCAGATTTGGAGCAAATTATAAGTTATTTAAGTTTACTCATATCAGAGCATCCTAGGGGACAAGGATTCAGATATCCTGCCATAGCAGAGAAATTCACCAATGCTATTTCAGGCAATATTTTAGTGCTTCCTAATCCGGAATTGGAATCTGAAACCGGTTACACTGCTGAGCTTGGATTAAGACAAGGCTACAAACTATTTGGACTCAAAGGATATATCGACCTTTCTGTATTTCAATCTGAATATGATAATATGATAGAATTCAATATCAAATATAATAAAAGACTATATTTCGCAGCTGAAAATATAGGAAACACCATCATCAAAGGATATGAAATATCAACTGGATTTACCGGAAATATTAAAGATTTCAGATATTCATTTATTGGTGGTTATCTATATGTCGATCCTAAATATAAGGAATTCACTGAAGAAATAGAAAGGACAACAAGTGTGGACTACAATGTGCTTAAATACAGGTATCGACATACTTTCAGATTGGATTTGGACTTAAATTATAAGAAGTTCAACTTAGGAATAGGTTCTTCATACAATAGTTTCATGGAAGCTGTGGATAAAATACTGGAACAAGATATTTTCATAAATGGATCCAAAGATTATAGAGAAAATCACATGTACGGAACAAATGTATATAGATTCAGAGTAGGTTATGAATACAAAGAATATGATTTTACTTTCAATATAGATAATCTTTTCAATAAGGAATATTCAGTGAGACCAGGACTTTTGGAAGCACCGAGAAGTTTTACTTTCAATCTGACATATACCATTGGAAAATAATTTAAAATATAAAAAAATTAAATTCTCATATAAATAATGGAGTCATACAGTCTATTAAAAGTTAATGAATACATATCGCAAGTAATAGCTCTTAACTTCAGCGAAACAATTTGGGTAGATGCTGAAATATCTCAGGCGAAAGAAGTCGGGGACAGATTTACCTGGAATTCATACAAAAATCAAGATCTGAGGAGTCTGTGATAGCTAAAGCTCAGGGAGTGATATGGTACAAATCAGCATTATTTATCAAAAAGAAACTGGGAGATATTTTTGACTCAATAATTGAAGAAGGCAGACAAATAAGATTCAAAGCTAAAGTCGAATTCCATGAAATATTTGGACTTAAATTCTCAATAGAGGATATAGAACCATCATATACTCTTGGCAATCTGGAGATGCAACGACAAAAAACAATTGAAAAACTTAAAAATGAGAACCTATTATACAAAAATCAAAATACTATTTTACCCAAAGCTATAAAAAATATAGCTGTAATAAGCAGTACTAAAGCTGCAGGATACCAGGATTTTATTTCACATATCGAAAACAATCCTTATAACTACAGATTCAATATTGAATTCTATGATTCAAGTATGCAAGGGAACTCTGTTTCAAAGGATTTAATAAATAATCTGAACAAGATATTACAGAATATCTCTCATTTTGATTGTGTGGTAATTATAAGAGGTGGAGGTTCAAAAATGGATCTTTCATATTTTGACAATTATGATATCAGCAAGAATGTAGCAGAATTTCCTATCCCTGTAATCACCGGAATAGGACATGATATCGATAAAAATATAATAGAATTAGTTGCGCATTCACCATTAAAAACTCCTATAGCGGTGGCAGATTATATAATAAGATACAATATGGAATTCGAAGCCCAAATATTGAACAATCTCAATTTGATATTGAATAACGCAATGAATATCATAAAAAACAAAGAAGGAGAACTGGATATCTTAAAAACATATATCCTAAATCAATCTGTATCAAGACTTTAAAGAAGAAAATTACAAGATAGATTTGCTTTTAAATCAAATGCAGAACAATATTAAAAATATTTTCACCTTTAATAAAAATGAAATTTCAAGAATTGAAAATAGTATAAGACTTTTTGATCCTCAGTTGATTTTCAAAAGAGGTTATTCCTATACTACATTTAATGGGAGTGTCGTTAAAAACATCAATAATATCAAAAAAGACGATATAATCAAAACACATATTGCTGATGGTGTGTTTGAAAGTATTGTCAGATAAAAAAATAAAAATGAAAACTAAAAAAGATAAGATAAGTATTATCAATATGGGTTGTAGTAAAAACCTCATTGATTCTGAAAACATATATACACATCTTCAAAAAAATGGATATGAGGTTAGTTTCGAAAAAGGAGATAAGGACACCAATACTGTGATAATAAATACCTGTGGTTTCATACACGATGCCAAAACAGAATCCATAGATAAAATCCTACAATTTGTCGATCTCAAAAACAAAGGAAAACTTGAAAAACTTTTTGTAACAGGATGTCTTTCCCAACGATATAAAGAAGACTTGCAAAATGAAATACCTGAAGTTGATGGTTTTTTTGGCACTGAAATAAAGGACATAATCGATGACTTCGACATCCCTTATAAAAATGAACTCCTCAACGAAAGAAATCCCACTACTCCACCCCATTATGCTTATCTTAAGATTGCCGAAGGATGTAGAGAGCTTGTGCTTTTTGTGCTATTCCCGGATTTAGAGGCAAACATACTTCCAGAAAAATAGAAGATATAGTTGAAGAAGCAAAAAACCTGGCAAAAAAAGGAGTTAAAGAACTTATACTTATTTCTCAGGAACTTACATTTTATGGTTTGGATTTGTATAAAAAAAGAGCCATAACTACCCTTCTCGACAATTTAGTGGAAATAGATGGTATAGAATGGATAAGATTGCATTATACTTATCCCGGAAATTTCCCATACGAATTGATAGAGACTATGGCTAAATACGACAAAGTATGCAACTATCTGGATATGCCTCTACAACATGCCAATGATGATATCCTTAAAAGGATGAAAAGATATAGCACTAAAAAAGATGCATTAGATATTATAGATAAAGCCAGAAAACTCATTCCCGATATTGCACTAAGAACAACATTTATAGTTGGATTTCCAGGAGAAACTGATGAGAACTTCGAAGAACTCATGAACTTTATTCAGGATATGAAATTCGACAGAGTTGGTGTTTTTCAGTATTCCCATGAGGAAGATACAGCCGCTTATGATTATGAAGATGATGTGCCTGAAGAGGTAAAAGATTATCGTGCCAAAATGCTCATGGAGTTGCAACGTGAAATATCATTTAAAAAAAATGAGAAAAAAATTGGAAAATCTTTTGATGTAATTATCGATAGTTATGATGGGGAATATTATGTAGGCAGAACTCAATATGATAGTCCCGAAGTTGATAACGAAGTATTGTTTACTTCTGAATCCAGTCTGAATATTGGCCAAATAGTAAAAGTCAATATTAATGATGTTGAAGATTTTGATTTGTATGGCGAAGCAGAGAGTTAATAGTTAATATGATAAACTAAAAATATAATTCTCCTCCTGTCGATGAAAACAAATACAACTAAGCAACACTAAAAGCTAAAAGTCAAATTTCCGTGTGCCCTTAACTTTTAGTATTCAACTCGATTCCCAACACAGAATACCCCATTCTCAATACTGAACACCGAATATCTAACCAAATATAAATCACTATTTGGGCATAATATATTGATATAATTGATATTCTATGTAATATTGAAAATTTGATTATTATGAAACTTTTTATTAAATTTGATTATAAAAAGGTAAAAATCCTAATTATTTTTATTTACTTTCATGTAAAATTACGTTATAATTTTATAATTTAGAATTATCTGGCAAAACACCCACATCCCATGAAAACGATATATAAAATTAGGAATATAGAGGGACTAAGTTGTAAACTTCGCCGAGTTGGGGAATTATTTTCAAATATTAATATTAAGTAATATGAAGCAATTAGTTTTTATATTGATGGTTTTTATTTTTTATAATAAATGTTCTGCTCAGGATACAATAACTCTATTAAACATTAATGAAGAATCAAAAATATTTTATTTAAAACTTTATAAAAAATTGGATGACTTCATTGGAAATAAAAATTTGGAATTTTATAAAAAAAATGGACATCCAATTCCACCTGAACAACATAATCTCATTGTAAATGAATTTTATAAACTTCAGCGAGATTCTTTGCAAGAAACTATTAGTCAAAAATCACAATGTAAAACAGAATTAATCGACAGTTTAATAGAATACAGATTGCAGTTATGGAATTATAGAAAAGGAGGACAAATACCTGATTCTACTTTCTTATTACTTATAAATTCATATTATGATATTGATCAAAAAGGAGCTTATAGATTTCTGTATGCAAAACTGGAGTATTCATAAATCGCATATTATGGACAGAGTTGAATCACATGATTATACCATGGACTCATACTTTTCCATATATATCCTTCCTGTTCAGTAAGTTAACTGATACTGAACTGTTGGAATTATTTTTGTTGAAAAAAGATCCGGATATAGAAAAAAATGAATTGCTATCTAAAATGTGTTTTAGAGAATTAGTTTATAACAAAGGGAAAGAAAAAATAGAGGCTATGAAGCAATATGCTGAATTATTCATAAAGATAAACGATATTCAAGAATATAATAGAGAATTTTTAAAGCATTTTGATAATTATTGAACAACACCCACATCCCATGAAAACGATATATAAAATTAGAAATATAGGACGACGAAGTTGGAAACTTCGCCGAGCGGGGGGTACTACAATAAACAATACCGATTTATTTAATTCAATAAAAATTGAATAATTATGAAAATTATATATTTTTTAGCATTTAGTATTTTTATATGTTTTTCAATCCATGCACAGGATTCAGTTTTCTACCAACACGAATCTAAAAAGTTTTATGAAAAGGAATATCAAAATTATACAAAAATTAGTCGAGAATTTGTTTTGAATACACTATCAAAATACGATCGTTCTCCAACATTTGAAGAAATTGATTCTTTTAGACATGATTTTAATAAAACACTTCGAGATACTTTGCAAGCAACTATTAATCAAAAATCACAATGCAAAACAGAACTAATTGACAGTTTAATAGAATACAGATTGCAGTTATGGAATTATAGGAGAGGTCAGATACCTGATTCTACTTTCTTATTACTTATAAATTCATATTATGATATTGACCAAAAGGGAGCTATAGATTTCTGTATGCAAAACTGGAGTATTCATAAATCGCATATTATGGACAGAGTTGAATCACATGATATACCATGGACTCATACTTTTCCATATATATCCTTCCTGTTCAGTAAGTTAACTGATACTGAACTGTTGGAATTATTTTTGTTGAAACAAGATCCGGATATAGAAAAAAATGAATTGCTATCTAAAATGTGTTTTAGAGAATTAGTTTATAACAAAGGGAAAGAAAAAATAGAGGCTATGAAGCAATATGCTGAATTATTCATAAAGATAAACGATATTCAAGAATATAATAGAGAATTTTTAAAGCATTTTGATAATTATTGAATAACACCCACATCCCATGAAAACGATATATAAAATAAGGAATATAGAGCAACAAAGTTGGAAACTTCGCCGAGCGGGAGAATCTCCGTGTGCCCTTAACTTTTAGTATTCAACTCGATTCCCAACATTGGATTCCCAACATTGGATACCGAACACCAATAACCGAATATTGAAAAAAATAATGTGAAGAAAAAATTTAAAACTACCATCCTCCTCCGGCTCCACCTCCACTGAAGCCTCCACCTCCGAAGCCACCAAAACCGCCTCCAATACAAATGAACTTAAATCTGATTGATAATTATAAATTAATTTAATATGAAATATAATTATTTTTTTTCTTTTAACTCCCATCAATTTCTCAGAAGTAGTTACTGCAAAAGAGTTTTACGAAAGTGAATTAGAATTACCAAGACAGTTTAATGCTTGGTCTAACTATTTAATAATAAAACGATAGAGTACAGGGAAGCAATTATTCATTAAAAAATTCAAAATATAGTGACAATCTAAGAAAAGCTCGCAGAATTTTACAATAAATATTGATACAAGTTTGAAAAAGAAATTGATTTTATAATAAATTAAAAGATTATAACTTTATGGTAATCTTCAATTCAGGTAAATTTACAATAAACAAAACATTTTGACAAGTGAATATTAATGTCAATTTTAGAAGTAAATTTTGTCTGACAATTTATTAAATTCCTGTTATTTTTTAATATGGATATTTCAATAAAATAATAGTAAAACATAGATCAATTTCATATAAAAAATATTTTATCTTCAATTATCATATTTATTAAAAGGAGAAGCTGATAAAGTAAATATTTAATAAGTACCTCATCAAATGAATGTTTAATATCAAATTTGAATCTAATTTTTAGATCAGGTAAAAAAATCCTTATCTCATAAGTATTATAATAAATGACAGAAATAAAATATTTAATCCTATATATTTTCTTATTGTTTAATGTTGTAAAAGTGTATGCTCAAGAAGATAAATACATAGATAGTATAATAAATGTTATAGACAGAATGACTACAAATAAATTAAATAAATCAGATACAATTTATATTGATGATTAATAGTTAAAATGAAAATTAATAACTGTGATTTATTAAAATCGAACTCCTTGGGCATAATATTTCATTTGTTATAAAAAAAGAATTAGTAAAAAGATCAATTGAAGAAGATCTATGTTTTGAACAATATGTGATTATATTAATCTATACACAATCAGATGCCACTGATATACATCTTTTATCAATGGATTACTTCTCAATATATCAACCCTATATGAAAATGAAATAATCGTAGAAAAGTATTGATTATCTGATAAGTCAAATTATTTAAATGATTGTTTACTTATTTAAATTCAATAATAAGCATATTAAAGTTTACATTCATTATTATCAAAAGAAAATAAGATCATTGATTATAATAATATGGATAAATGTAAAAAGCTAATTTAATAATAATAATAAATTCATTTAAGGATGGAGAAATAAAAATTGACTATAATAAAAATATAATGTTTCTGAAATTCCTCAACAAAAATAAGTAAACTCTCATCCATAAATGATATATAAAATAAGGAATATATGAAGTTAGAAACTACGCTGAGAAATCTGTGCCTTAACTTTAGTATTCAACTGGATTCCCAACATTGGATACCGAACACCAATAACCGAATATTGAAAAAAATAATGTGAAGAAAAAATTTAAAACTACCATCCTCCTCCGGCTCCACCTCCACTGAAGCCTCCACCTCCGAACCACCAAAACCGCCTCCACCGAAACCTCCTCCACTTCCAAAACCACCGGATCCTCCACGATTATCCATCCACCTCTTCTACCTCCGGTGTTATATCTTCCGCCACCATAGTATCCACCACCATCATCATTACAATCTCCTCTTTTCTTGCATCTATAATAAGAAATAGAAAATATAATCAACAAGGCGAAGAATACCAGAAACATAATCAGTATTACTGTTCCACCATCCAGGGAATCATCAACCCCATCGGAAGTATATTCGCCACTTGCCAACTGAATTAAAGCATCGAGAGCTGAATTGATACCGCTATAATAATTGCCACTTCTGAATGATGGCACTATAATGTTATTAACTATCCTTTTTGCCATAGCATCAGGGATAACACCTTCAAGTCCACTTCCAACCTGAATAAAAACTTTTCTATCATTGAAAGCGATATATACTAACACTCCATTATCCTTAGAAGCATCCCCAATTCCCCAACTTTTAGCAAGTTTATAGGAATAGTCAAATATATCATCTCCTTCTGTGCTATTGTCTATAACTAATACTATTGCAGAAGAGCTGGTATCGTTGAATGTTTTGAGCTTATTCCTAAGATTATCCTGCTGTTGCAATGAAAGCAAACCTATTCTATCGGCAACAGCAGAATTAGGCTTAGGTAAAATATCTTTAGAATAAATCCTTACGGTAAATAAAGTACTTACCAATAATATAAGGAATAATATTTTATGAATAAGAAATCTCATCTGGCAATTCATTTACATCATTAACTGAATCATAAGGGAAAAACTCTTTCAATTTATCTCCTGCCATTTTTATAGCATTACAAATACCGGAAGTTTTATGCCCATTAGAAAAATCTTCAGTCAATGCAATTTTAATATTTTCCCAAAAATCATCAGGGACCACATCATTAATTCCTTTGTCACCGATAATAGCAAACTTTTTCTTTTTCATCACGAAGAAAAACAACACTCCGTTTTTATCTTTCGTTTCATCCATTTTCAATCTGTAAAAGGTATTGACAGCTTCTTCTAAAATATCAACCTTAAGCTTTTTTTGAAAATGAACACGAATCTCACCTGAAGTTTGTTTTTCAGCTTCTTTAATACAATTGATGATTTTTTTGTCATCAGTTTTTTTGAAAAATTTCCTAGGAAAAAATTTCATTACGATATAAAATTTATTTTTTTAAAACTTAACTTCGGGAGCTTTATCAGCACCATCATCGGATTTGAAGTAATCTTTTTCTTTGAATCCAAAGACTCCAGCAAATAAATTATTAGGAAATTTTTTAACTTTCACATTATAAGAATTTACGGCTTCATTAAATTCATCTCTGGCTACTTTAATCCTGTTTTCTGTACCTTCAAGTTGTGCCTGCAATTCAAGGAAATTTTGATTAGCCTTCAAGTCAGGATATTTTTCAACTGTTACCAACAATCTACTCAATGCACTTGACAAACCAGCCTGTGCCTCTTGAAATTGTTGAAATGATTCTGGAGTAAGACTGTTAGCATCTATATTGACGCTAGTTGCTTTAGCTCTTGCATTCACCACTTCAGTCAAAGTTGATTTTTCAAAATCAGCATAACCTTTCACAGTATTTACTAAATTTGGAATAAGATCTGCCCTTCTTTGGTAAGCACTTTCCACATTTGCCCAGGAATTTTTCACACTTTGATCCTTATCAACAAGTGAATTGTAAGTATTACATCCTCCGAAGAAAACAATTACTGCAATAACCAATAAAACAATAGCTGTTGAATTTTTCATATTTCAAAAATTTATTTAATTGAAAAAAATAATTTAAAACAAAGATAAAAAATATAATAAACTAAAATGTATAATTTCGATAAACCAAGACAAATATACGATTTATCAACAAATATCAAATTTATTTATAAAATATTATATGCCTATATTAATTAACAAACTGCAACAAGATGTCATAATTGACAGAGTATAAAACCGGATATATTAGAAACTAATTAATTTTAACTAAAACTATTCAACTCAAAAATAGTTATATTATATATGGTTTTTGGACTTAATTTAGTTCATTAATTCTAAATAATATTTTTTGAAAAAGAATTTTTGCATAAAATTACTTTTTATATCTAAATTTGAGAAAATTTTTAATAGATGCACAGAGTTTCAGAAGCATGGATACCAACAAAATTAGGTAAATACAAAATGATTACATATTCGATGTCAATCGATGAAAAAATGCCACATGTAGTTATGATTCATGAAGATGTAGATATATCAAAACCTGTATATGTCCGTATTCATTCAGAGTGCATATTGGAGATTTATTTGGGTCATTGAGGTGTGATTGTGGAGGAAACAGCTCGAAAGGTCTAAAGAAATTATTGCAGAACAACATGGCATCCTGATATATTTAAGACAAGAAGGCAGAGGAATAGGATTGATAAAAAAACTTGAAGCATATAATTTTCAGGATGATGGCGCAGATACTGTTGACGCTAATTTAATGTTAGGATTTCATAGCGATGAAAGGGAATACACCGATGCAATTGAAATCTTGAAAGACTTGAAAATAAAAGAGATAATACTCCTCACAAACAATCCGGACAAATTGAATGCCTTTGATAATACAGGCATAAAACTCGTAAAGAGAGAACCACTAATAATGGACGCAAATTCACTTAATAAAAGATACATAGATACCAAAAAAGAAAAAATGGGTCATTTAATCTGATAACATGAATATAGAACAATTAAGAGATTATTGCACTTCCAAAACCGGATGTACTGAAGACTTCCCATTCGACAATGACACATTGGTTTTCAGAGTTTTCAATAAAATATTTGCTCTTACTTCATTAAATAACACTGAAAAACCAACAGTAAACTTGAAGGGAGATCCTGAAAAAAATGAAGAATTACGTGAAATTTATGAAGGTATCAAACCTGGATATCACATGAATAAAAAGCATTGGAACACTATATACCTCAACTCTGATGTTGAAAATCCTCTGATATTTAAACTTATTGACGAATCCTACAATCTAATCATAAATTCATTGCCTAAAAGCAAAAAAACAGAATTAGGAATTGCTTAATAATGTCAGAAATTATTGACACATATAGAACTATACAGGATTCATCGATCGGTGAATATAAAGAAAAAGGAAGCAAATTTATTGCCTATGCTTACGAAATCGAAAATGAAGTTCAATTTAAAGAATACTTAGAACAAATCAAAAAAGAACATTTCAAAGCGAGACATCATTGCTTTGCTTATAAAATAGGATTGAACGAAGACAATTTCAGATACAATGATGATGGAGAACCGGGAGGAACAGCAGGTTTACCGATTTTCAACCAGATAAAAAGTTACAATCTGACAAATGTGGCTGTGATAGTGGTACGATATTTTGGAGGTACCAAATTAGGTGTTTCAGGCTTAATCCAGGCTTATAAAACAGCAACAATAGAAGCTTTTGAAAACACTGTAATAATCGAAAAACACATTGAAAACAATATAGAAATAGAATATGATTTTAACCACATCGGGGATATAATGAAAGTAATAAATTCCATGGAAATAACAATAATTGACAATATTTATGAAATCACCCCAAAAATCATTGTAAAAACGAGAAAGTCAATGGTTGATGTTTTTATCATAAAACTATACGCTACAATACTCAACAGGAATATAGACGACATTACTCTCGAAGAAAAAATAGATGGATGGACAATTAAAATCATTGAAAATGTATAAAATCGGTATTACAGGTGGCATAGGAAGCGGAAAGACCACTGTAAGCAAAATTTTTGAAGCTATGGGCATTCCTGTTTACAATGCAGATTCAAAAGCCAAATATCTGATGACTTCAGATGAAGAATTAATTGATAATATAAAAAAACTATTAGGGGAAAATAGTTATTTCGATAATGGAGAACTAAACAGAAAATACATTTCAGACATTATTTTCAATGATAAGCCACTCCTCGATAAAATGAATAACATTGTTCATCCGGCAGTACAACAAAATTTCATCAAATGGTCAAATGAACAAACCAGTCCTTATGTGATAAAGGAAGCTGCCATTCTTTTCGAATCAGGAAGTTACAAGGATCTTGATTTTATCATCTTAGTTACTGCTCCTATAGAATTAAGAATCGAAAGAGTTTGCAAAAGAGATAACATTACAAACGAGAAAGTACAAGAACGAATAAACAATCAAATGCCAGATTCACAAAAAATAAAACTATCAGATTTCATTATAATAAATGACGGCAAACATTCATTAATCAATCAAATAATGGAAGTACACAAACAAATTCTTAAATTATCAGGACAAGAAACCTAAAAAACCCTCAATTTTAAACAGTCATAGATAATTCAAAAATTATTTTACAGCAACAGTTTCTATTTCACTAAAACACCAAGAGGTAATTCCTTAACTGCAAAGGCTGCTCTTGCAGGAGGATTGATAAGCATATCTCGAAGCATAAACTTCATTCCTATGCGGCGAAATTGGACATATCACTCAGCAAGCAAGTAGATTTTACAACATTATCGAAAGTATATCCTGCTTCAGTCAAAATTGCTTCAATATTTTTCATAACTTGTTCAGTCTGCTCCTTAATTCCCCCATCAACTACCTTCCTGCTAGCGGGGTCAATAGAGACTATCCTGAAATATAAATAGTTCCTTGTACTTCTATTGCCTGACTGTAAGGGCCAATAGCAGCAGGAGCATTTTTAGTATTTATAACTTTTTTCATTTGTCAAACTTTTAATTTTGTTAAAATATGATATAATTACAAATATAAGTTTTAATTCTCACACAAGATTCATAAGCATTATAATATTTATAATAAATTTGCATAAATCTTTACAATAAAATCCATGGGAAACAAAAAAAACGAACAACCACAATTGATGCAAGTCTTAGGACTGGGAACTGCCATATTACTTGTAGCAGGCAATATGATAGGAAGTGGAGTATTTAAGAAAATCTCTCCAATGGCAGCCTCTCTGCACGATGACAAACTCATATTATGGGCGTGGATAGGAGCAGGAATAATATCGATGTTAGGAGCATTGAGTTTTGCTTCTCTTGCTTCCATTACTAAGGAAGCCGGAGGTCAATTCCAATATTTCAAAAATGCCTATGGAGATTTCTGGGGATTCCTGTTCGGATGGAGTTTTTTTACAGTTATCAGCACAGCATCTATAGCATCTATTTCATACGTATTTGCAGAATCATTTGCCAGTTTCTTCAAAATCCCTCATTATTTTTCTAATATTCCCACTAATGGCATTTATATTTTATTTGACAATTTGACAATTAAATTAATAGCCATTATTACTTTAATATTGCTAACATTATACAATATACGAGGAGTAAAAGCAGGTGGCTGGATGAACAATATAGTGACTGGGGCAAAAATTCTTGGTATTTTATCAATAATTTTCATTGGACTAAATTACTCAGGAGTAGGTAGCATGGCACCTTCTAATGGTAATTCTATTTCAGATACAAGTCCAATGGATATTTTCAGGATAAGTGCATTTTTCACAGCAATGCTCGGCGCATTTTGGGCTTATGATGGATGGGTAAATATTACAAATATGGCAAGTGAATTTAAAAACCCAACTAAAACTGTTCCCAAAGCAATCATAATAGGTACTGCACTTGTGATGATATTGTATTTTTTTGTCAATTATGCATATTTAAATGTGATGACTCCGGATCAATTTGCAGATATCTCAACACAAAAAGGAAGCATAGCAGCAGTCGAAGTAGCCTCAGTGGCTCTTGGCTACACAGGAATGGTACTCATATCTGCTCTGATAATGGTATCCACATTTGGAGCCACACAAGGAAGCACAATGTCAGCAGCCCGAGTATATTATCAAATGGCAAGAGAAGGATATTTTTTCAAATCATTTGGTAAAGTGCATCAAAAATTCAGAACTCCATACTTTTCATTAACAGGACAGATGATATGGGCAAGCCTATTGATTATGAGCGGAACTTTTGATCAATTGACAGATATGCTGATATTTGCAGCATTTATTTTTTATGGACTTGGGGCTGTAGCTGTTATAAAATTAAAAATTCAAAAAAGAATAAAAATAACTTATGGTTATCCCTATGTCCAATTATTATTTTTAATTTTTTGCATCATTATTGTTTTCAATGCCATATATTCCCGACCTATGGAATCACTAATAGGTTTAGGGCTGATATTAACGGGAATTCCATTTTTCTATTATTTCAGAAAAAGAAGTGGGCTTAATAAAAAAAATTAAATGAGCAATTCAGTAAATTAAAAATCTACATTAAGAATAGCTCCTGTACCGGGATTTTCTGACAGAGACACTTTTCCATATTCTATACTATGAGCAGTGGCAATGTCATTTGACAGCAATAAAGCTCCATCCATATCGACATAATCGAGATAGGGAAGCAATTGCCCCACAGCAGCTATTCCAACTGAAGATTCAGTCATACAACCCACCATCGTTTTCAATCCAATATCTTTAGCTGCCAATATCATTTTTCTCGAAGGAGTGAGTCCTCCGGCTTTTGCTAATTTAATATTTACTCCATTAAATCTACCCGGACATTTTTCAATATCAGAATAAATCCTGCATGACTCATCTGCAATGACAGGCAGAGAACTCTTATCAAACACATGTTCCATATCCAGCCATCTGTCCGCAGGTAATGGTTGTTCAATAAATTCCACCCCAAGTTTTTTCAAAATCCTGGAATTGTCAATTGTTTGCTTTACTGTCCATCCTGTATTAGCATCTACACGAAAGGCAGAATCAGTGATATTCCTCAATTGTTCTATTATAAATAAATCATTTTCAGTACCTAATTTTATTTTATAAAGAGGCCAAGGCATTTCGAGAAGTTTTTCCTTCATCACATCTATATCATCAATCCCAATAGTAAAATTAGTCAGTGGCAAGTTATCTGTTTTCAAATTCCAAATCTTGAATAAAGGAAGATTCAACATTTTACCATATAGATCGTGGGCTGCAATATCAATAGCACAATGTAAAAAACGCTTATTATCTAAGAATTTATTTAAGTATTTCCAAAATAATTCAGGGGTATCAAATTGATAATTTTCTATGATGGGTTTTAATTCAATGAGATCCTTTTGCATCTGATCTACTGAGAATCCATAATAAGGGTCTTCTACTGCCTCTCCATATCCAACAATGCCATCATGTTCGAGCTTTACTATCAGAGTCTTCCTCTCAGAACCGGATTTTCTGCTGGTTGTAAATACATGTCTCAATCTTAAATCAAAAACTTTGCTATAGACTTTCATACGATGAAAAATTGAAATTATCTTACCACATCTTCCAATAACATAAGTTTTTGTTCATCAGTATTGAATACTGCTTCGGCTCCCACCGGTAATGTGCAATTATTTTTGATATGACCAAAGGAAAATCCATAATAAACGGGAATATTCAAATCACCCAATCTATCTTTCAATGTTTCTTCGAGAGTCCATGAATTATCACCTTTGACTTTCTCACAACCTTTCATCACTCCTAAAATAATTCCTGAAGCCCTTTGTAAATTCGAAGCATCTAACAATTGCGTTAACATTCTATCTATCCTATAGGGTTTTTCATCGATATCCTCAATAAAAACTATTTTACCACTGGCATCAAAATCATATTTAGTTCCGGCTAATGCAGATAACAGACATAGGTTTCCTCCAACTAATTTCCCTTTCATTTCACCCGGATTAATAATATATGGCGAATAAATATCACCTTTAGCTCTCTGCATTTCCGAAGTATTGGATATAATCTTACCTCCTTCAACTAATATATTAATAAAATTTTCCTTGGTATAAGGTGTAAATTCTGAACTCGCCACGGGACCGTGAAAGGTTATCAATCCAGTCATTTTATTAATAGCTAAATGTAAAGCTGTTATGTCACTATATCCAATTAAAACTTTGGGATTGGATTTTATAATATCATAATCTATATCATTTATAATTCTGGTAATTCCATATCCTCCTCTGATACACCAAACTGCATTTACTTCGTCATCGGCAAACATACTGTTAATATCATTCGCTCTTTCCGCATCACTTCCTGCAAGGTATCCATTCTTCTTTAATAGATTTTGTCCTAATTTATATTTAAACCCCAAATCACTAATATTTTTCAAGGCTCTTTTATATGCATCATCACTCGCAGAACTTGCCGGAGCTATCAATCCTATGGTATCACCTTTTTTCAATCTATTAGGGATAATCTTATCAATTTCAGGTTCAGAGGATTTCGCAAAAAAATCCATATTATGAGATGCAAGTCCTAATAATGGAATAGAAGCAAAAACTTTATTAAATTGATTTCTTTTCATGAATATTCAGAGATTTACTTTAGATAAAAAGACAAAGTAAATGACAAAAAGTTACCGGAAGTAATCTCATTATAAGCAGGCTCTCCATGAAAATCTCCTAATCCCTTCCATTCTTGTCCTAATAAAAAACCATATTTTAAAATTGGTGCCAATAGTATGTGATTGGATAGTTTCATATCTACTCCAATTCCGAAATCAAATTTCCCTGCCATGTCATAATCAATTATATCTTTACCGCTTAAATCCATTTTACTGACATATAATCCAGGCGAAAACTGAAAGAAAAAGCTCTTGGAAAACCATTGACCTCTATTATTGAAACTCGGACAATCTTTTTCATAAGTCCTTCTCATAAAATCAAATGGATACAAATTTATATCAAATTCAGTACCAAGAGATTGATAATGATACTCATAGGAACATGAAGGATTATCATATTTGAATTTTGAATACAAATAATAAAATCCCGGAGTAAATTCCACTCTGTATTCTTTTAACCTGAACCAATAATTGATTCCCCCACCCACTTCATAATCGAAAAAATTATAATCTTCGTTAGCATAATCATCAATTAGTTTGTCCCACTCATTGAATTTAGAATCAACTCCTATTATTTCTATTCCAATTTGCCCATTTAATTGAGTAGAGTTAAAACCAATTATAAAATAAAGGATAAATAAAGAAGAAAAAATAATTTTTTTAATTTCTGACATGATTAAAGATTTCATATTTAAAAGACACAAAGTTATTTCTATTTTTTTAATTATATAAATATTTCTTAAACCTAATTACGCTACAACACTGTTTTTTTTGAACCACTGAGAACACTAAGTAGCACTCAAGGTTTTTCTTTTTGTTCTTTTCTTAGTGATCCTCTGTGATCTTAGTGGTTTTTAATTTTTATTATTTCTTATATTTTTTTGAACCACTGAGGGCACTAAGTAACACTAAGGTTTTTTCTTTTTGTTCTTTTCTTAGTGATCCTCTGTGATCTTAGTGGTTTTTAATTTTTATTATTTCTTATATTTTTTTACCACTAAGGACACTAAGTAGCACTAAGGTTTTTTCTTTTTGTGCTTTTCTTAGTGATCCTCTGTGATCTGATAGTGGCTTTTAATTTTTATTATTTCTTATATTTTTTTACCACTAAGGACACTAAGTAGCACTAAGGTTTTTTCTTTTTGTGCTTTTCTTAGTGATCCTCTGTGATCTTAGTGGCTTTTAATTTTTATTATTTCTTATATTTTTTTGAACCACTAAGACACTAAGTAGCACTAAGGTTAAGTGATTTGGATTTTATCTTAGTGATCCTCTGTGAACTTAGTGGTTTTAAATTTTTATTATCTCTTATATTTTTTGAACCACTTGAGGACACTAAGTAGCACTAAGGTTCTTATCAATTATTTTGAATCATTAAGGGATATTTTGCAAAATTAAAACATATAGTAAAGGAAACATACAGTAAATAAAACTTAAAAAACAGCATAAATATAATATATTCCATTAATTTTGTATTTTAATCATAAAAATATACGACAGAAGGAAAGCAGAGCAGATGAAAAACACATTAGATTTAATGGCACGGATATTTATATCCATTTTTTTTTTATTTTGAAGCATTAGATTCTTTTGGTTTTATGATCACACCAAAGCGACAATGCAGCTTTACGGTGTAACATGGAACCTTGATTTTCTCCTTACGGGAGCAATTATTTTATTATTTTTAGGATCTACATTGGTGCTTATAGGTTATTATTCAAATATTGGAGCAATTATGCTATTAATATACTTTGTACCAACGACTTTCATCATTTATTCATTTTGGAATGATCCTGTATCAATAAGAAAAATGCAATCTATAAATTTCATGAGAAATCTAACTATGATAGGTGGATTAATTATGTTGATAGTGAATAAACCAGGAAATTACAGTGTAAAAAGATTGATATACGTAATGAGATTACCTCGATAAGCTAAAAAAATAAAAATAATGAAATACAAATGGTTACTCTTTGATGCTGATAATACATTATTTGACTTCACATTATCACAAAGAAAATCATTGGAATATTGTTTCAAAGCATACAATTTAGAGTATTCAGATGAAATATTTGATATCTTTCATGATATAAATGCAGTTATATGGAAAGATTTTGACAATAATCTCATAAGTCATGAAGAAATAAAATTTGAAAGATTTAACAGATTATTCAAAAAACTAAACATTGGAATTGATGATTTGCAATCCTTCAATAACCTATTTATAGACAATTTGATTTCCAACAGTCAATTGTTTGATAGAACAGTTGAAGTTTTAACCCATTTACATGGAAAAACTAAATTTGCCATTATTACAAACGGGATGAAAGAGGTACAAAGGCCAAGGTTTGATAAATGCAAATACAAACATTTTTTTGATTCTATATTTATATCAGGTGAAATAGAAAGCTTATCCAAACCAAATTATTCTTACTTCGATTACGTTTACAAAAATACAGGTGGTGAATCTAAAACTGATTATTTGGTAATTGGTGACAATCCTGAAGCAGATATCAAAGGGGGAAAGGAATATGGTTTTGACACTTGTTGGCTAAGAAACTGTTCAATATAATGACATTAAAAACAATGAACATGCCGACTATGAGATAGATGAGCTAAATGAGTTAATTAACATTTTTAGAATAATATAATAATATGCAGGTAATTGGTTTAGATATTAAAAATGTTGTGGAATTAAAAATGCCACCATCCAATATGAAGACAAAACAGTGCTTAATAATGTTAATCTGTATATAAAAGAAGCAGAATTTTCATATCTTGTTGGAGATTCAGGTAAGTGGTAAGAGTAGTCTCTTGAAAACAATTTATGGAGAACTTCCACTAACTCAAGGATTTGGAATGGTAGCCGGACAAAATTTAAGTGAATTGAATTATAAAAATAAATTTCTATTCAGAAGAAGTTCGTGGATGATATTTCAAAATTTCAATTTAATTCAAGGATGGAATGTCTATCAAAATCTGGATTATTGCCTGAGAGCATTGGAATGGGATAATAAAGAAATCCGTAATCAAAGGATAAAAGAAGTTCTATTTGAAACCTGATTACAAAAAAATCAATACAGATGTAATTGAACTTTCTGGTGGAGAACAACAACGGGTTGCAATTGCAAGAGCTTTATTGAACAAACCAGAATTACTTATTGCCGATGAGCCAACAGGTAATCTTGATTCAAATTCCTCCAATGATCTTATGTATTTAATAAAAAGATTAGCTACTGAAAATCAAACCGCAGTAATTTTTGCCACTCATGACACTAAGATAATAGAAAAATTTCCGGCACTGACCTACATTTGCAAAGATCAAAAACTGGAATTCTTAGACTGATATGGTTTAATTACTATTTTAAAAATAAGATAATTATTTCACATTCAGCTTATCCAGCCATTGTCTGTACTTATTAGCATTTCTGGCATGTTCAGCAAGGTTTTTTGCAAACAAATGCCTGCCACTATTATCTGGTGCTGCACAAAAAAATATAAAATCTGTATCTTCACTGTTCAACACAGCATCTATAGTGCTAACATCGGGCATACATATAGGACCAGGTGGCAATCCCTCATACATGTAAGTGTTATAGGGCGAATCAATACTGAGATGCTTATTATAAACACGAGTTAGTGAAAAATCTCCATTTGCAAATACCACTGTTGGGTCAGCTTGTAATTTCATTCCGGTTTTCAATCTGTTTAAATATACGGATGCTATTTTAGGTTTTTCATCACTTACCAATGTTTCCTTTTCTACAATGGAAGCAATAGTGTAAATTTCCGTTGCTGACATTCCGGAAGAATCAAGTTTTTCCTTTCTCGCATTCCAGAATTTATCGTATTCAGATTTCATCCTATCGAAAAACTTATCTACTGAAATATTCCAAAACATCTGATAAGTATTTGGAATAAACATCGACAGAATATCATCTTTATTAAAACCCAAATTACTTAGATAATCTGCATCATTGACTTTTTCCATGATCTGAATAGAATCCAAAGCCAGTTTATTCCCTATCCTACCTGCCAATTCATTTATCGTCCTGACATTATTAAAAGTTACATTTACAGGAGTCTGATCTCCTGCCCTGAATTTTCTGACAATTGAAATTGTATTCATGGGAGATTTTAAAATATACCTTCCCGAAGGAACATTATCCTTCTTGTAATTTAACAATCCAGAAACAATATCAAATATTTTGACATTTTTCAATGCATTACTATCTATCAATAATTGCTTTACATCATCAAAGGAACTACCAGATGGTATATATAATTCAATATCATTGTCTTTATCCGCAATGTTATTTTCCCAAATATACTTCAAAGGGCTAAAAAACATAGTACTGATAACGACAATTAACAGTATCAATAAAGCGATAAAAATAACTTTATACTTCTTATTCATAAAATAAAAATAAATATGGAATTAAAAATTTATTAAATCATAAAACTATTTCAAATTCTTTTTCACAAATTCCAAATCATTGTTTTTCAATACATCCAACCTTGAATTCAATTCTTTAACTTGTTTTTCAATTATCCTCAAAGCATCTTTTTCTGTTTCTGTAAATGGCTGGAATGTACTATTGTGGCTATAATTCACATAATCCAATCTATCGTGAAGAGGAACAGGTTGAGGTATTCTTTCTTCATAACTTGCTTTTGGTATTTGTCCATAAATCTCCCATTCCATATCACTCAATTTTTTTCCTATTGATTCAAGTTTTTCACTCACTGCTCCAGATACTCCGGGAGTGTTATTAGCTAATTGTTGAAAACTAACGAATTGACTTTTCACCTCATTAAACTCATTAATAAAGTAATTTGATTCCTTGAAGACTTCATCTAACTTATCCTGATTATCTGCAAGTTCAGTTAAATTTTCATTATTCAAAGTTGACAAATTAAGTTTTTTGACTACAAATTTCTGATCAGTAATCAATGTGTCAAAATTTCCTCTTACATATTTTATCACATCAACATAAAAGTCTCCGGGTTGAACATAAAAATCATCACCTCCGGTTTTTATTGGGTTAAAATCATTGAATTTCTTATTTTGCGGATATTCTTCTGATTTTTTAAGATTCCAAGTAATCCTGCTTATACCTTTAGAAAATTTTGTATTTAATTTCCTGATCTCTTTTTTTTCGCTATCTTTAATCACAAATGAGAGATAAGGATCTATTTCATCATTTTCTTTTCTTAACTCATCCAAATCAGGTATTGGAATTTTAGATTTTGTTTTTATCAATTCAGCTTCCTTATCATGACGAATTTCTTTCAATGTTTTAGGCACTTCTTTTACATAATAATCGAAAGTAATCCCAAAAGGCTCATTTTTATCAAAATATTCCATTGATCCGAAACCATAACCTCCTCTACTTTTAGGAACATATAATGTTGCTGTTTCAGGAGAAAATAGAACGAAATCTTTTTCTACCATCTTGTCATCAATATTTCTGAGAGAGGAATAATTATCCAAAACATAAAATCCTCTTCCAAAAGTGGCTAATACCAAATCATTTTCCTTTTTATTGATATCTATATCCATTACAGCTATAGTTGGCAATCCAGATTTAAGCTGAATCCATTGTTTCCCATTATCTTTAGTAAAATACAAACCAAACTCTGTACCTAAAAACAACAAATCACTATTTACAAAATCTTGTTTTATAGTATGAACCGGAGAATTTTTTGGTAGATCAGAAGCAATAGATTTCCATGATTTACCCAAATCATCACTTACGAGAACATAAGGTGTAAAATCAAAATTCTTATGATTATCAAAAGTTACATACACTGTATTTTCATCAAAAGCAGATGGTTCAATATCGCTTATGTAAGTATATTCGGGAACATTGGAAAACTTTTGTATTTTATTCCATGTCTTACCTCCATCTTTAGTGATACTCAACACTCCATCATCAGTGCCTACGAACAATATATTTGAATTAATTGGAGATTCTGCCAGTGACACAGCAGTACCATACAATGATGTAGAAACATCTTTCTCTACAGCATCAACACCCCAAAATCTATCCATTACAGGCCAGTTATTTCTATCTACTCCACTTGTCAAGTCACCACTTATTTTTTTCCAAGATTGACCTCTGTCAGTTGACTTAAATAGATAATCCGCAGCTATGTACAAAGTCTTTGAATCATGAGAACTAAGAATAAACGGAGCATTCCAATTCCATTTATACAGGCTATCTCCTTCAGCTTCTCTTGGTTTGATATCTAGTTTCTCTCCTGATTTTTTATCAATTCTATGAATATTGCCATATTGATACTCACTATAGACAATATCTGTATTTTCGGGATCAACATCTTGCCAAAATCCATCGCCACCAAGTGTGATTTCCCATTCTCCTCTTGAAATACCATCACTATACAAAGTATTCGTGGGACTACCTAAAGATGAATTGTCCTGTGTACCACCATATATCCAATAAAAAGGTTCTGTGTTATCAGCCTTAACCCTATAAAATTGAGTGACAGGCAATAACTTATGAATATAATTACTACCTCCATCAAAAGTCTCATAAAGACCTCCATCAGTACCAATCATAAAATGTTTTGAATCTTCATTATCAATCCAAAATACATGATCATCAACATGTCTTTTGTTATTTCCAATATCCGACCATGTTTTACCTCCGTCTGTGGTATATTTCGAAACAGTTTCAGTGCTATACACAGTATTGACATCAAATGGACTCGGAATAATCTCACAATAATACTGTCCGCTAGTCGCATAATTGCTCATTTTATTCCATGTCTCACCTTTATCATCAGAACGATAAAAACCACTCTCACCAAGAGTAGCCTCTACCATAGCGTACAGGACATCATTATCGACAGGAGATATAGTGATAGCCATTCCTCCCTTATCAACTGAAGGTAAACCTTTCTCAATTTTCCTCCAGGTTGTCCCTCCATCAGTACTTTTCCAAAAGGAAGATTCAGGTCCACCACCAATTCTGGTTTGATTTCTTCTCATTCTTTGTTCTGCTGAGGCATACATAATATTATTATCTACAGGGTCAATCAATACATCCGTAACCCCGGTATAATCACTTACAAATAAAATTCTTTCCCAGGTGGTACCACCATCTGTAGATTTATACAATCCTCTGTCGCCACCCTTTGACCAAACTGATCCCTCTGCAGCTACAAATACGATATTGCTGTTTTCAGGATGAACCAATATTTTTCCAATCTGATATGATTCTTTGAGTCCCATATTTGTCCAATTCTTACCCCCATCGAGACTTTTATACACACCATCACCATAGCTAACAGACCTTTGGCTGGTATTTTCACCTGTTCCAATCCAAATAATATTGCTATTTTTAGGATCCATAGTTATGCAACCCAATGAATATGATCCATAATCATCAAAAACAGGCTCATAAGTTGTTCCATTATTGGTGGTTTTCCATGCTCCACCTGCAGCAGTAGCTACATAATATTCGCTTTTATTTTCAGGATTAACAGCTAAATCTGAAATTCTACCAGAAATAAATGCAGGACAGATATTCCTGAATTTAAGTCCGGAATAAATATTAGAAGGAATAGTGTCAATCCCTTTCGCTTCCAGATCGATTGAAAAGTTGATAGATAATAATACTAAAATAAAAAGCAATTTGTTAGTCTTCATAGTTTTATTTTTCAATTTGATTATTTTTAAACTTTTTTAATTTTTCAGATTCTTCTTTACTAAATTCTTTACTTTCTTCTTGTAATTTTTCATAGAATTTTTCAAACCTTTCAGGATTATTTCTCAATATTTCCATATCATGTTCAAAATCCCTTCTGTCAATATTGTGAATAGTCATAATTTGATCGATATATAAATCTTCGATACTATCCCTGATATCAACAGGGGTTTTGGTAACAATAAACTCAGCGGTATGAATATCGAACATAACTTTTCTCAATTCATCTTCACTGATTCGTAATTTATCATTTTCGTTTTTACATGAAAACATAAACAGAAGTACAATTAAAATACCTAATCTTCTACTCATCAGCGAAAGACTTTGGATAAATAAAATACTCCATAGTACCGTTTGCGAATGAAGCCTGCTCCCATGTTTTAGTATCGAAGTTTACTTTAAATAATCCTGCAGTAGGTACGTTATAAATATCTTCCTTACTAAATAGGTTTATCAATTCAGTCATCCCCGGATTATGAGCTACTATCATAGCAGAATCAACTTCTTCATGAATATTATTGACAACATTTAATATTTCTCTTGGCGAAGAATGATACAAATTAGGTTCTTTAATCAAATTATATGTTTGGATAATTTCATTAAAATGTTCAGCAGTCTCAAATGCCCTCAAAGCAGTACTTGAAATAATAATATCAATTGTTTCATTTTTATCCTTCAAATATTTTGCCATATTTGTCGCATTTTTTATCCCTCTACTGTTTAATGGTCTGTCGTGATCGCTAAGACTCAAATTGTCCCAAGAGGATTTTGCATGACGCATAAAATAAACTGTTTTCATCAATAATTTTTAAGATTAGCAAACTTATTAAAAATAAATATTTAGTCAAAATTTTAATGATTATAATTGCAATATTTTTTTCATATTTAGTAAATAGAATAGTCATATTTTTAAATATTCAATTATTAAAACATCATTATTTACTAAAAATATAAACAATTTAAACTATTTTTGACTTTTAAAATCAATAACATCAAAAAAATCCACTAATAATATGTTTGTAAAATTAAATGAATATTTGGTTCTTGAAAATGAAGAAAGGACATTTATAAAAATGATAAAACTTGAGCAAAAAATGAATGCTTCAGGATGTGGATTGGATAGCTATCATTTATTCAAGGATAGAGATATCGAACGAAAATATTGGCTTGTCGAATATTGGATAAGCGAGGATGATTACCATTTATACCAGACATTGGATTCACACAAGTATTTTCTTGAACTTTTAAAAGGGGTTTTAGAAAGAAAACATAGTCAACATTTCTGTGATATTATAGCCTGATACTTTAAGCCTTTTCTTTTTTATCACCATAGTTGTCAATCTTGACACACAAACCATATTTCCTGAATCATCAAAAATATCAATATTCCATACATGAATATTACGGCCCAAGTTTTATCGGGCTTACCACACCATAAACATTGGAAGTCCCTTCTCTCACTGCCTTTAAGTGATTAGCATTAATCTCTATTCCCACCACATCAGATTCTTCATGATCGACACAAGCATAGGAAGCAATACTCCCCAAAGTCTCTGCAAGTGCTACCGAAGCACCGCCATGCAGAATCCTCATAGGTTGGACTGTCCTGTAATCTACAGGCATGGAAGCAGTGATAGAATCATCAGTTAACTCAGTAAAAATAATGCCCAGGTGCTGAACCATTGTATTTTTTGAGATGTTATTAAGACTATCTAAGTCTAATTTATTTTTCCAAATCATAATTTTCTAATATGAATTTACAAGTTTTTCATAATCCGAGATGTAGCAAAAGCAGAGCCGCTTTAAAATATTTAGATGAGAAAGGTATCAAATACGATACAATCTTATATCTTAAAGACAATCCTGATTTCAAACAACTCAAAGAAATAATTGACAAACTTAATATAAAACCATTGGATTTGATAAGAAAAAAGGAAAAAATATTTACCACAACCTATAAGGGGCAAAATTTAACTGATGATGAATGGATTCAAGTGATGGTCGATAACCCTGTATTGATAGAAAGACCAGTCGTTTTCAATGAGGCAAAAGCTGTTGTAGGGAGACCGGTGGAATTGATAGATGAATTGCTTTAGGATATCAGTAATGCTACATTAATTTATAGCATCAAGAATATGACTTCAATTTATTTATAAAAAAACAATTTTATAGTCCTAAACAATTAGGATAATTAGTAGATAAAAAACAATTATCTTTTCTGAGCCAAAAGGTATATCACCGCCATTCTGATAGCAACACCATTTTCTACCTGATTCAATATGATAGAGTTTTTACTATCCGCAACTGCAGTTTCAATTTCCACTCCCCTATTTATTGGACCCGGATGCATAATTAATATTTCTTTGTTCAATCCATCTATAATATCAGCTGTAACACCAAAAAATTTGCTGTATTCTCTCAATGAAGGGAAATACTGAATCTCCTGCCTTTCCAACTGAATTCTAAGGATATTAGCCACATCGCACCATTGCAGAATTTTCTTTACATCGTATTCTACATCAATCCCGAGTGAATGCAGGTACTTAGGAATCAATGTTGGAGGACCGCAAACTTTGATTTTTGCACCGAGTTTTTTCAATGCTAAAAAATTGCTCATTGCAACTCTGGAATGCATTATATCGCCTATGATAGCGACATTCAATCCTTTTAAATCCCCAAGCCTTTCATGGATAGAGAATGTATCCAATAATGCCTGAGTGGGATGCTCATGAGTACCATCACCTGCATTTAAAATGTTAGCATCGATATTCTTTGCTAAAAAATGAGGAGCTCCAGGAGAAGGGTGTCTCATTACTATCATATCCACTTTCATAGAAAGGATATTATTGACAGTATCCAGCAATGTTTCTCCTTTTTTCACTGATGATGATGAAGCTGAAAAATTAATCACATCAGCAGATAAACGTTTTTCTGCCAATTCAAAAGACAGCCTTGTTCTTGTGGAGTCTTCAAAAAATAAATTAGCAATAGTGATATCCTCAATGAAGGAGCCTTTTTATCGGTCTGTTAATTACTTGTTTGAATTCTTTAGCATGTTAAAAAATCAGACAGATATCATCTTTGGTCAAGTCTTTGATTCCAAGTAAGTGATTAACAGAAAGGTTATTTTTTAGACATATAACATTTTTTGAAAATAAGATTTATTCCCCTTTATCAGGGTAAAAAATAACCAAGTCCTCTCCGTCAATCTGATTCATCTAACTTCAACATAAGCATTATCAAGAACATCACCTGAAACTCCGTAATAATCAGCTTCTATCGGCAACTGCCTGTTAGATCTCTATCGACCATATTTGCAAGTTCAACACTTGTAGGACGTCCATATGCTGCATTGCTGACAATGCTGCCTGGATCGTTCTGCCAAATTGTATAATACATCGTCTATAAGAATAACTTTTTATCCTGAATTAAAAAATTCATATCATTTTTACTTGCACTCAGAATATTATCACGCATTCTAAAGTCATCACGATAAAATGTAATATCCATTTTACCATAATCAACTTTTAGATTCTTGACTTCTTTATTAATAATCTGAAATAATCTGTCAGAGAAAAAACCTCCTCTGTCAGGAATTCCTATTATACAAAGTATCGTGAAGTCTCAACAATTCTCAATCAACTGGAATGCAAGCCTTTGTAAGGTTAGCTGAAACTTATTATCTTCAATATGACTTTGTTATCTAACATATCAATTGCAAAATTATAACTTGATTTTATATATAAAAATTAATTATATGATTTTTTATTTATTTTATCAAAGTAATAAAACCACGAAAATAGAGTTTTTCAATTTACCTCTTCCCGTATAATATGAATAATCGTAAACATAAACACCCTGTGGTAAATATCCCCGGAATTAAATCTATTACCATGCAAAACTCATCAATATTAGTAGTTTTAAACACCAATCCTCCCCACCTATCATAAATTTTTAAATCATAATTAAAAATCAGTTTATCTAAAACCCTTTTACCATAAAATTCATCATTAACACCATCAGAATTAGGAGTAAATGCATTTGGGTACAATATATCAATCTCAGGGGAAATATCAGCTTTAAGCAATAGAGTATCTGTACAAAAATTTTCAGATGTCAATATATAAGTTATTATATAAATACCTGTATCCTGATAAGTATATTCAGGTTCAAAATCATAACTTATGCCACCATCACCAAATTCCCAGAAATAATATTGTCCTCCTGAGGATTCATTAACGATATTAATAGTAGGGTTGGTAAAACTGAGTTCATCGGGAGTAACATAAGCATCTGCATTTGGAGAGTCTTTGACTGTTACTTCATTTGCAACATTTCCATTCACATGACATCCGGTTAATGACTCAACAGACAATTCTGCCAGAAAAGATCCCGCATCGTTATAAACATGAACAGGATTTTGCTCATTGGAAACATTTCCATCGCCAAAATCCCAGACAAAAGTATAGGTAGAATCCAATCCTATGCCTAAATACCTGAATTGAACACTCAATGGCTGGCAACCTAAAAACTGAGAAGGCTCAATATCCAAAACATCAGGAGATAGTACTCTATTTGTTTCACTAATGTATCCTTGCATTTATCCACATCTTGTACTACTAATTGCACCGCATATTTACCAGGACTAAATTCACATGAAAGGATTTTCACTATTACTGGTAATACGTCACTAAATTCAATTGATATTGGTGATAGCTCCGTCTGGGTAAAGATTATTTGCAGAAGCATAAGCATCAAAACCACAGAGTATCCATATTTATATCATAATCAGCATAGGCTCGGGAAAAATTTGAATTTTAACAAAAACAGGAATCATTACAAGGAAGACTGCTATTTAAAATAAGTTTTCCTCATAATCACCCTGAAGCCCCAGGAAAGATAACATATGGTTCCCCAATCATCATATTTATATATTTCTCCATTGATATTGAATTCCCAGTCGGTAGAATAGATTTCATCCCTTTCCCACCTGTTATTAAAAATCTGAATAGTATCTAACCCACATAAAGAAATATCTTATAAGTATCAAAATCAAGCACAGTAGAATTTCCAATTATTACCTTCCTCTTGGAGAGCAAATTGTAACATTAAATTGAAAGAAATCTCTTTGAATAGTACCTATCAATATACCATTCGATATTCTTACTCTAACACCTATAACAAATTGTCCTGCAAGTTTTCAGGTTTTACCTGAAATCACACCAGTAACGGATCTATGGTTATCTGAGGATCTCCACCCATTGGATTTAGATATGAATATGGTGTTTTGAAATCCAGCTCAGGGAAAGGTGGAGGGCAATTAGCAGGATTAGGCTGAACTCCATACAGAGATTTTGATTTCCTGTAGTTCCCAGCTCAGAACCATTTAATCCACCATAAACATGGGATTAAAAACTCATAAAAACCAGTGAATCCCCATCAATATCATAAGCGCTATGATCTATCTCAAAATCCTGATCCAGACATATAACAGCAGGAGGATAAGATTTGAAACGAGGCTATTATTGGCGAGTAATTGGCTTTCAGGGCTTATTTCAACAAAATATGTAGCACCTGTAGATTCCGGTGAAACAACATTAGTAATATAATTTGTCCTGCAACAACGTTGATATGTAATTTGATATGTATGATCTATGATAGGGAGAGTGAGTTGAAAAACATATTCCCCACTTTCTCGTAAATAATATTAGAAGGTGTGATAACACAAGAATCTTCTACATTTTCGATTGTTTTCTTATTAGTGATATTTACATTCCTCGAACTATAAACTTTCCAATCAGGATCGTCATAATAATAAATACCAATGAATCCCGGATTATCAAAATCAGCACCTCCTGCCTGAGCATCTCACGATAGATAGTAAAAGTAAATTCATAGGTGGCATAACCACCAATAACAGAGTCAGATTCTATCACGACATAGGATGCTTCACCACCTACGATATGTTTTGCATCAGATTTATTGACAAATGTTAAAATCAATAAACAAAATAACAGTGAAATTTTGTATTTTTTGTTCATAATATTCGAATAAGAAACAAAATAGTAACGTTTTTTTCGTTTGTAGTGCTAATTTAAACAATCATTGCAATTAAATAAAATTATGGTGGATAATTTCGATGAAATAGTCAATTTTAAAAGAAGGAAGATAATTTTATATCCTACCGATACAATTTGGGGATTGGGTTGTGATGCTTGAATACACCGCAATTAAAAAAATATATATGAAATAAAGCGAGACGAAAGCAAACCTTTTTTGATTATTCTTGTATCAAGTATAGAAATGCTCAAAGACTATATCAAGAAAATACATCCAAGTGGAAACACTATTATCGCATCACAAAAGACCTCTTACTGTAATATACAGAGCACAAAAAAACATACCTAAAATCCTATTACAAGATAATTACAAAGTAGCCATTAGAATTGTTCAGGAGACAGTAATAGCCAAAACAATAGAGATGTTTGGATATCCAATAGTTTCAACTTCCGCCAATATATCAGACGAACCCATTCCCTAAAATATTTAAAGAGATATCTGATGAGATAAAGGCTAATGTCGATTATATATTTAATTACAGGCAAAATGATGATTCCCAATCACCTCCATCTGTCATAGCAACATTTAACAGAAATGGCAAGTTGAAATTTCTAAGATAGTATAATCACTTTTTTGTAGCTCCGACTAATTCCAATGTATTTTTTCTGAAAGAGCATTTTTAATATATGGATCGACTAAGGACATAAGTTTCAATTCTTGGTTTTTTATAACCTAAAACACCTATCAATTTTGCCCTTAAAATCTCTACCACAACAGGTTTAATATCAGCATCAAAATTATCGAAAAATTCCTTATAAGCATCATTATCCACAATCATTTGTTCAAACTTTTCAATACTTCCGAGATTATTAATCACAGCTGCGTTATTATATGCCATATCCAATAAAACTGTGGTAATAGTATCATAATTTTGATTAACGATCAACTCAGCTTTGTCAAAAAATAGAATCATTGACTGTGATATCAGGCTCTATCCTCCAGCTTCTAAGTGGTCGGTGCAAATTCAAACTATGAAAAGTATCGATTTTATCATAATGATCAATTTCCTTATCACCCACAACAAATTCTAATTTCTTTTGGATATTTCTACTATAGGTAAATTGCCTGCTATTGTAAGTCTCAAAGCACCTCCATTGTACAGAGTAAACTGATCCTGAACCAATCCCTTACCGAAAGTACTTTGTCCTACGATAACTGCCCTATCCAGATCCTGTAAAACTCCTGCGAGAATCTCACTTCCGGAAGCACTTGATGAATTAACTATAATATCGATATTGTCAATATCATAAAAATTTCTTCCCGTAGATTTATTAACATCTCTACGACCATCTTTATATAATGTTTCGACGAGTTTAATATCGGAAACATTAAAAAACTGATCCAATATCTTCAGTACTTCTTGTAAATATCCACCGGGATTACCTCTAACATCTATAATCAATTTTCCCAAAGATTCCCCCTTGTCGATATTTTTTTCGATATGTTCAAGCAATTCTCTATAAGTATGATTTGAAAATTGAGATATTGAGACATAAAGAGTGGAATCATTGAGCATGACTGCTTTATCAATTGTCTCAGCCTGAATTTTCCCAATTTTTATTTTCAACTCTTTTAACTGATTGTTTTTATTCAATACCTGAAATCCTATTTCTTTATCTTTGCTATTACGGATTTTTTTCATCAAATCGCCTGAATTATTTTTTGTCAGCAGATTATTATTGAATCTGATAATTTTATCCAAAGGTTTCAATCCACCATTTTGTGCAGGACTTCCTTCTATAACATCCAATACCACAAGAGTATCGCGATAGAAATAAGTGGTAATGCCCAGCCCGACATAATTGGCATTGAGATCTTCCAAGGTTTCAGTGTAATTACTGGGTGGGATATAAACTGAAAAAGGATCCAAGCCGGAAGTCATACTTGCAAATACCTCATCTGTAATAGCCGGAATATCTGCATCGAAGAGGTAATTATTTTCTATCAATCTCGCCACCTGATCATATTTAGTGGCAGACTCTTCTGATTTTACCTTATATTTTTCAATTAATTTTTCATCATGGTTCTGTGCTCTATAACCTATAAACATCCCTGAAGCAAGAAACACACTTAGCAAAAGAGGCTGAAGAATATTATAATTTTGGTTCACTGAATTCATCCTGTTAATTATTTTACAAAATTAATGGAATTTTAATTATTTAATAATTTAAAGTACTAATTTCGATAGTTAAAATTAATAAGTATAACTTTGCATTCAAAATATTTTTTTCAATACTGCGTAATTTATACTAATTTTGCAGTAAAAAATATAATTAAATAAAGTGATAGGTGAAGTCAGACATAAATTCAAACCACAAAATATTTTCTCAACAGTTTTCTTTATAAGTCTGGCTGGAGTACTTATGTTGATATTTGACTTTGGATTTGACAAAGATCCCAAAGTGCAGATGTTTATCAATGGATTATATTTCTTAGTTTTGGTTTCAGGCATATTCGTAACAATATACAGATACTTAAGGCTGACTAAAACGCTTAGAATCAATGTGGTGATTTTTGATGCTATTACCAATCTAATAATCCTTTTCGTAATCGGAGCGCATTTCTTTGGTATTAGGAACAATTCAAATTCAGAACACATAAATCTACTATATAGTGACAATACGCTGAAACTCTCTATTTTATTCACCTTTTTAAGAGAATTTGCAGCCAGAAAAATATCATTCCAAAGAAACTATTTGAATCCCGGTCAACTCTTTTTTCTCAGTTTTTTAGTCATAATACTTGTAGGAACCATAATATTAAAACTTCCGAATTCCACTTATGATGGAATATCATGGTTAGATGCATTTTTCACTTCGACAAGTGCAGTTTGTGTTACAGGGCTGATAGTGGTAGATACAGCGACATATTTTACTACATTTGGTCAAAGCGTGATAATGATATTAATTCAGTTTGGAGGCTTGGGAATTCTTACATTTGTAAGTTATTTTTCATATTTTTTCAAAGGAGGAAGTAGTTTTGAAAACCAGATTGTACTTCAGGACATGACGAGTTCAGATAAAATCGGTGAAGTCTTCAAAATGTTAAAAAACATACTTTTAATAACATTTATAATCGAATTCCTCGGAGGTATTTTCATATATTTTTCCATTAATTCAATGACAGAATTGAGTTTTGAAGATCAAGTATTCTTTTCGATTTTTCATTCAGTTTCAGCTTTTTGTAATGCCGGATTTTCAACTCTCACCAATAGCCTGAATGAAAATGGCTATCAATACAATTACAACTTACATTTATCTATAATATTCCTATTGGTAGTTGGAGGATTGGGATTCCCAATAGTATCAAACTCCTTGTATTATTTGAAATATAAATTTTTGAATATTATAAGTCCATTGACAAGGCAAAAGAAAAAAATAAAACCTTGGATTTTCAATCTTACCAGTAGAATAACAATCAGCACAACATTAACTTTGATAGTGATAGGAACAATATTCTTTTATTTCTCTGAATTTCATCACACATTGTCAGATCACAGTAATTATGGCAAAATAGTAACTGCACTTTTTGAGTCAACAACACCCAGAACTGCAGGATTTAACACTGTAAACATGAATAACTTCTCCATGCCTACATTGATATTTGTTATATTTCTAATGTGGATAGGAGCATCACCTGCTTCAACGGGAGGTGGTATTAAAACAAGTACATTCGCAATCGCTATTATGAATTTTATTAGCATAGCAAGAGGTAAAGACAGAGTAGAAATATATAGAAGGCAGATATCTGATTTTACAATCAGGAGAGCATTCGGGGTAATCATACTTTCTCTCTTGACAATCGGTGGAGGTATAATACTAATTTCTATAAATGATGGAGACAAAGGTTTATTGAATATAATATTTGAAAGTTTTTCAGCATATTCCACAGTAGGACTATCATTAGGAATCACTTCTTCATTGACTGAATACAGTAAATTCGTTTTGATTGCACTTATGTTCCTCGGCAGGGTTGGTATGATGACGTTCTTGTTTGCTATAATTAAAAAAGAAAAATATTCCAATTACAGATATCCAAATTCAGAAATTCTAATTAACTAAAAATCAAATCCAATGTTATAAATTAAATTGGAAAATCATAAAAAGTAAAATAAAATGAAATATATAATAGTAGGTTTAGGAAATTTCGGTTCATCATTAGCTCAAAAACTAACAGAATTGGGAAATGAAGTTATAGGAATCGATACAAACATGAAAAAAGTGGATGCACTTAAAGATAAGATTTCTCATACTATCAGGATAGATGCTACAGATCAATTCACTATCACCGGATTGCCATTGAAAGATACCGATGTTGTGATAGTATCCATTGGCGAAGACCAGGGAGCAAATATCATGACCACAGCTATTTTCAAAAATCTTCAGGTAAAAAGGCTAATTAGCAGAGCTATAAATCCTTTGCATGAGAATGTACTGAGAGCCATCGGAGTTGATGAGATAGTTCACCCCGAAGAAGAAACCGCTGAAAGATGGGCTAAAAAATTGTGCCTTAGGGGAGTTATCGACTCTTTCGAACTCAATAATGAATATAGTATAGTGGAAGCTAAAGTCCCTCAAAAATATAATGGAAAGACAGTTATGGAAGTCAATATAAGAGAGACCCACAATCTGTTAATTTTAACAACAATAAAAAAAGCTGAAGTAAAAAGCACCTTAGGAAAATTGAAAACTATAGAACAAGTACAGGGTGTGGCATCTCCTGACCTCATGCTCAATACTGACGATGTTATGGTTCTGTTTGGCAAAAATAAAGATATTCAATCTTTTCTAAAACTTCATTGATATCTCCACTCAGTCAAATAGCATATTTCAATTATCATGAAACAAGCACAGCAATTCCACAATCTCTACCCTTCGCTCAGGGCATTAAACATAGAAGAATGGAGAAACTGGCTTGAAAATAATTGTGAAAATGAAAAATTAATATGGTTGATTGTTTATCATAAATCAAGTAAAACTCCAAGTATTCATTGGCACGATGCTATCGAAAATGCTCTTTGCTATGGATGGGTTGACAGCCTGGCTAAAAAAAGAGATAAAGAAAGTTGCTACCTTAAATTCACTCCAAGAAACCCCAAAAGCAATTGGGGAAAACGAAGTAAGGAAAGAGCTATTAAAATGATGGAACTAAACCTTATGACTGAACATGGACTTAAACTGATAAATATCGCTAAAGAAAATGGTAAATGGGATAAAACTGAATAACATAATCCAATCAGTATTTAATGCGAAGTAAGGGCTTAACCAATTTTCTATATTTTCTCATTTATTTGACTCGATCCTAAAGGATGAAATTAAAAGCCCTCTATCAAACTTTATAAATAAGAATAAATAAAGGATTTTAATCATAATATTTTCAACCATTGATTCGCATTTTAAAATTATAAACATAGCCCATTTAATCAAAAAACATTTTTATAAAAATAGAATTCATTTTTATTATCTTTGATTTATTTTTTCAATATTTATCAATTATTAGTGAATGAAAAATAAATTATTCAACATCATTTTATTAGGGTTTAGTCTAATTTCCTGCCATATAAACAAACATGATACTACAAGTAACGATAATAAAATTGGACAATGGAACTATGAAAAATTAATGAACAAATCCATTGATCATCAAGATACTACTAAATGGGATTGGCAATTATTTAATCAGGATTTAGAAACATATAATAAATACACTGAAATATTCAATAGTTACCCTTTGAATAAATCACCGTTCCCAGTGGCTAAATACGATTATGCAGTATCGAGTATTCCATTCACTTTTGATTATCGTCAATCTGTTTTCAAAGGTGTAAAAATTGGAGAATATAAAAATCCTGATAGCGATATTATAATAACAAAAATGACTTTAATCGTTCTAACAAATGAAGGAGAAGAAAGTACTTTGGTTGATTCCAGAAACTATCCTTATTTAACAGCTCAAGGAAAATTTAATCTTATTAATAATGAACTCGACTGGGTATTTTCAGCCAGTCCAGATGGCTTTTCTAATCTATTGGTAAACATGAAACTTTTTGACCTGAGATTTGGAGAAACTATTGTCATTTTCCTCAAATTGATAAATCATTTTTCTATCTACAAATAAAAGATTCTCCTGATAATTATAAAGATTTTGATGATTTTAAATCATCTATTTTGCAAAATAATAAATTTCAGAATTTTCTAAAATCTAAAACAATATAGTTATTATGTTCAAGGCTAAATATATTGCAAGCAATAAATATTATAAATTAAAACAATACCAAGCTCTAATACAAATTTTTAGTTTACTTCCATTTCTAATTATAATCAACATTTTCGATACTTCAAATTGGCTCACTATCTTTTTATTGATTATTTACTTAGGTTCCGACTATTTATTTATGATAACATTAATTAAAAAATCAACTGCATTAATTGCACACAAGATTATTGAAATTGACGATAATTCTATCCAAATAAAATCTCATGATGTACAAGTGTCGGAAATTACACAATTGAAAGATATTCAGGAAATTAAAGTCAAAGACAAATATTCCTTACCTCAAGAAACAATGAAAGAGTTTTTCAAAGAAGTTTTTAGTAAACCTAAAGAGAATTTTTTAATAATAAATATTAATAATCAAGAAAAAAGATATGATTTTGTAATAGATTCGTATTATATGATCAGTGAATTGAATAATATAATTGAAAACTGGAAATCACAAGGATTTAACATTCAAACCATTGGTTAAAAAATAAAAAACAATTCAAACAAATACTTCTATACTCAATTGATATTCTAATTCATATATATTATATAATTTTAAATATCATAAAAATCTCACAAAAGTCAAAATGAAATCCTGATTTTTTTGTTTAATATATTTACTAAAAGAATAAAATAAATGAAAAGTTTAAACTATAAAAATGATTCAGGATTAATGGTTCTGGCTTTGAGATTGGTGATTGGGTGGACATATTTTTCTGCCTTCTGGAGGAGAACTGTATTAGCAGACAAGCTCGACCCTGATGTTGCCGGATATATCGGAGAAAAATTCAATCATTTTTTACCCCATGCTTTAGGCATCAAGCCAATAATAAAATTCTTAGTTGAAAATCCCGATATTTTATGGATAAATATGATCATATTCTCCATAATTGAAGGCATTGTAGGTTTATTTATCATATTTGGAGCATTTACCAGAACCATGAGTATAGGTGTATTCGGTCTTGCCATGGGAATCCTTTTGGGATCAGGATGGATAGGCACTACTTGCCTTGATGAATGGCAAATAGGAATTCTGGGTATAGCTGGAGGTTTTGTCTTATTTCTTACCGGGAGCGGGAAATATTCTATTGACAATCTTTTAATGAAGAAAAATACAAGTATTTCTACAAAAAAATGGTTTCCATGGTTAGCATCAGGCGATATTCCTATTAAAGAGAGTATTTTCCCAAAAGTAGTGCTAACTGGTTCTCTTATAATATTTGGTATCTCATTAATGACTAATCAGGTGTTTCATGGTGGAGTTTGGGGACCACTTCACAATAATCTGTAAAACCATTAATTGAAATCACTGACAGCAAACTTGAAAACGATGTTTTATCTTTTGATATTTTCAGAACAGAAGGTGTGGATGTTTATGGGCTGGATTATAGCTATAGATTTACTCGATGAAGAGGATAATACTGTTTTTTCTTTATCTCAAAATGAACTATCTAAATTGACAAATGAAAATATTTCAAATTATTATATCGCCAAAGTAAAACCAGGAAAACACAGCCTTGTTGGTTCCTTTGGGAGCTAAAGCACAATTGAGTTTTGAAAACAATAATTTGGCGAATTTAAAATCCGGGAATTACACCTTGAAAATCACAGACATAAGCGGAGTATCATGGAATAAAAAGTTAAAAAATAATAGTTTCATTGTAAATTGAAGATCAGATATTATTGCAATATTTAAATTTCGGTACATAAAAATATACAGTTTTTTAGTACAATATATTTTAGAATTGAAGATAAATACTAATTTTACATTTATTAGTAATATCTAAATTCTGTAAGATGAAAGTCCTAAAAATTATTTTTGCATCAATTCTGTTACTCATAAGTATTGTATTCCTTGGATTTGAAAGTTTAAAAGCATATTCTGCTCCCGATTACAAAGGTACGGAATACTTATCCGGAATAACTTCAACTGTTAAAATAATATATGATGAATATGGAATTCCACACATATATGCTTCCAATGAAGAAGATGCATATTATGCTTTGGGCTATGTTTATGCCAGGGACAGGCTATTTCAAACCCAGATATTCAAAATAATTTCATCGGGAAGGCTTTCTGAGTTTTTAGGTACAAAATTATTAGATACTGATATGTTTCTCAGAACATTGGGACTAAGGAATTCAGCCAGGAAAAATGCTGATAAGTTTTTTTCTAATCAGGACAAGAAATACCACAAAAGTTTCAATGCTTACTTAGATGGTTTCAATGCCTATATGATGAATGGGAAATTGCCTGTGGAATTCTATATACTTGGATTGAAAAGGGAGAAACTGGAGCCTGTAGATAGCTATTCTATTATAAATCTCTTAGCTTATGGATTTACATTATCTGCCATCCAAGAATCTGTGAGTTCATATATTGCCTATAAATACGGGGATAATTATCTCGAGGATTTTTATTTTGGTGAAAAACCCAATAATTTCAATTCAAGCATTGAAGTCGATACAGTTCAGATAAAAGAACTAATAGGATACAATAATAAAATCCTTTCAGTAATCGATAAATACAATATAAAACCATGGAATGCCAGCAATAGTTGGGTAATCGGCAAAAAGAAATCCAAAACCGGACAGGTTATCCTTGCCAATGATACACATTTCGCATATTCTGAGCCCGGAGCATGGTACGAAGCTGAAATCAGCTATCCAGGATACAATTTTTATGGACTTTATCTACCGGGAGTACCTTTCCCTGTCATAGGACACAATCAAAATTTTGGTTGGGGATTGACAATTTTCCCTTTCGATAATTCCAATTATTACTTAGAAAAAATCGATACTATCACTAATAAGGTAATGTATAAAAATAATTGGGTAGATATAGCTTCAAGAAAAGAAATAATAAAAATCAAAGGAGAAAAAGATTATGAATTGGAAGTTAAAGAAACTCCTCATAATTCGCTAATAAGCAGCTACGATGCCATACTCAAAAAGAATATTCCCCAGAACATATCTCTTTGGTGGACTCTCAACAATATCGAACTCCTATTATGGAATGCCTCTATGATATGTCAAGAGTTAATAATATCGATGAATTCGAGCGAACAATATCACTTATCGATGTACTTGGATTGAATGTCAATTATGGTGATTCTGAAGGGAATATAGCATTTTGGGGAACTGGTAAAATCCCTGTTTACAATAAAAACATCAACCCTTATATCCTTCTTGATGGAAGCTCCGGTAACATGGAAGTCGATAGTTTCTATGATTTCAGCCTCAATCCGCACGTTATAAATCCCGAAAATAATTTCGTAGCTACAGCCAATAATGACCCTACCCTCTCCGGTGCTACCTATTATCCCGGATATTATCTTCCAGTAAATAGAATAGATATCATCAATAATGAATTAGAATCCCAGGAAATGTGGGATATAGAAGATGTAAAGGAATTACAATTGAATCAATATTCTGAACGTGATTTTAAATTAAAATCCATGATTTGCGATATTATTCAGGACGAAATAAATGATGACAGTTATCTGAGAAATGGATTTGAAACTCTTAAGAATTGGAATGGAGAATATGATTCCGATGCTAAAGCTCCATTGATAATGTCTAAACTTTATTATTTTATAAATAAAAATATGATGGGCGATGAATTGCCTTCAGATATATTTGAATATTTATCAAAATCATATCTGTTATCTGCAAGTGTAGAAAGATTATACTCTGATAACAAATCTCCTTGGTGGGATGATATAAACACTCCTGAAACAATAGAAACCAGAAAAGATATCTTCAAAAAATCATTTGTGGAGACATTGTTACAATTAAAAGATGAATGGGGAGATGATATAAATAATTGGAGATGGGAAAATGCTCACCAACTCACCTTCCCACATTTTTTCAGCCAACAAAAACTATTAGCGAGATTTTTTGATATTGGTCCATTCAAAATGCCATCCTGTCAGGGTTGTATAAATAAGATGGAATATCCTTCAGATAATTCAAAAATTCACTTGGTAAATGGTGGTCCTGCTATGAGAAATATTGTTGACTTTTCGAATCAGGGAAATTCATTGGGCAAAATTCCTACTGGACAATCAGGATGTCAGGGAAGCAAATATTACAGTGATCAAACCCCATTATTTATAAATGGAATTTACAGAAATATGTATTTAAAAGATACCACAATCACAAAAAATGATAATGTATTATATTTAAAACCAGAATAGAGCTTGAAGATAAATTTATAAGATTCTGATTTTATCGTACTTATTGATTCATTTTTCGATCACTAATTTAAATTATAGTATTAAGAGCATTTTGCAATAAACATTATGTGCTTTAAAATGTATAGTTAGTAGTATTTTTATAATTATATTTTAAATTTTGATATTATGATTGCTATTTTGTCACCAGCAAAGAGGATGGATGTCAGAGGAGCCAAAGCAAACTACACCTTACCGCAATTTCTTCCTCAGGCAGAGGAATTGATGAATAAACTTAAGACTTTAAAATCAGTGCAACTTCAAAAATTGATGGATATAAGTAAAAAGCTTGCAGACCTCAATGTGGAAAGAAATTTCAATTTCAATATCGACCATAACAACACTAACTCCACTCAATCCATTTTTAGCTACAAAGGCGATGTTTATGTAGGACTTGAGGCAGAAACATTTGATAATTCAGATATCGAATTCGCACAAAATCACCTTAGGATACTTTCAGGACTTTATGGAATTATCAGACCATTGGATTTGATTCAGGAATACAGACTGGAGATGGGTACAAAATTGAAAATAGGACGCAAAAAAGACCTTTATAATTATTGGGGCAATCTCCTTACAGAAAATATCAATAATAGCCTATCAGAATCAAATTCCGAATTATTGATAAATCTTGCTTCCGATGAATATTATAAAGCTTTGGATGAAAAAAAGATAAAAGGAGAAATTCTCAAAATCCAATTCAGAGAATATCAGGGAGACAAACTAAAATTCATCAGTTTCAATACCAAAAAAAGCAAGAGGTGCAATGGCAAGGTATATAATAAAAAATAAAATTGATAGCAAAGAAAATATCAAAGGATTTGATTATGAAAATTATTATTTCGATGATAAATTATCTTCAGAAAATGAATATTTCTTTGTGAGGTAAAAAATTCCTCTTTCCATAAGCAACCTTTCGTTTCAAATGTTAAGTATATATTAAGAAGATTAAAATAATATTATTCATTTAACAAAATTTACGAAAATGGAATTTATTAAAAACCTCAGTCTGTCACTTTTATTACTTTGCTTGTCAATTGCTTCTGCAATTTCTCAAAATATGTCGGTAATGAAATATGACGGCTCAATAACATCCTATGAGACTGCCAATGTGCGAACAATAACTTTTGACAATGGAGCTGCTGAAATTAACAGCAAATCAGGAAATCAGGATATTTTCAATATATCAGACTTGAGAAAAATATATTTCTCAGGATTCAGCGCTACTGAAGATATTATCGAAAATTCAATGTCTGTATATCCTAATCCTGGATACGATTTTATAAGATTCAATTCCGACTCAAAGGTTACAAAATATGCTATTTATAATATCACAGGGAATGAAAGTCTTGGAAAATGATAATTATAGCGAAGAAGGTTCTATCGATATCTCTTCTCTAAATCCAGGAATATATTTCCTCAGAGCAAATGAATTTGTAACAAAGTTCGTAAAACTCTAATCGCTTCCTAAGCATATTTATTAAGAATTAAAAAAATAGAATCCAATGAAAAAAATAATATTTTCTCAATTTATATTGATTTTCCTATTCCAGTCATTATCTGCTCAATACATCATGTACATCAATAAAAATGATAATATAGCACTGGGAGCAAAAATTTACAGCATTGATAGTTTATATTTCACCGACAATGAAACCACATTCAATATGTCTCTGAATGGAAACAATTATGAATACAATTCCTCATCCATCGATAGTCTATCCTTCGGAGAAGAATCAAATACTGTCTATATTCATTACGATGGAGATGAAGCTTATATCACAAATCCCTATGCATTCGAAGGGGTAACTGTAGAAAAAGAAGGAGCTTATGTCACTGCATCAGCAACAGGCGAAATCAAAGATATAATTTATGAATTATCAGGAAATACCGCTAATGGCATGTTTAAACTCTATAGCGATAAAAGAGCATATATCAATTTGAACAATGTTAGCATCACTAATCCAACAGGACCAGCTATTAATAGCCAGGGCAATAAAAAAGTTATCATTTATCTCAATGACAATACAACTAATCAATTAAAAGATGGAGAAAATTACAGCACTGCTCCATTGGATGGTGAAGGTGAAGAAGAAGATCAAAAAGCAGCTGTTTTCTGCGAAGGAAGCATAGTTATAGATGGTACCGGAACATTGAATATAACCGGTGTTGGTGATGGAAAAAATGGCTTAGCTACTGATGATGACCTTGAAGTAGACAATGGCACCCTGACTATAATAAGTGCAGAAAAAGATGGTATTCACGCAAAAGATGGAGCATATTTCTTCGGTGGAAATGTCACTGTAAATTCAGATGGTGATGGATTAGATGGAGATGAAGGATTTATAGAAATAAATGGAGGAGAATTGACGATAAATTCAACTTCTGACGATGTAAAAGCTATGAAATGCGATAGCCTATTGACAATAAATGATGGAATTGTAACATTGAGTGTTGCTGGAGAACAATCCAAAGGTATTAAATCCGATACCAAAGTATTGATAAACGGTGGCACAGTAAATATTAATACTTCCGGAGCAGCAGTGCTGGAGGCATCGGGCTCAGGATACGATCCTTCATATTGTACAGCTATATCTTGCGATGGTGATATAGACATCACAGGTGGTAATGTCACAATCAAAAGTACTGGAGTAGCTGGCAAAGGACTTAGTTCAGATACTGATATCAACATTGAAGGAGGAACACTGAATATAACAACAACCGGAAATGGTCAAAAATATACTAATGAAAATGGAGAAGCAGATTCTTATAAATCAGCATGTATCACTTCAAACGGAGATGTAAATATATTGGCAGGAAATATAACACTAAGCAATTCAGGAAGTGCTTCAAGATCTATCACTACTGATGGAGATTTGGTATTTGGAGACTCTGAAAATTCTCCTGTTTTGAATGCCACAGCATCAGGCTCAAGCATACAGATATCGAGCAGCTGGAACAATTCAGAATATGACGAATCTAAAACATTGAAAAGCGATGGTTCCATCACTTTCTACAATGGAACTATCACTTTATCATCAAATGACGATGCCATCAAAGCAGATAACAATATCACCTTCGAAGGAGGTAATATCACGGTAACCAAATCTGTGGAAGCTGTAGAAGCTCCTTATATCACTGTCAACAATGGTAATATAGACCTCACTTCTTCCGATGATGGATTCAATGCTACTAAAGGCAATGGTGGTGAATCCAATGATGGAAGTTTATTGAAAATAACAGGTGGAACTATTGTAGTAAATTCTTCCAATGGAGATCCTATAGATAGCAATGGTAATCTCA
>JAWKLW010000011.1:0-97189 GCA_041392555.1 Saprospiraceae bacterium | reverse complement strand
AGAAGGTATTCCGGTAAATTACAACACAGGACTGTGTATGTTTTCTTATCTGTATACAGATGAGATATATAATTACTGCGGAAGTAGCTATGAAATACTAAGAACATGGAAAGTAAGAGATATGTGCGGATCAGTAACAGCATTGAATCCAAGAGTCTATGTACAAGTGATAAAAGTATTTGATACAACAGGACCAGTATTCCATTCATGTGAAGACATAGTAGTAGATGCATCATCATACGCATGTACAGGACAAGTAGAAATTCCAGTACCAATGATAAGCGACAACTGCAATGAAATAACCTTGAATGTAACAGTAAACGGAGCTGCAGTAAACGTAAGCGGAGACTATGCAAATGGAGATATGGAGATAATAGCACACAATATGGGACTCGGCAATCATCCAGCAAGATTTATAGCAACTGACAATTGCAACAACAAAAAAGTATGTGAGTTCAATATAGAAGTAGTAGATAATTCACCACCGATACCAGTATGCGAACAATACAAAACAGTAAGCCTAACAGTAATAGGAAGTGCAAAAGTAGAAGCCGAAGACTTCGATTCAGGTTCATTCGATAACTGTAACCCAGTGTACATAAAAGTACTAAGAGTAGATGGAGACCTGAACTATGATGGAGGCTGCGAAGACCTAAATGGAGATGATAATCCAAGCACTTCAGCAATAGATGTATGGTATGATGACGAAGTATTCTTCTGTTGCGAAGATTTAGGACAACAAATAATGGTAAACATGAGAGTCTATGATGTAGATCCTGGAGAAGGACCGGTATCACCAAACAGAATGTTACCAGGAGGCGACCTATACGGACATTACAATGACTGCTGGAGCATAGTAACAGTAGAATGCAAAGTACCACCATTATTAACATGTGAAAACGTAACAGTAACATGCGAAGAAAGTCTGGATCCTGAGGAAAATACAAACCTATGGCCAGAAGTAATATACGTATGCAGCTTAGACGATATCACATATACCGATGTCAGAAACAATGGAGTGTGCGGAGCAAGTATAACAAGAACATGGACAGCGACAGCATGTGGAAAAACAAGCACTTGCAAACAAACAATAACAATAGAAGGAACAGAACAATTTGATCCTTGCAGCATAGTTTTCCCAGCTGATAAAACAGCAACATGCTCAAATGAACTACCTGACGGTGGCGAACCAACATGGACAGAAAATCCTTGCAATGTAGTAACAGCAGAAATAGTAAAAGAAGACACCTTCAAATTTGTAGACGATGCATGTTACAAAATAGTAAGAGAATGGGCAGTAATAGACTGGTGTGTATATGAATCCAATACAGGAGCAGAACTAAATGTAGATGCAGTAACAAGTGCAAGAAAATTAAACTGCAACGAATTAGTAGAAGACGGATATTACAGATATACACAAGTATTGATGCTCATAGACAATATAGCTCCGGAGATAGAAGTAGAAGACCAATGTGTAGGAACAACAGATTGCTACGCTTACGATGTGACATTAAATGCAATAGCATCAGATTCATGTAATGCTAATGAGAAATTCAACTGGAAGTATATAGTAACCAATACAGATACATGGGAAACAGTACAGTATTCATACAATTATACACCAGAACCATCACAAGGAACCAAAGGAAGTAAATCCAAAGATAAACTCGATGATGTAAAAGAATCAAAATTAGTAATCTTGGATGAACTACCAATAGGAAACTACAAAGTTACCTGGACAGTAGGCGACGGATGTGGCAATGCAACAAGTAAAGATCAATACTTTACAGTAGCCGACAAAAAAGCCCCTACACCGGTAATGGTAGATATAGCAACAGCAATAATGGAAAATGGAATGGTAGAACTAAGTGCAAGATGGTTTGACAAAGGAGGCTGCGGAGACGGATGTATAAGCTCATTCGACAACTGCACACCAACGGAAGACCTGTACTTCACATATACACCGGTATTACCGGACTTTGCAACCAACCCAACAAAATGGGAACAACAGTATGCAATATATGGAAGATACTTCTTCGATCCACAGACAGGCGCAATCAGCACAGAAGCAAAATACTTAGCAGGAGAAGCCCATGCATGGGAACCACAAAGCAATAGTTCACAAAAACTATGGTTCTGCGAATATGAAGAAAATGCCGATACCACATTAGAAATAGAAGTTTACGTATGGGATAAATTTGCACTAAATGACCAGTGCGATGACAACAATTACGAAGTAGCAATAGTAGATCTTAGATTAAATCATTGCGGAGATGCAACACTATCAGGAACAGTAAGAGCAGATGGAGCTCCATTCGAAGGAATGCCAGTAAAAGCAAGCAGCAACGAAGAAAGCTATATCAAAAACAGTGATAGTGAAGGTAGATATGAATTTGTAGTAAATCCAGATGAATATAAAATAGAAGCCAATAGCGATGAAGATTACTCAAAAGGAATCACAACATTAGACATCGTAATAATACAAAAATATATTCTGGGCATAAAACAAATAACAGATCCTTACATCCTGATAGCAGGCGACGTCAACAATAACAAAAAAGTATCAGCTTCAGATATAGCAGAATTAAGAAGATTGATATTAGGAATAGACAATAGCTTTACAAACCACTCATGGGTAGGAATAAATACTTCATATGAATTTGTGAATCCAACAAAAGCATTTGAAGAAGCAGAACAAGCAAGTACCATAGAAGTAAATATCCAGTCAGGAGAAAGTAAAGATGGCTTAGACTTCGATATCGTCAAAATAGGAGATATGAATAATAGCCATAATACAAACGCATTGAGAAGTGAACAAAGCATGCAAATGGAAATCGACAATACAATAATCCACAAAGGAGAAGAATTGGAAATTCCGGTAAAAGCAAAAGACTTCACAGATATCTACGGTTATCAGATAGCAATAAATATGTCAGACTTAGAAAATATACATATAGTATCAGGGGAAATAGAAATAGGAGAAGAAAATATGAATATAGTAAATGGCAGACTATTATTGAGCTGGAATGATGGCAGAGGAAAAACAGTAGAAGAAGGAAAAACACTGTTCACTATAATTGCAAAATCAAATTCAGAAACAAGCTTAAGCAATGCAATGAATATCGACGACAGAGCACTGAGAGCAGAAGCTTATAAAGGAGAAGAATTGGAAATCAGAAATATCAAAATAGACTTTATAAACCATGAATTCCAACTGTATCAAAATCAACCAAACCCATTCACAGGAATAACCACAATAGGTTTCGAATTGCCTGAAAGCACAGACTACCTATTGACAATTTACGATGTGACAGGAAAGGAAATAAAATCATACAACGGAAGTGGAAAAACAGGCTATAATAAAGTAGATGTAGAAAAACAAGATCTGCTATCATCAGGAGTATATTACTACAAGATAACAGCAGATAAAAATACTGATACTAAAAAAATGATTTTCTATAGATAATATATCTCAGTTATTTTCTGAATATCAAATAAAAAAAGCGGACTTCATCGAAGTCCGCTTTTTATTTGTTTATAATATTTATTTTTGTAATAGGTATCAAAATCAATTATTAGAAGATTTTCAAATTGAATTAGAAAAAATCGTGTATCTTTCCCTTAAGAAGTTTGATTAGTGCATTGTTGGATGAGAATAATAAGATAATAAATTCAATGGTAATCTGTACAAAAGAAATAAATCAAGATGCAAGGTCGAATGAAAATTTAAAATCATTTATATAAATTAAATTCAATTTCAGGATATTGAATCAGAATTGCCTTATATAAAATACAAGTTGGAGGTGCTAAATATAAATAAAAAAGGTTGTCCAATTTGAACAACCTTTTTATAATTCTCATAAAAGGAATTTTATTTATTTGCATTATACAATTTACTAACTTCTTCCCAGTTAATAACTTCGAAGAAATCATTGATATAAGCTGCTCTTTTGTTTTGATGTTTCAAATAATATGCATGTTCCCATACATCCATTCCTAAAACAGGAACACCATTAACATCTGAAAAAGGCATCAATGGATTATCTTGATTCGGAGTTGATCCTATTTTCAATTCTCCATTATCTAATGTTAACCATGCCCAACCTGAACCAAATCTAGTTAAACCTGCTTTTGAAAAACTTTCTTTGAATGAATCAAAAGATCCAAATGTATCTACTATTTGTTTTAAAAGATCGCCTTCTGGTTGACCTCCTCCATTTGGTGACATTAATGTCCAGTATAAATTGTGATTGAAATATCCACCACCATTATTTCTTACCGCTGCTTTACTTGGATCAAGATTAGACAAAATTTGTTCTATTGATTGATTATCTAATTCTGTTCCTTCTATAGCTGCATTTAATCCATTAGTATATCCTTGATGGTGAGCAGTGTGATGAACTATCATTGTAGCTTCATCGATGTATGGTTCCAATGCATTGTATGCATATGGAAGATCTGGTAATTTAAAAGCCATTTTTATTTTATTTTAAGTTTAATAATAAATTATAACTACTAAACGGAATTGAATTAAAATTGTTTTGGATTATTTGTAATTAATCTAATTAAATATATAATAATTGAAATATTAATAAATATTTAACAAAATAGCTGAAAAATATATGATTTTATTGAGTTTTGACTATGTGAAATGTTTTAGCATTAAAATTTCTTTTGGGCTTAAATGCCTGAACCAACCTCGTTTTAGACCTTTTTTTGTCAAACCTGCATAATATATTCTATCTAGTTTGATGACATCGTATCCAAGGTGTTCAAAAATTCGTCGTACTATTCTATTTTTACCTATATGTAGTTCTATATTTATTATTTTATTATCGTTTTCTGATGGCTTAATCCAATTTATTGTTGCTGGTCCATCATCGAGAATCAGCCCTTTTCTTATAGCTTCGAGGTCGGATTCTTTGATCTCTTTATTCAATGTAGCTTCATATATCTTTGGAACTTTATGGCTGGGATGTGAGAGTTTTTTTGCAAGATCTCCATCATTAGTCAATAATAATATTCCTGTGGTCAAATAATCTAATCTTCCTATAGGAAATACTCTTTCATTAACTTTGTCTTTTAGTAAATCTATTACAGTTTTTCTTCCATTTTCATCATTTAGAGAAGTTATTGTCTTTTTGGGCTTGTTAAGAAGAATATATATTTTTTTTGTTTCAGGTTTTAGAATTGATCCCTTATATTTTACTACATCATTAGGTTTTACTTCATAAGCGGGATGTAAATTAAATTGGTCATTTACAGAGATTTTACCATTTTTTATAAGTTCTATTGCTCCGCGTCTTGATGTTATTCCGCATAGGGCAATGTATTTATTCAATATCATATAATAATTAATTAAAATTGTAAATTAAAAAGGGACTTCATTATCATCACTATTATCACCAAGTTTTATTTTTGATTGTTTAGTAATAAAATTACCAGCTCTCATTGGATCATCAATGGAGAGATTGTAATTATCGGAAAACGATTTATCAATATCAATGAATTTAGTATATTCTTTTAGGAACTTTAATTCAACAGTTCCAAGTGCACCATTTCTGTGTTTGGAAATAATAATTTCTGCTATATCTCTTGGTCCATCATATTCTTCATTTAGTTCATAATAATCAGGTCTGTAAATAAAAGTTACTATATCGGCGTCTTGTTCGATAGCTCCGGACTCTCTCAAGTCTGACAATTGAGCCTTTATTTCCTCCTTGTTTCAACAGCCCTACTCAACTGTGATAGAGCAATAACAGGGACATTCAATTCCTTTGCCATACCTTTGATAGCTCTTGAAATAGAACTGATTTCCTGTTCCCTGTTTCCTCGGCTTTCATTTGGAGCTGACGACATCAATTGAAGGTAATCTATCAATACCAATTCGATATTGTGATTTTGTTTCATTCTCCTGCATTTTGCCCTGAGTTCGAAAATATTGATTCCTGGAGTATCGTCGATAAAAATATTAATTTCTGACATTCTTTCCACAGCCTCATGAAGTTTTTTCCATTCAAATTCATCCAGGCTACCATTTCTGATATTTCTGCTGTTTATTTCGGATTCCATAGCCAACAACCTTTGGGTAAGTTGCATTTTTGACATTTCCAGAGAAAAAACAGCAACGGAATGACCACTTAATGCAGCATTTCTAGCAATAGATAGTGCAAAAGCTGTTTTTCCCATACCAGGTCTGGCAGCTAAGATAATGAGATCAGAGTTTTGCCATCCCGAAGTGATATTGTCAAGATTACTGAATCCTGTAGAAATACCGGTAAGCCCTTCTTCTTTCATACTCAAAGCCTCAATTTCCTTTTGTACTTTAGCTGCCAATCCTCCCAATTTTTCATAGGCAGTATTCAGGTTTTGATCTGTGATATCATACAGTGATTTTTCAGCATCATCCAGTAATTCAAAAACATCTTTAGTATCTTCATATGAATCTTTGATGATATTGGTAGATACATGAATCAATTCTCTTTGGATAAATTTTTGAACCAATATTCTGGCATGAAATTCTATATTAGCAGCACTACCGACTTTATTACTTAATTCTACCAGATAGTTTGCTCCACCTATTTCATCTATGTATTTTGCTTTTTTTAACTCTTCATGAACTGTTAATAGATCAATATTATGTGATTTTTGAAATAAATCTTCTATTACTTCAAATATTAATTGATGAGCATGTTTGTAGAATACTTCTTTGCGTATAAGGTCTATTATTGATGGTAGTGCATTTGAGTCTATGATTATAGCACCGAGTACAGCCTCTTCGAGTTCTATAGAATGAGGCATTACTTTTCCTAATTCAAGCAATTCATTATTGATACCGGTGGGTCTTAATCCTCCCTTTATTGTAGATAATCTTTTAGATTTGTCAGGCATTCACTTATTTTTTTACAAAAATATAAATAATTTTTTTACGATAATTTTTAATTCTGTATGTGCTATTATTATAATGTTGATAACTTAATTAAAATTGTTAATAAAAAAATATATGAGAAATATTGTTTTATGATTTCCTATTGATTTAGTATTTTAAAAATATAATAAAATATAGAAATACAATTAATTAAAGTTATATTGATATTAAAGTTCAACTTGAAATTATTTTTAATAATCAGCAGTTTTAAAGATTGGAAAAAAAAATTAAATCTCAAAATTGTTGATAAATTAATAAAAGTTTTTCATTTACTTTTTTTTACATCTCTTGCTCATAATTCTCCAATTCGTAATTGGTTTCAAAATACTTTATTATTAATTCTTTCAATTCATTAGTTCTGCTTGTATCATCCAATGGTTCATAAGGTTTTATTTCTTCCCATTCGGGCCATCCATCTTCATCCATCCCTATGGTTTTAAAATATCCATTGAGACTTAGAACAGTCATTGTGCCCAGAGTTGCAATTCCAAGTTTTTCCTCATGAGTAAAATTTTCTTTCAATTGTCCCAATTCTTGTAAACCCACTATAAATAATACAGTATCTAACTTAGGTAATGAATTTGTTTTGAAATTATCTTTTATAAAATGTTGTATTTTTAACCAATTGAAATCTATTTCCCATTGTTCCATAATCAAATAAAATTATATGTTTCCTACTAAAACCTCAGTCATTGAATCGGTATCAAAATATTTTATAGCGAGTTCTTGTATTTCCTTAGCTGAAATATTTTCAATTTTATCCACAAGACGATGGAAATAGTTTTTTCCAAGATTATTATAATTGAGTGTTTTGATTAAATTCATCGATAGCATATTACCATTTTTCATGGAAAGGAGATTTCCCTTCATATAGTTTTTTACTAAATCCAGTTCTTCTTTATCAACTAATTCATTTTTTAAAATATCTAATTCTTTATAAATTTCCACTAATGTTTTGTCTAAATATTCATTGCCTACATCAGCACCAATTACAAAATATCCTGAATGACGAAGTGAGTCCAGAGTGGAATATATGCCATAGGTATAACCTTTATCTTCTCTGATATTTGCACTTAATCTTGCACCAAAATAACCACCAAAAATTGTATTTAAGATATAGAATCCAGGATAATCTTCGTGTTCTCTCGATATTGTTTTATTCCCTATTCTCAAAGCTGTCTGATGAATTCTGTTATTTGAATATTTAAATTTACCTACATTGTCATTTTGATTATTGAAAGGAATTTCAATATTTTTTCTTTTCCTTTGACTTATTTTTCCAAATCTTTGATTTAAGAAATCTATTTTTGAGTTTGTAATATCTCCTGTGATGTAAATGGAGCAATTATCAGGAGTATAATAGTCATAAAAATGTTCTTTTAACATACTTACCTCCACATTTTTATAATTTTCTACTGTTGAGCTATATCCATAAGGATGATCGTTGCCAAAAATCAATTCAGTAAAATGTCTGAATGCCAAAACATCATTTTTTGAAAGATCATTTTTTAATTTTTCAATTTGTCTGGTCTTAAAATTATCCAATTCTGTATTTGAAAATAATGGTATCGTGGTTAAATCAAATAGTTTATCGACAATTTCATTAAAATATCTACCAAGAAAATTAGCTTGAATGTATGCAGTATCCATTCCTGCATATGTAGCAATGCTTGCACCATGATAATCAATGAATTCTGCAAATTTTTTCGAATCCATATCAGTGGTGCCTTCTTTCAATAAATTGGAAGTGACTTTTGCTACAACCGGATGATTTTCAAAATATCTCCCTGCTTGGAATACTATATCTATTCTAAAAGCTTCAGTGTCTTTGGAATCGATGTAAATTAAAGGGATACCATTATCCAATAAAATTTCATTGTATTCAGGATAACTTATGTTTTTTATCTCTTTTATATCTGGAATTTGCATTATTTGTTATTTAAAATTATATATCTTTTTTAGTTCATTATATTGAATTGGAAGTTCGGTTTCAAATTTATCGGTAAAAGTAGTAAATAATGTTGATAATATAGAAAATTGTTTTAGTGGCATAAAACCTATTAAATTTAATATGTAGTCTTTATTGAATCCTGAAATTGTACTTATTTTATCCCAAAATACTTTTTCTTCCAATTCTGTATATAATATTTTATTTTCGTTGAGATGTAAGAATATTTCTGAGAAAGCAAAAATGCCAATATTGAATATTCTATTGTTATAATTAAGTGAATTTATTAGTGATTCGATATCGAAAATAGCTAATTTATCTTCAATATTAACTTCGACAGAATGTAGAAACTGAATCTTTGGAGTTGGAAATGGATGTTCATAAGCGAAATAACGATCGAAAGACTTAAAATAAATTTGGTAAATAGAAGCTAAGTTGAATAGCAAGTGGCTGCAATTGCAATTTTGAAAACTTGAGGTAATTCTTTTCTTTTCTTTTTTTATTAATTTAAAGTCTTTACTTCTGGTAAATACATATATTTTGTTTTCAAATTTAACTTTATCCTCATCATTTAAGTTATTATAAAAACTTGAAAATTTTGTTAAAAATATTTTATCTTTACTGTCCAGAATTTTCGGGTGTGATTTATCCCACAAGAAATCAATATGTGGCTGAAGGGTATAAATAGCTATTAATATAACCATCGAAATTATCAAAATGATAAGATAATTGTCATTTTCATTTATAAATAGCATATATCCCGATATTGCAGAAATTATGATGAATGGAATGGCAAATAAGACAGCTATAGAATTTATTTTCATTTTGTAGAAAATTTGGAATCAAATAAAATTATTAAATGAGCTTGTATTATAAATTATAGAAAAACAATACTATACGTTTTTGAAATTTGATAAATAAAAAATATAAATTTTTGTTTTATAATTTTCAATAAAGTAGTACGATGTTCATATCAATGAAATATAATTTACAAATAAATAGTACTGAAGCTACATTTATATCAAAAAATTAAATAATTATTACAAAAATACTAAAGATTTATTTGTATAATTAAAAAATTGGAAGTAATTTTGCAAACTCTTTGAGAGAACATATTTTTAATATGTTAAAGGTACCTTAGCTCAGTTGGTAGAGCACAGGACTGAAAATCCTGGTGTCCCTGGTTCAATTCCTGGAGGTACCACATAAGAAGGCAGGTAGTCAATAGGCTATCAGCCTTTTTTGTTTTAAGGATTTTAGTTTTAAATGTATTTTTAATCAAAAATATAAATTGTTGTTGATTAAAATTAATTAAATTTGCCAATATTAAATTAATTATATAAAACAGAAATATGATTCAAAGGATTCAAACAGTTTTTTTACTTTTAATAGTAGTAACATATATTTTAATATTTGAATTTCCATTTGCAATTAGTAGTGTGGCAGGAACTGGATTTTTAGCGGATAAAGATTTTGATGTTTATGATAGTCCGGTATTGTTGATAATCGCAGGATTGGGTGGTTTATTGGCTTTAATATCCATATTTTTATATAAAAATAGAGGAGTTCAGGTGAGATTGTGTTATTTATCGATGGTATTTTCAATTTTACTTGTTGTTACTGCTGTGGTTTTATTTTATAATCAGGCAAAAACAATGATAAGTAAGGGAGAAATTGATGATTCCATAGGTATTTATTTACCAGTATTGATTTTGGTTTTCGGGTATTTAGCATCTCGTTTTATACGAAAGGATGAAAAAACTGTGAAATCCATGGATAGGCTTCGATAAAACTGAAATCAAAGAAAAGATTACTGACAATATTTTCATTTTTCAATAATCCCAATATTTTTTATATCAAAAATAGTTTATTTATTGTAAAAGGGAGTGTTACTTCATAAATTTTGGTATTCTTCCATTTTTTATCGATTCAGATCTTAGTCTTCTTCCTACAATTTTCTCTACCATAGTACCAATTTTAAGGATGCTATCAATGTCCAAGCCTGTATCTATACCCATCTCGTCCATCATTACTACCATGTCCTCAGTAGAAGTAAGTCCGGTTATATTAGCATCTCTGTAATAATATTCTCCTGTTCCGGCTACAGGAATATTATCTATGAAATTTGCAGGTTGACCTCCTATTCCTCCCATTGTACTTTCAAAGCTTGACATTCCTGCTTGTAGGGCAGCCAATACATTTGCAAGTCCCCAACCTCTGGTAGTATGAAAATGTGCTATTTGTTTTTCAGGGTTATTTACAGCATCCAATAGCATTGAAAAATACTTATATACTCTGTCGGGAGAAGCGGAACCATCATGGTCGGCATGTTCAACATCATCTGCTCCGATTTCAAACCATCGTTTGGTGAAATCAATTGCCATATTCAAATCAGTAGGTCCTGCTATGGGGCATCCCCAAATTGTACTTACTGTTCCATTGATTTTTATACCGGCATCTTTAGCTTTCTGAATCCATGTTTCAGCCATTTTCCAATAATCTTTAAGAGAAAGTCCAGAATTTTTTATCTGATGAGGTTCACTTGTTGATACCATGAGCAATATTCTGTCCGGGCCAAATCCTTCCTTTCTGGCATTTATCGCCCTTTCTATTGCTTGTTCTCTGATGGTAATTGTAGTCAGAGTGACATCTTTTATTTTTTCTTTGACTCTTTTACTGTTTTTTATCCTCTTCATCAGTTCATCGGCATCTTTGAATTGAGGCATTCGTTTTGGGTTCCCAAAATTAGTAACTTCATTGTTTTTGAATCCTGCAAGAATCAATTCCTCAAGTACCCAAAGTTTGGCATCAGTGGGTATAAATTTTTCTTCATGTTGAAAACCATCCCTGATAGTTATATCACCGAGGGTAGTAACTTTTGGATACTTCATATATTGTTTTTTTATAATTTGTTATATATCCTTTATTCGTAACAAAAGATGCAGGTCAAATTTATTTAAAAATGACTCTGAGGAAATAATTTGCGAACTTAAATTATTTTTAGCACGATATTTATAAAAAAAGCTGTCAGTAATGCATACTGACTTTTAAAACATTCACTAATTATTTATCTTACTCAGCAACTACTTCAAATGTCATAGTAGCTACTACTTCAGGGTGAAGTTTAAGAGTTGCTTTATGAGTTCCGAGATTTTTACTTCTTTCTTCTATTTCTATTACTTTTCTATCGACATCAATATCCAAATCTTCTTTTATTTTATTTGCTAATTGACATTAGTAACGCTACCGAATATTTTATCAGTAGAACCAACTTTTGCACCAATTTGAAAAACTTAGCTTCGATTTTTTCTGCATATTCTTTGAATACATCAACCATCTGATAATTTTTTGATTTCAGCTTTTTTCAAATTTTCTATGTATATTGATATTAGTTTTATTTGCAATGACTGCAAGTTTTTTTGGAATTAAGTAATTTCTGCCATAGCCATCTTTAACTTCGACTACATCATACTTTCCTCCTAATTTATCCATATCTTCTTTTAATATAACTTTCATTTTTTTTTAACTTTTGGTCAATTAAATAATTAAATGCACCTAATTTTTGATAGGGATTTATTTAAGATTGTCAGCAACGAATGGAAGTGATGGCTAAATGTCTTGCTCTTTTTATTGCTATAGCAACTTTTTCTGATATTTTTAATGAAGTTCTCCAGTGATTCTTCTAGGTAATATTTTACCTTGAGGATTTATGAATTGCAATAAGAACTTGTGGTCTTTGTAATCGATATATTTGATTCCGTAGTTTTTTTGAATCTGCAATATTTCTTTCTTTTTTTACCAATATTTGGGTTATTCAGAAATTTTATGTCTTCTCTTACTTGCCATAATAAATGATTTTAAATTTTGAAAAATTATTCTTCTTCTTGAGCTTTAGGCTCTGGAGTTGATTTGTAAAACAGCATTCTCTTTTAATTTCTTCACTTCTTCTTTCAATTTTTCCTTTTGAATCTTTTTTTACCAATTAGGCCATTTTCTCTTTTTCATTGTATTCCACAATTATATTTGGTTCAATTTCAAACTCAAGAATCTCATAATTCTCTCTATCTCTTCTCAATGCAAGTTCTAACTTAGAGAATGTGCTATCATCACTTTGGAATTCACACAATACATTCCGTAGTTCTTTTTTTAATGGGATATGCTAATTGACGCAAACCCATCTCATCCACATGTACAATATTGTTGCTATTGTCCTGGATCATATCCACATATGTTTGAGCTGTCTCTTTTATTTCATCGCCTGACAGTACGGGATCGACGATGAAAGTTACTTCATATTGTCTCATTTTCGTTTTAAAAATTTAAAATTAAAAATCGGAGTGTAAAGATAGCTTTTTTTTCTAAAAATAAAATATTTACTCTTATTTTTATTTTAAATATTCTGATATTTATAGCTATGAATACTGTTTTGATTGTTTAGATACTTATTATTTATTTACATTTGCATGTACGTTAAAATTGAAAACATCGATAATAATACTGATTTTTATTTCTATAATATCTTCTATCAATATTTCTTATGACAGGATAGGGGATATATTGTGGAAACAGACAAAATGGGCTTCCTGAATTTGCAACTTTATTAGCCAATGGTGATAGTTTTTGATTTAAAATCTTAAGAGGAAAGGTTGTTATGTTGCAATTTACTGCAAGTTGGTGTAGTGTATGTAGGAAGGAGATGCCATTTATAGAAAATGAAATCTATAGTTTACTTCGTGATGAAGATTTTGTTCTCATTGGTATAGACAGAGATGAACCATTACAAACTGTTAAAGATTTTGCAAATAAAATGAATATAACATATCCTTTGGCTATGGATCCTGGTGCTGAGATATTTTCAATGTATGCCGAAAAGGAGGCAGGTGTGACCAGAAATGTGATTATTGACAGAGAAGGGAAAATTATTTATTTGACAAGGCTTTTTGATAGGGAAGAATTTGATAAAATGAAACAAGTTATATTTAAGCAATTTTAAATTTTAGTATATGTTACAATTTAATCTTTCGGTAGGAAGAAATAAGATAGCGCAATATCTGAATAAAAACCCTAAGGAATTTACAAAATCCGATATTGTGAGGTTTATTGAAGATAATAATATCGAATTTATCAATTTCAGATATGTAGGTGAAGATGGCAAATTGAAGACAGTAAATATTATTATTACAGATAAGGAATATCTTGAAAATATATTATCTACCGGTGAGCGAATCGATGGCTCATCTATTTTTTCTGATATTAAGGCAGGACAGGGAGATTTGTATATAATACCCAGATACAATACTGCTTTTGTAAATCCTTTTGAATCGAGATCTACTGTTGATATTCTGTGTTCATTTTTTACCAAAGATGGATTGCCAATGGAAACAGCTCCTGAAAATATCTTGAAAAAATCTATTTTGGATTTTGAATCTAAAACAGGATACAAATTTAAGGCAATGGGAGAATTGGAATATTATGTGATAGGTGATAAGCAGGAGTCTTATATTTTGAAAGATCAAAAAGGATATCATTCTTCAGAGCCTTTTACAAAATATGAAGAATTGAGGAAGGAAGCAATGTTTTTGATTGCTGAATGTGGTGGTGAGATCAAATATGGACATTCTGAAGTAGGATGTTTTTCTGAAGGTGATAAATACTATGAACAACATGAAATAGAATTTTTACCTGTAGAAGTGGAAAAAGCTGTTGAAGAACTCATAATTGCCAAATGGATATTGCGAATGCTTGCAAATAAACATAATCTTAGGGTGACTTTTGCTCCAAAATTGCTTCAGGGTAAAGCAGGAAATGGATTGCATATTCACATGTTATTGGAAAAAGACGGTAAAAACATAGTTATAGATGGTGAGGAGATAAGTGATGAGGCAAAAAAAATGATGGCAGGAATTCTTAAGAGAGCAAAATCATTGACAGCATTTGGAAATACTATTCCTGTTTCGTATCTGAGATTGGTGAAAAATCAAGAGGCTCCAACGAGAATATGCTGGGGATATAGCAACAGAGCTGCACTTATAAGGATTCCTTTGGCATGGGTTGCTCGTACTAATATGCTTAAAATAGCTAACCCTCAACAAAATGATGATATTCCTTACGTGGTGGGAAAACAAACATTTGAATACAGAGCTGCTGATGGTTCGGCAGATTTGTATCATTTGCTTGCGGGAATAGTGTTAGCTGCTAAAGATGGGTTGATGGATGAAAATTCTCTGTCTCAGTCTTCAGCTTTGTATGTTGAATCAGGAGAAGGTACTAAAGATAGATTGGATGATTTTGAACAACTTCCGGGATCATGTTATGAGTCTTCATTGGACTTGGAAAATGAAAGAGCTTTTTATGAAAAAGATGATACTTTTCCTAAAAAAACTATTGATAAATTTATAAAAAAGTTAGATCGTATGAGGATAAAGACTTGAATATAAGTTTTAATAATTCTGACGTCAATGTTATGAATATTATCGAGAGTTATATGGATATCAATTAGATAAAATAAAAAGGGTTCAAATTTGAACCCCTTTTGGGTTTATCAATTATTTGTAGTACGAATACATGGTCTTTGTTGTACTATCTTTAATCTTGAAACTTTTTGTATTTTTCCTTGACATCATAATTTACAATATATATTCCATCCCTCAAATCATTTATATAATAAGAATTTGACTTTTCAAAAAGTTCTGATTTTTTTACCAATTAAATTATATACTTGACTTTACCTGTTTTGGAATTATTATTTCCAATCATAAAACAATCTGTCGAAGTAGGATTAGATATATTACCAAAGAACTATTACCAGTTATATTCTTAGTTTTACTTTGTGCTGATATGTTAACAAAAATCGGTAATTAAATCCACAACATTAGTAAATGTATTGTCATCATATATTTTGAATACCACTATAGCTGAATCCTGAACAGAATGAGCTAAAAAATGTATTGTCCAAAGTGTAGTAGCACCTGCTGCAAAACATTACTAATACTGGCAGGACATTGGTCTTTGTTGAATGCATAACAATTTTGGAATCACATACCCAGGATTGCCATTCTGAATTGAAATATTGAAGCGCCTTTTCCAGAGACCAATATACAGTTTGTTCTTGTATCGTGATTGTAAGATATATATTTAACAATGCTTCATCATCAAATGTAAATGATGTATCTATTGAAGACCTATCAAAAGTCACCTGACTAAATGCGGTGAAATAGGTGATTGTTAATAATAAAAAAATGTATAATTTTCTTGTCATATGCTTTGCATTAATAAATGATAGGACGAAAGTATAAAAATAAATTTAAAAATTCAAAATTTTGACTTCTTTTAATATTAAAAAAATTTTTTTTAACATTTCTTTAACTTCTGTTTTAAATGAAATATATTAAATAATTACTTAATATATAATCAGGTATATTTACTTTTATTCTGAAAAGAAAAAAAATAAATTGTATGTTTTACTTTATAAATCTGATTCTTTTATACAATCTGAAATAGTTTTCAGTGAGATAAATATGATTTCTTTTACCACGAAATTTATTTCGTCATTGGAATCTTCTTCTTCCTCATCTTCGTCTTCGAGTGTTGAGATTATAAATTCTGCCAAAGGAGAGTCATCGTCTTCGAATAGTTCAAACATTTTTTCTTCTAATGGCATTTTTCCCAATTCTTCGAAATTGTCCCAATTAGTAGTTTCAGTTTTTTCTATTAAATCACCATCAGGATCAATAGTTTTTCCGAGTTTGTTCTGGTAAGCTTTGAGTATTACCATGGCATCAAACATTAGGATGAGAAATTCGTCCTCGGTAAGTGGTTCAAATTGGCTGGAAGTTAGGTAGCTCAAAATGCTCGGATAAGAAGCCATAAATTCTTCTTCTGCTTTTTCTGAAAAATTTTTATTTTCAAAATATTGCAATGCCTGATCAATATCATTAAATTCTAAATTCATGTTTATAATTTTTTTACAAAAATAATGAATATTTGATTTTCAATAGCTATGATGTAATAAAATTAATGGCTTTTGTGATTTTTAAACTGCAATTGGCAAAATTGATATTGTGAAATGAAAATAAAAGAAGGCAGAGTTGAATTCTCCGCCTTCTACTTAATATTCTAATATTTTATCACTTTCCCTATTCCTGTAATTTTTGCATTAGAGTCTAATACTCTAATTATATACATTCCTGCACTTAAATCAGAAATATTCATATTCAAATCATCACTGTTTATTTGGTTTTCAGTCTTCAATATCCTGCCATATATATCAATTAACTGGATTTGAACATTACCTTCGTGTTTGCATTGTATATCAATCCAATCCTGTGATGGGTTTGGAGTGATTTGAAGTTCATTTTGTATATAAGTTTCTTTTGTTTTAGTAAAAATATTCAAATCTTCTAAATTGAAATTATAATAATAGGAAAAATTTGTTCTTTTATCTAAGTCATTGTATTTATATACATTGAATTCCATAAGAATTTTATTTGATGGTAGCAATAGTGATTTCCAAAGATAAATATTCTTTATGGCTGTTTTGTTTAATACTTGTAATTTCCCTACATATTCCATTTCATCAGAGTTTTTTGAGCATTTTAAAATGTGATATGTATAATCATTTAATTTAGCTGTAAAATATGCCTCTTCTTCTAATACTCCTATAGGTTTCAATTCTGAGTAATACTCACCGGAATTATTGTCTTTAATTTTATATACTTTACTCAGTACTTCTCCTTTCTTGTTTAACCAAGTCATCCAAAAGAAAGTTACCAGTGGTGATTTGTTTTCGATACATTCCTGAGTTAAAAAGATATTCCCATCTTTTATTGTAAAATCGATATCTTCATTGTTTGATTCCTGAGGGAAATAAATAATATCTCTAAGGTCTTTTTGATATATTAGCTTAAAGTTATTTTTATCTGAAATATCATAATATCTCAATTGAAATTCTGAAGGTGAGTTTTCTTCTTCCAAAGTATCGATTTTCCCAAATGTTATAGCAAGTGTATCTTGACCTATAAAGGCTACTTGTGGCAATATGACATCTGAACAGCATATATTTAGTTTAGTATTGTATTCTATATTATTGTAATAAGGGGTATCTATTTTCATTTGGTCGGTTATATCGTAGAATTGTACATCATTTATCATAGAATCATTATCATATTTTTCTAATTTGGAAATTTGTATTATTTCATTGTCAGATAAATAAAATAACTTATTATAACCGGGTCCTACTATATTTATAAATGATCTGAAACTATCCTGACTACATATCACTTCTTCACTTATACCACTTGATCTATTTATAACCCTTTTGACCGGACTACCATTGAAACCCCAAAATTGAGGTTGTGTAAAATCTATGGTGTCGATATCCCGATAACCTATTATCTCTAACTTATCTTCATCTAATAACCTAATGCAGTCATTGGTATAGAATTCACGAAATATATTACCGACATAGGTGTTATTGAAATTTATCCATATCGGTTCACCGCTATCCATATCGAGTTTGTGCAGTATTGAGCCTTCCATGCCACCATAGGGACTTTGAGATGCGCATATCTCTAATACATATATGCCGGAAGAATCAAATAATATATCCTGAGGTTGTCTGCCCCAATATGGTGAAGAATAAGGATCGACTGGAGATTGTATGAAATTGGTATCTTTGGAAATATATAACCAATTGGGTTGTACCCCATCAAAATATAGTGTCGGTGGTTCTGTCTGTGCATTGGTTTGCAATATCGATAAAAATACCATAAATAAAATGAAAAATATTCTCTTTGTCTGAGATTGAATTGATGTTTTCATAGGAATACGTTTAAATGTAAATGTAAATAAATTTTTTAATAATGCAAATAAATCATATTAATTATTTATTAAAAATTGAAATAAATATATTATTTGGCAAATAATGGTAGCGATGTTGTGATGGCCGAGATTTTTTGTGTTTATTAAAGAATAAGCAGAAATTATTATTTCAATAAAAGTAAGATATGATAAGTTCTTTTACTTTAAATTGAATTGATATTAGCAAAATAGGTGATATTTTTGTGTCTCTCAAAATATATACTTATCATTGCAGGTTAAATGAAGATGTGGATATAGTGGGAAGAAAAAATATCAAATGACGACTTTGATAAGCGTGATTAATAATATGTGACTAATTATGGATAAATATTTCAATATTTTGAAAAGTCAATAAATCAACTTTTAATTAACAATAAAAAATAAAGCAATTAATGCATACATATCAGGGAAAATAGCCTATAAGACTCCTACCTATGTTTATCTCGACGGCCATGGTGTGGGATATCATATCAATATCAGCCTTAATACATATTCACAAATAGAGAATTTGAAGGGCTGATTATTTACCTATTTATTGGTAAGGAAGATGCGATGGCTCTCTATGGTTTTTTCGATGAGAAGAAAAACAATTGTTTGAAAAACTGATATCTGTTTCAGGAATTGGAGCAACCACAGCACAAATCATTTTATCATCGATGTCACCACAGGAAATTATAAATGCTATAGTGAGTGAAAATGAGTTGGTATTCAAAAATGTAAAGGGATAGGAATCAAAACTGCAAAGAGAATTATACTTGATTTGAAAGATAAGTTTTCAAAAATATCTACTCAGGATACAGTTGCTCAATTGTCGGATCAAAGGTCAATATCAGAGGAAGCATTGGCATTATTGGCATTGGGAATTAGTAAGGCTAAGGCAGGAGCAGGTATTGAATACATCCCTTAAGAGTAATCCACAAATCGATAATGTCGAAGCATTATTAAAATTGGCATTGAAGCATTTATCATAATTAAAATATTGAATTATAAAAATCATAATGTATTTATAGTCATTATAATCACTGTTAATTAGTTAAATTACAAAAATATTATGTGCATAAATCTGTATTTCTTTAATATTTAAAAATTGAATTTACTTGTGTTTATTATATTTTTGACATCAAATGAAAATATAATTTTCACAACCTGTAAGCCAAACACAAATTAATAAAAAGACAAAAAAAGTTTTTGATAAAGGTCAAATATTTCAAGTCTAAAGATTATGATAAATCTATAAAGAATTTTTCCAAATGTCTTGAGATGGGGCAAATTTTACTGAACCTGCAATGTATTTGGCGAGTATTTATTCTGAAAAGAAAGTATTCCAAATCAGCAGGTTATTATGAAAATATCCTAAATATAGATTCAAACCCAATCCTTATATTTATTCATTATTTACTGTTTATGAAAAAAATAACGATTATGAAGGGCATTGGAAAATTATAAAATTTCGGGAATAAAACAAAATCTAAAAATGAACATATAAAAAAAAAGTATGGCAAAAAATTCCAAAGCTTGAATATCTTGTCAATACCATGAACAACAAATTGGACATAAATCCGGTAAGGCTTGGAGATTCTATCAATACTACAATGAGTGAATATCTGCCGGTACTGACTGGAGATAAAGAAGAAATAGTATTTACCCGCAGGGTTGATGATCAGGAAGATATTTATTATTCTAAGCTTACAGATTCCATTTGGTCTGCTGCTTTGACTATCGTTGAATACGATTCAAAATGAGGGAACGCAAACTTTGACTTCCGATGGAAACTATGATATTTACCCGATGTACTGCAAGTAATATTGAAGGAGGATGTGATCTGTATATCCTCATTATAAAAATGGAAACTGGACTTTTCCTCAGAAACTCAATAATAATGTTAATACCAGTTTCTATGAATCTCAACCTTCAGTTTCTGCTGATGGCAAAACACTATATTTTGTTAGCGATAGTCCCGGAGGTATTGGAGGAAAGGATATATGGGTCAGCAATTCCAAAGATGGAATACATTGGGAAACTTTCTGCATGTCTGGATACCACTATCAATACAAAGTTTGATGAACGGGCTCATTCATACATCACAGTGAAATACATTGTATTTTACCTCCAATGGAAGAATAAATTGGGCGGAACAGATATATATAAACCCGCCTCAAAAATAGGAAATAAATGGTCGGATGTGCAAAATCTTGGATATCCTTTGAATACTGAAAATAATGGAAAGAACATTTTAAAGCCCTCTTGATGGTACTACCGGATATTTTAGTTCGGATAGGAAATAACGGCAACTGGAATTGGATATTTATAGTTTTGATGTTCCGGAAAGTATCAAACCTGAAAAAATGACCTATGCAAAAGGAGTGATTGAAGATTATGATTCCGGGGAATTATTGGATGCTATGATTAAGATATATGATAATGACAATGGGACAGAATTAGTGAGCCAAAATGTTGTTGGAGGAACTTTCTTATATCCATTGAAGATAGGTAGAGATTATAATGTAACCATAGAAAAGCCTGGTTATTTATTCAATTCTAAGAGGATAAATATCAAGGATGAAAATACAATTACCAATCCATTTGAATTCAAAATATTATTGCAAAAGATAAATAGATTAAATTCGGAGATTAAAAATCCTGTTGTATTAGATAATTTATTTTTTGAATATAATTCGTCCAAGTTAGATACTGTAAAGTCAAAAGTAGAACTGGAAAATTTACTTGATTTATTGATAGATAATGATCAAATGAAAATAATTATTAATGGATATACCGACAATAGTGGAGACTTGAATTATAATCTTGACTTGTCGGAGAAAAGAGCCCAGGCTGTTTATAATTATTTGATATATAATAAAATCAATCCTCAAAGATTGCAATATAAGGGTTATGGAGAGTCAGAATCAATAGATAGTAGCCAATTACAGAAATGGGAAGGTCTAAAAACAGAAGAGTTGAGTTTGAGATTGTAGATTGATGTTAGGCAATTTAATATTGCTTTTAGATCAAATGATTATATTGTTGTAAAAGATGGAATCAGATGAAAAAATCATTGTTTTTTTATTAATTTTCCTGACTACAAGGATATTTTCGCAGGTAAATATACAGAATCCTCAATATGATATTTTGGATGTGTTGAGCTATAGATGTGGAATTGTTTCGGATACTACTGATGAAATAGAAGTAGAGGCACATATAAAATTGTTTTTCCAAGAAGGATATTGACAGTTTTTATCACAGAATTTGATTTCTAAGCAGGAAAATTTGGTATGACAACACTTTATGTTGGAAAGGGAAAATATGAAGTGGATTTTGAACAAATAGGAAATAAATTGTGGATAAGAGAAGCTTCATCTAAAGGAGATACATCAGAATATGTAATTAAATATTCCGGAATTCCTTATGATGGATTGATAATATCCAAAAATAAATTTGGGCATAGATGTTTTTTTGGCGATAATTGGCCTGATAGAGCACAAAATTGGTTGTCGTGCATCGATCATCCCTCAGATAAAGCATTGGTGGAATTTGAAATTGAAGCTCCATCGCATTATACTGTTGTGGCATCAGGTAAATTAATCGAAGAGAAAGCTATTTCCGATAATAATAATTATTTTCATTTTAAAACCGATGTTGCTCTACCTACCAAAGTAATGGTTATAGCTGTGGCAGATTTTATAGGTAAAAATTATGGAGAAGTAGATGGAATTCCTGTTAGTTCTTTGATATTCTCGGGAAATTCAGATGCAGGACTTTCAGATTATGAATCTTCGGTAGAGGCACTTCGATTTTATATTGACAAAATAGGTGAATATCCCTATCAGAAACTCGTGAATATACAATCTAAAACCCGATATGGTGGAATGGAAAATGCTGGCAATATCTTTTATTTTGAAAATTCAGTGACAGGAATGAAGCAAGTTGAGGATTTGATAGCCCATGAAGTGGCTCATCAATGGTTTGGGAATTCTGTTACAGAATTAGATTGGCATCATATTTGGTTGAGTGAGGGATTTGCTACTTATCTCGCTGATCTTTATATTGAAAATAAGTATGGGGATAATGTATTTAAGCGAAGGATGGAGAGTGAAAGAGAGAAAGTGATAAATTATAATTTTGTAAATCCGAATCCCATTATCGATACTACCATAACTGATTGGAACGAATTACTTAATCCTAATTCCTATGAAAAGGCAGCATGGTTACTTCATATGCTTAGAAATAAAATAGGAGATGATGATTTCTATAAATCTTTAGAAAAATATTATTTGACATATCAAAATGGTAATGCACTTACCAAAGATTTTGTCAATATTGTCAATGGTGTTACAGGTAAAGATATGCGTAGTTTCTTTGCTCAATGGCTATATAGAAAGTCATATCCTGAATTGGATATCAAATGGAAATATGATGCTGATAATGTTTTGATAGAGGTTAACCAAAAAAATAAGCCGTTTACCATTGATCTTCCTATGTCATTATCTGATGGAATGAATACCAGATATTTCAATTTGAAGATTGAAGGCTCCAAAGAGCAGTTCATTTTTAGCATTAAAAATCTATTTGATTCTAAGGGAAAACTAATAATGAAAGTAGATCCTGATATTAAGGTTTTACAAAAAAATAGCCTTAAATATGATTCTGATTTGGTTATGAATGTTCCGGTTATTCAGGGTTTTGATTTTATTAGGGAGGGGGATTTATTATTTCAGGATTTGGATTGTGGTGGATTATGTGACGCAATAGAGTCTGTGACATCTGGTTATAGGGGAAGTAAACTTTCACATGTTGGAATTGCAGCAAAGAAAAATGGAGAATTGATGGTAGTAGAGGCTATTGGAGGTAAAGTGCATTACACTTCAGCAGAGGATTTTTTGGATAGATATTATGATTATGCAGGGAGACCAAAGGTGATTGTGGGAAGATTGAAAGATACTTTTGGTTTAGTCAATGATTTGAAAAACATAGAGGGTTTTATAGATAAGGCTTATGATGATATTTATGATATCGAAAATGATAAATACTATTGCTCTGAGCTTGTGTATTTTGTTTATAATCAGGAAGGAAAGCCTTGTTTTGAATTGTCTCCTATGACTTTTAAACCTATTGGGAGTGATGAGTATTTTCCTGCTTGGATTGAATATTTTAATTCACTTAATAAGAAAATTCCTGAAGGACAATTGGGCTTGAATCCAGGAAGTATTTCTAGGTCTGACAAAATTGATATTATTTATCGATTTGGTGATCCTGATGGATATGGAAATAACTAAGATTTCTTTTTATTGAACCACTAAGAGCACAAAGAGACACTAAGATTTTTCTTTTTTTGAACCACTAAGGACACTAAGAGACACTGAGATTAAGTGATTTGGATTTTATCTTAGTGATCCTCCGTGAACTTAGTGGTTTTAAATTATTAGATTTTTTGAACCACTAAGGACACTAAGAGACACTGAGGATTTTCTTTTTTTGAACCACTTAGGGCACTAAGAAGCACTGAGATTTTTTGCCACATTGAACAAAATGAACGTTATTTGGTAATATATTTACTTAGTCAATCCTTAAGAACTTAAAAATGGAACTTAAAAATTGATTTACTGAGAATAGCTCTTAAAATCCAATAGAGCCAAGAAAAATCTTTTAAGTTTTTCCATCATTTTCTTAAAATTCCATCCTGCTGCTGCTAACATTGCATTTATTTTTGAAGAATTTTCGCCATATGTAGATAGTTCTGTCCCATTCTAAACTGTGTTTTTAAATGTCCTATTACTGATTTCTATGGCTGCTCTTCTTCTAAATTTCTTTCTTGTTTTACTTTTCTGATAATTTGTATCACTTTTTAAGGGTGGTTTAGGGGTTGAGATTATTGTGTTTCTTATTTTGGTCTTCCCTTTTCCTCTATCATAAATTATTTCTTCTGGTTCATGGTCATGTAACTTTCTGTTTTGTTCCAATAATGGTTCTATCGTTTTACTATCATGAGGATTGCCCTTAAAAGCTTCTATGGCTGTGATGATAATTCTTTTACCTGTTGTAGTTGTTAGCCCTATTTTATTTCCAAACTCATATTGCTTATAGGATTTGCCTTTTGCTATACAAGCGGTATATGGTTTGTGTAATGAATAAATTTTATTTTTACTATCATTCTTTTGTTCAAGTACTTGTTTAAATATTTCTTCTATTTCTTTTAATTTTGATTGCAGTACCTCCGGTTAAGTTTGCGCTCCAACTCTCTAATCTGTCTTCCAGCTATTGTCTTTAATTTCTTTTGTGCTTTCTTGGCTTTTTTTGCTCTTTTGGGATGCTTAGCATTGTAGAATCTCTCATTAATTGTTTACTGATTCTCGAATATGTTTGCCGTTGTTTTATCCCTTGTTCTAAAGCTATTTTGTTGCACTTATCTATTATTTGTTTGCCAATTTTGCATCAGTGGGAAAGGTAGTGTTATTTTCCTGTACCGTAGTATCTGATAACATCTTTTTGTCTTTGGATTCCTTGCCATGTATCTTTACCGAATATGCAAATATCTTTTCTACTCCTTCTATTCCTATGCGTTTTCTAAAATGTACAAAATCACTTGGATCACATGGAAATTTATGTTTAAAATGTGCTTCTCCTGTAAAATATTGCATATAGGGATTCATTACCCATGCTTGTGCAAGTGTTTCATCCCAAGATTATATAGTCGCTTGAGTAACAAGCATCCTACCGAAAATCTTATTGGCATTGCTCTTTGACCCGTATGTGAATACAATGATCCAAATGTTTTCTCAAAATAATTCCAATCTATTTTGTTTGCTAAAAATACTGATTCGTGACTCCCATCTATAAAATCACTCAACAATGGATTGAATAGATTTCTTTGGAGTTGATTTGGTGATTTCCCTATCATTTTTACAAGATTTTATACCACAAATATAACATTTCTTGCAATATTATCATAATATTATTACCTTTATTTTATTGATATTTAATACTTTATCGTTATTTTAAGGAGCGACTACTTAACCTTCGAACATATTAGCAACAATTTCTGCAAAGGTTTCAAGATTTTTTACATCGGTTTCATCAAGGGTGTTAAAATGCTGGCTATCAATATCTAAAATGGCGATGACTTCGTTTTTAGAATTTAATACAGGTATGACTATTTCAGATACTGAGAGGCTGGAACAGGCAATATGTCCTGGAAATTTATGTACATCTGGAACCAGCAAGCTCTTTTTTTCTTTCCATGATGTACCACATACACCTTTGCCATAAGCAATTCTGGTACATGCAACAGGTCCCTGAAATGGACCCAAAACAAGTTCATTTGTTGCTTTGTCAACCAGATAAAATCCTACCCAAAGCCAATTGAAATTCTCTTTTAGTGCTGCTGAAATATTTGACATATTGGCAATGATATTTTTTTCTCCCTGAACTAAATTTAAAATTTGTTGGATCAACTCAGCATATTTTTCATTTTTATTCAATTCAGGATTTATTTTTATTTCTTTGCTCATATTTATTTATAATTATTTACCATAATATATTGAATATTTGATTATATCCATTTTTTCCTTTTAAAGAACCACAGTGTTAGCATAGATGAACCTAACATCATGATAAGTGCAAGTGGGTATCCAAAATGATAATTTAATTCCGGCATAAATTTGAAATTCATTCCATACATACTCGCTATCAGTGTTGGCGGCATGAATATAACTGTCAATACTGTGAAAAGCTTTATAACTTTGTTTTGTTCCATGTCGATTAAACCCAAGAATGTATTTTGGAGGTATTCAAGTCTTTCGAAATTAAAATTTGTATGATCGAGGAGGGAACTGATATCTGAAAGCATGATAGCCATAACCTCATAATCCTCCTTTGGGAACAATTTGCTTTTCATCATTGCTGATATTATGCGTTGTTTTTCGACTATGTTTTCCCTTATTACTATTATTTTATTTTGAAGTTTCGCTACATTTATAAGCATGTCCTGATTGTATATTCTATCGAGTAGTATGTCATTACTTACTGCATTTATTCTTGCAGTTACAGATTCTATCAGGTCAGCATCATAGTCTATTCTCGTATCCAGAAGTAAAATATAGATATCATCTCCATCATAAACTTTGTGGGTTTTTAATTTCTTGTAAGTGTCATCGAAAGCTCTGAATTCTAAGTCTCTTTGTGTAATCAGAATATTTCCATTTATAATAAACGAAACTGCTTCATTTCTTAAATGATCATCATCAGTTTTTATGAAATTTATATTTATTCCGATCTCACCTTCTGTTTCCACATATTTTGAGCTTGTTTCTATTTCTTCAATCTCTTGTTTTGTAAACAATTCTACTTTAAAAATCGATTCAACATATATTTTTTCTTCTTTAGTCGCAGCTATGAGATCGACCCAGATTATATTTTCCGGAACTATTTTAATATCATTTTGTAAAATGCCTTCCCCGGCAGTGAGGGAAAAATATTTGATCATTGGAATTTACTTTTTATTATTCAAATTTTAATCTATAAGTTCAAAGGTGTTTTTTGCTTTATCATAGTTATAAATTTCTCCTGTATCTATTTTATAATACCATCCATATATTTTGAGCTTGTTTGATTTCAGTCTATCCGATACAAATGGATAAGTTTTTAGGTGCTCCATTTGTTCAATTACATTTAGTTTTTCAGCTGTTTCATATATATTTTGAGATTGGTCGCTAATGTGCAATTCATTTGCTTTGTTTTTGACAGTTTTTCCAAGTTCCAACCATTTTGCTGTGAATTTTAGTTCTTCTAAATTTATTTTTGGGTTCATCATACTTGCTATTCCACCACAGTTGGAATGTCCACAAATAATTATATTTTGCACATTCAAAATTTCTACTGCATATTCCACACCTGAAGGAACTGAGAGATAATCTTCAGAATTGTGATATATGGGAACCATATTGGCTATATTTCTTATGATAAATAATTCACCTGGAATTGAAGAAGTGATGATTTCAGGAAGTACTCTGGAGTCTGAACATGTAATAAAAAGACTGTGAGGACTTTGTGAATCATGGAGTTCAGCATAAAGTTGTTCGTGCTTTTTGTAATATTCTTCTCTGAATCTTTTTATCCCATCAAATAATGTTTTCATATTGTGTGATTATATTTTGATTAAATTATCCTTATTGAATTGAAAGGATTCATAAAAATAATATTTTTGAACAATAGTTATTCTTATTACAATAAAAATATTGATTTGTTGCAGTTAATAATATCGGTTTATTGATTGTTTTATATTTTCAATTAAAATTAATTACTAACTTTTTTTATAGTTTTAATCAACACATTAATAATGGTAGTGCTTTTTCTTTGTATTTCATTTATTACCAAAATTAAAATTGGAGATTTAATATCTGCACTCATTAATAATAATGAAAAACCGCTAACATTTTTCTTTTATTCAAATTATCGAACAATATAATTATCAATCCCGGATTAATTTTATAATTTTGAAATTTAATTTGAAGATTGTATGAGTAAGAAAAAAAATGATATTAAAGTTTTTGAGCCTGTTGAAAGTGTTGTGTCGGCTGTTAAATCAAATCATGATAAGTGGTTTTATTTAATGATTGTCATTTTTTCGGCATTGCTTTATGCTAATACTCTTACTAATAAATATGCCCAGGATGATTCGATAGTAATTACCGACAATATGTTTACAAAGCAAGGAATTAAGGGTATTCCAGGCTTGTTGACACATGATACTTTTTATGGGTTTTTTAAAAAAGAGGGTAAGGATAAATTAGTGTCAGGAGGGAGGTACAGACCGCTTTCTCCTATTAGTTTTGCAATAGAATATCAGTTTTTTGGATTGAATCCATTTTTTAGCCACCTTATCAATATTTTGTTTTATATCATTTTATGTCTATCAATATTCTATATGTTAAAATTATTGCTGTCAAAAAATGATAATTCAAATGTTGGTTCAACAATGGCTTTTTTTATGATATTATTTTTCCTTTTTCATCCTGTACATACAGAAGTAGTTGCCAATATTAAAGGAAGAGATGAGTTGTTTTCCATGCTTTTCAGTGTACTCGCAATAATATTTTCTGTTAAATGGATAAAAAATAAGAAAAATCTAAATATCTTATTTTCATTTATTGCATTTACATTAGCCTTGTTTTCAAAGGAAAATTCGATTACAATTATCGCTATTGTGCCTATTATTGCATTTTTATTTTTTGGTAAAAATGACTTTTCTTATTTTAAATTGATGATTCCATATTTGGTTGCTACTGTTGTATTTATGATTGTAAGAACCAGTATTTTGGGCTTTGATTTTGGGGATGATAGTATGGAATTAATGAATAATCCTTTCCTGAAATACAGCGGAGATAATTTAATAAGGTTTACTTTCATTGAAAAAATAAGTACCATTTTTTTTGTCTTAGCTAAGTATATTGTCCTTTTGTTTTTTCCTCATCCATTGACAAATGATTATTATCCTGCTCAAATACCAGTGATGTTATTATCTGATTGGCAGGTATGGTTAAGCATTTTAATTTATATTGGACTGATATTTTTAATAGTCAGAGATATCAGAAAAAATAAGATTGTATCATTTGGAATTTTGTTTTACCTCATAACATTATCTATAGTTTCCAATATAGTTTTTCCCGTAGGTACTTTTATGTCAGAGCGTTTTTTATTTATGCCATCACTTGGATTTGCTATAGTTTTAGGTTATCTTTTTTATAAATTATATGAAAAAATAAATTTGAGTATTTTATTTATTTTGATACCGGTTTTTGCACTTTTTAGCTTTAAAACCATAACTCGGAATTCAGTATGGAAAAATGATTTTACTCTTTATACCACCGATGTGAAAACATCTTCGAATAGCGCCAAAGCCCTCAATGCTGCCGGTGGAAGTCTGATAGATGCTGCAAGTGAAGAAAAAGATGATAACGCGAAAAAAAAGATGCTTAATGAAGCCATAGGTTATCTTGATAAAGCTTTGAAAATCCATCCTCAATATATCAATGCATTACTATTGAAATCCAATGCAGAATATTTTTTGAAAAACTATGAAAATGCCATAGAAGGATATGAGAAAATTCTCGCTAAAGTTCCAAATTATAGTGATGCTCAGAGAAATTTGAGTATTGCACTACGAGATGCCGGAAAATATTATGGAGAACAAAAAAATGACCTAAAAAAAGCAATTTTTTATCTTCAAAAATCTTATAATATCAATTCAGATGACTATGAGACTGTGAGGCTATTTGGTATTGCAAATGCTTTTTCGGGAAATAATGACAAGGCATTAGAATTATTCTTGAAAGCTGTGCAACTACAACCTGATAATGCAGGTGCTTATGTCAATCTCGGCAATCTGTATTACAATATTGGAGATAGAGTTAATGGGAAAAAATATCACGATAAAGCATTAAGTTTGAATCCGGATATTTTTAAATCAAAATAATATATATTATCTTTACATTTAATGTGAAATGTACATTGTATGGAAAACTTATTATTTAAAACAAAATATATTAAATATTACCTCACCGCTATTCTGATCCTGGTTTTTGTCCCCGGAAATGTTATGAATATTCCTTTGAGTGATGATAAAGGAGTATGGGTATTTAATGTATTAAAAGATATGACTTTAGATGAAAAAATAGGGCAATTATTTGTTTTGAGGGCACAATCTGATTGGGGAGAAAAGGATGCCAAGTTTTTTGAGTCTCAGATAGAAAAATACAATATTGGAGGAATAATATTTTTCAAAGGAAATATCTTAGATCAGGGAAAACTTACAAATAGATTTCAGAGTGTTAGCAAGATTCCATTGCTTGTGGCTTTGGATGCAGAATGGGGACTCGGTATGCGATTATCCGATGGAATAAGTTTCCCTCGGCAAATGACACTTGGTGCTATTTCAGATAATGAATTGGTTTATAAAATGGGGCTGGAAATAGGTCGGCAATTAAAAAGGCTTGGGGTAGATATCAATTTTGCTCCTGTGGCTGATATCAATACCAATCCTGATAATCCCGTTATTTATGACAGATCATTCGGTGATAATGCAAGCAATGTGGCTGAAAAATCTGTTTCCTATATGAAAGGACTTCAGGATGCAGGAGTTATAGCATGTGCAAAGCATTTTCCGGGTCATGGTTCCACAATAGTAGATTCACATCTTGATTTACCTAAAATTGATAAATCGGCACAAGAAATATTGGATTTTGAAATCATGCCTTTCAAATCTTTAATTGATAATGGGGTGAAAAGTGTAATGGCAGCACATCTGCAAATCCCTTCTCTCGACAATACTAAAAACATACCGGCTTCTTTGTCATCAAAAATAATTGGAGGTATTCTTAGAGATTCTCTGAATTTTGATGGTTTGGTTATCACAGATGCTATGGAAATGAAGGGAGTGTCATCATATTTCAGTAGTGGTGAAGCTTCTGTTCTGGCATTTCTTGCAGGTAATGATATTTTAGAATTACCTGACAATATTGCAAAAGCATTCGATGGGATAAAAAAAGCAGTTAAGAAGGGGAGAATATCAGAAAGCAGACTTGATAAGTCCGTAAAACGTATATTAATGGCGAAATATGATCAGGGATACTCTAATTATAAGCCTGTGGTTACTGATAGACTCGATGAAGATATAAATTCTCCGGGAGCTTATGTTTTGAAGAGCCGGCTATATGAAAACTCCTTGATAGCATTGGGTAATAAGAGTTCCTATATTCCTGTTTTGCCTGAAGAATATGATGATAAAATTGCAATTTTAAGTCTTGGATTATCAGAAAATACCATTTTTGAATCTCGAATTAAGAGTTATTTTGATCCTGAAATACTGAATGCTCCATTGCTAATGGATGATGGAACAGCCAATAAATTGTTTAATAAACTCAAGGAATATGATAAGATAATTGTTTGTCTTTATGGTTTGAATAAAAAATCATCTCTGAATTTTGGCCTTAGTTCCTCAAGTTTGAATTTGCTTAATGAGTTGAATAAGAAAACTCATCTTTATGTAGTAAATTTCAACACTCCTTATGCATTGTCATTGTTCGATGATAATTATTGTATTTTGCAAGCTTTTGAAAATGACCAAAGTGCGCAGGAAGCTGCTGCTCAGGCAATTCTTGGTGTGGAAACTATTTCTGGAAAATTACCTGTAATGGTCTCCCATGATTTTAAGTTTGGTGATGGACAAATCATTAATAAATCAAGTGTATTGGGTTATTCTCTGCCTGAAAGGGTAGGTATTGATGGTCAAAAGTTGAACTTTAAAATAGATAGTATAGCAGATATTTTGATAAAAGATGGGTCGGCTCCGGGTTGTCAGGTGTTGGTAGCTCGTAAAGGGCGAATAGTATTTGAAAAATGCTATGGATATACAGATTATACACAAAATGAAAAAGTGGTAGAAGATGATTTATATGATCTTGCCTCAATGACAAAAGTATTAGCTACTGATATGGCAATAATGAAGCTATATGATGAAAAAAAGATAAATATTTTTAACAAAGTAACTGATTATATCGATAATGGATTGAAAAATTCAAATAAAAGTGATTTGATAATTATAGATTTATTGAGCCATCATGCAGGACTGACACCATGGATTCCTGCTTATAAATCTACTTTGGATACCATCAATGGCGAAATTTTTCCTTCTCCCAAGTATTATTCCAAAATCTATAGTGATGAATTTAATACAAAAGTGGCTGAAGATATGTATCTTAGGAGAGATTATAAAGATACCATATGGCAAAAAATAATTGATAGTCCGGTCAAACCTAAAGGAAATTATAAGTATAGTGATCTGGGATTGATAATAATGAAGGAAATGGTAGAAAAAGTTACGGATACCACTTTGGATGATTTTGTGAGTGAAAATTTTTATAAGCCTTTGGGATTAAAACATACTACATTTAATCCATGGATGAAATTTCCTATTAGTGAAATAGCTCCTACTGAAGAAGATAAATATTGGAGAAACCAAACTATAAGAGGTAGTGTTCACGATATGTGGGCAGCTATGTCGGGAGGTGTAAGTGGTCATGCAGGTTTATTTTCGGATTCAAGAGATATTGCGAGATTGTCGCAGATGATGTTAAATGGAGGTTTCTATGGAAATAAAAGATATTTTGATTATTCTACAGTCTATCTTTTTACTACCAGATATTACTTGTCTTCCAGGAGAGGAATAGGCTGGGATATGAAGGAATTGGATAAAAATAAAGATTGTAATATTTCCGAATTAGCAACTCCATCTACTTATGTGCACTATGGATTTACCGGAACTTGTGTTTGGATAGATCCTCAAAATGAATTGATTTATATTTTTCTTTCCAATAGAACATTTCCAACTATGGATAATAATAAATTAGAAAAGAAATTATCGACCAAAATACAAACTGCTATTTATGAATCTATTATTGATAATTAAATTAATATTTTAATTGAGATAATCTATGGTAAATAAATCAATAAATATAATTAGTTCTGAAAAACTTATCCTTCAACGATTGGAATATGTTATTGATTTTATAAATAATCATCCATTGAAACCTGCTCATATTTTATTTACTTTGAATGCTTCTGAATTTTCTGATATCAATATTTCTTTATGGATTTTCAGGAAAAATCAGATTTTGAAATTCCAGCCAGAATATTTTTTTCATCTCAGATAAGATTGAATTCAAAGATTTAAAAATCAATAGATAACATAATGAATCAGAAATAACATCGTATGGAAAATTATGAGCAAAAAAACAGCATTTTCATTGATGATAAAAAGTTTGGTTTTGATATTTTTGAGACTATATTTTTCAATATTTCCTGTATTGAGGAGTATTTTGCCGATGAAAATCAGATAGATTTGCATTTGCGAATGAAAAGTGAGGAGTTGGGTTGAAAGTTAAATATGATGTCTATGACATTCCGTAATTGATATATTACTGATGTCTTTTATAGTGCTTTAGGTTTTAAAGTCGAAAGGGTAACGATATATTCCTTGTCCCATGGATATCGATTCTATAAATGACCAATTCAGCGCTGAAACTACCAAAATCCTTAGTTAGGATACTCTTGATGGGGCATGGATTATCGGGATTGTGGAATATATTAAAATGGTATTTTAATACAATCAGAAATTATAAATATGACCCATATTATGTTTTTGATTGGCTGTTTTCAAAAAATATAAATTTTGAAAATAAGATAGTGTTTTTTGTCGCTGGATCGCATTCAAAATATGACTTATTTAATGAAAATTATAAAAATAAATTGCCTGAGATTATTTCTTTAGCTAAAGAAAATGGTTATGAAATAGGTTATCATCCCAGTTATTTTGCTTCTACTGATGAAGTGTTGTTTGAAAAAGAACTACTATATTTGGAATCTATCAACAAAGAAAAAATAAAATGGATTAGGTCGCATTTTCTTCGGTATGATATAAAGAAAACGAGCCTTTTGTTCGAAAAATATATGATGAAATATGACTCAACTTTTGGTTCTAATGATATGATAGGATTCAGATGTGGAACCGGTTTTCCATTTTTTCTTTATGATTTTGAAAATGAAAAAAAATCTATTTTGAAAGAAATACCTTTAGTATTTATGGATAGTAGCGTGTACTATTTTATGTGCCAAAATAATCCGAAATGTTTTGTGGAAGTTCTTCATGACTTTTTAGAAAAAAATAAATATAATACTCATATCACATTCAATTTTCATAATTCTACATTCGATAAAAGCTTAAAAGACAGGGCTATGTTGAAATCAGAATATCTCAAATTACTTGAAGATATTGGGTGAGACTTAATATTTTTTTTCTTCATTAAATAATGTTCTTTCAATAATATGTTTGTTTTCTAATAACTCAAAATTACTTATGAATAATTCATTCCCCTTTTGATTTCCATTTTTATTTACATTTTTCATACCATAAGTTAAACTCCACTCTTTAATATTAGCAAATGAAAATAAGTCTTTAATATAATCACTATTATCATAGGTTATCAACCATTTGTGATTTGTGTTTTTAAGAACATTTGCAAATCTTTCGTGGTCAAATGAGGTATGCATATTGCCATTTTTTCCATACAATGCTGATTTTGTAGCAGAGTAATATGGAGGGTCTAGAAAAATAAAAACATTATTTCCTTCTTTTTCAATTACTTTTTGGTAATCATGATTAGTTATTTTAGTGTTATTCAAAATTGATGACAGGAGTTTTACCCTATCAATACTTGAGATAGTAAAACGTCTTTCAAAAGCTGCATTTGAAAAACCCCCGCTTTCTGTTGTTCCAGAAAAAGTAATTCTGTTAAAAACAAAAAAAGCAGATGCCTTTTTTAACTCATCAAAACTTTCAATATTCTCTAATAGATATCTATGTAATTCCTTTCCATTTGAAAATTCGTTACGCCATTGATATATTTGAGCTATTAGTTCATTAAGGTTTTCTTGAGTATTTTTCCAAAAGTAATACAAATTAGGGTATAAATCATTTATCCAATAAGATCTATTAGGGTATTTTTGTTTTAGGTAAATAAAGATAGAACCTCCACCTAAAAATGGTTCTCTAAATTCTTTATATTCAGGTATAAGAGGTGAAATTGTATTTATTGCTCTACTTTTACCTCCCGGATATCTTAATGGACTTTTTATCATTTATTTAGCGTGTTCAATGAATATTAAAAAATTATTTTCTTTAGCCTCAATAAAAATATTTTTAATTATCTCTTTTTGTCTCTTAGTATATGTTTGATTTGCAATAAAATTATCGATTTTATCCTTTTTATCAGTAGATTGAATACTACCATTTATTTTTGTTGAAGTCAATTTTATGACTGGTATAGAGTTAAATACGATATCATTAATTTTTACTTCTTTTAGGTTCGTATATAATATCATTTTAAGTAAACCATCTTTAATATCTCCAATGTTTGGCAATTTTGAGTTTATAGAGTGCTTACCTTCAATAAGATAAACGTCTTTATTGTCTATTTTTATTTCATCAGTTGTAAAATAATATTTACCACCCAGATAATTTTCAATTGTAATTGTTGCTTTAGTAAGGGTTGATAGGGCTTCTTTAGGTTGAACTGTTTGCATTTCACGTATTTGAGCATCTTGAGCTTTTTGTCGAGATGTATTCATAAATTCTTTAACACCATTAATGAATTGATTAGAAAAATTATCAATTCCTTTTTCATTGTGAAATTTAATCTTAAGATTATTTCCAATTTTATTATATGATGCTTTTGCTTTGTGTATTAATTCAGGTAGAGAATATTCTATTTCTTTTAGATTCCAATGTAATGCTGAACTATGATAGCTTTTGATTTCTGAAATCTTCGATTTGATATATGCATTATTAAATTTTTGATTTGTGATTTTATCATCCTTATTAGAGTGTTTTTCAGCTTTATCATAATAAGCAAATATGACAAAAATATCAAGTAAACTCATCAAAGAAACTGTATCCCATTGTATAAAATCTCTATCTCCATTTTTACCTTCATCTTTTAATATAGGAATTACTGTTAGCTTTTTTGAATTTCCAAGAGTATTGTATATTCTTTCATATGGATAGGAACGAGTTCTTTTAGGTGAGACCCATTTTGATAGACCAAATGAAAAACTACCATCACTAATTATACAACTTGCAGGCATATCATTTATATTGAAATCATTAATATCAATTTGTTTTAATTTACTTGTCAGTTTACTTTGATATTCAATTCCTGTTATTTTTGCATTTATATTCATTGTTTATTATTCTTTTTTTCAATATAATCTAATGTCACAAATCTGTATTTTCCAGTAGTTCTTTCGATTATTTCAAAAATATCTTTATCAATATCATTTTCAAAATTAGTTTTTTTTCGTATCACATTTTCTAAATCTCTAATTATTTCAAACCCAAAAGAATTTCTTTCTAATTTCTTCGCTATTTTCATTGTTGTTCCACTTCCAAGAAAAGGATCGAGGACTGTTTCCCCATGATATGAAAATAGTTTTATAAGCCTATAAGCAAGTTCGTCAGGGAAAGCAGCAATACCTTTTTCAATTTTTGAACCCGGTAAAACATTTGTAATTTCCCAAATAGTTTTATACCAACTATTATTTTTAAATTCTTCTATGTCAATCTTGGATTTTTCCCTTATTTCTTTTGGTATGGAGTGATAGTCAAATTTCCCTTTTTGGAAAATTATAATACTTTCTAATAAGTTGTCCGGATAAAAATACATAGGATATGGGTTTTGTAATAAAACGCCACTCCTTCTACTAATTCTTAGATAACCATCAGGTTTTTTCCAAATAATTTTATCTCTGAATCTAAAACCTACGCTTTGAAATATTTTAATAGCATCAGCTGTTATTGGGTATTTTAGCCCATCAACAAGCATATCGTCAATATTTAATGCAAATATTCTACCTTCTTGTAAAACCCTGAAAGCTTCCTTTGCCATATTTTTTAATACCCCAAGATATTGATCATAATTTTCAAAAAGTCCTTTATAGTCAAATGGTGCATTAAAATAAGGAGGAGAAGTAACTATAAAGTGAATGCTTTCATCAGGTAGTTCTATCATACTCATGCAATTACCAAATATCACTTTGTGTTTTGTAGCCATGTATTAAAAGTTTTAATTTGTAATATCATTTTTTAATAAACTAATGAGTTAAATCTGGAATTCATGTTAATTATGACTTATAAAGTCCGTTTAGATTTAGTCCTGATGAAAAATATTGATATTTTAGTGGTGTCTTTTTTATATATTTGGTAATTACAGAATCTACATTTTCTCTTATTACAGTATTCTCACTGATAATGAAAATAGATTTATGATTGTCCGTGAATCCTATTCCCATGGCATCATGTTCGATTGCCAAAGCTCTAATTTCTGAATATAATCCTTCCTTTGTCCATTGCTTTTGTAAGGAATTATTATGGAAAAATTCCTTCAAAAGACTAACATCGCTTGTCATCATCGCTTTTATAAAAGTGACTATGTCTGATGAATTGCATTCCGATTTATCATTAATCGATGCAAATGAGGTTGTGAAACTAAATATGCTGAATGCTAATCCATTGGGTTCGTATATTTTTTGTATTGAGGATTTGATATTTTGATTGTAAGCTATACATCCACCAAATAAATTTGATGCGATGGCGGAAAGATTTAGTTGCGAATTATTATCATAAGTATATTTTTCTATTAATCTGAATATTGAGTTTTTATCCAGATGTATTTTGTTTAATTCGTTTAAGGCTAAAGCCAATGCGGTTATATTGGATTCAATATTCCCTAAACCTGATAATGCGGGAATTCTGTTGTTGATATTTATTATTGCTCCATTCTCAATTCCATATTGATCGATAAATTCATTACCAAATGAAATTAAGAGTTCCGGATTTTCAATTTTTTTTAGAGAAGTATCTTTGAGTGTTATGTTTTTTGTTTCAGTATCCAATTTTGCAATTAATTCATTAGCAGGATTTTCCAGGGTCATTGAAAGGTTTTCCATGCCGAAAGAGTCAAATCTCAATGTTGCTGGGCTTATTATTTTTATTCCGGTCGAGTTGGTCATAATATTCACTATATATTTGTATTTAATTTCCAAAAATAGAAAACATTATTGACTTCACATAAAAAATAAAATATTAGGTTGTAAATTTAAAACCGACAGATAATTTTGTGATAAAATAGCAATCTGCAAATAGTCCAGTTCAGAGGTAAATCTCAGTTTGCTTATTATTTCATTATATTGGAAAATAATATTGTCAGTTCCATCTTCGTCCCAGATGAATATTGACAAATACATTGAAGAATATCCAATTATTTTTAAAATTTTCTGTTTCCACCATTATAGGTATTCTTTTGGTAAAAGCATCAACTATAATGCCTGTTTCGATAGCATAAACTGGTTTTTCATAGGCTTTCAATCCAAAATGCAATGCTGCATTCAAATGTGCTCCAGGATAAAATTTGGATTCCAAAACACCTTTAAATATGGATGCTTTATCGAAAATAATATCCTGATCCATAAATACTTCAGCATTTTCTTCATCATATTTTATCTCGGTAAGATACGCTTGATTGTCAGAATTGGTACTCTTAACCCAAAGATAATATGGTTTAGCTATTCCCAATGTTAATCCCGCTTCCAGACTATATCCCACTGCCACACCTCGGAATGCATCTTTTTCTGAAAGATATATTCTATATCCTTTGCCTATTCTGAGTGGGAAAAAATAATTCTGCTTCCCATAGGTGTAATTGTTATAAAGGTTGATACTTGTCAATATTAAGTTTCCTTTCTTTTGCTTTATGGACTTCAAAAATCCAAGTTCAAAATGATAAAATGTAGTTTTATAATACTTTATGATTTTTGCTTTATTGAACCCTACAGACATTCCATTAGTGTGGAGTTTTGCTTCCAATGAGTATTCATTTTTGTAAATTATCCCTTTTAATTCATTGATTTGGTTTCCTGAATCAATTATCACCTGAGAATAAGAGAAAAACGGAGTTACAAACAGAGTTATGTAAAATAAATATTTCAGACTTCTATAAATCATATATCATTATAAGCATATTTATACATAAAAGCCAAAACCACCTGCCCTGTTCTTCGTAAAGTATTCACATCGATAATATCCATATTGTCATTATGAGTATGGTGATAGAATCCAAAACTTCCATTTTCATTAGGTATGTTGATAATATCCACCATAGGAATCCCGGCTACTGTATTTACATAATAATGATCATCGGTAATATATCCTCTGTCCTGGTTAATAAACAGGTCGTTGTATCCCATACCTGCTGCAAGATTCCATATTTTATTTTGAATATCTTTAGCAAAATAAGCTGAAATACCTTCCTTAGGATATCTGGCTCCATTAGCTCCTACCAAGTCCAGTAATATTCCAAAATCAGCCCTGTAATTATCTCTTTTTGCTTGTTTTGACCAATATTGAGAACCAAGGCACCATGTGTCTTCTGCACCACTGTCATCTCCATTGTCTTCAGCATCGAATAGGATAAAATCAACACTAAGGTCAATGGGGTTTTCATTTAGTATTCGGGCTAATTCCAATACTATTCCCACACCACTGCGCCATCATCGGCACCATCAATGGGTTTGTCTCTTAAGTTTTCATCGCTATCTTTTTTCCGCTATTTTTCTGGAATCATAATGTGCTGCAATGATTATTTTTTTTGATTTTCCAGGATTCACATGTGCAATAATATTAGTAGCCTTAGCTTTGAAGCCAAGAACAAAATCAGCTTCAAAATATTGTTTTTCTACTTTAGCGCCATATTCTTCAAATTTTTGTATAAAATATTCCATAGCATTTTTGTGTGCCTGAGATCCAGTAACACGAGGTCCGAATTTTACCTGAGTATCAACGAATACATAGGCAGAATCACCATTAAAAGCAGGGATTTTATATTGTTTCTTTTCCGGTTTGGAAGTAGTTGTCTCTTTCTTATTGTCTTCCTTGCATGAGAAAAAAATAATGGTAAAAAGTACAAGTAATGGTAAAATATATTTAATGCTATTATTCATTTTAATTTTATTATTATTTAGAAAATCAAATCAATTTATTTAATGGATTGTTATAAATCAGACCAACTCGTACCATCTTTCGAATCTTTGAGTTGAACACCTAAATCAAGAAGTTTGTCCCTTATCAAATCCGATGTTGCCCAGTCTTTATTGGATCTCGCCTCATTTCTGATGCTAATCAATAATTCTACCATTCCTGCATAACTATTGTTTTCGCTACCAGAATTTTCATCTCTAAAACCAAAGACATCATAAATTATATCTAAAAAGCTGGTTTTTAATCTTTCAAATGTATCATTAGAAATAGAATTCAAAGGGAGATGTCCATCTTTAAATTTATTGATATAATTTACCAATTCAAATATATCTGCAATAGCTTTCGGAGTGTTGAAATCATCATTTAAATCCTCATAAATACTGTCAATTATTTTATTTATTGAGTCATCAATTTCATTTTTAACATCATTTTTGAGAGTATAATTCATCTTTTTGAGATCATTTGCTGCCTCCATCATCTTTTTAAATCCTTTTTCGGCTCCTTGCATTGCCATATCTGTAAGATCAAGAGTGGATCGATAATGAGATTGCAGCATGAAAAATCTTATGGACATAGGTGTATATCCCTTCGAAACATGTGGGCTATCGCCAGAAAATAGTTCATAAGGAGATATGGTGTTTCCATCGCTTTTCGACATTTTTCTACCATTCATAAGTAGCATATTTGCATGTAGCCAATATTTCACAGGCTCTACTCCTTTAGCTCCCACATTCTGAGCAATTTCATTTTCATGATGCGGGAATTTTAAATCATTTCCTCCACCATGTATATCAAAAGTTTCTCCAAGGTATTTGGTACTCATCACCGAACATTCAAGATGCCATCCGGGAAAACCTACAGACCATGGTGAATTCCATTTCATAATATGTTCATCAGAAGCTTTCATCCAAATAGCAAAATCTGAAGCATGATTTTTTTCACCCTGATTTTTTAAATCATCTCTCGTTTCAGTAAAAAGCTCATCAATCTTTCTACCTGACAAATTGCCATAATTTTTATATTTTTCATTGTATTTTAATGTATCGAAATATACAGAACCATTTTTTTCGTATGCGAATCCATTATCCTGAATTTCCTTTACCATTTCTATTTGTTCAAGAAGATGTCCTGTAGCTCTTGGCTCTATATCGGGACTCAGATTATTAAAAATAGACATCATTTCATGAAACATATTGGTATATTTTTGTACCAATTCCATAGGTTCGAGTTGTTCTAATTTAGCTCTTTTAGCTATTTTATCCTCATCAGTATCATCGGTCAAATGTCCTACATCGGTAATATTTCTAACATATCTGACTTTGAATCCAAGGTGTTTTAAGTATCGATAAATAACATCAAAACTAACAAAGGTCCTTACATTTCCGAGATGTACTTCATTATATACCGTAGGTCCACAGACATACATTCCCACATGACCTGGATTGATAGGTTCGAATATCTCTTTTTTTCTCGATTTGCTATTATATACAGAAAGATTCTGATTTTCCATGATTATATAATTCAATAAATTAAATAGATAAAGTTAATTGCAAATTTAATATTATTTGATTAAAACCTTAATATAAACAAAGATATTATATCAGATAAATATTGAATAAAATGATAAAGAGGTAAATGAAATATAAAAAAACAGCATTGAAAACTACAATGCTGCCTAAATATATTTTAAAATTACTATTGTTTTATACTACTATTTTACAATTACATCGATACAAGGTAATCCGCCATTTTCGATGAATTCAAGCATAGCGCCACCTCCTGTGGAGATAAAGCTAACTTTATCATAGGCAATATTTTCCTCACAAAGATATATATTAACTCCTTGTAGGTAATCACTGAATAGTGATAAAATAAATGCCATAATATTAAAGCGATGGTTTAAAATATATACCATAATATAGATAAAATACATTTTATATTGGTGTTTATTAGTTTCTATTTTTTTTTTAATTATTATCACCCAACGGGTTTATCTTTAAAAAGTAGAATTGCGTTTTGATAATAAAATACGACAAAATTATAAAATTATATTATCGTATTTTGTTGAATATTAATGGAGATATATTATGTAAAATTTTTCCTACAAATTTTAACATAAGGCATAAGTATAAGAATATTAATTAATTACATTCTTTGAAATGTTAAAGTTTTTCCAAAATTGATATTTAGTACACAAATTGGTATATATTTGATGTAAATTATCTGAGTAATAATAAATGTGTATGATAAAATATTGAAATTTATGCCAAATTCATTAAGAAATATCACCATAAATTCAAAAAAAATAACTAACTTAGTGGATAGATTCCATCCATACATCCATACATCCATACATCCATACATCCATACATCCATTAATCCATTAATCATTTTCATTGGGGTACTGTTTGAAACAAACCTATCAGTTTGTAATGCTCAAATCTTTAGATTCTACACTCATCATAACGGATTGCCTTATAAACTTACATTTATCTTTTTTGTCGATCTCCCCTTACCTTTCATAGACCGTGAGGCTTATTGAGTTGATCTGATTAATCATTCTAACGAAAACTTGATAAGCCGGATTTGGAAATCCCGAAAAAGCAGTTGAGATAGAATTGGAAGTTGATTTAAAAACTATATAAAATATATAAAAATGAAAAAAATAATATATCTAATAGGAATAATTCTAGTAATTGCATTATCAATTATATATTCCTGTAACAAAGAAGATGCTTTAAACGTTGAAGATACAAGTTTGATGTTTAGGATAGAATACAATATAGATTTTCCAACCGTCAATGGAGATAGATATGTATTTAGAGATTTTGATCATTTAACTTCATATTATCATTCCATGGAAGAAATTTTAGATACAAATCAAGACTTATTTGAAAGTATTGTAGACTATGAAGGTTCTTTGATGACAATTCAGAAAAAATTGATAAATGATAGTTTTGAAACACCTGAAAGTAGATTTATAACATTTTTAGGGGATCCTATAATGCGTTCCGTACTAAATGAAAATTATGAATTTGAAATAAATAATGTTTTAGTCACATACATGAATAATCGTGATTTATTAATATGTGATCCAAATGATGGAGTTACCCAAAGTGAAATAAGAAACTTACCTAAAGGGGGTACTTTGGATTTTAGTACTATTCCAAAAGGAGCATATTGGGGAGACGACACAAATTCTGAATCACTTGCTCCATGGTGTGGTTGTCAAGTTCACATAGAAAGACATTGTGAACAAATTCATATTTGGGGTACTTGTAAAAATGCTATATGGGGAGATGGAGGTGGAACTGTAACTTTGACTGCAACAATTCAAACAGATATTGGCCCATTAAATTATAACAAATCATGGGATGTTGATGGTAATTTCGAGTTTTATATTAATTATCCTTTTACATTTTCAAGAGATATAGTGACATTCTTAGTACAAGCTCAAGGTGATTGCAGTAACCGCAGACCTGATGAGAAATATCTTGTATATGACCCCAAAGTTAACAACTCATGTGATTCAAACGAGCGAAGTATTGAAGGATGGTATGAAAATGCATCCGGAACCGAAGGTTATACACATAAGACATCATATTATCAAAATTTTTGGGCATATTATTCAAAAGCTGAAATGACATCAAAACACAAAGTAGGTGGTATTTGGAAGAAAAACAGAGCTCCTTTACATGTAAAAATTGAGGAATACAGGAATAATTTTGAATGTAAACCAGCAGGAAATGAATACGATATAGATAAATGCAAAAATTGTAAAAGCATTTCTGTACGTGTCAGTACAGGATTTTTACCAGATAGTGATGAACATGCTGTTTATCATTGCGATGGAGATGTGATAGGATATTATGATAAAACTGTTAATGGCGTAAACCTGCATGCGGAAGGTATAATTGATTTTGATTGTTGTGAAAATTAATTTTTATAAGAATTAATATTTGATTATTTAAAAATGAAAAATGCATGATTATTATAATTTTGAATTATTTTAATTCAAGATTATTGTAATCATGCTTTTCTAAATCATAATAAATTTAAGATGAAAAAATTATTAATTATTTTTATTTTTCTTATTATTTCTTTTAATTGTATTGGACAATCCTATACTGTTACCGCTTTCATGGACGAATATAGTGAATTAACCAGTTATAATTCGATAGCAATTGAAACACAAGGAGATATTTGGTGGGAAAAGAGATTTGAACTTCCTTTTGATTTTGAGCTTTTTGATACAAGTTACAACTATATGATTTGTGATTGGGATGGATCATGCTATTTTGATGATGATGTAGAATATTCCATAAAATTATTGACATTTGGGTATGAATTTGATAATGTATTGGATACTATAAATATTTTATCAGATGTAAGATATCAGTTTATTGAAGAAAATGGGTTAAATTGTTTAGTTGTACAATTTACTAAAGTGCGGCTTGATTCTGATCCTTCTGTTGACGAGTATGACAGTAATGTAAATTTTCAATGGTGGTATTTTGAAAATGGAGATATTGAAGTCAGATTTGGACCAAGCAATTTAGATTATTCTCCTGTTTATGTTCCCGGTGAAGGTTTTTATTATTTACCTTCTAATGGTGATCCAATACTTAGTGGTCCGGAAATGACATTGACTCATCCACACGATGAAGATATTTTTGTTGATTATGGGAATATAAATAGCTATGATACATATGAAATTACCTATAACGAATATAGTGATGGTATGCGCTGGTGGCCTCCTTCCGGCTGGGTTATCAGGTTTGAAAATAACTATGTAGGTACAGATGATTTATCAAAAGAAAATCAAGATGTTATATATCCAAATCCTGTAAAAGATATTTTAAATATTAGAGAAGGTTACAATTTTGATTATGCAAGGATATTTTCAATAGAAGGGAAATGTATTAGAGAATGTCATTCACATATAGATAAAATTGATGTATCATCGTTGCCTTCTGGAATTTACTATTTGGATTTTAAAAATAACAATGAAACATTTACAAACAAGTTTATCAAGATTTAAACCAAATAAATTAACTTTAAACCAAAAAAATTATGAGATATTTAAACATATTAATATTAGTAATCGGCTTTAGTTATACCGCACATAGTCAGTTCTTTAGCGGCATTTCACTCAGTGCTCATTATTCTTCTTTGGTGGGAGGGTTAAAACCTGAAGTAAGTGGAACAAAATCAGTAACAAATAAAATACTAATAAATTTAAGAGTTAAAAGTGATTTTAAGGAAATGTTTGGGATTAGTGGTGGACTAAGCTATAGACTATACAATAAAGCTATATTTCCAACAGTAGGAATTGAATACAGTTATGAAAAAGTGTTTCAAAAATCTCCTTATCCTGATTATCATTCAACAAATATTGAATTTCCGTTTCAATTAGGAGTTAAAATCACACCTCATATCAGTATTTTCGGTGGAGCTTCAACTTTCTTTTTTATATCAGGTTACAGACCTGATAATTTTGTAAATAATATGAGATTAGGAATGCAATATTGTTGGTAATATAAACAAAACTCATAGGGCCCAAAACCTATGAGGTTTAACTTTTATTAAACAATTTTCCTTAAAAATCACTCAAATATTACATCGATACAAGGTAATCCGCCATTTTTGATGAATTCAAGCATAGCACCACCTCCTGTGGAGATAAAGCTGACTTTATCATAGGCAATATTTTCTCACAAAGATATATATTAACTCCTTGTAGGTAATCACTGAATAGTGATAAAATAAATGCCATAATATTAAAGCGATGGTTTAAAATATATACCATAATATAGATAAAATTCATTTTATATATGGGAATATTATGTCAATTTTTGGTTCAATGTTGAATTGTGTGGGTAAAATAAATACAGTTTGAATATATTATTAAATTGTACATAGATCGCACAGATAAAAACACAAAGCTCCAAAATAATCACTATTGTCTATTAATTTGAAAATAACATTGAGTTCAATTGTATAAAAAATCGAAACATGATTAACTAAAATAATATTCCCAACTTGCCTAATTATATTGAATATGGAAGGTGGAGTTGCTGAATTAATAAAAAATAGCAAGTTGAGTTGCCGAATTAATTATTTTTATTAACTTTGTAATAAAAAATGTGGATACAAAGAAAATTTGAAACTGAGAATGATTTTTTCAAACAGGGTAAGGTCAATATGATCTATGAAATGAGACGAGCAAGAAAGACAGCTTTGATAGAAAAAATACTTAAAGATAAAGCAGATAAATTATTTATTGGTTCAGGGTGATGATCAAATTTTGAGAACGTCATTGAATTCAGAAAATAGAGATTATCTTATCTCATTATTTCATTCATACGATATTATTTTTATAGACGAAGCTCAAAAAATATCGGGTATCGGTTCAAGTTTAAAAATACTTATTGATAATATGCGGAAAAAACAATAATAGCTTCGGGGTCTTTTTCATTTAAGCTTTCCGGACAGGTAGGAGAACCTTTAACAGGAAGAAACAAAACCAGATTATTGTATCCTATTTCAATTGATGAATGGTCAAATAATTTTGGAGGAATAGATGTGATACAAAAACTTGAGAGTTTTTTAATATTTGGAATGTATCCTGAAACTCTAAATTTGATAGGACGGGATGAAAAAATAGAATATTTGAATGAATTACGTAATTCATATATTTTAAAAGATATTTTAGAAATTGAGAATCTAAAATATACTAACAAATTATTTGACTTATTGAGGCTTTTGAGTTATCAAATTGGAAATGATGTTTCTTTATCGGAATTAAGTAGAAATCTTGAGATTGCTAAACAAACTGTTGAAAAATATCTGAACCTTTTGGAACAAGCATTTGTAATAGTCAAATTACCCGGATTTTCTAAAAACCTGAGAAAAGAAATTAATAAAACCAACAGGTATTACTTTGTTGACAATGGTATTCGAAATTCAGTAATTAATAACTACAATGAAATAGGTTTTAGAGATGATATTGGTAGATTATGGGAAAATTTTATAATCAGCGAAAGAATAAAATTTCAAAACAACAACCATATTTATAGCAATAATTTCTTCTGGAGAACATATGATAAAAAGGAGATTGACCTGGTTGAAGAAAGAGATGGGAAACTATATGGTTTTGAATTTAAATGGAAGGCTCAAAAAAATACATCATCAAAAACCTGGTTAAAGACTTATCCAAATGCAGAATTCGAAATAATAAATAGAGAAAACTTTATAACATGGTCACATGAATGAAAAGCATCAGTACTTTTCGTTGTTTTTTTGATAAATGGGTAATATTAAATGAAAACAAATAGTCAGATTACAACTTTAACATTTGACATAAATACATGAAAATGAATCAAATATAGCATAGTAAATGTTAAAGTTTTTCCAAAATTGATATTTGGCACACAAATTGGTATATATTTGATGTGGATTATCTGAGTAATAATAAATGTGTATGATAAAATATTGAAATTTATGCCAAATTCATTAAGAAATATCACCATAAATTCAAAAAAATAACTAACTTAGTGGATAGATTCCATCCATCCATCCATCCATCCATCCATCCATCCATCCATCCATCCATTAATCATTTTCATTGGGGTACTGTTTGAAACAAACCTATCAGTTTGTAATGCTCAAATCTTTAGATTCTACACTCATCATAACGGATTGCCTTATAAACTTACATTTATCTTTTTTGTCGATCTCCCCTTACCTTTCATAGACCGTGAGGCTTATTGAGTTGATCTGATTAATCATTCTAACGAAAACTTGATAAGCCGGATTTGGAAATCCCGAAATAACAATTAGAAATACTGGTAAATTAAATTAAAATAACTTTTAAAAATAATTAAAATGAAAAAAATATTTTTTATTTTCGCAGTATTAAGTATCATTACATTAGTGATATTTTCATGTACAGATACATTTTTAAATACAAATGATAATTTAGAAACAGATCAATCAACATTGATAACAAGAAGTAGAACACTTGGAAATTACTCAGTTGTTGATGGAAGACTTGCATTTCCAACAGTGGAAGATTATTTAAATACAATAGATTATTTAAATGGAGCTACAGAAGCAGAATTGTTAAGTTTTAGAAGTTCTTTTCAACTTGTGACTTCAGCAAAAATATATGATGAATTTTATGAATTGATCAATTTATTGGATACCAATGCTACTGAAATGGATTACACAAATATAGAAAACCAGTATTCTGATCTTATTTCAATTACTGAAAGTGAAGGTGAAAAAATTTATGAACCTAAATATTCTATTTATCCTGAACTGACAAATCTCAATGGTGAAATTCAAGTTAATACATCAATAATTAAATTCTTGGGTAATAAAGTAATTTCGGTAACTCGACCAGATATAATTGACATAGGGACAATAAATGATAATACGAAAACAGACTATAATATAGGAGTAATAGTAGAAAATATTGTATCTGATAATAATATTGATAATAGAAGTTCTTGCCCTCTCAAATATGAACATAGTATCATGTATGATTCTGAAAAAAGAAGAAAAAGAGTACGTATAAAATATGAAAATTATGGTTTAAATTTAATTGGTCAATATACTGGAAAAGACTATCATATAACAGCTGTTATTGGTACTAAAGCTCATGTATATAGTGAAATGCATAAAAACAGAGTTTTATATTGGTCATGGGGAAATTTTAAAGTTGATGAATTAAGATTGGAATTTGAACAAATTTTGGAACATAATTTAGGAGATATTGAAGGAATACCAATTACAAATCCTCTTGTTATAAATAAAACTTTAACAAAATATAATGAAAATCATATTAAATTTGCAGATGAAATCAGTGGGTTTTACACTTCACGCAGTACTATCCCTATTGAACTTAAAGTAAAAAAGGTACATATAAAGGGGATAAGAGTAGATAATGGTATATTTGATGAGTTTAGTTGCACAGAATAAAATATAAAACAACTTGGGAGTGTTATTATCACTCCCAAGTTTATAAAGAATATAATATGAAAAAAATAATACTTTTTATATCGTTTTTAATTTTATCTTTTTCTAATATTTATAGTCAATGTACAAAATGGGAAATATTTGGAGGGATAGGATTTAGTAACATTATGGTTTATGATAATGATATTCAAGCATTATATATTTACCCACCAGGTGCCCCAAATTTTTTATTAACTTTTCATGGTGGAGTCAATTATAACATTATAGAAAATAAATATTGTAAAGTAAGTACTGGTTTAGGTTTTTTCACTCGTGGGTCTTCAGATTTTGTACTTGAATATAATGAAACAGAAGGAATCATAGTACCTCATAGAATTGGATATATAAGGTTGCCAATTAATTTTAATTATAGGTTGTTGAAAGAAAAGAACTATTATTTTTTTATTGGTATTACTCCAGCTTATTTAATCTGGAATAACTTTCCTCAATATGTTCATAATTTTGAATCTGGAAAAGACCCCGTATTTGAATATGCAATTCCATTCCAGTTTGAATATGAACTTGGTTTTCTATTTCCAATTTTGAAATATAATCACTTTTTTGGTAAATGCTCTTATTCTAAAGGAATTACCACCTTAGATGAAAAAAGTGGAAGTGTTATTGGCCCAAATTTACAACCTACGGTTTTATCTAAGTATAATATATCTTTTGATTTAAGTTTATTCTATAAATTTTAAAATATGAAAGTAATATTTTTTTTATTTTTAAATTTGACATTCGTTATAAGTATATATTCTCAAAAAACTATTCGAATTTTTTCGGGTATAAATATTACCAAAATGAATCCTCATGGTATTGAAGATAATATTGATGTATCAAAAACATTACCCTTTCAATATAGTTGGATAATATTGCCATCCTTGGGCTTAGATTACAATATTCCATTGTCAAATAAAATATCAATTTCTACTGGCTTAGGAGTAAATTTATATGGATGTTCAGATTACAATAAACATATCCAATTGAGTGATATTGATTCGCTATATAGAGAATTTTTTATTAAATATCCAAATTTAAAGATTATTGATTTAACATTTCCAATATCAATGAAGTACAGAATATTAGATAAATTATATTTATATGTCGGATATGGGTTTAATTATTCAGTTCGGAAAAATCAATCATCGATATTATATGATGTAGATTTTGAATCTTATAATTATTTTAGTTATTTTCATCATTTTTTAAATATTGGTTTAGAGGCAGAATTGAAAAAAATATCAATTAAACTAATTTCGCTTTTCCCTTTATCTCATACTTATGATTCTAAAGATAAATTAGTAAGTGGTAATAGGTATTATGGCGATATATATGGGATGCAATTAACTATTGGATACATTATTTCTGAATAATTTTTAAAATCTTAACAAAATTGGTATGAAATATATAATAATAATTCTTTTATTGGTTTTTTCTTCATGTATTGTGGAGAGTTCAACTTACAGTCATACTTTTTTTGTCAATAACACTAATCATTACATAGAAGTAATAGGTTACAACGGAGATACTATTGACCAACAAAGTTCTTTTAGTTTATTTCATAATGAAGAAAAAGAAGTCTTAACTGTCTCGTGGGGTGGAATCAGGAAATCAGATTTAAGTTTCGGTTTTTTTTATGGTTTAAACGATTCTTTCGCTGTAGTTTTTGATACTACATACAGAATATCACATTACAAAGAGAATTTGATTGGAGATAATCCAAATCGATATTTATATGATTCCCATAGGAATATTTTCAATGATTCAAGTTATGTTGAAACTTTGAAAGTTGATGAAAAACACCACAGAGAGTGGGAAGAAAAATATACCTTTATAGAGCAGGATTATCTGGATGCGAAATAAAACTATTAATAATTAACAAAATCATTAATTATGTACAAATTAATAATTACTCTGACAACCATTGTAGTATTTCAAATAAGCTTATCTGCTCAAGATTCTAAATGGGAAGCATTTGCAGGATGTGGTTATAGCAATATAAACCGATATTCAAAAGATATCCAAGCATTACATATTTTTCCAGCGGGAGCTCCAAATTTTCTATTGACTTTTCATGGTGGGGTTAGTTATCACTTTTATGAAAATAGAATTTATAAATTGAATATAGGTTTAGGATTTTTTACAAGAGGTTCCTCTGATTATTGGGTAGAATTTGACTATAATAACAACCCCTTAATAATACCACATCGAATTGGTTATATTAGAATGCCAATAAATTTCAATTACAGACTTTTGAGAGAAAAGAATTATTTCTTTTCTATAGGTATCACTCCTGCTTATTTAGTATGGAATGAATTTCCAAAACATATCTTTAATTCGCCCTCTGGGAAAGATCCAGTTTTTTCTAGTGCTATTCCTTTTCAATTAGAATATGAAATTGGCTTTGCCTTTCCAATTCTAAAATTCAAGCACTTTTCAGGTAAATTTAATTATACTAGAGCTATTACATCATTAGATACAAAAGGTGTTGACAATGTTCTTTCAACAAAGAATGATAAATTCATAACCGCGAATTACAATCTTTCATTTGATTTAACAATCTTTTATAAATTTTGATCATGAAAACAAAACTATTCATATTCATATTCCTTATAATTGGGTTTAATGCTTTTTCTCAAAAAAACATCAGAATATATGTTGGCTCCAATTTGACAACTCTTAAGCCTTATGGATTTATAAATGGTACCGATATCTCAGATTCGTTACCTTTTGATTATAATTGGATACTATTACCATCATTTGGTTTTGAATACAATATTCCAATAAATAAAAAGCTGAATTTTACTACAGGATTTGGTGTAGATATTTATGGTTGTTCAGATTATTGGAAAAATGTTGAAGTTGACAATCCAGATACTACTTTTTATATTTTTGTTAAAAAATATCCAAATCTGGCAAATATTTATTTAAGTATTCCAATTTCATTTTCATACAAAATATTAAAAAATATAGACTTGAATATTGGATATAAGATAAATTATGTGGTAAGAAAAAATCAATCGTCAATGACATACGATAAAGAGACATTGGATGTTTACAATTATTTCAATGATTTTCTCCACTTTTTCAACATAGGCATTGAAGGAAGATATAAGAATTTTTCTATTAAAGCAGTTACTTTATATCCATTATCTAGAATTTATGACACAAAAAATAATGAATCTAATGGTAGTAGAGCTTATGGAAATATTATAGGTTTGAACTTAACACTTGGATATATTATTTCTGAATAATTGCATAACAAAAACCTCATAGGTTTCCAATAACTTATGAGGTTTGTTCTTAAATATTGTTTTATACTACTATTTTACAATTACATCGATACAAGGTAATCCGCCATTTTCGATGAATTCAAGCATAGCGCCACCACCTGTGGAGATAAAGCTGACTTTATCAAAGATAATATTTTCCTCACAAAGATATATATTAACTCCCTTGTAGGTAATCACTGAATAGTGATAAAATAAATGCCATAATATTAAAGCGATGGTTTAAAATATATACCATAATATAGATAAAATTCATTTTATATATGTGAATATTATGTCAATTTTTGGTTCAATGTTGAATTGTGTGGGTAAAATAAATACAGTTTGAATATATTATTAAATTGTACACAGATCGCACAGATAAAAACACAAAGCTCCAAAATAATCACTATTGTCTATTAATTTGAAAATAACATTGAGTTCAATTGTATAAAAAAAATCGAAACATGATTAACTAAAATAATATTCCCAACTTGCCTAATTATATTGAATATGGAAGGTGGAGTTGCTGAATTAATAAAAAAAATAGCAAGTTGAGTTGCCGAATTAATTATTTTTTATTAACTTTGTAATAAAAAAATGTGGATACAAAGAAAATTTGAAACTGAGAATGATTTTTTCAAACAGGGTAAGGTCAATATGATCTATGGGCCGAGACGAGCAGGAAAGACAGCTTTGATAGAAAAAATACTTAAAGATAAAGCAGATAAATTATTTATTGGTTCGGGTGATGATCAAATTTTGAGAACGTCATTGAATTCAGAAAATAGAGATTATCTTATCTCATTATTTCATTCATACGATATTATTTTTATAGACGAAGCTCAAAAAATATCGGGTATCGGTTCAAGTTTAAAAATACTTATTGATAATATGCCGGAAAAAACAATAATAGCTTCGGGGTCTTCTTCATTTAAGCTTTCCGGACAGGTAGGAGAACCTTTAACAGGAAGAAACAAAACCAGATTATTGTATCCTATTTCAATTGATGAATGGTCAAATAATTTTGGAGGAATAGATGTGATACAAAAACTTGAGAGTTTTTTAATATTTGGAATGTATCCTGAAATTCTAAATTTGATAGGACGGGATGAAAAAATAGAATATTTGAATGAATTACGTAATTCATATATTTTAAAAGATATTTTAGAAATTGAGAATCTAAAATATACTAACAAATTATTTGACTTATTGAGGCTTTTGAGTTATCAAATTGGAAATGATGTTTCTTTATCGGAATTAAGTAGAAATCTTGAGATTGCTAAACAAACTGTTGAAAAATATCTGAACCTTTTGGAACAAGCATTTGTAATAGTCAAATTACCCGGATTTTCTAAAAACCTGAGAAAAGAAATTAATAAAACCAACAGGTATTACTTTGTTGACAATGGTATTCGAAATTCAGTAATTAATAACTACAATGAAATAGGTTTTAGAGATGATATTGGTAGATTATGGGAAAATTTTATAATCAGCGAAAGAATAAAATTTCAAAACAACAACCATATTTATAGCAATAATTTCTTCTGGAGAACATATGATAAAAAGGAGATTGACCTGGTTGAAGAAAGAGATGGGAAACTATATGGTTTTGAATTTAAATGGAAGGCTCAAAAAAATACATCATCAAAAACCTGGTTAAAGACTTATCCAAATGCAGAATTCGAAATAATAAATAGAGAAAACTTTATAACATGGCTCACATGAATGAAAAGCATCAGTACTTTTCGTTGTTTTTTTTTGATAAATGGGTAATATTAAATGAAAACAAATAGTCAGATTACAACTTTAACATTTGACATAAATACATGAAAATGAATCAAATATAGCATAGTAAATGTTAAAGTTTTTCCAAAATTGATATTTGGCACACAAATTGGTATATATTTGATGTGGATTATCTGAGTAATAATAAATGTGTATGATAAAATATTGAAATTTATGCCAAATTCATTAAGAAATATCACCATAAATTCAAAAAAAATAACTAACTTAGTGGATAGATTCCATCCATCCATCCATCCATCCATCCATCCATCCATCCATCCATCCATCCATCCATTAATCATTTTCATTGGGGTACTGTTTGAAACAAACCTATCAGTTTGTAATGCTCAAATCTTTAGATTCTACACTCATCATAACGGATTGCCTTATAAACTTACATTTATCTTTTTTGTCGATCTCCCCTTACCTTTCATAGACCGTGAGGCTTATTGAGTTGATCTGATTAATCATTCTAACGAAAACTTGATAAGCCGGATTTGGAAATCCCGAAAAGAGCAATTAGAAAAAAAATAGTAAGTTGATTTTATAATTTAAAAATAATAATATCATGAATAAAATAATTAAATATTTTTTTCCAATGTTGGTATTGTCAATAATTGGAATAGTATCATTGAAATCTCAAATACCAGGACTAGAAAATGGCAATGTAAGCTATATGAATGTTGATGAATTATGCTATATTACTAATACGGTTGAAAAAATCAGAGTGGCAAATGATGTCAATATTGAAACTCTTACAAATATGGAAAAAGTAAAATTCACTTCAACTGAGTATAGAAAAAATCATCATTTATTCTTTGAGAATAATAACTATGTTCATCAAATTAAATACCTTTATCAGGATAACAAATTTCCAAAATGGTATAAAGTTGCTGACCTAATAACTATTGATAACGAGGGAATTAAAAGTTATTATTTTGAATATAGCAGCTATTATACTGATGGTTGGCCAGGAAGTGGTAAAGATACTATGCAATTTGGAATTTATGGTAATGACCCAAGAACCGGGAAAAGGTATTATCATGAAAATCACTCTGTAACCAGTCAAAATGCATATAATAGTAAAAACTATTATTTTAATGAATATGGTTTTTTATATGGCAAGGTATATTATGTTCCTAATAGTAGATATTTTCAACAATTGATCAATATGGGGTATACAGTAACATCTACTCCTAATAGTGTAATTATCAGTAATTCAGACATTACTATTTCCTGGGATTTGAATAAAAAAACGATCAAAAAGGAAATATATGAAGGAGGAGTATTGATTTATACTATAATTACAAAATACGTATATTACCCTGAATTTGGAGAAGATTTAAGGAGTGAAATTACAGAAATAACTCCTCAGAATTTTGAAAATGGTGATTGTTATGAAGATGTAGTTATTACAGAATTTACTGATTATTCTTTTGGATGTGACGACGAAATAGAATTCCATTCAACAGATTCACACATAAGTAATTTCAATTTTGTAATTGACCCAAATCCTGTCAAAGATGAACTAAATGTAAGGTTTACAAATTCAAATTCTAAAAAGGTAGTTGAAATCATTTCAATTAAAGGAGATATCTTGGCTACATACAATATTGATATGAAAAACACATCAACAAAAATAAATGTAAGCAATTTAGAATCGGGTCTTTACATTTTACGAGTTGATAGTGAAGGTAAAACCGTATCAGAAAAATTCATTAAACTTTAAAAACAATTATCATGAAAAAAATATTATATGTTTCAATAATTTTATTTATATTTACAATAAATTTAAATGCACAAGATGTGAATAATTTCGGATCACCTTGCATCACTACCGATATTAATGTTCAGGATGATGTAGTATTACTGCCACCTCCTGAACCTCCAGCAATTCCACCACCTACTGACACTGATGGAGATGGGATACCAGATAATATAGAAGGAACAGGAGATATCGATAATGATGAAGATTCCGAATTATCTCGATCTGGATAGTGACGGGGACGTAAAGTGCCTGATAGTGATGATCTGTGTTATTATACAGCTGGAATAGCTCCTACCGGATGTCCAAGTAATATGGTTGACAGACACGTCTATTGGGTACATGGTTATGGAGGGTCAGGTTCTTCATGGACTAGAGCTGGTAATTTTGTTTCAGGTGAATATCAGGTCTTTAGTGTTTTTCCAGATTATTCCGAGCATCAACAAAATCTTGAAAATGAATCTAAAAGTCTTAAGCAACAGATTTTGATGATATAGCAACATCAGGAACTAATGTAACTGAAAATAATTTTATAATAGCCCATAGTGGAGGTGGAATAGCTGCAAGACAATTAGGACAAATGTATAATCCAGCTACAAGTAAACCTGCTTATAGAGGTTTTATCACATTTGGTTCTCCTCACCAGGGAGTTGTCGCTGCTGATAATCTTGCAAATCCTGCCAAAGTAGAAAAAGCATTAAATGATCTATGTATAAATGTTGCCTATCCTATAGCATTGGATGCTATTGAGGAATATTCAGGTTTTTGGAATAATGTTATTAGTTGGTTTACAAGTCCATCCATTGGAAATTATGTTTGTGAAAATGTAGTAATCCCTGTTGCTGTATGGGGTATAGAAAATTTTATAAAATTCGGCGTTGAACCACAGCTCACAACTGATTATGTTCAAACTGAGGTGGCACCAATGATTACAGAAAATAACGCTGTATTTTATGGCATTGAAAACAAACAGATTTAAATAATGATGAATTGGATGAAACTATGACTGCAAGATTTATAGGAGGAATAGGAAATAGTGTCAATAACTACGAATTGTGGGATGCAGGGCAGATGGATGATGTTGGAATTAGTCGTCCATGAATATCAAACTTTATTTATGGAAAGAGAAGAGTTTTGGACAGATGAATTCTGGGATTGCTATTGTTGGCTTTGTTTCTGCACAGATGAATACAATCTTAAAGAAGCATGGAGAAAAGGTAACAATTTTGCCAGAAATATTGACAATTGGTGGAGAGATATGATTGGAGCCTTTAATGTGAAATAGCACAAGTCGGATGTCAATGTTGTCATGAAGATTGGCACACTGGAGAAAACCGATTGCGATTATATTGCATGGATTGTAATAACTGCAATGTGACTATATTTTCCCTATTTATCAAGTAAAAGGGTAAATAAACCTGCCGATGTATCATACCAGAATTCATAAAGTTCCCTGAATGAATTATCCTCTCAGTTTATGATGATCAGAATTATCAGATGAGAAATGATGAAAATATCGATGCAATGAGAAAATTTTCAGTTTATGAAATTTTTTAAACAGATGAAAGATAATGAATTATTTTATATTTAATATTAGCTTGTTGATGCTCGTCGATGCGGCATCCAATTATTCCACCGATCCTCCTGATCCAACTGATACAACGACTATAAAGAGGATACTATTTTTGATTGATATGGAAAACAGGTAGATCTTCAAATCAATTGTAGCTTCTATGACAAATTTAAGATGTTTTATGTACTGGAGATATTGAAAATCCGCAACTTTAAAAGCATTAATAAATTTACAGAGTAAAAGAATGGGGATTTATAAATGATGGATTGAAATACGATATTAATTATAACAAAATTATAAATGATATTTACATTGAAGATTGGTATGAGTGGGTTTTGTCTGAATGAAAGAAAGATGAAATGGGAAATAATCTTCATATATCAATCCAATTTGGTGAATGACAGTTAGAAGACTATATTTATATGCCAGTAACATGAGTTTTGGTGATGTATGTAGCAAAGGATGCGAACCATTATCTACTGGATGGATGTTGTCTATCGATGAGCGATAGTCTTATGAATGCATTCTCAGCCCATTTTGGACTGATCCCAAACAGGGGATCATGTATTTTAATAATCAGAACTGGAATATTCCTTATTTAAATATTTCAGACATATAGCAGTAGATGTAGAAACAGAGATTGTGGTGTAATCTTAGTTTTTCTCCTGTTGCTATACACCCTCCGCAGTGACAATATAATTAATGGAGGTGATTGGAGTATCTAGTTTCAGCAAAAAGGAGATAAACTGGAAATGAATTTGAAAAGAAACCATTGATTTGGGTAAAACAATGTTAATCAAGGACAACAAGTGTATGATGTTTTTGATTTATATTGTTTAAATGCAGATACTGAAGCAATGGGAGAACAATAATGATGCACCTAATTTACTCAACTATGACTTATTATCAGGATATGTTGGTATTTACAAGTTGGGGTTATGAGAGATATGATTGGAGCCTTTAATGTAGAAATAGCACAAGTCGGATGTCAATGTTGTCATGAAGATTGGTACACTGGAGAACTAACCGATTGCTATGATTATATTGGTATGGATTGTAACAATCTGCAATGTGACTATATTTTCCCTATTTATCAAAGTAAAAGGGTAAATAAACCTGCCGATGGATTTATACTCGCAGAATCTGCCATGAATGCTCCCGGAATGAATTATCCTCCTCAGTTTATGGATGGATCAGGACATTATCAGATGAGAAATGATCAGAATACACAGACAGCAATGGAAGCTATATTTGACCAAGGATTAGACGCAAAATTTTTCAAAACAGATAAAAGATAAATGAAATATTTTATGTATTTAATATTAGTTTTTTGGATGCTCGCAGTCGGATGCGAGCATCCAATTATTCCACCTGATCCTACTGATCTTGTTGATACAACGTCAATAATGAATGATACTATTTTTGAGTTGATATGGGAAAGACAGATAGATACCATAGAAGGTACTATGTCTCAAAGTGAAAAACAAATATGGAAAAACCAATTTTTAACCACAGGTCCTATTGAAAATGAAGCTACAATTTATTCATTTGATACAAAAACAGGGAATAAGTTGTGGAAGTATCAATATGAAGGAGGATTAAAATACAAAATAGTATATAATAAATTGATAAATGACATTTATATTGGTATAACTAACGACGGAGTATTTGGTTTTGACCTGAATGAAAGAAAGATGAAATGGGAAATTAATCTTCATGATATCAATACCGAATTTGGTTGGGGAATGACAGTTAGAGGAGACTATATTTATATGCCAGTAACATGGAGTTTTGGTGATGTGAATGTAGCAGTGGAAAGGATGCTGAAAATCCATTATCTTACCGGTGAGATGGATGTTGTCTATCAGGATGGTAGCGTTGATAGTCTTATGAATGCATTCTCAGCTCCGGTATTTTGGACTGATCCCGAAACAGGGCATGACATCATGTATTTTAATAATCAGAACTGGAACTATTCCTTATCTCCTCAGGAAATATTTCAGGACATGATAGCAGTAGATGTAGAAACAAAAGAGATTGTGTGGTGTAATCTTAGTTTTTCTCCTGTTGCTAGTAATGGTTCAATTCCTCCTGCAGTATATAATGACAATATAATTACCGGAGGTGATTGGAGTATCTACAGTTTCAATGCTAAAACCGGAGAGTTAAACTGGAAAACTGAATTTGAAAAGTATAAACCATGGTCGATTTGGGGTAAAACAATGCATTTAATCAAGGACAACAAGTTATATGTAAATAATGATGTTTTTGATTTATATTGTTTAAATGCAGATACTGGAAGCGTAATATGGGAGAACAATAATGATGCACCTAATTGTACTCCAACTATGACTTATTATCAGGATATGTTGGTATTTACAAGTTGGGGTTATGGATCTATTATGGTATTGGATGCATTGACAGGAGAAAAAATACATAGGGAGTATTCCCATAATGGTAGTACTTTTAATACAGATGTTATATATGATCCAAAGACTGATATGTTTTTTACTAAAGATTTCACTCATGCATATGGATTTAAGATACATAAGCCGGAGGAGTGAAGGTAAAGAAAGAAAATTATATTATTTACAAAAACCTCATAGGTTTCCAATAACCTATGAGGTTTGTTCTTAAATATTGTTTTATACTACTATTTTACAATTACATCGATACAAGGTAATCCGCCATTTTCGATGAATTCAAGCATAGCACCACCTCCTGTGGAGATAAAGCTGACTTTTTCTGCAAGTCCTGATTTATTGATAGCTGAGACTGAATCTCCACCTCCTATCATTGAAAATGCTCCATTGCCAGTAGCATCAGCTATAGCTTGAGCTATTTCAAACGTTCCTTTGGAAAATTTCTCCATCTCAAAAACTCCCAATGGTCCATTCCACATTATGGATTTGGATTCTTCAATAACTTTTTTATATGTTTCTATGGCTTTAGGACCGATATCCAATGCCATCCATTCTGCAGGAACTTCATCGCTGTTTACAATTTTGGTCTCAGCAGTATCAGAGAATTTATCAGCTACTACACTATCCTCAGGAAGATATATATTTACTCCTTTGGATTTAGCATTTTCTAATATATCTCTGGCTGTTTGGATATAATCAGGTTCGAATAATGAATTTCCGATCTCTCCACCCTGAGCTTTTATGAAAGTATAAGCCATTCCACCTCCAATAAGAATATTGTCAGAAATACTAATTAATTTGTCCAAAAGTTTTATTTTATCTGAAACCTTAGCACCTCCAATAATTGAAGTATATGGTCTAGCGGGATCATTCAATAGCTTATTGGCACTTTTGTATTCGAGATCTACCAAGAAACCTAATTCTTTATGATCTTGATCAAAAAATGTAGAAACATAATAGCGGAAGCGTGTTTTCTATGAGCAGTTCCAAAAGCATCGAATACGAAGTAATCAGCCATAGAAGCCAATTTCTTAGCAAATTCCTCATCACCTGATTCTTCTTGCTTGTAGAATCTAAGATTTTCAAGTAATAATATCTCTCCTGCTTTTTAAGTTTTTAGCTTTTTCGAAAGCTTCTCACCAATACAATCAGGAGCAAAATCAACATGTTTGCCAAATTGTTTTTCCAATTCAGGAACAATATGTTTAAGTATGAAATTTATTTACATTGATATTCCCATTTTCATCAAGAGCTTTTGTTGGTCTTCCCATATGTGAGATCAAGATCAATGATCCTCCTTTATCGAGAATATATTTTAATGTAGGCATAGCTTTGACAATACGGGTATCATCAGCTACTTTATTGTCACTTGTCATTGGGACATTAAAATCAACTCTGACAAGCACTTTTAAATTTGTAAAATCAGATTTCATTATTTTCTATTTTCTATTATCAAATATGAATGAACAGTAATCAAATATATGATAATTGATTACTGTTCACTGTACACTGATCACTATATTCTTATGCCATTTTGACTACTAAATCAGCCAATCTTTGTGAATAACCATTTTCATTGTCATACCAGGAAACAACTTTAACCAAGTTGCCACCTTTTTCCATGGTTAATTGAGAATCAAATATTGATGAATAGCAACTGCCAATAATATCACAGCTTACTATAGGGTCAGTTTCATATTTTAATATACCTTTCATAGGTCCTTCAGAAGCTTTTTTCATAGCTGCATTGATTTCTTCTACTGTAGCATCTTTTTTCAATTTTACAGTAAGATCTACCACAGAACCATCAGGAGTAGGTACTCTCATTGCTAATCCATGTAATTTGCCAGCTAATTCTGGGATAACTAAACCAATAGCTTTTGCTGCACCAGTTGAAGTTGGAATAATAGATAAAGCAGCTGCTCTTGCTCTTCTTAAGTCTTTATGAGGAGCATCGAGGATAATCTGATCATTAGTGTAAGAGTGAATTGTATTCATCAATCCATATTCAATACCGAATGTATCATTCAATACTTTGCTGATAGGTGCCAGACAGTTGGTAGTACAAGAAGCATTAGAAACCAATTTGTGCTCAGGTAATAATTGATCATCATTTACACCTAATACCACAGTTACATCTACGTCTTCAGGTTTTGCTGAAGGTACACTTAAGGCAACTTTTTTAGCTCCGGCTTTTAAATGTTTTTCAATTTGTTCTCTTTTTCTGAATACTCCAGTACATTCTGCAACAACATCAACTCCTAATTCTTTCCAAGGAAGGTTTTCAGGATCTCTTTCTGCAAAAGCTTTTATTTTTTTTCCATTGATAGTCAAATAATCATCATCAGCTTCCACTGTTCCATTAAATTTTCCATGAACTGAATCATATTTCAATAAATGTGCTAGTGTTGCATTGTCAGTAAGGTCATTAATTGCAACAACCTCTACATCTTCTTTTTCTAATAGTGCTCTGAAAGTCAATCTACCTATCCTTCCAAAACCATTGATAGCTATTTTTTTCATGTTTATATTAATTTTTGATTTTTAAAATAAAATACAAATGTACGCATATTAAATGATATTGTTGTCAGAAAAATTGTTTAATGAGTTCATTATTTATCATTTAATTATCAAATATTCTGCTTTATTAATATTCAATTAATATTATACTGACAAATGTAATAAAAAATTTATAAAATAAGTGCAAAAAATACACATATTATTTTATTGGTGAAATTATGATATTTAAAGTCAATACACTCTTTTATATTTCTTATTAATACATTGATAATTATAATATAATATCCAATAAATAAACTATTGTTCCACAAGAATATAATTATTGTCTCTATCTACATCAGCAATCCAGTCATCACCTAATGTTATAGATTTTATTTCGCTGTATCTCGGCATAGGAATTATGAGTTTTCCATCGGAATTTTCCCATATTTTCATGTTATATTCTATTGTTTTATCAGTACCATCAATGTATTTTATAACTATTTTTACAGGTAAATACAGGTGTCCGATATTTTCTACTATCAGTTTTCTTCCATCGAGTTTTATGCCCTGATCAGCATAGCCGTTATTGAAAAACCAGTTGTTCCAAAACCAATTTAAGTTCTCGCCACTATTATTGTTGAAAGAATAGAAAAAATCAAATGGAATAGGGTGTTTACCTCCCCAGGTATTCATATAATTTCTGAGAGTATGTAAAAATCTTTCTTCTCCGAGATAGTTATAGAGGTAATAATAAGCGAGAAATGGTTTGTTGTAACTTGCCTGTCTGTAAGCCGGTCTCAATCTTAGGTGATCCACGAGGGTGAATATTGGTACTTCAGTGTCTTTCCCTGCAATTTCATAATAAGTTTTTATCCTGCTATCCAGATAATTGTATTCATTTTCATCTATATGCTCTGGAAAATAAAAATTTGGGAAAAAAGTAGCCCAACCTTCATCCATCCAAGCATATTTTCTCTCATTGGTACCAACAAAGAATGGGAAATATGTATGTGCCACTTCATGATATGTCAGCCCTACATTACTTCTCCAAGTGTCATCCTCAGCATCATTGCACATCATAGGGAATTCCATGGCGGATTGACCATTGAAAATCTTCATGGAAGGATATGGATATGGAACCCCTGGTAATCTGTTGGAATAATCATTGAGGACGGTGTCCAGTAATTCTATAATGCGAGGATAGAATTTTCTGTCAGCAGCATAAGCGGTGCAGAGAAATGTTTTTCTTCCGGTTTGTTTATCTACTACTATTGTTTTAGCATCCCATCTGAATTTATTGGAAGTACCAAAAGTGAAATCGGGAACATGATGGGCTATATAATGCCATGTTAACTTATCACCCTCCAATGTTACATTTCTTTTATCTACTTCATCCACATCGATTATTTTCACTGTTTTGCCTACTTCATGTGCATCTTTCCACCTTTGTAAATACTCTGGAGATAGAACTTTTTCCGGATTTTGTAATTCACCAGTAGCCCATATTTTAAAATCTCCTGGAACAGTTACATTGACATCATAATCAGCATATTCTCCAAAAAATTCTCCAAAACCACTGTATCTATGTGATTATCCCAGCCATCGATGTCATCATAAACAGCAACTTTAGGATAGCTGTAACCTACCATAAATGTGCTGTCTCCATAATCTCCGGCTCTGATTTGCAGTTTTTTAGGCATATAATACTTCCACTTAATGTATAATTGTGCAGATGAATGAGGAAGAACTGGATTGTCGAGAATTATACTCATATTCGTTGCATATCTTCTTATTTTATCTCCATTGACTTCATAGTCAACACCATCGACACTGATTTTTTCAAATATCACTCCATCGTTCATATCATCTCTCGATATTCCCCAATCATGTACATAATTATCTTTTTTATAAATATCTCCGAGCACAGTAATAATTATTTTTTTTAAAGTGTCGGGGCTGTTATTGTTATATAAAATGGTCTCATTGCCATCTACTAGAGATTGGGCAGGGTCAAAATCTATATTCAATTTATATTCTGGCTTATTTTGCCAATAATTTTTACCCGGAGTTCCATTATAATCTCTTGATCCTTCTAAATATGCCTTTTTCATATTCAAAGGAAAGTACAAATCGGATTGTTGAGAATAAATACTCGTAACAATAAATAATGATAATACAAAAAATATACCTTTCATGATGAATTAAAATTTTATAAAATGAATCAAATAACAATTTTTTCAATTTCGTTTTCTAATTAATGAATAAACAATCATTTAGAAAATATACTAATAAAGAATTATTCATAAAGGAAAACGATATGAAAATAATATATAATCTTACTATACAATGTAATTTTTAATAATTCGTAAAGATACAAATTGCAATAAAAATTGTGGTATAAATATTTCATTTTTTATATACATTTGTACAGTGGAAAATACGAAAAAAGCAGAGAGATATCATATTGAATATTTTGAAAATAGTAATTGAATAATAAATATTTTGACTTTAGTATGAAACTTTTGGGAATAGATGGTGGAGCAACAAAAATAAGTGGTTGGGAAGTGTTTTTCGATGAAAATACCAATACATTTTCTTTGGGAGATACCGGAATTGTCAGAGAATACAGAGATTGTGATAATTATATAGCTGATTTTGTTCCTGAAAGTATGGAAAGTCAATTTAATGCTATCAATAGCAATATCACTTTGACACATGATGAAAAAGTACAAGGAGAGGTTTATGTCAAGGCATGTGCTGATATAATATATGAATTTTCAAGAAAATATGATAATGAAAACATATTATTCGGTATAGGAATGCCGGGACTTAAAAGTAAAGACAGGAAAGGAATATTAGCAATGGCAAATGGTCCTCGAATTCCGGATTATATTGACAATTTGAAAAAAATACTTCAAAGTAATCATATTAATTTGGAATCGAATCTAATATTTCTCGGTAGTGATGCTGATTATTGTGGAATAGGTGAAGAATATAGCCCGAAGGTGAATTCAGAACAAGATGTAATGCCTGCTATATAGGTGGTGGCACTGGTGTTGCCGATGCTATTAAGCTCGATGGTATATTGATCTCGTATGATGAAATAAAAGACTGGATGCCAAAAACTTGGGAATTGAAATCAGAAGAGGGAATAAGTATGGAAAGATATATTTCCGCAAGTGGCATTCAGCAATTATACAGTAAAAATTCAGGAATTGATATGGATAAACTCATTAAAAATAATATATTTCCATTGGATATTTTACATGAAGCAATAGAAGGTGAAGTCAATGCAATAAATACAATGACAGAAGTAGCAAAAAATATGGCATTAGTCATTGTTGAAAAAATATCTACTTTGTATTTTGGCTGGCAAAATAGCTTAGGTTTTTTTGATTTTCAAAAAAAAATAGAAAAAGCAAATCATAGGTTTTTAAAAACGAAATTTGATAAAATAATCATAGGTCAGCGAATTGGAGATTTATTTAAGGAATCAATAGGTACCGGAATATTGCTGGATCAATTATATGATTATATTTACCTTTTGATTAATGAGTTGGAAAGTAGTGATTTCAAAAATCATTATTTAGAAAAAGATAAATTTAACTCAGAATTGATAAAATTTTCCCGATTGCGCGAAGCTCCAGCTCTAGGTGCTGCTATAGATGCTTATCATAAAAATAGGCGCTTTTACTAATAAAATTATATTTGTCCCCAACAACTGTGTCAGACTTAAGACATATCATGATTTGGTCACTATTTTACCACAAATCTTATAATTTATATAGAATATCAACAATTTATGCTAAATATTTTATTCATACTTTAATGAATTTTTTCTAAAGAAATGCCTTTCGATAAAATTGTATAAGGCATTTGAAATCAAGGTAATGGTACATAATCAAAATAAAACACTATTTTATATAATCTTTTATCAATTTTAAATGTTCTAATTATTGATTATAATTTATCAAAAATGGATGGAGCAAAAAACACAACGAGAGAGAGAAAACCCTCATGGTTAAAAGTTAAATTGCCATTGGGCAAGAGATATACTGATGTGAAACACACTGTGGATCATTATAATCTGCACACTATTTGCCAAAGCGGCAATTGTCCTAATATGGGGGAGTGTTGGTCTGCTGGCACAGCGACATTTATGATATTAGGTAATATATGCACAAGAGGATGCAGGTTTTGTGCAGTACAGACAGGTAAGCCAACAGAATATGATATAGATGAACCTAAAAGAGTGGCAGAAGCCATAAATCTGATGGGAGTAAAGCATGCTGTTATAACTTCGGTAAACAGAGATGAATTGAAAGACAAAGGTGCTCAGGTTTGGCATGATACAGTAATAGAAATAAAAAAACTAAATCCCAATACTACTGTAGAAACATTGATTCCTGAGACAAGAGGCGATTGGGATGCTCTGATAACTATGATTAATCCCGGACAGGAAATAGTATCGCACAATCTCGAAACAGTCAAAGAATTGTTTAAAATAATACAACCTCAATCAAATTATAATCTCAGCCTTGAACAATTGAGGAGAATCAGGTCTTTTGGAAAGAAAACAAAATCCGGAATTATGGTAGGATTGGGAGAAACTAAAGAACAGGTTTTTTCATTGATGGATGATCTTGTAAGCGTAGGATGTCAGATTCTTACAATAGGTCAATATCTTCAACCAACGAAAGAACATTATCCCGTTCAGGAATTTGTTCATCCTGATGTATTTGCCGAATATAAAAGGGTAGGGCTTGAAAAAGGACTCCAATATGTTGAGAGTGGTCCATTGGTTAGATCCTCATATCATGCTGAGAGACATTTGTGATTGGTATTAGGTGTTGGGTAATAGGTAATGAGTATCTTTTTGCAAAAAGATATAGAGATTGCTAAAAATGCTAATAACTTAACCTAAATGACAACTAAAAATCAGAGACCTTTCAAAAGCAGAGCTCTGTTGTATTCGAAATTCATTTTTGCTATATTGACAACGGAAATTTCTTGAGGGCATTCCATTTCGCAAGCTTCAGTATTGGTACAGCTACCGAAACCTTCGAGGTCCATAGCATTTACCATATTAAGTACTCTTTCTGTTCTTTCGGGCTTACCTTGTGGCAATGTGAGCAAATGAGATATTTTGGCACTTGTGAAAAGTGCAGCACTTGAATTTTTGCAAGTAGCGATACAAGTACCACAACCTATGCAAGCAGCAGAATTGAAAGCTTCTTCTGCATCTATTTTTCCTATTGGCAGTGAATTTGCATCAGGGGCAGAGCCAGTATGTGTTGAAATAAAACCTCCAGCCTGAACTATTTTATCCAATCCACTTCTATCTACTTTCAAATCTTTAAGCACTTTGAAAGCCTGAGCCCTAAATGGTTCTACTACAATAGTATCTCCATCTTTGAAATGTCTCATATGCATCTGACATGTGGTGGTATGATGATGATGTCCGTTTGGTCTTCCGTTGATAGTCATTCCACATTGGCCGCATATTCCTTCACGACAATCGGAGTCGAATTCTACCGGAATTTTATTTTCGAGAATCAATTTTTCATTCAATACATCGAGCATTTCGAGGAATGACATTTCAGGATTCAAATCCGCAAGCTGATATGTTTCGAAATTTCCTTTAGAAACGGAATCTTTTTGTCTCCAGACTTTTAAAGTTACATTCATCTGATTATTATTTATTTTGCTTAATATTATTTATAGCTTCTTACTGATGGTTTAACTGTATCGAAAATCAATTCTTCCTTATGAAGGTCAGGTTTGTCATCAAGTCCTTTGAATTCCCATGCACCTACATACATATATTTCTCATCATTTCTCATAGCCTCTCCCTCATCAGTCTGATATTCTTCCCTGAAATGTGCCCCGCAAGACTCATCTCTGTCATTGGCATCATAAGCCATAAGTTCTGCCAGTTCCATGAAATCAGCTATTCTACCTGCTTTTTCGAGTTCAGAATTTAATTCATTAATACCACCGCTTACTTTCACATTTTTCCAGAAATCTTCCCTGAGTTCTCTTATTAATTGATTCCTTTTTCAGTACCTTCTTTCGATCTGCTCAGTCCGACATAATCAAAAAGTATCTTTCCGAGTTTTTTATGATACTGTTCAGGAGTAGTATTACCATTGATATTTATCAATTTATTCAATCTTTCAATTGCCTCATTTTCGGCTTTTTCGAATTCAGGGTGATCGGTTGATATTTTTCCATTTTTTATTTCACCAGAAAGGTAGTTACCTATGGTCACTGGTACAATAAAGTATCCATCGACACTTGCCTGAAGCAGAGAATTTGCACCAAGTCTATTAGCACCATGATCTGAGAAATTAGCCTCACCTATTGCATAAAGTCCCGGTATAGTAGTCATCAATTCGTAATCTACCCAAAGTCCTCCCATGGTAAAGTGGGCAGCCGGGGAGATCATCATTGGAGTTTTATATGGGCTCATTCCTGTTATTTTTTCATACATTCTGAACAGGTTTCCATATCTGTTGCCAATAACTTTTTCTCCGAATTTATTGATTGCATCTCTGAAATCGAGATAAACAGCATTTTTATTTCCACCTACTCCGAATCCTGCATCTATCTGTTCTTTAGCTGATCGTGAAGATATATCTCTAGGAGCCAGATTACCAAAAGAGGGATATTTTCTTTCGAGATAATAATCTCTGTCCTGTTCCGGAATATCATTAGGTTTTCTGTTGTCTCCTTTTATTTTTGGAACCCATATTCTGCCGTCATTTCTCAATGCTTCCGACATTAGAGTGAGTTTGGATTGATAATTTCCAGATTGAGGAAGGCATGTTGGGTGAAACTGCACCCAGCTTACACCTGCCATATAAGCACCTTTTTTATATGCTTTCCATGCTGCTGAAGCATTGCTACCTATAGCAAGAGTGGAAAGATAGTAGATTTTACCATATCCTCCGGTAGCAAGAATAACTGCATGAGCACTGTGTCGTTCGATCTCTCCTGTTATCAGATTTCGTGCTATTATTCCACGTGCTTTACCATCTATAACCACAAGTTCGAGCATTTCATGGCGATTATATGATATCACATTACCAAGTCCTATCTGTCTCATAAGTACGGAATATGCTCCCAACAACATCTGTTGACCTGTTTGCCCCTGAGCATAGAATGTTCTTTTTACCTGAACTCCACCAAATGATCTGTTTGACAATACTCCACCATATTCTCTGGCAAAGGGTACACCCTGAGCTACAGCCTGATCTATAACTTTTGCTGAAAGTTCTGCGAGTCTGTACGTGTTTGCTTCCCTGCTTCTGAAATCTCCTCCTTTGAGAGTGTCATAAAAATGACGGAAAACATTGTCACTGTCGTTTTGATAGTTTTTGGACGCATTGATACCACCCTGAGCTGCTACTGAGTGAGCCCTTCTGGCAGTATCCTGAAAAAAGAAAACCTTAACTTTATATCCTAATTCTGCCAACGAAGCTGCTGCAGGAGCACCGGAAAGGCCTGTTCCTACTACTATTATATCTAATTTAGTTTTATTGGCAGGATTTACCAATTTACAATGTTCCTGGTAATTTGTCCATTTTTTATCGAGAGGTCCTGATGGAATTTTAGCGTTCAACATAACTATAAGTTTTGAAGGTAAATAATTACAGGAATCAATGCATATGCCAGACATAAAATAATAGCAAAACATATTCCCAAAACTTTGGAAGCCTTAATGTACCATTTATTATATACTCCTAATGTTCTGAAAGCACTCCAGATACCATGAGCCAAATGAAATCCCAGAGCTATAAATGCGATAACATATATCAATACTATCCACCAAACTTTGAAGGATTCATATACTATTATAAATATATCTTTATTGCCATGTGCATCCAATGGTAATTCCTTGAATTTATATAAGTACCAATAATCTTTTAAATGAATAATGAGAAATAATAGTATTATCACTCCCAGTATTCCCATATTTCTGGAAAACCAACTACTATTGATTCCTCTATTGTCGGTTTTGTATTGGGTTCCATTTGATTTATAATTGTTTATTGTGATTACCAGACTGTTGAGGATATGAATGATTATTGAAATATACAGAACTATGGCAATAACTTCAATCAATATATTGTGCGAAAGCAAATGAGAATACCAATTGTACTGTTCATGTGCCCTTTCATAAGGAAGTAGCAATTGGAGATTTCCTGCAAGGTGAATAATAAGAAAAAATGCAATGAATAAACCGGTGAGGGACATTATGATTTTTCTGAATAATGTACTCCTTAGTTTCTTTGTGGATGCCATATTATTCCTGTATTTATTAAACAATATATTATATCTGCATCAGCAAAAATAAACCCAAACTCATTTCATTGATAGGTTTTTATGATCTATTGGACATTATTTATAAGGGCAATAAATAATATTGCACAATTTCAGAATAAATTTGTAAAATATTCAATAACTACAAATATTATCTTCAATATTCATTTTTTTTCATATCCATTATAGAGACAACGATATTTTTTTTGTTCGGTGCTGCCAATTTTCATCATATTCTATTTACCCTCAAACTATGAAAAAAGCTACTCTAAATTAAATGATTATATGTTTGGATATTTCATATAATGGCTTTGTTGATTAATTATCTATTAAAGTATTGAAATTGATAGTCTTATGATAAATTATATCTTTTGAATGTAAAAAAGTTCAAAAAATTAGTTAAATGCTAATGTTTGACATATTTTTGTGTGATATATCGGGTATTATTAATAGTATATTATCAACTTTGAAAAAAAGTACGATAGTGCTAATGAAAAGGAGGAAATATAACCATGTTTGGCTTTGTTTTAGAAAAGATAGATTATCAGTTGCTTAATTGTATTTTAAATTAAATCGGTAAATTCATATAATGTCATATGATACTATCATTAATTAAATAAATGAAACCACCATATAAAATAACAGGAAAGATTTTAAAATTGGTAGCTTCAATTTCGGAGAAAATTGGAGAAGTAAATTCTGTACATTTAAACAAACCTCCGACAGAATTAAGAAAGAAAAACAGGATTAAAACTATTCATTCTACACTCGAAATTGAAGGAAATACATTGACCATTGAGCAAATAACTGCAATCATAGAGAATAAAAGGGTAGTTGGACCTAAAAAGGACATTTTAGAAGTTAAAAATGCAATTGCTGTTTATGATTATTTGGACAACTTGAATCCGTATAAATTTGAATCATTCTGTGAAGCTCACGGTATATTAATGAAAGGGCTTATTGAATCAGCAGGTAAACTTAGAAAAAAATCGTTTGGAATTACTAAAGGTTCAGAGATTGCTCACATTGCACCACCAAGTGAAATGCTCAAGCCTTTGATGAATGATTTATTTGATTATTTGAAAAATGATGAGGACATAGTTTTAATAAAAAGTTGTGTATTCCACTATGAGATGGAGTTTATTCATCCATTTATTGATGGTAATGGTAGAATGGGTAGATTATGGCAAACGCTAATTTTAAAAAATTCTTATCCTGTTTTTGAATTTTTACCAATTGAGACATTAATAAAAGAAAGACAGGAACAATATTATGAAACACTTGGAAAATCCGATAATTCAGGAGAATCCACGTTATTTATCGAATTTATACTTGAAATAATCCTCGAATCACTTGAGGAATTATTAAATATTCAAAATGTAAACTTAACGAATATCGACCGAATTAATTTATTTAAATCGATTGTTAAAAATGACTATTTTGCACGGAAAGAATATTTAAAGAATTTTAGGGAAATTTCTCCAGCAACTGCAAGTCGGGATTTGAACTTTGCAGTAGATAATGGAATAATTGAAAAAATTGGAGATAAGAATACAACGAAATATAAATACAAATAGCAAATATGCCTCATGCTCCCGACTTGTACCCCTTGACAAAAAGATAAAAAAAGTGATTTGATAAACAGATATTTATAGTAAAAAAAGTTACCTCAAATTAAATGATTATATGTCTTGATATTTTATATAAGTGCTTTGTTGATTAATTTGAATCTTTATATGTTCATTCATTTTTACATTTCAGGCAAAATGAGATAAAAGAGCCTTTGAAATAAACTGTATATCATCATTTTGCCTTCATTGTTACAATGATTTATAGTATGTTAAATCATTTTTTGAAACTTTATATATCTTTACATGGGTGAAGGTTGTATTATACTAACACGATTTCCTTCGGTGTCGTAAAATGAAACATAGGTTCCGTTATTAGGTATTTCCATCGGTTCACCTAATACTTCACCTCCATTGTTATTGATAAGTTCCATTGATTCTTCAATGTCATCAACAGCTATCACAATCGAAGGATGCTGAGAAGGCCAATCTGGTTTGAATGGGTAAAATCCACCTCCGATAGCACCACGAGCAACGTTTTCATACATTTTATCTCTTTCAATATTAGCTTCTGCAGTTTTAGCATAGACATAATCCATTGTTTCCGGTCCAAGTTTGGTCATTTCCCAGCCAAATACGGTTTCATAAAATGATACCATTCTGTCTCTATCTTTATAAGGCATTTCAAAATGTACCACTGGACTCATTTTTTTATTTTTACTCATATTTATACTTTTTGATATTTATAATTGTCCATTGTATTTTGGATCGAAATCTACTATCCATTCTATTCCGAATTTATCTCTGAACATACCAAAATATGAACCCCATGAGCTATCTGAAATTGGAATTTCGATATTACCTCCTTCTGAAAGTCCATTGAATAACTTGTCTGCTTCTTCTTTGGATTCTGCACTGATAGAAATTTTAGTTCTGGTTTCATTTTCATTGTGTCTCCCCATAAATTCCGGAGTGTCACTTGCCATCAAAACATCAAATTTACCTATTGGTAAAGCGATATGCATGATTTTATCACCTTCTTTTTCGTCTATTGGATGGTTTGGATCATTGGGCATATCTTTAAATCTTATTACTAATGCAAAATTTCCACCAAAGACAGATTTGTAAAAGTTAAATGCTTCTTCTGCATTTCCATTATAATGAAGATAAGGATTGATTTGTGCCATAATTTTATTTTTTATTGATGATTAAATTGTTTTCAAAATTGATGTTGCAAATAACTAAGTCAAAAAAATTATATCATTCGTGATTAAAACTTATAAACGCTCAAAAGTATATTAAATATCAATATGTTGTACTAAATAATTTAAAAATTATACTAAATGCATTAAAAATTGGAAATATGAAGTATATTGTTCTTAAAATCTGAATGTTATATCGTAAATGACATATATAGAAATAACAAAATTTCAGAATTAGTAAAGTAGGTATTGTTTTTTAAGTTGTTGGTATATTATAGTCTGATCATTATCAAATTATCGATAAAGTATCAATCATATATTTGTACTCCTCTGGATGTGAAAGATAGTCCTTGTTGTCCGGAGGTTGATATCATTACTGCTTCGAATAATGGAGGATTTTTACTATTAGTTGTAGCCCAATCAAAGATAAAATTTGCTCCTGAACCTCCTTCACTATCTTCTTCATTTATTACAATTTCAATAGTTTCTAAAGGACTCAAGTAAATTGGATTTTGATATATTGCCTGATGTTTTCTCCGGAGGTATTAAAATAGTCGGCTTTCAAAATAAAAACTGAATCAGTTAGAGAAGTGTTTCTAATACTAACAGTTATAGCAAGATCAAAAGTTCTATTTTCATGTTTGTGATAAATATGAGAATAGATGGGAAGATATGTTTTACCTTGGAAATAGTTATCGATATTATCATTGTGTATTTCTTTATTTTTCCAATCAATAGGTTTGTTTTGATATAGATTTATTTCCTTGTTGTTACAAGAAGTGAAAATAATTGTAATAATTATTATTTTTAATATATTTCTCATAATTAGTTTTGTGTATATTAATTAGTATTATATTGGTTATCTTTATTTTAAATTATTGGCAATTGCTTAAATCACTCACATGATATGGCCAATTCAACTTATCATCTTTGATAGCTTTTATCCACTTGTCCTTGTTTTTATCCAGTGAAACACCGAAAATGGTAAATCCATTTCCTTTTGTGAATTTATAGTCTTTTAATTTATCATAAATCCGAACAAGCATTTTATTCTTTTTATGGCAATATGTCTCCATTGTGTTTTCAGTCATTTTAATTATTAACCGCAAGGTTCGCAAGGGATTACGCAAGGTTTGCTATGTTTTTATTTGCGTACGTAGCGATTTCTATTGCGTACTTTGCGGTTAGAATTAATACAGTTTTTATATTTCCTTGTGAACAGGACTGTTTTCCATATCATAAATCATAGTAGAAATATCAATGCTGAACCATTCTTTGAACATCTTATAACTTCGTCTTTGAGGTCAATCTTTTTTTTGTCCATAGTATTATTTTTATAAATTATTTACAACTCGTTTAATTCCATTTTTTATTAATGTTACATTAAAATTAATCAACATTCCCAGTTTGCATTCTGATAGTTTTAAATAGGTTAAAACTTGTGCAAGATGTATATCATTTAAGGCATCAACTGATTTGATTTCAATAATTACTTTTTTCTCAACTAACAAATCAACTCGATATCCAATTTCAAGCATAACTTCTTCGTAAATTAAGTGGAAGAGGTTTTTGTTTCTCGACATTTAAACCTGTTTTTTTTATTTCATAAAACAAACATTCTTCATAAGCACTTTCTAAAAGTCCAGCCTAATGCTTTGTGAAATTTTTTCAATGCACAATCGAATATGATTTTTGATATTGTGTTTTCAGTCATAATTTTAATTTTTTTATTAACCGCAAGGTTCGCAAGGGATTACGCAAGGTTCGCTATGTCTTTATTTGCGTACTTTGCGGTTAGAATTAATAATTATCAATTATAAAATTAATTTAACAAAATAATTCATATAAACTATTAGCATTTAATGATATAAGTGTAGTGCTAATTCTTCTTTTAATAATTACAAATGCTATAATATGGCTTGTATTTATTATAAATTTCTTGAACTATTTCAGTGAATTTCCTTGTGGCTTATTATTAAATTTTGTTTGTTCATTTGTCCAATTCCATTCAAAAGAAGCCATATCTTTATTAATACTATCCATTTCTAAAGGTTTATTTTCTTTAATATTTTCATTTAAAATATCGAAGAATTTTTCCCAACGTATTTTATAATAAGAAGATACCAATCCTGACAAATCGCGACTTGCATAATCAATTATTTTGTTTCCTTCTGCTCCCCAAGTTGTAATTAATACACGAGCATTTTTTTCATAATACGCTTTACTAATAGAATCATTACCAAATTCACGGGAATCATCTAACCATTTTCCCAATAAAAACTCCTGTTGTGATGCCAATAGTTTATCCAAATCGTCTAATATTCCAATAAATAATTCAGTTTGTTTTTTCAACTCAATTGTATCTTTAATTTCGTATGCTTCATCAATTTTTTTCCTTATAGGAATAATCATATTGTCAAGAATTTGTTTAGTAACAACAACCATATCTTTTTGATAATTTGGGTTTTGCAAACTTTTTTCATTTGCACTCAACATTAAGCCAAGAATATTTGTAAGCTCCTGATAATCATATTTATTTGGTCTTTGGTAACCTTTCAATCCTGATAAAGCTGGTCTTGCTTGTACCAAACTTCCCGTTCCAACATTCGATATTTGGTCATTATAAACAAGGTTTATCAATTTTCGATAAGCCTCTTCGGCTATAGAGTCGTCATTTCCTGTTTTCGATTGGGAATATTTTGTAATCCATTTATCCACATCAGATGCGTTTTTATCCCATGCATAATCGAATAACCATTCAAACATAAACCTATTTACATTAAAGCCTTCTAAAGTAGAACCAATGCCATACAATTTTCCATGATTTGGGGCTGCTTCAGTTTCTGTAATTAATTTAGCTACCTTATTTATTGGAGCTGCCATTTCGGTATTTCCACCAAAATTTCCCAAATAACACCAAATATAAGGAGCGTCATACCATGCCTCTGTATTTCTCCAAACTTCTTCTTTTTCAACAAAATAATCAAGAATTATCATTTTGTCTTCAGGTACAGCTTTAATCATAGCTTCCAAACGGGCAGGTTCTTCTCTCCAAAGTTTCATATAATAAAAAGTCCATCCCATTTGTACCCATCGAGCTTCTGGGTCGATATTACTCATTCCTTCATAAATAGTTTTAGAAACTAATCCAAGATATTCAGGAGTAATTTCTGGAGGATCCATTTCATTAAAAGGATCGGCACCATAGAAGTGGTCTGTACCAAAATATTTTGTTTGTGTTTTTAAATATTCTTGCTGAATTTTTATAAATAATGAATCCATAGGATCAAGGAAAAATGCATCATATTCATCTCCAACTTCGTAAGAACCCATTGAAGTAATCTTTGCATTTGGATATTTTTCTTTAATAGCTTTTGGTACGTGACCAGCAAAAGCAGGAAGTACGGGAGTCATTCCAAAAGAACGTTCTCTATCAAGAATTTTCTTTTGTAAATCGAATTGACTATCAATATATTCCTGAGGAAGTGGGCCTAAAAAACCATCAAGATTTCCCATTCTATGCCAAGGCAAATGTGCAGGTCCAGTAAAATAACTCCTAATTTCTTCATCTGTCATTCCAAAACTTTTCCACACTTCCATCCAGATTGCTTCCTGTCCGGTAATAGCAAGAGGCATATTTATTCCGTTTAAAGCCATCCAGTCGATAAATCTCTCCCAATCATCCCACTGCCACCAAAGCATTGTATAGCCAAAAGTGCAATAATTTAAGAAAAATCGTTTCTCAAATCGGCAATCTTGAACAATGGTTGTGTCGAGCATTGGTAAATTTATAGGCTGAATTATTGTGTCATCTTTTAACCACGAAACTCTAATATTGCAATAATCACTTAAATACAAATCAAATGCTTTTGCCATCGCAAGTTTGTCAGTACCTTTTATTACAATTTTATTGTTTTTGCTACTGAGTTCAAATTGTTCTTTCCCATCTTCAGACTTTAAATCTTCTATCACAAATTGTGAGGACTTTCCTGGTAGTATTCTATCTATTAATTGATAAATTTCAGGATACTTTTTGGTTTCTTGTTGGCAGGAGGAAATGCCTAAAAAAATTAATAGAATTAGTCCAATTGAAGTGTTTTTCATAGTGTTTGATGAGTTATGTTAATATAAATCTATAATTACTGTTTTTCTTAATCCGAACAAAAATACAAAATCAATTCTGATTTTTCGGTTATATCATTTTTTAAATTTGTAATTATCTAAAAAATTTATAATATAGAAAAGAACTATTTATTTTGCTTAATTAATATTAGCCCAATAAAGGTCTGTCATTAGCATCATAAATACAAGAAAAAAATATGGCAGAAGAGTTTTTAACTCTTCTGCCGATTCAACTTGAATAGAATCTATAATCTCATTGTATTATAATTTTTACTCTTTGATTATATTCATTAACTAAGAAATATATACCTTTAGGGTAATTTGAAAGATCTAAGTTATTTAATCCTGACTTCAATTTAATATTATTAAGTGCTTTACCGTAAATAGAATAAATTTTTGCATTTTGATATATTGGTGAATAAAGATTGATATTATCAGTGGTTGTTGGATTAGGGTACGCGATAATGCTTTGACTCTTGCCTGTTATATCAACACTTTTTAATTGAGAATAACTTATTTGTCCATCATCATTAATGATTTTCAGTCTGAAAAAATAAGTATTTCTTTCAAGGTCATTTAGAATTAAATCCATTGAAGTTTTTAAATCATTATCAATGGTTTTTAATTTTTGAAAGTTATCAGGTGAGCCATCTGATTTCTCAACCACATATGAATTTATACCTTCTAATTGATCAACAACCCACATGAGTTTTACATCATTATCATTAAATTGTTCTACTTCAAATTTTAATAAATTAATTGGAAGTGAGACTCCAATATTTATTGTATAGTCTTCGACCTGTCCCCATCCTGAATTTCCACATGAATTGCTATTTGGAGATTGGTCCGTGTAGTGTAATCTTACTCTTAACCTTGTGGTTCCTGAAGTTGCGCCTGCAGGTATAGTTATATTAGCGGTATATGGTCCGCCGATATTTGAACTCATCACGTCCTCACCGGTATCATCAAAATCACCATCCTGATTGTAATCTATCCAGGCAATTACTTGATCTGCAGGGTCTTCATTGGATACAGTAACTGTTAATAAATAAGTTTGATTATTTGTTGCATTGCCACTAATACTAGTAAAATCTTCATAACCAGATGTAGAAGTAGATGTATTGTTGATACCTGCAAAAGATAAATTACTTATTTTTTCATCATTAGTATTATTTGCACCTGCTTTACAATAGCAAATTTCATTACCAGGAGAATCACAACAATTTGAAGTGGCTAGACTACCTCTATCTCCACCGTCAACAACTGCTCTCATTCGGTCTTTTTGTCCTACTGAAAACATGTGCATACATTGGTCATCAGTATAATCCATATAATCCATAAACAAATCACCGTTTGGTCCATTTGAACAAGTTATATGAGGAAAAGTAGGACAACCTGCATTACTGACCTGTTGATTAGGGGTGTCACTAACATAATCAGTACCAGCACATTCATCAGATGATCCCTCGTCATCACCCCATATATGAATTAGATTTAACCAATGTCCGACTTCATGTGTTAAAGTTCTTCCATATCCATATTGCCCACCATCAGGATTAGCAATATCTAATGAACCTACCGATGTATAAGTAACAACAACTCCATCTGTACTTGTTGGGCCTCCCGGAAATTGAGCATACCCTAGCAATCCACTTTCAGATGAATTGAATACCAATGTCCATATATTTAAATATAAATCTCTATCCCAAATTGTATTCGGTTTTAAATTGTTTTCTATTTGGTCTTTTGTCCAGTCTGCTTGACCCAAATTTATTCTTTCAATTCCATCTGTTGTCAGACAATCTGGTGTGCGTTGAGCCAGACAAAACTGGATTTTAGTATCAGCTGCAATAGTGGCAAAAGCAGCAGGTATTAAATTCGCATCGCTATTCATTAGAGCATAATCGTCATTAAGTTGTTGAATATTAGCCAATATTAAATCTTCAGATAAATTCTCATCAGTGCCGATTGGATCTCCATCATGAATTATAGATTACAACAGGAATTGTAATTACATTTTCAGTTCTATTTTTAATTAAACTATATTGAGTTGTTTGTCTTTCAATAAGTTCCCTTTTTTGAATCATTTCGGGATTGTTTTTTAATTGCTCATAGTAATTTTTCGATTGAACCACATGTTCTTTGTGCATAGGAGAAATAATTATGCAAGAAAAATATACTTGTTAACAAAATTATAATTTTCATTTTTTTATTTATTTAGATTGTAAACAAAATTAAAAATTTTTTTCAACTTGAAAAGTAAATTGATATATTTTTTTATAAAAATGTGTTTTTCATATAACTTTTCTAAAATTATGCTAACATAAATGATTGAAAGAAAACAATTACTAATGCAATTATTTGAAAATAAATAGAGCAATATTAAATATTAAGTGTGTTTTTTTAAAAATTTATCAAAAATTATTTTAATATTATTAATTGGTTCAAATTGATTAATTAATTAATATATAATTACCTTATAATTTTAAAATGACGAAATAAATTTATTATTTTTGATCATATAAGTTTAAAAATATTTTTTTTTTATAGTTTTAATATACTTTTGTCATTTATTAATAGTATAATTATTGTACTTATGAAAAACCAAAGTAACCCGAAAGTTTTTCTCTAAAATGCAAATATTATTTGGATATATTTGCATTCTATTCTTTTATTGTTTTTGTATTTTTTATATTAATTATAGTTTTTTTAAGAGACAATGGGTATTGTGTTTTCATAACTTAGTATTTACTGAATTTTATAATTCAGTAAGTAAATTATTATTTAAAGTTGAAATGTTTATTTACAATTAAATTGTTTGTTATGTTTAAAGTTTTATCTTCTCTTAAAATGGATCAAAAACTAAAAAAATTGCTATTTTTTAATGAAAAAAACATCTATAAAGTAGTAACTGCAATATTTTTTATATTTTTTATATCTTTTGAATGTTCTTCTCAGAGTATTGGGATTGCTCCAGTAATTGGAGGGAAGGTAAATATAAAGACAATGTGTATTTGCTTACTTTTAACAATTTCAATGGTACAAGTGGCACTTTTAATTCGAAGCTTTCAATTGGGTACTATTACAGTTTATGTAACACTTCAAACCACTTAACTTAGTACAGTTACACTTATAATGCAACTTCTTTCAGACATTTTTTACTGATTACGCAGGTACTAATGCAGCAATTTATAAAGATAATCCAAATGCAAATACTTCTTTTAATGTAACCATGTATGCAGTCACTCAAAATATTTCGGTTACTATTGCAGGGTTTTGCGCGCTGAATATCGGATTCAAATATTGAAGGAGTTAGAGCTACAACGAATGGTAGTGAATGGCAGTTGTTAGACACAATGGATACAAATCTTTCTTCCGTTGTATTTAATCATCAAATTGTTTTTTCAAATAATAACTTAACTTCCTATATTCAAAATGGTTATAGATATTACGGGCTATTATCTTCTACATTGGAAAATACAAGTGCTACTAATCCATTAATACTAAACGTAGATTTAGTTTCAATAGGTGGAAGAACAGGATGTGCAATAGGTTTAATGATTGGCTCAGATAAAGGAGATGCACCGACCTCGTATGGTTTAGCCCAACATATTAACCCTATGTCGGTAAATGGAGGTGAAAATACAGGCACTCCACCAAATACAATGTATTTCTTATTTGATAATCCTTTATTAAACCCTGGTGTTCCTGAAATATCATCAGATACATATATAGGTACTACTCCTCCGGATATGGGGGGATACACAGGTAATGAGACTGCTGATGCAGATGATAATGATTTGACGGATGATGAAGACGCTGTTATCCCGGGAGAATGTCCGGTAGAAGTGCCGGAAACCGGAAAATTTACTGTAATCGCAGGGAGTGTTCCCGGAACTGTAACAATTTCGATTCCCCTTACATTAACTAATAATAATACGCTATTAACAAGTCCGTTTAATGCTTGGTTAGATTTTGATCATAATGGAGTATTTGACACATATGAGGCGCCAACATTAGTTACTGATAATGCAAATACCCCTTTGGTAAATTGGGAAGTACCGACAAATTCTGTTGTGACCAATACTTTTTATTGGGAAGATGTAAGTATTGCTTCACTTGGTGGCAATAATCCTCATTCTTTTTTTAGAGTTCGTATATCTCATGATCCAATAACAAGTGCAGATGCCTCGGATTCATTTTTTGGTGGGGAAGTTGAAGATCATTTATTACTCATACCAACTATATTTTTTGAAACATTACCAGACCAAACTATAACAGAATGTAGTGGTACACCTTTCAGTTTTATACCACCAAATGGTGATAATTTAGTTCCCAATGATGTTACTTATACTTGGTCTGATCCAATTGTTACAGGTGGAATGACAGGAGGACAAGCTGAGACTGTTCCTCAGACTGCTGTAACAGGATTACTTTTAAATCCAACTTCGTCAAATCAGACAGCCACATATAACGTTACTGCAACTACTATTGATGGTTGTATTGACAATTTTACTCTTATTGTTACAGTAATCCCTAAACCTGAAGCAGGACCTGACCAATCCATTTGTGACTATGATGAATCAGTTACAATGGCTGCTGTTGGTACTGGAACATGGACTGCTTTAACAAGCAACCCAAACACAACTACGATAACAAATGCAAATTCACCTACTACTACAATTACCGGCTTCAGACTATCAGGTGATTACCAATATATCTGGACTGTAGATGGATGCAGTGATACAGTTATAGTAACAGTATCACATTGTGGAAATTCTTGGGGTTGTCCCAATACCGGATTTTTATTCCAAACCCCGGGTAGTACAGGTACAGATATTATTTCTGTTGATATTTCAACAGGAAATCAAGTAACCCTTTTTAATAATATAACAGATAATAGTACAAGTATAAATGGAGTGGAATATAACGTGACAGATGGAGAATTATGGGGTTCATATAATACCACGCCTGGACTTTATACAATGACTCGTGTGGGTACTGACGGTGTGGTTCGCTATTATTACCTACCAGAACTTGAAGCTTCTGGTATACCATCTTTTTATATTGGTACTATTGATGATGATGGTATTTATTATGGCATGAATTACAGTAGCAATGCTGCAAATTTGTATCGTATTGATTTAAATCCTTCTTCTTTAAATTATCTGACTGTATTACCTACTTTAACACTTACACCTGCAGCAACTGCATTAGCAGATTTTGCCTATAATCCGGTTGATGGATTCCTTTATACAATTTCAAGTACATCTCCAAGAACACTTTTAAAGATTAATCGAATTACAGGAGCAACCTCCACAGTAGGAAATGTTACATCAACAGATACAGATTTTGCTACAGGTGCCTATGGAGCTGCATATATGGATGCAAATGGTAATTTATATGTTGGTGATAATGGGACAGGTAAAATTTTTAAAATATCCGAAACTCAAAATATAACTGGTAATAGTACAGCTCAATTTAGATCACAAGGACAACCTTCAGGAGGCAATGATGGTGCCTTATGTATGTATGCATGTATAAAACCTGATGCAGGACCTGATACTACCATCACCTGTAATATGCTTTCTACTTCGTTAAATGCAGTTCAGGTTTCAGGTATAGAATGGCAACAGGCTGCAGGAAATCCTGCTACTGTTACCTTTGCTGATCCTAATAATGCTACAACAAGCGTTTCAGGATTTACAGTTCCTGGAACCTATAATCTTATATGGAGTAATGGTGGAGTATGCAATGATACTATGCAGGTCATAGTTGTTCCAAAGCCGGATGCCGGAGGAGATCAATCAATTTGTCAATTCCAAATTACAAATATGACGGCTACTGGTAGTGGAGAATGGACTCAGATAGGTACTAATCCTATGGTGGTTACAATAGCAGATATCAATAATCCAATGACGGAAGTGAGTGGATTCGATCTACCTGAAATTATGGTTTTGTTTGGGAAAATAATACTACATGCTTTGAGACAGATACTGTTTATATAATGATTCTTAATAAAGCAGATGCAGACCCGATCAGACAAGTATATGTCCAACTACATCTGTTACAATGGCAGCACTAGGAACGGGAACTTGGACATTAGGTGCTGGAAGTGCTGGAACAGCAACGATTGTTTCTGATACAGATCCTACAACTGAAGTAACAGATTTCAGTGCTGGTGGAATTTATTATTTGATTTGGGATAATGGAATTTGTCCAGATACAGCTGTGGTTAATTATAATTGCGAGATTTGTGGCAATGGTGTTGATGATGATGGAGATGGACTGATAGATTGTGATGATGCTGATTGTAATCCTTTTGTCAATTTATTTTCCAATCCGAGTATGGAAGATTATATTTGTATTCAAGGAGGTGGTAGTTTAGCAGGTTCAATAGCAGATTGGGAATTAGTAAATGGAACAGGAGAGATGTTTTCTTTTGATCCGGCTTGCTTGAATCGCCCATCTGATATATGGCCAGCATATCAAATGGTAAATGTTCCACCAAGTGATGGGAATATTTATTTTGGTATTCACAATAATAATGGTGGAATTTGGACAAATATAATAGAAACTGTTGTGCATACTCCTCTTCGCGAAATTATTGCTGGTGAACAATTAGATTTTCAATTCGATGCATATTATTTGGATTTTAGCCACGCAGTACCTCCTGTTGGGTTACTTAATAATGGTTCTGCAGTAAGAGTATATGGTATTCATTCAGGTACAGATGTTTCAACAATTAATTTTGCACAATGTGATGTATCTACTAATCCAAATGTTGATTTTTTAGGTGCTTCACCTGTAGTTACAAATACCGGGATCTGGGAAACTTATTCTCTTCTGATAACTGCATTAAATAATTATGACCGATTAATATTTCATCCAGCATGTGGTCCTGGATCATATCTTGCCTTTGATAATTTTAAGGTTGCTGTTTATGTTCCTGATTTAGAAGTACAGGGTGGAAGTTATAATTGTTTGGGTAGTACAATACTTGAAATAACAAATGTAGATCCATTAATTGTTAGCTACGACTGGTATTTGGATGGAATCTTTTTGACTAACACTGCATCAACAGTATTTACTCCAACTCAATCAGGTGTCTACACAGTAGTTGGATTGACTACAAATGGATGTGAAAGTACGGAATCTGGACCAATTGTCGTTCCTCCATGTGATTGTGATGATGTTGTTACTGGTTCTCTTGATGTTTGTGCAATTGTAACAGCAAATCCTTCAAATCCACTTGCTACATTAGATTGTGACGAAGATGGGGAGACAAATGCTATAGAATGTGCAAATAATACAGATCCAGGCGATCCATGTGATAATAGTTATGTTGATGGAGCAGAAGTATGTGCATATGTTATGGCAAATCAAACAAGTGCATTGGCATTAGCTGATTGTGATAACGGAGGAATAGATAACCTAACAGAATGTACTAATGGAGGTGATCCATTAGATTCTGGAGATGACTGCGATTTAGTAAATAATGGTATAGTTGATGTATGTGCGATACTTGCTGGAGATCCAACAAATCCATTAGCTACCGTAGATTGTGATGGAGATGGAGAAGATAATGCATCTGAATGTGCTGGTGGTACAGATCCTGCTAATCCTTGTTCTAACAGTGTTATGCCCGATACTGATGGTGATGGAGTTGTGGATGAGTGTGATTTGGACGATGATAATGATGGTATTTTGGATTTAGTTGAATGTCCATTAGTTTGGAACATACAGAAAGGAAGTGGTGTTTGGGTTGGACCAACCTCAGCTAATGTTACGCATAGTTATTCAGGTCTTGAATTTAATTCATCTTCTGGAATGTATAACTCTTTAGGAACCGTTACTCATTCTATAACCTATAATTTTGATAATCCGATAAAAGCTAGTGAGCTAATGTTTAGAATTATTGATGTAGACAATGTTTATAGTGCATATTTTAATGTTTCAGGAGGCACGGCTACTACTGCCAATTTTGAAATGTTAAATAACAGTACATTTACATTGGTTTACAATCCAGTAACAGGAAAAATTAATAGAAATGGAACCAATCAAAACCAAGGAGGATCAATAGTTGGTCTTTCAGATGCGACACTAGAATAACTATAAGCGCTAGTACACTATGGTGATTTTGTTGCTTACTCTTTAAATGGAAAACAGCTTTGTGATTTTGATGGAGATGGAATACCAGATGAATTAGATACTGATTCTGATAATGACGGATGTCCTGATGCAATGAATCTGGGGCCATTTAATTATAATGATTTGGATGGTGACCTTTCTCTTGGTGATATAGTCATGGTGATGGTGTACAATAATTGCAAATGTGGACAGGCAAGCACAGATGCTGTTACTGATAATTCTGACTTTACAGCTTGTTGTGATGTTACAAACAATGGTGACGAAGATTTTGTACTGTGATTGCAGCTATCCTACCACCTTTAGCGTTAGCGATTGTGATGGAGATGACAGCATAATGAGCAAATAATACAATCCAGGCGATCCATGATAATAGTTATGCTGATGGAGCATCAGTTTGTCAGGCGATAGTAAATGGAGCTACTGATTAGAAAATTCAGATTGTGATGGAGGTGGGATTACTGATGGATTAGAATGCTTAAACGGAGGTGATCCATTAGATTTGGAGATGACTGCGATTTAAATAATGGTATAGTTGATGTATGTGCGATACTTAAGTTGGACCCAACAAATCCAATTGCTACAGTAGATTGTGACGAGTGAGAGGATAATGCGACAGAATGTGCAAATAATACAGATCCTGGAGATCCATGTAGCAATAGTTATGCAAAGCAGAGGTTTGTCAGCAATATCTGGAGGAGCAATTGAATTAGTAACATCTGATTGTGATAACGGTGGAGTTCAGATGGATTGAATGTGCAAATGGGGCAGATCCTCTTGACCCATGTGATGATTATCCGATAGTTACAGGTAGGTAATCTGGAGGTATGTGTTGATGGTACTTTTAGTAATATAGGCATATTTACACTAACCGATGCGATACACAGGTTGACCCAGATGGAGGTCATATAGTAACGCATCATGATAGTAATACTGATGCTCAAAACGGTATTAATCCCCTAATAAGTCCATATACATCAGAGACAAAGACAATATGGGCGAATTGAAGGTAATCTTGGGTGCTATGAACTTGATATAGTAAATCTTGTAGTTTCACCGGATCTATTAGTAGATATTAGAGGATCTGAAACAATATGTTCATCTTAAATCCTGATGGTGAAGCAGTGTAGATGTTATTAAGTGGAATATCTCCATTTACTTATTTATGGTCTAATGGAGAAACTACACAAACAATTAGTAATTTATCAGCTGAAATTACATAGTTACTGTAACAGATGCAAATGGATGTACAACAGTTGATAGCATCCAATTAGAATTTGACACTGCTAAGCCAAGCTGGATGATAAGTCCGCAGGATTTAGTAGTTGACTGCAACAATACGGATATAACAACGATAATATCGAGCTGGGTAAGCAACAATTTAGGAGGTATGGCAGTAGATGGATGTGGAGGCACATTATCATATGTAGTTACACCAGGCACAGCAGTGACAACATGTGGAGGAGGATATATAACCCAATATGCGATAAATGTATCCGATGATTGTGGTAACAACATCACCTCCTATGCAAGTTTAATAGTAGTAGACAATACAGCACCGGTTCTAACATTACCAACAGATGGTACTACAATATCATGTGAAGATGATTTTGGAACAGCACTCGATACATGGTTAAATACAGCAAGTGCAACAGATGAATGCGGAGGCACAACGACAATAAGTTACGGATTGGTAAGTGAAGAGACAGAATGTGTCGGAACAGCCACAGTGACCACATACACATATATGTTTACAGCTGCAGACGAATGTGGAAATGTAATCACAGGAGAATCCACATTTATAGTACAAGACAACACAGCACCGACAATAACAGCACCAATGGATTTAAACATATCATGTGGAGATCCGGCAGCGACAGAGATATTAAGTTGGTTAGAAGCATATACAGTAACAGAATCATGTTCAGATTACACAGTTACAAACAATTATGACGGAAGTTTACCAGCAGCCTGTGGAGGAAGCAAGACAGTGACCTGGACAGTAACCGATGGATGCGGAGCAAGTGCAACAGCCACAGCCAATATAGTAATGGCAACAGATGTAACACCACCAGTATTCAGTAATTGCCCATCAGATATAACAGTATATGTAGATGTAGATCTATGTACATCAAATGTGATATACAGCACACCAGTAGCAACAGATTGCAATAGTCCGGTGACAGTAACCTTGACATCAGGCATAGCATCAGGACAGGCATTCCCATTGGGAGATACAGAAATTACCTTTACAGCCACTGATGCATGTAATAACACAGCAGAGTGTACATTTACCATAACAGTAGAAGACAGTCAGATACCATCGATAACATGCCCTGTAAATGAAGTGACAGTATGTACAGAAGAGACATCATGTGAATGGAGTTCAGATGCAGCGATAAACGCAACATATAACGACAATTGTGCAGGAAGTACACTATCATATAGTATCACAGGAGAGACAACAGGAACAGGAACAGGAATCGTACCAGCAGGAACTATGTTTGCATTAGGAACAAGTACAGTAACATATACAGTAACAGCAGACAATAATCAGACAGCAACATGCAGTTTTGATGTAGTAGTCGAAGATTGCACAGCACCACAGATAACATGTCCTTCTGATTTAACAGTAGAATGTGGAGAAGACGTAGATGCAATAGTAGCAACATGGGATGCAACAGTAACAGATAATTGTACAACAAGTCCAACAGTAAATAAAGAATTTGTATATACAAATGTAAATTGTTGCAGTGGAGCAAGCAGACTATATTTATTTACAGCCACAGATGAAGCAGGAAACACTGCAGAATGTTATGCACAGGTAAACATAGTAGATACTACGCCACCGGTGATAACATCAGCAACATCAGTAACAGAAGAATGCAGTGGAGATAGCAATATAGAAGGCTTCGTAACATGGGTACAAAATCATGGAGGCGCCACAGCCACCGATGCATGCGGAGACGTAACATGGACATCAAGCTATGACTTAAATCTAGGATGCGGAAATTCAGGAAGCACAGAAGTAACCTTCACCGCTACAGATGAATGTGGAAACACAAGTAGCACAACAGCAACATATACCATAGAAGACACTACCCCACCGGTAGTAACAGCACCAGCATCGATAACCCTGGAATGTGGAAACCTATCCAATACAGCGATAATAAACACATGGTTGACCACAGCCACATCGACAGATGAGTGCAGTGAAGTAACAATAACAAATGACTATGTAACAGGAAGTGAAACATTAGATTGCACAGGAGCAAGTGGATTGACAGTGACATTTACAGCAACAGATGATTGCAGTAACGAATCAACAGCAACATCAACAATATATGTAACAGACACTAAGAAACCAGTAATAGCACAATCTCCAACAGACCTGTATGTAGAATGTACAGATGCAAATATAGCAACCCTGATATCAACATGGGAAACAGCTTATGGAAATGGAGTATCAACAGATGAATGTGATGCAAACCTAACAGTAAGCTTCACAGCAGGCACAGCAGTAACGCTATGCGGAGGATCAACAGAGACACCATACACCTACACAGCAACAGACGCATGTGGAAATAGTGTAACAACATATGCTACACTGACAATATACGATAATACAGCACCGGTATTGACATTACCAACAGCAACATCATCAGTATCATGCAGTGACGATGTACAAGCAGCATTAGACACATGGCTGGCATCAGCAAGCGCTACAGACGAATGCGGAGGAAACACAACATTGACATATTCTCTGGTATATGAAAATACAGAGTGCAATGGAACAAATACTGAGACAGTATATACATATTTATTTGAAGCGGAAGACGATTGCGGAAACAGCACAAATAATGAAGCAGAATTTACAATATATGATGATGAAGCACCAAGCATAACAGCCCCATCAGATCTTACAGTGAGCTGTGGGGATGATATAGCAGCAGCAATAATACCATGGCTGGAAGGATATACCGTAACAGAATCATGTCAGGATTATACCGTGACTAATGATTATGATGGCACGATACCAAATCTATGTGGAGGAAGCCTAACAGTAACATGGACAGTAAGCGATGAATGTGGAGCAAGTGCCACAGCGACAGCAGACCTAATAGTAAGTCCGGATACAGATGGACCGGAATTTTTAAATTGCCCGGGTAATATGACAGTGACCACAGATGTAGATTTATGTGGATCATATGTGATATACAGCACACCAGTGGCAACAGATTGTAATTTACCAGTAGATGTAGTATTGACATCAGGCCCTGCATCAGGAACCCTGTTCAATATAGGAAATAACGAAATCACATTTACAGCAACAGATGCATGTAATAATGAAACAGAATGTACATTTACAATAGCAGTAATAGATGAAGATGTTCCGATGATACTATGTCCATCCAATGATGTAGTAGTATGTAATGATGAAGGAGAATGTTCATGGGAAGCGACAGCAGCAGTAAATCCAACTGGAATAGAAAACTGCCCCGGAGCAGAGATAACATATGAAATAAGCGGAGCGACAACAGTAACAGGTCCAGTAATAGGATCAGCAGCCGGAGAGACATTTAACTTAGGAACAAGTGTGGTAACATATACCATCACAGATGGATCAAATAATGTAAGCAGTTGCAGTTTCAATGTAATAGTAGAAGACTGTGAAGACCCAACAATAGAATGTCCTTCAGATATAACTACAGTAAATGATCCCGGAGTATGTGGGGCAGTAGTAGAATTTGCTGACCCTGTAGTAGATGATAATTGTCCATTACCAAGTGTATTCTTAGTACAAACATCAGGATTACCAAGTGGAAGTGTATTTCCGGTAGGAACAACAACGAACACCTTTGTAGTAACAGATAATGCAGGAAACACAGCAGAATGCAGTTTTGATGTAACAGTGACAGATGAAGAAATACCAGCAATAGATTGTTCAGGACTTGATATAACAACCACAACATCAGCAGATGGAATAACAGGAGATTGTTCTTATCAATACAGTTGGGAACATCCACAAGTTACAGATAATTGTGGTATCAGTACTTACACCATTGTATATCAAAATCCGGATAACTCCGTAGAAGGACCATATAATGTGTATGTAGGATCATCATCAACAGGAACAATATTAGATCCAGTCAGAAATTTTGAAGTAGGGACAACCACAGTTACATATTATGTTGAAGACATACATGGCAATACAAACACATGTTCCTTCACAGTAACAGTGACAGATGATGAATCACCAATATGGGATCCGGAGCCACAAGATTTGACAATAGAATGTGATGGTACAACAGACCCATATAATCAAATACAAAGTTGGTTAAACACCAATGGAGGAGGAATAGCATCAGACAATTGCGGAGAAATAACATATACAAATAATTACACAGGATTCACAAATGGCTGCAGTCAATATACAGGAACAGCAGAAGTAACATTTACAGCCACCGATGAATCAGACAATAGCACATCCGTAGAAGTGACATTGACAGTAGTGGATAATCTGCCACCAACAATCACAACAGAAGCACAGGATACAGTTGTAGAATGCGATGGACAAGGCAATACAACAGAGCTACAAAGTTGGCTTGATAACCACGCAGGAGCAACAGCAGAAGACGCCTGCAGTGAGACACTTACATGGCAGACACCACAATTGATGAATAGCCAATATACATGTGGCAATACAGCAACCTACACCTACAGTTTCAGTGTAACAGATGAATGTGGAAATGAATCAACAAGTACAGTGGCAACCTTCACAATAGAAGATACCACAGCACCAGTAATCACAACACAAGCATCAGACCTGACAGTAGAATGTAACGGTAATGGCAACCTTTCAGACAGGACCACATGGTTAAATAACCACGCAGGAGCAGTAGCAACAGATTTATGTGGAGGAACAACATGGAGTTGGGACTTAATAAATACAATAGACCAGTGCGGATACACAGGAGAATACACATACAGATTTACAGTCACCGATGATTGTGGCAACGAAAGTTATACCGAAGCAACCTTCACAATAGAAGATACCACAGCACCGGATATAACAAATGAGGCACAGAATATGACAGTAGAATGTAATGGAGCAAACAACTCAGCAGATATATTAAACTGGTTAAACAATAACGGATTTGCAACAGCAAGCGAAGGCTGTGGCTCCATAACTTGGACCAATGATTACGGAACAATAACAGGAGGCTGCGGAGCAACAGGAGCAGTAGAAGTAACATTTACAGCTACCGATGAATGCGGAAATGCAAGCACAACCACAGCAACATTTACAATAATAGATGAGACAGCACCAGTATGGGAGATACTACCACAAAATTTAACAATAGAATGCGATGGTAGCAATGACCCATACGATCAGATACAAGCGTGGTTAGATGGAGTCGGAGGAGGAGAAGCCGAAGATGATTGTTCATTGGTAGTATATACAAATGACTATACAGAACTGAGTGATGAATGCGGAAATACAGGAAGTGCATTAGTAACATTTACAGCCACTGATGCATGCGGAAACCCAACAGAAGCCACAGCAACAGTAACAGTAGTAGACAATGTAGCACCGGAAATCACAACAGCAGCACAGGATACGACAGTAGAATGTGATGGACAAGGCAACACAACAGACCTACAAAGCTGGCTTGACAACCATGGAGGAGCACAAGCAGCAGATGCATGCAGTGAACCATTGACATGGGAATATACATTAACAGGAACAACAGAAAACTGTGGATACACATCAGTAGCAGTATACGTATTTACAGCCACCGATGATTGTGGAAATGTAAGCGTAGAGACCACAGCAAGCTTTACAATAGAAGATACCACAAGTCCAACAATAGAAAATGAAGCACAAAATGAGACAGTAGAATGCGATGGCACAGGCAATACCACAGAAAGAGAAACATGGTTAAACAATCATGGAGGCGCCACAGCAAGTGACATATGCAGTGAGGGATTAAACTGGAGTTGGGACTTAATAAATACAATAGACCAGTGCGGATATACAGGAGAATACACATACAGATTTACAGTCACCGATGATTGCGGCAATGAAAGTTATAGCGAAGCAACCTTCATAATAGAAGACACCACAGCACCGGAAATAACAAGCGAAGCACAGAATATGACAGTAGAATGTAATGGAGCAAACAACTCAGCAGATATATTAAACTGGTTAAATAACAACGGATTTGCAACAGCAAGCGAAGCATGCGGCTCCATAACCTGGACAAATGATTATGGAACAATAACAGGAGGCTGCGGAACAACAGGAGAAGTAGAAGTAACCTTTACAGCCACTGATGAATGCGGCAATGCAAGTACAACCACAGCAATATTTACTATCAATGACAATACACCGCCATCATGGGAAATACAACCACAAAACTTAACAATAGAATGTGACGGTAGCAATGACCCATACGAACAGATACAAGCATGGTTAGAAGGAGTCGGAGGAGGAGAAGCCGAAGACAGTTGCTCACTGGTAGTATATACAAATGACTATACAGAACTAAGCGACGAATGCGGAAATACAGGAAGTGCATTAGTAACATTTACAGCCACTGATGGCTGCGGCAACTATTCAGAAACCACAGCGACAGTAACAGTAGTAGACAATGTAGCCCCTGAAATCACAACAGAAGCTCGTGATACGACAGTAGAATGTGATGGACAAGGCAACATAACAGACCTACAAAGCTGGCTTGACAACCATGGAGGATCACAAGCATCAGATGCATGCAGTGAACCATTGACATGGGAAAATGAACTAATAAGCACAGAAGAAGGATGCGGAGGAACATCAGTAAGCAGATATACATTCAGAGCTATAGATGATTGTGGAAATGTAAGTGTAAATACAGAAGCAACATTTACAATAGAAGATACCACAATACCAGTATTTGACGTATTACCACAAGATAGCATAGTACAATGCGACGGAACAGGAAATCAGTCACAGTTGATGGGATGGTTATCAGAAAATGCAAACTTGGAAGCATCAGATATATGCAGTAGTATTTCAGATATAAGTTTTGATTTAGTAAAAGAAACAGACCTTTGTGGATTAACAGCAACATATCTGTATAGATTTACAATAGTAGATGAATGCGGAAATGAAAATACAGCAGAAGCCACATTCAGTATAGTAGATACATTAGCACCAGTGATAACAGGAGGAGCAGATATGGGAATGGAAGAATGTTCAAGCCCACCAGCAGGAAATTATCCTGAATTCGACTACTGGTTAGAAAACAATGCAGGAGCCACAGCCGAAGACGGCTGCGGAGACTTCACATGGAGCAATGACTTCAATCCTGATAATTGGGTATATATGTGTGGTAACACCAGAAGCGTTGATGTATGGTTCTATGCCACAGATGTTTGCGGCAATGTGGATTCAGTGATGTTTACATTCAGTATAGGAGACGTAACACCTCCGGTATTTACAAACTGCCCAAGACCAGATGTAGTGGTAGATGTACCTACAAATCTGTGTGAAAGCTATGTAAACTTCTCAATGCCATATGCCGAAGACAATTGCAGCGGAGCAGTAGTAGAACAAACAGACACAACAGGATACAGTACAGGAGACCTATTCCCTGTAGGATGTACTATGTTAGAATTCACCGCTACTGATAGTTGTGGAAACCAAACAGTGTGCACTTTCAGAGTTATTGTAAATGATAACCATACAGATCCAATAATAGAATGCCCTACAGATACAAGCCTCATCAATGATCCGGGCTTATGCGGTGCAGTTCTTGATGAACTCACACCATATACAACAGACAATTGCCCTGGAAATGTATCAGTGATATATCAGGTATTCAATGAAACAAATGCTCAAATTGCTTCAGGAATAGAAACAGCCAGCGGAACAGAATTCCCTGTAGGTAACAATACAGTGAAATACACCGTTTTCGATCAGCCAATATTCCTCATCACAGAAGTAATTCAGGATGGAACGACAACAGGAGTAGAAATCGGTAATATAGGTCCTGCTGCCATAGACCTTGGTTGTGCAAGAATCAGAAGAACAAACAGTAGTGCCGATGAAGAATACATGGTACCAAGCGGTACAGTGGTAACATCAGGAAGTGTATTTGTACAAAACTTCACAAACATACCTTCAGGAGAATTAGCATCATACTCTATAGATTTTGTAGATAGATTGATAGACTCAATAACTATAAATGATGGACTGGATGGTGTAGATATATTCAGAATAAGTCCAATAGATACAGATACAAATGATGATTTCATGGTAGTAAATTCATGCCAGGCAGGAAGCTTTGGTGAATGGAATCCACAATTACCATATAATCCAGACAATGGACACGTAACAAAATTACAATCAGTAGATCCAAATATGAGCATGTGTACATTCAATGTAAATGTACAAGATGTAGAATCACCAACATGTTCCTTAGTAGATACTTTAGAATACAGTGGAGGTCCAATGACCATAGACGGAACCACATGCGTAAGTTCAGTATTTACTGTAGGTCAGGGAACTATTGCCGACATAAATCTAATAGACTTAAATGCCACTGTTCAAAATGCAGGATTAGTAACAGTAACACTTACAAGTCCTTCAGGAAAACAGATAACTTTGATAGACAATCTATGCAACAATACATCAGACATAGATGTGAAATTAGATGATGTTGCAACAAGTAATGTATCTGAAGCAGGATGTAGCCCATTAGGAAATGGTAACACATATGCTCCATTAGAACCATTCACCACATACTTTGGAGAAGAAGCACAAGGAGATTGGACATTAGAACTATATTCCGATTCTCCTAATACCGGAACTCTAAATAACTGGACATTACAATTCCTGTTAGTAACATATTACGATCAGGAAGATATAGTAGCAGAAAATGATCCTGGAGAATGCGGAGCAGAAATACAATGGTGGCATCCATATTATTTGGATAACTGCATAAACGGAACAATGACCGTGACATACAGTTTCTCAAATGATGTAACAGGAGAAAGCTACGAAACAGAAGAAGTAGTATTAAGTTCCGGTGGAGCCATAGATTTAGATGGCACATTAGTGAGCAGATACTTTGAAGTAGGAGTAACAGAAGTTACATATGAATTAACAGACATATATGGAAATACAGGCTACTGCGGATTCACAATAACAGTAAATGACACAGAAGCCCCGGTATTCCCACAAGGATGTCAGGATGTAACAATACAATTAGATCCCGGAGATTGTTATGCTGCTATAAATGAATTACCGGAAGTAGAAGACAATTGCGGAGTAGATACATTATACTTTGAAAATGAAAATGGAGAAGAAGTAGACCTCATGTCCGTGGGAATAGGCATAACCACTGTATATGCAATCGCAGTAGATATATATGGTAACAAAGACACATGTATCTACCAGATAGAAATATTAGAATACATACCACAAAATGGTGATTTAGCATGCAACGATGAAATCAATGTATCATTAAACGGAGATTGCGAAGCAGAATTAAATGCAGATATGCTATTAGAAGGAGGACCTTACAGATGTTATGAAAACTATTGTATAGAAATAGAAGACGCAAATGGAAATCCACATGACAACTATTTTGATTACAACGACATAAACGAAACCTTCACAGCCACAGTAAGTGATTGCTTAGGAAGTGGAACAAGTTGTGAGACAGTAGTAAATATAATGGAGAAATTCATACCAGAGATAGTATGTCCTGACGATACAGTAGTGACATGTAATGCAGATATAGAACCAGATGACTTAGGTGTAGTAGAGATATTGAATTGCGAACCATTTGCAGAAACACTATACTCAGATGAACTTATTGACAATGGAATGTGTGGAAATCCAAGAGCAGAGATAATAAGAACCTGGAGTGTAAATGACCATCAGGGAAATATAGTATCTTGCGAACAACACATTGTAATCAAAAAATCAGAACTCGACGATGTAGTATTCCCTGAGGACGTATTAGATATGGACTGTGCTGCAGTAGCACAAAATCCAGACCTCACAGAACCTGATTACACAGGATATCCAACAGTAGAAGGTATTCCGGTAAATTACAA
>JAWKLW010000010.1:0-98098 GCA_041392555.1 Saprospiraceae bacterium | reverse complement strand
TGCGAAGGTTCTACTACCCTTATATTATTCAATATTTCCTTTTCCCTTTCCGGAGTAATATTATCATTGAGTATCAAGGATTCAGTATCAAGTAGCCATTTATGAAAAATATCGACATCAGCCTTTAGTAAAGAATTTTCCATCCATTTTTTCACATAAGAATAGCTCCTTTTGTCAATGGTGATATCCAATTCTATTCTATTTTCAGGATTATATACATTATGATAAACTTTCTGTAAAATTTCAAAATTGATTCCCTTTTCGAACCTATGGATTCTCATCAAATAATCGAGCTCATGCGGATATAAGCTATCGATATAATTATTGAATTTTAAAAGTTTTTCTTTCATAAATGAGAGTAAAAATAAAAAAAAGGAACTGTAAAAACAATTCCTTTTCCAAAAATACTTCAAAAAAAAATAAAACTACTTTTATTTAACAACAAAATTTATCATTTTATAAAATTCAATACTTCTTCATTAAAAACCTGAGGTTTCTCAAACATCATAAAATGTCCGCACTTAGGTACCATAATCAGTTTACTGTTTTTAATCTGGGAATCACCGAATTCTGCAATATCTTTAGTGAATCCAGGATTCAAATACCTGTTTGGAATAAGCATATCATCTCTACCAAAAAAAATAAGAGTAGGAACTTTTATATCTTTCAATTTACTCACAACAGGTTCATCCACCATACCGGCAACTGATCTGGACACAGCCAGACAATAAGCATCAAAATCTTTAGCTGTTCTGATAGCTATTCTATCATCGATCATAAATTGTGCTGATTTTGGCATATTATAAAAATTAGTTGCAAGATTCGTTTCTATCGATTCCACTGTAGTGAGCCTGACCAAATTCGGAGTCATGACATCCTTGAACCATTTTCGTTGTCCAGGATGAAAATCTTCAAAGCCAGCAGGATCAACAAGTATCAACTTTTCTATTTTATCAGGAAATTGCAAGGCAATAGTTATAGCAATTTGTCCTCCCATAGAATGTCCGGCAATGCTCACATTTTTAAGATTTAACTTATCTATCAAATCCATAATCACTTCTCCATAATAAGTCATTTTACCTGAATGAGGAATCTTAGATGATTTTCCATATCCGGGCAAATCCACGGCAATAATTCTATAAAATTTACTGAGTTCATCAATATTTTGGTTCCAAGCAGGACTATAACTACCTAATCCGTGAATCAAAATCAAAGTTTTATCACCCTTTCCCATATCAACATATGCCAAATTCACATTGTTATTCAATTCTACATATTTGACAGGATATTTATATTGCAAATCACTCATTTGCTGAAGTTTAGGTATATTTTTATAAGTAGAACAACCTGAAACAAAAAAGGCTGTAATTAAAATACCAACAATAATTTTTCCAATATTCATAATAATAATTTTAAATAAGCTCTATGATTTTTTAGAATAACAACCATTTAAACACAAGAAATGTAGTTTTAGGATTTACTGGTCTTTCTGCAGAACCTCCATTGATAGCATAACCATGTGAATCATTGGAACTATCAAAGAAATCCCCTAACCATAAGTAAGCACTATGTAATTCGAGGCTCATGAAAGGTCCAAAATTATAACTCAACGATCCATATAATTCATTTCCCAACAGACTTCCTCCACCAGTGGGTTGAACTGGACTCAAAGCCAGGGCTGTTCCCAACTTACCATTGAATCTGTTAGGAATAAAATCATAAGAGAAGTTCATAGTTCCACCTATCAAACCATAGCCCATATTGGAAATATCACTGACCACAGGAGTAAATCTATTTACAACATTACCATGTGGAAAAAGGAGATATCCGCCAGTGCCGATATAAATGGCTCCAGGCATTCCCCAGGTATTTCCAGTGATAACCCCAGAATATTTATTATCCTTCAAACTATTCTTGTCGCCAGAAGTATAAAGAAAATCTATCGACACATAATCATTAAGTGTTGCACCATATCTGTAAGCTGTTCTTAAGTTTGCTGCCAAACCTCCAATATCAGTAGTTTTGACATATTCGCTACCATTATTTTCTCTAACTGTTCCTAAATTGTAATTCAAAAATCCTGTAATCTGGTATCTATCCAACCAAAAATCAGGGTTGCGGCTAAAATTCAATCCTAACCAAGCAATATCGGCTTTATAATCATTGGAAATATCAAAAACAAATGCTCCATTATAATTGGCAAGGGAACTTTTCAATCCTTCACCAAAAACAGAAACTCCTCCTCTACCCATTCCACGATCTCTGACATAATATACAGAACCACCTAAATTCCAATAAGTATTCAATTTTCTCAAGTAACTTAATTCTGTAAGAGTTACATCGTCATTATCTTCTGCATTATTCTCATACAACAGGTAATATCCTGCTTTGATTTTATCAAAATCATTATCATATCTCACTGAAGCTCCAACTCCATCAGTACCCCAATATGCCAATCTGTATCCAGTAGTGGTAAATTTATCAAAATAGGTACGATAAGGATTATAAGGAGTATCATATAGTCGTTGTAAACCAAGATTTATAGCCAGGTTTTTGATTGGAATAAGTTCCAGTTCTATATTTTGAGTTTGTATATTTACTTCATCGGCATTGATGGCAGAACCCTTATTTCCACTCAATCCATAGTTCTGATCTCCCCAAGTCCAGTCGATTTCAAAAGATGCTCTCAATATAGCTTTCCCATTAAACAATTTGGGTTGATAAATGAAAAAAGGTATAATCCTCTGCTCAAAATAATTTGAAGATACGCTATCTGAAGTTGTCGAAGAATTTGCTCCAAATAACCTTCCGACCAATTGTCCATTGAACAGACTCGCCTGAGGATACATATTAGAATGCACTCCCTGATTTATAAAAAAGGCTAAAAATTGAAATTCTTTATTTTCTCTGACATTATATGGAACATCCTGATCAAAAAGATTAAATCTGTTTACTGACGACGTATCGTTTCGATAAACAAATTGTCCAAAAGAATCTATGAATGTGAGTCCAAAGAAAAATATGACTAATAATGACTTTATTTTCATCTGATAAAAAAATTTATTAAAAATACATTTGGAAAAACTATTTAAAAAAAGCAAAGCCATAATAGATATAACTTTGCTCTATTCATTTACTCACTTAAATATTAATCTATTCTAACATATTTTTGTATATTCAATGTACCTAATGAACCATTATTGGAACTACCAAAACCTGCTTCAGGTGTTGGAGGAACATTTTGAGTACCAGTAGTTTGAACCACTTCATACCAAAGAACTTCAGGATCTGCAACTATTTCAAAAATACCTGAAGCCTCTGCAGCAAATGGAACTTCCTGATTACAAACTATAGTCCAGATATTTCCAGTACCAGATTCTGTCATGGTATATGTACCTGAATATGTAAGATCAGGAGTAGTAGTTTCATTTCCTACATTGAATTGATTAACTTCATAAGTTTTATTAGCATTGAAAGTCGCATACACTTTTTCCACGCTAAAATAATTAACTAATAAAGGTGCAACATTATCTCCTTCTGATAGCCATTTTCCAATGATTCCAATCTGAGTTGCAGTATTTGTAGTTACCTCATCAGTGGAAGCCATAGGTTCTCCCTCATCATCATAGATAGAAGATCCTGATGCGGGAGTGATGGTGAAAGTTACAGTAGGAGCAATACTTGAAGAAATAGTAAGATTTATAGTTGCAGTCTTACTACCTGCAGTATGGTCAACTGAATAAGATGCTGTCACATCACCATTTGCAACAATACTTATATCATCAGAAGTCAATGCTCCAGTTGCATCGCTATTTCCATATACCGGCTCAGTAAAAGTAAGCACTATTGTCTCATTATCATCAGAAAGCACAGCTGATTCTAAATGATGGAGCCATTCTCCTCCTTAGTACAAGAATTGAATAAGGTAAAGAAAGCAAAGCAAATATTCCAATCAAATAATTTTTCTTAATCATAGTTTAAAAGTTTAAGGATTTTTTAATTTTAAGTTAATTTAGTAAAAATATAACAATTAATTTTAGTGAAAAAATGAAAATTTTAAATATTATGTATTGACAATTATGTTAAATATTTATTTTTTAATCTTATATTACTGATATTTTGCAACTTACAAACGTTTTAAAATGTATTGACTTAAATATAATCAGCCCCATTTTATGACATTAGCCCCCCACGCATATCCTATACCTGCAGCTATCATCGAAACGAAGTCACCCTCCTTTATCCTATTCAATTCAAGACCTTTATGGATTGATATAATTTGATCAATCTGACCGATATGTCCATAATCCTCCATATAAAAAGTTTGTTCAGGAGTTAACCCCAAGTATTCAACAAGTTCAAAATATGCTCTTCTCTTAAAGTGTAATCCAGCCAGATAATCGATATTTTTCATATTGGAATTTGATTTTTCAAAAGCTTTCTCCATACAAAGAATCCAATTTTTCATAGAAACTTCATTCAATCTGTCTTTCATGTGTTTTTCGTTGAAAACACGAAGAGACATATAGGCTTCTTCGACATTCTCACAAGTGATTGGGTTCTCTGTCCCACCAAATTCGACTCCAGCATCTCTTGACAAACTACCATCTGTTATTATGTGTGTTCCTAACAATAAATTCTTACCATAATTTTTTTTCAATATTAATGCTCCTCCGCCTGCACCAAGATTAAACATAAATGAAACCGAAGAATCTCCATAATCGATAAAATCTCCATTCCTATATCCTCCAGCTATTAGCACTGTATTGATATTTTCATCTGCTATCATCATATCCTTAGCTATCTTCATAGCTGCGATAGTAGTATTACATCTTTGCTGAAAATCCAAAGACCAAGCATTGTTGGCACCTATTCTCTCCTGAATATATATTCCGGTTGTAGTCAGTGGATATTCTTTCCATTCTTCGCCAACTGAAATAATCAAATCTATTTCCAAAGGGTCTATTTTTGAATTTTGTAAGCAAGAAATTGCTGCTTTAGCCCCCATTTCCTGAGTTCCATCGCCTTCACCAGGGATACATTTATAGTTTATTCCAAGTTTATTTATGACAGCTTCCTCAGTCCAAACTCCATTAGTAGCATCAGATATTTCTTTAGCAGATATTTTTGTTTCAGGAAGATAAATACCAGTACCAACTATTCCTATATTATTTTGCATTGTAAATAAGATTTTTCAATAAACAAATAAATTACTACCTACTGCCAGACCGGCTCCTGAAGCAACAAATAGAACCTTATCTCCTCTTTTAATCGCTCCTTCACTCACTGCATGATGAAAAGCCATCGGAACACATCCTGATCCGGTGTAACCATATTTATCCATAACTGTGGTGGTTTTGGCAAGAGGTACTCCCAATTCATCCATAACTTTTATTATTACTGATTTATTGATTTGGGTAAATATAAAATGGTCAATATCATTTATTTTTAAATTATATTTCTCTAAAATTTCACCTACCACCATAGGCCACAATCTCACATTCCTATCACCAGGCAAAGGTTTAAGACTCAAAAGTCCATTCTGTTCATTATATATCACTTCCTGATTCACAGGCATTTTACTTCCCCCAGCATAAATACCTATATAATCAAATTGAGTACCATCGGTCAACATCTGACTACCAAAATATTTCGAATCACCTCCTCCTGTTTTTTGTATCACTATAGCTCCGGCACCATCGGCAAATATAGAATATCCAAAAGAATCTCCGGGTCTGATAAATGCCGGCATATTATAAACTCCAATAACCAGTGCATTCTTAATAGAAGGATCGGATTGCATCATTGAAATAGCATTGGAAAAACCAATAGTAAAACTTGCAACATGAAGCGGCAACATCATAGGTGGCAGTCCATTTTTCTCCTTTCTGAAGTCTCCCCTGTACTATTATAGATGTAGCAGGAGTAATGTACTCAGGAGTATCAGTACCAACTATAATCAGATCGATATCTTCGGATTTATGTTTGCATTTTCTATCGCATTCAATCCCGCTTTTGTAGCAAAATCTGCTGTAGTCTCTTCAATATTTCTCAAATGTGCAATATGCCTTTTACAAATCCTAACTTAGCTTCGATTTTAGGAATATCAAATTCTATCCCCGCCAATTCACACAATTCCTGATTATCGATAGGAGCTCAGGAGCATATAATCCCGTTCCTATAATTTTTAAATTCATCTGTTTTAATATTTTTTAATATTTGAAAAATGAGACATATAGTACTGATTAATCTCATTTAATTTATTCATCAAACAAAGAGCTACAAAAAACCGTATTCTATCGCTTGCTCTGTCAATTCCTCTCTAAAATCAGGGTGAGCTATAGAAATCAGAAGTTTGGTACGTTCTCTTACTGTTCTACCTGTCAGTCTTACACTTCCCCATTCTGTTACTATATAATCAGTATTACTTCTATGCAGTGTAACAGCACTTCCCAAAGGCAAAACAGGAACAATAGTCGAAATAGTTCCATTTTTAGCTGTTGACCTACAAGCATTATCGATTTCCCTTTACCATCCAAACCTTCTATCGCACCCAAAGCCGTATCTGTTTGACCACCAGTACCTGAATATTGTTCCATACCTATAGATTCACTTGCTACCTGTCCTGTAAAATCTACCATGATACAAGTATTTATTGAAACCATTTGATTATTTTGTCGCAAGACACATTGGATCATTTACATATTTACCTCTAAAAACTCAACAGAAGGATTGTTATCTAACCATTTATAAAACTTCTCACTGCCCTTAGCAAATGTGCAAACAAATTTCCCAGGGTGAAGAGCTTTATTTTTATTGTAATAACTCCAGCTTCATACAACTCCATCATACTATCCACTTAACATTTCTGTATGCACTCCAAGATTCTTTTTCCTTTCAAAGAAAGAGCCACTGCATTAGGAATATCACCTATACCCAATTGTATTGTTGAACCATCATCTACCAAGTCTGCAATATATTCACCTATTTTTTTATAGCCACCTCATCGGGTACAGGCTCAGGCAAAGTAGGTGGAAGTTGAGAAAATTCCACAAAATGGGTAACATCAGAAACATGAACCTGAGTATCTCCAAAAGTTCTTGGCAATTGATCATTTACTTCCAATACTGAAATCTCGGCATTTTCAATTATATCTTTCTCATAAGTTATCCCCAAAGATAACGAAACAAATCCCCTTTTCATCAGGTGGAGTACATGTTCCAAAAACATATGTGGTTTTCTCACTTTCATTCTGTCAGTTGCTGCTCTGTGCAGCATATTTGGAACATAAGTCACCGTACCTGTTTTCGCTTTAATAGCTTTTCTGGAGCGGAGCATGAAACCAGCTGCAAAGTTCAAATTTGCCTTTCATTTCTGGATTCATATAAAATTCATAAGGCTTTAAAGTCAATACTGAAAATACCTTAACATCATCTACTTTATCAGAAACCAAATGAAATTTAGACATACATCCCTGAGGTTCAGAAGCACATTGAGCCACTATCACATCAGTATCACTTTCCATCAGAGCCACTGCCTGTTCTATGCTTATTAATTTTGATTTATATATTTGTTCAAATTTATTCATCATTTTTTTTATTTAAAAGAACAACAATTAATGCAACAATCACTGAAGTCAATATAGCTGGTGAGAGGCAATAGCAGGATTCTGAACACCTGAAGTAAAATACTTATCAAAAACACCTAATTCCAAACTACCTTCTTTGACAAATCCAGGAAGTAAATAATATATAAAACCATAAATTATCAAAGCACTAATTGACCCTGAAATCACTGCAGATTTAGGTACTTTTTTATAAAAAATACCAAACACAATGGGAACAAATGCTATTGAAAAAAAAGAATATACTCCATTTTGTGCAAAAATTGCCACACTAACATTTGGGTGCAAAATCTGATTTTTGGATATTACAAATGATACAATCGCCATTAAAACGATTACCACCTTATTGATAGTGAAATATCTTTTTTCATTACCAATATATTTCCCAAACAATGGTTTAATTATTTCTTCAGTGACTAGCAGAACTTATACTTTGGATCAATCCTTCAATCGTAGATAACCCAGCACTTATAAGTCCCAATACAATTACAATACCAGCAGCAATAGCAAGACCTCCTCCTGTAAATACTTTGAACACATAAGCCGGAATAATTCCATCCACGCCTAAATGTTTACCATTATCACTTAAATCGGGAAATGTCAACCTGGCATATAATCCAGCTATCACTACACTAAAAAACAAAGCCTGGATAATAACTGCTGTGACTAAATACTTATTGACATCTTTATCATTTTTAAGCAATAGAGATTTTGTGATAATATGAGGTTGACAAACTACAGCAATACCTACTATAACTTGTGCGAAGACAATTTCAAAAAAACCCTCTGAAAAGCGGACTTTCAGGGATTTACTGTAGTTACTAAATATGGGTCAATTTTTCTTTAAACTATCCATCATATCAGGAATACCATCTTTAAAATACTGATATCCAGAAAAAATAAGAATAATAGCTACAAAAACCATTATCACTGATTGAATAGTATTGGTATAAACCATAAATTAGCGCCACCGAACATCATATAGCCAAATACAAATATCACAACAACCAATAATGTATTAACTTCATTGACATTCAATGCATTTGCTAACACTTTGGTAACTGCAACTAAAATCAGCACCACAAAAGTTATCAACAATAAAGACATAAACCCCATAAATATAGAATAAACACTACTGTTGTAGCGTTTCCCTATCCATCCTGCCAGCGTTACAGCTTTTACATTATTTCCAAATTTACGAAAACTCTTCGAAAGAATAACTAAAGACACCATCGAAGCAAGCGGGAAAAATACACCATAGGATATCAATGCGCTTATACCATAATTTGCAATCAATCCGGATTTATGACAAATGTAGCTGCACTGGTCATTGAAGCTGCTAAAGACAATCCTACAAATGCAGGAGAAAAACTAATGCTACCAATAGCATAATCACTAATATTTTTAGTTTTCAATGCCCCTCTAACAACAAAATAAAGTATTAAAGATGCATATAAAATTACTACAACCCAGCTAATTACAACTTGAAGTTCCGACATAGAGATATATTTCTAAATTACTATTCCTCCATCCACACTCAAAGTAGTTCCATTGACATATGCAGCTTCATCAGAAGCCAGGAACAAATACGCATATGCTATCTCCTCCGGTTTTCCTAGCCTGCCCACAGGAACTTTATCTTCCATTGATTTCAATATATTCTCAGGCATTTTCTTTACCATTTCTGTAGCAATAAATCCGGGCGCTACAGCATTCACAGTCACACCTTTTCTCCCTAACTCTTTAGCTAATGTTTTAGTCATACCTATCAGACCTGCCTTAGTAGCAACATAATTTGCTTGTCCAAAATTACCATACAGAGCAACCACAGATGAAGTATTGATTATCCTTCCATAACCTTTTCCAACCATAAATGGACTAACGCAATGAGCACAATTAAAAACTCCGGTAAGATTGACATCAATAACTTGCTGCCATTGTTCAGGAGTCATTTTTTTAAATGAAGCATCACGTGTAATTCCAGCATTATTGATTAAAATATCAATTTTACCCGCACTTTCGATTACAGAATTTGAAGCTTTAAGCACTTCATCATAATTTGCAGTATTTACCTTTAAAAAATGAGCTTTCCCATTCTGTTTTTTAATTTCTTCCATCGTTTCTTTACCTTTATCTTCGTTCATATCCCAGATATAAACTTCAGCTCCCTCTTTTGCAAATAGTTCAGCTGCTGCCTTTCCAATACCATCTGCTGCTCCGGTTATTACTGCTACTTTATTTTCTAATCTTTTCATTTTATAAACTTTTTGATTTTATTACTAATTAATATTACTTTCTATTAAATCAATTGATTTGTTGATAACAATTTTTTATTATTTTAACAATCATAATTTTTCAATTATGGCTCAAAATTGCTTGCAATCAAATTACTGTGACAAAGTAAAACAAAATGACAAGATAAACAAATAATCAATTGCAATAATAAGATATTGACTATTTAGTATAATTTAAGTTACATAGAATTCTAAACACCTGATTATTCTATTTTTATAGTATATATTAAATATATTGACTATAATGTTACCATCAAGTTAAAAAAACAATGGATATTATGATAATGTTACGAATCAAATTGAAAACTTCCATGCACAAAAATATTCATCAGGATGCTGATCCGGAGGACAACTTACCACCTCAGTTTTTATTCTTTTATCTATTGTTTCAGCAAAAGTAGTATATTCCACCATACCACCGGATTTACATGGATAATCATCCAGGCCCTTTCTATTTCTTGCTATTTGAACTCTACATTCATTCATTCTAAAAACAAAACTATTCTCAGTTTCGTACACGATTTCCTGTTTATTGACAAAAGCATAAAGTCTGTGCTGAAGTGCAAATTTAAGACCTTCCAATCCCGGATTATCGCCCATATTAAATTTTCGTTTTATCACACGAGCTTCGAAAGGAGAAAACTGAGCCCATGTGCTATCATTTACCCTCTTAGCATCATTCATACCTCTGGTAAATTCAAGAGCCTGAAACCATACTCCATCATTTGCGAGCCAATTTACTGCAAGTGATTTTTCAACATCTTCAACTGAATCATTCAATTTACCCAAATCAAAAATATTTGATTCATCATCTCCATCCGAAAATAATTTTTTCAACCTTTTAAATTGGATTTCAGATGATCTATCCCACGCACTATTCAAAACCTCAAATGCTATTTCCCTTCCAAATTGCCTTTCTGTTTCATTATACCAAAAAGCATAATGCATAATAGTTCTATGTAAAAAGTCTTTAATATTGTTCATTATATTTCTTTTATAACTATAACAAATCAATTGTTAAATATTTCTGGTTTTTCAAATTACTATCTAATCTGAAAACAAATTAAAACTATTCTAAAAAAGAAATGAAAATAAAAAGGAATGAAAAAAGAGAAAAAATCAAGATTAGGCAACAACCTCATAATCTTTTAATACTCGCAGGGCTTCTAAATATCCTACATCTATCAATTCATCAATCAATTTGAAACTCAATGCACTATACTCTCCACTTTCTTTGGGATCTATAAAAATATTGCAAAGAGGAATATCGTCCACAATAGTATTGGATATACCTATTCGGATGCACCTTTCGAGCAATTCCATAGTATTTGTAACTTTAAAATTTTGTTCAAGATGATTGACATGTGAACCTATTATAAAATCACATTTTCCACTTAATGATGAAGCAGGCAGATTTTTCATTATTCCACCATCGGCATAATATTCCCCATCAATTTTCACAGGTTTAAACAAAAGAGGAATCGACATTGAAGCCAAAACAGGATCAATCAATTGACCAGAGGAAAAAACACGATGAGTTGCCATCGATATATTGGTAGTAGAGACAAAAAATGTTTTTTTAATTCTTCAAATGTTTGTGGTAAATAAAGACTTAAGAATTTTTCAAGATGACTATGAGTTGAAATACCCAACTTGACACCTTTAAAATCAAATATCTTATAATTCTATCCTTCAGAGCTATTTCTCTTAATCTGGATGGAGTCATACCACGGTAATAAGAGAAACCAACAATTGCTCCCATACCTTTGTTCCTGAAATTACATCAGGATGAATATTAAATTCCCGAGAGCACGCAAGACGCTGATATGGGCATAACCTCTTGCACCACCACCACTTAATACCAATCCTATTTTACCATTTATCATTAATAATTATAAATAAAATATCAGAAATGAAAAATAACTATTTGTTTTTTTGTAAAATCAAGAGCTAAAGAAAAATATGAGAATACAATGAACTCGATGTATTTCCTGCACTTGAAAGAGCATAATCGATGATGTAATCTTCCCACTTCAATCTAAGACCTAAATTTGGCTGAAATTCAAATGGCAGATTCATCTCCATAAACGTCATTAACAACCCCTTGTAGATTTCCAATACCACCTCTAACAAAGACTATCCTCTATATCCCAATTCAAGCCCCAAAGCATGGGAAATATCGATAAAATCAGATGTTACTAGTGAGATCTCCTACCATCACTTGATATATTTATACATCAAATTCAGCAATATATGTAAAAGTTTTTTTATCTTTTCCAAATCCACCATCGAAAGAAATACCACCAATTATTTTTGGTAAAGAATATTCTACACTACTCACCGGAATACATTAGTAGCTTCAAAAACTGCTTTCTCTTTCATCAGTAAAATTAAAAGACTATACAACAGTCGATAATATCTCTGGCGGTAACACCTACCTGAATATTATTAAAATCAAATTGTGCACCGAGGGCCGAAACCAAAAACCCCAAGCATTAGCAAATTTTCCAATCTGTCTGTAAATCACTTTTGTATTTCCACCGAATCTTATTCCGGAGTTTCAATGTTTCATAAGAAAGAATAAATGCATAATCAGCAGCAGAAAATTCAGATATTTCATCAGCAATTGACTCCGTCCATCAGGGTCCCATCGAGGATTAATAGTATTAGGGATATTATCCACACCATCCTATCGACAGATAGTACTCCCAAATGACTTATTGTCTTTTCCAAGTTGCTTTCCAAATCCTAAATAGTCATACCGAGCTATACTGGCAAACCATTCGTAAAGATGCATAGCACTAACCTGAAAAGAACATCATTATTGTTAACTTGCAGGATCTCCCAATAAGCCAGAAGTAACATCATCTGTACTGGCAGAAGTTGCACCAAACATTGCCAAATGATTCGGGCACTAACGCCAATATTCAAAAATTCATTGACAAATTTTCTTTTCGTGCATTTCCTTCGGATGAAAGACCTACAATAAAAACAACAATAAAATATAAAAAGTTAGATGCCTCATCAAATAAAATAATTTAATTATTAAAACATTAAGACAATTTAAAATCCTAATATCCTCAAATTTTCATTATTTATTTTTCTATTTATTAATTTTTGTCATAATATACTCTAACTGTCCAACATTCAAATTCTTAGCATAGATTTTTTTATCTTGTCTAAAAAACATATATTTCAGGGGTAATATCCACAAAATACTTAGGATACCAACTACAGCGTTATTTCATCAAAAATATTTCAGTCCATAAGCATGGGAATCTATCGAGGAATCCTTTCCATTCTCAGCTGTGGTATTGGCAGCAATTGAAAAACTTCAACCCCTTTGCTTTTCCATTTTTTATAAAATTCTATCAATTGAGGTGTTTCTTCTCACAATGTGAACAATCAGGGATTATATATAAAAACAATAATCACCGGGAGTTTTAATATCATAAAGAGTATGTGATTTTACTATCCCAGCCTTAGCTGTGGACATCACCAGCTTTTTTATTTAAGAGACTTTGAGTCATTTCTCCAGCTCTTTTCTCAAAGTAGTAATCGACACATCATCAAGCCATTTAGCTTTTTCAGGGGTAAAATAATCAAGAATTATATGAGAATACACCGCTTCTCCATCCATCAATTTAGTTTTGCCCGGTTCATATTTCAATGCTATCCAATTAGAGATAGTTTTATAATATTCGTCATTATCTCCAGCCAATTTCATCAAAACATCGGCATATTTATTTATAGAATCCTGTTGTTGAGGAACAAGTTCAGTAAAATATCTATTGAGTTTATTGTAGAAAGCAGGAGTATAAATAAGTCCCGGTTCATTAAAATCAAATCCATCCCAAAATTCCGCTCTGAAAGTTGCTGCTTGTTTTCTTACATCTAAAGATCCATGGATGCATAGCAATTTATTTGTAAAGAAATTATCAGGATAATCTTTAATTAATTGTTCATTCCTGGCATCAAATTTAGCATTTAAATCTTTAAATTGTTGATAAACAGAATTGAACTGTGGATCCGAAGGAGGCAACGAAGCTATTCTTTGAGCCACTGAACTATATTGTTTTTCAAGATCACCTTTAGATTGCATATCTTTATAAAACAATTCCAATGGTATTACCTTCTATTTTAGCCGTTTGATCTATATCATTTGCATCTGCAGTAAAAGTAAACACCTGATCATCATCCAAGAGTAGTTTTATAACCACATCACCAGGAAGCAAAGCATAATAAAATCCTTTATTTTGCAAGAGATCTCCTTTAAAAGCAAATTTTCCACCTTCTCCCATTAAGGTGCAGAATCTGCAAGATATTTTTTATCAAGAAATAACCCAATCAAACTTATTCTTTCACTCTACACCAGCATTATTTATAACGAATTCCATGTCAACTTTACCAGGGAATACGTTTCTGAAAATTCAGAATTTGAATTATCAGTACCAGCAGATTGCTCAGAATTATCAGGAAAATATTGGCTGTATCTTTAGCATTTGGAGACGAACAAGCCAAACTATGTAAATAATGCAACAGTAAAATATTAGACTAACTTAATTTCATGATAAAAATATTTATATTTTAAAATTTTCAATTATTACAAAAATAAACAAAATAAAATTCAAAATATTATGGATTTCAGAATAATAATAAATAAAAAATTTGTCCGGGTCTGGGAAACCCGGACAATTAATTAACCAATCCCATGATACATGTATATAGAAAGACGAAATCCAAAATTAATTAAAAAATAATACATTTTATTTTAATCCACATTATCAGGTAAAATGAATTATTTCTTCTTACCGCTCTTCTTCATCTATGCCTACTTTGAAGCTCAAAGAAGAAGGATCACATTTCTCAGGATTCATCAAGAAGCACTTGCTTCCTTTGTATGCCGGTTCATTTTCATACTGAGAAATAACAGAAGGATTTTCAAAGTTACCTTCTGTTTGTTCTTTCAGTATGATTTCCGATCTGTTGTTTATTTTATTTCTTATTTTTTCCAATCTGTGTTCTCTATCATCTATATTCACTCTTCTTGTTTGAGTAGATGGATAGTAGTATTGAATGCGCTGATAGTATCTTTAACATCATCCACTTCAAAATCGATAAGGTTGGATATCTGAACCAAAATCATCTTCTTCATTTCTAACATCCTTCTTAAATTTTGGCTTTTTGATTATCATCATCCAAATTAACTATAGTTTTAGGTTTAGATATTTTACTTACCGCAGCAATTCCATTTTCTTCAAAACCCGTTGCAATAACGGTTACACTTAATTTCTCACTCCAGCTTTCATTTTTACAATTACCCCATATAAGGCTGTTCCATATCCGGCTTCACCCCTGAATATATTCAGTTATCTCACCAATTTCATCCATTGTCACCCTCCTTAGTTCCTGAAGTAATATTCAATAATATGTGTTTAGCTCCACGTATATCATTATCTTCGAGTAATGGGGAGTTAAGTGCATTTTCAACAGCTTTTTTAGCTCTGCTCACTTCAGCTGAAGCATTACCCATATCAGTGATACCGCTATTTTTCATTACAGTATTCACGTCTTCAAAATCCACGTTGATATATCCAGGTACTGTAATAATTTCAGCAATTCCTTTAGTTGCGTAGTAAGAGATCATTATCAGCATGTTCGAAAGCTTCAGATAAAGCCACAAATTCCCAAACATCATTCTTAACTTATCATTGGAAATCAACAGAATAAGCATATCGACATTCTTTTTCAATTCTTCTCCAACTTCCTTCCAGTGCTCGCCTGATTCTTCTTGCTCCTTCAAATTTAAATGGCAAAGTAACAATACCGATTGTTAAAATACCTAAATCTTTAGCTGTTTAGCACAATAGGTGCTGCTCCTGTTCAGTTCCTCCATTCCTTGCAGTAATGAATACCATTTTAGCATTTTGATTGAGAAAATCTCTAACGCTATCTTATAGATTCCAATACAAGCCTTTTCCAACTTCAGGGATTGAACCAGCTCCCTACCTTCAGTACGAATTGGCCCTAATTGTAGTTTTATCGGAACATCACTTTCATCCATTGACTGTGATATCAGGTATTAAGCACTGCAAAGTCAATCTGAATTCCCAATTTATACATATGATTTACAGCGTTGCTTCCTCCACCACCAACACCAGTACTTTTATAATAGAAGGGGCGTTTCAATTTTATTTTTTCAGAAAAACATAACTTTAGATTTAATTTATTATTAAAAATTCAGAATCAGGAGTACTTTCAAAAATTTTTGTATAAGAAAATATTTTATTAAATATTCGGTTTTTGTTTTTTATTATCTTGAGAATCATATAGATCAACTCTCCACTGCTTCTCCATTTTCTTCTATCTCATTCAATACATTTTCAGTATTTGATGTATTTTTTTCAATTTCGAATCTCTTCCGGATTTTATACCATGAATTAATAACCTGATGGCAGTGGAAAAAATTGGAGACATCAAATCTTCTTTATATCCATGTGCCAAGTGTTCTGTCGGTTCTCCCCTTCTCGTTGCTATACCAGTATGCAATTCAGATAACAAATCAATATCTCTGAGCAATGAACCTCCACCGTCAAAACAAGACCTGCTAATAATTTATTTTGAAATCCGGATCTGCTTATTTCCCATGAAACAAAATCAAATATCTCTTCCATTCTTGCCTGAATAATCCTTGCCAGATTCTTTTCAGAAATTTCTTTCACTTCTTTATTTCTATAACCCGGGATTACTATCAATCGATTATCGATAATTTCTTCAGCAAGTGCAGAACCAAATTTAACTTCAGCTCTTTTTCAGCTTGCGTTTCCTCATTACAGATAGCCCTTCCGAACGGTAACCACATTACCACCGAAAGGAATTACTTTCGCAGTATGTCTGATGATTCCATCTTTAAAAATAAAAATATCAGTAAGTACCTCCACCAATGTCGATTAAAGCAACACCAGCTTCCTTTTCATCATTAAGCACGGCAGTAGCTGAAGCAATATTGTTCATAAGATCATTGACCTTAAGATCAGCTTTCTCTACCACTTTGAATATATTTTTTGAAGCAGTAACCTGTCCTGTTATAATATGAAAATTAGCTTCCAATCTCACTCCGGACATACCTATAGGGTCGGTAATATTCTCTTCATTATCAACTATATATTCCTGAGGAATAACATGTAAAATCTTATCACCAGGAGGCAATACGAGTTTGTACATATCATCTATGAGTCTGCTTATATCATTTTGGTCAATTTCAGAATTAGTGTCTTTTCTAACCAAAAGCCCATGATGTTGTAAACTTTTAATATGCTGACCTGCGATACCAACAAATACAGAATCAAATTTCTTACCACTATTAATTTCAGCAATGTTTACAGCTTCCTTGATAGCTTTAACTGTTTTGTCGATATTTGACACAACTCCCCTGGATACACCTTCAGATTTAACTTTACCTATTCCAGTTATTTCTATTTTACCGAATTCATTTCTCATTCCGGCGAGGGCACACACTTTGGTTGTTCCTATATCCAAAGCTAATACCAGAGGTGTTTTTTTATTGTTAAAATCTAACATAGAAATAAAATTTAATGTTTATGAACTACTACCTACTACCTGACCTTCCCATTCAAGATTTATCGTATTGAATTTTCTCCATCCCGATCCAGTCATACCTGTTTTATAAAATATTTTAATTTTTTCTAATTTATCATCAATCATATCAAGTTTTCCAAATTCCAATTTTTGATTTCCCACTTTAGGAATTAAAATAATTTTTTGGTTATCATTGATATAAATTTGTTCCACCAAAGCATTCAAAAATTCATCATTATGTATTTTTTTGCTCAATACCAATACTTCATTACCTAATGTTCCTTCCTTATCGAGCTTTGTAAAATCAATTTTCGAAAAATTACCGCAAAGCATTGGAACATGAGCTGCTGCCCTTTTTGAAAGCGGAATAGCATTTCCTGTACTGTCAATATAAAAATCGCTTTTACTTTTATTTGCAACTCTTATTATAGGCTCATTTAAAAAACACTTTATATGCAAAATATTATTTGATGTCACATATACTTCAGATTTGCTTATAAAATTACTTTCATCTAATATATCCTCAATTTTTTTCAAATCTAATCCTGAAAGTTTTTGTTGTTCAAACTTCTGACCCAACACTCTATGAAGATAATTCAATACATCGACATCTTCCAGCAATTTTGCTTCATCAGTAGCTACTATATCTATATTGACAGTAGCTAATTTTTGCGATGATTTCTTCATAATAGAAAAATATAGCAATACCATTATTCCAACAGTACCGAGAATGATCAAATATCTTTTTACTTTTCTATTTTTTATCAAATCAATCATAATATATCAGGATACACTTATCAATATATTGGCAATATCCTCACTAGCATTTTTTCTTCCTAATTTCAAAATATTATTTTCTAAAGACTTCAATAAATCACTATTTCCAATTGTCGAATTTATCAAAGTTCCTAAATTTTCATTCAATTCACTATCTTTAATCATCAAAGCAGCATTTTTTTCTACAAGATTTAATGCATTTTCGGTCTGATGATCTTCAGCGACGTTTGGGGAAGGCGCCAAAATAGCAGCTTTTCCGCATAAACTCAATTCAGAGATAGTCAGAGCACCTGCTCTGGCTACTACCAAATCAGCTATCGAATAAGCCAAATCCATTCTGTCAATAAAGGGTAATATTTTGACATTTTCATGATTGGCTATATCGGATTTTATTATCTCATCATAATAAAGTTTTCCAACTTGCCATATCACCTGAACATCATTTCCACTACCCAAAATTGTCTCAATATTTGCTTTCACAGCATCATTGAGAGCTCTGGCGCCAAGACTTCCACCAAAAATCAAGACAGTTTTCTTATTCTGAGCCATATCGAAATACCTAAAAGACGAATTGATATTTTCTATTGGTTCAGCAATATTTTTTCTTACCGGATTTCCGGTATATACTATTTTATCTTTTTCAAAGAACTTTTCCATTCCATCATAAGCAACACATATTTTTTTTGCTTTTGATGCTAAAATTTTATTTGTAATTCCAGGATATGAATTCTGTTCCTGCAATATCAATGGAATATGTTTCCAAGCAGCTATTTGCCCTATTGGACCACTTGCATAGCCACCAAAAGAAGCTACAACATCGGGTTTGAACTTATTGATTATTGAATATGCTTTAATCAAACTCCAAATCAATTTCACTGGAAACAAAAGATTTTTAATTGTTAAACTTCTTTGCAATCCACTTATCCACAATCCTTTTATTTCAAAACCTTCTTTTGGAACTTTTTCCATTTCCATCTTTCCCAAAGCTCCTACAAACAAAATATCGACATCTGCGACTTTTCGCTTTAGTTCCTGCGCTACAGCTATAGCAGGAAAAATATGACCACCGGTACCACCTCCGCTAACTATCACTTTCATTTAATTCCTCTATTTCTTGTAATGCAATTTTTTCCCTATTAGCCTGTTCTACAAATCTGCTCACGCTCAATATTACACCAAGTGATATCGAACTGATAAGAATAGAAGAACCTCCCATACTGATCATTGGCAAAGTCAATCCCGTTACCGGTAGTAGATTGACAGCTACAGCAATATTAGCAAATGCCTGAACTACAATATTCAATGTAAGACCTACTGCCAAAATAGCTCCGAATGTTTTTGGACTTTTGGTAACAATACTGATACTTCTTATCAATAATAAGAGAAATAAAATTATTATTCCAATTCCACCTATCAATCCATATTCTTCAACTATAATAGCAAAAATAAAATCTGCATAAGGATATGGAAGATAATTTCTCTGTAAGCTATTTCCTGGTCCAACTCCAAATATTTCACCATTTGCAATAGCTATTTTTGACTGCTGAATCTGATAACCTCCATCAGAATTATATAAAAATTCATTAATCCTATTTACCCACACATTAAATCTACCTACATCAGGATATAATTTAGCTATAAAGAAAATTACAATTAATGTTAATATTCCAAACCCAACAAGAGCAAATATATATTTCAAGTCAACTCTTCCGATAAACATCAACATCAGACTTGTCATAAATACAAGCAAAGCTGTTGATAAATCTGCAGGTGCTATCAATCCGGAAATTAAAATTACCGGGAATAATAGTGGAATAAATGCAGATTTTAAATCTTTTATATTGTCTTGCCTCTTAGATATGGACCGAGATAAAAATAATATCAAAGCCAATCTTGCAAAATCCGATGTTTGTATTGTTTGATCAATCCAAGGGATAGTAATCCATCTTCTTGCTTCATTTATTTCAGTACCAAAAAATAGAGTATATAATAACAAAGGCACTGAAATAACCAATAATACAGGTGCTATTTTATAGTAAATAAAATAATCAAGTTTATATGCTACATACATCAGGACTATTCCCACACCAATAAAAAGCAATTGTTTTAAAAGATAATATTCAGCTATCTTACCCTGTGCCTTATATGCCATACTTCCGGTTGCACTATACACAGCTAATAGTGAGAAAATACTAAGAAAGAAAACTATAACCCATATAGCTTTGTCGCCTCGTATGTTTGATATAGCTCTTTCAATATTCATTATCTAATTATCTAATTTTTAAAGTTATTATAGTTAAAATTGCTAATATTATTCCTACAATCCAGAATCGCACCACAATTTTAGATTCATGCATTCCCTTTTTTTGAAAATGATGATGCAAAGGTGACATAAGAAAAATTCTCTTACCAATCCCGGTCTTTTTCTGAGTATATTTGAAATAGCTTACTTGAAGAACTACAGACAAACTCTCGATGAAAAATATTCCACACAATATAGGAATCAGCCATTCTTTTCTCAACATTATCGCCATAGCTGCAACAATACCACCAATTGCTAAACTTCCTGTATCTCCCATAAAAACACGTGCAGGATATGAATTATACCATAAAAATCCAACAGTAGCACCAAGGAAAATAGCTGCAAAAACAACTATTTCTTCAGTATATGGGATATAAACTATTTTCAGATAATCCGCTATTATGGTATTACTGGAAACATAAGCCAATATCACTAAAGATGCCGCAATAATAGCAGTGACTCCTGACGCAAGTCCATCTAATCCATCAGTCAAATTAGATCCATTTGTAACCGCGAGCACTATAAATATAATCAATGGCATTACCAAAAGAAACAACCATTTTATATCCATTCCCAATGATTGCAAAATATATTCATACCTCAATTCATTATTCTTGATAAATGGCATATTCGTAAGATAATTCTTCACATAAGCCATTTCCACTTTATGTCTGGGCATATTTATCGAAGGCACATCTGTTACAAATTCCTTTTTTATATCGTAATTATTTTCTATTGCGATACTCTTAGGAACTCTCACTAAAACATCAGGATGATATAACATAACCAAAGCAATAACTAAACCTAAAAAGAATTGTCCAAAAAGTTTAAATTTAGCTTTCAATCCTTCTTTATTTTTCTTAAAAACTTTGATATAATCATCTATAAAACCAATCATACCCATCCATATCGTTGCAAAAATCAAAACAAGAATATATACATTATCGAGTTTTGCAAACAAAAGAACAGGAACTAATATTGAAATTATAATAATAATACCACCCATAGTAGGAGTACCTTCCTTCACTTTTTGACCATCAAGACCTAAATCCCTAACAGTCTCACCAATTTGCATCCTTTTCAAAGATCTTATTATTCTATCTCCCACTATAATGGAAATTATCAATGATAATATTATCCCCATTCCAGCACGAAATGAAATATATTGAAATAAACTTGCACCAGGCAAATCATATTTTTTTCTAAAAATTCAAATAAATAATATAACATATTTAATTATTATTCAACACATTGAATAATCATAATTCGTCTCTTTTTTAAAAACAGTTTGCAGCAGGGCTTTGAAACTTTTTTCGCAGTAATCCCACTGCAACTGTTAAAACCAACCTGAGAATGATAATAGAACCTTAAATTTTTTATGTCTTTGTTTTTGGGTTAATAACTTAATTATTTATTGTTCCAAACATTCTCCACTATTTCAATATCACTAAAATGTATTTTTCTTTCCTATAATCTGATAATCTTCTTATGACCTTTGCCAGCTATAATTCACAATATCATCATTTTGTGCCAACATAAGTCCGGTTTTTATTGCCTCTTTCCTGTCGGATATTGATAATATTTTACTTTCACTACTTTTACTAATCCCTTCCAAAATTTCCTGAATAATTGTTTCAGGATTTTCTGTTCTGGGATTATCAGATGTCACAATAACAATATCTGAATAATTCGATGCAATTGCACCCATCTCTGGTCGCTTGGTTTTATCTCTGTCACCACCGGCACCAAAAATTGTAATGATATTCTGACTTGCCTTTTTAAAATCCCTGATTGTTTCCAAAATATTTTTCAGAGCATCGGGAGTATGAGCATAATCCACAATTACATTAACACCACTTTTACTATTTCTCATCAGATGAAACCTACCCTGAGCCGGATTCAAATCCGACATAAACCTCAGTACTTCTTCTTTATTCCATCCGAGTAAAATTGCTGCTCCATATATCGCAAGCAAATTATATGCATTAAATTTTCCTGTAAGTTTAAAATGAACCTCAGTTCCATTTACCAACATATCCAAGCCTAATATCGAAATATCAAGGATTTTACCTTTAAAATCAGATATTGAATTCAAACTATAGCTTTTAACATCAGCTTTAGTATTTTGAACCATTACCTTTCCATTTTTATCATCGATATTTGTCAATGCAAATGAATCAATTTTCAGATTGTCAAAGAACTTCTTTTTAGTTTCAATATAATTTTTAAACGTTTTATGATAATCCAGATGATCATGAGTTATATTGGTAAACAAAGCCCCGTCAAAATCCAGTCCTTTCACCCTATCCTGATCCAAAGCATGTGAACTCACTTCCATAAATACATATTCACAACCTTCATCAACCATATTTTTCAACAATCCATTGAGACTGAATACATCCGGTGTAGTATGTGTACTTGCAATTGTATTTTCACCAATTTTATTCTCTACTGTCGATAATAATCCGGATTTAAATCCTAAATCTGTTGCAAGCCTGTACAATAATGTCGCAATTGTTGTTTTACCATTAGTACCAGTAACTCCAACTAACTTAAGTTTTGAACTTGGATAATCATAAAAAACATTCGAAATTAGTGTCAAATTTGATTTCAATTCATCAACAACAATATAGGTTATTCCATCAACCACCAAAAGTGGTTCTTTTTCACAAAATATCACTTTTGCACCTTTTGTTATCGCTGATTCGATATAATCAAATCCATCAGATTGAATACCTTTAACAGCACAGAAAGCAGAATCTTCAACAATAAATCTTGAATCTAATACAATTGAATCAAATTCTTTATTCCTTTCACCGATCACTCTGTATTCACTAATTTCGGATAATATTTCAACTAAATTTTTCAATATATTACTTTATCACTTTTGATAAAATCAATTTAATGTCAAATAAATCGTTTGGGTATTTAATTTTGAATATGGCTCTATTGATTGCTTTACCACTTTACCATATCCATCCATTTTCACTTTCATACCTAAATTTTCAAGAACATATACAGCATCTCGTGCCCCCATCCCTCTAACATCCGGCACTGATTTAGACTTCATTTTATAATCATTCATCACCATACTATTACCATTTTCCTTTATTTCAGTCCATTTTTTATCACTTTTAGCATATGGTAAATTTGTGTAATCAAATATATATTTAAAGTCTTTAGAATAACCTGCAGCAAACTCAGGCAATTGAGACACATTCCAATTATTTATATCCTTTTGTTCAAGCGCTACATCTAAAGCTTGACTTGAAATTATCTTTTTTACAATTTCTCCAAACACCGGCACTGACACCTGACTGGCATAATACAGGTTTTTAGAGTTTTTATACATTACAACTATCATCGAATATTTAGGATTATCAGCTGGGAAAAAACCTGCAAATGTGGAATTATAAACCAACTCATCCCCTTGCTTCAACCCTTCAACCTGCGCTGTACCGGTTTTTCCTGCAATTTTCACACCTATTTTGTTCAAAGATGAAGCTAGTTCCTTCCTCCACAACACCGACCATAAAATCTTTTATTTTAGCCAATGAACTATCTGTTGCAATTTTATCTTTAAGTACTTCAGGTTCAATTTGTATTGTTTCATCATGCTTTACAATCTTGTCCACCAAATACGGTCTCATCATTTTACCATTATTAGCAATAGCATTGAAAAAGTCAACAATTGTATTGGAGTAAACTCTATTTCGTAGCCATGAGCCATCCATGGAATCGTATTCAAATGCCAATCAACTTTATTCTTAACAGGATCCTTAATATATGGCTCAACCTCACCTTCAATATCTATACCTGATAGCAACCCCAAACCAAATCCATGAAGATCTTCAATAAAATGTGCTTTACTAATAGAATCCCTGTTATAAAACTCATCTGCCAATTTAGCCATCGCCACATTAGAAGAATGAACTATTGCATTTTTAAAAGTAATTGGTTTTCCTTTACCAATATTTTCATCATCTCTTACAATATTCCCTCTAAAATTTTTCCTGCCATTCTCAACATCCACAAGATCCTCAGAATCCATATACCCATCTTCCAATAAAGCCAATGCAGTAGCAATTTTCATAACTGAACCCGGAGCATATTTTTCTGCGATAGCATAGTTTTGTACTTCCTGGTAACTCCCATCACTTTGTTTAGACAAGTTAGTCATAGCAAGGATTTTACCTGTTTTAACCTCCATTACTATTGCCACACCAGCTTCAGAATGTGTTTGATTTAGTTTTTTTAACATTTCTTCATGAACCACATCCTGAATCTTAATATCCAGATTAGTTATTATATCTGCACCTCTGTTCAAAGAAATATTATCAATATCTTCCATAGGCAACCAATAACCACCAGGCATTTTCTTCATCAAACTTTTAATAACCTCACCTTTCAAATATTGATCATAAGCTCCTTCGATACCTATGTTGTCAGAATTTTCCCTATTTAGTCCTATGGTTCTTCCTGCCATTTCCTGAAAGGGTTTAATTCTTGATGTCTTGCGCTCCACTATGAAACCTCCTCTTACTTGTCCTAATCGTAACAAAGGAAAATTTTTCATTTTCATAAATTCCTCGTATTTCACATTGCGCTTTAATAGATAGTATCGCATACCTTTTTTTGTACCTGCAATACCACCTTTTCTTCCATTAGTCAATTCTGCTTTCCATTGCCCTGCACTTTTGTCAGGTCTTATATATTTTGAAATCAAAAAACTCAAACTATCTATATTCTTAGAAAAATTAGCATCACTTGGAGCCAACAAATCCAACCTTACATCGAAAAGTGGAGATGAAGCCGCCAAAATATTTCCATCTGATGCATAAATATTTCCTCTATCTCCTTCAATCACTTTCCACTTAACATTTGCAGATATTTTTGATTTCCATTTATCTCCTTCAATTACATTAACATAAAATACCTTTCCAATTATCCATATGGACAAGAACACAAAAAAAGTCATCACTATATACACACGTGCTAAAAGCTCATTTTTCCTGCTCATAACCCCAATTTGAATTAGTCCCTATCATTTTTCAAAACCATCGGTACTTTTTCATTTTGTTTCAGACCTTTGTCCACAACTTTTTTTCTATTATAGATGGAGCACTGGTATAAAGAACACTCTGCTTAACATCCATATATTTATATCTAAGAGTTTCAACCTCTTTTTCCAATTTTTCAATCTTTACCATTTTCCTTTCTGCTATATGCACATTAGTAATATATAATACCCCAAGGAAAGCGACAAACACAATCAATGATAGATTTTTCAATAACATATTTAACAAATTCCTATTCATATCTATATCGGTTTTATATTTATATTTTGCGAGCGATACGCAATTTTGCACTTCTCGCTCTTGAATTTCTTCTTACCTCATCAGCACCTGGTAAAATCACACCCTTTACAACTTCTTCAAATTTCTTTTCAAAATTCCCATAGACATCTCTACTAATCTCACCATTGGAATTTCCTGTTTTCATCAAATTCTTAACCAGCCTATCCTCTAAAGAATGATAACTAATCACACTTAAAAAACCACCTACTTTAAGAACTCCCCAAACATTATCCAACATCTCTTTCAATGATTCGACTTCATCATTTACCTCAATTCTAAGAGCCTGAAAAACCTGTGCATAATATTTCATCTTATTACCTAACACCACAGCATCAATACAACTCATCAAATCATACGAAGACCTCAACGACCTTTTTTGCCTGCATTCGATTATCTGCCTTGCCAACTGCTTAGAATTTCTGATCTCACCATAGGAAGAAAATATTTGAACCAACTGACCTTCATCATACGATCTTAAAACATCTTCAGCGGTAAATGCCTGATTTTGATTCATCCTCATATCCAACGATTGATCCGAACGATAAGAAAACCCTCTACCTTCCTGATCAAACTGATACGAAGAAACTCCAAGATCTGCTAAAACACCATCTACCTGATCATCTCCATAAACTCTTAAAAATTTATGAAAATACCGATAATTAGAACAAACCAACTCCAACCTACTATCCGGCAATTCATTTTCAAAAGCATCATCGTCCTGATCAAATGAATACACCTTACTCTTAGTTCCTACCAATTCCAATATTCTCTTAGTATGACTTCCTCCACCATATGTCAAATCAACAAAAACCTGCTTTTTAGCAGAATCAATCCCTAAACCACCAACACTCTCATCGAGCATAACCGGAATATGATAATCACTCATCTGTAGAATGTTGCCCCTGATTTTTTTCACTCAGACCATCCATAATCTCATCAAAATTATCAGGCTCATTTTCCAAAAACTTCTCGTATGATTCATGATCCCATAACTCAATTTGATCTCCATAGGCAAACAATACCACTTCTTTTGAAATAGAAGCATATTCCACAAGCCACTTAGGCAACAGCACTCTATCGATACTATCAAGCACTAAACTTGATGCCCCACGATAAAAATATCGCATAGCTTGCCTCTCCTTACTTTTGTTAATGTCAAGTTGATTGATTTCCTTCGTCTTTCTATCCCAAACATCTTTGGGGTAGAGCATGAGGTGTTTCTCATATCCTCTATTGATAGCTAACGGAAAAGCATTGCCATGGTTAAGCTGGCGAATCAAGTCTTTGGGTAGTTTAATTCTGCCTTTCTCGTCAATCTTTATTCTATATTCTCCAAGAAGATTGTACATCAAAACACTCTCAGTTGTTATTTAATAATGCAAAGTTACCACAAATTTCCATATTATTCCACTTTTTACCATTATTTTTTAAAAAATATTAGATTTTTTTATAATTTGTTATTTGATATAAGCAAATAATTTAAACATTATTAATTTTTTGCTTATTTTCAAACTTATGGTATCCAATCAAAGCATTTTCAAATAATAACACAACACAAATATACATATAATTTTTTTATAATGTATAAAAATTTAACAAAAAATAAATAAAACATTATATTTAATAATATATATAAATAACAGAAAGAAATAAAAGTTTGATAATAATTATCCGATTTTCTCACACAATATTATATATATGGTAGAATAAATTATGAAAATCATAACACTAATAATTTGATTAAAACCTATAATAATGAAAGTAATAAAAATAGGTATTTAGAAATGGAAGGAAAGTTAATTAATCACAAAGTACAATTAAAGACCAAATTCCAATTTGTAAATCATGGATTACTTATAATTTTGGAATATCCTTCTGAAAGAATATATATTTCCCCTGTGTAATTGAGTTTATACAGATATTCTACTATTAACTTTGATCTTACATTAAATTCACAATATATAAATAGGATACTTTTACTTTTATACTTATATAAATTTATTAGAGAAATATTATTCATTGCATCTATATTAATAGCTTGATCGATATGCCCATTATTATAATCTTCAGGACTTCTGCCATCAATAATAATATAACTCTCAAAATCAATTCCATCCAACATGGATACAAAATAGCTGTATTTTATTTCATTAAAACTATAATTCATTTCATCCACATATTTAGTAACTATTAAAATCCACCATAATAAAAGTATCGCAAATCTATAAAAATAAAATATACAAAGGAAATCCAAATAATCAATTGACACAATAAATATTATATCATACAAAGCATATTTATTACCTTTGCCATAATATAAAATAAAATTAATCATATGGAAGAAAGTCAAAGAACGGAAATTGATAGTTTAGGAGAATTCCCTTTAATAGACAGGCTAACAAAAGACTTTAAAGTGAAAAATGAGTCAACCACAAAAGGTATTGGCGATGATGCAGCAGAATTGAATTACGAAGGGTTTCAAACATTAGTTTCAACAGATTTATTGATAGAAGGTATCCATTTCGATCTGTCTTATTTCCCATTGAGACATTTAGGATTTAAATCTGTAATCGTCAATTTATCAGACATATATGCTATGAATGGCAAACCGGAGCAAATTACAGTGTCTATAGCATTATCAAACAGATTTTCCGTAGAAGCTTTGGAAGAAATATATTTTGGAATCAGAACGGCATGTGAATCATATGGAGTCGATCTAATAGGTGGAGACACAACAACCTCCAAATCTGGACTTATCATCAGTATTACAGCAATTGGAAAGGCAAAGAAAAATTCAATAGTCTATAGAAACGGAGCAAAACCTGGAGATATAATTTGCGTAAGTGGTGATTTGGGAGCATCTTATTTAGGCTTACAGATCATGGAAAGAGAAAAAGCACTTATCAAGCAAGACCCAAACATCAAAGTAGATTTTGAAAATCAAAAATATCTTTTGCAAAGATTCCTTATGCCTGAAGCAAGAAAAGACATTATAGAAAATCTAAACAAACATGAAATATTGCCTACTTCTATGATAGATATTTCAGATGGATTGAGTTCAGAGATAATACATATATGCAATCAATCCAATACAGGAGCTATAATAAATGAAGAAATGGTTCCAATATCTATGGAAGCTAAACAAATGGCTATTAAATTCAATATTGACCCAATCACAACAGCATTGAGCGGTGGAGAAGATTATGAACTGTTATTCACTATTAACCCAAAGGATGAGGATAAAATTAAAAATTTGAGCGAAGTAAGTATAATTGGAGAAATTTTAGAAAAAGAAAATGGAATACAACTTCTGACTACAGGTGGCAAATATCATAAAATAATAGCTCAGGGTTGGAGACATTTTTAATTTTTTACAAAGCAATATTAATTTTTCTAAATAAATATCATTAATATTTATAATTTCCTCTATTTTTACGTTACATAATAAAATTCGTAATAAAATGAAAAGATTAAGTAAAGTTATAAGGATTTTGATTATTATAATATTATTTTCAAATAATATATTTAGTCAATCGATAATAAGCAATGAAATTCTATTAGAAACAACAAATAATATTAGTGATTCAGAATTAATAAATGAAATCAAAAGCAATCTAGGAATACCTGATAATGTTGAGATTCAAACTATAAGTACTTCCCCACTAAAAATCAAAAAAATCATAATTGATTCTGACAAAAACTCTAGTAAAATCATCAATTACTTAAGCAAATCAAGAAATATAAAAAATGTTCAATTCAACCATAAAATACAATTACGAGCCACTCCAAATGACTCATTATATACTGACCAATGGTATTTGAACAATACAGGTCAAAGTGGTGGACAAGTTGATGCAGACATAGATGCAGACCTCGCATGGGACTTAATGAATAGCAATGTCACTCCACTGGGAGACACCATTGTAATATGTGTAGTAGATGACGGTTGTGATATATCACATGAAGATTTACAAGGCAATATATGGACAAACTACAATGAAATACCAGACAACGGAATTGATGACGATGGCAATAATTATGTAGATGATTATCATGGCTACAACCCTGTATCTGAAAATGGAGATATACCATCCGGAACTCATGGAACTGCCGTATGCGGATTGATAGGAGCAAAAGCAAATAATGAAATTGGAATAGCGGGAATAAACTGGAATATTAAGGTGATGCCGGTATATAATGGGGATACTTATGCCGATATTTTGGCAGCTTATTCTTATGCTTATTCTATGAGAAAACTTTATAATGAAACCAATGGAGCTAAAGGTGCTTTTATAGTTGCTACCAACTCTTCATTTGGAATTGACTATGCCAAACCATCAGAATATCCATTATGGTGTTCCATGTATGACTCTCTTGGAAGTGTTGGAATTATCAACATTGTTGCCACTACAAACCTTAATCTCGATGTTGACGCTTACGGTGATGTTCCTTCGGCTTGCCCAAGTGACTATATGGTAGCTGTTACCAATATGAATATGTACAATAGCAAGGTTTCAAGTGCTGGTTATGGTGCTGAAAATGTAGATGTAGGGTCATATGGAGAAAATGTCATAACCATCAGACCTTCAAACCAATACACTTCTTTTAGTGGAACTTCTGCCGCTACACCTGTTGCCACAGGTATAGTAGGATTGATTTATTCTTATGGAGAAAAACTTAATGAAATAGCAAAATCAAGTCCTCCAAGTGCTGCTCTTCTGGTAAAACAATCGATATTAGATGGAGTTAAAAGTAATAATAACCTTAAAAACAAGACTGTTGCCGAAGGAGTGGTTAATGCTTATAATTCGATGAAAGCTATTAAAATATATGATTCTGAATGTTCTCCTCCAGCCATCTACTATATCGATTCCATAACAATGAATTCAGCCATAGTATCATGGGATAACGAAGAGGGCAAATTATATAATATAGAATTATTAAATAATGAAACCGATGAGATAAATGTTTACGAAAACATAACAAGTCCACTTAGTTTAACAGAACTTGAACCTTGCTCTGAATATAAATTAAGAATCCAACAAAATTGTACTGATAGCCTAAGTGAATTTAGCTATTACAAAAGTTTCAAAACAGATGGATGTTGCATCTCACCTGAAATTACAGATTATACGTTTGAAGGTGATTCTTTATATATCACTTGGAATAACATCACAGTCGCTGATGAATATACACTTATTTCAAAATCATGGGCAGATCCTATCTGGGACACATTGACCACTAATAAAAATAATGCTAAGATATATTTCCCTTTTGATTGTGGTGAAGTATTAACAAATTTATCATCCAATTGCAATAGTATTCCTAGTGAAACCTCTAATAGTATTGAAATAAATAAATATTGTACAGATTGTTTATCTCATGTATATTGCTATCCCTCAATTGACAATAGTTATGAATGGATCACAAAAGTGCAAATAGGTAATTTTATCAATGAAAGTACAATAGAAGATGATGGTACAGGGGCTTTTATTAATGCACCTTCCTTCAAATTAATCAGTAATGCAGAATATAAAGCTAAAATCGACATTGATTTTTCTAATATAATTTATTCTGATTCACTATATATTTGGATTGATTTAAATGGAAATAATAAATTCACTGAAAATGAAATTGTCGCTAGAGGAGCCAATAATGGAACTAAGGAAGTAACCTGCAATATAGCTATTCCTAAAATTGATTTCTCAGGAATAACTACTATGAGAGTATTGTTAAGTGCTTATCAGATAACTGATCCATGTGATATAGAGAATAATGATTATGGTGAATATGAAGATTACTGCATAGAAATAGATTCAGTAACCACATGCACTAATGATGACTTAAACCTCAAAACAGATTCCATAAGTACTGATTTGGCAATGATTAGTTGGAATAATAATGGTGCTTACAAATACCTATTTTCACTTGAAGATGAAGATGGAAATGAACTTGAATTTGATTTCAAAAACATAGAATCCATAACCTTTACAGGTCTTGACACTTGTGCATATTATAGATTTGGAATATCACAATACTGCAATTCTTATGATTATTCACCTATGGAATATTTTGATTTCAAAACATTATGCAGCAATGCAGTCGAAGAAAACGAAAATATTAGTTTTAATATATTTCCAAATCCAACCAGTAATCTTATAAATATTGAAAACAAATCTCCAAAATTCAGATTTTAAGGTGATTATTTATAATAATGCTAGGTAAAATTATTTTCAATAAAAATTATAACTCAAATGAAGCAACAATAGACCTTGATAAAAACTCTGTTCCACAAGGAGTCTATTATATTATGATAAATTCAGGAAAAAATATGATTGTAAATAAATTGATAAAAATATGATGTTTCCCGAACAAAATAATTTTGCAGTAGTAGGCAATCCAATATCTCATAGCCTAAGCCCTGTTATTTTTGGAAAATATTTTGAAAATATTGCTGACAAGTATTTTTATTCTAGGATTTTGGGAAGATCAATTGAAGATATTTCAAGACTTATTACTGCATTCGATATTAAAGGAATGAATGTGACAGCTCCATTCAAAAAAGAAATATTAAGTTTAGTTTCAGAGAAGAGTGCGGAAGTAAACCTTACTGAAGCCTCCAATACCATCATTGTACAGGAAAAAAACATTAAAGCATACAACACCGATATTGATGGAGTAATAGGAGCATTAAATCCATTTAGTCAAAATATAAAAAGTGTTTTGATTTTGGGTGCAGGTGGAGCAGCAAGATCAGCTATAATAGCATTACAAAACATGAATATTCAGGATATAAATATATGGAATCGCACCCCTGAAAAAGCAAAACAAGTTGCCGCTCAATTTAATATCAATCACACAGAGACCACATCAAAAGATTATAGTCTTATAATAAATACCACTCCTATAATACCAAATGTAATCGACATAGAATCACTCAATAAAAACACCTATATTTTAGATGCAGATTACAATAATGCACCATTTAAAACCATTTTGGAAACACATAATTTCAATTATATCGATGGTAGAGATTGGGTAAAAGCCCAAGGAAAAAGAGCTTACAGCCTTATGACTAATGTTGTAAATGAAGATTTTAATATAGATGAGAATGCTATTGTAAAAAAGAAATTTAAAAATATAGCCATGTTAGGAATGATGGGAACAGGAAAATCTACCATTGGGAAAAACCTTGCTGAGAAATTGAATTGGGAATATATAGATACTGACAGATTAATAGAAGCAAAAGAAGGAATTACTATAAAAGAAATTTTTGATAAGTATGGTGAAGAGCACTTTAGAAAATTAGAATCCGATGTATTGCAATCCATTTTTTCAAAAGAAAAACAGGTTATTTCAACTGGAGGAGGTATTATATTAAACAATGAAAATATTTCAATGTTAAAAGAAAATTGCTGGAATATTTTACTTTATGGCTCTCCTGTAAACCTTGCTGAAAGAACATCCACCAGAAACAGACCACTGCTTGAAGGAAAAGAAAAAGAATCAGAATTTCAAAAAATATTTGATTTCAGAAAAAATGCTTATTTTCGCACAGCAGATGTATTATTGAGTTCGGATGCTGACACTTATATTAATATTGCTGATTTTATATATGATGATTTCAATAAGTCCTTCAAGTTTTAATGGTATTATCTCTCCTAATCCATCAAAAAGTATTATGCAGCGCGCAATTGCTATAGCTGCCATTTCCCATAATGTAACTACCTTATATAACTGGGACAAAAGCAACGATTCATCTAATGCTTTGAAAATAATAGAAGACATTGGGTGTAATATTGAAAAATCTCAAGAATATTTAAGAATATTCCCCAATTACGATTTAAAACATACCATTTGGAATGTAGGAGAATCAGGATTAAGCACGAGGATTTTTTCAATTTTAGCTGGATTATTTGATAAAACAATAACTATATATGGAGTCCATTCATTATTGAAAAGACCAATGAACTCTCTTATAGAAACATTGACAAAACTCGGATTAAATGTAGAGCATAATAATTACCACTTACCAATAGAAATATCAGGAAAAATAACAAACCACAATATTGATTTAAATTTGCAATCCGGATCTCAGGTTTTAACTGGACTCTTAATCGCAATGTCGAAATCAGAAAAAGATACAGAAATAAATGTTGAAAATCTTACATCTAAACCTTATATCGATTTAACAATAAACATCTTAAATCAATTTGGAATTAAGATTGAAAATAATAATTATCAAAATTTTTACATACAAGGAGGTCAAAAAATAGGAGATTCAGATATTTTCATAGAAGGGGACTGGAGTGGAGCTGCTTTTCATTTGGTTGGCGCAGCTATATCTGGCACTGTGACTATCAATAATTTAAACAGTAATTCATCACAGGCAGACAGAGCCATCCTCAATGTTTTGGAATCAGTAGGTGCAGATATTAAAATCACCGAGAAGTCTATTACTGTTTCAAAAAACAAGTTAAACCCTTTTGTTTTTGATGCCACAGATTGTCCGGACTTATTTCCACCTCTTGCTGTTTTGGCTGCAAATTGCACAGATACATGTAAAATCAAAGGAGTTGGTAGACTTACCCATAAAGAAAGCGATAGATTTAAAACGATACAGGAAGAATTTGCAAAATGCGGAATAACTATACATAAGAAAGATGATTATATGATTATTGAACCAGGTAATATTAAATCTGCAGAAACATATTCCTATGGAGACCACAGAATAGCTATGGCTTTAGCTACATTAGGACTAAATGCAAATGGTGATATATCAATAAAAGACTTCGATTGTGTAAGCAAATCATATCCTAACTATTTTGATGATTATAGTAAACTCGGTGGGATAACAAATTTAAAAAATCTTTAAACATGCAAAATATTATATTATTCGACAATAACACATGGCAAGGATTATTGCCAATCACTTACACAAAACCTATAGCTAAAATCAGAGTTGGGATTATGACTATCGAGGAGAAATGGAAACGATTCATACCAGCTAATTACTCTTATTATACTAAAGATTACTTATCAGAAAAATTCCCACCTAACTTAAGTGATGACAATATTTTTATCAATGGAACAATATTGCCCGATATCGATATCACAGAAAAAATCCTGAATTTAAATCAAAATTCCATACTTATTTATGAAGATACCATTGTAGCATTCAGATTACCTACTCCATGTAAAATAAATTTTGAATCTATAATTTTTAACAATAATTACAGTAAATTAAATATTATAAAAACAAATAATATAAACACAATAAATAACCTGTGGGATATATATCAAAAAACTGAAACAGAATTGATAAAAGATTTTAACTTATTATCAAATGGTACAAATTCCTGTACATTATCAGCAACAAATACATTAATAGGAGACAAAAATAATCTGTTCATTTCTAACAGAGCAAAAATAGAAGCTTGTATTCTGAACACCTCCACAGGACCTATATTCATAGATGAAGATGCCGAAATCATGGAAGGAACAGTCATAAGAGGACCTTTTTATCTTGGGAAACACTCTACTCTGAAAATGTCATCAAAAATATATGGTGCGACAAGTATTGGGCATAATTGCAAGGTAGGAGGTGAAGTCAACAATTCAGTTATTTTAGATTATTCCAATAAGGCTCATGATGGATTCTTAGGCAATTCAGTTATCGGAGAATGGTGCAATATAGGTGCCGACACCAATAATTCTAATCTTAAAAACAATTACGCCGAGGTAAAATTATGGAATTATGTCGAAAAAAGGTTTAAAAATACCCACAATCAATTTTGTGGATTATTCATGGGCGACCACAGTAAGACAGGAATCAATACCATGTTCAATACCGGCACAGTAGTAGGAGTTTCAGCCAACATTTTTGGTCCCGGATTCCCACGAAATTTCATTCCATCATTCAGCTGGGGAGGTGCTACAGGATTCTCAACTTTCAATATTGATAAATCATTTGAAACAGCTACCACAATGATGAAAAGAAGAGGACTTATTCTGGATGAAGTAGAAAAAAAAATATTACTCTATATTTTCAATAACTCTGGTGAATTCAGACATTGGGAAAAATAATCAATTACTTATTGTCAATTATTAATAAAAATTTGAGATTACCAATAATAAAACACTTATAATCTAATAATGAAAAAATCCTTTTGGAAAAAAATATTAAGCTATTTCAATGACATCTTATTAGAATCCTCATCATCGGATTATAATTCTGTATTAGAAGTATATCTTAGTAATGGAAGATATCAATTATGTACTCATTTATAGTGCTGTGTATTCTTATGAAGATAAGTATATCAATTTCTATAACACATTTTCAAAAATAGATTGGGACAAATTACATATAGAAAAAGTATTGATTCTTGGTTTGGGACTCGCTTCTATTCCTCAAATGCTTGAAAAAAACTTCAAAAAACAATTCGAGTATCATATTGTGGAAATTGATTCTGAAATAATCAGACTTGCCGAAGAATATATTTTAAATGACCTAACATCTCAATTTTTTATTTATGAAATGGATGCAGAAATCTATATTGATATCACTACTGAAAAATTTGATATGATAATAATAGATATTTTTGATAATAATACCATTCCATTTAAGTTTGAAACGAATGAATTCTGGGGAAAACCAGAGACATGCTGAATGAAAATTCAATTTTATTATTTAACAGACTAAATACCAATGATAATACATTAAGTGAGAGTCTGAAATATTGATGATATTTTTAATAAGACATTTCCTAATTCTGAAAAATTATTTATTCATAACAATATAGTTTTATCCAACAGAAAAGACATTTTCAAATAATTACTAATAATTATTTTGTCAGGAATATTAATTTTCGATAAATAAAATTAGAATATTTTTAAAAATTAATACCATTTTTATAAATTTACGGCTTCAAAAATATATTAATTAATTAACACTAACAAAATTTTATTAAAATGAAACAAATTAAAATTCTAAGTTTACTAGCTATTATAGCATTATTCATATCCTGTAATAAGGATAGTAATTCCGAGGCATCATTAGTTGGCACATGGTTGCCAGTAAGTTCCACAAGTGAAAATTGCTCTGATTCAACTGACGATCAAGACATAACTTATACTGATGGTTGTTACTCAGAACCAATATTAGGTTTCTCCATTTGCGAAAGCATTACTTTCAACTCTGATAACACCTATGAATCTACATCCACAATTTCATTTTTAGGACAACAGAGTTCAGAAACAGAGAATGGAACATATACTGTATCTGATGGAACACTCACCATTTGTGATGAAAATGGAGATTGCAGTTCAGGAGATTTTACTATCAGCGGATCAACATTGACATTTTATTATGTAGATTCTGATACAGGATGTGAAAATACTACAGTATTTAAAAAGTAAAAATAAACATCATATCCAAAAAAAGCATTGAATAATTTTCAATGCTTTTTTTTTCAATTATACTTAGCAAAATTAGTATCTCTACAATTATATCTTACAAAATAATTAATTCAATTGGTATAAATAAATTGTTTAAAAATAGTATTTTTGTTTTTTAAATTTAACATTTAAAAACAAATAAAATAATTATCTAATTGAAAAAAAATAAGAATAGAAATGTTTAAAATCAATATTTATTTAAAATTTGCAATTATTGCAATTACATTATTAGCAGGAATTTTACTTTGGGTTTTCTTTGGCTTTTGGTATGGTTTCTGGTTTTTATTGACTTCTATAGTATTTATTGTAAGTTATGTAATGTTAGGGACTATAGTTTCAGCTTCTGAATTGGTACAAAAGCAAGATTTCGATGCCGCTGAAAAGAGATTAAATCTCACATTGAGTCCAAAATTATTATATCCTACCAATAGGGCATATTATTATATCCTAAAAGGTTCCTTCGCTGTCAACAACAAAGATCAGGAAACCGGAGAAGCATATTTCAACAAAGCACTATCCATAAAACTACCTACTGACAATGAAAAAGCTATGATACTTTTGCAATTGGCAAATATAAATGCTTCAAAAAATAAATGGACAGCAGCTAGAAACTATTACAATGAAGCCAAAAAATTGAAAATCACTGAATCATCATTAAAAGAACAATTGAATCAATTTTCCAAAGTTTTTGCAAATAAAGCAGCAACTTCACAAGCAGCTGCTATGGGAAAAGATGGCTTTAAAATGATGAACAGAGGTAGCAAGAGAAGAAGACCTAAAATGAGATAACAATTAGTTTTAATATCTATTTTTAGATAAATCTAATATTAAAAAAAAGAGTTTAACTGATCAGCTAAACTCTTTTTTTATAAATTTAAATCTCTATTTCTTAATTTATTCCCAATTTTGCCTTTACTGCATCACCAATGTCAGTACTTTCATCAGCATAAAGAATAAAACCCATACTTGCATCAAATACATATTGATAACCACCTTCTTTAGCAACCTCATCAATAGCATTTTGCACTTTATCTCTGATAGGTTTCAAAAGTTCATCACTTTTATCAACAATTTTTTGTTGACTTTCCTGATCGAATTTTTGAAGTTCTTCTTCATCAGCTTTCAATTTTGCAGATTCTTTCATCCAATTGCTTTGGAGATAACTCTCCCCTATCCTGCTTTTGTTGAAGATCCTGATATTTCTTTTGAAGAGCTTCCAATTTCATTTGCCCAGATTAACTAATTGGTTTCTGAATGTTTCAAGATTAGCATTTGCTTGCTGTACTTCTGGAAGTCCGGTTAATATTGCTTGTGTATTTATATAAGCAAATTTCTGTCCAAAAGCAAAGAAAGAGCTAAAAACCAAAACAAGAATTATAGGAAATTTTTTCATGTTCTATTGTAATTTTATTAAAAAAATGCGAAAATAATATTATTAATTACTTGATACCAAGTTTTTTCTTTATTTCTTCAGTTTTATCGTATTTATCACTGGAAAAAATAAGACCTTGAGTTGAACTTTTATCGAAAACAAAATCTACATTTCTCTCATCTACATATTCAGTAATAGCAGCAAAAACTTTGTTTTCAATAGGTTGTACCAATTCTTGCCTTTTTTGAAACAATTCTCCTTCAGGACCAAACAATCCTCTTTGCAATTGGCTGATTTCTTTTTCCTTTTGCATGATGTCATCTTCTTTTTTTCTTTTCATTTCTTCTGTCATCAATACAGATTCAGCTTCGTACTCATTGTACATGGATTTAACTTTATCCTGCTCTTGCATTACTCTTTGCCTGTAATCTTCAGAAATCTTATTCAATTCAGATTGGGCACTTTTGTAATCTTCCATATTTTCTAATACGCCATTTACATCAACGACAATAATACTCTGAGCATTAAGCCCGAAAGACATTAAAAACAACATGGAAACGTAAAATAAATTTTTTAGCATGATTATTCAATTTTAGTGATTTGCAAATTTAATTAATTCAAATTAAAAACGTATTTAAAAGTATGAATTACTTCAAAATATACATTTTTAACTTCAATTTAACTAAATTATTAAATTTTCATTATATTTTTCACTGAGAATATTATAAATTAATTTAACAATAACGAATTTAAAGTTATTTTGATACACTTACATCAAAATTTATTAATTCCAACACAGTATTAAAACTGATAAAAATCAAAAAGCCCCTTTCAAAAGAAAGAGGCTTTATGAAGAAATTTATCCTACAAAAAATATCTTATTGATACTTGTAGTATTTTATAATATTACTTGATCAATACCATTTTTCTTGTAGCAGAATAATCTTTAGTTCTAATAGAATAATATAATATTCCATTTCCTTGTAAGTCTGTTTTATTTATTGATATTTTATTCATACCTTCATTAGCAGTACCTTTTTGTTCAAATATCAATTTTCCTGTAACATCATAAATTGTCAATGTATATGACTCAGATTTATCTATATTGAATAAAATATCTGTATCATAAGTAAATGGATTAGGTTGATTTTGATACAATTCAAATCCTGTATTAATATTTCTAACTGTCATATTAACATCCTTAACTTCATAATTAGCATTATATGCTTCTTTTTTAGTTATTGCAGAATCAAGATTAATGTTACCTGCAATTTCTCCTGATTTTACAGCATTAAATTTCAATACAAACAATACTTCATCATCAGCATAATTATTAGCATAATTGAAATTACATGAAACAGGTATCAAACCATTTTCTAATCTATTTGTAGCTATATTAATATTACTATTGTCAATTGAAGCAGCTTCTATTCCTTCGAATACCAACACATTACTATTGAATTTAAATGTTCCTTGGAATCCTATAACATCATTGTAATCTTTAGCATAAACAGGGACAAAAACTTCATTTCCAACTTCGAATACAGCATTATCAACAACAAACTCAACTGATTCTGAATTTCTAACTTCTAATCCTTCAAGTCCATTTACAAGTGCATCTCCACTTATATCTCCAACTTTTACAGCTGTGAAATTAGCAGCAATATCGCTATTTAAATCAGTGAAAGGTAAAGTCTCTGAAAATTGTCCATTCAATGGATTATCAGTATCATCCATACCTAATTCATTAGAAATAAATCTCCATGAATTATTTGATTCAAATCTATCAGTTTGACCAAGTATTAATTTTCTCAATTGTTGAATATCTGAAGCTGAGAATTTATTATCTTTATTAATATCAGCTGCTATGTAATCATATGCTGAACTGAATTTTTTAATTCCTAATAAATGTTTTTGCATCATTACTATATCCAATGTAGATAATCCATTTAGATAATCATTTGTAGAAACAGGTTGAACTGCAAAAGAACTTCCGAATGGAACTTGAGAAAACTCATAATTTCCATCTATATTGGTACTTTCATCATTTATTTCACTTCCTAATAATTTAACAGAAATACCTTCTAATTCTCTGTTATCTTCAGTTTTGATATTTCCTGCAATTGTTCCACTTACTAATGGACTTCCATCGCAAACATCAAAATTATCTTGTACTTCAATTGAAGTAGTACAATAATCCTGAATTATTGAACCATCAGGAAGGATTGCACTAACCCACATTTCAACAGAATTAAGACCTATACTATCACAAGTATATGTTCTTGATTTTTCAGTAGTATCAGAGCTGAATGAGAATACCAATGGATATCCACATACATGATATGAACCATTACCACAACAAGCATTAAACATTTTTGCATTTAATATAACTGCAGAACCAGCTTGATTTGGATCAGCATCTTCAGTTAAATCAACTGTCAAACCATCTATACAAATTGGAGTAGGTTTTTTACAATTCTCAATAGTAAATACTTGTTCTTGTGAAGCTATATTTCCACATTGATCCCATACTTCCCATAAGATTTTATGAGTTCCAATGCTATATTCACCACTTGCATTCAATTGATTTCCTGTAAATGTAGGAGATGTATAATCCCAAACATTTGTTGCATTATCATTGTCATAATCTAATCTGTATCTCCATCTTAAATCTTCATTCTGTGTACAATCATCAGAAGCTGTATATTCCAATTCTATTTCACCTGTTGAACATGTTTCATCATAAGTACAAACAGTTTTATCAGGAGTAGCAACTATAACTGGATCTACGCTATTAGTAACAAATAATGTTTGATCATAAGTCCATTTTACAAATTTTCCATCTACTTTATGACAATCATCTATAACTGTCCATGTTCTGATTATTTTGAAGCAAGCTTCCACATTATCTAAGTTATCATCATTATCAACGAAAACAAAATCACTATAAGTAAATCCAACTTGATCACATGCATATTCATCCAATACTGGGAATCCTGATTGATTAGGATTCAATGGGCTGTTTGATTGAGATGCACTAGTAGGGTCAGCACATGTTGTAACATATACATCTTCTGGCCATTCAATTTGTCCATAGGCATCACCAGTTGTTGACGAACCTACATATCCAAAGTATTGAGTTTTAACAAAATATATTTTTTGTGTACAATTTGCAGTACGTCCTCCATTATCAGTAGCTGTAAAATTCCTTGTTATAATTTGAACAGGATTGTCATAACAAGCATTTGTTACTGTAGATGAATCAGTAGTAATTTCATAAGAACAATTATCATGAGCTGTAGCAAAACCAAAATATTTTGTCAAATCTTCTTCATCATAAGCATAATCACATGCTACTGTGTAATCATCAGGACAATCTATTGTTGGAGGCAATTTATCTTGTAATTCTACATTTACCATACATGATGATTCATTACCAGATTCATCAGTAACTTGTAAAATAACTACATTAGTTTGATTTAAATCATCACAATCAAATGTAACATATTCTGCAAATGGATCATTAGAATCCATTTTTTTAATTGCAAATGAAACTGAACTACAATTATCATAACTACCACTATTTACAGCAGTAGCAGGTATTTGTGCTTCTCCATCATAAGTAAGAGATGTAACTGTATATGATTGACATATAGCAACTGGTTGAACCTGATCAACAACTGTAACTGTATAAGAACAACTTGAAGAATTACCACAACCATCATAAACTGTATAAGTTACGGTATTCACACCTTCTCCTAAACTTCTTGTAGGAGCATTATTCAAATCTGCATTATCAATAAATGACTGTGGTGGTAAATCAGGATTTGAAAAAGCAATATCCCATTCAAAATCATCTACTGACTGACAATTATCACTTACAACAGGTTTAGGGAATGTATAATTAGTAGAACAATTAAATTGATTTGTATTTACTGTAACACTACTTGGACAAGTAACATCAGGAGGAGTAAAATCAGATACATCTATATTTTGAATCAAAACTTTAGGTGTTCTAGGATTACATGTTGTTTCTGTTATCCACCATGTTCTAACTATTCTCTTTGTACAAGGAGAACAAGTACTATTTACTTCCATATCTGAGTATGAAACATTCAATCCACAATCATCAATACAACTTTGTCCTATAGTAGTATTCCATCAACTACCATTGTTGCCAACCAGTATAATCAGGTGAAGGATGTCCATTAGCATCTTCAGGAATATTGGCTGAACATGATAACTGTGTATTTAATGGACAAACCAAACTTTCTGGAGCCTGGATTGATTGCCATTCAACAGGTGCAATTCTTCTAACAACTATTGTGCAACATCAACAGAATCTGATACATTTCCACTTTGATCAACAGCAGTATAAGTTCTATAAATAACTTTCATTACATTTTCATCCAATGAACCTGTACAATTATTCGTTTCTACAGTTTCATTTGTCCATACGATATCTGCTGTACCATTACAATTGTCAAATCTAATACTCCTATATTGCTTAAATCATCATTGCATCTCACATTGAATTCGCAATCATTATCTTTCACAAATAATCCATTTCCTGAAGTACTAGAAAATTCCCATGTATAATCACCTGTATCACCATCATCAACAGTAGTAGTAACTAAAATATATTTAGCTCCAGGATCATCTAATAATTCTGTAAAACTAAAACTACCACCATTTGTTGGATTTGGCTCTCCTGCATAAGTATCAGATATTAAATTATTACAAGGATCATTAGGATTAAATCCATCCTTGTATAATGCAGCAAAAAAAGTAGTACTTGGAGCACCTGAACCATCAAGTGTAAATGTATAATAATCAGACTGCTTAACAGTAAATCTGAAAACATTGTAATACACTTCATGATTTGTAACCTGACAGTTACCTGTAGGTGGTGTTGTAGCACTGTTTGTTCTAAAATAAGAATCTCCAGCTTCAATGGTACCACTTAACTCTGTATTTTCTTTATAACATCCAATAGTAGGATCAACTTTATCAACAACTGAAAAAGTTGTCATAGCAGAATTCAAAGTAACTCCGGAACTATTCATAGCCCAAAGGGTAACCATATAGCTACCATTTAAATAAGATGCATCAAGAACTGCATTTTCAGTTCTTGGGATCAAAACTGTAGAACCACTTGCAGATCTGACTTCAAACTCAAAATATGAATATGATGGACAACCTAATGCATCATCAGTTAAAAACATCTCTTGAGTTAAAGTAGCTTCACAATCGGTTTCATTCAAAGATATCACAACATGATCTTCAGTACTCAAATTACATTGCGCACTTAAAGATAAGTTTAATGACATCAAAACAAAAGATAACAGAAAAACGAATCTGCCAAGTCCTTTTGTTCTTTCGATTGAAAAAATAAATTTCTTCATAATAAAAAATTTTGTTTATAATAAGTTAATAGATAAATCAAAATCATTCGCTCCTAAAAGCTGATTTTCTCAGGTGGTATTCAACAGTTTACAAATAGATTAAAAATATAAATAATCGTATATTAATCTGATTAGATTTATTTCATATTGCAAATATATGTAATGTTTTCTATTTTGCAAATAAATTTATTAAATATTGCAATTTTTTTTAATATATTTAATTATCGTATAATATTTATTTAAATTTGTTACACAATATTATTATATATATATAATTCAAAAGTTATTAAAATTTTGTTAAATTATTGCTTAATATTGGCAATTACCAATTTTTTTTTATTTTTGTATTTTATAACTAAACCAGACAAAATATGAAAAAAATCATTTTTCTTTTTTTAGCTCTTTCAGCTATGGCATTTACTATTAATGCTCAAAATTCAAAGAGCAAGTTAGTAACAATCGATGTTAAAGATTTTGATAATCAAGCTTCAAAATTTGTTGATCAAGAAATTTACATCACCGGGACTTGTGATCACGTTTGTAAACATGCGGGAAGAAAATTACATTTAGTAGGACCTAATGATTCTAAAGTTGAAGTTATGGCTAGTGAATCAATTGGAAAATTCCCAAAAGAACTTGAAGGGGAAGATTTAAAAATAAAAGGAACAGTTTTAGAAGACAGAATTGATGAAGAATACCTCAAAGAATGGGAAAACGAAGTAAAAGAACACCATAAAGAAGGTACTCCAGAATGTGAAAATGATATGGGAAAAATCAAAAAGATGAGAAAAGAAATGAAAACCAATAATTTAGGATATGTTCCTGTGTATTATTTGGAAGGAATTTCTTTTGAAAAAATTTAACACTTGATTTTCTATGGCAAACAGCAGAAAAAAAAAGTGGAGATATTGGTTTAGGGTTATTCACAGAGATGTAGGTTACTTCCTTTTTGGAATGACTATTATTTATTCAGTTTCAGGAATAGCCCTAAATCATATCAATGATTTTAATCCTAGTTATGATATTACCAAAAAACATCTTTCTATCGACACTACTAAATATAATCTTCAACAAGATGAAGACATATTGTCGATAGTTGATGTACTAGGAGAAACAGCAAATTACAAAAAACACAAAACCAATTCTAAAGGACAGGTTAAAGTTTATTTAGAAAAGGGAAGTATTATTATACGTCCTTCAGGAGATATCGATTATGAAAAATTCACCAGAAGACCAATATTGTATCAAGTTAATCTCTTGCACTACAATCCAGGGAAATTATATACATGGTTTGCTGATGCCTTTGCAGTAGGATTGATATTACTCGCAATTACAGGAATTTTTGTAGTAAAAGGCAAACATAGTATTTCCAGAATCGGACTTATCTATACATTACTAGGAATTATAATCCCTTTATTATTCCTTTATTTTTATTATAGATAATCTGTTTAATAAAGTTGATCTACAACAATAGCAATTCTTTTAAGAAAATTTATAGTTAACAGGATTATACATTATTCTGTTAACTATAAATTAATTTCTAAAATAACAAAACTTTCATGATTGTTCATTCGTTAATTATTTTTATCCTTAAATAATTAAAAATGAATAATAATAAATTTGCTTTAATAATATTAGATGGCTGGGGAAAAAGCCTGAATCACAATGTTGATGCTATTTATCAAGCCAATACTCCATGTTTTGACTCTTTAATAAATAAATATCCGAATGCAAAATTAAAAACTTTCGGAGAAAATGTAGGACTTCCAGATGGACAAATGGGTAACTCTGAGGTTGGCCATATGAATATAGGAGCAGGACATGTAATTTATCAAGATCTTGTAAAAATAAATCAGGCTGTAAATAACCACACTTTAGAGGGTATGGCTGAAATCCAAAACCTCATCAATTACAGCAAAGAAAATAACAAACCTGTACATTTGCTTGGTTTAGTATCTGATGGAGGAGTTCACTCACATATCAACCATCTAATCGGAATCATAAAAATTCTTGATTCACACAACATAACATCTTATATCCACGCATTTATGGATGGTAGAGATACTGACCCAAAAAGTGGTTTGGGGTACTTAACACAAATACAGGATTTGATAAATAATGGTTCTAATGCTAAAATCGCTACAGTATCAGGAAGATCTTATGCAATGGACAGAGACAAAAGATGGGAAAGAATCAAGGAAGCTTACAGCGCAATGGTTTTGGGAGAGGGTGTTTATGAAAAGGATCCTTTGAAAGCCATTGAAAAATCATATAATAACAATATTACAGATGAATTTATAAAACCTGTGGTTATAGTCGATGATAAAGGCAATCCAATAGCAAAAATCAAAGATGATGATGCTGTACTTTTTTATAATTTCAGATCCGACAGACCACGTGAAATAACTTCAGTACTTTCACAAGAAGATATCCCTGAATTTGGAATGCACAAATTGAATCTATATTTTGCGACTATGACCATGTATGATGATGAATTCAAAAACATACATATTGTATTCAAAAAAGATAATTTGAAAAATACTTTGGGTGAGATAATTTCAAAAGCAGGAAAAACACAACTCAGAATAGCCGAAACAGAAAAATACGCTCACGTAACTTTCTTTTTCTCAGGCGGTAGAGAAGAAGAATTCCCAAATGAAAAAAGAGTGCTCGTTCCTTCTCCTAAGGTAGCTACTTACGACCTAAAACCAGAGATGAGTTGCTATGAAGTAACTGACGCTGCTATGAATGAAATCAATAATAATCAACCAGACCTCATTGTATTAAATTTTGCAAATGGAGATATGGTTGGGCATACCGGAGTGTTTGAAGCTGCTATGAAAGCTGCTGAAGCTGTGGATAATAATCTATCAAGGCTTATACCTCTTGCTATAGAAAAAGGTTACAATCTGTTTATCACTGCTGACCATATTGCTGATAATATGATAAATAGTGACGGAAGTGTAAACACAGCACATTCATTGAATCTGGGTTCCTGTTATTTTCATTAACGACAATTGTAAATTCAAACATATTAAGGATGGTAAATTGGCCGATTTAGCACCGAGTATACTTACAGTAATGGATGTAGCTATCCCTGAAGAAATGGACGGAAATATACTTGTTTCATAGTACTAATAATTGGATAAATGCTTCGAACAAAATAAATACAATCGTAAAATTTGTTTGTAAATGATTAATTAGTAACTTTGGAGTTTGTTAAGATTTTTAAAATCATAGCAAGTAATAGAGTTTTATATTTTTTTAATCATTAATCAAAACAAAATAATATGTCGGATCATCAACCAACTACTAAAAGTTTACCGGAAAATGCGTATAGAGAACTGAAACCCGGAGAGGAATACAAACCAGTAATGCCTGCAGGTAGTAATCCGCTTGAAGTAACACCATGGTCGTTAATGATGGGGTTATTAATGGCCGTAATATTTTCAGCAGCAGCAGCTTATTCGGGATTAAAAATAGGTCAGGTATTCGAAGCAGCAATTCCTATTTCCATCATTGCAGTAGGTGCTTCAGCAGCAGCCAGAAAAAAGAATTCTTTAGGACAGAATGTCATCATTCAATCCATTGGAGCTAGTTCAGGAGTTATTGTAGCCGGAGCGGTATTCACAATACCAGGTTTATATATTTTACAATATAAATATCCTGAAATTCAGGTAGATTTCTGGCAAATATTCTTTTCTTCTCTATTAGGAGGATTTTTGGGAATTCTATTCCTGATACCTTTTAGAAAATATTTTGTAAAAGATATGCATGGACAATTACCTTTCCCGGAAGCTACCGCTACAACGGAAATACTTATGACAGGAGAAAAAGGAGGATCACAAGCCAAATTATTGATAATAAGTGGTTTAATTGGAGGGCTATTTGATTTTATGTTTTCAAGTTTGAAGTTATTTTCTGATGTATTTACCACAAGAGTAATTCCCGCTGGTGAAGTACTGGCAGAAAAAGTGAAAATGGTATTTAAATTTAATGTAAGTGCTTTGATTTTCAGTTTTGGATATTTAGTTGGATTGAGATTTTCATTAATTATTGCACTTGGTTCATTTTTATCATGGTTTGTACTTATACCTTTGGTAAATGAAATAGGAAATCTTATTGCTGTAAATGGAATTGATAATCCATTTGCACTTATGTCGGCTGAAGAAATTTTCAAAACATATGTCAGACCTATAGGAATAGGTGCCATCGCTATGGCTGGAATTATAGGAATACTGAAATCATCAGGTGTAATATTAAGTGCTTTTAAATTGGCTGCCGGAGTAGGATCAAAAACACAAGGTACAGAAGTAGTAAAAGTTGAAAGAACTCAAAAAGATATGAAAATGTCATTTGTAATGTTATTCATTTTTTTAACATTAGTAGCAGTTTTCATATTCTTAATACTCGGTGTTAAAATAACATTAGTACAATCGATTGTAGCATTGCTTACTATACTTATAATTTCATTTCTTTTCACTACAGTAGCCGCAAATGCCATAGCAATAGTAGGATCAAACCCTGTGTCAGGAATGACATTGATGACATTAATTCTATCATCTGTTGTATTAGTAGCAGCAGGATTGAAAGGATGGCAGGGAATGGTTAGCTCATTGATAATAGGAGGTATCGTATGTACAGCACTATCAATGGCAGGAGGATTTGTCACAGACTTAAAAGTTGGTTATTGGTTGGGAACAACACCTGCAAAGCAGGAATCATATAAATTTTTGGGAACATTGGTTTCAGCAGCCACAGTAGGAGCAGTAATTTATGTACTTAATCAGGCTTATGGCTTTGTAGAAACTCCAACTCACACTGAACCAATGGTAGCTCCACAAGCCAATGCCATGGCAGCAATCATCGAACCTTTAATGTCTGGAGGTGGCGCACCTTGGATATTATTGACAATAGGCGCTGTAATAGCATTGATAATGAATTTTTTAAACATATCTCCACTCGCTTTTGCACTTGGAATGTATTTACCACTTGACTTAAATACACCTTTGGTAGTAGGAGGATTATTGAACCATTGGTTTAGTAAAAGTACAAAAAACAAAAAAATAAATGAAGCAAGAGTAAATAGAGGTATTTTAATTTCTTCAGGATTTATAGCTGGTGCTGCATTATTTGGAGTCATTGGTGCATTTCTATTATTCTTCGGTGTAAATCTGGACACTCATTTATGGCCCGAAGAAGCAAATGGGGCACAAATAGTTGGACTTTTAGCATTCATTGGTTTATTAGCTTATTTTGTCTGGGAATCATTCAGAGCAAAAGAAGAAGATTTATAGGCAATAAGCATAATTAACTGTTAAAATGATAAAAACTAAATAAATTGAATAATAGAATTTAATATTCAGTGTTAATAATATAAATAAAAAAATAATAAAAATGAAAGAAAAAGTTTTAGAAAGGTTTTTAAGATATATAGCTGTAGATACCAGATCAAACGATGATTTCGAATCTTGTCCAAGTACAGAAATTCAATTTGATTTGGCAAAAATATTAAAAAAAGAACTTGAAGACCTTGGCCTTGTAGATATCTCATTGGATGAAAGATGCTATTTAATGGCTACTTTACCATCAAATGTGGATTTTGATGTTCCTGTTATAGGTTTTGTATCTCATATGGATACTGCTCCGGATATGCCTGGAAAAATCACTGATCCTCAGTTTGTAGAAAATTATCAGGGTCAAGATATTGTTATAAACAAAGAAAAAAACCTGGTTTTGTCTCCTGAAGAATTTCCAGAATTATTGAAATATAAAGGAAATACTATTATCACTACAAGAGGTGAAACTTTACTAGGAGCTGATGATAAAGCAGGAGTATCTGAAATCATGACAGCAATAGAGTATCTTGTCAATAATCCTCAGATCAAACACGGAACCATAAAAGTTGGATTTACTCCTGATGAAGAAATCGGAAGAGGTGTTGACTTTTTCGATGTAGAAAAATTTGGTGCTCAATATGCTTACACAATGGATGGTGGAGAAGTAGGAGAACTCGAGTATGAAAACTTCAATGCTGCAGGAGCAAAAGTATTTATTCAGGGAAGAAATATTCACCCTGGATATGCAAAAAATAAAATGTTGAATTCTATTCTATGGCTATGGAATTCAATGCTATGCTACCTGTCGATCAGAGACCAGAATACACAGAAGGATACGAAGGCTTTATCATCTTATCAAAATGGATGGCACTGTTGATGAAGCAGTTATCCAATACATAATAAGAGACGATAGAGAAAAATTTGAAGAGAAAAAGAAAATTTTGAAGTGGCTGTTGAATTCATGCAAAAAAGATATGGTAAAAATACTTTCACATTAGAAATGAAAGATCAATACTACAATATGAGAGAAATGGTAGAAAGCCAGTTTTCCATATCGTGGATATAGCTGAACCGGCAATGAAAGATTTAGTATAAAACCTCATATAGTTCCTATCAGAGGTGGTACTGAGCAAGATTATCATATATGGGTTTGCCTTGTCCAAATATTTTTGTTGAGCCAATTATGGTACCCGAATATGTACCAGTAGAATCTATGGAAAAGCTACCAAAGTTATTGTAAAAATAATTCGAATTATTTACAGAGAAAGCTTCTGTTTAATTATAATCTTTTAATAGGGCCCGATTTTTTTATTATAAAATAAATTTTCGGGCTATTTTTATATCCTATGCTTCTCTCATCTTTATCTCTCCCTAATTTTTTTATAAATTTTAAAATTCTATAATGCATCTGAATAAATTAATATTTATAGTCTTGATTATTACCAAATCATTGAATATTTCACAGGCTCAGGAATATAAAATCATCGAATCATTTGACACTTTGGAAAGCAAATATTTCAAAAATAATGATACTACATATATATTTAATTTTTTGGGCAACATGGTGTAAACCCTGTGTTCATGAATTGCTCTTACTTCGATGAATTTAGTAAAAATTCAGATGATAAAAAACAAAAGCAATCTTGGTAAGCCTTGACTTCGAAAGTCAGGATAGATAAATTCGTTGTCCCATTTTTAAAGCTAAAAAATTGCATCCTGAAGTAATAATACTAACCGATAGGAAATATAACAATTGGGTATCAAAATTAGACAAATCGTGGGATGGAGATATTCCCGCCACATTGATAATAAAAGGAGAAACAGACAATTCATATCCTTATATTTTTGAATCTGAAAATGAACTTAATTTATATATGCTGAATTCAAGTGACAAATGCAACATTAGATAAAAATATGTCATTGGCAAAATTATGATTAAAAAATTCAATCGGAGTTAGAAAACCTAGCTTTTCAGGTCTATTATTCAATATATTTTGAACTGAAATTACATCATTGTCAGTACATTTTCAAAAGAAGAACCTTAGGAAAATATTGTCTGATAAGACCATTGGTACTTTCATTAGCACCACGTTCCCAAGAATGATATGGTCGGGCAAAGAAAAATTGAATATTTAGATTTTGAGAGATAGTTTGATGATCAGAAAATTCTTTCCATTATCAGCAGTAATAGTATGTAATAAATTTTTAAAAGGGTTAAGAGTTTCGATAGTTTGTGATGAGACTGGGATAGCATCTTTAGACACTAATTTACGAATAAAAACCAAGCTTGACACTCTGTCATTCATTGTAAGCAAAGCCCTTTGTGATTTTACCGATAACAGTATCTATCTCAAAATTTCAAAAATGATTTTTTTCATCTACTATTTTTGGTCTCAAAGAGATATCAGTTCTGTTAGGAATAATAATTCCTTTTTTATCTTTTGAAGCACCTCGTTTAATATATTTTCCATTGTGCCTTAGGTGTTTATATAAATTACCTCCGGTTTTTTATCATCCCAAATAAATTTATATATGGTTTTATGTGAGACACAATGGATATTTTCAACTTTAGCTCTACCTACAATTTGTTCAGGACTATAATCTTGTTCAAGTTTATCAATAACATAAAATTTGACTGATTTAGTAAATTTATGTTTTTTAGGTTTTTCTTTGAGTCTTTTAGTATTTTTTTTGTGCTAAATCAGCTCTTTGTATTCTCCATTACGTTTGTCACTATTGCGTTTCAATTCTCTACAAACTACAGATTTGTGTTTGCCAATTGTTTTTGCAATGTCAGTTTGAGAATATTTATTTTGTATCAATACTGAAATTGTATATCTTTGCTCCAAGTAAATGTTTATTCATAGCAACTTTTTGACGACAGGGGCTAAGATAATCAAATTCCATCAAAGCAGAGAAGTAGGATTTTTTTTTCCTTCTTCTTTGTTTTGAAAAATTTATTTTGTATCTCATCTTCTCATCTTTTGTAAGTTGCATTTGTTTGTTGAATTTGGGTATCGAAAAATTTAAGAATAAATACAATTAAAACAATTTGAATTTATTTTGTGTTAACTTAACATTATAAAGAATATTATTAAATAAATTTTAAAGTACATAAAATATATTCATAGAAAAAACAATAAAAACAAATCTCGATAAAACAAATATTAATCGCTTTTATCTTAATTATAAACTTCTATAACTTATTTTCACAATCCAATGGTTACAAACCCGGAGATAAAGCAATAGATTTTGAATTGATGAGCACTGCAGACACATTAGTTAGTATGTCAGATTACCCTGATGCCAAGGGATTTATTATTGTTTTTACATGCAATCATTGCCCTTTTGCAGTCAAATATGAAGACAGAATCAATGCTATTGCAAAAAAATACTATGACCTAGGTGTTATATTTTAATAGCTATCAATCCAAATGATCCTAAAATACAACCTGATGATAGCTTCGAACTTTTATGAAAAAGAGCTGTTGAAAATCATTCTTTTTCCCATATATGTTATCGATGAAGGACAGAAAATTTATCCTGTTTATGGAGCTTCAAAAACACCTCATGTGTACCTGTTGGATAAAAATCATATTGTAAAATATATTGGAGCTATTGATGACAATGTTGATAATCCAGATGAAGTTTCTGAACATTATCTCGAGAATGCTATAAATAGCTAATCCGAAAACTCCTTCTCCTGAAGTCACCAAAGCAATAGGATGTACTATAAAAACTAAAAAATAAGGTTTGGTAAAGAAATATATCCCTTAAAATTTATATTAATTATCAACACTATAATCAATATAATGGGATATTTTTTCAATTGTTTTATCCAGTATTTTCACTTTTATAATATCATCAATATTATGAAAATTTCCATGTTGATCTCTGTATTCGACAATGATTTTTGCTTGCTTTTTATTAATATAAGGAAATGATGATAAATTACCTTGTCGATATTGTTGATTTTAATCTTTTCAATAATTTCACATCTATAACTATTTGATCCTTTATACTTTCATAAGTTTCATCAGACAATCCATATATTTCTTTCAACTGATCAATAGTGACAAAACCTCCCAATAAATTTCTGTATTTTATAATCCTTGCAGACAAAACCTCCCCTATCCCATTCAGCTTTTGCAATTCTGCTTCGTCACAAAAATTTATATCTATATTGAGTTTTGTTTTTTCGGTTTTCCTATTTTTTATCTTATAATTTACTGAATCTTTATTGAAACTGCCTGTTTTTATCAAGCACTACTATATTTTTTTTCATTGTTAATTTCACTTATCAATATGTAATCTTTCATAGCTTCATAATCAGAATCAGAAATCCCATAAATTCTTTTCATATCTTCAGATTTATAAAATCTACCTCCTTTTTCACGATATTTGATCATATTACCCACTATAAAATTACTAAAACCCATAGATAATAATTCACTTTCCGAAACAGTATTTGGGTCAAATTTATGAAAATTGAAGTCTTTGTTTATTCACATATTCTTTTCTTTTTATACTCAGTTTTATTATTTTCATAATCAACATAATTAGATCTTTAGCATTTTCTAAATGAATCCAGATGCATAATTACAGCCCTTTCATTTTCATCAATCTCAACCCTGTTATTATTATTAATCCGAATATTTCGCAATGAAGAAATAATAATAAATGCCAATAATACATATATTAAAATAATCAAGCCCTTATATTCTTTAATATTAAACATAACATATTAATTTAATACATAAATAACTGATTTATCATCATAAATATCAATAATATTATATTCTTCAAAAATTGATTTATAAAACTTACGATCATAAAAGTTCAAAGTTGTTGATAAAATCACATTATTGATTTTGAAAACCATCAAATAATTTTGAAAAATCCAAATCCAATTTTTTATTTATTATCAAAAAATCTATAATTCTATTTTCAGGCAACAAAATTTCATTTTCATTTTCCAATAATACAATTGATTTTCCGATGCAGTTATAAAATTATTTTAGAATACAAATATTTGTCAGTTATCGTTGATGAATCAATCGTAATAAAATTATCGTAAGACTTATAAATTCTATAATTTCTATTGCGAATATAGCTTCTTCTTCTGTAAAGTGGTATATTCGCATAAGAATAGCACCTCCATTCAAAAATATATCATAAACTAAGTTATTTTTACTATAATAAAATACAATTTCATCATGTTTCTTATTTTTATATATGCGAAAAGATTGATTAATAAAAATAACAACTATCAAAAAAGCAATAACCGAATAATTTATTTTTTTCTTTCTATATAAGATCAAATAACTAATCCATAGCAATATATATATTAATAATATATCTAATATATTTAAATAAATAAATTCTCCAATATTAATAGAAATACTATCAATATAATTTATAACTGCTATACTGATATCAAAAACAAAGCTGAGTAATTTACCAGTTAATACAGCCAACGTGTGGAAAAATGAATCCAAGATTACAGTTAAAAACCCTAATCCTAAAGCCAAAAATGCCAATGGAGTAGCTATCAATGTAGTAACTAAAAAGAAAACAGGACCGTTGTGAAAAATAAATATAACCAAAGGATACATCAATAATTGTGCAGCTAAAGCCAGACTCATCAATTGCCACAACCAATTCAAAGTCCTCATTTTTGTCGTATCTATTAATTCATAAATCGGTTTATAAAACATCAAAATACTCAACATCGCAGTATATGATAGGATAAAACTAAGTTGAAACAGTTGTAAACTATTAAATACCAATAATAAAAATGCAGAAGCAAACAAAATATTCAATGAATTAATATTTTTCCTTATATTTATACCAACTATAATAATTGATATCATTATGGAAGCTCTCATTACTGCCGGTTGATTTCCTGTCAAAAAAGCATAATACCAAATCCCAACAAGAATAAAAGCAATTTTGAGAATTTTTAAGATAACTTTTGAATTCCCAAAAAATGAAAAAATAAAATTCAACAATAATGCCACAATCCCAACATGCATACCAGAAACAGTCAAAATATGGCTTATACCGGTATTAGCAAATGCAAATTGGATTTCTTTATCCAATTCTTTTCTATCCCCAAGAATTATAGAAATTGCCAGATTTGAATTCGATTCACCAGGAACCAATTTCTTCAGTTTTGATCTTATATAATTATTCTGTTTCTTAAAAAATTTCTTTATAAAAAATTCTTCATCACCTTTGATAAGAACACTATTTTCATCATTTAGAAAACACTGATAATGAATATTTTTATAATGATAATAATTTGATAAATCAAATGTCATTGGATTAAAACTATGTGGAATTTTAGTCAGTTTAGCATTTAAGAAAATAGTATCTCCAATACTTGGTATTTCAGATCCGCTTTCACGTAAAAATATTAATAAATTACCGCTAACTTTATACTTGCTGCTATCTTGAAAAACACTATTCACCTTTGATATCAAACTAAATCCAGTTTTAGTCTTATTGACTTCACTGATTATAACATTTAATTCCGATGTTCCTCTATGCAATATATTTCCAAAATAATCACTTTTATTTCGCTCATCACTTAAACGCAATAATGCAAACCCACAAGATATTAAGGCTAAAGGTAAAATTATATTCGCAAGCAAAATATTTTTAGAATAATAAATTACAATTAAACTGATGAAAATGATTGATGAAAACACGATAAAATACCAATAAGAAAAATGAATATTTAGAAATTCACCTATTAGAATCCCTATAATAAAGTAAAATACAATTTTCAAAAATGGTATATTTTCAAATCTAAACATAGAGATAAGTATATTTCATACACACAATTTCAAATAAAACAATTATTTTTTTTTACAATAATATAAATTTAATATTAATTTATATAGAAAAACCTGAAAATCATAAAAAAATGCATATTTTATTATGATTAATTATAAATACGTCGTAATTTTATCGCATCTATTTAACAATTTATAAATTATATTAACTATGAAATACCTTGTAATTATTCTTTGGGTGATTCTGGGTTTCATATATTTTTGGCTTTGGGATATTGGCAAAAAAGAATGTTGTACAGAATATGTTGTTGAAACAGAAGTCACAGAAATAGTTGAAACCACAGATACAAGCACAAATGGACTCAAAAGTTTACCTCTTGCTTTCAATTGGAGCTCAGGAGCGGCTGTGAAAGGTGATAATTTTTCATTTTTCAGAGATTCATTATTAAACTCTTTAGGAGATAATGAAATATTTGAAATCACAGGCTACTATAGAGCAGAAGAGGTAAATAACACAGATGAAACCGATCTTGGAATTGCACGTGCTAAGGAAATAAGAAAATTATTTCCTGAAATTCCTGAAAACAGAATTCGCTTAATCAGTGCACTTATTGATGAAAAAGATGGAGAAAGAGAAAATCTTTTTATCAGTTCCAATTTCAACAATGCATTAAATACTGTTGAAATTCAGGAAATTGATAATTCTGCATTGATTTATTTCCCTTTTAATTCATTAAAAAAATTAAATAGTAGTGAAATTGAATCTTACCTGGATAAGGTGGCAGACAGAGTCATTTCATCGGGGGAAACAGTGACATTAACTGGTAATACTGATGATATTGGTGCTGAGGAAACTAACTATAATCTTGGTTTAAAAAGAGCCGATGTTATTAAAGATTACCTATTGAAAAAAGGTGTATCAGCAGACCAAATCAAAGTTAGTAGCAATGGAGAGACAAAACCATTAGTTCCCAATACTAACAATGAAAACAGAGCTAAAAACCGACGAGTTGAATTAAAAATTATAAACTAATAAAAAATATATATCATGTTTACATTAATAAATTTTTGTGATCTTTCATGGCTGTGTGTTTTTCTTTCATGGCTATTACCTTTCTTATTAGGATTATTGCTTGGATGGCTGATATGGGGCAAATGGAAAAGAAAATACGAATTATTACTCAATGATCTGAATGACCTTAAAGCTAAATATACTGCTTTAGAAGAAGAATTAAAAAAATGTCAATCTTCAAAAAATAGCTATGTTAGTGAAATAGCTTTACTCAATGGAAGAATTAAAGAATTGGAAGCAGATAATGCCAACAAGTTGACTGAAGCGAATGCATTTGTGTCTGCTCCTCAAACAAATATAAAAGCTAATAAATTTGCAGCATTAAAAGAAGATAACCTTCAGGTAGTGGAAGGAATTGGACCAAAAATGAATGATTTATTGAATAACAATGGAATTGTCACATGGGCAAACTTGGCTTCAAAAGATGCAACTTATCTTAGAACAATGCTTGATAAAGAAGGAAACAAATATTCAATGATTGACCCTAGTACATGGGCTGAGCAGGCTGCATTGGCAAGAGATGGCAAATGGGATGAACTCATCGCAATGCAAAAAACTCTTGATGCAGGAAGAACAAATCAAGTTTCTGCTGAAACTGATTCAAAAGTCGAAAAAATAATGGTTAAATTAGGTATCCTAAAAAGATATAATCAGGATGATTTAAAAGCAGTAGAAGGAATCGGACCTAAAATAGAAGAATTACTTCACAACGCAGGTATCAAAACATGGTTACAACTATCGAATACAAGCGTGGAGTCAATCCAAAAAATCCTTGATGATGCTGGAGCTAAATTTAGCCTTGCTGATCCTGAAACATGGCCAAAACAAGCAAAATTAGCTTCAGAAGGCCTTTGGGATGAATTTGAAGAATATAAAAATTTTCTCAATAGAGGAAAAGAAAAATAATTAATTAGACTTTTAAAATTCAACGGACAATAGAAATTAAACTATTGTCCGTTTTTATTGTTATCTCTTTATTATTTAAATCAATGAATTTCAGTAAAAGAAATTTTACATCATGAGTGAAAGAGAAGATAAATGGAATGAAAAATGGAGTAAATCCAGGAAATATGGCAGAATACAATTTGCGATAATGAAAGCCTTTTATATCTCAGCAATACTTGCAATATTAGGTTATCTTTTCGTATATCTTACAAATTACTCTTTAAAAACAAGTTATCTCAATTTTGCTCTTGTACTATTCCTCGTCATGTTTATTTATAAATTTTTAAAAAATTATTTTATTGACTGGCCCAGGAATGAAAAAATATTCAATGAAAAGAATTCAAATTAATTTTACATTAATTATGTATTTAAATATATAATCATCGATAAAAAGATTATAAATTTGCATTTTAAATCATTAAATTGATGTAGATTTATAATTTATAATATTTTATAATTTATTAATTTTCAACATTATATTAAATGGAAATAGCTTTAATAGCACACAATGGGAAAAAACCAGAAATGGTAAAATTTGTAATGGAACATGCAGAAGCATTGAAGAAAAAAAACATCCACTTGATAGCCACAGGCACTACAGGAAAGTACATTGAAGATTCTGGCTTAGAAGTGATGAAATTTCTTTCAGGCCCATTAGGAGGGGATGCTGAAATCGCTGCAAGAATAGCTCAAGGCAAAACAAATATGGTCATTTTTTTCAGAGATCCTCTTGATAAACACCCTCATGAACCAGATATTTCTATGCTTATGAGAGTTTGCGATGTCCATGATGTTCCTTTAGCTACAAATCCTGCTACAGCAGCATTATTATTTAAAGGAATTTTAGGATAACAAATATGTTAACACATGAATAGCAAAAAAATACTTTTTATTACTTTTATATCTTCTGTTATTTTCTTATTGGGATGTTTTAATTCCAAGACTTTGGTAGAAAGAAATAAAAAGTATGCTATTTCAAAAATGGAACAAATCACCTGCAATAAATATCATGACAAATTCGAAATAAAGTATAATGACATTGGTGATTATGCTTTGGTTTATCACAAAAACAAGGAGTTTTCAAAACCATTTCCTGACCTAAAATACTTTGTATATTCACTAAACAAGAAAAATATAGTCATCGAAGATAGTTTGAAAGCAGGCAATATATATTGGAATGGAAGTTATAGTATTTTTGCTTCGGAACGCGAGCAACGAGCTGAATCCGGAACAAAATCCTATATCTATGACCTAAAACATTCCACATACGAGGTAAATTAAATTCACCTGCATTTATCTCTCCCTAAAAAAGTAAATAAAATCCTAAAAGATTTAATTTGCTGTAGGATTTGCTTGCCACATCAAATATGCTTTTAAAAACCCAGTCAAATCACCATCTAAAACCAAATCAGGATTATGAGCTGTAAAACCAGTTCTGTGATCCTTAACCCTTTTATCGTCAAGCACATAAGACCTTATCTGGGAGCCCCATTCATTTTTCATTTTACCACTTTCTATTTTATCTTTTTCCTCCCTTTTCCTTTCAAGTTCTTTCTCATAAAGCCTTGATTTCAACATTTTCAAAGCCTTATCTCTATTCATGTGCTGCGATCGTTCTTCCTGACATTCCACAACAATTCCAGATGGCAAATGCCTAACTCTCACTGCAGATTCTGTTTTGTTAACATGTTGTCCTCCTGCTCCACTTGACCTAAAAGTATCCCAATCAAGATCTGCAGGATTTATAGTAACTTCGATATCATCATTAATTTCAGGATGTACAAAAACTGAAGCAAATGAAGTCATTCTTTTACCTTGTGCATTAAAAGGACTTACTCTTACCAACCTATGGACTCCATTTTCACCCTTCAACATACCAAAAGCAAAATCTCCATCTATCTCCAGTTCAACAGATTTTATTCCGGCAATATCACCATCAACCCTATTAAGCACATGTACCTTATAATCATTTTTTTCTGCCCACATAATATACATCCTAAGCAACATATCCGCCCAATCATTACTCTCTGTTCCTCCTGCTCCGGCATTGATCTCCAGATAGCAAGACAATGGGTCTTCTTCTTTATCCAATGTTGTCCTAAATTCTATATCTTCAAGTTTTTCTTTTGTCGATATATAATGTTCTTCCAATTCCTCTTCAGACAATTCTCCTTCTTTAAAAAATAAATTCAAAGTCTCTAAATCATCTATCAGAGTCTGAGAAACCATATATTCCTCAATTATTTTTTTATTGAATTTGATTTCTTTCAGAATGGATTCTGCTCGTTTTGAATCATTCCAAAAATCAGGGTTAAGTGACTGTTGCTCTTTATCTTCTACATCTAATAATCTTTTATCGATGTCAAAGATACCCCCTAATCATAATTAGGCGACTTTTCAAATCGTTGAATTGCTCTGTCGTCATAATTCTCTTTTTAAAATAAATAAAAAAATAAATAACACTCCTCCTCAGCGAAAGAGTGTTATTTTATGTTTTTTCGTAGTATATAAAACAAAAATTCTATTTCACATCAACATAAAATACAAGATTTGCTTTTTCAGGAATCATTGGTGGTCTTCCAGCTTCTCCATATGCACTTTCGTATGGTATAAAAAGTACTGCTTTATCACCATGATGAAGTTTAAGAATAGCCTGATCCATTCCTTTTATCATTTGACCAGCTCCGGCACTAAAACTCAACTCTTGACCTCTTTCATAAGAATTATCAAACATATCTCCTGATTCTTCAAATAATCCATAATAATCAATAGATACATTCTCTCCATTTCCAACTACATTTCCTGTACCTTTTTCTACTAAATAAATACTTGTACCATCTTCAGTTTTCTCAAGATCAGTAAGTTCTCCACTTTTATACTTATTTAATAAATCGGTAACTTCAGTTGCAACTGATTCTTTTTTACTTTCGAGTTCCTGCATTTTTTTGTCTTGGTCTGCCTGAGATTCTACTTCTGTTATTTTTATGTAATAGATCAAAGTATCAATATCAGCCATCTGAGGAGGTCTCTGCATACTATCCAATGGAACTTTCATCATTACACTATCTCCTAAAGATAAAGAATAAAGCATTTCTACGATTGGCATTGTATTAGAATCAACAGCAGCCACTTTGTCCATTGCCCATAATGAAGGATCTGTTCTATCAGCAATAGTATCTCCATTATTTCCTAAAATAAGAAGGCTAAATTTCAAATTGTCACCAACATTGAATTTATTTCCATCTCCTTTTTTCAATAAAGTATATTGTTCCTTTGTTATAGGTAATGTTATTACTTCTGACTTTTGAGTTTTGTTACAAGCTATAAAAGCAAAAGCAAATGCGAATAATATCAAAACATTTTTCATTTCAAAAATTTTGTTGTTTATAATAAATTAAAAATAAATCATTCTACTTCAATGTAAAATACTAAATCTGATTTTTCAGGAATCTGTGGAGGTCTTCCAGCTTCACCATAAGCAAGATTATATGGTATAAACAATATCGCTTTGTCTCCGTGATTAAGATATAGCATAGCTTCATCCCAACCTTTGATCATTTGCCCTACTCCTGCATTAAATCTCAATTTTTGACCTCTGCCAAATGAATTGTCAAACATTCTGCCATCAGCTTTGAAAACTCCATAATAATCGACAGCAACATTTTCATTTGCCTCAACCTTGTCGCCCGTTCCTTTATCTAATACCACATATTCCAATCCACTATCGGTTGTCATAATATCCTTATTTAAATCACCAGCCTTATATTTTTCTAATAATCCTGCCACTTTCACTCCAACTTCCCCTTCAACAATTTTAGCCTGAGCCAATTTTGCTTCTTGCTCTTTTACTTCTTCTGCTTTTATCTTTGCCATTGTCTCAGCATCAACAAGTTTCTCTGCTTTGATAAAATAAACCACTGAATTTATATTTTCCATTCCTCGTGGTTTTTGACCTTCGCTCAATTCCATTTCATATCTCAAGCTATCTCCCGGAACCATATAATGAAGCATTTCAACTAAAGGAAAGACCGTACTATCGATATCTTTTAATTCTTCATTTATCCACAAATTTTCACTCCTCCTATCGGTGATAACACTACCATCATCTCCTTTTATCAAGAGGTTAAAGTAAATAAAATCTCCTTTTTTACCAGGTACTCCATCTCCTTTTGCCAAATAATCAGCTACTTTCCCCGATAATGGTAAATTTAATTTTCCTAAAGATTCCTGTGAATATGCATTATCAATCATCATACTTATTAAAAATACAATTATAAAAATAAATTTACTATTTTTTCTCATTTTTTATTTTTTTAAAATTACTATTAGCTTCTATTTCAGATTTATAATCAGGTAATATTGACTTAAATTTTTCTATAACTTTTTCCAATGGTTTAAATGATTGACCTCGGAAGCATTTAAATGTCCACCTCCTTTAAAGTATTTTTTTGCAATATCCTGAACTGAAAAATCACCTTTAGATCTCAATGACACTTTCGTTATTGTAGGTTGTTCAGTTATCAATGCAGCTATCATAATATCGCGCATCATCAACATATAATTAACCAATCCTTCAGTATCTCTCTCTGAATATTAAAATCCTTATAATCCTGTTTTGATAATGACATTATTGCGGTTTTATATTCAGGAATTATTTCGAGTTTATTGTGAATAACGTAACCTACTAATCTTAATTGTTTTTCAGAATAACTATTATATATATGATTTTGCAATGAAGTCAGATCTAACCCTGTTTTCATAAGTTCAGAGCTAACCCTGAAAGTTTCAGGAGTAACACTATATCTAAATGAACCAGTATCAGAAATTATTCCCGTCATCAAACACTCAGCAACTTTGGAATTTATATATTTTGCATTATCAAAAAGCTCAAAAAACCTATATACTAATTCTGATGTTGAACTTGCCTCAGAGTCAGAAAGCACATAATCAGCAATTGGTTCAGGATCAAGATGATGATCTATGTGAACTTTAGGAACATTTTTCTCAATTATCAAAGTTCCTATATTATCTACCCTATCAAGGCTGCTGAAATCCAGGAAAAACATCATTTCACATTTATCAATAATATTCTGTACTCTTTCCTTTTCAAAATCAAAAATAACAATATCATCTGTTTTAGGTAAAAATGTCAGAATGGAAGGAAATTCACTGGGAAAAACAATATCTACCCTATGTCCATAATTTTCAAGATACAATTTCAATCCCATACTAGAACCTATAGCATCTCCATCAGGATTTCTATGAGAAAAAATAACAATATCTTTTGGATAATCAAGAAATTTCCTCAAACTATCTATATCTTCCATTTTATTTTCCAAAAATTTGTGCAAAAGTAATAATAAAAATGATAAAATATATTGTTAATCAATAATAAATAAACTATTTTTAAAAACTATCATAATTCTTCAAAATAATCAAAAGAATCAAAATCTGAAATTTTGAAATCATCGATATCTCTCCTTTCCTTTTTAGTGGGTCTGCCACTACCTTTTTCCCTAAATTCCACTCCTTTTTTACTAAAATACCACATCTCAAATTTTTCCAATTCACTTTCCGGAGTCAGGTCTTCAAAACATTCTTTTGCTAAAATAGCAGAAACTCTGCTACTTATATTTTTTAATACTTTTATGGTAAATATAATTCCGGATTTTTTTACATTTATGACATCACCTATTTTTATTTCATAAGAAGGCTTCAATATATGTCCATCGACATTCTTTACAACACCTGATTTACAAGCATCTGTAGCTTTTGTCCTGGTTTTGAAAAACCTAATACTCCAAAGCCACTTATCAATCCTTACAGGTTTATCTGCCATTAAATATCAATTTTTGGATATTTTAAATCCATTTTTTTCAATGTATCTCTTACAACTTTTGCAACATTATAATCTCTATACCATTGTTTATCAGCTGGAATAATATGCCATTGGACTCCGTCTTGATTTACTACATCATTATATGCATCCATATATTTATCCCACAATTCAGATTCTTTAAAATCATTAGGATTATATTTCCAATTTTTTTCTAATTTTTCAATCCTTTCATTGAGTTTCTCTTGTTGTTTTTTATGTGAAATATGAAGGAAGAATTTTAAAATCGTTGTATTCCCATCGAATTCCAATAAATCCTCAAAATCCCTAATAGCTTTAAATCTTTTTGCTACCTTTTCCTCATCGATCCAATTATGAACTCTTTGTACTAATACATCTTCATAATGACTTCTGTTAAAAATCTTAAAATGTCCTTTTTCCGGCACCTGCTTATGAACTCTCCATAAAAAATCATGATTACTTTCTTCAGGACTAGGCTTCTTAAACCCATATTCACATATTACTGTCGGACTCACATTCCTAAATATCTTTCTACTGATACCATCTTTTCCACTGCTATCCATACCCTGAAGAACAATCAAAAGAGAATGGGACTTATCAGCTTCAAAAATTCTGCTCAATTCCCCTATCTCCTTAACCATTTTTTTTGTTTCAGATTCGATTTCTTCTTTCACTACGGATTTTGGCGGATAAGTTTCTATATTTCTAACATCAATCATAATTATAATTTAAATCATCATTTTATTTCTTTTAATCAAATAGGAATTTAGAATAGGATAAAATCCTTTAGCAATATCAGCTTCAACAAAATCTATATTAAACTGCATGCATTTATTCATCAGTTCCTCTTTGTATTTCTTTATTTTTTCTATATAAAGTTTTTTAAAATCCTGAGAGTGCATTCTTATTTTCTCCTCAGTTTCCATATCGATAAAAAGATATGGCCTATTCTGATAATCCAACTCAAATTCCTTACTATTATCAGCTACTTGAAATAAAATCACCTCATGTTTCCTGTATTTTAAATGCAATAATGCTGAAAACAAACTATCGAGTTCTTCCTGGCTACTCATGAAATCGCTAAAAACAATAATCAATGATCTTTTATGAGTTTTTTCTGCTATCTCATGAAGACCTTTGCTTGCTAAGGTTTTATTGTTTAATTTGTCATCGATGATTACATTGTACAAGTAATTAAGCATAAGGTTATAATGCCTTATATTTGATTTATTTTCTGTATGCAAATTCACATTTTCATCAAATAAACTCAAACCGAAAGCATCGCGTTGTTTCTTCAACAAATTCATCAATGCAGCAGCTGCCAAGGCTGAAAAACGCAATTTATTTATATTTCCTTTTTCTTCCCTTGGAAAATACATAGATGAGGACTGATCGATTACTATCTGGCATCTTAAATTTGTTTCTTCTTCATATTTTTTAGAATATAACTTATCCGTACGAGCATACAATTTCCAGTCGATATTTTTCAACGACTCTCCTGAATTATATAATCTATGTTCGGCAAATTCTACAGAAAACCCATGAAAAGGACTTTTGTGAAGCCCAATTATAAAACCTTCTACAACTTGTTTAGCAAACAAATCAAGATTTTCTATTCCCTTTAAATCATAATCCTTAAAAATTCCATTAAAATACCTTTGTTCAGAATTAAAATCCAAACAATAAAACATCCTTTAACTATATATACTTTATTGTCTTACCGAGATTACCCTAAAAGTGATTTCACTTTATCAAAAAAGAAAGTCTTTGGTGCAGTTCCAACATGTCTGTCAACCACTTCTCCATTTTTCAAAAATAAAACTGTAGGTATGCTTCTGATTCCATATTCGATAGAAACATCAGGATTCACATCCACATCTAATTTACCTACTTTTATCTCAGGAAATTCTTTTCCTAATTCTTCAATTATTGGTCCAATCATTTTACAAGGGCCACACCATACTGCCCAAAAATCAACTACTGCTACTCCCTCAAAATCTAAAATTTCTTCTTTAAAATTTGAATCTGTTAATTCTAATGCCATATTTATTTGAATTGATATAATTAAAAAAAATCACAATTTAACTTAAACAACCAATTTATTAAATTATTATAAATAAACTGTTAAAAAATTGCAAATGTATTACTAACTGACTTCCGAGCCGTTTTCTGTATTATTTTCAGGGCTGACAAACACTAAACTTCCATCAGCGGAAGATGCCATCAAAACCATTCCTTTTGATTCAATACCCATCAATTTTCTTGGTTTCAAATTTGCCACCACCACAACTTTCTTTGATATTACATCATTTGGCTCAAAATGTTGGGCTATACCCGAAACAACCGTTCTGACTTCATACCCCAAATCAACTTTTAATTTCAATAACTTATCTGATTTTTCCACTTTTTCTGCTTCCAGAATTTCCCCTACTCTAAGATCTAATTTTGCAAAGTCACCATATTCAATGATATCTTTAGAATCTATGACTTCAACCTTTTTATCTACCTTGCTTTTAACTTCATTATCTTTTGTTTGGATATTAATCACTCCAGGTTCTTCAACAGTTTTTTTACTTTCTTCAAGTTTACTTATTTGTCTCTCTATCACCTCATCTTCGATACGAGTAAAAAGATGAGCTGCTTCTCCAATTTTATGTCCTGGAGACAATAATAAATCACCCAATGCCAAATCATCTAATAGTTCAAGCAATTCGCCTTTTTCAACGATATCATCTAAATTTAATATCCTTCTGATTTTATCTGAAGTAAAAGGCATAAAAGGACGAACTATCACAGACATCGCTGTGACTATCTGCAACAATAAATTTATTACCGCTTTAGTGGCTTCAGGGTCTTCTTTTATCAACTTCCAAGGTTCATTCACCTGAAGTAATTGATTCCCTTTTGAAGAAATCTCCATCACCATTCTCAATGCTCCTCTAAAATCATATCTCCTCAAATGAACATTAAGTTCCTGAATATCATCATGCAATCCAAGTAATTCCGTTTCATGAAAACCTCCAAATTCTGAATCCCAAACACCTTCGAACAAACTATCTTGATCGAATTCAGGAACTACGCCATTATAGAATTTATTGGTCAATACTATGACTCTGTTTACAAAATTCCCAATATTATTAACCAACTCATTATTATTGGTATCCTGAAAATTTTTCCATGTAAACTCACTATCTTTATGTTCCGGCATATTTCTGATAAGATTATACCTCAACACATCTATTTGTTCCGGGAAATCCTCAATATATTCATTTACCCAAACAGCCCAATTCTTTGAAGTAGAAATTTTTTGACCTTCCAAATTCATAAATTGATTTGCAGGCACATTTATTGGAAGAATAAAATCTCCTTTTGCTTTAAGGATTGCAGGAAAAATCAAACAGTGAAAAACTATATTGTCCTTACCGATGAAATGAATAAGTGCTGTATCTTTGTCCTTCCAATAAGGTTTCCAATCTTTGTTATTAGTTTTTGCCCATTCTTTAGTGGCTGACACATACCCAATAGGAGCATCCATCCACACATAAAGTTTTTTACCCTCCGATTCAGGTATTTCTTCAGGAACATCAACTCCCCAATCCAAATCTCTGGTCATGGCTCTAGGCTGCAATCCTCCATCGAGCCATGATTTGCATTGACCTATCACATGAGTCTTCCAATCATTAGGATCATGATGTTCTTTATCTTCAAATTGACCATCAACAATAAATTTTCGCAACCATGATTCATCTTTATCCAACGGCAAATACCAATGTTTTGTTGACTTCAATACCGGTGTTTCATTACTGATAGTAGATACAGGGTTGATCAATTCCATAGGACTTAGAGAAGAACCACATTTCTCACATTGATCACCATAAGCACTATCGTAACCACATTTTGGGCAAGTTCCCTTTATATATCTGTCTGCTAAAAACTGCTGTTCCTTTTCATCAAAATACTGTTCACTCTCCTTTTCCTCGAAAATCCCTTTATCATAGATATCTAAAAAAAATTCCTTTGCTGTCTCGTGATGTAATTCTGATGAAGTCCTATGATAAACATCAAATGAAATACCCATTTTTTTGAATGAATCCTCAAATATATTATGATATTTATCGATGATTTGTTGGGGAGAAACACCTTCTTTCTTGGCTCTGACCGTTATGGCTGCCCCGTTTTCATCGGAACCACAAATATAAACCACATCTTTATCCATCAACCTCAAAAAACGAACATAGATGTCAGCACTAATATATGCTCCTGCTAAATGCCCGATATGTAGCGGACCATTGGCATAAGGCAATGCTGATGTAATCAAATATCTTTTAGGATGTAGCACGTATTAATATTTATATTATTAAAATGCAAATATATGGTAAATATAATATTCAATATAATAAATATACAATTAATTACCTTACTTGCTTGTTATTTAAAATCAATTAAAAAAATCCAAATGCAATTCTTATTTATATAAAATAAAAATATGTTAAGTTTTTCTTAAAACTAATAAAAAAGCAACGATTTAAACCACAACAAACGTATTAATGTTTACTAGTTGTATCATTTTAACATATCACATTCAAAATAAAATTACATGTTTATGAGAATATTTAATTTCAAAATCAATTTTTCTCAATTTTCACTAATTTTAGTATCTTCTATTCTATTGGCTTTTTCAAGTAATACGGAAGCTCAAAGTTTTGGAAGGAATAAACCAGTTTATTCAAAATTCAATTTCAAAATAAAGCAAACACCTGACTTTAACATATACTACCATGTTAAAAATGATAGTCTTATAAATATTTGGGTCAGGATGCTGAAAAATGGAGAACTCTACATCAGGCAGTATTACAGGATTCATTACCTGCAGGCAACCCAATTATATTCTATAATAATCAAGCTGATTTCCAACAAACCAATGCCATAAGCGGCTCAATAGGTATTGGAACCGGAGGAGTGACTGAAGGCTATAAAAACAGAGTAGTAATCCCATTGTCATATTCTTATCGTCAAAATAATCATGTTTTGGGACACGAACTTGTTCACGCTTTCCAATACAATATCGTTCTAAATAATGACTCCACATCTATGAGGTCATTTCAAAACCTGCCATTATGGATGATAGAAGGTATGTCCGAGTATTTATCCAAAGGAAATAATGATCCATTTACTGCCATGTGGATGAGAGATGCTACGCTAAATGACGATATTCCTGAAATCAAAGACTTAGATGATTCAGAATATTTCCCATACAGATACGGACAAGCATTCTGGAGTTTCATATCTAAAAACTATGGTGATCAATACATTAGACCACTATTTATGAAAACCGCAATTTATGGTTTGGATATTGCTATTGATTCCGTTTTCCACATGAGAAAAAAAGAATTTAGTAAATTATGGATTAATTCCATAAAAGAACATAATTTAAATTATTTGAAATATAGCGACAATAATACTATTGGAAAAGAATTAATTTCCGACAATAATGCAGGAGAGATGAATGTATCCCCTTCTATCAGTCCCAATGGCAAGTATATGGTATTTATTTCAGAAAAAAACATTTTTACTACTGATTGGTATTTAGCAAATGCTTCAAATGGAAAAATTATTAAAAAGCTATCCAGCAAAATCAGAGATTCTCACATCGACGATTATAATTTTCTCGAATCGTCTGGTACATGGTCTCCGGATAGCAAAAAATTTGCTTATGTAGCTTTTGAAAAAGGTAAAAACATATTAGTGATTAAAGAAGCAAGTACAGGAAAAACTCTAAATGAATATTCATTAAAAGGCATCAGGGCTTTCACAAATCCTGCCTGGAATCCTGATGGAAAATCCATAGTTGTCTCAGCTTTGGTGGAAGGGCAAGTGGACCTATATGAATTTACTTTAAAATCAAAAAAAATAAAAAGACTAACTAATGATAAATACAGTGAAATTCAGGCTTGTTTCTCTCCAGATGGCAAAAACATCATCTATGCCACTGATGCTGTAAGTCTAAACTTAGGAGGAAATAATGGAGTAGTAAGGTTCAACATTGGTGCTTTGAATACTGAAACATTAAAAAAATCTAACTTCTATTTTTTTGAAGGTGCTGATAATATAAATCCGATTTTTGATAATGAAGGTAATATTTATTTCTTATCAAATAGAGATGGATTCCGAAATCTGTACAAATATGATGTTTCAAGTGGGAAACTGTATCAAAAAACAGAAATAATGACCGGCATCAGCGGAATATCAGAATTTTCTCCAGCAATTTCGATTGCACAAAAAAATGACAAATTACTTTACACTGTTTATTTTGATAAAAAATACTCAATTTATCAAACAAGAGCAGAGAACTTGCTAAACATTGAAGTTTCACCTGAAGATGTAAATATGGAGGCAGGAACTTTACAACGATCAATACCTGATATTCAAAATGTTGTTAACACCAATCTAAAGATTTTCAATAGATTAAAACCAATGCCTGATAGCCTATTCAATAATAAACCATATAGACCTCAATTCAAACTTGACTACATAGGTGGTGGAACTGGTGTAGGAGTAGGAAACCAAACATATAGTGTATCATCATCACTGGCAGGAGGAATGGATATCCTCTTTAGTGATATGCTAGGCAATCATCAATTATATTCGAGATTAGCTATCAATGGTGAGATTTATGATTTTGGAGGACAACTTGTTTACATGAATAGGCAACAGAGAGTCAATTGGGGAGTAGGTCTCACACATATACCCTACACATCAAGATACTATGACGATTTAACATATGAGACAATAGATGGTTATCAGTATCTGAAGCAATCATTGAATCTATTGAGAATATTTGATGAAAGATTGAGTCTATTTGTCCACTACCCATTTAGCTCTAAAATGAGACTTGAAGGTGGTATTGAAGGAGGCTACAGAAGTTTCCGATGGGACAAAATATACTATTACTACGATCCACAATCATATTATTATATTGGACAAGATAGAGAGAGACTCGATATCCCGGACACTTTGACTTTCAATCAATATTTTTCACTTATCAAAGGATTTAGTTCAAGTGTAAATATAGCATTGGTCGGAGACAATTCATATTTTGGGATGACATCTCCTTTGGCTGGTTACAGATACAGAATAGGTGTAGAAAAATATTTTGGGAGCCGACGATTATTTTAGTACCACATTGGATGGTAGATATTATTATTGGTTAAAACCGATAAGTTTTGCAATTAGGGGCTTATCATATTCGAGATTTGAAAATGATGTTAACAGCCTATATCCGATGTATATCGGTGATCTCGGTTTAGTACGTGGTTATAATTCATTTATCACATCAAATTATGTACTTGACAATAATGATTTCAATTATGATCAATTGTTAGGATCCGCGTGCTTTTAGGAAGTTTTGAAATCAGATTACCATTTACAGGAACAAAGCGACTTTCACTAATAGAATCAAAATATCTGATGTCAGATTTGGCATTATTTTTTGATATAGGAGTAGCTTTTGATGAATTTTCGCATTTTAAAAATGGAGAACCAATACTTACAAAAAACTTAGATGGGAATACCAGAATTAAATTATTTAAAACCCAAAGTAGCAAAAAGTGCAGGTATATCATTGAGATTGAACATATACAATGCTTTGATTTTAGAACCTTATCTGGCATATCCATTTGAAACAAACAGCAAATTTGTATTTGGGATGAATTTCATGCCAGGATTTTAATATTTCATTGATATAATGACAGAAAATGTATAAAAATAAGCCTAATAATGAAACTTTTTTATATTTTTTTAACATTAATTCATTTTAATTTCCGACATTTGCAGCTAATTTTTAAATTTATACAAATAAAATAATTAATAGAAATGAGAAAAGCTGATTTAGTATCAAAAATTTCAGAAGAAACAAACGTTCCAAAAGTTGATGTATTAGTAACATTAGAACATCTTTTTACAGAGATAAAAGAATCTTGGTTAGTGGCGAAAATGTTTATATTAGAGGATTTGGTTCTTTTGTATTAAAGAAAAGAGCAAAAAAATTGGAAGACATATTAAGGAAAACAGACCAATAGAAATTCCAGAACATTTTATTCCTGCATTTAAGCCTTCAAAGGTATTTGTAGATCAAGTAAAAGACAATACAGAAACTAAATAATTAAATTTTAAAATTTCAGATATATGCCAAGCGGTAAAAAAAGAAAGAGACATAAGATTTCGACTCACAAAAGGAAAAAAAGACTACGTAAAAACAGACATAAAAAGAAATAATAGTTTTTATTAAATGGACAAAATATAGTAAATGGCGTAAAAAGAAATTTACTATATTTTGTCTTGAATAATAGTTATTTCTGATTATAAATTCACAAAGGTGTGGAAAAAGAATTAATAATTAACTCTAAGGGGGGTACTATAGAAATTGCACTGATTGAAGATTCTAAACTTGTAGAATTTCATGAAGAAATGACAAATAGTGGATTTTCAGTTGGTGATATTTACTATGGTAAGGTTAAACAATTAATGCCGGGTCATAATGGAGCTTTTGTCGATGTAGGTTACATGAAAAGTGCATTTCTTCATTATTCAGATTTAGGCCCACAATTAAATTCGTTATTGAAATATGTAAGGATATTAGAAAATGATGCTTCTGCTTCATCAGGTCTGGAAAATTTCAAAATAGAAAACGAAATAGACAAAAACGGTAATATCAATTCTGTTCTCAAAAAGAACAGAATATATTAGTGCAAATACTTAAAGAACCAATTTCTACTAAAGGTCAAGGCTTACATATTGAGATTACTATTGCAGGAAGGTATATAGTTATGACACCTTTCACTAATTTAGTATCAATATCTAAAAATCCAAGATAAGGATGAAGTTAATAGGTTGAAATTTCTTATTGAAAGTATTAAACCTAAAAATTTTGGTGTTATTAGAACCAGCTGAAGGTAAAAATGTTGCTGTTATCCACGATGAAATGAAAACTTTGATCGAAAAATGGAATAACATGTCTATAGAGATGAAAAAGACAAAACCTCCGGTTAAACTCCTTACAGAAATAGATAAAGCCTCCGTTTTACTCAGAGATATTTTAAATGATTCTTTCAATAAAATTCTTGTCAATGACGATGAATTTTATCTTAATATAAAATCATACCTTAAACAGATAGCCCCTGATAGGTTAAATATATTAAAAATATATAAGGGCAAAACTCCTCTTTTCCAGCATTATGGAATATCCAAACAAATAAAAGCCTCATTTGGCACAACTTACACTCTCAAAGTGGAGCTTACATCATTATTGAACATACTGAAGCTATGCATGTAATCGATGTAAACAGCGGTCCCAAATGAGAAAACAATCTCAGGAAGACTCTGCTATTGCTGTCAATCTTGAAGCAGCTGAAGAAATAGCACGCCAATTGAGATTGCGCGACTTAGGAGGCTTGATTATTGTTGACTTTATCGATATGAAAAGTCCCGAAAACAAAAAATGCTATTCAAAGAATTGAAAGAATTCATGGCAAATGATAGAGCTCAACATACAATATTGCCTCTTAGTAAATTTGGACTAATTCAAATCACTCGACAAAGAACTAAACCAGAGATAGTTATAAACACCTCTGAAACTTGTCCAGTATGTGAAGGTACTGGTAAAGTATCTCCTTCAATTCTAATTGTCGACAGAATAGAAAGAGACCTTGAATATATCATAAGTTCAGACAATAAACAAACATTGAGAGTAATAGCACATCCTTATATCTATTCTCATCTCAAAATAGGTATTCCTTCTATCCAGATGAAATGGTTTTTAAATTCAATAAATGGATAAAAATAATAAAGGACGAAAACCTTAATCTCAATGAATATAAAATTAAGGACAAATCCGGAGATGAAATAAAATTAAATTAAAAGTTCCTTAAGTAGTTATTTTTCATATTTTTGCATTTTAAGATATCAAGTTAAATAACTTATATACAGTAATTTCTATTGGAATAAAATAAAATTTAATCTTACTTTGAATTCAAAAATAATATTCGGAGTTTTAAATTGGGGACTTGGACACGCCAGTCGATCTATTCCTATTATTCATGAATTATTGGAGAAAGGAAATGAAGTAATAATAGCTTCTGATAGTGGAGCATTGATATTGTTACAAAAGGAATTCCCAAATTTAAAATTCTACACCTTAACTCCATACAATGTTAATTATAAATATATGTCTATAGTTATCAATATGATATCTCAAGCATTAAAAATCAATAATGCTATTAAAAAAGAAGCAAAAGAGTTAAAAAAAATTATAGATATTGAAAAACCTGACTTGATAATATCTGACAACAGATTTGGGTTTAGTCACAAAAATATCAAAACAATATTCATAACACATCAACTAAATATCCAACATAAAAATCCTCTGATAAAAAAACTTGCAAATATTATCAATCATCATTTTATACAAAAATTTGATGAATTGTGGATTCCAGATTTTGAAGGAGAAAAGAGTATTGCAGGTGAATTGTCCGATTGCTCGATGAACATCAAACATAAATATATTGGAATACAGAGCAATCTAAAGTATCATGAATTGCCTAAAAAATACGATATTTGCTTCATCCTGTCAGGACCTGAACCTTCACGAACTAAATTTGAAAAGATAGCTATAGATTTATCCATTAAATCAGATAAAAGAATATTGATTATCCAGGGTAAAATGGATAAAAATGAAGAAATCTATCTCCAAAATAATGTTATTTTAAAAAGTCATACCTCAGGTAAGGAATTAAATGACATAATCAATCAAAGTGAACTGATAATATGTCGAAGTGGCTATAGCTCAGTTATGGACATGGTAAAACTCAATAAGAAAGCAATATTTGTCCCTACTCCTGGTCAAACGGAGCAAGAGTACCTTGGGGAGTATCTATCTAAAAAAGGTCTGTACAAAAGTATTTCCCAGCAAAATTTTAAATTTTCATAAAGCAATAGCCCTACCCCAACATCTTCAACGACTCTTCCAATATTCTGATTCGCTCTTCACCATCGGCAAGTTTTTTGCGTTCACGCTCCACAACATCTGCCGGTGCTCCTGAGACAAATTTCTCATTATTAAGCTTTCCTTGAATTGATTTTACAAATCCCTGCTGATATTTAATTTCTTTTTCCAATTTTTCCCGTTCGGCTTCAACATCTATCTCCTGATGAAATTCGAGCATAAATTTCTCATTAGCAGCTAAAAAATGTAATGTTTCAGGAATATCATCTTCTTCTGTGATTATTAAATCAGAAAGATAATCCTGCTTTTTCAGCAATTCGAGAAATCCACTATAAGTACCAATTAAATCCAAAACAGTTTCTGACTTTTTAATATAAAATTTCAATTCTTCTTTTGGTTTAATATTTTTTGAAGACCTTGTTTCTTTTATTTTTGTACTTATAGCTCTCAATTTAACCATTGCTTCCAGTATTTCTGAATTAAATTCAGCTGCCTTTGGATATTTACTTATCACACAGTCATCACCTTTGGCTCTATCTCGGAGAAAATGCCAAATCTCTTCGGTAATAAATGGCATAAATGGATGTAAAAGAGTAAGTATTTTTTCATATAAATTTATCGTTTCATCATAAGTTTTCACATCTATACTTGCTCCATAAGCAGGTTTAATTGCTTCGAGATACCATGAGAAAAAATCATTCCAAACAAAGTTATATAAAGTAATTAAAGCTTCTGACAATTTAAATCTTCCATATAGATCGTCAAGGTCAATAATAACTTGCTGAAGTTTGCTTTGAATCCAGTCAATGGAAAAAGAATTTTCTACCGGAATACTCAATTCATTATCGACATTCCACCCTTTTATCAACCTCATGGCATTCCACAGTTTATTTGTAAAATTCCTTCCTTGCTCTATGAGTTTATCATCAAATAATAAATCTCCACCAGCGGGTGAACTACTCAACATACCGAATCTTACACCATCAGCACCATATTCTTCTATAAGTTTCAATGCATCAGGACTATTTCCCAAAGATTTACTCATTTTCCTGCGAAGTTTATCCCTAACCATTCCGGTAAAATAAACCTGATTGAATGGTTTCTCACCTGTCCATTCATATCCTGCCATAATCATCCGTGCAACCCAAAGGAAAATAATATCCCATCCTGTCACCAAAACATTTGTTGGATAATAATAATCAAATTCTTCTTTATTATAAAATCCATTGAATACACTTATGGGCCACAACCAGGAGCTAAACCATGTATCGAGTACATCTTCATCCTGGTGAAGATCATTTAATGTTAATTTATCATTACCAGTAAGTTGTTTTGCCTGAGCAAGAGCACCTTCTTCTGTCTTATCGACTATAGTCAGTGTTTCATCCTTATGATCAAGATACCAAGCAGGAATTCTATGCCCCCACCACAATTGCCTTGAAATGGTCCATGGTCTGATATTTTCCATCCAATGCCTGTAAGTATTTTTCTGGTTTGCCGGAATAAACTCAACTATGTCATCCATAACCGCTTTCAATGCAGGTTCGGCAAGAGAATTCATATCAACATACCATTGATCAGACAATCTCGGCTCAATTACACAATCTGTCCTCTCTGATTTTCCTATTGTATGAACATATTCTTCGATTTTTACGAGATTGCCAGAATTCTTAAGATCTTCGACTATAAGTTTTTTCACTTCAAATCTATCCAACCCAATATACATTCCTGCTGCTTCGCTCATCGTTCCATCTTCATTGAATACATCTATAATCTCAAGATTATTATTGACACCAATTTCATAATCATTTACATCGTGAGCCGGAGTTATTTTCAAAGCTCCTGTACCGAATTCAATATCGACATATCTGTCAAAAATGATTGGCACTACTCTGTTTACCAATGGCACTATAACCTTTTTACCTTGTAAATGCTGATACCTTTCATCTTTGGGATTAACAGCATAGCAGAATCACCAAGAATTGTTTCAGGTCTGGTGGTGGCAATAGTGAGATATTCATCAGTTCCTTCGATTTGATATCTTACATGATAAAGACTACCTTTTTTTCCTCTTCGTATATCACCTCTTCATTGGACAATACCGTTTTAGCTTCTGGGTCCAATTAATCATCCTCAGCCCCTTATATATCACTCCTTTCTTGTAGAGATCGACAAAAGCATCTATCACATGCTGAGACCTTATTTCATCCATAGTAAATGCAGTTCTCTCCCAGTCACAAGAAGCACCGAGTTTTCTCAATTGCTGCAAAATAATACCTCCAAATTCTTCCTTCCATTCCCCAGGCATACTTCAAAAATTCCTCTCTGGAAATCTCGGATTTTTTTATTCCTTTATCACGCAACATCCTAACGACTTTAGCTTCAGTAGCTATCGAAGCATGATCGGTACCTGGTACCCAACAAGCATTTTTGCCTTCCAGTCTAGCTTTCCTTATCAAAATATCCTGAATAGTATTATTCAACATATGCCCCATATGCAGGACTCCAGTTACATTTGGAGGAGGTATAATAATTGTAAAAGGCTCTCTTTCATCAGGTTCTGAATGAAAATAATTCATCTCCATCCAGTGCTCATACCACTTTGACTCATTAGAAGAATCGTATCTTGTTGGAATTTCCATAAATAATTAAAATTTTGAGTTGCAAAGATATGAAATTGATAAAACTAAAATTGAGTTTTACTATATTATTTGAATGGCATTAATACTTTAAATTCACTTTCAATTTATTTTTTACATTCATAATTGGTTTTACCCATAAATGAAAGAATAATAATCCTATTGCGTATAATTATGAAAATGTTTTTCACAATCAAAGAAATCAAAACGACTAAACTTAATTTTATGAAACAAATCTTTATTTTAACATTCATATTGGTGCTTTTTACAATTATATTTTCAACATATAGCTGTAAGGAACAAAATACCGACTCAAATGATAAGACAATTTCCACTGTTAATTTTGAAGAAGTACATGATTCTATAGCTTATGGGATGTTAGTTAGGAACTGCTACATTTGCCATATGCCTCAAAATCCAAATCAAGTATTAGCGCCACCATTATTCCGAGTGAAAGAACACTATTTACCCATTTATAAAGAGAAATCCGAATTTATAAATGCAATAGTCGATTGGGCACAATCTCCAACTATTGAAAAATCAGTGATGCCTGGAGCTGTGAGACAATTTAATTGTATGCCTTCTTTAAATTATGTCCCCATTGACACTTTACAACAAATAGCAGCATATATTTTCAGAAATGAAATGGAAAAACCTGAATTCTTTGATGAAATGCATGTAGTAAACAATATGGGACAAGGAAATAATAGATTCAATAACAAACAAAGTGATTCATTAAATACAAAAGTTACTGTTGATAATGAAGTAAAACTGGCAATTCAAAACGCATCCAACTTATTAAATAATTTTAAAGGGAATAACATTTCTGACTATCAACAGTTGGGAAGGGATTTTTTCCACTTAACAAAAGAAATACTTCTAAACAAAAACAATGATGGAGATACATGGAAGCAATTACATATTTTTTTCAACAATATGGAAAGTGATATGCATTCATTGATGACAGTAGAAAGTACTACAGAAGGAAATAATCTTAAAAATAACCTTATTGATAAAATCAAAATGTTTTCAAACAAATTTCAATAACTGAAGTCAATAAAAGTCATGATTTAATATTCCTTCCATTTGGAAAATTTTTCAATGCGTTTTTCTTCTCTGCTTTGATCTTTTTCCCTTATGGAATGCCTTTTATCAAACGACTTTTTACCGGTAGCGAGGGCTATTTCTATTTTCACAATTCCACGTTCAGAAAAATAAACTCTAAGTGGAACTATTGTATAACCTTTTTCCATAACCCTGCGATGCAATTTCACAAGTTCATTCCTGTTAAGAAGCAATTTTCTGTCTCTTCTCGGCTCATGATTATAATATGATCCCTGTTCATATTCGCTAATATGCATATTTTTAATCCAAAGTTCATTGAATTTATCGAAAGTACAATAAGCTTCATTTATATTAGCTTTAGCATTTCGTATGGACTTAACCTCAGTACCGGATAATATAATACCGGCTTCATAACTTTGGATAATATGATATTCAAAATTAGCTTTCTTGTTTTTTAATTCTATTTCTTTTTTTACTGCCATCAATTATCAATATGCTTTTGCAAACAATACCCTTCTTTTCGAAGGTTTACCAGAAATCATATCAATCCCATCTTCCTCCACAGCATCCAAAGGAATACATCTGATAGTTGCTTTTGTCAGTTCTTTTATTTTTTCTTCTGTGTCAGCAGTTCCATCCCAATGTGCATATACAAATCCACCATCTGCTTCTATTATCTTTTTAAAATCCTCAAAGTTATCCACGGAGAAAGAATGATCTTTTCTGAAATTCAATGCATTTTGATATAAGTTGTCTTGTATTTCTACTAACAAATTTTCAATAAAATCAACTGCTTCTTCTATTTTGACTGAATATTTTTCTTTAGTATCCCTTCTTGCAATTTCATAAACACCTTTTTCCAAATCCCTCAAACCGATTCCAACCCTTACCGGAATACCTATCATCTCATATTCTGCAAATTTGAATCCGGGTCTTTTTTTATCATCATCATCTATTTTCACTGAAATGCCTTTGGCTTTGAGATCAGCTTGAAGTTTCTGTGATACTTCATTCAGTTCATCTGAAGGTTTGGGAATAGGAACAATGACCACCTGAATAGAGCCAATTTTGGAGGCAACACCAATCCATCATCATCACTATGAGTCATAATCAAAGCACCTATCAATCTGGTTGAAACTCCCCAGGAAGTAGCCCAAACATAATCTTCGACATTATTATCATTCAAGAACTTAACTTCAAAAGCCTTAGCAAAATTTTGTCCCAGAAAATGTGAAGTTCCTGCTTGCAATGCCTTTCCATCCTGCATCAATGCTTCGATAGTAAAAGTGTCCAGAGCACCGGCAAATCTTTCAGATTCAGTTTTTGCACCTTTCACACGGGCATAGCCATTATATTTTCAGCAAAATCAGCATACACATCATGCATTTTCATAGCTTCATCTACTGCTTCCTCCCTTGTAGAATGTGCCGTATGTCCTTCTTGCCATAAAAATTCAGCTGTTCTCAAAAAAGGTCTGGTCCTCATCTCCCATCTTACGATATTTGCCCACTGATTGATAAGAATAGGCAAGTCACGATACGATTTTATCCAATCTCTATAAGTATTCCATATTATGGTTTCAGAAGTAGGTCTGACTATTAATTCCTCTTCCAATTTAGCATCAGGATCACGACCACACCTGAACCATCAGGATTATTCATCAATCTATGATGAGTTACTACTGCGCATTCCTTTGCAAAACCCTCAACATGATCAGCCTCTTTGCTTAAAAACTCTTAGGAATAAATAGAGGAAATAAGCATTCTGATGTCCTGTTTCTTTAAATCTTCTATCGAGTTCTTGTTGTATTTTTTCCCAGATAGCATATCCATAAGGTTTTATAACCATAGATCCACGCACAGCACTATTTTCCGCCAATCCTGCTTTAAATACAATATCAAGATACCATTGGGAATAATTTTCACTTCGAGATGTTATTTCTTTTGCCATTTTATCATAAATATGTTAAGGAAAATTTAAAATTATATACTTTTGAAACTTACTAAATCCTCCTTCCGTTATTAATATTAAATAAAAGTATTTGAACGTTTTTCTGTAATTTTTTATATTTTTAACTGTGAATTTTAACTTTTAACACTGTTTTTTAAAACTTTAATATTTTGTTAACATTAAAATTCATGCAAAAGTAATAAATTGCAGCGTGAACGAATAAAAGATTATCAATTTAATTATAAAAAGTTTTTAAAATGAAAAAGTCAGTTTATTTATTATCAATTTTTGCGATGCTATTTTTATTCTCAACAAATATAGCCTGGGCTCAATTTGATGACCTTTATTATAATCCCGAAAATGATACACAAGGTGACGGAAGTATAAGTTATAATTATTCAGATGATGATTATTATGACGATGAATACAGTTATGACGATGGTTATGATTATTATGATGATTATGATTATACATATTCCAATAGGATAAAAAGATTCCATAGATCGAATTATTACAATTATTATGATCCATTCTTCTATGATGATTATTATAGCTACAATAATTATTATAGCCCATACAACTATTACAATCCATTCTATTTTAGTTGGGTGCCATCAATAAGAATGAGTTTTTCTTTTGGAAATTACTATCCATATTACAATAGGTATTACTATCCATACTATAGTTATAATTACTATTATCCAGGATATTACTCAAGTTGGAATTATCCTTACTATTATTCAGGATATTATGGTGGATATGGATATAACAGCTACTACAACAATAACTACTGGTATGGTGACAGTTATAATAATTGGAACAGCAATAGCAATAAACATTATGGTAGCAGAAGGTCTATTTCATCAGTTTCTCCAAAAAACACCAAAGATCATGGTATTGTGGTGACAGGTAGAGACAAAGTATCTGACCATAATGTCAATCAAGGTGCTGACAGAAAAGTGAGTATGGATGAAAGATCATCAGGTGGTATAAACAAATCTTCAGGAAACAGAGATTCATGGACACCTTTTGATGACAGAAAAACAAATTCAAGGTCTTCTTCTGACTACAGAGGTGATTATGGAAGCATGAACAAAGACAAAGGAACATCCGGAAACAATGGAGACAACAGAGTTAATGATGACATGAGGGCATATAATAACACTGATTCTTATAGAAGAACTAATCAAGAGAATACAAGGAATAGCTCAAGAAACTATAACGATTCATCACAAAATAAATCCTCAAGAAATTACAATAATAATAGTTCAAGTCAAAAAAGCAACTCGATATGAGAAGCCCATCAAGATCTTCAAGCAATAGTCTTCAAATTCGAGAAGCTATTCTCCTTCAAGATCTTCAAGTAGTAGTCCTTCAAATTCAAGAAGCTATTCTCCTTCAAGGTCTTCAAGTAGTAGTCCTTCAAGTTCAAGAAGCTATTCTTCTCCTTCAAGGTCTTCAGGTAGTTCATCTTCAGGAAGAAGCAGTGGTAGCTCAAGTTCTTCAAGATCAGACAATAATAGTTCTTCAAGCAGAAGTTCTTCAGGAAGAAGATAAAAATATAAAAACAAAAACACCCAGATTGCATTTTCTTAATTTTAAAAGGTTATAATCTGGTTTTTATTAATCATAATAGTTAAATATGAATAGATTATATATATTATTAGCAATAGTATTCCCTTCTTTCATTTATGCTCAGAGTGTTGAAGATGCATTGAGGTTTTCAAGGACTGAAAATTTCAGTACTGCAAGATCAATGGGAGTTGCAGGTGCTTTCGGAGCTATGGGAGCTGATTTTGGAACAATTGGATACAATCCTGCTACATTAGGAAACTATTGGCGCGGTGAAATGGTATTTTCATTAGATTTCAAAATACAAATACTAATTCTACATTTAACAGCACAATTAACTCAAGAGAAAAACAAAATTTTAATTTTGATAACATTGGTATCGTAAATACCTGGAGAAGTGGAAATTCAAATTCATTTATAATCAAAAGTTTTGCTATTGGGTTAAATAACTTAGCAAGTTACAATTACAAGTTTAACAGCAGTGGCACAACAGAAGGCAGCATTTTTGAAGATGAAGATTTAGTTAGCGGATTAGATTATACTCAATATAATTCCGGATTAGTAGAAAAAAATATATCTGTATCAGAATCCGGAAGTCTGAAAGAACTAATACTCGCTTATGGTCAAAACCACAATGATAAAATAATGTGGGGAATCTCATTAGGAGTACCTTTTCTGAATTATTCCACTGACAGATATTATACTGAGGTAGCAGGAGATGAGTTAGTTGCTGACCCTGATTATTTTTTCAGTGACTTAAGTTACGAAACAGGATATAGTACCGTAGGAGTGGGAATAAATGCTAAAGCCGGTATTATAGCAAAATTACCACAAAATATCAGAGTGGACTTTCAGCCCACACTCCAACATCATACAGACTCAAAGATGATTATTACGAATATCTATATGTAAATCCGATAAATGGATGGTCATTCAGTGATATAGACTATGAAGGTTATTTTGATTATAAATTGATATCACCATGAAATTCATAGCAAGTGCTAACAAAGTATTTGGCAATGAGAATGTAGGCGGATTTATAAATATAGATGCTGAATATCTAAATTACGGATCAAGCAATTTTAATTTAACAGCATATTCTGATGAAGAAGATGATGCATTGTATGAAGATGAATTAAACTCAGAAATAGAAAAAACACTTTCTTCAGTATTAAATGTAAGATTCGGAGGTGAATTGGCATTGAAGAGATTTAGAATAAGAGGAGGAGTTGCTTTCGACCAAAGTCCTTTCAAACATACTTCCGATTATGATCCTGTAAAAGTAGTAAGTGGTGGATTGGGATATAGAGGCGATAATTTTTACATAGATGCAGCTTGTTTATTATCGACAAATTCCTATGGATACTCTCCTTATACTGCCACAGACCAATTAAGATCACCTATAGTAAACATTGACAAGAAGTTAACTAAATTCACTACAACATTTGGATTTAAGTTCTAATAACATAAATATATTTCCTAAAAACAGCCTAAGCAAATAATTTTCTTTGGCTGTTTTTTTTTGACACATTCTCATTTTTTTTTACTTATTTTGCAAACTTTTTTAAAATTACAGTAAAAATAAATGAACACAAATATATTTTCACAATCTGTTAAAAATCTTGCCGAGTCAGAAACTCTTAAAATGGCTCAATTGGCAAGAAACCTCCGTGAACAAGGAATAGAAGTAATCGATTTAAGCCTTGGTGAGCCTGATTTTGATACTCCGGAAGATATAAAAAACATGGCTAAAAAAGCACTTGATGAAGGTCATACAAAATATACTCCGGTGAATGGAATCCCATTATTGAGACAGGCAATTGTAGATAAATTAAAAAGAGACAATGGTATAGAATATAACATAAATAATATTGTAGTGTCGAATGGAGCGAAACAAGCAATAGCAAATGTTTGTTTAACATTTTTGAATCCCGGAGATGAAGTAATAATCTTTGCTCCATACTGGGTTTCATACATTTCAATTGTAAAATTCTCCAATGGAACCCCAATCATAGTCGATAGCACGATAGAAAATGATTTTAAAGTAATTCCTGAAGAATTAGAAAAAGCTATTACAGACAAAACAAAATTGGTATTATTTTCATCTCCTGGAAATCCCACAGGTTCAGTTTACACTAAATCAGAATTAAAAGGATTAGTAGATGTTTTAATAAAATATCCAGACATATATATAATTTCAGATGAGATATATGAATACATCAGTTTTGATTATGACCATGTTTCAATAGCTTCATTTCCTGAAATAAAGGATCGAGTAATACTAATAAATGGAATGTCGAAGGGATTTTCGATGACAGGATGGAGATTAGGTTATATGGCTGCAGATATTGAAATAGCGAAAGCATGTACTAAAATACAGGGACAATCTACTTCCAATGCTAATTCCATAGCACAATATGCATCAGTTTATGCTCTCAATCATGGGAAATACCCTGAAATGAGTAATATTTTCAAAGAGCGTAGGGATATATTTGTAAAACTCATGAAGGAAATACCGAATATTAAAGTAAATATTCCCCAAGCTGCTTTTTTCTTATTACCGGATTTTAGTTATTATTTTGGAAAAACAAATGGTAAGATAACTATAAAAGATGATGTGCATTTATCTGAGTTATTCCTTTCGGAAATCCATATCGCAACAGTATCAGGAAGTGCTTTTGGGAGCAAGGAATGCGTTAGATTTTCTTATGCAACATCCATAGAACAATTGACTCAAGCTGTGGTTAAAATCAAGAATTGGTTAATGGAATTTCATTAACCAATTATCTGATTAATCACTTAAGATATTTAGTTATTTTATCGCTCAATGGATTTGTAATGCTATAAAAATAATCTATAAGATGTCCATTTTCATCTAAAAGATACTTTTGGAAATTCCATTTTACGGTGGAATCAGAATAACCATTTTTATCCTTTGTTGTCAACCACTCATATATAGGATTTTGATTATCACCTTTAACATCAATCTTTTCTGTCAAAGGGAAAGTGACACCATAATTAGAAGTGCAAAAATCTTTAATCTCTGAAGGAGTTCCGGGTTCCTGATTTTTAAATTGATTACAGGGAAACCCAACTATATTCAATTTATCACCGTACTGCTCATACAATTTTTGAAGTTCCTCATACTGGGGAGTAAAACCACATTTTGAAGCTACATTTACTATCAATAATTTCTTCCCTTTAAAATCATTGAGATTCAAAGTATTTCCATCGATATCACTTATAGTGAAGTTATTATCATAAAAAGAAGGTTGATTCAAAATTTGTCTGTCTTTTTTAGTAAAAGAATAAAATAATATAGCTACTAAAATAACTACAACTACGATAATTGATACCTTTCCCATAATATTTGGTTTACATTAAGAAATAATATAACTATAACATTTACAATATTTTTTTGTTTTGTCAACCAATAGAATTAATATGAATTTTTCGGGTTCATGTGATAATAAATGAAAGAAAAAAGCACCCATTGAAATGAAAACAATGAGTGCTTTATTATTGCTTAAAAATTTAGAGATTATTTTATTTTCATATTAAAGAATGATCTGTAAACAAAATAAAGAGCTATTGCTAAAAACACATAACCTATATAATGAGCTACATCTCTGAAATGAACACTAATTGCTATCTCCATTGCAAGCAAGCCAAAAAGTGTAGTAAACTTAATAATAGGATTCAAAGCTACTGATGAAGTATCTTTTAAATGGGTCTCCTACCGTATCCCCAACTACTGAAGCTGCATGCAATTCTGTTCCTTTTTCTTTCATATCCACCTCTATCACTTTCTTAGCATTATCCCATGCTCCACCGCCATTGGCCATAAATACAGCCTGAAACAATCCGAAAAATGCTATTGAAATAAGGTAGCTAACAAATAGAGAAACCGGAGCAGCATATTTCAATTTTTCATCTGGAGACATTGCATCTGTCAATCCTGTAGGTGCAGACATAAAAGCAAATGCCAAAGCAAAAGAGAAAATAGCTACAAATATATTCAACATCCCCTTCTGTGCATACCTTGTACAAATTTGAACAACTTCTCTTGACTTGGCAACATCAGCTTTTTTAGGAGCATTAGGATCGAGATTGATAGTTTTTTTAATATATGATACAGCCCTGCTGGCACCAGTAGTAACTGCCTGAATAGATGCACCTGAAAACCAAAATACTACTGCACCTCCCAATAAAAATCCAAAGATAGTATATGGATTTAAAATATTGAGTATCAATTCAGGTTGTAGTCCCAAACTATGTTGTATAACCAGAATCAAAGAAAATATCATAGTGGTAGCACCGACAACAGCAGTACCTATAAGTACAGGTTTAGCGGTTGCTTTGAAGGTATTACCGGCACCATCATTAGCTTCAAGATAATATTTAGATTTTTCAAAATCAGGTTTAAAACCAAAATCTTTTTCAATTTCTTTATCAATATTTGGTATTTCTTCTATCAATGATAATTCATATATTGACTGTGCATTATCTGTAACTGGACCATAGCTATCCACAGCAATGGTAACAGGTCCCATACCCAACATACCAAATGCAACAAGACCAAAAGCAAAAATAGAAGGATATATCATAATATCTCCCAATCCCATAGTGCTGGCAAAATAAGCTATTCCCATCAATAGGAAGAATACCATTCCCATCCAAAAAGCACTGAAATTACCAGCTACCAATCCGGAAAGAATATTCAAAGATGCACCTCCTTCCTGAGAAGCTGTTACCACTTCCTTAACGTGAGTGGATTTTGGACTTGTAAATATCTTAGTAAATTCAGGAATCAAAGCAGCACCAAGAGTACCTGCACTAATAATCACAGAAAGAGTTATCCACAAATTATTACCCAAATCCCCAATCAATAAATAGCTAATAATGAATGTAACAACGATAGATATTATCGATGTAATCCAAACTAATGAAGTCAATGGTTTTTCAAAATCGAGATCATCAACATTAGAATATTTGGCTTTACTAATCAATCCATTGATATAAAATGAAACTACAGATGTGATAACCATAAGAATCCTCATTACAAATATCCAAACCAATAATTGAGTTTGTAAGTGAACATCATTGATAGCTAATAATATAAAAGAAATAAGTGCAACACCGGTTACACCATAAGTCTCAAAACCATCAGCAGTAGGACCTACAGAGTCACCTGCATTATCACCTACACAGTCAGCGATAGTTCCGGGATTTCTCGGATCATCTTCACCAATTTTGAAAATCACTTTCATCAAATCCGAACCGATATCGGCAATTTTTGTGAATATACCTCCGGCAATTCTCAAAGCTGAAGCTCCCAAAGATTCACCTATTGCGAATCCGATAAAACTGGCTCCTGCATATTCTCCAGGAACAAACATAAGAATAAATAACATCGTAGTAAGTTCCAGAGAAATAAGAACAACACCGATACTCATCCCTGCATTCAAAGGAATATTCAATAGTTTAATCGGTTTTCTCTCCAATGAAGTAAAAGCCATTCTGGAATTAGCAAGAGTATTCATCCTGATCTCAAACCATGCTACAGCATAAGAACCAAGAATTCCAATAACTGTCCATCTAAAATCATAATAACCCCACCGACACCAAAATTTGCTTCAGATAAATATCCAAAGTAAAATGCCACAGCAGCTCCAATAAAAATAAATAGCAAAGCAAGGAATTTACCCTGTTGTACCAAATATGTTTTTCCTGTTTCATAAATAACCTGTGCCACATCCAACATGGATTTGTGAGCACCTATTCCCTTGACTCTCAAAAACTGATAAAATCCAAATCCCATTCCTAAAATGGTAATAAGAAAACCCCAATATAATACTGTTTGATCTTTTACAGCATCAGGAATCACAAGATCAGCTTCACTTACAAAAGAGATCAATGGAAGTGTCAAAATTGACACAAATGCAAGTAATTTTTTCATAATTTTAAACTAATTAAGTTGGTTACAAAAAAAATCAAGCCCTTAATAAATATTTCAAACTTGAAGTTAAATTCAATTGCACAAATTTAGTAAAAAACATTTGCAATGCAATATATTACATAGATTTTTAATACAAATAAGAAAAATTTTTATTTAATTAACTTTGAAATATAATTTTGACTTTAATTCCAAAATAATTCAATTTTAAAAATATTGAATTCAAAGCAAATATCCTATCTATACCATCATTAAAAAATACTATCGCAACAAACTGAATTTATTGCTATTGCGACAAATATCTAAAATGCTAAAACTATAAACCTAAGACAGTTTACAAAAAATCCCGAATTCTAATCACACAGGAAAATATCTACTTGAAAACAAGCTCATCCACAAACAACCAATTATATCCTCCCTTATTACCATCACCATCATCGGAGTTTTTGACCTTTACTTTTAGGAATCTGAACTTTTCTTTTGATATCAAAGTGGCACTTCTACATTCAAGATATTGGATTCAACAATATCATTGAGCTTCATAGCACCGATTAATATTTCAGCGCTATTTTCATTATATCCAAAAATCTCAATTTCAGATGGAGTATAAATCCCAACACCAGGAGAATTATAAAATCTTGTTTTCAATACCTGAAAATATTGTTGATTTCAAAATCTATTTCACATTCAAAATCCGAATTCAGGAAGCCCAACCATTCTTTATCCTTATATCTGACATCACTACCATCGACTCCATTGATTAGTGCCTGAGCCCCACCAGAATTATATTTTTTATCTGCAGAAGTAGATAATACCACATTTTTACCCACTGCCTTATGCATGTTAAATTTGGTTTCGAAAACAGGAGAAATCCTCAAATCATCTTTAAATGCTGCAAACCTTATAATTTCATCATGTGTCAACTTTATATCCTGAATATATTTTTCATTTTTAGATAAAGGAATAGAACCATCAGTGGAATAGAACACATTGCAATCCACCGAATTAGGTTTTAATATTTCAAGATATATCTCACCATTTATCTTCGTCAAATTATAATCGAGTTGCACTATATTTGGACCTATATTAATTCCATTTTGCTTAAATAATTCATAATGAGGAATTGCTCTATCCACAAAATCATCAAAATCTCTGATATCAGGGTATCTCCACAACACCTCCGACAATGCGAAGGCTCGAGGGAAAAGCATATATTCTACCTGCGAAGTAGTAGGCATATATTCTGACCACACATTAGCCTGTGCTCCAAGGATGTATTCCTCTTATCTTTATTCAATTCAATAGGAACAGGACTTAGCTATACACTTTTCAAGAGAAGTATATCCTCCTATTGCTATAGGCTCATCAGGTGCAAGAGTCTGATAATGATCAAAATAACAATATTGACCCGGAGTCATTATAACTTTGTGATTCTGACCTTGCAGCCTCTATTCCTCCTTCTTCACCTCTCCATGACATCACAATAGCATTCGGAGCAAGACCACCTTCCAGAATTTCATCCCACCCTATCATAATTTTTCCTCTGGAATTAATAAATTTTTCTATGCGTTTTATAAAATAACTTTGAAGCTCTTCCTCATTTTTCAATTTTTCTTTTTTCATCAAATCCTGACAAAAGGCACTTTCTCTCCATTTGTTTTTCAGAACCTCATCACCACCTATATGGATATATTTTGATGGAAATAATTCGAAAACTTCAGAGAGTACATTTTCCAAAAACTTAAAAGTACTATCAGTAGGACAAAATACATCTTCACTAACTCCCCACATAGTCATAACCGAAAATGGCCCATCGGTACAAGCCAGTTCAGGATATGCTGCCAGAGCAGCCCTACTGTGTCCCGGCATCTCTATTTCAGGTATTATCTCCACATTTCTCAGCTTAGCATAATCTACAATTTCCCTAATATCGTCCTGAGTATAATAGCCTCCATATCTGTTATTGTCAAATCTGCGTGGAATATCATAATATCTCCCTTCCATGGTACTATCCCTGAAAGCTCCAATGGATGTCAATTTTGGATATTTTTTTATCTCTATCCTCCAACCCTGATCATCAGTAAGATGCCAATGAAAATAGTTGAATTTATATTGCGACATTAGATCTATATATTCTTTGACAAATTCAACAGGAGCAAAATGTCTGGAAACATCGAGATGCAATCCCCTGTATTGAAAAGCCGGATAATCGTCTATCTGAAGACAAGGAATAGAATAATTAACTGTATTGAAATCTATAAGTTGAAAAAGTGTCATAAAACCATAATAAATCCCTTTTTCATTCTTAGCTAATATTGTTATTTTCGATGGTTTTACTATCAGTCTATATCCTTCTTCATTTTCAATATTCACATCTCTTAACAAGCTGAATTCAACAGGCTTATTACCATCATCGACTTCATTTTGAAAAATATATTGAATTTTTCTCATAAGCATTTTAAAAAGCAGCTTACTTTCATCATTATTAAATTCATCGTGAAAATTGAATTTAGAATTCACAGAAAAATCACCTTCCAACATCTCAATTTTCTGTGGTTGTGGTATCAGATTAAGTTTAGACACCTGAGAATTACCAATAACAAAATACATAGTAAACAATAATGCCAATGCTAATTTATTCATAATAGTTAATTTTATTTTCCCTTTTAATTAAATAATTATTCCTTTTTCAAAATCAACAGACTATCCTGATCATAATATTTTATCCAGTTCCCTTTTTCTATCAGACTATCCATTATTTCATTAGTACTTTCATGGCTGATAGGATATGGATTGCCTTTAAGATAAACAATATATTTAGAATCTTTTATAACCGGAAAATGATAAATATTTTTTCTAAATGCCAATCTGGAAGCAATGGCAGAATTTACAGAGATATCCACATCGTCAGGTATTTCCTTTAATTTTTCTTTGATTTTATCTACTTTATAATCAGATTTGTAATGAATTTCATTGTAGAAAACAGCATTTACCGGTGTATAAAATTGGGTTTTGTTATGAAATAATTTTGCCATGGTAAAATGACCGGTTATAAAAATAAGAACCACAACAAATACATATTTGAATTTTAATTTCAATTCTGAAGAATACAGAAATTCTATCAAAGCCAAACTTAATATCGGAGCAAATTCTATGGAATACTGTCCTGTCACCCCCCATATTCCAGTGAATTCAGTAAACATTTTCTGAGCATAAATAGGAATCAACATCAATAGATAATAGGGTCTGTAAAATAGTAAAAAACCTCCTGAAATCAAAACCATAAAATGCAATTCTGATTTAATTCCATAGTAATTCATATCATTGAGTGGACTTTCAAATAGAAGCGTGAAAGCCTTTAATGGATCAGTGATAATTGTATTGATAATTTCCGAGAGATTATCTCCCAACATTGAATATTTTGCAAGTTGAAACGAATTATCCATATCCAATAGAGATGGCATAATAAAACCCACAACAACAACAAAATAGACTGCAGCAAATAGCATCAATGGAAATTCAAACTGTAACAATTGGATTAATTTCTTTTTTCCTAACACTAATGATTTAACAGAAAGTCCAAGAATGATAAACACAGCCCATAAAGCCATGTTTTCTTTACATATTAATATCAATAGGAAAAATAAAATAACAGGGATTTTCTTATCTTTTTCATAATAATAGACTAACCAAGGCACAAACATAGCTGCAAGTACATTGGTATGAAAATCATAAGAAAGAGCGAAATATATTCCCCAAAGGAGAAAAAAATGAATCAATACCAATAGAGATTCCCAATAGTTCTTCAGCCTCAGATTGCTATATTTATAAACTCCTAAACCACCTAATAAAATTGATGCTATCTGTACATATAGCAATGTATATGAACCAAAAATATAGTATAATGGTGCTAAAATAGCAGTGATCAATGTAAAATGATCTCCAAGAGAATTCAAATCTACCCCCGAAACATTTAATGTGAAAACTGGATTTTCAAAATGAGCATAGCTATACAATGAATGATTAAAAACCCCTAAGTCCAGGGCATAAGTTCTTAGAAAATAATGATTCACAAGGGATATGGAGGAATAAACTATTCCAAATATCAATAAGACCAAACCAAGAAAAACTCTGTGTTTCGACAGTTTAAAGCTATATATCATTAATAAGAACTATTTATTTTCAAAACTCTATAGAATCTCCGACATGCAATATGTCATCAGAGTCATCATCGGAGTTATCATTCTTATCCTCCGCTTCATTTTCATCTTCAGCAAAGCTATCCAAAATACTCTGTTCCATTACCTCTGATTCATTTCCTTCATCATCTATCTCATCATCAGCACCGGATTGTTCCTCAGCCACATCGACTATTTCCAATGATTTAATTTTAAATTCTCCCAATTTATTACCCAAAGCTTTCCAGCCTTTCACCGCAACAAAATCAGCAATTTGAAGTTCTTTTTCAACATCACTGCCCCCATGATTATATGTAAAATTGACCACAGGGTTTTGATCCATAGTCACATAATACAATTTAGAATCTTTATGATCCGAAATAAAGAGATATTTTTCATCGATCTGTTTGGTATCCACGACAAATCTTTTCACCATTGTCCATTGTTTATCACCTTCATAGTATATCACATTTACCACTTTGGTTTCTGATAATTTATTAACAGCCACAATGGAATTCATATCAAGAGAGACAACAAAATTAACTTCTTTCACTTCATAAGCACCTGATTTATAAAAAACTATTATTTTATCATCAGTATCGAATTCTCCTATAAATTCTCCCAGCTCATTTTTATTTATTTTGCCGGTAATTTTATCATACCATATTTTTTGTTTTCCAAGTGAGGATTTCCCTTTTTCAATGAAATTGACTTTTCTTACAGGATATTTAGTCACTATATTGCCCAAAGATCCCCTACCCTTGATCGACAATGAGCCAAAATCAAAGTCAAATACTTTTATTCTTGCTTTGCTTCCCGGAGTCAGAGATATTTTGACTGTTTCTGTTTCTCCATTAGGATTTACTGAAAAATAAAGCACCTTACTATATTTGTGTTCAGTCATCAGGTTATAGGCTCTATCTCTTGTAATTGCATTTACCTGAAATCTCTTTGCATAAGTATTTCCTGAGTTTCCATCCAGATAAATGAGATGATAAACTGTTCTGTCGTCATCTTTTTTCCAAATACCTGCATGGAGAAGATTTTCGCCCATGAAGACCTTATCACCGATCCTATTGACAATAAAATTACCATCCTGCCTGAATCCAATCACATCGTCAATATCAGAACAATCGCAAATAAATTCTCCCAATTTATTATTCATACCGATAAATCCATTTTCGAAATCTACATATAATTTTGCATTATTTTCGATAACATCTTTTGATTCAATGGTTTCTATGCTTATAATCTCAGTTTTCCTTTCCCTGCCTTTTCCATAAGTTATTTTAAGATGTTCAAAATACTTTATAGTAAACTCAGTAAGATGAGCAAGGTCATAATTTACTTGTTTGAGTTCATTTTCAAGTTCGGCAATAAGCTCGTCAGTTTTAAAAGAGTTGTATTTAGATATTCTTTTAATTTTTATTTCTGTAAGTTTTACAATATCATCTTCTGTAATTTCACGCATCAATTTCAATCTGGTATCACCTTCTTTCACTTCAGAAGGAGTTGCCAGATATTTTTAAATCAGTCATCTATAGTAGTCAGGACATTATTTTCATAATTTTCGCATTCTTCGATATCGCGATATATTCTATTTTCAATAAATACTTTTCCAAGCTGGCAAGATGCCATTTTTCCAGGAGTTCATTTTTTCTGATTTCCAATTCGCCTAAGGCTAACGGAATCTGTTGATTTCTTTAAAAAATATCGATTACTGAAAGAAATCTATATTATTGTTTACAATAACACAGGCATTGGGCGAAATAGAGACCTTCACAACTGCAAAAGCATATAAGGCATCCCTGTAATTTCGGGTGAAACACCCATTATTCAGAAGCACTTCTATTTCAACATTTTTAGCGGTATTGTCGGTAATCTTTTTAATTTTAATCTTTCCTTTATCCACAGCTTTCAGTACACTATCTATCAATGAACCAGTATTGACACCATAGGGTAATTCGGTAATGAGTAATGGTTTTATCCTGAATATCAATTTTTGCACGAACTTTTACTTTACCCCCCTCGCTCTCCATCCTATTCTGCTACATCGATCTTCCTCCAGTCTGAAAATCAGGATATATTTACTTTTTTATCTTTAAGGATATCGATAGATGCATCTATCAATTCTATAAAATACTTGCGAGGCAATATCTTTGTTGACAGACCTATAGCCATTCCTTCCACTCCTTGCTGAAGTACCAAAGGAAATTTCATTGGCAAATTTATAGGCTCTTTATTTTCCCATCATAAGATTGTTGCCATTCTGTGGTCTGTGGATTGAAAGCCACTTCCAGCAAATTTGCAGTCTGGCTTCGATATATCCCCGGATACGCAGAATCTCCCTGTCCACATCACCCCAGCTTCCCTGAGTGTCGATCAAGAGATCTTTTTGTCCCAGATTGACCAACGCATCGCCAATGGAAGCATCTCCATGAGGAAATTGCATAGTACGTCCGATAATATTGGCAACTTTATGAAATTCCATCATCCATCCTGGTAAACATGCTGTAATAATTCTTCGTTGTACCGGTTTCAATCCATCTTCAATAGAAGGCAATAGCCCTCTCCAGAACATAAGATGCATAATCGAGGAAATAATCCTTGTATATCTCTTTGCAGTGAAATAATTTTATCCTGTCTTTTGTTCTCTTCCATTCAAGCACTTTATCTGATAAGAAAAATAAAAAGTTGAAAACCTTTTATTTTTACGACCTTTATTAATCAATCCAATAATCTAATGCTATAAATCCATAATTCAAATCGAATCATAGTAAAATAAATTAATAAATACAAAGATATGTTATATTTTGGTAATTACCTAATAATACATTCGGTTTTGCTTTATGGATGGGGAGCAATTAATCTTTTTCAGCTTGGGCTAAAGCCCAGCTTTTTATCAACTCGGTTTGGGCTAAAGCCCAACCCTATTCATATATTTCTAAATTCCCATTCTTTCTCAATTGCCTCCAGCTTTTTAGCTGGAGAACAATATATCATAAACATTGTGGGCTTTAGCCCAATGTAAATAATTTGTGTTTGATCATGGCTAAAGCCCTGCCATTATTCTTTCCTTTGTCGCAGCTGGGAAGCCCAACCCTATTCAATATTCTTTTTAAATACATTCACCATTGGTTAGGCTAAAGCCCAACCCTATTCATATATTTAAATTGCCTCCTGCCTTTTCAATTGCCTCCAGCTTCTTTAGCTGGAGGACAATATATCATAAAACATTATGGGCTTTAGCCCAATAAAAATAATTTTGAAAGGAATTGGCCAAAGCCCAGCTTTATTCATTCACAATCTACAAGCCCAACCCTATTCAATATATTTCTAAATTGCCTCCTGCTCCTTTCAAATTGCCTCCAGCTTTAGCTGGAGGGCAATAAATAATAAAACATTGTGGGCTTTAGCCCAATGTGAAACCAAATTTTGAAATCAATTCATCATATTCTTCATTCCATGACTTTATTTTGTGGTGATTCTCCTGATTTTTTATATATTCTCTAACATTATCAACTATTGATTCTGATACAGAAACCGCAAAATATTCATCCTGCCATCCAAATTTATCTTTTATAAAATTATTCTTATTGATCCAATGAGATGATTCTCCTTTGAGAAGATTGACAACCTTACTTATATTTTGATCCGCTCCCAATGATAAAAGACAGTGGCAATGATCAGAATATCCACCTATAAAATCTATATAAATTTCTTTTTCTTTTCCATTTTCTTTAATATGGTTCCACACTTTATTTCTTAATTCTTGTGTATTTAAAAATGGAACTCTGTTCTTTGTACTCCAAACAAGATGAATATAAATTTTTATATATGGCATATCATTTTTTTGTAAATATATGATAAATGACTGAAATTTTGCTTTTAGGTTTTATTTTTTTATATTTTTTTCATTGGGCTTAAGCCCAGCCTATTTTATTCATCTATTGGTTGGGCTAAAGCCCAACCCTATTCAAAATTATTTCAAATTGTATTCAACAACATTGAATTTCATTAATTCGATTGCCTCCTGCATCTTTCAATTGCCTCCTTCTTTAGCTGGAGGACAATAAATAATAAAACATTATGGGCTTTAGCCCAATGAAAAAACAACTTGAAATAATTGGGCTAAAGCCCTTCCTATTAATTCTTCCTTTGGTTGGACTAAAGCCCAACCCTATTCATATATATTTAAATTGCCTCCTGCCTTTTCAATTGCCTCCAGCTTTAGCTGGAGGACAATAAATTATAACACATTATGGGCTTTAGCCCAATGTAAACAATTTGTAACAATTGAGCTTAAGCCCGGCTTTTTTATTCATTCATTGGTTGGGCTAAAGCCCAACCCTATTCAATATTTCTAAATTGCCTCCTGCCTTTTCAATTGCCTCCAGCTTTAGCTGGAGGACAATAAATAATAAAACATTGTGGGCTTTAGCCCAATGTAAACAATTTGTAACAATTGAGCTTAAGCCCGGCTTTTTTATTCATTCATTGGTTGGGCTAAAGCCCAACCCTATTCAAAAATCTTAATTGCCCCAGCTTTTTTCAATTGCCTCCTTCTTTAGCTGCAGGACAATAAATAATAAAACATTGTGGGCTTTAGCCCAATAAAAAAACAATTTGTAACAATTGGGCTAAAGCCCAGCTTTTATATTCATTCATTGGTTGGGCTAAAGCCCAACCCTATTCATATATTATTTAATCCTATAAATCAGAGCCTATCTATTCTCTAAGTCCGTCCACAAAGTCCGTCCTCTGACGGATGACGGATTCTGACAAAAAAGTCTATAATCTCTATCTTATCTCCACTCCACTTTCCTTCAATGCATCTAAATAATATGGATCAAGCAATAACTCGTGTGCAAGTCGAGCTGTATCAATGTAATCTCTAAAGTACTTTTGCTTCATAAAATAATCTTCCAAAGATTCTGTAATATCTTTTCTTCGATGGAAAAATTCTATTGAGTTACATTCATTTTTTGTATGTAAAATTACCCTATTTGGATTTTCATCAGGAAATGACCAACCATTAAAACATAGTGATCTAAAATTGAAATTCAACCATAATCGAGGCGCTGATTGACTTTTGTAAAAAAGATCAGACCAAAAATATTCTTTATCATTTATAAAACATTTCAAAATTACAGGTTGATTCAGAACAATACTATCCTGATTATAAAAACCCTTTTTTAATCTCATTTCAACTATTCCAAATCCATTTCTTTCTTGTGTAGTATCATAAAATTCAATATCTTTTGGCAATATTTCTATTCTCTTTTGTCCATTCGAAAATATTTCAAATTTTATTCCCTTATTATAGCAAGAAATAAAGGAAATAATACATATTAACAATATTACTATTTTAAATCTCATATAAAATTATTTAAATATTAAATCAGGTTTCTTGTTACCATTAAATCCTTTATATGTCGTCCCATTACGAAATTCAAATTTTGGTGTTGGACTATAAGTTTTATTGCCTTTCATATCTATACTGTAAGGTTTAAATCCATCTTTTGTCAATACCCAGTTT
>JAWKLW010000001.1:0-7649 GCA_041392555.1 Saprospiraceae bacterium | reverse complement strand
GGGTGAAACTCCCCTTTACCTACTCGACTTAATAAATCTTAACTACTTTCTTGTCTTTGTGTTGTAATACCCTATTTATGTCATCGGGGTCTGATTCCAAATATTTAATCAACACCGAATCATTCACATGTAAATCACCATAACTTGGAGAATATTTAAGAAAACCTGAATAAACCTTATTATCTGCGCGAAACTGATATTCAAAATATTGTCTGCCTTTTGCTCCAACAAAATCTCTGACAACTACAGCAGTATCAATTACACCTTCCTTATCAAGTTTCTCGAACAAATCACCTTGCTTATTATTAAAAACAATCATGTACAACAGCAATGGAATTCCGATTATTATTATAATCAAATATTTGCGTAAACTTACATTTGAGTATTTATCCATTTACTTGCGAAATTTAAAAAATCTATTCTTTTTCTTAATCTGACTCGGTTCACTTTTACAGTAATTAACCCTTTTAAAGTCTATTATTTCTTGTGTGTTATTTTTAATTAGGAACTGAATGAATTCATTAAAACCATTTTTAATCTTAAAATCAAGTTCCTCCTTATACATTGGAAATAGACCATAAATATTAATCACTCCATTCGGTGATTTGATTGACTTAAAGTCCTCGGGAAAAGTCATCGTAGGTAGTACCATACAACCGCAATATTTTGTATCATCCGAATATGGTTTCAGTTCTTCGTCCGCTTGAATTGTATGACCAACACCAATCCATGTATCATAGAAATGCGGAAATTTTGCGGACTGCTTAAGCATTGAAATAATCCAATCATATTTTGTTTTACTCGGGTAAATATTTCCGAAATCTATCCCTTTAGGAATTAAAACCATTAATTCAGCAAATCTATATGAATCAGATTCGTTGGGAATTTCGCTTACGTTCATTGCTATTGAACTCATTCCAGAAGTCAACAGTAATTCAAATTGTGAATCTTTTGGTTTTATATGATAAACATCTAAATGAATATCCAGAGTCGGAATTTCGTGAAATACATTGGTTTCAGCTCCTTGGAAATATTTATCAATGTGCTTTTCAATCAATTCATAATGTTCTTGATATTGTTGTTTATCTCTGAAATCCATTTATTAATTATCAGTTTAGTTTAATGTTTGCACTTTCGCCCTTGCTTGCGCCCAACGGTTCAGTATAAGCGTAGTGCGGGTTTCAAGGCACTTTACTTTCAATTTACACCGATGTTTATTTAAAGCTAATTCGTTAATTTTTAGCACTTCAGCCCGCATTACGTTTATACAATGTTGTGGTGCGTTTTTAGTTATTAAACTCTTCGTCAGTTTCTATCAACATTTTTTCGAGTTTGTTGAGTTGATTTCCCAAACTATCAAGGAAAATTTCCGCATCATCATTACCTAAAAGATTATTTTCAGTCCACCATTGATTGAATCGAAGTAAGATATAATCAATCATTTTTAATGTTTCTAAAAAGCCAATTGGTAAATTTTCATTATATCTTAAATTCAATTCTTCCCGTATCTTTTCAATAGATTCTTTAACTCCAGAAATGCCTATCTCCCCCTGAAAACTTCTCTCTTTATCTCTAATTCCACGATGAATTAGTTGTATATATCTGCCGAAACTAAAAGTCAGTTCTTTAAGTTTCAGATTTTTATGTTCTCCTTTTTTCATTTCAATCTTTTTTTTAATATCATCCAGAACTGTCAAAAGAACTCTATTTACAAAATCAGATTGTCTGGGAATAAAAGCCTTTAAATCCACTTCGATTCTTCGAAAACTTGGTGTATATCCTGCATAAATAAATCTATATTTTGACGTTGCACCTTTTTGGATAAAATAGAATTCAGTTTTATTTCTATTAGTTGGATGTCCTGCAATGTCGTTTCTAACGTCTCTTATCTTTTTGTCAAAAGAAAATAAGTCGAAAAACTCTGTTAGTTTTATTTTGTCATTTATCACGCATTTATACAGATGATATAGCCCATCTTGTTGGAGAAAAATGATTGAAGCAATCCATAAATTAATAATGTACTCCTTCCTTGCTTTCCATCTGATTTAGCAAATTCGAATTCTTCTATTGCAATTTGGCTATCTTCAATTAGGTCGATTGAAGTAAATGTTTGGTTATATTTTAATTCATTTGGTATGTTGTAGAAGTTATGATACAATGGCTCGTGAATTGCTCCTATCCAAATTATTACATAAATCTATAATGGTATTCTCCATATTCACCAATAATTTTTTCATTCAAATGCACCACAACGGTCCTTGGGTATGAAGCTGTGCGGGAGTTCCGCCGCGTTTCATTGTCCCCCGAAACCGAAAGTTAAAGATAACTAAAATTGTCAGAAAACCACGAAAACCCGCATGCTTTATGACCCAATGTTGGCGGTTGTTTTTATAGCACTAATTAATTTCAACCGAAAAGTCGTCTAAATATTCAACAATATAATCTACTCCTAAAACTAAATCTTTGGAACCAATAGTCATATCTTTTTCATGAGGGATTGTTAATTTTATATACTTTTTAAAATTTTGATAGATAGATTCAAATTTCTTATACTCTTTTTCATCTTGGTCATTAGGTAATGGATACAAATTACTATATTTCTCCAAATATTCTTCGAATGAGATTCCTAAAATACTTTCCAACATTGATTTTGCAATAAAATTTGCTCTTGACATAACTGGTCTTAAGTCAAGTTTATAAGCTAAACCCTGTTTTACATCAAGAGACTCTACTTTTATGCTACCATATGAATTGTCATCTTTGAGATAATTTAGCTTTATCAAGCGTGATGAAACCCAGTCTTTTTTATAAAAATTTTCATTGTAGTTTTTTATAAAAATATCGCCGCCTATATCACTAATGCTCTTTCTCTCAGAATTTTTAAACGTAGGTATTATTTTTGTTTCTGTAATTACTTTGAAAAGTTCACGATTATATACAGATTTATTTGAAACAATAAAAGTTACTTCTATACCTTTATTTAAAACATATTTTGGCTTACTATTATTATATTTTCTAATTTCTTTGAGAAAATGCATTGGTCTTATTATCGCTCTCATAAGAAATTAAAGTTTATTTATAAAATAGATTGTAGTAGTGGGTTTTTGTATGAACTTTTACTTTCATCAATAATCCAGTATTTTCCTAAATTGCTTTCTTTCTCAATTGTATTTTTTAGTAAATCTTTGAATACTTTTTCTTGTTCCTTTGTCCTGATTAAATGTTCCGGAATTTTTGAAAAACTATACCTTCTAAACCCTTTTTTTGTTATGAAAATTTCATCTATTGAAAAGATATTTAGCAAAGCTTCAAAAAACCTATATTTTCCATTCCGTTCATCATAAGCGTCGCTATCAATAATGACTCTACCGTTTCCCTTTTTATTAAAGTCTACTTTCATTGGTTTCCCTTTATGATAATCAAGTATTCTTATATGACCAGAGCTAAGTTTATAATAGTCACGTAGCATAAATTCACATTCTTCATCTGTTAATCCATCTACATTATCTCCATAGTTCTTTCTTGCTATATATTCAGCTGCACCAAGATTTAACGGAGCAGAATGAGCAAATAATGTTTTAATTAACAAATTCTTGTCAAGATGTGTAATATCAAATTCCATATTTATTGTGTTTTTTGTTAAAAATTACCGCCAACGGATAGCGGTATGTTTTTGTTGCCGACTTCGGAGCACGTCACTGTCAAACCGAAGTAAAGTTTGAAGCGAGCCACTGCCGTTGATTTCAGCACTAACTCGGCAATAAAATATACCGCATGTTAGGGCTTCGTGCTTTTTTGTGTATTTCCAGCTTCCCATTTCTTTTTTAATGTCACTTTGTATGCATCATGTTTATTTTCATTACAGTTTTATTTCGTACAACTTCAAATACTCATTCCAACAATCGTTTGCTTTTATGCTATTTTCAAAATCTTTGAGCGTAACAAAATGTTTAGGCACAGAGTAAGTATCTCGTATAATTTTTAGAAGTTTGTCCTTGCCAATCATTTTTTGAAATTCATGAACAAATGCTACACCCTTATGATATATAATTTCATCTGCTTTCGAGTTTCCTTTCCTTTGGTTTAAAACTTGCTCAAAAGTAACTGTATAAAATGGTACATCAAATAATGTTAGATTTATTTTGTCTTGGATTGCTTTTTCAAATGCATCATTTCCTGCCCAACTTTCGTAATACATGAGATTGATATATTCCGGTATTGATTCTCCCATAAAAAACTTCCCTTTTGCGAGGTATTCAGTATGGATTCCAAGCCAAATATGCGAAAGTTCATGTGATATTGCATATTTATCAATTGCTTCCATGTTCATCAACATCCTATCCATTAAAATAAAACTTCCTAATCCAGCCCCCAACCCGAGAATCCCTGTTTCAACAAAACTAAGGGTTTTAATTTCTTTTTTCCACAAATTGGCGTTATACCATTCTATTGCAGCAATTGAGCGGTTAACGCTGATACTCAACAAAGAATCTATTTGGATAGAATCGGAAACAAAAACAGGCTTATTCTCCTTTATTGAAACTAATCGTCTAGGTCGTGGCAAAAAATAGAACTCAAAAATGATATTATTGTGTTGGATTACTTTGTGTTGGTAAAAAATATTGATTGGTGTAATAAAGAAAGAAAAGTCTTCATCGAAACAACTAAATGAGTATTCAATTTTGCCGTCTATTTCCTTATAATTAGTCTCAGGATAATAAGCAAATACCTTATGCGTTTTTGGAACAAGAATAGTCACTTTATAATTCGAAAAATTGTCATACAAAACAGGATACCATTTGTTAAACCGCTCGCAAAAAATCTGACTCGTATCAAATAGAACGGGATAAGCATAAATGCTATCACTATAAGAGGCAATAACTTTGGAAGATTCAGTCAAAGAACAAGGAATTCTATATTTCATAAAAAGTGTCATCTCTTTCTTTTGAAAAGTTTCAAAACGCAAGGTGTCATTGCTGCGTGTAAAAATTAAAGGTTCCTCATCAAGTAATGCTTCTTCAATTTGAATATAGCGATTGAATAAAAAAAAGTCTTTTTGCCCAGTTTTCGTCTTCGTAAATTTTATGTTGAGATTAACCAAAAGCGAAGAATCATTCAATTCGATATTAATTTTGTAATTCCAAGGTTCATTTTCAGTCTTTTGAGCTTTTAAACGTATGCAGCTAAAGATGAATATTGTAATACAGAATAAGACTACTTTTATTTTCATAAAGTTTCTATTTCTTACGGTTTAAAATTTTTCATTTCTCAACATCTTGCCTCTGTTTTTTGTGTTCTTTAGCATGAGCCCTAACGGATGGCGGTATGAAACGTTGCGCATTTTGAAACACAAACTTATCAGCCCGCTAAGCCGTTGATTAAATGCTATTTCGTTCAAATATAGCACTATCTGCGCAATGTTTTATGACCGCGTGTTGCCAACAGTTATATTTTATTCTCATTAATACTCGTTAAACATAAATCAATCAAAGTCAGCATCCTGAAAAATAGATAATTCAAATGTTTTTGTTCAGTAATCTCCTTTTTATCTGTTTCATGATGTCGAATCCGATATTCATTACCTATTTTAGTTAAACTATAGAACTCAGATTCAAGCAAATCTGAATTAAAATTCTTTGAGATAATAGAAACCAATTTCTCCGATGATTGCTTTTTATTACCCTCATAATATGTCTTAATTCTCTCAAAAGCATCCCAAAGTTTTTCAATTGCAATCTGTTTGTCTTTGGGGTTAAAGAATCTATCTTTAGCTTCCTTGATTAGTTTATTTAATTCATCATCATCTGTTTGTACCTGCTTATCAAAAAGCAATTCAGCATTAACATTAAAATCAAGCAAATAGGATAAATCAACACCAGCGTCAATGCTTAAACTATCATTGAATAGATTTTTAAATTCTTTGATAGCATTTTGATAATTTTCTTCGAAATCTTTGTTATCCTTTTTCGCTTCTTTTCTGAAGTCTCGTTTATTAAATAAACCTTTTTCAATTACCAAAGAAAGTTCTCTAATAGACATTTGAAGCAATACATCTTTTACCCAAAATCTTCTAGTTGTTCCATCATGTGTATATTCGAATCCTAAATCTGTGAAGAACTTTGTGAGAAAATATGAGCTTCTATATGGAAAGCTATTATTGGCTTCACCGCAAACAAAATCAGCTAATTCCGTTTCAAAATCAGGATTTTCTTGTCTTGCTTTTAGAAGTTTGTATAGTTTTAAATCTTCTGGTGAGTTTCCATCAAAATTGAGTAAGAAAATAGAGTCCGACAGTAACGCTTCTGCTTGCTTAAATCCTATATTACTAATCTCTATTGCCATAGTTTAAAATGGTAAATCATCAACGCCAAAGTTGGAATAATCTTGGGTTTGATTATAAAAGTTTATCTGATTAAATCTTAATTTTTGATTGTCATCTAATAAATCAAGGATATCCTTCTTTAGTTTATTAAAATCATCAAGATTATCAGCTGTCAAAATTGCTTTAAATCGTATCAGCTCGTTTAACTTTTCCTTTAAATGTTTCTGTTTCTCCGTATTTGTCATGTTAGTACGACGTCTGTTTTAATTGTTGGCAACGGATGACGCTATGGCAAGTGCGGGAATAGATTGTTGCTCAACTGTCTGCCAGCACAAATGTATGTAAAGATTTCAAATGTTTCAAAGTACACGCATACCCGCATTTGCTATAGCGTTTGTTACCTTGCGTTTTTATTCTTTTCATATTCTTTTCTAATCATTTTTTCAAGTTTCGCAAAGTCACATTTTAATGTATTTGAAGTAATCGAAAGTGGAGTACCACAAATAGTCATATTCGCTCTCATATGTTTTCCCTTTATTCCGCTGCTTGCCTTTTCAATATATTTTTCAGGATTATTAACATCTATTAAAAGAAGTTTTGATGACATAATTTGCATTATTCTAATATTGTTAATGTCATTCCATTCAATTAATCCAATGCTTGATGCGCTTGTATTGTCTGTTATTCCATGACTGTCAATAATGAGTCCAGCTTTTTTGTCGAATAATTTTGTGATGCCATAAATAATACCCAATCCAAAAAACACTATTCCAGCAATACCCCAAAAACGAATTACTTGAGTGTTTTCAATTCTGAAAATATTATGAATAAATTTCTCTGGTTCAATAGATATCCAAATACCTAGAATAAAAAGAATTGTTCCTGCAATTAGTAGCAGAATAATTTTCTTTTTGCTAATAGGGATTTCAATTATAGTATTCAAATTTTCAGTTTTTAAAATGCAAGGTAACGGTATGAATATGGTGCGTTTGGCATTTCAACGCTCCAATCTATCAATTTTCCACTATTTTTCTTTATTGCTATCATCTTCATTTTTAGCACTTACTGCCAAATGCACTATATTTTTTGTTACCCCCAGTTTTTCTTTAAACCTTTCTTTTTCAACATAAATCCACCAAAAATCAAAACAAATAGTCCGAACAAAACCATAACAATTCCAGCGAAATATTCCTTTTCTTTATAGTCTTTGTGTGTTAGAATTATATTTTGTCCAGAGTCCAACCTATAAATATTGTTTATTACTTCAGTCTCTTTTAGTTTTTTAAAGTAAACGGTGATTTCTGTCCCTTTTCTTAGTTTATCTTTC